>CAVVDZ010000007.1:0-19927 GCA_963747145.1 uncultured Gammaproteobacteria bacterium | reverse complement strand
GACGCCGAGCTCCTCGACAACATGCTGAACGCCGCGGGTGAAGTCAGCATCTTCCGCGCGCGGCTCGAGCAGCAGCTGTCGTCGGTGGACTTCAACCTCGCCGAGCTCGGCCGCGTCGTGCAGCGACTGAAGGACCAGCTGCGCAAGCTCGAGATCGAGACCGAGGCGCAGATCCTGCATCGCCACGTCGACCAGGGTTCGCGCCGCGACGATTTCGATCCGCTCCAGCTCGATCGCTTCTCGACGCTGCAGCAGCTGTCGCGCGCGCTGTCCGAGTCCGCGGCCGACATCGTCAACCTGCAGACCACGCTCGAGACGACACCCGCCAGTACGAAACCCTGCTGCTGCAGCAGTCGCGCGTGAGTTCGGAACTGCAGAACGGCCTGATGCGTACGCGCATGGTGCCGTTCGATCCCGTGTCCCCGCGCCTGCGCGCATCATGCGCCAGACCGCGGGCGATTCCGGCAAGAAGGCGCAACTGATGATCGAAGGCGCGCAGGGTGAACTGGACCGCAACGTCCTCGAGCGCATGCTGCCGCCGCTCGAACATATGCTGCGCAACGCGGTCGTGCACGGCATCGAGACCCCGGACGAACGTGGCGCTGTCGGCAAGCCGGAGGCCGGTCCGCATCGTGGTGCAGCTGCGTCACGAAGGCTCCGAAGTCGTGATCGATGGCCGATGACGGTCGCGGCCGGAATCTGATGCGATCCGCAATCCGCGCCAAGGGTCTGGACGCGGGCTGATGGCGCTGAGCGGAACTTTCGGACGACCATGTGCTGCAGCTGATCCTCGAGACCGGATTCTCCACCGCCACCATGGTCACGCAGATCGCCGGTCGCGGCGTCGGCATGGACGTGGTCGCCACCGAGATCAAGAAGCTCGGCGGCTCGCTGTACATGGAGTCCGACGCGGCAAGGGCACGACTTTCACGGTGCGGCTGCCGTTCACGCTCGCGATCACCCAGGCGCTGGTCGTGCGCACCGGCGATGACCTCTTCGCGCTGCCGCTCCCGACCGTCGACGGCGTGGTGCGCATGCCGCGCGGGAAGAGCTGCGCGACTGCGGAGGAAACCGCAGGTTTCGATTACGGCGGGCAGAAGTACCGTTTCCAGCACCTCGGCGGCTGCGTCGGCGGCGCGCCGTCGTCGCCGGAGCACGACACCGCCGTGCCGGTGATCCTCGTGCGGGCCGGCGAGCATTCGACCGCGATCGTCACCGACGAGCTGATCGGCAGCCGCGAGATCGTGGTCAAGCCGGTCGGCCCGCAGATCTCATAGATCCGCGGCATCTCCGGCGCGACGATCCTGGGCGATGGCCGCTCGTGCGTGATCCTCGACGTCGGCGCGCTGGTGCGGTCCGGTGCGCCGCGCTCGGCCCGGCGACGCCGCGCCGCGCGGGCCGGCCGACAGCCGCGTGATCGCGCTGGTGGTGGACGACTCGATCACGGTGCGCCGCGTGACGCAGCGCCTGCTGGAACGCAACGGCATGCGAGTCGTGACCGCGAAGGACGGCGTCGAGGCGCTCGAGTGCTGCAGGAGCGAACTGCCGGACGTGATGCTGCTCGACATCGAAATGCCGCGCATGGACGGCTACGAAGTGGCCGCGCATGCGCAACGACACGCGCCTGAAGGACATCCCGATCATCATGATCACCTCGCGCGTGGGCGAGAAGCATCGCGCGCGCGCAATCGAACTCGGCGTCAACGATTACCTCGGCAAGCCCTACCAGGAAGACCAGCTGCTGCAGGCCATCGAGCCGGCTGGTCGGCAGCGGGCTCGCATGAGCGCGGGTCACGGGGTCTACGGGCTGCTGTTGCCGTTGCTCGACGAGCGGCTGCTGGTGCCGCGCGCCTGCGTCGCGGAAGTGACCGGCTACCAGCCCCGCCGGATGCCGGGTGCGCCGCCGTGGTACCTCGGCACCTCCGGCTGGAACGACGCGGCGTGCCGGTGATGTCCGTTCGAAGGCGCCTGCGGCCAGCGCACTCCGGTGATCGCGGGCGCACGCCATCGTGATCTGCACCGCCTCGGCAGAACGCTGGAGGTCGGGCACTACGGCTCGCGACCCAGGGATTCCCGCAGCTGGTGCGAATGAGCCCGAAGGTGATCGCGCCGATACCGCGTGCAGCGCCGACCGGCGCCCCGTGCTGACGCAGCGCCCGCATGCTGAAAGAACGCCGTTGATCCCCGACCTCGATCGCCTTGAGGACATGATGGCCGACGAGACCACCGTCACCGCATAAAGGGGACGCAACCCTTTTTTTTAAAACATGGAGCGAAGTCTCCGTCCCTGTTTCAAAAAAAAGGGTTGCGTCCCCTTTTTATGCGAGCGTGAGTTCCGGGGCGAGGCGCTGGAAGGCCTGCGAAGACAGTCGCAGCGCCGATTCCGGGGCCGACGTGACGACGCTCGCGTTCGATCAGCATCGACACCGACAGCGGTCACCGAGGCGGCCTCGCCCGGCTGCATGTCGAGCACCGACACCGGTCCCGCATCGAGCATTTCGCGCTGGCGCGTCATCGACGCGCCCTCGCGACCGGCGGTCAGCGCCAACAGTTCCTGAAGCCCGCCCGCGTGACGGACGCGCGTGACCCGCGCCGCGGCCGTAACGAAGCCGAGCGGATGCCGTCGGCCGCGCGCGCGTGGAACAACAGCAGCAGGTCGCCGGCGGCCGGCTCGCGCGCGGCTTGCGTCCTCAGCAGCTGCCTGAGCAGGGTGCTGGCCGGCGCTTCGGCGGCGGGATCGGCAGGAGCCAGGCCTGTCCATCGGCCGCCGGACGAGCCGCGATCCTCGAGCGCGTGGCAGAAGGTCTCGCGCCCGTGCCGGTCGCGGCCGCGACGCTCGAAGCCGAGCAGGTCCAGCAACAGCAAGGCGTGATCCTGGTGCGGCGGCACCAGTACCTTCAGCGCCTTGCGGATGCGCCGCGCCGCCATGAGCGCGGCGGCAATGACCGGCTCCAGCGCGCGCTGGCCGAGCGCCAAATCGACGCAGGCGAGGGCGGGAAGCACCATTTCGTCCACTTCGGGCACCACAAGGCCGAACGCGAGCGGCTGCTCGTCCTCGCTCGCGACCAGCATCCGGCTGCCGACGGCGTCGAGCCGCGGCGGCAGATAGGGATCGAATGGCGCGCAATCCTCCGCGAGCAGGCGGGCGAGCAGGGGGTCGGCGAGCGCGGCCCGTGGCAGGGCTTCGCTGACGGCTACCTCGCGGGCCGGCCCGCGAGTGAGTCGAGCCAGGCGAGCGCATCGGGCGGCGTGACGACGCGCCCTCCGAGTCCCGCGCGCCGGCGAGCCGGTGCAGGCGCCCGTCATCCGCGACCAGGAGTTCCGCACGGCGCGAGTGCAGCGCGCCGAGCAGCCGGAGATCGACGCCGGTCGAGTTCACTGCGTGCCGGCTTGAAGCGCGCCTTCAGGTCGCGCGCACTCGGCAGCGGCAGGTCGGCGATGCGCGTGAGCGGCTCAAAGCGCGTGAGGTCGACGCCGCGCCGCACGACATCGGGATCGCTGCCAGCCTCGATCCAGCTCTTTTCCTCGACACAGAGCGCAAACCCGAGCGCCGCTGAGCGTGCCGCGATCGCGGTGAGCATCGGCGCCATGGCTTCCGTGCCCGGTCCGAAGCACAGGTAAGGGTCGAGCAACAGTCGCAGGCCGCGGTCCGCGCTTGCGACGCGCCCGCGCGTCTGCAGATTCACTTCGATCAAATGGGTTTCCACCGGAACAGTCGGATGTTAGTCAGTCATCGCGTTCCGGCGCCAGTGCCTCAGCGCGCGCGATCCAGGTCTCCCGCGGCGGCCTGCAGGACGGCAAGCGCCGCGAGCGCCGCCGTTTCGGTGCGCAGTACGCGCGGACCGATGGAACAACCGCGGAAACCCGCGCCTGCGGCGGAATTCCTCTCGCTTTCGTCCAGGCCGCCCTCCGGGCCAATCAGGAGTTCGATCGAGCCCGCGCCCGCGGCGGCGGCCCCGAGCGAGTCCCGCGAATCGACCGCGAGCTGCAGCCTGCGCACCGAATCCGGCGCCGGCCGCGCCAGCCACTCCGCGAGCGGCAGCGGGATCGCGACATCGGGCAGCCGCGCGCGGCCGCATTGCTCGCAGGCGGCGATCACGATGCCGCGCCAGTGCGCCAGCTTTTGTTCCGTGGTCTTCGCATCGAGCTTCACGACGCTGCGCGCCGTGACGACCGGCTGGATGGCCGTGACCCCGAGTTCGGTCGCCTTCTGCATGATCAGGTCCATGCGCTCGGTGCGCGCGATGCCCTGCACCAGCAGGAGCGCGAGTGGCGACTCCTGCCGCGCCGGCACGCGATCGAGCACCTCATTTCGACCCGCGTTCCGCGTAGCGACGCGATCCGCCCGGATAGTCGTAGCCGTCGCCATTGAAGACGGTGACGGGTCGCCGCGCGACCAGGCGCAGCACGCGCGAAATGTGCACGGCCGCGGCGCCGCCCGCCTCGATGTGCGCGCCGACGGAGGGCGCCGCCTCGACGAACACGCGTATCAGGCGCATGCCGCCTCCACCGCGCCCCGGGCGACGCCGGCGAGCCAGTCGATCTGTTCAGGCGTGATGACATAGGGCGGCATGAGAAGATCACATTGCCGATAGGCCGCAAGAGCGCGCCGTGCGAGAGCGCGTATTCATAGGCGCGCAGGCCACGGCGTTCGTGCCAGTCGTAGCGCTCGCCGGTCCTGCGTTTTTCACCATCTCGATGGCCAGCACCATGCCGGTCTGGCGCACTTCGGAGACGTTCGGGTGATCGACCAGATGCGCGGTGGACGAGCCATGCGCTGCGAGCGCGTGGTTGTTCTCGATGACGTTGTCTTCTTCGAAGATATCCAGCGTCGCCAGTGCCGCCGCGCACGCCAGCGGATTGCCGGTGTAGCTGTGCGAATGCAGGAAGGCGCGCAGGCGCGGGTAGTCGTCGTAGAAGGCGCTGTAGACCTCTTCGGTGGTCACGACCACCGCCAGCGGCAGGTAGCCGCCGGTCAGGGCCTTGGACAGGCACAGGAAATCCGGGCGGATGCCGGCCTGTTCGCAGGCGAACATCGTGCCGGTGCGGCCGAAGCCGACGGCGATTTCGTCGTGGATCAGGTGCACGCCATAGCGATCGCAGGCTTCGCGCAGCAGCTTGAGGTACACCGGGTGGTACATGCGCATGCCGCCGGCGCCCTGGATCAGCGGCTCGACGATCACTGCCGCGACGTGTCATGGTGCTCGGCCAGGGTCTGTTCCATGGCGGCGAACATGTGGCGACTGTGCGTCCCAGCTCATGCCCGGGCGCAGGTAGCAATCCGGGCTCGGCACCTTGATGGTGTCCAGCAGCAGCGCCTTGTAGGTCTTCGTGAACAGCGGCACGTCGCCCACCGACATCGCGCCATGGTTTCGCCGTGGTAGCTGTTGGTCAGGGTGACGAAGCGCTTCTTGTTCGGCTGGCCGCGATTGAGCCAGTAGTGAAAGCTCATTTTCAGCGCGACTTCGATGCAGGACGAACCGTTATCGGCGTAGAAGCACCGGGTCAGGCCTTCCGGCGTCATCTTCACCAGGCGCTCGGACAGTTCGATCACCGGTTGATGGCTGAAACCGGCGAGAATCACGTGTTCGAGCTGATCGACCTGATCCTTGATGCGCTGGTTGATGCGCGGATTGGCGTGGCCGAACACGTTGACCCACCAGGAGCTGACCGCATCGAGGTAGCGTTGCCTTCGAAGTCTTCCAGCCACACGCCTTCCGCGCTTGATCGGGATCAGCGGCAGCTGTTCGTGGTCTTTCATCTGGGTGCAGGGATGCCACAACACCGCGAGATCGCGCGCGGCAAGTTCGGCGTTGCGCGAGAAGCTCTCGCCGACCGGCTGGACCGACGGTATCAGCGTGGGAAGTGGAAATACGCGCACCAAGGAATCGGCAGCTGCTTGATTCGATGAGGATCACCTCCCGGACGGGCTGGCTCGCTCACATTTTCCGCCGGCCGCCCTCGCCGAACTGCTATTCGAGGCCGCCGGGGTCGGAACCGTATCCACCGTGATCATCACATCAGCCTGCCGCCGGCCGCTACGGTGGCTCGTGGATCGATCTGTTCCCCATGAATACCTTGCCGGCTGATGCCGACCCTGATTTCGCGACGATCAGGTACTGGAGGTCTTCTTCGACGCGCCGATCCGCGCGACGGCATGCTCGACGAATACGTGCCATTCAGCCTGCGCGCCTGGGCATGGGTCGGTGCTTCGAACTGGTGCGGGCGCTGTACGATCCTCGATCGGCATCGAACTCGAAGGCACGGATGAGGAGCCGGATGATGATCTGGGAGGATCCCGTGCTGGTGGCGCTGATCGGCGCCTGCACAAGGTGCAACCGCAGCTGTAGCAGGCGCTGTTGCTGGTGACAGCTACATGGCGCCGTGGCGTAAGACCGATCCAGGCCCGCCTTCGACTGGCGCTGTCAGAAGCGCTGGGTCGCAGCGGTGGGCCAGGATGACGTGGTAGGTCAGAGGCGACGTCGATCGTGGTTTCGTCGGCCCCTGCTCGAAAACGCGCTGCGCATGGTGCTGCACCTGCGGGACGCCGCATGGATCGCGAAGGATTACCGCTGGCTGGCGCAATGGCGTCACGGGATCGGTGCCACTGTTGAGTCCGCGGCCTCCGTCGCGGGCCTCCTGCTGCTGGCGCGCCCATCGTGCTGGCGGCGATCGCGCTCCATCGCCGGACGCCGCCATCACCCGGCTGATCCGCCCGCGCCCGCGCCGGCTTCTCGGCGGGCCGCCCTACCCAGACGATGAACGGAGGAACACATCGCCTGGCCGAACACCGCCGCGAACCTGATCAAGCGAAAGCGGCTGCGGCCCGTCATCATCGAGCACGATGCCGCGCAGCGCCGCGAGGCGCGCGCGCGCGAAGGAAGCGCACCCGTCCAGGCCAACAATCCAGCGTCGGTGCTCCTGTTGGGGTTCGTGCCGCTGGGGGGACGGATGGCTTCGAAAGTTGCTGGCGTGGGTGCTGTTCGCGCGAGCGACTGTCGCGCCGCGCGCGCGGCGATCAGGGATTCGGCGACACTCTGGCTGTCGGAGGATGTATTCGAGCCACTTCCACTTGGGCTTGGTGGCCGCTGGGGCGCGGGTCTGTCGCGCTGAGCTATGGGTGCGACCGGGAGCCCTCGAGGAAGCGCGCCGCGAGATGGGGAGGCGTCGAGGCCGGTCGTCGCATGATCGAGCTCGACGATCTCGTGCTGCCCTGGCAGGCCGCGGCGCGCCGCGAAGATCGACACGACGGATGCGGCGGCCGCGGCACCGGCTCAGGCCTGGCTTCGCCGCATCCCTGGGCGGGCCGCTGATCTGGCCGACGGCGAAACGTCCTGTCGCCCGGTGGATGGCTCGCCTGACCGTGACGATCCTGCTGGCGGCGACGCTCGCCGCCTGCGCGCTCGGCGAACCAGCACGAAGGCGAACTGATGATCAGCGTCGGCGCCGAACTGATGGAGCCGCCGGTACGCCGTGGGGCGCCGTGGACCAGCTCGTCGTCGTCAGGGAGATGAGCGACGTTCCCGAGGCTGGAAAGTTGCCGCCCGGGGATCGGCGACGGATTTCGGCTCGACTACGAACGCATCGTGCGCTCGCGCCGACCTACGAGCTGAAGAACTGGGGAGTCGAGTATGCTGCTGAAAGTGTGGGCACGACTCTAAGGGGTCCTACAACGCGTGGTCGGCATCCCGACGGCTGGAGCTCGACCCCATCGCGGTCGGAATCTAGACCCTGGTGGCGCGGCAGGTACCGGACAAGGTTGCCAGGGCCGCCGGCTCGTCGACTTTCGCGCCGAAATCGCGGTCCGCGGGCCAGGTACCGGGGTCGGCCAGGACTGGCAACTCGACCAGATCGACGATGCGCCCGTTCACCGCGGGCGGCACGCAATCTGCCGACGAAATCATCCAACTGGTGCGGCCAGTACAATGTTCGCGGAATCATCTGCGCCTGCATTGCCGGTGGATCTCGAGTCGGTGCTGGTGTGGTGGGCCGGACACGGATCCTGTTGATCGGCGATGGCGACCGGGTCAGCTTCTGGGCGCGCTCAGCGGGCTCAAGGCGGTCGTGACGCGTAGCGTTGACCATGCACCGCGGGACTTGGTGGTGCGGCCGAGCGGCGCATCGGCCAGGGCGCCGCCGAACTTTGCGCGCGCACCGGAGTCGAACCGGACGCCGCGCGCCGGGTGGCGCCGGCGCTGTAACGGCGAGCCGCAGCGACGCTCCGCGCTGCCAGAAGCACTTTCGCCGCGGAACTGGGTGCACACGCGCGCGATCATGAACAGGAGTATCCGACAGGCGATTCAGGCAGCGGGAGCGGTTCGCCCCAACCGCCAAGCGTGCCAGCGTCGACGAGCGCCTCGGATGCTGCCAGAACGGCGCGCGCGAAAGGCGGGCAGGCTGCCCGCCGCCGTCCGCCGCCAAACACAGACCACCTCGAGCGGCAGCACTGCTCGATAAGGCATCCAGCGCCTGCTCGAGGAGCGACACCTGTGCCGCCTGGATCACGCGATGGCCCGGGATGCAGATTCGCCGCCGAGGTCGAACAATCTGCTGTGCCGGCACCACGACGAGCGCGGCATCCACCGGCAGGCCGGCAATCGCCAGCACGACGCCGATCGCGCTGTTGCACTCGTCGACGCCTGCCGTAGGCCTCGACCCGCGCATCGTCCTGGGCACGCGCCTGCCGTCGCCGAGGCCGGTCGTGCCGTCATCGTCGGTGCGTGGTGCATCTTCGACAGTCGGTCGCCCATCGGGCCTCCTCACCGGAATTCGTGCCGTGCGGCGACGAACAGGCTGCGGCCGATGAGTGTTGAAGCCGCTCGCGAGCTCGTAGTCCTCGTCCAACAGGTTCTCCATCGCGCGAGCACTGTCCATTTTCATTACCGCAAAGCTCGCCGAAAGGTTTGCGAGCCAGTAGGCGGGCATCCTGACCTGCGGGAATCCGAAGTCTCGCGATCGCCCGCATAGAGCAGGTCCATCGCGATCTCGTGGGCGCCGATGCGGCGCGAGACGGCCAGCGTGGAACTCTCCCTGGCACGGCGCAGCAGTCTTTCGTCCGTGATGAGATCGCGCGGATCCTGCAGCGTCGCCGTGGCGCGCGCTGCCCAATGCAGGCCGTGGTAGCGCCAGCTGGCCTCGAGCCCGTCGATGCGCGCCCGTTCGACATTGCGGTTCTCGCCGTCGAAGGTCTCGAAGTCCGTCACGACGAATTCGATCAGGTCGTCGATTTCATTACGGAACAGGGTCAGCGAAAAGCGATGGCCGCCGGCTGTGTCATGACGAATGCTGGCTTCGTAGCTCTGTCGAGCTTTCCGGGTCGAGCGCCGGCATTGCCGCCGAAGCCATAGAGATCGGTGGCATCCGGGGCGCGGAAAGCGCGTCCCGCGGCCAGCGTCAACATCGTCGAGTCGCCGAGCGGAAAGCCGAATTCGGCATTCCAGGTCTCATGCGAACCGAAGGTCTCGTGATCGGTGATGCCGCCCGCCAGCAGGACCTGCGCCTTTCCGAACGACATCTGGTCCTGCAGGTAGAACTGCGTGGTCGTGATGTCCGCGAGATAGGGCAGCCCGAATGACTCGGCATCGGCGTCTTCGTCCTGCCAGATCGCGCCCGCCGTCAGTGCGTGGTGCTCCGATGCGGCGATGTCATTCTGCCAGTCGAGTTGCCAGCGCCGCGTGCGCAGGAAATCGGGCGACTGGTTCTGCTCGAGCCGGTCCAGCATCCGCGAGGCGGTGATTGTCGAATGCCAGGCAGGGAGCGGCGTGAATGCGGCGGAAAGCGCGAATGCCGAATTCTCGAAATCCTGGTCCACCGGCGTCACGAAGAAGTCGGAGTATTCCGACGTGCCCTCGGCATGCCAGGCGCGCAGTCCCAGCTCGACGCCGGCGAGCTCCGTGCGCGCCGCCGCCGTCAGGGAAAGATTCTCGTAACCGCGATCGGTCGAATCGCCGCTGCGGGTCGGAAATCCGTCACTGTCCACCCAGGAGAGGCCGAGCGACGCATCGCCGCTCGCGCCGCCGATGCCGCCTTCGAAACTGGCATTCCTGCTGCCGTAGTTCCCGGCGCCCGCCTGGATGCTGCCGCCATTCTCCGTGCGGCGGCGCGTGATCACGTTGATGACGCCGCCGATGGCGTCCGAACCGTACAGCGTCGAGCGCGGACCCTTGACGATTTCGACGCGCTCGACCAATTCGGGCGCGATGTTCTGGATCGAGGCGCTGCCGATGGTCCCGGGATTGATGCGCACGCCGTCAACCAGCACGAGCACGTGATTGGAGTCTGTGCCGCGCAGGAACAGCGAAGTCTGCTGGCCGGGGCCGCCGAGGCGCGCCACCTCGACCCCGGCGCGCATGCGCAGCAGGTCGCCGAGATCCGCGGCCGGTTGGCCCCGCAGTTCCGCGCCGGTGATGATATCGACGCTTGCGATCGAGCGATCCGCCGGAACTTCCGTGCGGGTGGCGGTGACGATGACGGGTTCCAGCGCATGGGTGCCGGCCACGGCGGCGATCAGCAGTAACGGGTTCATTCTTGCTCCTCCCGAGCGATCAGGAAAATCGCGGGTCGCGGGGAGCGGATGCAGGGAGGAGCGGATAGCCCGCACCCCATGCCGCCCACCGCGACTGGCGCCAGCTGACAGGCCGGTTTCCGGACTTACGGCGAGCCCTGGTGGGGCTTTCGCATCGCCTTCCCACCGGTGAATCCGGCAGTGGCTGCAGGGAATCCTGCGTGATGCGGCTTGCGCCGTTGACCGTTGCGGGGGCAGTGCCGGCATTGCGAGCGACTCGCGCACCGGCTTCCCGATTAGCCCGGGATAGGACCCGGGACACCTGTCATCCCGGCCAATGTAGGCAGCGCCGCTGCCGCGGTCAAGCGGCCGTTGACGGCATGCAATCCAGAACGCAGTGTTGCGCCATGGCCAATTCGGCGCGACTCGATGCGGCGCTCGCCGCCGCCGCCGCGGCGGCGGAAATCATCCGCGATTCCTGGCGGCGCGGCGTCGAGGTGCGCATCAAGGCCGATCGCTCGCCGGTGACCGAGGTCGACGTTGCATCCGAAGCCGCAATCAAGGACGTGCTGCAGGGCCGCTTCCCTGCGGACGGCTTTTACGGCGAGGAGTCTCCTGCTACGCGCATGGACGCGGAATGCCTGTGGCTGGTGGACCCGATCGACGGCACCAAGTCCTTCGTGCGCGGTTACCCGATGTTCTCGACGCAGATCGCGCTGATGCGCCGCGGTGCACTCGAGCTCGGCGTGTCCTCGGCGCCGGTCTACGGCGAACTCGCCTGGGCCGAACGCGGCCGTGGCGCGTGGCTCGACGGCACGCGCCTGGCGGTGAGCCGCATCGGGCGCTTCGAGGACGCAACGATCTCGACCGGCAACCTGAAGGCGCTCGCGGGCGGTCCACGCTGGGCGGCACTCGGGCGCATCGTGGCGAAGCTCGACCGGATCCGCGGCTTCGGCGATTTCCTGCACTACCACCTGCTCGCAGCAGGGAAAATCGAGGCCGTGATCGAGTCGAATATCCACATCCTCGACATCGCTGCGCTCACGGTCATCGTCGAGGAAGCGGGCGGGCGCGTCACGGATCTCGAGGGTGCGCCCATGTCCATGACGACGACCAGCATCCTGGCGAGCAATGGCTCGCTGCACGATGCGATCCTCGGGGAACTCAGGCGCTGACGAATACGCGCCGGCCGCGCGAGCTCAGTTCCTCGACCGGTACCCGATAAAGCCCGGAAAGATTCGCGGCATTCAGCGTCGTGCCGGCATCGCCGAACTGCCAGTGTCCATCGCCGTGCAGCAGCAGCACGCGGTCGGCATGACGCGCCGCGAGCGTCGCGTCGTGGAGGGACGCGATAACCAGCCCGCCGGCATCGGCACGGGCACGGAAGATCGCCAGCACTTCATTGCGGTGCTGCGGGTCCAGGTGATTGGTCGGTTCGTCGAGCAGGCAGACGGGCGCGTCCTGTGCCAGCAGCGTCGCGATTTCGAGCCGGCGGCGCTCGCCGCCGGAGAGCGTCGTAACGTCGCGCGCGGCGAGTTCCGCCAGCCCGACCGTGGCGAGCGCTTCATTCGCGCGCGCGAGGTCCTCGGCACCCTCCCATTGCCAGAAGGGCAGATGCGGGTGACGCCCGATCAGCGCCGTGTCGAACACCGTGGATGGGAACGGGTCCTCGGCCGTCTGCGGCAGCAGTGCGAGACGGCGCGCACGCTCGCGCCCGGTCCACGCAGCGAGGATGCGGCCCTCGAGTGCGATGCTGCCCGCTGCCGGCGCGCGAAGTCCCGCGAGCGTGTGCAGGGTCAGCGTCTTGCCGACGCCATTGCGGCCGAGCACTGCGATGAATTCGCCGCCTCGCGCCTCGAACGCGAGCGTGCGCACGAGCGTGCGGCCGTTGATCGCAACGTCGAAGCCGGGACTCGACAGCCGCGGCCCGAGGTCGCCGTTCAGGGCTGCAGCCGCTGGTGCTGCCACGGACCGTTCTGGCTGTGCGTGCCGCCTGAAATCTTCAGTTCGCGTGTCCAGCAGACACGATCGTGCAGCCGGTGTTCACCCTCGACCCACAGTTCGACCGTTGCGGCCCACAGGTGATAGCCGCCCCAGCCGGGCGGTCGCGGCAGCGTCAGGCTGCTGCCGGCATCGCCGCCGGCCGACGCCGGATCCGGCGCCCCGAAACGCGCCGCCGTGGCGTGCAGTTGATCGAGGAGGTCCTGGCGCGACGCGATCGGCGCGCTCTGCCGGCTGGTCAGCGCCGCCAGGCGGCTCTGCCAGGGGCGGCTCGCGAAATAATCGTCGCTCTCGGCGGCGGGTGAATTCACGACCGGGCCTTCGACACGCAACTGCCGGCCGAGCTCGTCCCAGTGGAACACGATGGCTGCCCAGGGTTGCGCTGCGAGTTCCTGGCCCTTGCGCGACTCGTAGTTCGTGTAGAAAACGAGATAGCCGGGATCGATCACGATCTCCTTGCACAGCACGACGCGGGCCGATGGCCGGCCGGCGGCATCGGTCGTCGCCAGCACCATCGAGTTCGGATTGCGCTGGGCCTTTCTCTCGCAGGCCTGACGCAGCCATGCCGCCGCGAGCGGCATCGGGTCTGTCGGCAGGGGGTCCGGGAGCGATGGTGCCGGCGATCGCATGAGACGATGTTAACGCGGCGCCACCGGACAGGTGTACTTTGAAGCGTCCATGCAGCACCTCCGCGTCAATGGCATCCGCATGAGCTACGTCGACACCGGGAAGGGTGCGCCGGTGCTGCTGTTGCACGGCCTGGGCGGCAGTCACGACGAGTGGCGGATGCAGATTCCGGTGTTCGCGGTGAAGCACCGGGTGATCGTGCCGGACCTGCGCGGTTGCGGCGCAAGCGAGCGGCGCGAGCCGTTTACGATCCAGCAGCATGCACGCGACATGGCGGCACTCATTTCCGCGCTGTCGATCGAGCGCGCACATGTCGTCGGGCTGTCAATGGGCGGGGCGGTCGCGATCGAACTTGCCTTGCGCATGCCGTCGGCCCTGCGGTCGCTCGTGCTCGTCAATACCGCGCCGGGATTCACGCTGACCAACTGGCAACGCCGCCGCATGGCCTGGCTGCGCGTTCTGCTCGCGCTCGTGCTGGGCGTCAAGGGCGTCGCGCGCATGTCCGGCAAGGCGATGTTTCCGGCGCGAGGCCAGGGGCGGCTGCGCAGGCGATTCATCCGGGCCGCGAGTCATACGAGCCGCTGGGCCTATCTCGCGACGCTGCGCACGCTGACCCGCTGGAGTGCCGAATCGAGGCTCGGCAGTATCCGCGCGCCGACGCTCGTCATCGGCGCGGAACACGACCTGACGACCAGCGCCGAAAAACGCCGCTGGTGCGCGCGCATCCCGCACGCCCGCTTCGTCGAGTTCCCCGACAGCCATCATCATTCGGAGCAGGATTCGCCGGAGCGCTTCAACCGCGAGGTACTGGGCTTCCTGGCACGGCCAAGTCATTGATTAAGCCCCGATTCAGGTAGGCGGGCAGAAACTGCCCCCACGCACCCTGAGGAGGAGCCCTGATGAACAAGTCCATTCTGACGATCGCGACACTGGCGGCCCTGCTCGCGGGCCCGGCGCTCGCGGACGACCAATCGAAACGCAAGGATGAGGAGCGGCTTGACCGCGTTACCGAGGCCTATGGTCTCGACCGCGACGACGACCGGAACGACAAGCAACGTCGTGAAGACGATCGCGACCGGAATCACGACCGGGACAACAACCGGGGTAACGACCGCGATCACGACCGGAATCACAATGGTCGTGACGACCGTGGACGCGATGACAATGACTGGAATCGCGGACGCGACGACGACAGGCGTCATGATGAGTGGCGCCACTCTGACAACTGGCGCCGCGATGGCTGGCGTTACGACCGCGGACGCGATGACAACTACTGGAACCGCGGCCGCGACTGGCGTTACGCGCCGCCGGTCCGTTATCGCGCCGACTCTGGCTATCGCTACGGGTACGAACTGGCCTGGCGGGACTGGGACCGCTATGGCCGGCGCGACCGTGGCTGGCACCGGCGTCCGGAGCCCCGCTACCGCTTCGACTTCGGCTACCAGTCCGGCTATGAAGCGGGCTGGCGCGACGCGGAGTACTACTTCGGCCGCGGCTATCGCCCGCGCCACTGGTCGCGCGATCCGTATGGCAGCTGGTTCTTCAGCTTCAGCCTGAGCGGCTGACCGAGGCCACACCGGCCCGCTTGCGTCCTTGCAGGCGGGCCGGTACACAGGGTGGACGCAACAGAGGCGCCCACCCGCATGGATCTCCAGGAACTGCGCGATCGGCTGACCCGGCTGGACGGCGAACTGCTCGCGTTGATCGCCGAGCGCCAGCGGCTCTCGACGGAGGTCGCGCGCGTCAAGCGCGCGACTGGCCTCGCGACCCGGGACTTCCAGCGCGAGCGCGATGTGTTGATGAATGCCCGGTCCGCGGCGGCGAAACTCGGCCTGCCGCCGGCCCTCGCCGACAACCTGCTGCGCCTCCTGATCCGCAGTTCGCTCGCGACCCAGGAACAGGCGCAGGTCGTCGCCCAGGGCCAGGGCAGCGGCAAGCGCGCGCTCGTGATCGGCGGCGCCGGCAAGATGGGCCGCTGGTTCGTGGATTTCCTGCATTCGCAGGGCTTCACCGTCGAAGTGGCGGACCCGGCCGGCACCGTGAGCCCGCATGCGCACCGGGCCGACTGGCAATCCGACGACCTGTCGCACGACGTGATTGTCGTCGCGACGCCGCTCGGCATCACGCAATCCATCCTCGAGCAGCTGGCCCGGCACCGGCCGCCCGGCCTCGTATTCGACATCGGGTCCTTGAAGACGCCGCTGCGCGCCGGCCTCGCGGCCCTGATGCAGGCCGGTGTCCGCGTCAGCTCCGTGCATCCGATGTTCGGGCCGGACACCGACCTGCTGTCGGGGCGGCATGTCATCCATGTCGATGTCGGTCGCGCCGATGCCGTCGCCGATGCGCAGAGCCTGTTTGCCTCGACGATGGCGGAACAGGTCGTGACCACGCTCGATGACCATGACCGCCTGATCGCCTATGTGCTCGGCCTCTCGCACGCCGTCAATATCGCGTTCTTTTCCGCGCTGGCGGACAGCGGGGAAGCCGCGCCGCGGCTTGCGAAACTTTCGAGCACGACGTTCGATGCGCAGCTCGGTGTCGCCTCGCTGGTCGCCGGCGAAAGCCCGGCACTCTACTTCGAGATCCAGGCGCTGAACGAATACGGGGGAGAATCTCTGGCGGCGCTGGCGGACGCGGTCGGGCGCCTGCAGGCCATGGTCGCAAACCAGGACGCCGCGGGCTTTGCGCGGCTGATGCGCCGCGGCCAGAGCTACCTGCAGGACCGCGCCGCGGCCCGCCAGTCCTGATCAGCCGATGAGGGCCATTCGCCGTCAGACCGAGCGTTGACGGCGCATCAGCAGCAGGAACAGCGGCACGCCGATCAGCGCCGTCAGCGCACCGACCGGCAGCTGGCGCGGCGCCACGATCGTGCGCGCCAGCAGGTCGGCGACGACCAGCAGCGTTCCGCCCGCGAGCGCCGCGGCCGGGATCACGGCGCGATGCGCCGAGCCGATCACGAGCCGCACGAGGTGCGGTGTCGCGAGCCCGACGAAGCCGATGCTGCCCGCGGTCGTGACCGCCGCCGCCGTCAGCACCGAGGCCGCGATGTAGATCGCGATGCGCAGGCCGCGCACCGGCACGCCGAGGAGGCGCGCCTGCAGTTCGCCGCGCGCGAGCGCATCGAGCGGCCGCGCCACCAGCAGGCAGGCCGGGATGGCGGCGAGCGCGAGCGCCAGCAGCGACCAGGGCGTGCGAACGTAACTGAAATCGCCCAGCAGCCAGAACAGCATGCCGCGCAGCCGCAGGTCATCCGACAGCGACAGCAGCAGGCTCACGATCGCACCGCAGCCGGCCGCCACCACGACGCCGGTCAGCAGCAGCCGTGTCGTGGTCCAGCCGCCCGGGCCATGCGCCACTGCGAACACCAGGAGCATCGCCGCGAATGCCCCGCCGGCAGCGGCGGTGTCGACGGCGATACCGGTGAGCCCGGCCAGCATCACGCCGAGCGCGCCGACCGCCGCACCGCCGGAGATCCCGAGCACATAGGGATCGGCGAGCGGGTTGCGCAGGAGCGCCTGCATCAGGACGCCGGCCAGCGCGAGGACGCTCCCGGCGCCGAAAGCGGCGAGCGCGCGCGGCAGGCGCAATTCGAAGACGATGGTGCGGGTCAGGGGGTCGCCGGAAGTCAGCCCAGCCCAGGGGGCGTCGAGCCCGGAGCTGCCGAGCGAAAGCGAAGCGGCGATCGCCGCGAGCGCCGCGGCTGCGAGCAGCACGATCAATAGCGGGGCGGGCATCCGGGTCATCGGCGCGCGGGCTTCCTTCCGTCGAGCCGGCATTATTCATGAACGGCCGGTGATTTTCCGGGTCGTACCAAGATAAGGGTCGCTGTGGAAGAATTCACGCCGATGGACCGCGAGACCGATTACATCGACGACGAAGGCTACCGGGCCAATGTCGGCATCGTGATCATGAATGACGACCGCCGGGTTTTCCTGGGCGGCCGGGCGCGGGCGCGCGGCTGGCAATTCCCGCAGGGCGGAATCCGCCGCGGCGAACGCGCGAGGAGGCGCTGTACCGGGAACTCGCCGAGGAAGTCGGCCTGCGGCCCGGGCAGGTCGCGGAGGTCGCGCGCACGCGCGGCTGGCTGCGCTACCGGCTGCCGCCGCAATTCATCCGCCGCGACTCGAGTCCGCTGTGCATCGGCCAGAAGCAGCGCTGGTTCCTGCTGCGCCTCGGCGCCGAAGACTCGGCGCTCAAGTTCGACTCGACCGAGATTCCGGCGGAATTCGACCGCTGGCGCTGGGCCGGCTGGTGGGAAGCGGTTCACGACGTCATCTATTTCAAGCGCCGCGTGTATTCCCGCGCGCTGCACGAACTCGGTGCCCATGCGTTTCCGGAAGGCCTGCCGCCCTATCCGGACTGGTGGGAGGAGCGCATGACGCGGGGACGGCCGGCCGCGAAGGACGCGGCGAAGTCCTGATCAGAAGGGCTTGGCGACCGCCAGCAGGACGATGCCGATCAGCAACAGCGTCGGCAGCTCGTTGAACCAGCGATACCAGACATGCGTATGGACATTCCGTCCGGCGGCAAAGTCGCGGACCAGCTGCCAGCACCAGCCGTGATAGCTGACGAGCAGGATCAGCAGCAGGAGTTTCGCGCGCATCCAGCCCGTCTGCAGCAACCCGGGATAGAGCACCAGGAGCCAGATGCCGAACGCAGCGGTCAGCACGGCGCCGAGCGTCGTGATCGCAAGAAAGCCGCCGCTCCATCACGCGGAACCGCTCGATGCCCGGGGTGTCCGTCGCGGAAGCGTGGTATACGAACAGCCGCGGAAGATAGAAGAGACCCGCGAACCAGGTCACCAT
Source organism: uncultured Gammaproteobacteria bacterium (assembly GCA_963747145.1). Taxonomy (GTDB): domain Bacteria; phylum Pseudomonadota; class Gammaproteobacteria; order Steroidobacterales; family Steroidobacteraceae; genus SCUD01. Next base: position 1,990 of record CAVVDZ010000007.1, on the reverse strand, counting down.
GAAGATCACGTGCCAGGCCTTGATCCAGAGCATCCGGCTTCTCCCGCAGGGTCCCGGCGATTGTAGCCGGGCGCCGGACTGAGCGAACGCGCAGATGGCGGCATCCCGCTGGCGTCGCGTCGCGCTCGTCCTGCTGCTCGCCGTGGCGGTGTTCTACGGCGGATTCGAGCTCGGGCGCAGGAGCGCCGGGTACTCAATCGTCAGTGCGATGCTGGAGCGCCTCGAGCTTCGCCGCCAGGTCCGCACGCTCGGGAACGAGAACGAGTCGCTGCAGCATCGCGTCACGAGCGCCGAGATCGGCCAACGCGTGGACCGGCAGGCGCAGTCCGACGCGCAGCGCATGATCGGCGACCTGCAGGCGGAGACCGCGCGCCAGCAGCAGGAGCTGCAGTTCTATCGCGGCCTGGTCGCGCGCCAGTTCGGTGCCGGCACGCTGCGTGTGCAGGAGCTGAAGATCCGTCCCGAGCAGGGCCGCCGCTTCCGCGTGCTGATCACGCTGGTGCAGGCTGCTGCCCGCGACAACGTCGTCAACGGCACGGTCAGTTTCGCGATCGACGGCACGCGCGGTGGCGCGCTGGTCCAGCTGCCGCTCGCCGACGTCGAACTGAATAAGCGCCGCGAATTGCCGTTTTCGCTGCGTTTTTTCCAGCAGATCGAGGTGCCGATCGAATTACCGGACCAATTCCGCCCCGCCAGCCTGCAAGTCGAGTATGGTCAGGGACGCGGCACCGAGCGTTCACGCCAGACATTCACGTGGCGCGTCGAGGGCGAGCCGGAGAAGCCGGTCCTTTGACCCCCCGGGACCGCCTCACCTAGAATCGATGGAGCCCATGAACGAAGCCACCCACAGCGCCGATGGCCTTGTCTTCACCGACGCCGCCGCCCGCAAGGTGCGGCGACGCTGATCCGCGAAGAGGGCAATCCCAACCTGAAGTTGCGCGTGTTCGTCTCGGGCGGCGGCTGCTCCGGGTTCCAGTACGGCTTCACCTTCGACGAGAAGGTCGAGGAAGGCGACGCGGAATTCCCGAACCAGGGCGTCACGCTGCTGGTGGATCCGCTTTCCTTCCAGTACCTCGCCGGCGCGGAAATCGATTACCGCGAGGACCTCGAGGGCGCGCAGTTCGTGATCCGCAATCCGAATGCGGCCACGACCTGCGGCTGCGGGTCGTCGTTCTCGACCTGAGACGTTCCTGGCTTCAGCGCCCGGCGCGGGCGACGCGGACCGGTTCGGCGGCAGGCGCGTCGAGGGCCGCCAGAAGCGGCACAGTCTTCGCGCGGAAATCTTCCATCAGGTTCGCAGGAATCGGGTCGGCCTTCGGCACCGTGACCCGGGACGGATTCCTGTACACGCCATTGACCCGGTATTCGTAGTGCACGTGCGGCCCGGTCGCGAGCCCGGTCATGCCGACATAGCCGATGACCTCGCCCTGCGTGACCCGGTCGCCGATCCCGACATCGCGCGCAAAGCGCGACATGTGCGCGTAGAGCGTCGTGATGCCGTGCGAATGCGAAAGCTCGACCACGTTGCCGTAGCCGCCCTTGTTGCCGCGGAATATCACGCGACCGGCGCCGGCGGCTTTGATCGGCGTGCCGGCGGGCGCCGCAAATCGTGCCGATGCGCGCGTTCGCGGTGCGGGACCGGATGCCATCGCGCCGTGCTGTAACCGGAGCTGATGCGCCCGTCGTCCACCGGGTAGCGCAGGAAGGCCTTGCGCACCGGCCGGCCGTCGGGCGTGTAGTAATCGGCGTGGCCGTTGGGCATCACGTAGCGCACGGCGCGATAGGCGCGACCGGAGTTGACGAACTCGGCGGCGAGGATGTCGCCGTCGCGCACGAACTCGCCGTCCTGCCACTGCTGTTCATGGGTCACGACGAAATGGTCGCCCGGCTGCACCGAGTTGACGAAATCGATGTCGTACTTGAAGACGTCGGCAAGCGACACGGCGAGGCGGTCGGTGCCGCCGGCATCGTTGACCGCGACATAGAGGGA
>CAVVDZ010000006.1:0-395972 GCA_963747145.1 uncultured Gammaproteobacteria bacterium | reverse complement strand
CGCCATGCAGGAATTCCGCCTGAAAAAGCCGCGATCAGAGTTCGCGGGCTTTGTTCCGGTTGCTTGCCGCCAGTTTGATGTCGCGGATACTGCATTAGCCATCGAACGTGAGTACGAGCTGCTTGCCAGGAGCACTGCGTAGCCGAGTACCGGAACGCTGGGCAGCGGCGCGACCGGCTTTGGGCGAAGCGGCCAGCGGTTTGACAGAATCGCCCATGACCCGCGGCGGAATACGGGTGAGCCTCGCGTTTAGCAGTCGGCTCCGATTTGGGCGGAGCGACACGCTGGCCAGCGCCTGGTGCGGCAAAATGAGCACCACGCCGCAAAAGACTCGTCAAAGCGTCGGCGTCCGGCGACATTGAGCGGCTTGTGATTGCCCGGGTGCACGAAGATACTTTGGGCATTGATTTGTCAATAGCCCGGCCATTTGGCACGCGACGCAGCGGAACAAACCGTATTTCAACGAGGCATTACCATGAATATTAGGTCGCCACTCGCTTTGATCGCGAGCCTCACCCTGATCGTCGCCGTATGGCCGTCTGGCGTGTTGGCGGCACCTGTAGTGACCGGCGTTTCCGGACAATTTGTACAGGGCACCCAGGTCACCGTATCGGGTTCCAGCTTTGGCACAAAGCCCAGCTGCCAAGCCATATCTGTGGGCGCCATTCGATGGTTCAGCAGATCCGTCCCCACTCGGTGTGGTGACGAAATGGGATGGCATTCAGGACATGGCGTACTTTCCCAATGAGGGAGTAGGCGGCGGCGGCGGCCTCAAGGCCACAAATGGCGTGGGCACATGGGCGGCATTCATCAATTCCTCCGGATTTGCGTGGAACGACTACAACTTCAAGTGGTACCTCTTCCGCAAGCAGAAGAAACTTCTGCATTTGACAGTGGTCTGAACTGGAAAATCATCAGGATCTGGAATACCGGATACAGCAGCCCGAACTTCCACATGTCCCCGGCGAATGGTGCCGTCGAGTTCGAGGGTGTCAGCGGCGGCGATTCAACCTGGATCGAAGGTTCAACCATTGAAGCCGCACGCGGACCGGTCAATGCCTGGTTTACCGAGGAGTTTTCGTGGAAGACCAACTCCAATTCTGCAACTGCGGACGGATCCCTGGAATTCCGGGTAAATGGGAACAAGGTCTTCCAGGCGCCGTATACCACATACGACGGTCAGCGGAAGATGAAGGCAAGAAGCACTGATGGCCCGTCGGGATCGATGGTGATGATTTTCCCAGTGCATGGTGTCAGGGCCAACACGACATTTCCGGCTGATTACCGTTATTGGGCGGATGACGTCTATCTGGACACGACCTGGTCGAGGGTAGTCGTGGGCGATGCGCCGATATTGTCACAGGCACACAACATCGAAGTCCAGATTCCGTCGGCTTGGTCGCCAAGCAGCCATCCACGTGACCATCAACGTCGTGCGTTTCCGGGTCAGCTCAAATCCGTATCTTTTTGTGGTGGACGCCAATGGCGTTGCTTCACCCGGTTTTCCTTTGAGCCAGAATCGCCCGGATCCGCCCAGCAATCTGGTTGTCAATTGAGCGACGCCGGACCGAGTTCCGGCGGTCACCTGCCAAGAGCCCCGCCGGACGGCGGGCAGTGAGCCTTGAATCTGGGGCATCGCCCGAAAGGCGATGCTATTATCCGTTGACCTGGCTTGGCTGGTGACGCGCGGCTTGTCTGGCCCGCGTAGGCGCGCGACGGCGGCGTGCCAGCAGGTAGATTCAAGGCCGCCGTACCGTCCGTTGCCGCAAGGCACCACATCAAGCCGATCAGGGAAGAATAATGAGGGTGTGCTACGTCTACCAGGACGAGTACCCGTGGGATATTCGTGCAGATAAGATCACGGCCAGTCTGGCCGACGCTGGCGTACCAGTCACCATCCTTTGTCGCAATCGCCGCGGCCTTCCAGTTTGTGAACACCTCCGCGGCAACCTCGAAGTGCGGCGCCTGCCGCGCGGATTAACGCGTTTTGATCGCGCGATCATGAATTTCCCCGCGTTCTTTTCGCCATTCTGGATTCACGCTTTGAAACGCACGGTGGCACGCGAGGGTCAAGACCTGATTTTGGTGCGCGACTTGCCGCTCGCCCCAATGGCATGGTGGGTAGGGCGAAGTTGTGGAGTGCCGGTGCTCCTCGACATGGCCGAGGACTATCCCGCCATGATACGCGCGGCATGGCAGGACTTCGGGCCCAGGCCGCTGGATTGGCTGATCCGAAACCCATCGCTCCTGGCTAGACTCGAAGCCTGGGTGCTTCCGCGCCTCAATGGGATCCTTGTGGTGTCGCCCGCCAGCCGCCGCAGGGTCGATGAGATTACAAAGGGGCACGTGCCCGTCTGGACCGTCGGAAACACGCCGCGACTCGATGCGGTGACCAAGGGTGCGCCGCATCCCCTTGCTGACGAGATCCGCGGCGCCGACGGCCTCAAATTGGTCTACGTCGGAGGCCTCGATCCCGGTCGCGGCATCGACACAGTGATTCGGGCGCTGCCGCTGGTCCTTCGCGAATCGCCGGGCAAGATTGTTTTCTACGTGCTCGGCGAGGGCGTAACCCGGCCAGGGCTGGAGGCGCTTTCGCGTCAGCTGGGGCTCGAGTCACAGGTGAAATTCAGCGGTTTTGTGGACCAGCAACATGTTCCGGGCATCATTGCAGCCGCGGATATCGGTCTCATTCCACACAAGGTGACTGCGCATACGGATACAACGCTGCCAAACAAGCTCTATGACTACATGGCCCAGGCGAAACCCGTGGTCGTTACCCATTCACTGAGCCTCCGTGAAATCGTGGAGACCTATAATTGCGGTCGGGTCTATAACGATGCCGACCCGGAAGCCCTGGCGGGATGCATCATGGAACTCCGAGACCCGATGCTGCGTTCGACCCTTGGCCGGGCCGGTCTCGAGGCCGTGCAGAAAGTGCTGAACTGGAATCGGGACGCGGATTCGCTTCTGCTGGCAGTTCGTACCGTCGCTTCCGCGGGGCTCGAACGATGAAGCGCGTCAGGAAAGTGATGTGCATCTTCGGCACGCGGCCAGAAGCGATCAAGATGGCTCCGGTGATCGCGGCACTCGAAAGCGACCCCGCGTTCACACCCAGGATCGTCGTTACTGCACAGCATCGGGAAATGCTAGATCAGGTGCTCGCGCTGTTTGGCGTGCGCCCGCACCACGACCTGAACATCATGTCGGCGGGGCAATCACTCAAAACTATCACCATGAGGGTCCTCGAGAAACTGGATGCGGTAATCAATTCCGAAAGGCCGGAGATGATTCTTGTGCATGGCGATACGACTACCGCCATGGTCGGTGCAATGGCAGCGTTCTACCGTCAGGTTCCGGTCGGACATGTCGAGGCGGGGCTGCGCTCATTCGACATCCAGAATCCGTTTCCCGAGGAATTCAACCGTCGCGTCGTGGATGCATGCTGCCGCCTGCACTTCGCGCCGACATCACTTGCACGCCGCAATCTGATTCAGGAAGGCCTTCCTGCGGCGGGGATCTTTGTGACAGGCAATACCGGCATTGATGCCCTGCAGATCGGCATCAGGCGCCTAGCGTCTGGCGGTCACAGGCAGGTCAGTAGCGCAGTCAAGCGGGCCGGGGCCGGGAGATTCATCCTGATCACCGCACACCGGCGCGAGAATTTTGGCCAGCCACTACAGGATTTCTGTCGTGCGGTTCGACAACTGGCGCGTGAGCGGCCTGATATCGGCTTTGTTTATCCTGTCCATCTGAACCCGCAAGTGCAGTTGCCTGTGAGGCGCATCCTTGGTCCGCTGAAAAACGTTAGCTTGCTTCCGCCTGTCGACTACGGCGGACTGCTCCACCTGATGGCGCGCTGCGCATTCGTCGTGACGGACTCGGGTGGCCTGCAGGAAGAAGCGCCTTCCCTGGGAAAGCCGGTCCTTGTGCTGCGCAATGTTACAGAGCGGCCGGAGGCGATACTGGCGGGGACTGTGCGCCTTGTCGGCACGGACACGCGGAATGTGCGCAAGTGGATCACGCGATTGCTCGATGACCGGCGATTGTTCTCGCAAATGGCCCACGCCGTGAATCCATACGGTGACGGACGCGCGGCTCACCGTACGGTGGAGGCATTGCGTTGCTACTTCGGCATGCGCCAGTCACGACCCAGGGATTTCAGGCCGGCGGCCGGCAGGCGCACTTCGAAGAGGGCTTGAAACCGCCTATTTCCACTCGAAGTACCTGGTCGTGTCGACAGCAGCCGCCTTCTTGAAGTGCATGATAATCGACGGTGCCATGACCTTGACGGCTTTCAGTAGGATCCGGCGGATCAGCAGAAACAGTCTGGATTCACCACTCTCGCCTGGCTGCACCGTGAAAACGAGTTTCACCGGCAAGAGACCGTATCGTCCCAGCAGCGCCGCGAGCGTCTTGGGCGAGAAATAGAACGTGTGGTCCGAGTGAACCTGTTCGCGGCCTAGAAGCCAGGTCTTGATGTTGTTGATCGTCAGTGCGCTTGGCACTCCGATGATGATTTCTCCCTGCTGGTCAATCAGGGTTTTCGCTTTTTCAAGGAATATCCCGGGATTGTTCATGTGCTCGAGGACATCTCCGGCAAGGATGACGTCAAACTGCCTGGTGAAGTCCATTTTTTCCGCATCCATCACCTCGATATTGGCATAGCCTCTGGCGCGAAGCGCCGCGATTCCCATTTCCGAGAGGTCGATGCCGATCACTTCCCTGGCCACGGCGAGAAGTCGAGAATGCAGCAGAGTGCCATCTTGGATGCGCTGCTCGGTGACAGGCCAATCCGTGCAACCGACATGCAGCGCAGATTTGTCACGAACGCAGCGTTCCAGGTAGCCGGCGCGATCAAAGTCCAGGTGCGATTGCAGCTCTGGATCATAGATTTTCACCGCTGAATAGATCGACATCAGGCGCAGCCCTCGTGGCACGGATCGTAGCAGTAGTGGAGGCTGGCTGGCGCAACTCGCACGAATTTGGCCGCGCAGACGACAAGTCGGGAGCCGAACCGTTCAGTTGCCGATGACTGGCCCGGTAGCGCCCGTATCCTGTTGCCAATCGACGCGAATTGCGTCGGCGAGTTGCCGCAGCTGACGGCGGGACAAGTCCTGATGGACAGGCAGCGCAACAATGTGGCGCTTGTAGTGGGACTCGCGCGGAAAGGCTTCCCAGTTGACCGCAGGATGAAATGACCCCCACCAGCGAATGGCACCCATCCGCTTCCGTCCCAGCACTTCAAGCAGGCGTTCTGGCTGTTCGACAAAAACGGGCAAGTACAGCGGACAAACTCCATCTGGCAGAGTCTGAAAGATCGGCCGCAGGCCATCGATGCCCTGGAGTGCATTGAGCAGATACTCATAGTTTTCTCGACGCCGGGAAATGACGGCATCAGGCGTTATGTTGCGAACAATCCTTTGAGATACGCACGCCATCCGCCATGAGTAGACGGTGTTATCGACCGCAAAGTCCTCATTATCCGGATCCAGCCAACAAAGGGGGTCCAGGACTCGAAGCCGCCTGGCCAATTTCCGCACGACGAAGAGGGGCAACGCAATGACCAGCAGCGCGATTGAAGTTGCGCTTCGCGCGCCGACTGCTGCGGGTCTTTTCAGTGACGACACCCACAGATCGAGCACCTTGCTCCAGGTCGCCACTGCGGGTGGCCAGGTCAGGTCTACTTCCAGCCGCAAGCGTGGCGAGTTGACGAGAAGGGCTCCCCCATTCGGTATCGGGAGTGTCTTCCTGACGCTGAATATTGCCAGGTCACCGGTGGTTCCGAGCGGGCGCGCCCCATCCCTGCTGAATAGCGAATGGGCGCAATCCTCGACCAGAACCAGATCATGCAAGTCACAAAGCTTTCGAATCTGCTCCATCGGCTGCGGAAACCCGAAATAGTGCGTCACCAGCACGGCCCGTGTGTTGCGATCGATGAGCTGGGCAATATGGGCGACATCGGCCCGAAGGTCATCGCAGACCGAATACAGCTTCACAGCCGCCTTGTTTCGCAGGAAAGGTTCGATCTCATGCCCACAGTTGTATGCGGGGCAGAGGACGTTGTCCGCTGCCGAGAGCGAAAGGAGTCTGGCGGCCTGGTAAATCGCACCGCTTCCACAAAAGGTCAATACGACCCCTTGGCGGTCGAATGGAAACGCCGCGGCAGGCATCTCCTTTCGGCCGGCAACCAACGCGCCACAGGGCATCGATGGACTGACTGATAGCCGGTTTTCGGCAAAGTATTGCGAAATCTGAGCCATCAATGCGCTCAACCTGCGGGCGGCCGACGAGTTCGCGATCTTGTCACGGCGGCAGCGACCATGCATGCGCTCCGGTTCGCCCAATGCATGAACATTCTGACGCTATGGCATGGACAGGCTGACAATTTCCTGGTCGCAGAGACTCGTCGGTGATCCCAGGCAAGCCTGCGAGGCGGCCCAGCCGTATTACGTTAACTCGAACGACCAGGTCGTCGGACACACCGAGCCCCGCAACAAGAAATGGGAACTGGAGGGCTGCGTTGTCATAGGGGACTGGGAGTAAAGTAGTTGATCTAACTTTTCGCCAACGCTGGTTGATTCCGGACCCGATGCGCGCTTCGATTGCGTGCAACCCGATCCTGCGGAACGCGAACTGCGTGGACGTGAATACGCAAGAGAAGCGATCAAAAAAACCAATAACAATGACAACGGCCGACAAAATCGAAATAAGAAGCGTCGCGGATCTTTCGGAACTCGCCACCTATGAATCTGCGTGGAATCAGATTGTGGCGGAAAGCACGTATCTGCTTCCATTCAGTTCGTATGCGTGGGTGTCTTCATTTCTCGAACACCGGTTGCTGGACCACGAGACATGGTGCTGCCTGATGGCGGTACGCGGAAGCGAGCTGGTCGGTGTGCTGCCGCTGGTCTTTCGCCCTGTAGGCGGGCCCGGCGCATCGTTTGTATTCGGACGGACCCCGCACGATCTGCATACGCTTGCCGTGGACATGTCGATCAGGGAAGGGCAGGTAGAGCCGGTCGCGGAGCTCTTGGTGGACGCGGCTTTCGGGTTCCAGCCCCGCTGTCTCTATCTTGAATTCAGGGATCTCCCTCCCGATGCGGCGGCCTTGCGTGCATTTGGGGCCCAGGTCCGCAAGCGGCGCATCCTGCGATGGAATACAGGAAGTGGCGGAATACTGCGACTGCAGGGAACATTCGAGTCATATCACAAGGGATTGAGCTCGAATGTCCGCAGCAATCTCAGGAGATCCGCAAACAAGTTGCAGCAGCAAGGCAAGTACGAGTGCACATTCAGCGTTGGCGCAAAGGTCACCCAGAACAGCTTCTACTCTTTCCTCGATGTCGAAGCTTCCGGCTGGAAGGGAAAGAAAGGCACGGCGATCCTGAAGTCAGGGGCATTGGTAAGGTTTTATCAGGCATTGGTGAAGCGCCTCGTGCAGGCGGGCTGGATTGAGTGGCAGGAATTGAAAATCAACGGACAGGTCATCGCAACGAACCTGTCGATCATGGTTGCCCAGTCCTCCCTCGTCTGGAAGACTGCTTATGACGAAAGCTTCGCGAAGCTGTCACCCGGTTCGTTGTTGATGGACAGTGCAATCCAGCGAGGCTATGAACTAGGCCTGCATGAAATCAACGTGGTTCGTGATGACCCCTGGAACGAAAGGTGGGGGATGTACCGCCCGGAATACCAGTCGGTCCGGGTCGTCAACGACGGTCCATATGCCACAGTCGTCGCCTGGTGGGCCAAGCGGCTTTATCTCCTCGCATTCCGAATCCCAGGCCTTCACTTTGTGGCGCATCAGGTGATGCTTGTGATTCGGGCATTCGAAGGCGAATCTGCAAAGTAGCACCCAGCACCTGACGTCGCGGGCTCCCGGTCCATGTTCAGTCCGGCATTCCAGCTGGTAGTGTCAGTCATTGATTGTCGCGGCCAACCCTCGATACAGGTCGACGTGATTGCGAACCAGCTTAGCCGGCGAGAATTGCGTGACTCGTCGTTGGCCAGCTGCACCCATGCGAAGCCGGAGCTGGCGATCGGCACAAAGAACCAGCAAATAGCTGGATAAGTCCTCGATGGAACCAACGGGGTACAAGTAACCCGTAACGTCGTGCTCCACGAGCTCGCTGTTCCCACCGACATTTGAGCAAACGACCGGCAGGCCGGCTGTCATGTACTCCAGGATTGCACTCGAAAAACCCTCTGATTCGGATGTGAGCACGCCAATCTGACAGTCCTGGATGACCGACAGTGGCTTGTCGACGAGGCCGCAGAACTCGATGACATTGCAGAGCTCGAGTTGCGCCACCAGTTCAATGAGGGCGGCGGAATACCGCAAATCAGACGGCTCACCGACGACAAGGTATCTGCAATCGCGAATTGCTTCTGATACGCGCGCTGCGGCGCGAATGAAATCTTCAATTCTCTTGAGTGGCCGCATGTTCGCCACGATGCAAATGCGAATTGGGCTTGGTTCGACTGCTGCGCCATGGGCACTTGAAGTGCCCACTGCTGCCCCGTCGGCGACACCATTGTAAATGACGCGAATTCTCTGGCGATCTGCGCCCTCATTGATTACGACTATTCTGGCAACCGCGCTGCTATTGCACACGATGACGTCCGTCAGCCTGTTCGATAGACGCAACAGCAACCGATTGATTCGTGTGTACCAGTAACCAAGGTCGCGGCGAGACGTCACGACACGCGCGCGAAGGAAGGCACAAAAAATCGGCACGAGTATTGCCGATTCATTGAAATACGTATGCACCACGTGCGGTCGTTCGCGTCGAACCCGCAGGCGAAATGCCAACAGTCGGAATATTGCCGAGAACGAGAGGATGGACTTCACGCCCAGGAAATGAATCGGGCAGGGAAAGTTCGCAGTTGCCTTTGTGTAGTCAGTGTGCCGGAAGACGAAGAGCTGGACGTCGTGACCTGCCTTGACCATCTCATCAACGAGCATGAAGAGTTGGTTCTCGGTGCCGCCAAGCGGTCCCTCGTAGTTGTCGATGACGTAAAAAACTTTCAATGGGGTCATGTGGATGTCTGGGAAGCCTCGCAGCGGCTGGATAGTCAGATTAACGGCAGCGACAAGACACCGCGTCGCAGTTCAGCCACGGCGCGGATTTCGATTTTTCGTAAAGGCAATCAGCATGTGGCCAAAGCCGAGTAATGCCGCAGTTCGGCTGAGAAACCGGGCCAGAGTGTTCTGGAGACGGCTGCCGAGGAATGGGATCCACAGGATCTCATAGTATCCGACGCCGCCGATCTTGGATCCCGGCATGAGTCGAAGCAGCTCTGGACGGGAGAATCGATAGATATAATCGATACCGGCCTGCCCCGGTTTGCCCTCTTTTATCCAGCCTGCGCGACGTTTGCTGCGCGAATAGTGGTGGACAGAAACACCCACTATGCCTTCATGCTTCGTGGCGCGGTGAAGCTCCCCAATCGCACGCTCCTGTGGTCCGTGAGGTCTGAACTGTTGCACTGTGTTGGCGCAAATGCACGCGTCGAATATCGCGTCCTTGAACGGAAGTGAGGCGATGTCTGCCTGAATCACGATCACATTGTGGAGACCTTTGCTCTTCAGGAGCTTCAGGCTCTCAAAGGAATAATCCACGGCGACCACGACATCACATTTCGGACTCAGAATGGCCGTCGTCAGTCCTGTACCACAGCCTGCATCAAGGCAGAGCGGCGTGCCTGTCGGGACTCCATTCACAATCTGTCGAATACACGATTGGTACACCGGGTCTGATTTTCTGGATTCTTCGTAGTCGCCTGCTGCCTTGTCCCAGACTGCCTTTCCGGTTGCGACCGAATTTTCAAATTCTTTAGTCACGGCTGATTGTGCCTGCTTGACTACTGAATGTGCTTGACTAGCTCTGCTTCACGGTAACTGACACAGGTCTGGGCAGCGGGACGAAACGCGATTCGACGGATTGTCCACAAGCGGTTCGACCGATGCCGCGATTCACGAATGGCGCTCCCGTGACCCGAATATTCCGCCGAATTGCGACGATCCATTCCCCGGAATATCGCCTGCTACTGTGGCAATTGGCTGCATGTCAGGGGTCTATGCCGTGGGTAGATACCTGATGCCGGTCGTATGTCACATAATGCCATTTTCAGGCTACAACTTCAGGGCGCCTCCGGCGAGAATCTGTTGGTTTCCGAGCCGTTACACTGGTTTGATGTCGCACCGGACAGGTAGCTCTAGTGACCTGGAAGGGCACGAATAGGAACGTCCGACCCAGCATGCTCCTACACGAACTATTCGAGCTCCAGGTCGAGCGCACGCCCGACGCGGTCGCGCTGGCCTACGAAGGCGCGACACTGACCTACCGTCAGCTCGACCGGCGGGCGAACCAGCTCGCCCATTTCCTGCGCTCGCTCGGCGTCGGCCCCGAAGTCCTGGTCGACATCGCGCTCGAGCGTTCGCTGGACCTGGTCGTCGGGCTGTTCGGGATCCTGAAGGCGGGCGGGGCATACGTACCGCTGGACCCGGAGTACCCGAAGGACCGCCTCGAATTCATGATCGCGGATTCGAAGGCGCCGGTGCTGCTGACGCAGCGCCGTCTCGTCGCTGGGTTGCCGGCGCACAAGGCGCGCGTCGTCTGCCTCGACAGCCAGTGGGATGAGATCTCGCGCGAGAGCGATGCGAAGCCTGCGGAGCTCGCGAATCCCAGGAACCTCGCGTACGTCATCTACACCTCGGGTTCGACCGGCCGGCCCAAGGGCGCGATGAACGAACACCGCGGCATCTGCAACCGACTCGTCTGGATGCAGGACGAATACAGGCTGAGCGCTGCGGACACGGTGTTGCAGAAGACACCGTTCAGCTTCGACGTCTCGGTCTGGGAATTCTTCTGGCCGATGATTGCGGGTGCGCGACTCGTCCTCGCCAAGCCCGGCGGTCACAAGGACGCAGGCTACCTCTCGCGGCTCATCCAGCAGGAGGGCGTCACGGTCCTGCATTTCGTGCCTTCGATGCTGCGGGTGTTCCTCGAGGAGCCGGACCTCGAGCGGCGCTGCGTCTCGGTGCGCGACGTGATGTGCAGCGGCGAAGCGCTTTCGTACGACCTGCAGGAACGCTACTTTTCGCGGCTCGCCGGCCGCCTGCACAATCTCTACGGCCCCACTGAGGCGGCCGTCGACGTGACTTACTGGGAGTGCAGGCGCGATGCCACCGAGCGGGTCGTGCCGATCGGCTGGCCGGTCGCCAATACCCAGATCCATATTCTCGACGACGGGCTCCAACCGGTGGCTGGCGAGGCCCTCGGGGAACTGCATATCGGCGGGATCCAGGTCGGGCGGGGCTACTGGAACCGGCCGGAACTATCGGCGGAGCGCTTCATACCGGATCCGTTCAGCAAGCACGCGGACGCGCGCCTCTACAAGAGCGGGGACCTTGCCCGGCGCCGGCCGGATGGCGCGGTCGAATTCCTGGGCCGGATCGACCACCAGGTCAAGATCCGTGGCAACCGGATCGAGCTCGGCGAAATCGAGGCCGTGCTGGGCCTGCACCCGGCGATCCAGCAGGCTGTCGTGCTGGCACGCGAGGATGAACCCGGCAATCAGCGCCTGGTCGCCTATCTGGTGTCCCGGTCGAGTCCGGCACCGACGATCAACGACCTCCGCCAGCATCTCGAAGCGACGCTGCCGGACTACATGGTGCCGTCCGGTTATGTGTTCATGGATTCCATACCGCTCTCACCCAGCGGCAAGGTCGAGCGGCGCGAACTGCCGGCGCCCAGGCAGGAACGGCCGGACCTGGATCAGTCTCTTGTCGCGCCGCGAAATGCCCTGGAAACATTGCTGTCGAAGATCTGGTGCGAGGTCCTCGGCTTCGAGGGTGTCGGCGTCCACGACCGATTCTTCGAACTAGGCGGCACCTCGCTGCAGGCGGCCCAGGTCGTGAACCGGGTCCAGAAGGAAATCGGCGAGTTCATCTACGTGGTGACGATCTTCGACTCTCCGACGATTGCCGAGTACGCGACGTTTCTCCGCCGCGACTACGGCGCAGCGGTGGCGAAGCGCCTGGGTGAGTCCGCAACGGAATCCGCGAATGGTGCCCAGGTCGAACGCATTGATGACGCGGCGCTTGCGCGGATGCGCAATGCCATTCCTGTGCGGCCACATTGGGATGGCGAAGCGGCGGAGGCCCGTGGGAACAAGAATCCGCGTGCGCTCTTCATTCTTTCGCCGCCGCGATCCGGAACGACGCTCCTGCGCGTCATGCTGGCGGGACACCCGGCGCTCTTTGCCGCTGCCGAACTGCAACTGCTGTGCTTCAACACGCTTCAGGAGCGGCGCAACGCCTTTTCCGGCAAGCACAGTCTGTGGCTGGAAGGCACGATCCGGGCCATCATGGAAACCAGGCACTGCCATGCGGACGCGGCGCGCAGGGTCATGGAAGAGTTCGAGAGCAAGGGTCAGACGACCCGGCAATTCTATGGACAGTTGCAGCAGTGGCTCGCACCGCAGATGCTGGTCGACAAGTCCCCGGCCTATGTCTGCGACATGCGGACGCTGGAGAAGGCCGAGCGCGACTTCGATGGCGCCATTTACCTGCACCTGGTGAGGCACCCCTACGCCATGGTGCGGTCATTCGAGCGCTACCACATGGAACAGGTGTTGTTCCTGAAGGAACACCCGTTCACGCCGCGCCAGCTCGGCGAACTCATCTGGACGATCAGCCACCAGAACACGCTGGAATTCCTGAAGACCGTGCCTGCGGGGCGCCAGTACCGGATCCGCTTCGAGGACATGGTCTATCGTCCGCGGGAAATCATGGAGGGGATGTGCTCGACGCTCGGGCTCGAGTACCACCCGGCGCTCGTCGAGCCGTATCAGGGCATCGAAAAGAAGATGACCGATGGGCTCTACAAGGACTCGACACCGATGGGCGACACCCACCTGCTCGAGCGGAAGGCGATCGATCCCACGGTGGCCGAGGAATGGCGTGGGGTGCTGACGGATGATTTCCTCGGCGATGTCACCTGGAACCTGGCGAATGCCTTTGGCTACGATCTGCCCCCCGGCCGCGTGGCGCAGGGCAGCGAGGCGCCTCGTCGCAAGGGACCCGCCGCGGGGCGCGAGGATCTGAGAAAGCGCCGCGAGCAGCGACGGGGACCCGCGGATGGCTGACAACGATATCCAGGATCATCCGAATGCCATCGCGATCATCGGCATGGCGGGAAGATTCCCGGGGGCCGATGACGTCCAGCAGTTCTGGCGCAACCTGCGGGATGCGGTGGAGTCCGTCGCATCCTTTTCCGTCGAGGAGCTGAAAGCCTCCGACGTGGATCCTGCGGTCCTCGCGGATCCCTCCTACGTGAATCGCAGCGCCGTGCTTGAGCATGGCGATTGCTTCGATGCGGCGTTCTTCGGCTATCACCCGCGCGAAGCCGCGTTGATCGATCCCCAGCAGCGCGTGTTCCTGGAATGCGCCTGGGCCGCGATCGAAGCGGCCGGCTATGACGCGAGCTCCTATCCCGGCCTGATCGGGGTGTTTGGCGGGGTCGCGCGCAACACGTATTTCATGCACAACGTCGAGGTCTATCGGGATCTCGTCGATGCGGGCGCGCTCTACCAGGCGATGCTGTCGAGCGACAAGGATTACGTTGCGACGCGCGTGTGCTTCAAGCTGAATCTGCGCGGGCCCGGCATCAACGTCCAGTCGGCGTGCTCGACGTCGGGTGTCGCGGTGCATCTCGCGAGCCAGAGCCTGCAGAGCGGCGACTGCGACATCGCGCTCGCGGGTGGCGGTCGCATTCGCGTGCCCTTGCGGGCCGGCTATCACTACGTCGAAGGCGGCATACCGTCCCCGGACGGCTATTGCCGCGCCTTCGATGAGCAGGCACAGGGCTGCGTTTACGGCAGCGGCATGGCCATCCTGGTCCTGAAGAGGCTCGCGGATGCCCTGCGGGACGGCGACCACATCCACGCAGTCTTGCGCGGCAGTGCGATCAACAACGACGGATCCGCCAAGATCGGCTTTACGGCGCCGAGCGTCCAGGGCCAGGCGGCGGTCATCGAGGATGCGCTCGCGGTTGCCGATGTGACCCCGGACGACATCAGCTACGTCGAAGCGCACGGCACGGGCACGACGCTCGGCGACCCGATCGAAGTCGCTGCGCTCACCAAGGCCTTCCGGCGCCGGACTGCCGGAATCCCGCCGATCCTGATGGGATCGGTCAAGACGAATATCGGGCATCTGGATGCCGGAGCGGCGGCGGCCGGACTCATCAAGACCGTCCTTGCGCTCGAGCACCGCCAGATTCCGCCGAGTCTTCACTATCGGCGTCCCAATCCGCAGATCGACTTCGCGCATTCACCGGTCGCCGTCAATGCGAAACTCCGCGACTGGCAGTCCGACGGTCCGCGGCGCGCGGGCGTCAGCGCTTTCGGCCTCGGCGGCACGAACTTCCACGGAATCGTCGAGGAAGCGCCGGAGCGTGCGCCCTCGGGACCCTCGCGCCGGCAGCAGCTCGTCGTCCTGTCCGCGAAGACCGCAGCCGCGTTGGACGCCAGCACGGCGGGTCTTGCCGCGCACCTGAGCCAGCATCCCGACCTCGATCTCGCGGACGCGGCCTACACGCTTCGCGTCGGACGCCAGCGATTCGGACGACGGCGTGCGCTGGTGGTCCGGGATCGCGAAGACGCGCTCGCGAAACTCGCCAAGCCGGACGCCGCGGCGGTCCTGAGTCAGGATTGTGAGGCCACCGACCGGTCAGTCGCTTTCATGTTCACGGGGCAGGGTTCGCAACACGCCAACATGGGTCGCGAGCTCTACGAGCTGGAAACGGTTTATCGCGATGCCATCGATCGCTGTACCGCCATCCTCGAGCCGGAGCTCAAGCTGGATCTCAAGAGTGTGCTGTTTCCGCCCGCCGGGCGCGAGGACTGGGCCCAGGAGCAGCTGAAGCAGACGGCGATTACGCAGCCGGCGCTCTTCAGCCTGGAATATGCGCTGGCCATCCTGTGGCGTTCCTGGGGCGTCGAACCCACGGCGATGATCGGGCACAGCCTCGGCGAGTATGTGGCCGCATGCCTGGGCGGCGTATTCACGCTGGAACAGGCACTGCGACTGGTTGCGGCGCGCGGTCGCCTGATGGGCTCGATGCCGGAAGGTTCCATGCTGGCCGTGTCATTGCCGGAGGAGAAGCTCCTGCCGCTGCTCGGCGCCGAGCTGTCCCTGGCCGGCGTGAATGCCGTCAATTCGAGCGTCGCCTCCGGTCCTCACGCCGCCATCGAGGCGCTGGAGGCGCGACTGTCGCGCGATGGCGTGGCCTGCCAGCGCCTGCGCACCTCGCATGCATTCCACTCGGCGATGATGGACCCGATTCTCGATCCGTTCCGCGAGGAAGTCCGGAAGGCGAAACCACGCGCGCCAACATTGCCGTTCGTGTCGAACGTCACTGGCGCCTGGATCACTGCCGCTGAAGCGACGGATCCCGACTATTGGGCGCGGCATGCCCGCTCCGCGGTTCGATTTGCCGACGGCCTGAAGACCCTGTTCGAAGATGCGGACCGGATCCTGCTCGAAGTCGGGCCGGGCCGAACGCTGACGACACTGGCACGCCAGCACCCGAAGAAAGGTGCGGATCGTGTCGTTGTGCAAAGCCTGCGTCATCCGACGGAGGCCACGCCGGATCTCGAGCACCTGCTCGCGGCTTTGGGGCGGCTGTGGCTGGGAGGGGCGGCGATCGACTGGTCGCGCTTCCACGCAGGAGAGTCCCGCCGGCGGCTCCCGCTGCCGACCTATCCATTCGAGCGGGTGCGCCACTGGCTGACGCCGCCGGCCAGAACGGCTCGCAGGGCAGCGAGCGCCGCGGGGGACGGTGCGATGGCGGAGGGAGACCCCAGCGCCCCGCAGTCAGCACCAGCAAAGCCGCCGATGACCGCGCCCGCCGAAGGGCTGGACCGCAAGTCGCGTCTTGCCCGCGAAATTCAGGCCCTCCTTTCCGAGTTGAGCGGCCTGGATGCGGCAGGCATAGCTCCTGATGCGAAGTTCCTGGAGCTTGGCTTCGAATCCCTGATCCTGACCCAGGCCTGCGCGATCCTGCGCCGCCGTTATTCCGTTGAAGTCACGCTCGCGCAGTTGCTGGATGAACTGGGAACTACGAACGCCCTGGCCGCGCATCTCGATGCGCGCCTGCCGGCAGGGGAATCGGGAAAGCCCGATGCGATGCCTGCCGCGTCTCGCCCGGCGACAGCTGCTGAATTGGGCGTTGGCAAACTGAAGACGGTTCCGGCCACGGATGGACAGCAGGAAATCTGGCTTGCCGCGCAGATGGGCGAGGACGGGTCCTGCGCCTTCAACCTTTCGAACACGCTGCGGATGAAAGGACCGGTGCGGACGGATGTCCTTGGCGCCGCGATACAGGCCCTGGTCGACCGCCACGAATCGCTGAGGGCCACAGTCGATCCCGGCGGCTCACTCGTCCGGATCGCGCCTGAGTTGAAGATCGAGCCGGTGCTCGTGGACCTGACGAAGCTCCACGGACCGGAGCGCGACGCGAAACTGCAGGAATTGCGCCAGAAAGATGTCGTGACGCCGTTCGACCTGGAGCGCGGCCCGCTGGTTCGCGCGACGCTGATCCGGCTCGCGAAGGACGAGCAGCTGCTGTTCCTGGGTGTCCACCACATCGTGGCGGATGGCTGGTCCTGCGGGGTCCTGGTCAAGGAACTCGGGGAGATCTACAGCGCGCTGGCGGGCGGCGCGGCGCCGGCATTGCCACCGGCGGCGCAGTTCGGCGACTACGCCGACTGGTATCACGGAGCGCGCGAAGGCGCGGACGCCACACGGGCTCAAAACTATTGGCTTTCGCGCTTCCAGGACTCGATACCGATCCTGGAGCTGCCGACGGATCGCCTGCGGCCGCAAATTCGCAGCTACAACGCCACGCGGCAGGAACTGCTGCTCGATGCGCGGCTCACGGAAGACCTGCGTCAGCTGGCGCGCGCACAAGGATCAACGCTCTTCAACCTCACGCTGGCGGCATTCGAAGTGCTGTTGCATCGCCTGACCGGCCAGGACGATATCGTCATCGGCATTTCGGCGGCCGGGCAGGCGAATGCCGGCACGCCCGATCTCGTCGGCCATTGCGTGAATTTCCTGCCGATCCGCCTGACGATGGCTGACGGCGGCGCGTCCTTGCCGGACCGGCTGCGCGTGTTGCGGACCGCGGTGTCGGACGGTTTTCGCCACCAGATCTGCTCCTACGGGTCGCTGCTGCAGAAACTGAAGATCCAGCGCGATCCGAGCCGCATCCCGCTCGTGTCCACGGTATTCAATCTCGGTGTCGTGCCACCGGACGCCGGCTTCCAGGGCCTCGACGTGCAGGTGGGCTCCAACGCCCGCCGCTACGAGAACTTCGAGATCTTCGCCAACCTGGTGGAGACCAGCGATTCGCTCGAGGTGCAATGGACCTACAACACGGATCTCTTTGACGCGGAAACCATCCGTCGCTGGCTGGGGCATTACCAGAACATCCTGCAGGAGTTCGTCAGGACTCCATCGGCAGCAGTCGATCGGATTCCACTGCTGACGGGCAGGGAACGGCAGCAACTGGTGGACGACTGGAACCAGACGAAGCTGGAGGTTCGCCGCGATCAGGGCATTCACAATTTGTTCGAGGCGCAGGCCGCGCGCACCCCGGATGCCGTCGCGGTCGTTTCGGGCGCGGACCGTCTGACCTACCGCGAGCTGGACCAGCGGTCCAATCAGCTGGCCCGGCATCTGCAGGGCCTGGGTGTGAAGCCCGGCATCCTGGTCGGGCTGTCATTGAATCGCTCGCTGAACATGATGGTCGGCTTGCTCGGCATCCTGAAGGCCGGCGGCGCCTACCTGCCGCTCGATCCGGATTTTCCGCCCGAGCGGCTCGAATTCATGTTGCGGGATGCCAAGGTACCGACGGTCGTCACGGAGTCGGCGCTCCTCGGCCAGCTTCCCGACGTGGGATCCCGGCTGAGCCTGGATGCCGCCGCATCCCGCATCTCGACTGAGCGCGAGGACCGGCTGGACGTTGCCGCCGGCGGCGAGGATCTCGCCTACGTGATCTACACGTCGGGCTCGACCGGCAAGCCGAAAGGCGTCCAGGTGCCTCATCGCGCCGTGGTCAATTTCCTGTCGAGCGTCATGCGCGCAACCCGGATTGAATCCGAACGACGTACTGGTCGCGGTGACGACGCTGTCGTTCGACATCGCCGTCCTGGAACTGCTGCTGCCCCTGGTCGTCGGGGCGCGGGTCGTCATTGCGGACCGGCAGGTCGCTGCCGACGGGACGGCCCTGATGGGGCTGATCGAGGAACATCGTGCGACCGTCCTGCAGGCGACGCCGGCGACCTGGCGGCTCCTGATCGAAGCCGGCTGGAAGGGTGGAAAGGAATTCAAGGCGCTGGTCGGTGGCGAAGCACTGCCACAGGACGTCGCGAAGGAACTCCTGGCGCGCAGCCACGAGGTCTGGAACATGTATGGACCGACCGAAACGACGGTCTGGTCGAGCTGCTGGAAAGTCGAGAAACCGGAGGCCGGAATCCTGATCGGCCGGCCGATCGGCAACACGCAGCTCTACATCCTGGATCGTCATCAGCAGCCGGTGCCGATCGGAGTCGTGGGTGAGCTGTACATCGGCGGGGACGGGGTCACGCGCGGCTACCTGCACAGGCCCGAGCTGACGGCCGAGCGATTCCTGCCGGATCCATTCCGCGGCGACGGTCATCGCATCTACAGGACGGGAGACCTGGCTCGCCACCACACCGACGGGCAGGTCGAATGCCTGGGCCGAGCGGACAACCAGGTCAAGGTCCGCGGCTTCCGCATCGAACTCGGCGAAATCGAATCGGTGCTCGGAGCGCATCCGGCGGTGAAGCAGGTGGCAGTCGCGGTGCGCGAGGAGCGCGCCGGGGACCAGCGATTGGTCGCCTATTACGTCCCGGATCCGGACGAGGACGCGACGCCCACGTCATTGCGGCGTCATGTCAGGGCCGAGCTGCCGGAGTACATGGTGCCGCAGCATTTCGTGGAGCTGGAGTCCATGCCGCTGACGCCGAACGGCAAGATCGACCGTCGGGCCCTGCCGTCACCGTTCGGCAAGGAGTCCGCAGCGACCGCCCAGGTTCAACCCCCAGCGACGCCATCGGAAAAGCTGGTCGCGGTCATCTGGAAGGAGCTGCTGGGCGCGGGCACTGTCGGCGTGCACGATAATTTCTTCGACCTCGGCGGTCATTCGCTGTTGTCCTTGCGCGCCATTGCGCGCATCGAGACGGAAACCGGCAAGCGGCTGTCGCCGCGCCTGATGGTGCTGCAGACCCTGGGGCAGATCGCTGCCGAACTGGATCGGCGGGTGGCATGAAGCCGTTCTTCTTCGGAGAACAGGACAAGAACCTGTTCGGCGTCTATCACCCCCCGGCGGAGTCCCGGCCGGTGGGCAAGGGCGTCGTGCTCTGCTATCCGTTCGGTTTCGAATACATGACATCGCACCGGGCGTTCCGGCAGCTCGCGAGGCAATTGAGCCGATCCGGGTTTCACGTCCTGCGGTTCGACTACTTCGGTACCGGCGATTCGGCCGGGGACGGCGAGATGGCATCCATCAGCCAGTGGCTGGAGGATGTCACGACCGCGGTTGCCGAATTGCGGGACATGGCCTCGATACGTCGCGTATCACTGGTGGGATTCAAGCTGGGCGGCGCACTGGCAGCTGTTGCTTCCACGCGCTTGACCGAGCTGGATGCACTCTGCCTGTGGGACCCTGTTGTCAGGGGAAGCACTTTTCTCGAGGCGATCCCCGGCCAAGGGCAAGGCCGGGAAAAAGGCGGCGTCACGCAGGTCAGCGGCTTTCCGATGACCAGTTCGTTTGCCGCCGAGGTCGGGCAGATCGACCTGCTGGCGCTTCCCAGGTTCCTGGTGCGGCGCGCCGAAATCGTCGCGAGCCGTGACAGCCAGGATGACGCCAGTCTCGCCCGCCATATCGAATCGATGGGTGTGCCTGTCTCCCATCGCAAGACTCTCAGCAGCGGCAGTTTCGGTGCCGGAGATGGATTCTCGAGTGCGGTACTGCTGCCCGAAGTGCAGGAAGCGATCGTCAGCTTCATGAACGAGAACGGTCGTGATTAGGGAACGCGCCATTCAATTCGGCGACGGCGCAGCGCTGGTGGGCGTCCTGTCTGAGGCGCGCCAGGGCGAAACCGCTGGATCCGGCAAACCCGCGTTGCTGATCTTGAACGCGGGAATCCTTCATCATGTCGGCCCGTCCCGCCTGCACGTGACGCTCGCGCGACAAATGGCGGGCGCGGGATTTCCGACACTCCGGTTTGATATCTCCGGCATCGGGGACAGCGAACCGCGCCGGGATGGCATGCATGTCGACGAAGCGGTGATTGCGGAAGTGCGGCAGGCGATGGATTACCTGGCGCAGAAGAAGGGCGTCACGAGTTTTATCCTCGGCGGCATCTGCTCGGGTGCCGATTCGAGTTTTCGCGCGGCGCTGGCGGATCCGCGCGTCGTGGGCATCTTCCAGATCGACGGCTATGCCTACCTGAACCTGCGGCATCACTATCATCACTACGCGCCGCGCGTCTTCCATCTCGCGCCGTGGCTGCGTTTTGGGCGAAAACTGATTGGCAGGTTGAGGACTGGGCTCGGACTGCCAATGGGAAAAGGGGCGCAACCTGATGCCTTGGCGACATTCGTAAGGCGATTCCCTCCAAAGTCAGAGGTTGAATCCGGACTGCAGACCCTGTCCGCTCGCGGCGTAAGGCAGTTGCATGTTTACACGGGTGGCCAGTCGCTGCACTACAACTACCGCGATCAATTCTGGGATAATTTTCGCGCAGTAGACTTTCAAGGTCAGGCACATCACGAGTACCTGCCGGATGCGGATCACACGTTCACCGGGCTTGAACAACAGAAATTGCTGGTCGAATGTCTCTCCAGCTGGATACGCAAGACATGGCCTCGCTGATAGACAAGCTCTTTCCGGCGGGAGTCCTGACTGCGCAGACTTGCGGGCAGGCGGATTTCTCCCGCCTCTATCCTGAAGAGGCAGCATGCGTAGCGCGGGCAGGCGCCAAGCGACGCGGTGAATTCGCCTCAGGTCGCTTGCTGGCGCGCGAGATCCTGTCGAATTCCGGAATTTCGGAGTTTCCGCTGACTATCGGTGCCGATCGTGCCCCCAAGTGGCCGCCTGGCATGATCGGGAGCATCTCCCATTGTGATGGACTCTGTGGAGTCGCAGTGGCCCGTCGTGGGAGCTTTCTTGCGATTGGCCTCGACCTCGAGCCGGCTACTCCATTGCCGCAAGAGGTCGTAGAGCGCGTGTGCACTGGCGCCGAGGCCAGCTGGGCAGGTTCCTGCCAGCCTGCCGGCATGCCTGACTGGCTGAAGCTGTTCTTCAGCGCCAAGGAGAGCGTATACAAGTCCCTGCGCGGCTTGGTGGCGCAGGAATTCGAATTCCTCGATTTCGAGGTCGAATTCCAGCCAACCGAGCGGCGGTTTCGGATGCACCCGTCGACGCCCGTGCTGGCTTCGGCCGCGCGCAAGTATCGCGTCGAAGGTCGTTTCGCCTGGACCGGCGATCACCTTGCGACAGGCGTTTCGGTCATTGACCGCGCGTAGATTTGGGGAGCACTGAATGTCGACCGAGCCGATCTTTGTCGTGGGTGTCGAGCGCTCAGGGACAACACTCCTGAGCTTCATGCTCTCGGCCCACTCAGAGATAGCGATACCCTACGAGTCGCATTTCATCACTCATTTCGCGCAGACGCGGAGTGACGCCTCCAATTTCGCGACTCCCGAGGCACGACGCAAGCTGTTTGCGGACATTCTTGGCGGACGGCACGTCAAGAATTGGCATCCACGAGTTGACTTGGGCGACCTCGCGCTGGGCAACGCGACCGACCTGTCGCATGCGATCAGTGAACTCTTCACTACCTATGCAAGAAAGGCTGGAAAAACTCGCTGGGGTGACAAGACTCCATCCTACTTGCGTGATCTCGACGTTCTGAATGGCCTTTTTCCGACGGCCAAATTCATTCATATCATCCGGGATGGCCGCGATGTCGCCATGTCCCTTTTGGCCATGGAATGGGGCCCACCCGATTATCTGTCCGCCCTGAACAAGTGGAATGGTTCAGTTGAAATTGCCCGCAAGATGCTGGCGATGCTGCCATCTGAGCGGTGGCTCGAACTTCGGTTTGAGGATCTTGTACTGTCCCCTGAGGCGAACATCCGCAGGATCTGCGGATTCCTGAACGTAGATTTCGAACCGAAAATGATCGATGGATATACGAAGGATTGGAATGTCCGGACCGCGGCCGCGGTCCCCGGTATTCACAGCAACCTTTCGCGTCCTCCGGACGCCTCGCAGGTTTTCAAGTGGAAGCTGGAGATGTCTGGCGCCGACCAGGCGATCGCGCATGAATTGGCGGGAGAGTTGCTCGCATCCCTTGGCTATCCGGCAGGTCGAACGAGCCACCCACTCAGGATTCCGCGGAAAGTCCGGCATCGCCTTCTGGAAACGATCCGGTTCCGGATCAAGAGCAAGCAGGGCTGAAGGCGGGTTACGCCTGGTTCTCGACCCCGGCGATTTCGTCACGATCCAGTCCATAGGCTAGCAGGTGGTCGTGGATCAGGTCTTCCGGCGGAAATTGCTCGATCTTGGCGCGACTCGCCGCTCCCATGCGTGCGCGCATTGACTCGTCGCCAATCAGGCGCATGAGAAAATGAGCGAGTAGATCGACGTCTCCGGCTTGATACATGTAGCCGTTTTTTCCATGATCTACCAGCTCCGTATTGCCCCCGACCTCGGAACAGACGACCGGAAGGCTCGCGTGCATGTACTCCAAGATGCTGTTTGACATGCCTTCTGATGACGAAGCGAGTACGCCAATCGAGCAATTGCGAATCAGATGGAAGGGATTGCTGACTGCACCGAAAAAACGGACCCTTGAATCGACTCCGAGCGCAATTGCGAGACTATGCAACTCGGATTCATAGCGCGTATCCAGGGGCTCTCCGATGATCCAGAACCTGCAATCCGGGAATTCCTGGCAAATGATCGCCGCTGCCTTGATCAAGTCTTGAATTCGCTTTATCCGGCGTAGATTCGCTACGAGGCATATGCGAATTGCGTCGGGCTCCTGCTCAATGGCCTGCATCAAGGCAAAATCGGATTGGGTCGGCAGCCGGCCCATCGGGTCGTCGATTGCTATGCCATTGTGAATGACGAGCAGCTTCTCCGCTTGGACGTGCTCGCGCCGCGCAACCTCCCTGGCTACTGCGTGGCTATTGCAAATGATGTGGTCAACACGCGTATTCGCGATTCTGAGCATCAGCAGTTTTTCGGCCGTGTACCAGAAGCCCATGTCACGTCTGGCAGTGAGCAGCAGCATTCCCGGAGTCTTGCAAAACAGGGGCGTAAGAACGACCGCGTCGTTGAAAAACGCGTGGAGGACATCGGGTCGTTCCGAGCGTATACGCGCGCGAAAGGCCAGTAGTTTGCGCAACGATGGAATGGAGCGTGCGGAGCGGATATTCAGGCATTCGATTGGGCAAGGAAATTCATCAACTCGCCGCGAATAAGGTGTGTGGCGCAATACGAAGAGTCGAACCTCGTGTTGAAGGCCAATCAGCGCGGTGATCAGCATCATCAACTGTTTCTCGGTGCCGCTGGATGGCCCTTCGTACTTGTCGATGACATAGTAGATCTTGAGGTGATTCATTCTGCGGAGCCGCTCAGAGCACCGGAGATCTTGGCCCGGAACAGATTGAGATTGTCGAAACGCCCGATGCCGATTCTGGGAATCGTGTAGCGGCTGTCCCTGGGCCTCCACTGGCGTTCCTGCGTCGTCACGGCCGAGGCAAAGCCGAGATGCCCAACGAGCTGCGCCAATGCGGGCGTGAAATTGCCGTTGGGGTATGAGAAGTGTCGCGGTGTCCGGCCGGTCCAATCGGTCAACAATGCCTGGGCACGCAGGATCGTCTCTCGCGCCTGATCCGGCGAAATCTGATCGAGAAGGTCATGGCCATGCGTGTGGCAGCCGATGCACGCGGATTTTTCATTTGACAGCTGACGCAGCTCGTCCGGCGTCATCATCCGCAAATCGGCGACGGCCGCGGTTGGCGCAAGACTGCTGGAAATCTCCTGGCGCTCGTCAGCCGGCAGTTCCTTCAGGGCCGAATGAATACGGCTGATTGCCTCCCATCTTCTGTAGTCGGAAAGATGGCGTCCAGAATAGGCAAGGCGGCCGCGAGATGTCGCGATGTCGATAGACCGACGCCCAAGCGCAACGAGACCGCGTGTCACTTCGTCATACCAATGGCGCTGCCCGGACTCGACGGCGGCCGTCGCAATATAGACAGTGAATGGCAGTTGCAGCTCTCGCAGGATCGGCAGGGCACAGCTGAAATTTCCGGCGTAGCCGTCGTCGAAGGTGATGACGGCAAGTGGCCGGGAACTAGGACTGAATGGTTCGCTCGACTGCATGCGATCCATCGCGGCGTCCACCGACACGACTTCGTAATGCTCGCAAAGATGCGCCATTTGCCGCCTGAAGGCGGACTCCCTCACAAGGCTCCAGTAGGGAATGCCTACGCCGTCTGGCAGCACCTCGTGGTACATCATCACGGTCGTGCGACCTGCGACGGCGGTTCGCAATGCGCGTGCCTCTGCGCGCCGTGGAAAGTGCAAGGACGCCAATCTGTGCCTGATGCCCATTAGCAGTAATTCTCAGAGCCCGGACCGACGGACCCAGCTACGAATCATTGAAAGCATTGAATGCGGCAATGCTTTTTTCACCGCAACTCTCAAAGCCCCCATGCCGCGAGCGGCAAATGCCATACAGGAGTTCGCGTAAAACACGTAGGTATCGGCAGACCTGGTGTCGTCGGCGAATCTCATCTTGAATGACTCATCGCCGCGAGTGAAATCAAAACCGGTCAATTCACGTGATCCAGCCAGAATCAACAGTTCCCGCAGCAGGACCTCGCCCGGCGCAATCCGGGACAATGCCGGGTCAAATGTCGGCTTGTACCAGATTAGGTCGCCCTCCGAAATGAAGCCGAAATGAGAGGCGACGGCGACGCCATTCAGCAGCACTTCGGTAAAAATGAGTTGTCCACTGTCCGAGAACTCGGAGACCATGCACCGATAAAATTCCCGGGCAGACTCATCGTGAAAGAGGCTCGGGGATCCGGTTGTCGCCCAGCGCGCAATGTGCTGCAAAAAAAATGGGTCGAGGCGAGGCAGGATGTCCGCCTCGCGGTCGAAATGATGGACCTCGACAGTCCCGAGCTTCGCAAGCTGGCGGGCATGACGTCGCAGGCTGTCCTTGTTGGCAAGCTGCTGCGTACGGGCCGGCGTCAGGCTGGTGCGCGGGCATGTGACACGTTGCGTGAGACGCCATCGCGCCATGGCACCGGAGACTGAGTGATTCAGTTGTCTCGCGTGTGGAGAATCGCTGCGCACGTCACTGAGAATCAGCCGGCCAGTGCTGGCCAAATCCCCACTGACCTTTTCGAGGAGCGCCGAGAGTGTTCCCTGCACGCCGGATTCGGTGAGTATCGCAGCGTAATCGGCCTGGTAGTCACCGACCAATCTCACGGGCGATCGCCTTGCGGCTTCCGGTCCTGGCCAGACGGTTGGAAGGAGGCCCACCAATCGGCCGTCGACCCATGCGGCGTAAGTCCGGATGTCACCGCTTTTTCCGAGGCTGATCGACCACGCATGCGCCCATTCGTAGCGGGCAAAGATAGTTGGAACCTCGGAGCGCCGCCATAAGTCATTCCACGCGTCCTTGCCAATTTCCTCTACGTGACGCGTCTTTGTGACCTGGATGCTATTGTCCAACTTCGCGACTACTAGTGCGTTCAGGAGTTTCAGGTGCGCAGCGACCGTAGCGCGTGATAAGGAATGCCCATCAACAACCGCCATGCGGGCCAGTAAGTCACGCGGTGTGCGAGCGCACGAGCCAGGTACTTTGCGCAAGCGCTGACACCGGAATGCTGAAGGTGGAGCGTCGCAAGGTTCGTGTATGTGTCAGCATAGGCGACGGCAACCACTCCAGGTGACACGAGGCCAGGATGAGATTCCAGAAATCGATCCATGATCTTGAGCGCACAATCATATCGGCCGCGCCAGTTGTGGGACATCTGGCCGCTCCAGATCCGATAGGCATACGTCGGTTCGGGCGAATAGTCGAAGTGCCAGTGCGCGGCAACGCGGAGCCAGAGATCCCAATCGATCCCCATCGGAATCGACTCGTCGAAATATCCGACCTGGTCGAGGCATTCCTTGCGGACGACGGCGGTCCCAAATGGGACGATGTTCCGCACGAACAACTGCTGTAAGACATCACCGCGAAAGAACTGCCGCTCCGTCGAATGCTTCAGCGAGCCATCCGATTGCGGTACGGCCGCGCGACTATAAACCACGCCCACCCGCGGATCCTTCTCGAACAACGGCATCTGCTTTGCGAGTTTGCCCGGCAGCCAGTAATCATCGGCGTCGCAGAAAGCAATGAATCGACCCTTGCAGGCGCGAATTCCTGCGTTCTTAGCCTTGGGCTGCCCGAGGTTGGCTTGGGCAATCACGGTGACACGGGGATCACTGGCATAAGCACTCAGCACTTCCAGCGTCGAGTCGGTCGAACCATCGTCGACGACAACAACCTCGAGGTCATTGGGTTCCTGTGCGAGTACCGAGGCCACCGCCTGCGAGACATGTATGCCCATGTTGTAGGTTGCGATGACCACGCTCACGGTGGGCACGAACGATGAGATTCGCCAAGATTTCAGACCTCCGCTGCGCCGCGGGCGCGCATTGCAAGAATGCTGGCGCCACTAAGGATGTGCTCGAGTTCCTGGTCGCTCGGCACAGCAGACCAACGCCCAAGGAAATATCGATTGGTCCGGGTAAATGGCACCAGATACGCTACCACAGCGGCTGCAAATCCCGCGGCAGCGACCGCGTGTGCCACCGCTGGCGTGCAGTCTTCTGGCATGCCGTTCGGGTAGGCAAATGTCTCGACCGGCCGGTTGAGGTGCTGCTCGAGAAGCGCCTTGGCATCATCGAGTTCGTGACGCAAACCAGCCGCATCGAGGGACGGCAGGAACGCGTGGGTCATCGTGTGGCCCCCGATTTCAATTCCGGCGCGCTCCGCTTCCCGGAGCTGGTCCCAGCACATCGGCTTAAATGGGGCTGTGGGATGCGCGGGGAGGGCGATCTGGGCAGCGGCCTGAAGTTGCGCGAATGCCGTGCCGCGGGCTTCATTCCTTGGCACCAGAAACTCCGCGATCGTGGACCATGCGGCGTGGCGCGATGCTGCATCGTCGACACGCAGCGAAAAACCTTGCCCAGACAGGTCGACGCGCAACATGCCGGGCGGTTGAGCGTCGATCAGGTAACGCAATGCATCCCACCACAGCCAGCATTGCCCGTCGATGAATCCTGCCGTCGCAAAGATCGTGGCGGGTATGCCGCGCTCAGCGAGGATCGGCAGGGCAACCGTGTAGAAATCCTCGTAGCCATCATCCACCGTGATGCAGGCAAGGGTCCGCCGGGCGGGTGCCGGGTCGTCGAATCTCGCAACCAGGTCGCGCAAGGAGAGCATCTCGCACTCGCTGCTGACGCGATCCAGGAATCGGCCAAGAGACTCGGCATCGGTAGCGCGCGGATCGGGCCGCGACGAGAACCGGTGCAGCATGAAAATGCGCGGCACGCGACGGGTCAGGCGCCGGGTCAGCGACCAGGCCCCCAATGATCCCGCGACCTTGATCAGGGCCTGTCGCATGGGGGAATCATCGCTGCTTGAACTCGTCCGGCTGCACCTCGTGCCGGCCGAGCAGCTTGTAGAAATCGGTCCTGTTCCGGCCTGCGAGTTTGGCCGCCTGCGTGACGTTGCCGCGCGTGATCTGCAGGAGCTGAGCGAGGTAGGTGCGCGTGAACTCGTCGCGAGCCTCGTCGAATGTCGAAAGCCGGACGGCGCCACCGCCGCCCAGGGCCTGCTGCACGAGTTCCGGGCTGAGGACCGGTCCCGGAGCCGTCGCCGCCGCCTGGCCGACGACATTGCGCAACTGCGCGATGTTGCCGGGCCATTCGGCGGACATCAGGAATTCGACGGCCTCCGGCGCCAGCACATGGCGTGCGCCGCCCTGCACCGCGAGATCGTCGAGGAAGAGCGCTGCGAGCAACGGGATGTCGTCGCGCCGCTGGGAGAGCGGCGGGAGGTCGATCTGCAGCGCGCCGAGGCGGTAGTAGAGTTCCTCGCGGAAGTGTCCCTTCGCGATCGCGGCCGACAGGTCGCGCGCCGATGCGGAAATCAACAGCCGGTCACCGATGAGCGCCGTGTTCTCCAGCTGTGTCGCGAGCGATGTCTGTTCCTGGCGGTCGAGGTCGGCGATCTCGTCGAGAAAGATCGTTCCGACATGGACTTCGGCCGGCCCCGCCTTGCCGGCCAGGAGGGCGCAAATATCGTTCGCGGTCGCACTCGCGCAGGCAACCTGCACAAAACTGCTTTCGCAGCGGGGACTCGCCCGGTGGATGGCGTGGGCGAGGAGCTTCTTGCCGGTGCCGGGCTGGCCGGAGATCAAGATCGGGGTTGTGGACTTCGCCGCCTGCTGGGCGCGCGCGAGCCGCTCCTCCATCACCCGGTTGCGGGTCACGATGTCGGTGCGCCACTCCTCGTCCGGTGAAACGGAACCCGAGACGCGCAATGCCTTTTCGAGCTGCTCGAGCAGCTGTTCCTTTTCGACCGGCTTGGTGAGGAAGGCGAAGGCCCCGCTCTTGGTCGCCTCGACGGCATCCGGAATCGTGCCGTGGGCCGTCATCAGGATTACGGGCATGGCGGGGTGACGGCGCTGGAGTTCGCGCAGCAGGCCGATGCCGTCCATCTTGGCCATGCGCAGGTCGGTGACGACCACGTCGGGCCGGAAACTCTTGATGGATACCAGCGCCTGGGACGCGCTTTCGCAGGCCGCGACGTCGAATCCTTCCGACTTGAGGCGGATCGTCAGCAATCGCAGCAGGCCCGGATCGTCGTCCACGAGCGCAACGCGAGGTCTGCGTCCGAATTCGTGCTTCATGGCGGCCTGTCCGAATTGTTGCGTTCGGCGATGTTGCGTTCGAGGGTCGCGACGGCCTCGAGCTTGGCCAGCGCTTCCGAAAGCTCCTGGCGCAGTCGCGCGATTTCCGCGGTCTGGGACTGCAGGCGCCGTGTCAGTGCCTGGACCTGGCTCTGTTCCTGGACGGATGATTCCGTCGCCAGGCGCTTGTTCGTGACTTCGAGCGCAATGCGCGCATCGACTTCGCGCTGCATCACGTTGGCGATGGCGACCTCGGCCGGCAGCAGCAGCTCGGGTCCGGCCAGCAGCGCCCCCAGACGGTCCCGGGCCGCCATGGAATCGCTCGCATTGTGGCCGGGCATCGCCAGCACGAGGGCGTAGCGCAGACGATTGAAGATCGTGGGGTCAGTCGCAGACTGACTGCGCGCCTGTTCCGCAAGCTCGGCCTGTTCGGCCGGCGTGCCGCTTGCCAGGAGTTCGAGCGCTTTCAGGTATTCGGCGACCAGCGCCGCCTCGCGGCCCGGATCGGTCGGCCGCGCCTCCGCTTTCGCCTTGTGCGAATTGAAGTCTTCGACCAGCGAGCAGCCGCCCAACAGCAGGCAGGAAACCGTAGTGCCCCAGAGCCATTGCCTACGCACGTGCGCGGATCTCGACCGGCGTGTCGACGACTGCTGCGGATGGCAGGCTGATTCGAAAGTGCGCACCCGGGAATTCGCCTTGCACGAGTTCGACTTTGCCGCCATGGGCGGCGACAAATTCCGCAACGATCGAAAGGCCGATTCCCGAGCCCTTCAACGGGCCGGCCTGCGGCGTACTGCCAGTGTAGAACGGCTCGAAAATGCGCTCTCGCTCCTGCAATGGGATGCCGGGGCCACTGTCCGCGAAATCCAGGACCAGTCCGGGCGGGCTCTTTCGCACCCTGACCGTGATGTTGCCCCCTTCGGGCGTGAACTTCAGCGCGTTCGACAGCAGATTGTCGAGGACGAGCCGAATCTTCGCCTTGTCGGCCCTCAAGGTGACGTCTTCGACGTCCTTCTGGACGCGGATGCGCCGCGCGGCAATGGTCAGTCGCTGCGTCATGAAGCTGGATGCGATCACCGCGCCCAGGTTGAAGCTCGAAGTTTCGAGACTTGTGGTCTGCATCTGCCAGGCGCTGTAGGACAGCAGGTTTTCGATCAGCTGCTGAAGGCGCAGCGCGTTCTGCCGCATGATATCCGTGACTTCGCGCTGCTCCGGGCCGATGTTGCCGACCGCCCCGTCGAGCAGAAGATCGGTTCCCTCGCGGATATTGGCGAGCGGCGTTTTCAGTTCATGCGACATGTAGCGCAGGAACCGGTTCTTTTCCTGGGCGAGTTCCAGCAGGCGCACGCGCAGCCATTCGAGCTGGCGGCCGAGGGCCTCGATGTCCGATGAACCCCTGATCGCGATCGGCTGCGAAAAGCTGCCATTGCCGAGATCGGTGATCGCGCGGTCCACGCTGCGCAATGGCCGCAGCACGCCGCGGGTGAACATGAACGCGAGGGCGAGTGCCACCGGGATCAAGGCGGCCATCCACAGGTAGAGTTGGCGGCGCGTATTGCCGGCCTGGGCCGACAGGTCGTGAAGCCGCGTTTCCAGCAACTCGTGGGCACTGTCGGACAGCGTGTCCGCTTCGCTATACACCTCCGAGAGGCGCGCGTTCAGCATGTCGGCGCGATTGGCCTGCTGGGGATCGGCAAACTCCAGCACGGCGAGGGCACCGACGGTAGCCGCTTTCAGCGCCCGCGGATCGACGCCCGGGCCGTCGTGGGCCAGCGGCAGGGCGGCGAGGCGATCGGTGGTTTCCGCGATCTGCTGCTGGGTGATGCGCGTCGTTTCGAGATAGCTCGGATCTGCGAGCAGCAGGTAGAGGGTGGCTGTCCGCTCGTAGGCCGAGAGGTGCCTGAACAAGGCCTGGGTCTGGCCTGCGAGTTCCACGCCCTCGCGGACCAGGGTTTCGGTTTCGTCCGCCAGCTGGCGCAGCTGGATGACGGCCTGGGCCAGGGCGAAGGCCAGCGGCACGACGACCAGCAGCAGCCCCAGGATCATCAGGCTGGTCAGAGAGCGGGGGCGGGGCAGTCGCATAGGTCGAATCGTAGCCGGAACGCGTGGCAGCGGCGCGCCGCTAGGAGGGCGGCTGGCCCGCCAGCCGCCGTTCCCAGGCCAACGCGGTCCTGACGATACCTTCCAGGTCGGCATAGCTGAGGCTGCCAGCCGAGTGTCTTCCGGATTCGATCCGCAATTGCCACGAGCTCCGACGGGTCGCCCGCGCGGCGGGGGGCTTCCCGAACCACGAGCTTCTTGCCTGCAACCCTGGCGACCATGTCGAGCATTTCGCGGACGCTGTAGCCCTTGCCGTAGCCGCAATTGAGGGTCGCGGAAACACCGCCCGTGCGGAGGTAATCGAGCGCCTTCAGGTGGGCATCGGCAAGGTCCTCGACATGGATGTAGTCCCGCACGCCCGTGCCATCCGGCGTGTCGTAGTCCGTGCCAAAGATCGACACGGAATCGCGCTTCCCGACCGCGTGCTCGCAGGCGACCTTCAGCAGATGCGTGGCCTCGGGGGTCGATTGGCCGATGCGGCCGCCGGGGTCGGCGCCGGCCACATTGAAATATCGAAGCGCGACGTGGCGCAGCGGATAGGCGGCGGAGGTATCGCGCAGCATCCATTCGCTCATCAGCTTTGACTGGCCGTAGGGATTGATGGGCACCGTCGGCGTGTCCTCCGACGCCCGGCCGCCCGCGGGCAATCCGTAGACGGCGGCCGTCGAGGAGAAGATCACGTGCTTGACGCCAGCCCGCACGCAGCACTCGAGCAGGTTTCGGGTGGCGCAGGTGTTGTTGCGGTAGTACTTCAGCGGATCGGCAACCGATTCCGGCACGACGATATGGGCCGCGAAATGCAGGACGCTTTCAATCCGGTGTTTTTGGAGGAGATCGAGGACCAGCCCGGCATCGCCGGTATCGCCGACCGTCAATTCGCCATGCAGGACCGCCGACCGAAAGCCCGTCGACAGATTGTCGAGAATGTGAAGCAGTTCACCACGCTCTCCGAGCTGGCGAGCGACGTGGCTGCCGATGTAACCGGCGCCGCCGGTGACCAGAATGGGACCCATCCGCACCCCCTGTCTTCCGAATCAGCATGATAGCAGCGATTGTTGACGCACCCCGGGAACTGGTCGCCAACCAGCCGCCGTTTTTGACGCTGAAATCTGTCGCTAACAGGCGACGGCCCAACGGGTTCGCTGCTCTTGTCCGCGGCCTATGATCCGCCGCAATTGCAAGAGGCGACATAACCGTGATCGCATTCACATTGCGTACTGCCCTGATCGGAACCGCAGCGATGGCGCTGGTCGCGTGCTTTGGCGGAGGCGGATCAAAGACTTCGAGCGAGCCGCCGCCGGTAGTCACGCCGCCCCCGCCTGCGGTCAACCACGCGCCGACCATTTCGGTCACGGGTTCCATCGACGTCCTGGTTGGCCGCGCATTGACGATCACGCCGACCGCGTCCGACGCTGACGGTGACGCACTGACATTCTCGATTTCGAATCGGCCGACCTGGGCGAACTTCTCGGCCCAGACCGGCGTGCTGACGGGCACGCCTGCCGCCGGCGACGTCGGCGTGTTCACGCCGGTCTTCACCGTGTCGGACGGCAAGGCGCAGGCCTCGAACCAGTCGAGGATCACGGTCTCTGCGGCGGTGGCGGGCCGTGCGACGCTTTCCTGGCAGGCCCCGACGCAGCGCGTGGACGGCACCCCGCTGACCAACCTGGCCGGCTTCCGCGTCTATTATGGAAATTCGGCCAGCGACATGAATTTCGTCATTCAGGTCGCAGACCCCGGCGCGCGCAGCCAGCTGATCGACAACCTGACGGTCGGCACCTGGTTCTTCGCGGCCACCGCCTATGACGACACGGGCGGCGAGAGCTCGCGGTCGAACGTCGCCTCCAAGACGATCGCCTGATTAAGTCTTGCTCTTATGTTCCCTGTCGCTGTGGCACGACAGGGCGGTCTCACGCGCTCGCGATGACGGCCCGATAATCCCGGCACGTTGAATCAAGTGTAAGCGGCAAACCCGTCGTGAGGCGGGGACGCAAAGCTTCCGGTCTCGAGAGAGACAGCGGGGTTGCCACATGAGAATGCTGAGAATCCTGGCAGTCGGACTGCTCGTTCTTCCCCTGAGCGCGTGCCCATGGGACGAGCAGAAAAGCGACGCAGCGGCAGCGACTCCGCCACCGCCCGTCAATCAGGCGCCGACAATCTCCACGGTGGCGACCGAGTCGTCGATCATGGCCGGCAACCCTTTCCAGGTCACGCCGACGGCGAGCGACCCCGAAAACGATCCGCTGACATTCGAGATCGCGAACCAGCCCGCCTGGGCGTCGTTCGACAGCGCGACGGGCAGGTTGTCCGGTACGCCCGCCGACGCGAATGTCGGCACCTACGATGCGGTGCAGATTTCCGTCAGGGACAGCGTCAACGTCACGCAGGGCAACGCCTTCCGCATCGTCGTCGAATGCGGCGCCCGTGACGCCGCCGGCCAACCGCCCGCCCGTGATCTCTGGCAGCGCTCCGATATCGGTCGTCGAAGGGCAGGCGTACGCGTTCACACCGGCGGCCTCCGATCCTGACGGGCAGGCGCTGACATTCTCGATTTCCGGGCAGACCGGCCTGGGCGGCGTTCAGTGCGGCCACGGGACGCCTGTCCGGCACACCAGGCTCTGGCGCAGCCGGGACTTACTCGAACATCCGGATCAGCGTTTCCGACGGCGCGGCAAGCGCTGCGCTGCCGGCATTTGCGATTACCGTGACTGCGGCCAACCGTCCGCCAGTGATCGGCGGCAGCCCGTCCACGGCCGGGCGCGAAGCCATCGCCTACGCATTCACGCCGACCGCGAGCGATCCCGACGGCAATCCGTTGAGCTTCAGCATCAGCAACAAGCCGTCCTGGGCGAGCTTCAGCACCAGCAATGGGCGCCTGTCCGGCACGCCGCCGGCGGGTAGTGCCGGCAGCTATGCCGGTATCGTGATCTCCGCGAGCGACGGCAGCCTGTCCGCATCGCTGGGCTCGTTCACGATCACCGTCGCACCCAATCGCGCCCCGACGATCAGTGGAACGCCTGCAGCGACCGTGACCAGCGGCCAGGCGTACTCGTTCACGCCGACGGCTTCCGATCCGGATGGCAACCCGATCAGCTTCAGCATCGTGAACCGGCCGACCTGGGCGACTTTCAGCGCGACGACCGGCCGCCTGTCGGGCACGCCGGCATCGAGCGCGGTCGGCGAGTACGTGGACATCCGCATCAGTGTCGGTGACGGCATGGCAAACACCGCGCTGGCGGCGTTCTCGATCACCGTGGACCAGGCCAATCGCCCGCCGACGATTTCAGGCGCGCCGGCCACCTCGGTCGTCGCCGGGCAAGCCTATTCGTTCATCCCGACCGCGAATGACCCGGATGGCGATGCGATCAGCTTCAGCATCACGGGCAAGCCTTCGTGGGCCGCATTCGATACCGGCACCGGCAGGCTGTCAGGCACGCCGGGCGCAGGCACGATCGGCAGCTATCCGAACGTCGTGATCACGGCCAGCGATGGCACGCTGCAGGCTTCGCTCGCCGCGTTCTCGATTACGGTCCAGCAGTCCGCCAACGGTACGGCGACGCTCAGCTGGACGCCGCCGACGACTCACGCGGATGGTTCGCCGCTCACGGACCTGGCCGGCTACAAGGTCCGCTATGGCAATGCCGCCGGCAATTACCCGACCACGATCTCGATCAACAATCCGGGCGTGACGAGCTACATGGTCGAAAACCTGGCATCGGGCACCTGGTTCTTCGTGCTCGCATCCTTTGATTCCGCGGGCGTGGAAAGCGCCGATTCGAGCCCCGTCTCCAAGACCATTCCGTAGTCCGGTTCGGGAACCAGGGGCCCCGGCAGCCTTGAAGCTGCCGGGGCTTTTTTCATGCGGCTGGTGTCGTCGGCAGCCGGACGCTATGTTGCCCCGGTGGAAGATGATCCGGCACCCGGCACCGAGATTCCGTTCGCGCAGCTATCGCCGGATGCCGTGATCGATGCCGTGGAGGCCGCCGGGTTTCACAGCGATGGCCGTGCGCTCGCGCTCGGCAGCTACGAGAATCGCGTGTTCCAGGTCGGCCTCGAAGACACCGACCCCGTCGTGATCAAGTTCTACCGGCCGGGGCGCTGGACGGATGAAGCCATTGCCGAGGAACACGCCTTCGCGCGCGAACTGGCGGCGGCCGAGATCCCTGTCATCGCGCCGCTCGAGCCGTTGAACCGCGACAAACTGGGCGATGGACCGGTGCCCGTATTCGCCGGATTCCGCATCGCGATCTACCCGCGCCGCGGCGGCCAATGGCCCGAACTCGGCACGCCGGATGACCGGCAGTGGATCGGACGTTTCCTCGGGCGCATCCACATGGTGGGAGCGGCGGGACGATTCGCGCATCGCGGACGATATTCGGTCGATGCGATGGGGCGCCAGTCGGTCGACTATCTGCTGGATGGCGGCCTGATGGCCGATTACATCGCGAATCGCTACGACCTCGTCAGCGGCGAGTTGCTGGACCTGGTGGAGGCGCGATTCGAGGCGGCGGGCCCGCTGCGGCAGCTCCGCATCCATGGCGACTGCCACCGCAACAATGTGCTGTGGACCGCGGCCGGGCCGCATTTCGTGGACCTCGACGACTGCATGACAGGCCCCGCAATCCAGGACCTGTGGATGCTGCTTGCGGGCAATGCCGCCGAGATGCGCGCCCAGCTCGCGGACATCCTCGAGGGCTATTCGCAATTTGCGAATCTCGATCCCATCGAGACCTCCTTGATCGAGTCCCTGCGCGCGCTCAGGATGATTCATTACGCGGCCTGGCTCGCGCGCCGCTGGCACGATCCGGCATTTCCGCTCGCATTTCCATGGTTCGGCGAAGTGCGTTTCTGGGAGCGCCATGTGGCGGAGTTGGAGGAGCAGATCATGACGCTGGAGCAATCGTGAATCCGTTCCGGAGCCTGCTCGCGATCGCCGCAGCCTGCGCCGCCTGCGCGACCCCGGAGCTGCCGGTCGAGGTCAAGGTCGTGCAGGCACAGGAGCTCCAGATGGACGTGCCCGCCCAGATCCTGCTGGACGTGCGTGTGGGCGTTCCTACGGCGGGCGTCGAGATCGCGGTCGAAGGCGACGAAGGCCTGCAGGTCACGGATTACGCTCCCAGGATGTTGCCCGCCACCAGCCCGTCGGGCGGCAACCAGCTTTTTGTGAACCTGGTCCCAAAGTCGCCTGGCGACTGGCTGCTGACAGTGCGTCTGGGGCTGCATATGAGCGGCGATCGACGGACCCGTACCGTGACCCTGCCATTCACCGTTGTGAGCCCCATAACGGTCCCACCGCCGGTAGAAGCGTTGCCGGAACCCCCGGCACAAGACGGGTAGGATTCCGTTGTAATAACAATAAGTTAAGAGGGCTATCGGCGATGACACATGAACTGCTTTCTGGCGGTTTCGCCGGGTCATCAAAGCGGCCCCGCGAACTGGTGTAAGATCGCGGCCCTTTTGCACCGCGCCACGTCCCCGTGATCCAGAATCTACGCAACATCGCGATCATCGCGCACGTCGACCATGGCAAGACCACGCTCGTCGACAAGCTGCTGCGCCAGTCGGGCACGCTCGATGCACGCAAGCCCGTGACCGATCGCGTGATGGATTCGAACGCGCTCGAGCGCGAGCGCGGCATCACCATCCTCGCGAAGAACACCGCGATCCGCTGGGGCGACTACCGCATCAACATTGTGGATACCCCCGGCCACGCCGATTTCGGCGGCGAGGTCGAGCGCGTGCTGTCGATGGTGGACTGCGTGCTGCTGCTCGTGGACGCCGTGGACGGTCCCATGCCGCAGACCCGCTTCGTGACGCAGAAGGCTTTTGCACACGGGCTTTCGCCGATCGTCGTGATCAACAAGGTCGATCGCCCCGAGGCGCGCCCTGAGTGGGTGCTGAACCAGACTTTCGACCTGTTCGATCGCCTGGGAGCGCATGAGAAGCAGCTCGACTTTCCGGTCGTCTATACCTCGGCATTGCGCGGCGTCGCAGGACTCGATCCCGAGCATCTCGCCGCGGACATGACACCGCTGTTCGAGACGATCGTCTCGCGCTGCCCGGCGCCGGACGTGGACATCGATGCGCCATTGCAGCTGCAGATCAGCCAGCTCGATTACTCGAGCTACGTCGGTGCGATCGGCATCGGGCGCATCCGGCGCGGCACGATCCGGCGCGGCATGCCGATCGCGGTCGTCGGCCGCGACGGCTCGATCCGCAATGAGCGCGTAGGGCAGGTGTTCGGATTCCTGGGACTCGAGCGCATCGAGGCCGAGGAAGCGCGCGCCGGCGACATCATCGCGTTCTCAGGGATTGAGGCGCCGAAGATTTCGGACACGATCTGCGATCCCGCGGCTCCGGAAGCGCTGCCGCCGCTGGTCGTGGACGAACCGACCATCAGCATGACATTCGAGACGAATACTTCGCCCTTGTTCGGCCAGGAAGGAAAATTCGTCACGAGCCGCCAGCTGCGCGAACGGCTGTTGCGGGAAACGCTTGCGAATGTCGCGCTGCGGGTCGAGGAAACCGACGATCCCGACCGCTTCGTCGTCTATGGACGCGGAGAACTGCACCTCGGCATCCTGATCGAGAACATGCGCCGCGAAGGCTACGAACTCGCGGTTTCGCGCCCGCGCGTCGTGGTCAAAGAGGAGGGCGGGGAGCCCGTCGAGCCCTGGGAACAGCTCACGGTCGATATCGAAACAACCGGACAGGGCGCCGTCATGGAGGCGCTTGGAGCGCGCGGTGCGGACCTCGCCAACATGATCCCCGACGGCAAGGGCCGCGTGCGGCTCGACTACAAGATCCCATCGCGCGGCATGATCGGGTTCCAGACGGATTTCCGCACGATGACCAGCGGAACCGGGCTCATGTACCACGTGTTCGATCATTTCGGGCCGGTGGTCGACAGGAATCTGACGGAGCGCACGGCCGGCGTGATGATCTCGAATGGACGGGGCCCGGTGCTCGCCTATGCGCTCTTCAACCTGCAGGAACGCGGCAAGCTCTTCGTCGGGCCCGGCGACCTGGTCTACGAGGGCCAGATCGTCGGCGAGACCAGCCGTGAGGGCGACATGGTCGTCAATCCGCTGAAGGGCAAGAAGCTCACCAACATCCGCACGCAGAGCAAGGACGAGAATGTGCTGCTGACGCCGCCCATTCGCATGGGGCTCGAACAGGCGATGGAGTACATCGTCGACGACGAGCTCGTGGAAGTCACTCCGAAGAATATCCGTTTGCGCAAGCGGCACCTGAACGAGGGGCAGCGCAAGAGGGCGGAACGCGCCGGCTGAATTGCCGCCCCGGCCGCGCAATGCGGGGCCGGGCGGCCTCCCGGTAGCGGGCCCCGGATATCGCGTCGCCGGTCACGAATTGGCACCGGTCGAATCGCGAACGCCGTCACGTTCAGACCGTAGTCGATCCCCTAGCATCGCTGCATTACGTCGCATTCGTTGAGTGCGGCGCAGGCCTGCGTGGGGTCATGGTGGCCAAGAAAGATCCGGGCAATGTCGTGCGGCTCAAAGCGCCTGCGCCGAAGGCAGTCGCGACGCCCGTGGCTGCGCCTGTGCCGACAGCCGTAGCGGAGCCCGCGGCGGAGCATGAGCGCCGCGCCGATGACCTCCACCCCCTGCTGGAGCGCCAGCTGCTCGAAGCCGCCGACACCGACGGCAAGATGCGGCTGCGCAAGCTGCTGACGATCGTTACCCACCAGTACGACATTTTCGAGAACGAACGCACGAGCCTCGAGACCGTCATGCGGCTCGCCTCGGACGAGGCGACGGCGATCACGGAAAAGGTCGAGCGGGAGAGCGTCGCGAAGCTGCAGGCGATACTCGATCACGTCAAGGACGGGATCATTTCCTGCGACTACCGCGGGCAGATCGAAAGCGTCAACCGCACCGCGGAACGCTTCTTCGGCATCCGTCAGAGCGACGTGCTATCGCAGACGCTGGACGTGCTGCTGCCGCAGATCGCGGTCGGCGGCGACATCGGCCGCACGCTCGATGACCTGGCGGCGTCCCAGGAAAACACGCACTACGACCTGGCGGCACGCGAAGTGGTCGCAAAGCACCAGCGTGGGGACCTGATGCCGGCCGAGGTCCTGGTCAGCAAGATGCTGACCAAGCGCCGCCCGACCTACATCATCTGCGTGCGCGACATGGCCGAGCGGTCCAAGGCCGAGGACGCGCTGAAGGACAGCGAGGCCCGCTACCGCGTGCTGGTCGAAAACGCGCCCGAGGCGGTCGTCGTGCTGGACGTCGAGTCCGGCCGCTTCGTGGACTGCAACGAGAACGCGGCCGAATTCTTCAAGATGACCCGCGAGAAGCTCCTGAGCATCGGGCCGGCGTCGGTCAGCCCGCCCTTGCAGGCGGATGGTACGCCGTCATTCGGCATCAGCCGCGGCTATGTCGAAGAGGCGCTGTCGGGCGGCGCGCCGGTCTTCGAGTGGCTGCACCGCGATGCCGACGGCAATGTAATGCCCTGCGAAGTTCGTTTCGTGCGGCTGCCGAGTTCCAATGGCAGCCTGATCCGAGCCAGCATCATCGACATCACCGAGCGCAAGAGGGCCGAGCTGATCAGCACAGGCGAACGGCGCGCTTTCGAGAAGATCGCGTCGAACGAGCCGCTGACGGGCGCGCTGGTGGCGATCACCGAGGTCGTCGAACGCGTGCTGCCGGACGCGGTCTGCTGCATCCGGCTGTATGACCCGGTGAAGCGGACGCTGACCCATGCGGCCGGTCCCAGTCTGCCGCGCGAGTATGTCGCGCTGATGGACAATGTCCCTGCCGAGATCCGCTTCGGATCCTGCGCCGCAGCAGTGGCGCTGCAGCGCCAGATCATCGTCCCGGACATCGCGAAGGACGCGCTGTGGGAACATCGCCGCGACGCGGCCGCGCGGGCCGGCCTGCATGCCTGCTGGTCGACGCCGATCACCGGGGCCGATGGCCGCACGCTCGGCACATTCGCAACCTACCTGAAGCGCACGCGCATGCCATCGCGGCGCGACCTCGAACTGGTCGGACGCATGGCCCAGCTCGCGCGCATCGCGATCGAGCGGCGCAGCAGCGAGGACGCGCTGCGGGAAAGCGAACGGCGGTTCCGCGGCCTCTTCGACAATGTCGTCGAGGGCGTCTACCAGGTCACGCTGGAGGGTTACCTGCTGTCGGCCAACCCGGCGCTGATCGAGATGCTGGGCTATGCCTCGCTCGAGGAACTGCGCGCCATCGGCTCGACCGAGACGCTGTATGTCGTGCCCGAGACCCGCCACCGGCTGATCGACCGGCTGATCACCGAGGGCGAGCTGGTCGAGACCGAGTACGACCTGAAGCGCAAGGACGGCACGATCATCACGATCACGGAGAACGCGCGGCTCAACCGCGACGAGCGCAACCAGCCGACCGGTTTCGAGGGAACGGTCACGGACATCACGGAGCGCAAGCGCGCTGAGCAGCGCTTCTACGAGCAGAAGGAGCGCGCTGAGGTCACACTGCAGTCGATCGCAGACGCGGTGATCACGACCGATCGCGCCGGGACGATCGACTACGTGAATCCGATCGCCGAGAAGCTGACCGGCTGGGATTCCCGCGAGGCCTGTGGCCGCAATGTCACGGTCGTCGTCAAGCTGGTCACCGACGGCAGCCAGGCGCCGATCGACGACCCCGTGAGCCGCGCGCTCGTGACCGGCGAGCCGCTCAGCCTTGCCGACCAGACGGTGCTCGTGAGCAGGAGCGGTGCCGAGGTGCCGATCCAGGCGACGGTGGCACCGATCCGCGATCGCAATGGAAACACGGCCGGCGCGGTGATGGTCTTCAGCGATGTCAGCCGCGAGCGCCGGATGAAGCGCCTGTTGTCCTACCAGGCGGCGCACGACGCACTGACCGGGCTGATCAACCGCCGCGAGTTCGAGAGCCGGCTCAATGTCGCGCTGGAAACCGCGCGCGCGGACCACAACATCCGCCATGCGATGGTCTATGTGGACCTTGACCAGTTCAAGGTCGTGAACGACACCTGCGGCCATCCGGCCGGCGACCAGCTGTTGCGCCAGGTCACGGGCCTGCTGCAGACCCGCGTGCGCGCCAACGACGTGCTGGCGCGCCTCGGCGGCGACGAGTTCGGCGTGCTGCTCGAGCATTGCACGCCGGAGCAGGCGCTGCGCATCGCCGACATGCTTCGCCAGGCGATCCGCGACCTGCGGTTCAACTGGGGCGCGAGCACTTTGCAGATCGGCGCCAGCATCGGCATCGTCGAAATCAACCACGACACTGA
This sequence comes from uncultured Gammaproteobacteria bacterium, assembly GCA_963747145.1. GTDB lineage: Bacteria > Pseudomonadota > Gammaproteobacteria > Steroidobacterales > Steroidobacteraceae > SCUD01. The sequence goes on along the minus strand of CAVVDZ010000006.1, from coordinate 354,520 downwards.
GAGCGTCGCGACGCTGCTGTCGGCCGCCGACATTGCCTGCTATTCGGCAAAGGACGGCGGCCGCAACCGCGTGCAGGTTTACGACCCGGCGAGCGCCTCGGCGCGCCACCGTGAGATGCGCTGGATGTCGCGGCTGACGAACGCCCGCGATGAGGGACGCCTCGACATCGTGTTCCAGCCGATCGTCAAGATCTCAGGCCCGGCGGACGCGCGGCCGCATTACGAATTGCTGCTGCGCCTGCTTGACGAGAATGGCCAGACCGTGTTGCCCGACGAGTTCATCCCGGCGGCTGAGCGCTACAACCTGATGCCGTCGCTGGATCGCTGGGTCGTCGAAAAGGTCCTGCGCGACATCGTGCCGTCCACCAAGGATGGCGTCGAGACGGCGGAGTTCACGGTCGCGGTCAACCTGTCCGGAACGACACTCTCCGACCCGGGATTCCTCGAATTCCTGATCCAGACCCTTGAGACCCACGAGCCGACGCCGGGCGTGTTGTGCTTCGAGGTCACCGAAACGGCCGCGATCACGAACCTCGGGCACGCGAGCTACCTGATGCGCGAGATGGCGAGCCGCGGCTGCCTGATCGCGCTCGACGATTTCGGCAGCGGACTGTCGTCGTTCAATTACCTGCGCACGCTGCCGGTGCATTTCCTGAAGATCGACGGGCAGTTCGTCCAGAACGTTGCCAACGACCGCATCGACCGGAGCATGGTCGAGGCGATCGTCCAGATCGGCAAAGCGATCGGCATCGAGACCGTCGCCGAGCGCGTCGAGACTCCCGAAGTGCTCGAGACATTGCGCCAGATCGGTGTCGGCTATGCGCAGGGATTCCTGTGCGGCCGCCCGTGCCCGATGTCCGGATTCCCGCACCGCAAGCTGATCACCCGCACCAGGACATAAGTCCCGACGCACTGTTGCGTCACTGACTGTCGCAAAGTGTCTGCCGGTCGCGACACGCCGTGCTTGTCATCGACGACACGCGCGCCAGAATCCCCGTCGACAGTGAAACAGAGCAAACCCGTCGAAAGGCGGGGGCGCAAAGCCACCGGTCTGTCGGCCGCACGGCCCACGATAGCGGGGTTGCCACTTGAGGCGGCACGTCTGTGCTCTACCTCGGCGTCCGTTGTTTGTGGCCGGTGCGACAGCCCGGCCACACAACAGCGGAGTCATCGACATGCGCCAGGCGAAATTGATAGCGGTCGTGGCATTCCTCGTGACCGCCATGACACTGGCCTCCGTTGCCGAAGCCGATACCTGGAGCTGTCGGTGGAAGCGCAGGGGCAGAACCTGCTGGGTGCCGCCGCCGCCGCCGCCGCCGCCGGCAAATGGCGCTCCGGTCATTTCGGGCGCGCCGGCGCCCTCGGTGATCACCGGCCAGACCTACAGCTTCACGCCGGTGGCATCCGACCCCGACGGCAATCCGCTCTCTTTCAGCATCGTGAACCGGCCTGCCTGGGCCTCCTTCAGCACCGCGAACGGGCAACTCTCCGGGTCACCGGCGGCGCCAGCGGTCGGCGAATACATCGACATCCGCATCAGCGTCAGCGACGGCCAGGCGAGCGCTTCGCTGGCGCCGTTCGCAGTCAGCGTCACGCAATCCAACCGGGCGCCGACGATCAGCGGATCGCCGCCCGCGGCGGCGCGTGAAGGCCAGGCGTATGCATTCACGCCCGTGGCGAACGATGCCGATGGCGATGCGCTGACATTCAGCATCGCGAACCGGCCGGCGTGGGCGTCGTTCAACGACACGAACGGCGCACTGACGGGCACACCCGGCACCGGTACGGTCGGCAACTACGCGAGTATCACGATCGGCGTCGGCGACGGTTCCGCCACGGCGACGCTGCCGCAATTCACGATCGTGGTCGCACAGGCATCGCTCGGCAGCGCCACGCTTTCCTGGCAGCCACCGACGACGCGCACGGACGGATCGTCGTTGACCAATCTCGACGGTTATCACATCCGCTACGGGACCGCGATCGGCAGTTACCCGAACCTCGTCGATATCACGAACGGAAGCCTGACGAGCGCGGTCGTCCCGAACCTGCCCGCGGGAACCTATTATTTCGTGATCAGCGCCTACGACACGACCGGTGCCGAAAGCGCGAACGCCGGGCCGGTCTCCAAGACCATCAACTGATCCCGCGGTCAGGGCTTTGTGTGAAAGGCCTGCGCGGGTATGTGCTCGCGCACTTCATCGTCGGTCGGGTCCTGCAAGTCCTTCGCGACCTCCGCGGTCACGACGGATTGCAGCGATTCCGGAAGGGCCTTGCGCAGGATGCCGAGGAAAGCGGGTGCGGCGATCAGGACCAGGCGGTCGAACTGCCGGCCCTGCTTTGCCGTGGCGAGTTCATCCACAATCCGTTTCGCAAAGACGGTCGCGACATGCTTGCGGGGACTCTGCTCGCCACCGGCACCATGATGCGCGACCGCTCCGCGCCGCCCGTGACCGCTGGAAGCGCTCGTGAAGACGCGACCCGGGCGGTCGGATTTCAGGTCCCGGTCGTGCAGCCGGGCGTCCGGATTGTCGAGTCGTCCGGCCGCCTGCAACTGCGATGCGGGTCCTGACGAGTCGTAGAATCTCGCTTCCGACTGGTTGGCGACGACGATCCTTGCGATCATGCCGCATGATTGCAGAATCCATCCGCGTCCGATACGAGGACTCGCCGAAGGCACTGGCGCCGCGGCCGATCTCGGTCGCGCCGATGATGGACTGGACCGACCGCCACTGCCGGTACTTCCTGCGCCAGTTCTCGCCGCGCGTGCTGCTGTACTCGGAGATGATCGTCGCGAACGCCGTGCTGCGGGGCGACCGGGATCGCCTGCTCGCCTGCGACGCCGCAGAGCACCCGGTCGCGCTGCAGCTCGGCGGCTGCGATCCAGGGGAACTCGCCCGTGCGGCCGCGATCGGCGCGGATTTCGGCTATGACGAGATCAACCTGAATGTCGGTTGCCCGAGCGATCGAGTGCAGAGCGCGACCTTCGGCGCCTGCCTGATGGCGAGGCCGCGCCTGGTCGGCGAATGCGTGCGCGCGATGCGCGACGCCGTCCGCGTGCCGGTCACGGTCAAATGCCGGATCGGGATCGACGAGCACGACGACTACGGGTTCCTGCAGGCTTTCGTCGCCGAGGTCGCGGCCGCGGGCTGCACGACGGTGATCGTGCATGCGCGCAAGGCCGTGCTGAAGGGCCTCAGCCCGAAGGAGAACCGGGAAGTGCCGCCGCTCAACTACGGGCGCGCGTGGAGGGTCAAGCGCGACTTCCCGGCACTGACGGTGATCGTGAACGGGGGACTGCGCACCGTGCCGCAGGTGACCGAGCAGCTCGCGCAGGTGGACGGCGTGATGCTGGGTCGCGAGGCTTACCACAATCCCTACCTGCTGCCGGCATTGCACCGCGCCGTGCTTGACGACGGATTCGAGACGCCGCAGCCCGCCGCGATCGTCGCAGCGATGCGCGATTACGCGGAACGCGAGCTTGCGATAGGCACGCCACTCAGGGCGATCACGCGCCACATGATGGGACTGCTCGCGGGCCGCACGGGTGCGCGTGCCTGGCGCCGGGCATTGAGCGAAGGGCGCGAGCCGCGCGGACGCCGCGCCGGGGATGATCGAAGCCGCGCTGTCGGGGGCTACGCGCCATCCATGAAGCGGCGCAAGCGCGTGTCACCCAGGCCGTCGCGTGGGCCGAGCAGGTCGTAGAGCGCTGTGAGGTCCATCCACGGCGGCGCGGGCCTGAGGCCCAGCGATTCGCGCGCGCTCGAGAACGGCCATTCGGCTGCATGGCGGCACAGGCCCGCGCGCACGGGGCCGAGCAGCACGTGCCTGACGACCTCGAGCAGGTACAGGTCGGGATTGACCATCGTGGACAGCCAATGTCCGTGCCGCAGTCTTGAACCGATCAGCTCGTGGGTCGCGAGCGTGATCGATGCCGGCGCGCCACGCAGCACGACGTGGAAGCGCCGGTCGGTGATGCACCAGACCAGGCACTTCAGGCGGTGGCGACTGCAGCTCTGGGCGAGCTGGCGGGCGGCGACGTTGCGGCGCACATGGTCGGCGTACAGTGCATGCCGGCCTCGGCTCTGCGCGACGACGTGCCGCAGCGATTCCAACGTCGCGGTCTCGACGCTGAGCGCCATGTCCTGGCCTCCCTGCCGGTGACGCTCGGAGCATGTCAGCGCCGGCTGGCCGCCGCCGCGCCCCAATCTGCCGCAGTCGCGAAAAAATGCCCGCCGGGGCCCGGGATGCCACGCCGTGACATAACGCCTATAATCAATGCGCTAGCCTCAGGTGACCCTCGACCGGCCATGGGCAAGGACAAGGAACTCGTCATTCTCTTTGCCGACGTCGTCGGCAGCACACGCCTGTTCGAGGTGCTGGGCGACCTGACCGCACGCGACAAGGTCGCGCTTTGCGTGGACATCATGCGTGGTGCGACCGAGCAGCGCGGCGGTTCGGTCGTGAAGACCATGGGCGACGAGATCCTGGCGACTTTCGAGGATTGCGACAAGGCGATGGACGCCGCAGTCCAGATGCAGGTCGCGATCGAGGCGCATCCGGAGCTGGACGTGGCCGGCCAGCAGATCGCGATCCGCATCGGCTGCCATTTCGGCCCCGTCGTGCTCGAGACGCGCGATGTCTTCGGCGCGGCTGTGCACACCGCCAATCGCATGACCAGCCAGGCGAAGGCAGGGCAGATCATCATCACGGACTCGATCTACGCGCGCCTGTCGGATGACTGGCGCGCGATCGCGCGCCAGGTGGACGTGGCGGTGCCGCGCGGCCAGCAAGGCGAGGTCACGATCTTCGAGGTGCTTTGGCAGCACGGCGATACGACCAGCATGCTGCCGATGATCGCGACGATCACCGAGCAGCACCGGACATTCCGCATCCGTCTCAACTACCTCGGCCAGGAACTGGTGCTCGACGATCGCGAGCGCGCGTCGGCGACCCTGGGACGCGGCCAGGAAAACGACCTGGTGATCAAGGGCAACCTGGTCTCGCGCCTGCACGCGCGCATCGAGGCCGGCAAGAACCGGTTCATGCTGATCGACGAGAGCACGAACGGCTCGTTCGTGCAGGGCCAGAATGGCGACGATGCTTTCGTGCGCCGGGATGCGATTCCGCTGAAGGGCAAGGGCGTCATCGGACTCGGGCGCGTGCCGGAGCCGCAGTCGTATCACACGGTCGAGTTCAGCTGCGAAGAAGGGACCGACACGGTCCCGAGCCCATCCGAAACGGGCTGATTCGCGGCTAGCCGAGGCGCGCGCCCAATCGCGCGAGCTCGGCGCGCAACTCTTCCGGCAGGCGCGAGCCGAAGCCCTCCAGGTAGGTCCCGATTTCCACGGCTTCGCCGCGCCATTGCGCGACGTCCACCGACAATAACTCCGAAACCGTCGCGTCCGGCAGATCGAGGCCCGACAGATTGAGGGCGTCCTTGCGCGGGACTGCGCCGATCGCCGTATCAACGCCGGCGGCATGGCCGCTGCAGCGTTCGATGATCCAGGCAAGCACGCGCAGATTCTCGCCGTAACCCGGCCACAGGAAACGGCCGCCGGCATCGCGGCGGAACCAGTTGACCTGGAATATCCCGGGCAGGCGCGGCACGCGATCCGCCATCGACAGCCAGTGCCGCCAGTAGTCGCCGAAGTTGTAGCCCGCGAATGGCTTCATCGCCATCGGGTCGCGGCGCACGACGCCGACGTCGCCGGTCGCGGCCGCAGTCGTCTCGGAGGCCATCGCCGCGCCGGCCAGCACGCCGTGGCGCCAGTCGCGCGCCTGGAAAACGAGTGGGGCGAGCGTGCGGCGGCGACCGCCGAATACCAGCGCGGAAATCGGGACACCTTCCGGCGCATCCGCCTTCGGCGAGTAGCTCGGGTTCTGGCGCGCGGACACCGTGAATCGCGAATTGGGATGGGCCGCCGGGCCCTTCGCAGGATCATAGGGGCGGCCCTGCCAGTCCGTGACCGGCGTGCCTTCCTCGAGCCCCTCCCACCAGGGCTGGTTGTCCGCGGTCAGGCCGACATTCGTGAAGATCGTGTCGCGGCGGATCATTTCGTAGGCATGGCGATTGGTCTTGGCATTGGTGCCCGGCACGACGCCGAAGTAGCCGGCCTCCGGGTTGATCGCCCAGAGCCTTCCGTCCGGTCCCGGGTGCAGCCAGCCGATATCGTCGCCGACGGTCCAGATCTTCCAGCCGGGCATGCTGGCCGGCGGAATCAGCATCGCGAGATTGGTCTTGCCGCAGGCTGACGGGAACGCGCAGGCGAGGTAATGGACTTCGCCCGCCGGATTCTCGACGCCGACGATCATCATGTGCTCGGCGAGCCAGCCTTCGCGCCGCGCCTGCCAGCTCGCGATGCGCAACGCGTGGCACTTCTTTCCGAGCAGGGCATTGCCGCCGTAGCCCGAGCCGAAACTCTGGATCTCGAGCGCCTCCGGGAAATGCATGATGAACCGGCGCTCGGGATCGAGTTCACCGATCGAATGCAGGCCCTTCACGAAGCTCCCGTCGCTGGCGATGCGCCCAAGGGCGGCGCTGCCCATCCGCGTCATCAGCTGCATGTTGGCGGCGACGTAGGCGCTGTCGGTGATCTCGACACCGCAGCGCGAGTACGGCGAATCGATCGGGCCCATGCAGTAGGGGATCACGTACATCGTGCGCCCGCGCATGCAACCGTCGAAGAGTGCATCCATCTTCCGGCGCGCTTCGGCAGGCGCCATCCAGTGGTTATTGGGGCCCGCGTCCTCCTGCTGCTCGGAGCACACGAAAGTCAGGTGCTCGACGCGCGCGACATCCGATGGATGGGAGCGATGCAGGTAGCAGCCCGGATGCGTCGCGGGATTGAGCGCGTGGAGTTCTTTTGACGCCAGCATCTGGCGGATCAGCTGACGGTACTCGTCGTTCGAGCCGTCGCACCAGTGCACATGCTCCGGCCGGGTGCGCTTTGCTACCTGCTCGACCCAGCGCCGAAGTTCTGGCGGGGCCTGCCGGGGAATTGCCTGCGAATCGACTGCCGTCGCCATGCCTTCCTCGCTCACGGGAGCCCGGATTATAAGCAAGGCCGCAGTCGAAACGCGTTGATCTCGATTGGAAATGCCCTGAGACTGCCCGGATGGCTGGTTCCAGAACCTATTCCAGTTTGCTCGGGCCGGAAGGGCCGCTCGCGCGCGTGATCGAGGGATTCGAATCGCGCCGCGAACAGCAATTGATGGCCGACTGGGTGGGCGAGACGCTGGAGAGCCGGGGCATGCTTGCGATCGAAGCGGGCACGGGAACCGGCAAGACCTATGCCTATCTCGTCCCGGCGCTGCTGTCCGGACGCCAGGTCATCATCTCGACCGGGACCCGCACGCTGCAGGACCAGCTATTTCACCGCGACCTGCCGACGGTGTCGAAGGCGATGGGCAGGCCGGTGCGGGTCGCGTTGCTGAAGGGCCGCGCCAACTACCTGTGCCGGCACCGGCTCAACCTCGCGGACCAGATGCAGACGCTGCCGGGCATGGAATTCCCGGAACGCAAGATGGTTGCGCGGATCCGCAAGTGGTCGCGCAGCACGACGAGCGGCGACCTGGCCGAGGTCAAGAGCCTGCGGGATTCGGACCCGGCCTGGAGCGCCGTGACATCGACGCGCGAGAACTGCCTCGGTGTCGAGTGCCCGGAGTATTCGCGTTGCCACGTCGTGCTCGCGCGGCGCGAGGCGCAGGCCGCCGACATCGTCGTCGTCAATCATCACCTGCTGCTGGCGGACCTGGCGTTGAAGGACGAGGGTTTCGGCGAGCTGCTGCCGGGCACGGAGGCAGTCGTGCTCGACGAGGCGCACCAGGTACCGGAAATCGCGGCACAATTCTTCGGCCTGTCGCTGGCGGGCCGGCAGTGCACGGCCTTTGCGCGCGACACGCTCGCGGAGCTCGCGCGAGCCGGACTTGCCCAGTCGGCGGCACGCGAGCGGCTCACGAGCCTCGAAACCGCGATGGCGCAGGCCCAGGCCGCGATCGGCGGCCGCGGCGAGCGCATCGAATGGGAGGCGCTGCCCGACGAGTTCTGCGCGGCCCTCGAATCCGCGGGCGAATGCCTGGCTCGCATCGCGGAAGAACTGGCGGAGACCGAAAGCGACGACCCGGGCCTGCGCCAGTGCAAGCGACGCGCGGTCAAGCTCGGTGACACGTTGCGACAGCTTCTGGACGTCGAAGTGGAGAGCGGGCTGCGCTGGGTTGAGGCGGGCCCGCGCGGATTCACGCTCGCGTTCACGCCATTCGAGGTTGCGACGCGCCTCGGCGAGCTGATGCGCGCGCAAGGCGGCGCATGGATATTCACTTCAGCGACGCTTGCCGTCGGCGATGATTTTTCACACTTCCTGGGGCGAATCGGCGCCACCGGTGCGGCATCCGTGCGCATCGACAGTCCCTTCGATTTCGAACGACAGGTCCTGCTGCACCTGCCGGCCGGCATGCCGGATCCGGCGAGTCCCGGCTACACGGGCCGCGTGCTCGATGAAGCCCTGCCGCTGGTCGAGGCGGCCGGCGGGAGGAGTTTCCTGCTGTTCACGAGTCATCGCGCGCTGCGCGAGGCCGCGCGCCGGCTCGAGGCCCTGCCGATGTTCCGCAATGGCTATCCGCTGCTGGTCCAGGGCGAGGCGCCGCGCGAAACGCTGCTCGCGCGATTCCGCGAACTCGGCAATGCCGTGCTGCTCGGCACTGCGAGCTTCTGGGAGGGCGTGGACGTGCGCGGTCACGCGCTCGCGCTCGTCGTGATCGACAAGTTGCCATTCGCTGCGCCGGAAGATCCGCTGCTGAAGGCCCGGCTCGAAGGCATCCGGCGCCGCGGCGGCAACCCGTTTCACGAATTCCAGCTGCCGCAGGCAGTGCTCGCATTGAAGCAGGGATTCGGACGCCTGATCCGCGATCGCGAGGACTTTGGCGTCGTGGTCATCTGCGATCCGCGCCTTCGCAGCCGCGGCTACGGTCCGAAATTCATCGCGGCGCTCCCGCCTGCCAGGATCGCGGCCGATCGCGCCGAAGCCGAGGCATTCCTGCGGCGCAGGTTGGCTGCGGCCGGGCTCGGCGTGCCTGAGGCGCGCCAGGCATGAAATTGCTGGCGGTGGATTCCGCGACCGAAGCCTGTTCGGCAGCGCTGCTCCTCGAACACGGCCTGATCGAGCGCTACGAACTGCTCGGCCGCGGCCACGCCGAACGCCTGCTGCCGATGGTGGATGAACTGCTGGCGGAGGCGGGGATCGGACTTGCCACGCTCGATGCGATCGCCTTCGGCCGCGGTCCCGGTGGCTTCACCGGGCTTCGCATTGCCGCCGGGATCACTCAGGGGCTTGCGGCAGGCGCGCGCCTCCCGGTACTTCCGGTCAGCGATCTCGCGGCCGTTGCGGCCGCGGGCGCACGCCAGTCCGGCAAGCATCGCCAGCTTGTCTGCATGGATGCCCGCATGGGGCAGGTCTACTGGGCCGCCTTCGATTGCAGCGCAGCCCAGCCATTCGCGCTGACACCGGAGGCGGTCGCGAATCCAGAGAACGTCTTGCCACCGGACGGCGAGCCCTGGTTCGGCGCCGGTCATGGCTTCGCAGCCTATCCGGCTATTGCGAGGCGCCTCGATTCACGGCTCATCGGCATGGCACCGGAATTGCTGCCGTGCGCGAGCGACATCGCGCGCATCGCAGCCGCCGACTTCGCGGCGGGGGGCGGCAGGCCTGCCGCGCAGGCGCTGCCGGTGTACCTGCGAAATGAGGTCGTGCATCGTCGCTGAGACCGCAAGTGTCATAATTCCCAAACAATGACTCGGCAGACTGCCCGGCTGCGCAAGGAGGAAACCTTGATCCTGGTGGTCGAGGACGAGCAGCCCATTCGCGACCTGATCGCCTTCGGCCTGCGTCGGGCTGGATTTCAGGTGGCGCTCGCGGAGGACAGCCGGGCGGCCCGGGCGAGCATCGTCGATCGCCGGCCCGATCTTCTGCTCGTGGACTGGATGCTGCCGGACACGAGCGGCCTGGAGTTGACCCGCCAGCTTCGGAAGGATCCGAATACACGCGACATCCCGATCATCATGCTCACCGCGCGGGCTGACGAGTCGGACAAGGTCACCGGTCTCGAGGGTGGCGCCGACGACTACATGACAAAGCCCTTCTCGGCACGCGAGCTGGTCGCCCGCATCCAGGCGCTGCTGCGGCGCATGACACCTTCAAGCAGCGACGAAAGGGTCGAATTCGCGGGCCTCGTGCTGGACCAGGCTGGCCACCGGGTGATCGCCGACGGGCATGCCGTGAATCTCGGACCGACGGAGTATCGACTGCTCAAGTTCCTGATGACACACCCCGATCGCGTTTACGCCCGCAGCCAGCTGCTCGACCGGGTCTGGGGCGGCAATGTCTACGTGGAGGAGCGCACCGTGGACGTGCATGTCCGGCGGCTGCGCAAGGCGCTCGAGCCCAGCAGTTACGACCGCTTCGTGCAGACCGTTCGCGGGGCTGGCTACCGCTTCTCGATGCAGGAAGGCTGAATCGTGTCCCAGGCCTGGTCATTCGCGCTCGGCAGGCTTCTCGCCGCCATTGCCATTGCCGTGGGCATGGGCCTGATATTCGGGCAGATCGGCCTGTGGCTGACGATCGTTCTCGGCGGCATGCTGACCTGGCAGCTCGTCAACCTGTTCCGGCTGCAGCGCTGGCTGCGCTACCGGTCGCACGAGGACCCACCCGATTTCGGCGGTGTCTGGGGCGATGTCGTGGCGTTGATCGGGCGCATCTACCGGCGCAAGCAGTTCCACAAGCACCGCGTGACCCAGCTTTTCCGCGAATTCCGGCGCCTGACGGCGGCACTGCCCGATGGCGTCGTATTGTTGTCGCCGGGCCGCGAGATCCTCTGGTTCAATCGCACGGCTGCGCAGCTGCTGGGCCTGCGGCGCTCCGCCGATCGCGGCATGCCGATCGAAAACCTGATCCGGCAGCCGGAATTCTCGGCTTATCTGCTGGGGTCCGGCGGAGGCACGGGCATCGTCGTACGACTGCAAGGCGGCGAAAGGTCACTGCTGTTGATCGTGATACCGGCAGGCGGGCAATTGCTGATGCTGGTGCGCGACGTCACGCGCGAGGCGCGACTCGAACAGATGCGCAAGGACTTCGTCGCCAACGCCTCGCACGAATTGCGCTCGCCGCTGACGGTCATCGCTGGCTATCTTGACCAGCTGGGCGAGGAAAACAACCTCGGCGCGGAGTGGCGCGAGCCGATCGCCGATATGCGCCTGCAGGCGGAGCGCATGCGTGAAATCGTGAATGACCTGCTGGAGCTTTCACGCATGGAGTCGAGCACGGACGAGGCGCCGATGTTGCCGGTAGACGTGCCGGAGATGATCGAGCGGGTCGTCCGCGACGCGCGGGCGTCGGCTACGGCGCCGCCGCGGTTCGAGCTGGACATCCGGTCGCAAATGGGCCTGCTGGGCAGTGAACGCGAATTGCACTCGATTGCGTCGAACCTGATCTCGAATGCGGTCAAGTACACGCCCGCGGATGGCACGATCACCGTGCGCTGGGCCTGCGACGATGCGGGCGCGCATCTTTCGGTCATCGACACCGGAATCGGGATCGCTGCCGAGCACCTGCCCCGGCTGACTGAGCGCTTCTACAGGGTCGACAAGGCCAGGGCGCGCGCCAACGGTGGGTCGGGACTCGGCCTGTCGATCGTCAAGCACGGCCTGCAGCGGCACGGCGGGCGGCTCGAGATCACGAGTGACGAGGGCCGCGGTTCGACATTCATTGCGCATTTCCCGCCACGGCGGCTTCAGCTCGCCGCCAGCGTTCCCGGCCGCGCCCGCGGCTGACGCATTTCTGTAACAAACGCCGACTACAGTACCGGCCGATACAAAGGCAGGCGGCCTTGTGCCGCCGTGCCGGGACTCGAGGCCAGTACTGGAGGCAAATCGTGTACAGGAAATTTTTCATCGCAGCGATTGCTGCGACATTGGCCGCTCCGGCGGCATTTGCGCAGTCAGCGCGCGATTACATCAGCATCGTCGGTTCTTCGACGGTGTTTCCGTTCACTTCGACTGTCGCAGAGCAATTCGGCCGCGCCGGCCAGTTCAAGACACCCAAGGTCGAAAGCACGGGCACCGGCGGTGGCATGAAGCTGTTTTGCGCCGGGGTCGGCGTGCAGCACCCCGACTTCACGAATGCGTCGCGCCGGATCAAGGCGTCCGAGCTTGCCGACTGCAAAAAGAACGGCGTCAACGACGTGGTCGAAATCAAGGTCGGTTTCGACGGTATTGCGCTCGCCAATGCAAAGGCTTCGCCGCAGTACCGGCTGAGCAAGAAGGATATCTACCTGGCGCTCGCCAAGCAGATTCCGGACCCGGCGGCGCCGACCACGCTGATCGCGAATCCCTACAAGACCTGGAAGGAAGTGAACTCCTCGCTGCCGGCCGTGCGCATCGAGGTGCTCGGCCCGCCGCCGACTTCCGGAACGCGCGATTCGTTTTCTGAGCAGGTCCTGGAGGCAGGCTGCCAGACCTACGGGTGGCTCAAGTCGCTCAAGGACATTGACGAGAAGCGCTACAAGCGCGTCTGCACGACCATCCGCGAGGACGGCGCCTACATCGAGGCGGGCGAGAACGACAATCTGATCGTCCAGAAGCTGGGCGCGAATCCGAATGCAATCGGCATCTTCGGCTACAGCTTTCTCGAGGAAAATCTCAATTCATTGCACGGCTCGATCGTCGAGGGCGTCGCACCCGACTTCGACACGATTGCGTCGGGCAAGTACCCGATTTCACGCGCCCTCTATGTCTACGGCAAGAAGGCGCATGTCGGCGTGATCCCGGGCATGAAGGAGTTCCTCGTCGAGTACACCAGCGAAAAAGCGTTCGGTGACGAGGGTTACCTGGCAGACAAGGGCCTCATCCCTTCGCCGAAGCCCGACCGGGACAAGGCCCGCAAGGATGCTGCGGAGCTGAATACGCTGAAGGGCGTTTGAGATCACCTACAGTCCCATGACAAGAAATACTGGAAATAAACCCATGCGAAACATCATCACTGCGAGCGCGCTTGGACTCGTCCTGGCTCTGCCTGGCCTGGCGAATGCCGCGACCAACGACCAGGATCGCGCCGAGATTGAGGAACTGAAGCGGCAGGTGGCCATGGTGCCGATGCTGCTCGCGCGCATCGAGCAACTCGAAAAAGCGAGCGCCAGCACGCAAGCCCAGGCGCCGGCTGCGCCGGCGGTCGCGGCTCTGGAAACGAGGGTCGCCGCCATCGAGGAATCGAACGACAAGCAGTCGGACCAGCTGGCGCAGGGGATGTCGTCCGATTGGGCACGCAACATCAAGTGGAAGGGCGATATCCGCTACCGGCAGGAGCTGTTCGACATCGAAGGTGTTTCTTCGAATCGCGATCGCCAGCGGATCCGCGCGCGACTCGGGATGGAAGCGAAGATCAGCAGCACGCTGCTGGCGGGCTTCCAGATTGCGAGCGGCGACGCCAACGATCCGCGTTCGACAAACTCGACGTTGACCGACGCCAATCAGCGCAAGTCGATCGGCCTCGACCTCGCCTATGTGGACTGGAAGCTGCGCGACAACCTGCTGATCACGGTGGGCAAGCAGAAGCAGCCGTGGTTCAAACCCGGCACCAGTTTATTCATCGACGGCGACATCAATCCGGAAGGGGTCGCGTTGCAGTACGGAGGCAAGACCGGGCCATTCGCGAAGGCCTGGGGTTACTGGCTGGCGGAAAGGTCGGCGGCCGCTGATTCCAGTGTTGTTGGCGCACAGTTCGGCTATGGTTTTGGTGGCGGCCTGACAGTAGCAGCGGGCTATTGGGACTACGGCTCGATCCAGGACAAGCCGATTCTGAATTACAACGGGTCGCCGGCTGGTAACAGCACCTATACCGCCAATGCCGACTGCAGCGTCCCGAGCCCGACGGGCGCGACGCGCTGCTACGCCTTCGACTACAACATCGCCGAGGCGGATGTGCAGTGGACGGGCATGGTCGGCGGCAGGGCACTCCAGTTGTTCGGCGCTTACCTTGAGAACATGGACCCGAGCTCGCTGAACAGCGGCTATACCCTTGGCTTCCTGCTCGGCAAGGCCTCCGATCCCGGCACCTGGGAGTTCGGCGCGATGTACGAAGACATGGAACGCGACGCGCAGTTCGCCGCGCTCCTGGACTCGGATTTCGCCGATGGCTTGACTCAGGGCAGGGGCTACGTCCTGCAGGGTTCGTGGGCGCCGGTGAAGAACATGAACGTCAAAGCGACGTATTTCCTCAATGACCGGAACTACGGCACGGCGACCGAAGCGGACTACAAGCGGCTGCAGCTCGACCTCAATTACAAGTTCTGATCGCGGGGGCGCTGCGATATGATGGACCAGAATCAGCATCTCCGACTGGGAGTGCGGGGCATGGAACCGGCGGACCTGGGCCAGCACATATCGCGGCGCTTCAACGAGGACATGGAGCGCGTCCGCACGCGCGTCATGCAGATGGGCGGCTTCGTCGAGCAGCAATTGCAGCAGGCGGTCATCGCGCTGGTCGAGGGCGACAGCGAGCTCGGCGAGCAGATCGCTCGCGACGACTACAAAGTCAACCAGATGGAAGTCGAGATCGACGAGGAGTGCGGCCGAATCATCGCGACCCGGCAGCCGACCGCCTCGGACCTGCGCGTCATGGTCGCGATCATCAAGACGATTACCGACCTCGAGCGGATCGGCGATGAGGTCGAAAAGGTCGGATTCATCGCCGCGAAGCTCGCCTCGATGGAGAAACCCGCGGACCACTATCGCGAGATCCGGCACCTTGGCAAGCTGGTCACCGAGATGGTGCACGATTCGCTGCACTCCTTCGCGCGCCTCGATGCGGATGAGGCCTTTGAAGTGGCGCGCCGCGACCGCAAGGTGGACGAGGAATACGAGGCTATCCAGCGCCAGAGCATCACCTTCATGATGGAAGACCCGCGATCCATCCGGCGCGCGCTCGAGGTCATGTGGGTGGTCCGTGCCATGGAGCGCATCGGCGATCACGCCAAGAACATCTGCGAGTACACGGTCTACATGGTGCACGGCAAGGACATCCGGCACCTGTCGCTGGATGACGCCGAGCGCCAGATCCGCGATTCCGCGCTGGAGCGCCAGGGTTGAGGATTCCGGCGCGGCGGACAGCCAATACCCTCGGTTTCGTCGCCTGCGCACTGGCACTCGCCGCCGCCTTCTACACGCAGTACGTGCTGGACTTCCAGCCCTGCCACCTGTGCATCTTCCAGCGCGTGACCGTCGCGGCGATGGGCATCGCATTCCTGGCGGCGGCCGTCACTTCAACTGGCAGGCTGAGCGGTTCGATCAATGCAGCGCTGATCGGCCTGACCGGCCTCGCGACCCTGCTCACCGCGGGGCGGCACGTCTGGCTGCAGATGCAGCCGCCGGGCTCGGTGCCGTCCTGCGGCGCCGACCTGAATTTCATGCTCGAGCTGTTTCCGGTGACGGAAGTGATCATGAAGGTCTTCAGGGCCGGCGGCGAATGCGCGACGGTGGACTTCACGATCCTCGGGCTTTCGATGCCGGCCTGGGTATTCGTCTTCGCGCTGGCCGCGACGGCCGGCGGAATCTGGATCAACCTGCGGCGAACAGCCGCCTGAGGACTGCCATGTAGGTACGATGCAGCAGGTCGATGTCCTCGACCCTGCAGCATTCGTTCACCATGTGGATCGTCCGGTTGCAGACCCCGAGCTCGACGATCTCGGCGCCGAGCGGCTCGAAGAACCGCCCATCCGAAGTGCCGCCGCCGGTCGACATCTCCGCAGTGCGCCCGGCAACCTCCTGCAAGGCGGCTTGTGCGATTCCTGCAAGCCTGCGCGGCGGGCTGTAGTACGGAAGGCCTGAGACGAACCAGTCGAGCGTGTAGCGCAGCTGGTGGCGGTCGAGGATTTCCGCAACGGCCTGCTTCAGTCCGTCCTGCGTCTGTGCCGGTGACCAGCGCAGGTTGAATCGCGCCTTCAGTTCGCCCGGAATCACGTTCGGTGCGCCGGTGCCGGCATTCAGGTTGCTGACCTGGAAGGTCGTCGGCGGGAAATGCTCGCTGCCCTGGTCCCAGGTCCGCGCAGCCAGCTCCGCAATGGCCGGCGCCACGCGGTGGATCGGGTTGTCTGCCAGCTCCGGATAGGCGACATGGCCCTGGACGCCGTGCACAGTCAGCCGCCCGGACAGCGAGCCGCGCCGGCCGATGCGGATCGTGTCGCCGAAGGCCCTCTGGCTCGAGGGCTCACCGATGACGCAGAAATCGATCCGCTGGCCGCGGCTCGCCAGCAGCTCGACGACGCGGCGCGTTCCGTTCACGGAGGGGCCTTCCTCGTCGCTCGTGATCAGGAAGGCGATTGCGCCCTTGAACCGCGGCTGCGCCGCGATGAATTCCTCGGCCGCGGTCACCATCGCCGCGAGCCCGCTCTTCATGTCCGCGGCGCCGCGCCCAAAAAGGCTGCCATCGCGGATCACCGGCTCGAAGGGATCGGAATGCCATTGCTCCAGCGGACCGGTCGGCACGACATCGGTGTGGCCGGCGAAGCAGAGCAGGGGCCCGGGATCCGACTCGCGAAGTGCCCAGAAATTGTCCACGTCTCCGAAGCGCAGCCGCTCGACCTGGAAGCCCAGTGGCTCGAGTCGCGCGATCAGGAGATCCTGGCACCCCCCGTCGACCGGGCTCACCGATGCGCGAGCCAGTAGCTGGCGGGTCAGGTCGAGGGTGGGAGACATCGGCTCAGCGACTCCAGGGCATGGGGCCCGATCGGGCGCGGCCCTTTATACGGGCGCGCTCACCGCGCAGCAAGCCTCCCTGTGCCACAATTCGGTAACAAAGGGGGCGTAGAAAGGCCCGGTTGCCGGCATCGGGCGGGGCACTTGCCGTCGCCAGCCCGCGGGGATGCGGATGCAAACCTCTACGTTGATTCTGGCGCTCTTGGTGCTGACGGCCATTGCCTATCAGCTCGGACGCGCACGTTCGCTGCGTGTCGCCGGCGGCGCACGTGGCGCGCGCAAGCTGCACTCCCTGCCGTCCTACTACGGCCTGCTGACTGCGATCTGGTGCAGCCTGCCGGCGCTGATCGTCGTGCTTGGCTGGCAGGCGCTGGACGATCGGATCATCGCAAGCCAGGTGATGCAGTCCATGCCTGGCACCGCGCAGCATCTGTCGCCTGGCGAGCTGTCGCTGGTGCTGAACGACGTGCGGAACGTGGTCGCGGGCAACGTGGCGGCGGATTCCGTGAGGCCCGAGGTCGCCGCTGCCGCCCAGCAATGGCGACGGCTCGATGGATTGAGCCGGATGGGTATCGCGGTACTTGCGCTGTCCATCGCCATTGCTGGCGGCTGGATCGCCCTCTCGCGCATTTCGCCTGCGCTCCGGGCGCGCAATCGCGTGGAACAGGTTGTCCGTGCCGCACTGCTGGGCTGCTCGCTGATCGCGATCATGACGACCATCGGCATTGTCCTTTCGGTGCTCTATGAGTCGCTGCAATTCTTCCGGCTGGTCCCGGTGACGGAATTCATATTCGGCACCCAATGGAGTCCGCAGATTGCGATCCGTGCCGATCAGGTGGGCTCCTCAGGCGCCTTCGGTGCCGTGCCGCTGTTTGCCGGCACCTTGCTGATCTCCTTCATCGCGATGGCGATCGCCGTTCCCGTCGGCCTGTTCTCTGCGATCTACCTCGCTGAATACGCCAGCCGCGGATTCCGATCGTTCACCAAGCCGGTGCTCGAAGTCCTGGCCGGCATTCCGACGGTGGTCTATGGCTTCTTCGCCGCCTTGACCGTCGCCCCATTGCTTCGTGACGCCGGCGAGAGCCTGGGTCTCACTGTGGCGTCCGAGAGTGCCCTGGCCGCCGGCCTCGTGATGGGCATCATGATCATTCCCTTCGTCTCGTCGCTCGCCGACGACATGATCACGGCCGTCCCGCAGTCGCTGCGCGATGGTTCCTATGGGCTGGGCGCCACGCGTTCGGAGACGATCCGCAAGGTCGTGCTGACCGCGGCGCTTCCGGGCATCGTCGGCGGCGTGCTGCTCGCCGTGTCGCGAGCGATTGGCGAGACGATGATCGTCGTGATGGCCGCCGGACTCTCGGCGAACCTGACCGCGAATCCGCTCGAGGCGGTGACGACCGTGACCGTGCAGATCGTGACGCTTGCTGGTCGGCGACCAGGAGTTCGACAGCCCGAAGACGCTGGCGGCCTTCGCGCTCGGCCTCGTGCTGTTCCTGGTCACGCTGCTCCTCAACGTGATTGCGCTGCACGTCGTGCGCCGCTACCGGGAGCAATATGAATAGTCCGGACCGCAGCGAAGAGCCCGCAGGCGCAGACGAAGGTCCGCGAACTCGTCGAGCGGGGCCTGCGCCGGCGCTATCGCGCGGAACTCCGCTTCCAGATCTATGGACTTGCCGCGGCCGTTGTCCGGCCTGGTGTTCGTCGCATTCCTGTTCATGTCGATCATCAGCACGGGCTACACGGCCTTTCGTCCAGACCTATGTCCGGATCGACATTACGATTCGATCCGGAACTGATTGATCCGGAAGGTCAAAGAAGCGATCGAGTCGCTGCGCGCGGGCGACTACTCGGGCCTCGTCAAGCAGGCGTTGCGCCAGCGATTCCCGCAGGTCGAAGGCCGGCCGCGACTTGCGCAAGCTGTACGGACTCGTCAGCGGCGGCGCGGAGTTCGAGTTGCGCGATCTGGTGCTGGCGGATCCGGGCTGATCGGCCAGACCCGCGAACTCTGGCTGATGGCTTCCGACGACATCGACCAGCTCGTCAAGGGCAAGATCGATCGCACAGTTGCCCGAGGAACAGCGCGTGGTGTCGGATCAGGAGCTCGGGTGGCTCGATGCGTTGACCGCGGACCATCGCATGGAGCGGCGATTCAACCGCGTGTTCTTCACGGCGGGGGATTCGCGCGAGCCCGAGCAGGCGGGCGTGCTGGGCGCCGTCGTCGGCTCGTTCCTGACGCTCGCGGTCACGCTGCTGCTGTCATTCCCGATCGGGGTCGCAGCCGCCGTCTATCTGGAGGAATTCGCGCCGGCCAACCGGTTCACCGACCTGATCGAGGTGAACATCAACAACCTGGCCGCCGTGCCGTCCATCGTGTTCGGCCTGCTGGGCCTCGCCGTGTTCATCCAGTTCTTCGGCGTGCCGCGATCGGCGCCGCTGGTCGGCGGGCTGGTGCTGACGCTGATGACGTTGCCGACGATCATCATCGCGAGCCGCGCGGCGATCAAGGCCGTGCCTCCGTCGATACGCGAGGCCGCGCTCGGCATGGGCGCATCGCAGGTGCAGGTCGTGCTGCACCACGTGCTGCCGCTCGCGATGCCGGGCATGCTGACCGGCGCGATCATCGGCATGGCGCGCGCGCTCGGCGAGTCGGCGCCGCTGCTGATGATCGGCATGGTCGCCTTCATCGCGGACGTGCCGGAGCAGCCTCACCGATCCGGCGACCGTGCTGCCGGTGCAGGTCTTCCTGTGGGCGGACAGCCCGGAACGCGCATTTCTCGAGCGCACCTCGGGCGCTATCATGGTGCTGCTCGCGTTCCTGCTGGTCATGAATGCCGCGGCCGTGATCCTGCGGCAGAAATTCGAGCGGCGCTGGTGAGCGCAATGGACGCTGGAGAATCCGGACATGGCAGTCGAATCGCAGACGCAGAGCCGCAGCGCCGCGCTCGAGACCGCGACCGCCGCGGCGGGCGGCAGCGAGGCGACGGCACGCAGGACTGTCGGCGACGTCGACAGTGCCGAATCCGGTGATGACCTGCCGGCAGGTCGACGTGTACTACGGCGACAAGCACGCGATCCGCGACGTCAGCCTCGACGTCGGCCACAACGAGGTGATCGCGATGATCGGGCCGTCGGGCTGCGGCAAGAGCACCTTGCTGCGCTGCCTCAATCGGCTCAACGACACGATACCGTCGGCGGTCGTAACGGGCGCGATCACGCTGGACGGTCAGGACATCTACGACAGGCGGCAGGACGTCGTGCAGCTGCGCGCGCGCGTCGGCATGGTGTTCCAGAAGCCGAATCCGTTCCCGAAGTCCGTCTACGAGAATGTCGCCTACGGGCCGCGCATCCACGGACTCGCGGCGGATCGCACCGAACTCGACGAGATCGTCCAGACCAGCCTGCAGCGCGCCGGGCTCTGGGAAGAGGTCAAGGACCGGCTGCACCAGGCGGGTACGGCGCTGTCGGGCGGCCAGCAGCAGCGGCTCTGCATCGCGCGCACCATCGCGGTCGAACCCGGAGGTGATCCTGATGGACGAGCCCTGCTCGGCGCTCGATCCGATTGCGACGGCGCGCATCGAGGATCTCATCGATGAGCTGCGGCAGAACTACGCGATTTGCATCGTCACGCACTCGATGCAACAGGCGGCGCGTGTCTCTCGACGCACCGCCTACTTTCATCTCGGCGATCTGATCGAAGTCGGCGAGACCGACATGATCTTCACGAACCCGAAGCACCGCCTGACCGAGGACTACATCACCGGTCGATTCGGCTAGGATCGAGGCGAAGAGCGAGGAGCGCGGGCGGGATGGGCGGGGTCCCGCCGGTGAACTCGCTCGGAACTTCCGACGGAGTTCACGAGCGGGACCCCGCCCGACCTCGCCCGCGCATAGCGCCGTTTACATCCGTAGCAAGTCGTTGATGGAGGTCTTGGCGCGCGTCTGTGCGTCGACGTTCTTGACGATCACCGCGCAATACAGCGAGTGAGCGCCGTCGGCGGCGGGCAGGTTGCCGGGGACGACGACGGAGCCGGCGGGTACGCGGCCGTAGCGTGATGGTGCGGGTTCGCGGTCGTAGATGCGCGTGCTCTGCGCCGATGAAGACGCCCATGGAGATCACCGAGCCGCGCTCGACGACCACGCCCTCGACGACCTCGGAGCGGGCGCCGATGAAGCAGTCGTCCTCGATGATCGTCGGCTGCGCCTGCAGCGGCTCGAGCACGCCGCCGATGCCGACGCCGCCGGACAGGTGCACATTGCGGCCGATCTGCGCGCAGGAGCCGACCGTCGCCCAGGTGTCGACCATGGTGCCCGCGCCGACGTAGGCGCCGATGTTGACGAAGCTCGGCATCAGCACGGCATCGGGCGCGACGTGGGCGCCCTCGCGCACGACGGCGCCCGGCACGACGCGCACGCCGTCGGCGCGGAACCGCGCCGGCGTCGTAGGCGGCGTACTTGAGCGGCACGCTTGTCGTAGAAGCGCAGGGCGCCGGCATCCGTGACCGCGATTGTCGTGCAGCGCGGAAGTAGAGCAGCACGGCCTTCTTGAGCCACTCGTTGACGCGCCAGCCGCCGTCGCCGCCGGCTCGGCGACGCGCGCTTCGCCGCGGTCCGAGCAGCGCGAGCGCACTGGTCGACGGCGGCCGCAGCAGCTCGCGCGACGCGTTTCCGGCGGAGTCAGCCGGCGCGCCGTTCGAAGGCGCTGCTCGATGATCGCGCGGACATCAGTCATCCGCGGGCGCGCCGTCGGGCTCGCGGCGTCGCGCGCGTCGAGCGCCTGCTGCAGGCGCTCGCGCGAGCGCTGTCCGCGTCGCGGCGCGTCGAGCGGGCGGCTCGTGCTCGTCGGTCACGTAGAAGACGTCCTCCGCGCGCTCGCCGACGGTCATGATCTTGCGCGCCGTGCACACGTCGACGCGCTGTCCCACAGAAGACCTGGCCGATCTCGGACAGCAGCCCGGGCGATCGCCGGCGACGAGCTCGAGGATGGTACGCTCATTCGCCGCGTCGTCGCGTGAATGTCGACCTGCGTCGGCGTCGTGAACATGCGCGCCTGGCGCGGCATGCGCCGCGTCACTGCGGGCGTCGCCGCGTTCCGGTCGGACAGCGCGCGGGCAAGCTGCGCTCGATCTCGCCATGCGCTGGCGTCGGTGATCGGCATGCCGGTGTCCTCGAGCACGAGGTAGGTGTCGAGGCTCGCGTCGTCGTGCGTCGGCGTGATGCGTGCGTCCTGGATGCTGAGCCCCATCTGGTCGAGCGCCGCGGTCGTGCGCGCGAAGCTGTGTCGGCGGCCGCGGCGTGTAGCACCAGCACGACGGTCGCGCCGCCGCGGCTCGGGATGTTCGGCCACGGCGACCAGCGGGCTCGCGTCGGCGGGGTCGCGCGCGGCGAGCTCCCCGGTGTGCCAGGCGATCTCCGCGGCGGAATGCCGCAGGAAATAGGTGTCGGTGCAGCGATGCCCAGACGCGTCGATCGCCGCGGATCGACGCCGGCGCGTCGCGCAGCAGCTGCGCGCGCCTGCGCCTGCGTCTCGGCAACGAGTTCCTCGCGGTCGATCGGGCTCTCGAGGCCGCGGCGGAGCGCGCGCTTGACGCGCTCGTAGAAGCTCGTCGAACAGCGTCGCCTTCCAGGAGTTCCACAGCTTCGGATTGGTGCCGCGCACGTCCGCGACGGTCAGCAGCGTACAGGTAGTCGAGGTGGGCCTGGTCGCCGACGCTCGCGCGCGAAGCGCGTTGATGACCTGCGGGTCGGCGATGTCCTGCTTCTGCGCGGTCACCGACAGCAGCAGATGGTTGCGCACCAGCCAGGCGACGAGGCGCGCGTCGTAGCGCGACAGGCCCTGCTCGAGGCAGAAGGCCTCGGCATCGACGGCGCCGAGCTCGGAGTGATCGCCGCCGCGGCCCTTGGCGATGTCGTGGAACAGCGCCGCGAGGTAGGCGAGCTCCGGGTTTCGGCAGCGCGCGGACAGATCTGCCGCAGCTTCGGGAACTCGTGGTCGTAGCGTTCGAGCGCAAAGCGCCGCAGGTTGCTGACCACGAACAGCGTGTGCGCATCGACCGTGTAGGCGTGGAACAGGTCGTACTGCATGCGCCCGACGATGCGGCCGAAGGCGGGGATGTAGCGGCCGAGCACGCCGTAGAGATTCATGCGCCGCAGTTCGTGCGTGACGCCGGCTCGCGCGTCGCAGGATCTCGAGGAACAGCCGGTGATTGCGCGGGTTCTGGCGGAACTCCTCGTCGATCAGCCACAGGCTCTGGCGTGACGAGGCGGATCGTGTCGGCGCGCACGCCGCGAGCGCCGGGTGTCTGCTGCAGCACGAGGAACAGCTCGAGCAGTGCCGACGGGTTGCGCAGCGAACGACGTCGTCGCCCGTGACCTCGAGGTAGCCGTCGCGCTCCTGGAACTGCCGTGACAGCGCGACGGTCCGGCGCTCGCGTCGGCCAGGATCGCCTCGCGGAAGAGCTGCAGCAGCATTTCGTTGAGCCGCTGCACGATCCATCACCGTGCGGTAGTAGCGCTGCATGAACTGCTCGACCGCGAGCGTGTAGGTCGCGTCCTCGTAGCCGAACATGCGCGCGAGCCTGATCTGGTGGTCGAACAGCAGCCGGTCCTCGCGCCGGCCGCGTGACCAGGTGCAGCGCGAAGCGCACGCGCCACAGGAAGGCCTGCGCCGCCTGCAGTCGCGCGCAGCTCGTCGCGCGGTCAGGAAGCCGTGGCTCGCGAGTTCCTCGCAGCGTGTTCAGCGCCGAAATGCCGCTTCGCGACCCAGCCGATGGTCTGGATGTCGCGCAGGCCGCCCGGGCTCTGCCTTGACGTTCGGCTCGAGGTTGTAGGCGGTGTCGTGATAGCGGATGATGGCGTTGCGGTCTGCTCGCGCGAGCTTCGCCGTCGAAGAAATCGCGCGACGGCCACACGCCGGTCGGGCGCAACCGCGGCGCATGGCCGAGAAGAGCGGCTCGGGGCCCGCGAGCAGGCGCGCCTCGATCAGCGTGGTCGCGACGGCTGATGTCGGCGCGCGCCTCGTCGCTGGCACTCGTCGAGCGTGCGCACGCTGTGGCCGATCTCGAGGCCGATGTCCCAGAGGAAGGTCAGAGAAGCGCTCGACGCAGCGGTCCGCCGCGGCTGGCGTCGCCCTGCGGCAGGAGCACCATGATGTCGACGTCGGAACGCGGGTGCAGCTCGCCGCGGCCGTAGCCGCCGACGGCGACCAGCGCAAGCTCGTCGGCCGATGGGCCGGCCGCGCTGCGCCAGGCGCGCAGCAGCAGCGCGTCGACGAGCTGCGCGCGCGTCGCGCACCAGCGTTTCGACGGCCTCGCCGGCGTGGAAGCGGCGCGCGAGTTCGGTCGCCTGCCAGAGCGCCGCGCGAGTCGCGGAGCGTTCGTTCGCCCCGGCGACCGGCTTCAGCGCCGCGGCATAGGCCCAGCGACCGGCGCCGCTGGCCGCGACGGCTCCGGACCATCGCTGCTTCGGTGCGACCGGCGCGCACGGATCAGCTCTGCGCGCGACGGCGCTGCCGAGCGTCAGGACTTCAAATCCGCCGGGCGTCACCAGGAGCGTGTGTTCCCACTGCGCGGACAACGAGTGATCCTTGGTGACGACGGTCCAGCCGTCGGGCAGCAGCGCGCACGTGGCGCTTGCCTGCGTTGACCATCGGCTCGATCGTGAATGTCATGCCGGGCTCGATCTCGAGGCCGGTGCCGGGCTCGCCGTAGTGCAGCACCTGCGGGATCCTCGTGGAAGACGCGGCCGATGCCGTGGCCGCAGTACTCGCGCACCACCGAATAGCCCTGGGACTCGACATATTGCTGGATCGCGTGGCCGATGTCGCCGAGGCGCGCGCCCGGGCGCACCTGGCGGATGCCGCGCCACATGGCCTCGAAGCCGATGCTCGCAGCAGGCGCTGGGCCTGGACCGAGCGGCTTGCCGACGAAGTAACATGCGGCTGGTGTCGCCGTGGTAGCCGTCCTTGATGACCGTGACGTCGATGTTGACGATGTCGCCGGAGCGCAACTGCCGGTCGCCCGGGATCCCATGGCAGACGACGTGGTTGACCGAGGTGCAGATCGACTTCGGAAAGCCCTTGTAATTCAAGGGCGCCGGGATGGCTTTCTGGACGTCCACGATGAAATCGTGGCAGATCCGGTCGAGCTCGCCCGTGGTGACGCCGGCCTGCACCCGGGGGCCGATCATGTCCAGGACGTCGGCCGCGAGGCGCCCGGCCACGCGCATCGCCTGCTGTTCAGCGGGCGATTTGATGGTGACCTGGGCCTGACGTGCCATCAGCATCGCGGGTTCGCGCCTATCACGTTGTTTCGACGGGACAAAGATGGTATAAAGCGCGGCGTTTTTTCTCAACCAAATCCACACGCGTATCGTCACGTGCGGCTGGGTGCCGGGCCTTCGGGCCTGGTTGCCGCATGCGGATCCGCGGAGGCTTAACCCGAACAGGAGCAATCATGGCCAGCGTGTCCATGCGACAGATGCTGGAAGCGGGTGTCCATTTCGGACACCAGACCCGCTTCTGGAACCCGAAGATGGCCCCATTCATCTTCGGCGAGCGGAACAAGATCCACATCATCAACCTCGAGAAGACCCTGCCGCTGTTCAACGAGGCGACGAACTTCGTCAAGGGCGTTATCGCCGACGGCGGCAAGGTGCTGTTCGTCGGCACCAAGCGCAGCGCGCGCGACGCAATCCAGGTCGAGGCGATGCGTTGCGGCATGCCCTACGTGAACCAGCGCTGGCTGGGCGGCATGCTGACGAACTTCAAGACCATCCGCCAGTCGATCAAGCGCCTGCACGAACTCGAGGAGCTGCGCACGTCGGGCGCGCTCGACCGCCGCAACAAGAAGGAAGCCCAGAAGCTCCGGCGCGAGCTGGAGAAGCTGTTGCGCAGCCTCGGCGGCATCAAGGACATGAATGCGCTGCCGGACGCGCTGTTCGTCGTCGACGTCGGCCACGAGGACATCGCGGTCCACGAGGCGCGCAAGCTCGGCATCCCGGTCGTCGCGATCGTGGACAGCAACTGCTCACCCGAACAGATCGACTACGTGATCCCCGGCAACGACGACGCGATGCGGGCGATCCAGCTGTACGCGTCAGGCATCGCCGAGGCCGTCATCGACGGCAAGTCCTCGGTGCCGGTCGTGCCGGCCGGCGAGGACGAGTTCGTCGAACTCGACGAGGAAGGCCAGCCGCGCCGCAAGTCCGCCGCCCGCGGACCGCGCGGCAAGGCCGCCAACGTCCGGCGCAAGGCGCCAGCGCGTGCGCGCGTGCCGGCCGCCGCCGCCCCGCCGGAGACCGCCTCCGCCGCCGAATTGTCGGCACCCGCGGTGGTGACCGACGCCGTGGAGCCCGCCGACCTGGCGGAAGACGAGGCCATCGTTGATGAGGCGATCATCATCGGCGTGATTCCGGAGGAAGGGCGCAGCAAGCCTGCGGTGCGCCGCAAGCCGGGATTGAGAAAGTCCGACAAGAACGGGGAATGACAGTGGCAATCACGGCCGAAGTGGTCAAGACGCTTCGCGAGCGCACCGGCGCCGGCATGATGGAGTGCAAGAAGGCCCTGGTGGAAACCGGTGGCGACCTGGACGCGGCCGCCGAGATCATGCGCAAGGCGGGCCTCGCGAAAGCCGACAAGAAAGCGGCGCGCATCGCGGCCGAAGGCGCCGTGGTCGTCGCGAAGAGCGCCGACGGCCGGAGCGCGATCCTGGTCGAGGTCAATTGCGAGACCGATTTCGTCGCGCGCGAGCAGGACTTCCAATCGTTCGCAGCCGCCGTCGCGGCCGCGGCCCTGCAGGCGAACGTGACGACCGTGGAGAGCGCCGCGGCACTGGCGCTTGCCGGTGGCACGACGGTCGAGGAGACGCGGCGTCACCTGATCGCGAGGATCGGCGAGAACATCACGATTCGTCGCCTGGCACCGCTTGCCGCGCCGACCGTCATCGGCAGCTATGTGCACGGCACGCGGATCGGCACGCTGGTCGGCATGAAAGGCGGCGACGCCACGCTCGCGCGAGACCTTGCCATGCACGTGGCGGCTGCCAGCCCGCAGTACGTGCAGCCGTCCGACGTCCCCGAAACGATGCTTGCCAAGGAGCGCGAGATCCTCGCCGCCCAGGCAGCCGCCGAAGGCAAGCCCGCCGCGATCGTCGACAAGATGGTCGAGGGGCGGCTCCGCAAGTATCTCGCCGAGATTTGCCTGACCGGCCAGCCATTCGTGAAGGATCCGGACACTTCGGTCGGCAAGCTGGTCGAGGCTGCTGGCGCAACGGTCACCGCATTCCTGCGCTACGAGGTCGGCGAGGGCATCGAAAAGCGGCAGGAGAACTTTGCCGAGGAAGTGATGGCCCAGGTGAAGGCCGCCGAGGGCCGACGCTGAGGCCGAATCGCCCGGACAGGACAAGGAACCCCGCCACGGCGGGGTTCCTTATAATCAGCGGCAGGATGGAGGGGTGATGGGTACGTCGGAACCGCAGGCCCGCAAGTCGCTGTCGCGGATACTGCTGAAGGTCAGCGGCGAGGCCTTGCTCGGCGCCGAGGACTACGGCATCGATCCGATCATCCTGAAGCGCGTCGCCGGCGAGATCCGGGACGTCCTGGCGCGCGGCGTGCAGGTCGCGGTCGTAATCGGCGGCGGCAACATCTTCCGCGGCGCGGGCCTCGCGCGCGCCGGCATGGACCGCGTGACGGCCGACCACATGGGCATGCTCGCGACGGTCATGAATGGCCTCGCGCTGCAGGATGCGCTGGAGGCGCTCGGCGCCCACGCGCGCGTCCAGTCGGCGCTCCGGGTCCAGGAAGTGTGCGAGGACTACATCCGGCGCCGCGCCGTGCGCCACCTCGAGAAGGGCCGCTGCGTAATCTTCGCGGCCGGCACTGGCAACCCATTCTTCACGACCGATACGGCGGCGGCGCTGCGCGCCATCGAGATCGACGCCGACCTGCTGCTGAAGGCGACCAAGGTCAACGGGATCTACGACGACGATCCGGTCCGCAATCCGAAAGCGCAACGATACAAGACCCTGTCCTTCGACAAGGTGCTCGACGACCGCCTGGGCGTCATGGATGCGACGGCCATCGTCATGTGCCGCGACAACGGCCTGCCGCTCCGTGTCTTCAACCTGATGAACGAAGGCGACCTGATGCGCATCGTCGACGGCGAGGATGTGGGCACGCTGGTCGCGAACGGGCTGTAGCAGCCTTCCATGAGGACGCAGTCATGCTCGAGGAGATGAATCGCGACGCGACGCAACGCATGTCCAAGTGCGTTGCCGGGTTGCGGGACCACTACCGCAAGATGCGCACGGGCCGCGCCAACACCGGCCTGCTCGAGGGCATCAAGGTCGAGTATTACGGCACCGAAGTGCCGCTGAACCAGGTGGCGAACGTGACCGTCGAAGACGCACGCACGCTCGTCGTCACCCCCTGGGACAAGGCGGCGGTCCACGCGGTCGAGAAGGCGATCCAGAAGTCCGACCTGGGCCTGACACCCAATACGGCGGGGCTGGTAATCCGCCTGCCGCTGCCACCGATGACCGAGGAGCGTCGCCGCGAGTTGACCAAGGTCGCGCGCCATGAGGCCGAAAATGCGCGCGTCGCGGTCCGCGCCGTGCGGCGCGACCTGATGAATGAACTGAAGGACATGCTCAAGGAGAAGCTGATCTCCGAGGACGATGACCGCCGCGCGCAGGAAGAGATCCAGAAACTGACCGACCGGCATGTGCACGACATCGATGCCGTGCTCGCCGAAAAAGAAAAAGAACTGCTGCAGGTCTGACATGCCGGCACCCGCCACCGAACAACCGAGCGCAGGGCCGGTGCCGCGCCACGTCGCCGTGATCATGGACGGCAATGGCCGCTGGGCCGAGCAACGCTCGCTGCCGCGTGCCGCGGGCCATCGCGCCGGGGCGCGCACGGTTCGTACGACGATCGAGCACTCCGTGCGGCGCGGCGTGACGGCACTGACGCTGTTCGCATTCTCCAGCGAAAACTGGCAGCGACCGGCCGACGAGGTCGGCGTGCTGATGCAGCTGTTCCTGGAAGCGCTCGATCGCGAGGTCGCGGAACTGGATGCCAACGGCGTCCGGCTGCGATTCATCGGCGAGCGCTCGCAGCTTGCTCCGGCGCTGGTCGAGCGGATGAACGCCGCGGAGCTTCGCACCGCGAACCACGAGCGCCTGGACCTCGTCGTCGCCGTCGCCTATGGCGGCCGCTGGGACATCGCGCAGGCCGCGCGGCGCCTTGCCGGCAAGGTCGTCGGCGGCACGATGGGACAGGGCGAGATCGACGAGGCGGCATTCGCCGCCTGCCTGACGACCGCGGGCCGCGAGGAGCCGGATCTTTTCATCCGCACCGGCGGCGAACGGCGCATCAGCAATTTCCTGCTGTGGGACCTCGCCTATACGGAACTGTGGTTCACCGACACGCTGTGGCCGGACTTCGACGAGGCAACCTACGAAGGCGCGCTGGTGGACTTCGCCGGACGGCAGCGGCGTTTCGGGCGCACTGCCGCCCAGCTGGGGCGCAGCTGATGCTCGGGCAGCGCGTCATCACGGCGATCGGGCTGGTCGTGGTGCTTGCGATCGTGCTCCTCGTGTTGCCGCCGGTGTTCGCGATCGTCGCACTCGCCGTCATGATCCTGGCAGGCGCCTGGGAATGGGCGACGCTGGCAGGGCTCGAGTCGCCCGCAGCCCACATCGCCTATGTCGGAATCTGTGCGGTCGTGATGGCAGCGCTGTGGCTGGCAAGCCGCGGCCTGGAGAGTCTCCAGGCCGTGCTGATCGTAGCGATGCTCGGCTGGATACTGCTCTTCGCCTGGGTCGTGCTGGCGCCCGGTCGCAGCCACCGGACCCTGGCAGCCATCGCGGGACTGTGGGCTCTCGCACCGACCTGGCTCGCACTGGCGCGCCTGTACCTGCAGGCGGATCATGGCTGGGAACTCGTCATCTTCGTGCTGGTGCTCGCCTGGGCGGCCGATATCGGTGCCTATTTCGCGGGGCGGCATTTTGGGCGGCTGCGGCTTGCCCCGCAGGTAAGCCCGAACAAGACCTGGGAAGGCGTCCTCGGCGGCCTGGTCGCCGGCTCGCTGGTGGCCCTTGCCGGCAAGGCCTGGTTCGAATTGCCCGCGCTCGGCTTCCTGTCGCTGTGCATCGCGGCGGTACTGGTGTCGGTGGTCGGTGATCTCGTGGAAAGCATGTTCAAGCGCCAGCGTGGCATGAAGGACAGCGGCAACCTGTTGCCGGGCCATGGCGGCGTGCTGGATCGCATCGACAGCCTGACCTCGTCGACGCCGCTCCTGGCATTGGGTTTCTGCTGGCTGGGACTCGTGACATGAGGGGCCTCGTCGTCCTGGGTTCCACCGGTTCGATCGGGGAGAACACCCTGGATGTCGCGCTGCGCCATCCCGACCGGTTCCGGATCGTCGGCCTCACGGCCCGCGCGAATGTCGATGTCCTTGCCCGGCAATGCCTGCGTTGCCGGCCCGCCTATGCAGCGATGCTCGACCCGGATGCGGCGGCGCAGCTGAAGGAGCGCCTGGCCGCCGCCGGTTGCGACACGCGGGTCCTCGCCGGTCCCGAAGCGCAGGTCACGATCGCAACGCTGCCTGATGCGGAGTTGGTGATGGCCGCCATCGTCGGCGCCGCGGGCCTCGCGCCGACACTCGCGGCCGCCGCCGCCGGCAAGCAGCTCCTGCTCGCAAACAAGGAAGCGCTCGTGCTCGCGGGTGCGCTCCTGATCGATACCGCGCGCAAGTCGGGTTCGCGCATCCTGCCGATCGACAGCGAACACAACGCGGTCTTCCAGTGCCTGCCGCCCGCTCAGGATCGGGGCGGACCGCCGCCGGGCGTGAAAAGAATCCTGCTGACCGCGTCGGGCGGGCCGTTCCTGAAGATGCGGCGCGAGGATTTCGCCTCGGTGACGCCGGAACAGGCCGTCGCCCATCCCAACTGGCGCATGGGCCGCAAGATTTCCGTGGACTCTGCGACGTTGATGAACAAGGGACTGGAACTGATCGAGGCCTGCCACCTGTTCGGGGTCGGGCCGGAGCGGGTCAGCATCGTCATTCACCCGCAAAGCATCGTGCATTCACTGGTCGAGTTCGACGACGGCTCGGTGCTCGCCCAGCTCAGTCATCCGGACATGCGTGTGCCGATTGCCCACGCCCTTGGCTGGCCTGAACGGATCACCTCTGGTGTAGAATCGCTGGACCTCGTGCGGGTTGCTCAATTGTCTTTCGAAGCCCCTGATCTGGAACGATTTCCTTGCCTCGGACTGGCGGTCAAGGCGGCCCGCGCCGGCGGCACGCTGCCTGCCGTCCTGAACGCCGCCAACGAGGTGGCCGTGGGCGCCTTTCTCGACCGAAGTCTGAACTTTGACGACATTGCGGCGGTCATTGACTGCGTGTTGCAGCAGCATCAGGTACGGCCGGTACGATCCCTGGACGACGCACTGGCGGCCGATGCCTGGGCACGCGACCGGGCAGGCGCGGCGCTCATGACGCGCCTGGCGGCGGGCGCATGAGCTTCGCCTTCATCAGCGCGGTGCTCGCCTTCATCGTCGCGATCGGCGTGCTGGTCTCGGTGCATGAGTTCGGTCATTACTGGGTCGCGCGCCGACTCGGGTTCAAGGTACTGCGCTATTCGCTCGGCTTCGGCAAGCCGCTGCTGCGGCGCGTCGGGCGTGATGCGGACCAGATCGAGTACGTGCTGGCGGCGATACCGCTCGGTGGCTACGTGCGCCTGCTCGACGAGCGCGAAGGGCCCCTGCCGCCGGGGGAAGAGCATCGCGCGTTCAATCGCCGTCCGCCACTGGCGCGCATCCTCGTGCTGCTGGCCGGCCCCGGCGCGAATTTCCTGTTTGCGATCGCGGCGTACTGGATCCTGTTCCTGTACGGCATTCCCGGCCTCAAGCCGGTAATCGGCGACGTGACGGAAGGCTCCTACGCCGCAGCGGCCGACCTGCGGCCCGATGACGAACTGTTGAGCGTCGCGGGCCGTCCGACACCGACGCGCCAGTCAGCCGTGCTCGGCATCCTGGAAGGCGTGGCAGGCTCAGGCCGCATCCCGCTCGAGGTTCGCGGGCGCGACGGGGCGCCGCGCAAGCTCGAAATCGTGATCCCGGAAGGCGAGCAGCGCGGGCTGACCGAACCGGGGATCCTGTTGCGCGGTCTGGGACTCTCGTTCTGGTCGCCACCGCTGCCGGTCATCGCCAGCGTGCTGACGCCGGGCGATCCGGCCGAGCGCGCCGGCATCCAGCCAGGCGATCGCATTATCGAGGTCGAAGGCCGTCCGGTCGCGGAGTACACGGCATTCGTCGAGGCGATTCGTGCGCGCCCGGGAATATCCACGCGGCTCACCGCGATCCGGGGCGGGCAGCGCGTTTCATTCACGCTGGTGCCGAAAGCCGTGGACGACGGCGGGCGGACCATCGGGCAGATCGGGCTCGGCGCGGATGCGAGCGCTGCCCCGGGCTTCCCGGAATCGATGCAGACCGTCGAACGCTACGGGGTGCTCGCGGCATTTGCGCCGGCTGTGCGTGAGACCTGGGACAAGAGCGCGCTGACCGTGCGATTCCTGTGGCGGATGGTGACGGGGCACGTCTCGACCAAGAACATTTCCGGCCCGATCAACATCGCCCAATACGCCGGGCTGACGGCGAACGAGGGCTTCAACTACTATCTCGGTTTCCTGGCGCTCGTTTCAATCTCGCTCGCAGTGCTGAACCTGCTGCCGATACCGGTCCTGGACGGCGGCCAGATCGTGTACCAGCTGGTCGAGATGGCCAAGGGCGGCCCGCTGCCGATGCAGGCGCAGGTGCTGGGCCAGAAACTGGGCATCGCGATGCTGGTACTGCTGATGGGCTTCGCGTTCTACAACGACATCACGCGGCTCCTCGGCTGATCACGCAAGGAATCGGACTCCCCATGCTTCGACGGCTCATCGGCGGCATCCTGCTGGCATACGTCCCCGCGGCGCTCGCGCAGGGCGTGGGCCCCGAGTTCATCGTGGGCGACATCCGCGTCGAGGGCCTGCAGCGCATCTCGGAAGGCACGATCTACAACTACCTGCCGGTCAATATCGGCGACCGGCTCGACGAGCGCCGCGTCCAGGAAGCGATCCGCGCCCTGTTTGCGACGGGCTTTTTCCGCGACATCGAACTGCGGCGCGACGGCTCGACGCTGGTCGTCGTCGTGTACGAGCGTCCGTCCATCGAGAGCTTCGAGATCACCGGGAACAAGGACATCAAGACCGAAGACCTGCAGAAATCGCTGCGCTCGGTCGGCCTCGCGACCGGCAAGACATTCGACCGCTCGGTGCTCGAGGAGGTTCAGGGCTACCTGACCGACCAGTACTTCAGCCGCGGCAAGTACGCGGTGCGCATCGATCCCAAGGTGGAAGAGGTCCCCGGCAACAAGGTCAAGATCAAGATCACGGTTGTCGAGGGCAAGCGCGCTCGCATCCGCCAGATCAACGTGGTCGGCAACGAAGCGTATGACGACGAGACGCTGCTCGAGGACTTCGAGCTGAAAACGCCAGGATGGCTGTCCTGGTACAAGCAGAACGACCGCTATTCGCGCGAGTCCCTGCAGGGCGACCTTGAGAAGCTGCAGTCCTACTACCAGGACCGCGGCTATGCGAATTTCGCGGTGGAGTCCACGCAGGTCGCGATCGCGCCCGAAAAGGACGACATCTTCAT
Organism: uncultured Gammaproteobacteria bacterium; assembly: GCA_963747145.1. Lineage (GTDB taxonomy): Bacteria > Pseudomonadota > Gammaproteobacteria > Steroidobacterales > Steroidobacteraceae > SCUD01. Next base: position 321,090 of record CAVVDZ010000006.1, on the reverse strand, counting down.
CACGGTCAATGTCCATGAGGGCGATGTCTACAAGGTCGGCGAGGTGAAGCTCGCCGGCACGATGAAGGTTCCCGAGGCGGAGTTGAAGAAACTGCTGCTGGTCCAGCCGGGACAGACCTATTCCCGCAAGCTGATCACGCAGACCCAGGAACTGCTGGCCTACCGGCTCGGCGTGGAAGGCTACGCCTTCGCCAAGATCGACCCGGTGCCGCAGGCTGACGACGAGAAGATGACGGTCGGCCTGACCTTCTTCGTCGATCCCGGCAGCCGCGCCTACGTGCGGCGCATCAACTTCATCAACACGAGTGCGATCGACGACGAGGTCCTGCGCCGCGAGTTGCGCCAGCTCGAGGGTTCGTACCTGTCGAATGCGCTGCTGGAACGCTCGAAAGAACGCCTGCAGCGCCTGCCATACATCGAGAAGGTCGAATTCGAGTCGAAACCGGTGCCGGGAACGCCGGACCTGGTGGACGTGGACTTCGACATCAAGGAAGGCCTGCCCGGGCAGTTCAGCGGCGGCGTCGGCTATTCGGAGTCGCAGTCGTTCATGCTGAACGGCAGCTTCGTGCATTCGAATTTCATGGGCTCGGGCGAGCGGCTCGCCGTCGAACTGGTGTCCGGCCGCTATTCGCAGTCCTACAGCATTTCGCACACCGACCCGTACACGAGTGTCGACGGCCTGTCGCGCACGCTCGGGCTGCAGTACCGCGACATCACGCAATTCGTGTCGGCGGCGTCGGATTTCTCGACGACGACCATGTCCGCCACGATCGAATATGGATATCCGATCACAGAATTCCAGGGCCTGCGCTTCGGGCTGGTTGCGCAGCAGTCCGACCTGGTGGTCAATCCGCTCGGCAGCGCCGCGGAGGCCGTGGCCTGGGTCCGGGCCAATGGCAATCCCTATACGCGCGTCATCTCGACCGAAATCCCCGATCCGGACTGCGAGGACCCGGATCCGACGACCCGCTGCCTGTTCGGCACGAAGTTCAACACCTTTGAGCTCGTGACCGGGTGGTTCTACGATTCGCGCAATCGCGCGATCTTCGCCGACCGCGGCATGAAGCATTCGCTTTCGGTCTCATTTGCTGCGCCCGGCAGCGAGGTCAACTACTACGTCTTCAATTACGATTTCCTGCAGCTCTTGCCCCTCGGCAAGCGCTGGACGGTCGCGTTCAGCGGGGAACTTGGCTACGGCGAAGCGCTCGGCAATGACACGACGGCGCTGCCGCCGTACCGCCAGTTCTTCGCCGGCGGGCCGGAGTCCGTGCGCGGCTACTCGGAGAGCCGGCTCGGGCCCAAGGACAGCTTCGGGAATCCCTACGGCGGCAACATGAAGGTGATCGGGCGCGCCGAGCTCCTGTTCCCGGTGCCCCAGAAATGGCGGGCGAGCACGCGCATGGGCCTTTTCTACGACATCGGCAACGTGTTTGCGCAGGGCTCGAGCATCCATTTCGTCGGCCGCGATGGCGTCACGCCGGTCGACTACAAGTTCGATTACAATGAGCTGAAGCAATCGGCGGGCATTGCGGTGCAGTGGCTTGCGCCGCTCGGCGTGTTCCGGTTCAGCTACGGCGTCCCGCTGAACGAGTACAAGGGCGACGCGGTCCGCTATCCGGACGAAGTCGAACGCTTCCAGTTCACGATCGGTGGCGCCTTCTGACGAGTCGAGAAAAGATGACAACCATGACCAGGCTTTCCATTCCCTGCGCACTGCTTTCGGCAGTCGTTTTCGCGGCCCTGCCGGTGGCGGCCCAGGCCGAAATCAAGATCGGCTACGTGAATACGGGCCGGCTCCTCGAGGAATCGCCGCAGGCGCGAGCGGCCCAGCAGGCGCTCGAGGGCGAGTTCATGCCGCGGCAGCGCGATCTCGCCAGCCAGCAGAAGACCCTGCAGGAAAAGTCCGACAAGCTGAAGCGCGAGGCCGCCGTCATGTCCGAGGCGGACCGCACGAAGGCTGAACGGGACGTCCGCGAAGGCGAGATCAACCTGCAGCGGCGCTTCAACGAATTGCAGGAGGACGCCAACCTGCGGCGCAACGAGGAATTCGGCAAGGTGCAGCGCGCGCTGCTCCAGGAAGTGCAGGTCTACGCGCGTGCCAATGGCTACCAGCTGATCATAAGCGATGGCGTGCTGTTCGCGGCCGATGCGGTGGACATCACGCCGCAGGTGATCGCGGCCGTGAAGGCCAAGGCGCCGGCAGCGACGCCCGCCCCAGCGCCCAAGCCCTGAGCGGCGGGCCACCGCCAGTGGGGAGCGCCGCCATGGCGATCACGCTCGGCGAGCTTGCGGTTCGCTACGGACTCGAACTCTCCGGGGATCCTGGCCTCAAGGTTGATGGCGTCGCCGCGCTCGCATCGGCGACGCCGGGCACCCTCAGCTTCTGCAGCAGTGCAAAGTACCGCCGCCAGCTCGCGGCCACGAAGGCGACGGCCGTCGTGCTCGCGCGCGAGTTGCTGCCGGAGTGCCCGGTCGCAGCGCTCATCAGCCCCCATCCCTATGCCGCCTACGCGCGGATCGCCGCGGGAATGTATCCAGAGCCCGCAGTGACCTCGGGCATCGCCCCGGGTGCCAGCATCGCCGGCAGTGCGAGAGTCGCGGCGAGCGCCTGGGTCGGCCCCAATGCGGTCGTCGGTGAGCGCGCAGTGATCGGCGAGCGCTGCTCGATCGGCCCCAACTGCGTCATCGAGGAGGGTGCGCGACTCGGCGATGACTGCCGGCTGCAGGCCGGTGTCACGATCGGCCATCACGCGACGATCGGTGCACGCTGCATCTTCAAGCCGGGCGCAGTGGTCGGCAGCGATGGCTTCGGTTTTGCACCGGCCCCCGACGGATTCGTCAAGGTGCCGCATCTTGGCGGCCTTCGGATCGGCAACGACGTCGAGGTCGGCTGCAACACGACCATCGACCGCGGCACGATCGAGGACACGGTCATCGACGACGGCGTCAAGCTGGACAACCAGGTGCAGGTCGGCCATAACTGCCGGATCGGCGCGCACACGGTGGTCGCGGGCTGCGCCGGCATTTCCGGCAGCACGATCATCGGGCGACGCTGCATGATCGGCGGCGCGGTCGGCATCGTCGGGCACCTCGAGATCGGTGACGACGTCATCGTGACGGGCTACTCGATGGTCACGCATTCGCTGCCGGGACCGGGGACCTACTCATCCGGGATGCCGGCGATCCAGTCGATCGACTGGCGCCGCACGGTTGCCAGGCTGCGGCGACTCGATGCTCTCGAGCGGCGGCTGGCGCGGCTCGAAAGCGGCAACGGGCCGGGCCAGGAGACGGACGAATGAGCGAAGGCTTCTCGATGGACATCAACGCGGTGCTCAAGCAGCTCCCGCATCGCTATCCAATGCTGCTGGTGGACCGGGTCATCGAATGCGTGCCGGGCAAGCGCATCCACGCGATCAAGAACGTCACGGTCAATGAGCCGTTCTTTTCCGGCCATTTCCCCCACCGGCCCGTCATGCCGGGAGTCATGATCCTCGAAGCGCTCGCCCAGGCAGCCGGCATCCTCGCGTTCAAGACCGCAGGCATCGTGCCGGACGAGAACACGCGGTTTTATTTCGTCGGCATCGACAAGGCGCGCTTCCGGCGCCCGGTCGAGCCGGGCGACCAGCTGGCGCTGAAGGCGACATTCGAACGCGCGATGCGCGGCATCTGGAAATTCTCGACGGTCGCCGAGGTCGGCGGGGAGGAAGTCGCCTCTGCCGTGATGATGGTCGCGCCGGGAGCCCAGTCGTGATCGACCCGCGGGCCATCGTGGCAGCGGATGCCGAGATCGCCGAGGGCGTCGAAGTTGGCGCCTACACGATCATCGGTGCGGGGGTCCGCATCGGCGCAGGCAGCTGGATCGGGCCCCATGCTGTCATCAACGGGCCGACGACGCTCGGCCGCGACAACAAGGTTTTCCAGTTCGCTTCCATCGGCGACGCGCCGCAGGACAAGAAGTACCAGGGCGAACCGACCCGGCTCGAGGTCGGCGACCGCAACGTGTTCCGCGAATTCTGCTCGATCAATCGCGGCACGGCCGGCGGCCGCGCCTTGACGAAGATCGGCGACGACAACCTGTTCATGGCCTATTCGCACGTGGGACACGACTGCATCGTCGGCAGCCAGTGCGTGATGTCGAATTGCACGGCACTCGCAGGCCATGTCGAACTCGGCGACTGGGTGATCCTGTCGGGCTATTCCGGCGTCCACCAGTTCTGCAAGGTGGGCGCCCACTCGTTCATGGCCAACAACGCCGCAGTCACCCGGGATGTGCCGCCGTACCTGCTCGTGGCCGGCACGCCCGCGGAACCGAAGGGCGTCAACAGCGAGGGCCTCAAACGGCGCGGCTTCGGCCCGGCACAGATTGCGAACATCCGCAATGCCTACCGGCTCCTGTACCGGTCGGGGCTCAAGCTCGCGGCCGCAACCGAGCAATTGCAGGCGCTCGCGGCAGACCAGCCGGAACTGCTGCCCTTCGTGCAATTCCTGGCGGCGAGCGAACGCAGCATCATTCGCTGATGACACCCGGCAAGACGCTGACGATCGGCCTGGTCGCCGGCGAATCCTCCGGAGACAACCTCGGTGCGGCATTGATCAGGGCCATCCGTGAGCGAGCGCCCGGCACGCGGTTTGCCGGCGTCGCCGGTCCCGCCATGGCTGCCGAGGGCTGCGAGGCCTGGGCGCCGGCGGACGAACTCGCGGTCATGGGCCTCTTCGAGGTGCTGCATCACCTGCCGCGCCTGCTGCGCCTGCGCCGCACACTGCGCCGCCGTTTCCTCATCGAGCGGCCGGATGTGTTCATCGGCATCGATGCGCCGGAGTTCAACCTGAGTCTGGCCGCCGTACTGCATGGCGCGGGTATCCGCACGGTGCAATACGTGAGTCCGCAGGTCTGGGCCTGGCGTCAGGGCCGCGCGCGCCGGATGGCGGGCTACCTTGATCTCGTGCTGTGCCTCTTGCCCTTCGAGCCCCGGATCTACGATTCCGCGGGCCTGAAAGCCGTGTTTGTCGGCCATCCGCTGGCCGACCAGCTGCCGCTCTCGCCTGATCGCGCGGCCGCCCGCGCGAGCCTCGCGCTTCCGTCCGACAGCCAGGTTCTCGCCGTACTGCCGGGGAGCCGCGTCGGCGAAGTCGCGCGCCTCGCGGATGATTTCGCGGGCGCGATCGCCTGGCTCGCCGCGCGGCGGCCCGGATTGCAGTTTGTCGCGCCCCTCACGAGCGGCAGGACCCGCGCACTATTCGAGACTGCGCTGGCGCGCCGCGCGCCGGGCGTTCCCGTCAAGGTCATCGACGGGCGCTCGCAGGCGGCGCTCACGGCGGCCGACGTGGTACTCGTCGCTTCCGGAACGGCGACCCTCGAGACACTCCTCTGCAAGCGGCCGATGGTCGTCGCCTATCGCCTCGGCTGGATGACGGCCCTGGCGCTGCGTTCGCTGCGCCTGCTGAAAGCGCCATTCTTTGCGCAACCGAACCTGCTGGCCGGCAGGCAGGTCGTCCCGGAACTGGCCCAGGGCAATGTCAGTCCCGAACGCCTGGGCCGCGAAATCGAGCGCTGGCTCGAAGCACCGGCCGAAGTGGCGGCGCTGGTTGCGCAGTTCACGGTCATCCACCGCGAGCTGCGGGCCGGTGCCAGCGACCGCGCGGCCGAGGCCGTCCTGGGACTGGTCCAGGGACATCGCGCATGAGCGCAATGCTCCGGCCAATGGCCGTTCCTGTGGCCGGTGTCGATGAAGCCGGCCGCGGGCCGCTCGCCGGACCGGTGGTGGCCGCGGCCGTGATCCTCGATCCCGCGCGGGCGATCCGGGGCCTGAGGGACTCGAAGGAGCTCAGCGCGCCCGCCCGGCTGCGGCTCGCGGCGGAGATCCGAAGCAAGGCGATGGCCTGGGCCATCGGCTGGGCCGACGCCGGCGAAATCGACGTGCTCGACATCCTGCAGGCGAGCCATCTCGCCATGCGCAGGGCCCTGCAGGGACTGGCGATCCAGCCCGGCCATGTGCGGGTGGACGGCAACCGCTGCCCCTGCGTCTCCGCACTCGGCTTTGCCTGCAGTGTCGAGGCCATCGTCGGTGGCGACGCGCTGGTGGCCGAGATCAGCGCCGCCTCGATCCTCGCAAAGACCAGCCGGGATGCGTGGATGGCCCGCGTCGCCGTCAGCTACCCCGGTTATGACTTCGAGCGCCACAAGGGTTATCCGACGCCGGACCATCTGCGCCGCCTGGCGGCACAAGGCCCCTGCCGCCTGCACCGACAGAGCTTCGCGCCGGTAAGATCGCTGCATGCGCCGAGCTGAAGCCAGGGACCCGAAACCGACATTCGTCCACCTGCGGCTCCACACGGAATATTCGCTGGTGGACGGCATCGTGCGCGTGCCTCGCCTGATGCAGGCGGTCGCCGGATCCGGCATGCCGGCCGTCGGCCTGACCGACCAGGGCAACCTGTTCGCAATGGTCAAGTTCTACCGCGAGGCCCAGCGCCAGGGCGTCAAGCCCATCATCGGCGTCGACGTCTGGTTGCGCGAAGAGGGCGATCGCGCCGAACCCAGCCGGCTGACCATGCTGGCGCAAAATCTCGCCGGCTATCGCAACCTGACCCGGCTTGTGTCGCGAAGCTACCTGGAGGGCCAGGATCGCGGCCGTCCGCTGCTCGAGCGGGCGTGGCTCGATGAGTCGACGACCGCGGGGCTGATTGCCCTGTCGGGCGCAGCGGAAGGCGATATCGGGCGGGCTTTGGCGGCGGGCCGCCACGAAGAAGCGCGCGCCCAGCTCGCGGCCTGGCTCGAGTTGTTCGGCGATCGCTATTACCTCGAGGTGCAGCGCACGGGCCGGAACGGCGAGGAGGCGCATGTCAACGAAGTGCTTGCGCTCGTCGCGCTGTTGCCCGCGCCAGTCGTCGCAACCAACGACGTGCGCTTCCTGGCGCGTGAGGAATTCGAGGCGCACGAGGCCAGGGTCTGCATCCATGACGGCGCAAGGCTCGACGATCCCAGCCGGCCGCGACGCTACTCGCAGGAGCAGTACCTGAAGAGCCCCGCGGAAATGGCGGAGCTCTTTGCGGACCTGCCGGAGGCGATCGCCAACAGCGTCGAGATCGCGCGGCGCTGTTCGCTCGCATTGACGCTCGGCCGGAGTTACCTGCCGGCTTTCGCGGTGCCGGACGGCTCCACGGTCACGGAATACCTGCGCGTGCTGGCCGAGCAGGGGCTCGACCGGCGGCTTGCGGCGCTCCTGGCTGCGCCGGCGCTCGTGATCCGGCCGGTGGAGGAGTCGCGTTACCGGCTGCGGCTCGCCGAGGAGCTGCGGGTCATCTGCGAGATGGCCTTCGAGGGCTACTTCCTCGTGGTCGCGGATTTCATCCGCTGGGCGCGCGAGCAGGGGATTCCTGTCGGTCCGGGACGTGGATCAGGGGCAGGCTCGCTGGTCGCATGGTCGCTCGGCATCACCGACCTCGACCCGCTGCAGCACGACCTGCTGTTCGAGCGATTCCTGAACCCGGAACGCGTGTCGATGCCGGATTTCGACATCGACTTCTGCATGGCGCGCCGCGACCAGGTCATCGACTACGTCGCGGACCGCTACGGCCGCGACCGGGTGTCGCAGATCATCACCTTCGGTTCGCTGGCGGCGCGCGCCGTCGTGCGCGACGTCGGCCGGGTGCTGGGACACCCGTACGGCTTCGTGGACAGCGTCGCGAAGCTGATTCCGTTCGAACTGGGGATCACGCTCGCCGATGCGCTGGAGAAGGAGCCGGAGCTCGCCAGGCGCTACCGCACGGAAGATGAAGTCCGCGACCTGATCGACCTGGCACAGCAGCTGGAGGGTCTCGCGAGAAATGCCGGCACGCATGCCGGGGGCGTCGTGATCGCGCCGTCGGTGCTGACCGACTTCAGCCCGCTCTACCGGGAACAGGGCGCCGGCAGCATCGTCACGCAGTTCGACAAGGACGACGTCGAGCTGATCGGGCTCGTGAAATTCGATTTCCTGGGACTGCGCACGCTGACGATCATCGACTGGACCGTGAAGCTCGTGAATGTGGAGCGCGGAAAGACGGGCGAGCCGCTGCTCGACATCCGCCGCCTGCCGCTCGACGACGCGGACACCTACCGGATGCTGAAGTCCTGCCGGACGACGGCGATCTTCCAGCTCGAATCGCGCGGCATGAAGGACCTGGTGCGCAAGCTCCAGCCGGACTGCTTCGACGACATCGTCGCCCTCGTCGCACTGTTCCGGCCGGGACCGCTGCAGTCCGGCATGGTGGACGATTTCATGACGCGCAAGCATGGGCGCAATGAAGCGGCCATCGACTACCTGCACCCAAGCCTGACCGACATCCTGAAGCCGACCTATGGCGTGATCCTGTACCAGGAGCAGGTGATGCAGATCGCGCAGACGCTCTCCGGCTACACGCTGGGCGGCGCCGACCTGCTGCGGCGCGCGATGGGCAAGAAGAGCCCGGAAGAAATGGCCACGCAGCGGTCCGTATTCATCGACGGCGCCATCGCGCGGGGGGTCTCGCCGCCGCGGGCCGCGCAGATTTTCGAGCTGATCGAGAAATTCGCGGGCTACGGATTCAACAAGTCACATTCGGCGGCTTATGCGCTGCTCGCGTACCAGACCGCGTGGCTCAAGACCCATTATCCGGAAGCGTTCATGGCGGCCGTGCTGTCGTCCGACATGGACCACACGGACAAGGTCGTGTCGTTCATCGACGAATGCAGCGGCATGGGCCTCGAAGTGCTGCCGCCCGACGTCAACCACTCGATGTACCAGTTTACGGTGGCCGGGCCCGGATCGATCCGCTACGGCCTCGGAGCCGTCAAGGGCGTTGGCCAGGGCGCCGTCAACACGATCGTCCTGGAACGCGAGCGCGGCGGGCCATTCCGGGATCTCGCGGACCTGTGCGGGCGCGTGGACCTGCGCCAGGTCGGGCGTCGCACGCTCGAGGCCATGGTCAAGGCTGGCTGCTTCGACGGCTTCGGGCTGAATCGCGCGACGCTCGCCAGCATGGTTCCAGCGGCGATGCAGTTCGGGGAGCAGAGCACACGAGCCGTCGCCGCGGGCCAGGATGACCTGTTCGGCGGGCTGGCCGAACCGGCCACCGCCAATACGCGCTCGCCGATCGTCGTCGCGGTGCTCCCGGAATGGAGCGATGCCGAACGCCTGCAGGGCGAGCGCGACACGCTGGGGCTCTACCTGACGGGCCATCCGATCGCGGCTTACGAGCAGGAACTGCGCCAGCTGGTGGCGGCGCGCATCGCGGACCTCGGTGGCCCGCGGCCTGCAGCCGGCACGACGCAATGGGGAGGGAGCGGCGGCAAAAACGTCACGGTGGCCGGCCTCGTGCACGAGATCCGGCGGCGCGGGTCGCGCATGACGATCATCCTCGACGACCGCAGCGGCCGCATCGAAGTCAGCATGTTCGACGACGTCTACCAGCAGCATCGCCACGTCATCGCGCGCGACGCGATCCTCGTGGTCGAAGGACAGCTGCGCTTCGACGAGTTCATCGAGGACTGGCGCGTCAATGCAAAGAAGCTGACGCCGATCGCGGAACTGCGCGAGCGTGAGGCCCGCCGGCTGATCATCCGCTGGCCCGGCAGCGCCGGCGATATCCGCTTCATCCAGCGGCTCGAGGAAACCCTGAGGCCCTGCACCGGCGGGCGCTGCGGCGTCGCGGTGCACTACATGGGATCCGGCGCGCGCGCGACGCTCGCGCTCGGCGATGAATGGTCGGTGCGGCCCACGCGCGAACTGCTCGAGGGCCTGGGGCGGCTCGTGGGCCAGGACGGCGTGCGCGTCATGTACGGCCCCAGGGGCGATTGACCCCTCTATACTGCGGATATGGCGCTGCAATTCCTCGATTTCGAGCAACCGATCGCCGAGCTGGAGGCGAAGGTCGAGGAGCTGCGCTTTCTCGGCGCCGATTCCGAACTCAACATTGCCGAAGAAATCGAGAAGCTGCGCGCCAAGAGCCGCGTGCTGACGACCAGCATTTTCGCGAGCCTGACGCCGTGGCAGATCACGCAGCTCGCGCGTCACCCGCAGCGTCCCTATGTGCTCGACTATGTTCCGCTGGTGTTCACCGAATTCCAGGAACTGCACGGCGATCGCATGTATGCCGACGACCAGGCGATCGTTGCGGGGCCCGCGCGGCTCGCCGGCACGCCGGTCATGATCATCGGCCAGCAGAAGGGGCGCGACACGAAGGAGCGCGTGCGCCGCAACTACGGGATGCCGAAGCCCGAGGGTTACCGCAAGGCACGCCGGCTGATGAAGACCGCCGAGCGATTCGGCATGCCGGTCGTCACCCTGATCGACACACCGGGCGCCTACCCGGGAGTCGGTTCGGAGGAGCGCAACCAGAGCGAAGCCATCGCGCGCAATCTCTTCGACATGGCGGAGCTGCGCGTGCCGATCGTCAGCTGCGTGATCGGCGAGGGCGGCTCGGGGGGCGCGCTCGCGATCGGCGTCTGCGACCGGCTGCTGATGCTGCAGTACAGCGTTTACTCGGTCATCTCACCCGAAGGCTGCGCGTCGATCCTGTGGAAGAGCGCGGACCGCCGCGAACTCGCGGCCGAGGCGATGGGGATCACGGCCGAGCGGCTGTCCCGCCTCGGACTCATCGACGAAGTCATTCCCGAGCCCCTCGGCGGCGCGCACCGCGAGCCGCTGGTGATGGCGGAGTCGTTGCGTGAGGCGCTCACGCGCCAGGTCGCGAAACTCGCGGCGCTGCCTATCGACGTCCTGCTCGACGAGCGCCAGCGTCGGCTGCGCGGTTTCGGGGTCTACGGCGGCGCCTGAGATGGCTTTCGGCCCGGAGCGGCTGGGTAGTGCGCTGTCGGCGCTCACGCCTGCCTGGCAATCACGGCAATTCTGCGTCGCAGTGAGCGGCGGGCTCGACTCGGGCGTGCTGCTGCATGCGATGGCTGGCGTCCGCAATTCCCATGGCGGGATTTCGCTGCGTGCCGTGCACGTGGACCATGGGCTGCAATCCGAGGCGCCGGCCTGGGCTCAGGCCTCTGCGGACGCCTGCCGCTCACTGGGTGTCGAGCTCGAGGTCCTGGAGCTTGCGCTCAAGCCGGGGCAGGGCGCGAGCATCGAAGCCGAGGCGCGTGACGCGCGCTACGGGGCGATCGCCAGCGTGCTTGCGCCCGGCGAATGGCTCCTGACCGCGCACCACCGCGATGACCAGCTGGAAACCGTGCTGATCCAGTTGCTGCGCGGCGCCGGCGTGTCGGGACTCGCCGCCATGCCGGCGCGCGCCCGGTTGGGGCCGGGCTGGCACGGACGGCCGCTGCTCGACGTGGACCGCGGCGAGCTTGCCGCCTACGCAGCGCAGGCGAGGCTCGCCTGGGTCACGGACCCGATGAACCTGGCTGCGCGATTCGACCGCGGATGGCTGCGCGAGCAGGTACTGCCGCCGCTGCGCAAGCGCTGGCCGCAGGCGGCGGCGACCGTGTCGCGAAGTGCGCGACACCTGGCGGAGGCCGGGCGCCTGCTGTCTGCGCTCGCGGAAGCCGATGCGACGGGCCTGCAGGAACAGGGCCGCCTTTCGATCGAGGGACTCCATCGCCTGCCGCAGGACCGCCAGGTGAACCTGTTGCGCTGGTGGATCCGCGAGCGGGGGCTCGGGCCGCCTTCTGCAGCGCGCTTCGAGACCATCCTGGACGACCTGGTCGAGGCCAGGGTGGACGCGGAACCCGTCGTGCGCTGGGAAAGCGGCGAGCTGCGCCGCTATCGCGGGCGACTTTATGCGATGCAACCGCTGGTCGATCCGCCAACTGGCGTATTCCGGCTCGACGCCGTGACGGCATCAGTCGATCTCGGTGGCGGAATGGGCCGCATCGGCCTGGCCGCGGCCGAACAGGGCGGGCTCGACGCGGCGCTGGCTGCCGACATCGTGGTTCGTTTCCGTGCGGGGGGAGAATCGCTGCGTCCGCATCCCGCGCGGCCGCGCAAGCGCCTGAAGCAGCTGTGCCAGGAAGCGGGGATCGTGCCGTGGATGCGGGAGCGGCTGCCGCTCCTGTTTGCGGGAACACGGCTCGCCGCGGTCGGCGACCTGTGGATCGATGCGGAATTCGCGGTTGCGCCGGGCAAGCCTGCCCTGGCTCCCGTCTGGTCGGACAGGCCCGAGCTCTACTAGCCGACTCTTACCAGCAGGTCGCCGTGCTGACACCACCGCCGGAATCGGCAGCCGTGCGGATGCCGCGATCGGTCACGCGAAAGGTGCGGCAGGCTGTGTCCTGGATTTGGTTTTCGCCGGCCGTGGCGGTTGCCGAAACCGTGTAGCTGGTTACGTTGGCTGCGTCGATCGCGAGGGTGTACCAGCCGTTCTTGCTGGTCGCGTCGCCCTGCAGGTTCCCGGCTGCGCAATCGTTGGCTGCAGCGATGCCGGCCGCATAGGTATTGCATTGCAGGTAGTACTTTTCCTGCTGGGTCGCGAGCGCGAGCAGTGCGTCCTTGGCGTCGGAGCGCTGGCTGCGCAGGACGTACTGGCGATAGGACGGTATCGCCACGGCGGCCAGTATGCCGACGATGATCATCACGACGATCAGTTCGATCAGGGTGACGCCGCGCTGCAGGGACTTGGATTTCATTTGCGTTCTCCGGCGGGCCACCCGGCCGCATCAGCGGCCGGGTGGTTTGCCGTTAGTTGACTCCGGTCTGCCGCCAGAAGGTCCGGACCGGCGAGAGGTTGATGCCCACGCCGCAGTTCTCGAGGCCGACCAGGCACTGCGGCGGCGGCCGGCATGCGGCGCCGACGCAGGTTGTCGGATTTTCCGGGCTCGGGAACAGCCAGACCACTTCCGGCGCGATGCCGCCCTGCGCCAGTTCGGTGTCACGGTCGTCGGCCGTGAGGTCCTCGCTGTCCGGGATGCCATCGCCGTCATCATCGTCATCCGAGCTATTTGGCACTCCATCGCCATCGGCATCGCCATCCGGATCGGCCGCGCTCTCGCGCGCGATGACCGGCGCACCCGTAAAGGCACTGATCGTGTACAGCCGGTTCGTGCCGAGGCCCGGTGTGCAGGAGCTGCTCGAGGACGTGGATGCCGCGTTCGGCTCATAGGTCGCGAACTGGATCAAGCTCTGCACCGTGCGTGCCTCGGACAGCGACTTCTCGCCCGTCCAGCCAGCCGACGGCCGGTGCAGGTCCAGGCGCCAGCCGGACGCGCCGGCCGCAATCGTCGGCGCGATGTCGTTGGTTATGTCGATCAGGTTGACGTCCGCCTCCGTGATCACGGTCGCCGAGTTGTACTGCGCCTGGGTCAGCCGCGCAAAGGGCCGGTGGTCACGCAGGCTGTAGAAGCGATCCTGCGTGTTCAGGTTCAGCGGATGGCTGCGATAGCCGGAGCCGATCGCGAGGTTGAGCCACGTGGCCCCGCCGGAACTCAGGAAGGAGACGTCCGGCGCATTGTAGAAGCGCCGATTCGTCGCGTCCGGATGGGCCCCGAGGTGGGCATTGCCGAGCGAGGCGAACACGCCACCGGTCACCAGGTTGGCCACTGTCTGGCCGTTGCTGATGTCGAATCGCCACACGCGCCCGCCCATGTCGGCCGCATACATGCGATCCGCAAAGCCATCGCCCGTGAGGTCGAAGATCCGGACGTCGCCCGGGATCGAATGGGTCATCGAGGCGTGCCGCAGGTTGGCCGACGCATCGGTACTCGGGCCGGCGTACCAGAGGCGGTTGCCGCTGACGGCGTCCACCATGAAGATCTGGTTGCCGGACGTGTCCGTGGCGTACGGCCCATTGTCCTGGACCGTGTCATAGCCGCCGCCGAACACCAGCACCTGCTGCAGCGCGTTCTGCGTCGCGCCACTGACATTGACGCGCGCCACCGCCGGTGTCGACCAGCTCTGGCCCGCATTCTTCATCAGCTTCAAGCCGGCTTCACTCGGGCCGATCTTGAACAGCAGCGTCGGCGCGTTGCGGTCCGTCACGTCGAGGCCGTAGTACTCGTTGCCGCCGCGGCGCATGCCGAAGTAGATGTAGACCCTTTCGCCGAGGCTGGATTCGAGAACGCCATTCTCGTTGACCTCGTTCTTGATGACCCGGATGTTGCCGTCCAGGCCGTAGATGCGATCCGAGAGCGCGTCATTCAAATGCAGGTTGCGCATGCGGGCCAGCATCTGCCGCGGGACAAAGGCCCACAGCTCGGTGCCGTCGACGGCGTTGATCGCGTGCAGGAAGCCGTCATTGGTCACTGCATAGACCACACCGTCGGTGGGGTCGGGCGAAATGACCGTGCCGCCGTAGATGACTGTCGCCGGGCGCCCGTGCATCGGGTCGCCCATCTCGAGGCGCGCATCGGTCGTCGAACCGTCGGCGTTGTCATCGTCGATGTCGGCGCCGCGCAGCCAGTTGATCAACGCATCCCGGCCGGGCGCCTCGGCGGCGCCGAGGCCCAAGAGCGCCGTCGTGATCGTGGCATTGGCGACCGTGACCTGGTTGGCGATCGCGGTCAACGCAGAGGCCGTGTTCAGGTCGCTATAGATCTTGCGCGTCGCCGGCGTCGGGAGCTCGTCGGCTGCGCCACCGAGGCGCACGCTGTCGCCGTCCACACCCGTCGTCCAGTAACTCTGGGCCGTGCTGCGGAAGAAGCCGGTCGTGATCTCGACCGCGGGCGCGCCCGCGGCATCCAGGATGGTGCCGTCCGGATCGAGATGGTACTTCTTGATGTTGCCGGCCCAGGCGTAGGTTTCGCTCGGCTTGAACACCGTCACATAGAGGTCATTCAGGTTCTGCGTGCGGTTGAAGGCGTTGACCGACACCGCAGGCGCCGTGAACGACGTGTTGAAGTCCAGGATCGTGCGGACGATCTGGGTCAGCACGGTGCTGAGCGAGGCCGTGTCCGTGGCTTCGTAGAACACGCCACCGGCACCGGCCGCTGTGTTTCGCAGCGCCGTCGAGCCGGTGACTTCCGGGCCGAAGCCGATCGTGTAGGTCGTGACATTCTGCATTCCCGTCAGCGACGGGCGCATGTCGTGCTCATACATGTACTTCGCGACTTCCTCGAGGCAGCGGCCGTCGCCAGTGCCCGTGCAGCTGCCGCCGATGAGCCCCTGAATGGCCGTGTCTGCGCTCGTGTCGGCGGTCGGCAGACCGTCGGTCAGGAGCACGATGAAGTTCTTCTGGCAGGAGGTCTGCAGCGGGCTCTGGTAGACGCCCGTGTTGCCTGCCTGGCGCGAGGACAGGACGCTCGGCAGCAAGCCCGCAGCACCGGGGACGGTATGCGAGTTGAGACCGTACCCGACGCGCCCACCGCTCAGGTACAGGTAGGCCTCATACATCGTCTCGGACAGCGGCGTGCAGCCGTCTGCATTGATGGCGTCGATCAGGGTTTTCGTCGCCGCCGCATTGGCGGCGACCGGGCCGACCGGCTGGAGCACCATGCCGCCTTCGGCCGTGGCCGTAGTGCCGCAACCGCCGGTCGTATTGTTGCTGTAACGCATCAAGCCCACGTTCGTGTTGTTGGCGATCGCGAGCTGATCGATGGTCTGCTTGGCAGCGTCCTTGACGATCTCGAGGCGCGTCTGCGTGATCGTGCTGGCATTCAACAGCCAGTTGACGTAGTTGGCGGAGTAGAACGTGTAGCTGTTATTGGCACCGTTGGCGCTCCAGCCAATCTGCTGGGCCGAGTTGGCGGACCAGGGGCCGTTGGCCGCATCGGCGGCCCACAGGCGGGTCAGGTTCACGCCGTCGCCGTGCAGGCCGGCATCTTCCCGGCATTCGACATAGGCGGTATTGCTGTTGGTAATCGTGATATTGCGCCAACGGAAAGTGCCGCTCGCTGAGCGCCACTGCGCCGCGCGCGCGGCCGTGAACTGGCCGCTGGTCGCAAGGGGAGCAACCGCGGCATTGCACTTGAAAGCCGCAGTGGGAACCGACGCGCTGTTCGCGCAGCTCGGCTGGCCGCTGCCCTGGACGAAATAGGTCCGGCTCGCGTTGCAGGAACCCGCGTACGTGGTTGCCGGGTCGAATGGCACCTGGGTCACGACGTCGGTGTCCATGCTGCCCGACGAGTCGATGATAAAGAGGATGTTCGGCAGCTCGGCCGACACCGTGTTGCCGGCGCCCGTGAAGATCTCGGTCTCGTCAGCGGCGGCGGTGCCTGCGAACGCCAGCAGCAGGCTGGCGCCGGCAAGTCGGATATAGCGGGTGGCTTTATTCATGGCGAGTCACTCACTGCTTGTTGCCGTCGGCGCTGGCGACCAGGCGCACGCGGGTCAGGACATGGGTATCGGGCCGGAAGAAAACATAGAGCCTCGTGGGGCCCTTGGCGGCTTCGGCTTTCAGGCGGGCATAAGGCACGGCCTGCTTGCCGATGAAATAGCGGGTGTTGCGATCGAAGGCCAGGCGCTGCGAAGCGCAGGCCGCGCATTCCTTCGCCGTCAGCATGCCGCCGGGCACGCCGGGGAGGGCGACCAGGTCGGTGCCGGACTCGAGGCATTCCTCGATGGTCCCGAGCTTCGGGCCCGCGAAGGCCGCGGATGCCGCCAGCGTGCCGATGACGGTGGCCAGCAGGCCGGCGCGGCGCGTGAGGCCTTGTCCGAGGTTGCTGGTGCGGATGATTGTGTTGCTCATGTGACGGTCTCCGTCGATGTTCAAGAGCCACCCGGGCCGACGATGTAGAAGCTCTGGGTGTGCTGCGCCATGGAGTTGTCGGGGCCGTTGCCCGTGGCATCCACCTGGAAGTGATAAGCCGTGAAAGCGGTGCCGATGCTGTAGCCGGTCATGCCGGTGCCGAGCGGCGTCTGGCCGACGAACTGCAGCTGAAACTGGTACTGGTCGCCTGCCGAGCTTGGGTTTGCCATCAAGGGCTGCACGACCGGCGTGCTGGTGCTCAGCGCGGAATTCGCGAGCGCATCTTCGACCCCGACCTCGGCCGACTGGAACGCGCGCTCCTGGCTCTGCGTGTTGCGGACCATGCGCAACTCGAGGCTCGAGGTCATCACGCCCGACACCGCGAGGATCGTCAGGACCAGCAGCAGGATCAGCCCGACGATGAGCGCCGCGCCCCCCTGCTGCGCGTGCAAGCCGGCCGTGGTGATTTTCCGGTTCATCGCCGCGTATTCCTCAATGCGATC
The DNA here is from genome assembly GCA_963747145.1 of uncultured Gammaproteobacteria bacterium. Lineage (GTDB taxonomy): Bacteria > Pseudomonadota > Gammaproteobacteria > Steroidobacterales > Steroidobacteraceae > SCUD01. The sequence continues at coordinate 304,003 of CAVVDZ010000006.1, read as the reverse complement.
GTCTTGGTGACGAGCACGCGCTGGAAGTTGTCGCCGGGCGTGTAGGCGGCGCCGCCGGAGCGGTCCGAATACGCATAGGTGCGGATGTCGGTGAATTTGAAATCGGGATCCTCGGCCCGCACCAGCAGCCAGATGCGGACGGCGACGATCAGCTCGCCGGCCGGGATGGCGGTGCCCGGGGTGACGTAGTAATCCGCGTTCTGGTCGTTGTTCTGGTCCACGCCGAACTCGACCTGCAGGTCTTCGACGCCCGGAACGATTTCCCGGTCCACCATTGCCTGGGTGGCGTTGGCAGGCAGCTGCTTGCGCCGCAAGGAAGGTGTTGCGGCATCCTGGTCGGAACTCTGCGATACGTAGTAGCCGTTCGCGATGATCGCCCGCGTTTCCGACAACGGGCCCGAATAACCCGCCGGCACCGTGGTATTGGCAAACAAGCTGCCCTGCACGCGGCTCGACTGAACTTTGAGCTGGTTATTGGTTGCGGCCAGCCCGGCCGCGGGGATGGCCGTGGTGGACGCGCGGCGCACGGTGAGCTGGTCAGAGCCGGCGACGGCGGTGCCGAATGCCGCGCAGTTGTAACCGTAGGCGTTATTGCTGCCCTCGACATAGGCGGGGAGCTTGATGGCCCACATCGCGCCGCAGGAATTGATCGTGGCCGTATACGCCGCGAGGGCTGCGGGCAGGGCATAGGTCGGATCCACTGCCGGCGGATTGGCAATGGACAGCGTCGGGCCATTTTCGACCAGGTCCGCGCGGCTGTTCAGGCCCCAGTAGTTCGCCATGCGCAGATCCGCCTCGATCGTGCTCATCGCATAGCGCGCGGTCTCCTGCAAACGCGCCGCCGCGTCATTCGTGCGATAGAGGTCACGGCCCTTGGCGAGTACCGAGATGGCGCCGGCGAGCAGGAACAGGCCGATGGACATTGCGACCATCAGCTCGATCAGGCTCAGGCCCCGCTGCAGGCGTCCGCTGGTTGCGCGTGTCTTCATGACTGGAATCCGATCTGGAATGTCACCGGGTTCACGTCGCCGACCTCGGACCAGCGCACCGTGATGACGTAATTCGCAGGCTCACCCGCGCCGACCGGCAGCGTGACCACGACCTGGCCCGCGCCATTCGGAAGCTGCTGCGCGATGTCGGCCAACCAGCGATTCAGGTCGCTGGCGGCGAGTTGAAGTGAAGTGCAGCCGGCCGTCGTATAACAGGCGGGCACGTCGGCCGAGGCGCCCGCGAAGGCAATGGCATAGGCGCCAACTGCCGTGCGGTTGGAGCGGATGCGATCCGCGAGATCCGCAGCGAGATTGACCGCCTCCGTCCGATAGATGGCGGAACGGCCGGCCTGCAGGCTGTTGAGGTAGAGGGCCGCGATGCCGAGCAGGCCGATGGCCAGCACGACGAGTGCGACCAGGACCTCGACCATCGTAAAGCCACTTTGCGATTTCATGCCCTTGCTCATGATTCGAACCTTAAGAACAACCGGAGATCGGTACGCCGATCGCAGTGATCAGGGCCTGGATCTCGGCCGGATCCCGGGTCACCCCGGCACGCCCGGTCACGGAAATCAGGATGCCGCGCGCGGCGGACAGCTCGCCGCCGGAGGCGTCGTTGCCGCGCTCGTCGCACAGGACCAGGCGCGTCAGCGCGGTATTGACCGCGAAGCCATTGTCGAGGTAAATCACTCGCAGCGGGTTGGTCAACGATCGCCCGACAATCGTGTTCGGCAGCGGCTCGCGCTGCAGCAGTACCTGTTCGCCGGCATCGCGCTGCCCGTTCTGGTTCGTGTCCACGAACGAGATCCAGCCGGTCAGGAATGCCGAAGCCGCACAGGTCGGGTTCGCGCTTGAGATGGCATTCGTGCTAGTGCAGAGCGTCACCGGCACGCGACGCTTGATCGCCTCGGAACGCGCGAAGTGCAGGCCCACCATGACGTCATTGGCGGCGCCGGTCATCCGCGCATTGCGGATGTAGTCGCCCATGGCCGGGACGCCGATGCCGAGCAGGATCCCTGCGAGCACCACGACCAGCATCAGTTCGAGCAGCGTGAAGCCTGATTGCGCCTTATTCATGGCCTGCACTATAGGGGCGTGGAAACGGACCGGAAGCATGGCCCGACGGACGCTGCGCGAGCGCCGATGAACGGCACGAATCGCCGTCGCATCAGCCGCTTGGCGGCTCTCCTTTGTGACGAATCTCACAGTTTCGCTGGCGGTGCAGGCCCGCTTCCTCTAGACTGAAATCCCGTCGTAATCGGGCCATGGGCCGGCGCAGTTCGCCGGTTCGAGGTGTGCAGGCCCGGTTCTTATGTCCTGGACGGCGGGGACTCTTCTCATGACGCGATTCGTGTTCGTGACCGGCGGCGTGGTTTCCTCGCTGGGCAAGGGTATTGCTGCGGCTTCGCTCGGCGCGATCCTGGAAGCGCGCGGGCTCAAGGTCGGCATGGTCAAGCTCGACCCGTACATCAACGTGGATCCGGGCACGATGAGCCCGTTCCAGCATGGTGAGGTCTTCGTCACCGAGGACGGTACCGAGACTGACCTGGATCTGGGGCACTACGAACGCTTCGTGCGCACCACGACCGGGCGCAACAGCAACTTCACGACGGGGCGCATCTACGAGCGCGTGATCGCGCGCGAGCGCCGCGGCGATTACCTGGGCGCAACCGTGCAGGTGATTCCGCACATCACGGACGAGATCCGACGCAGCGTGATGCTGGGCGCCGGCGATGCCGATGTCTGCATGGTCGAGATCGGCGGCACGGTCGGCGACATCGAGTCGCTGCCGTTCCTCGAGGCGATCCGCCAGATGGGTGTCGAGCTCGGCCGCAGCAACTGCGTGTACATCCACCTGACGCTCGTGCCAATCGTCGGCGGTTCGGGCGAGATCAAGACCAAGCCGACCCAGCATTCGGTCAAGGAACTGCGCGGCATCGGTATCCAGCCCGACGTGTTGCTATGCCGCTGCCGGGACCCGCTGCCGGACGAGCAGCGCCGCAAGATTGCGCTCTTCACCAATGTCGAGGAGCGCGCCGTCATCTCAGCCGTTGACGCCGATGACATCTACCGCATCCCGATCCTGCTGCACGAACAGGCACTCGACGACATCGTCTGCGAAAAATTGCGCCTCGATGCGCCGCCCGCCGACCTGCACGAGTGGCAGCAGGTCGTCTCCGCACGGCACTCATTCGATGCGACGGTCAACATTGCGATGGTCGGCAAGTACGTGCAGATCCGCGATTCCTACATCTCGCTGAACGAAGCGCTGCAGCACGCGGGGCTGAAGACCCGCACCCGCGTCAAGATTCACTACGTCGAATCGACGGACATCGAGACTGCCGGCACCGCGGCGCTTGCCGGCATGGATGCGATCCTCGTTCCCGGCGGCTTCGGTGAGCGTGGCATCGAGGGGAAGATCGCGGCGGTCCGCTATGCGCGCGAGAACGGCATTCCGTACCTCGGCATCTGCCTCGGCATGCAGGTCGCGGTGATCGAGTACGCGCGCCATGTGCTCGGGCTCGCCGGCGCGAATTCGACCGAGTTCCAGCGCGCAGCGCCCGATCCCGTGATCGCCTTGATCACGGAATGGCGCGACCGCAGCGGCGAGACACTGAAGCGCGACGACAAGTCGGAGCTCGGCGGCACCATGCGCCTTGGCGCACAGGAGTCGCGTATCCGGCCCGGGACGCTCGCGCGCGCCACCTACGGGCGCGACGCGATCCACGAACGGCACCGCCATCGCTATGAATTCAACAACAACTACATGGAGCGCATGCAGAAGGCCGGGTTTGCGTTCTCCGCCTTTTCGGAAGACGGGCTCGTCGAAATCATCGAGCTGCCCTCGCATCCCTGGTTCCTCGCGGTGCAGTTCCACCCGGAATTCACGTCGAACCCGCGCGACGGCCATCCGTTGTTCACGGGATTCGTGCGCGCGGCACGCGAGCACGTGAATGGCCAGATGCCGCAGGCGGCAAGCGCGTGAAGCTGGCCGGCGCATCCATCGGTGCGGGACAGCCGCTGTTCCTGATCGCCGGGCCCTGCGTGGTAGAGAGCGCGGAGCTCACACTTGACATCGCAGGCCAGTTGAAGGAAATCACGGCAGCGCTGGGCGTACCCTTCGTGTTCAAGGCGTCGTATGACAAGGCCAACCGCTCGTCGCGCGCCTCCTATCGCGGACCCGGCATCGAGGAGGGCCTGCGGGTGCTCTCCGAAGTCCGGCGCCAGCATCGCGTGCCGGTCCTGACGGACGTGCACGAGGACACGCCGCTCGCCGAGGTCGCCGCGGTCGTCGATGTGCTGCAGACACCTGCATTCCTGTGCCGGCAGACGAACTTCATCGTCAATGTCTGCTCCCAGGGCAAGCCGGTGAACATCAAGAAGGGCCAGTTCCTGAGCCCCTGGGAGATGGCCAACGTCATCGAGAAGGCCCGCTCGACCGGCAATGCCGACATCATGGTCTGCGAGCGGGGCTTCAGCTTCGGCTACAACAACCTGGTCTCGGACATGCGGGCCCTCGCAGTGATGCGAAGCTTCGGCGCGCCGGTCGTCTTCGATGCCACGCATTCCGTCCAGCTGCCCGGCGGCAAGGGCAGCGCCTCAGGCGGACAGCGCGAATTCATTCCGGTGCTGGCGCGGGCGGCGGTTGCCGCCGGTGTCGCCGGCATTTTCATGGAGACGCACCCGGACCCGGACCACGCGCTGTCCGACGGACCGAATGCCTGGCCGCTCGCGCGCATGCGCGCGCTCCTGGAAACGCTCGTCGAGATCGACCGCGCGGTCAAGTCGCGGCCCTTCGAGGAGGACGGCCTCTGATGCGTGTCGTCGATATCCGCGGACGCGAGATCATCGATTCGCGCGGCAACCCGACGGTCGAAGCGGATGTGGAGCTCGAGGAAGGCACAGTCGGACGCGCTTCGGTGCCTTCCGGGGCTTCCACCGGCACGCGCGAGGCAGTCGAGCTGCGCGACGGCGATCCGCTGCGATTCCTCGGCAAGGGTGTGCTGAATGCGGTCGGGCACGTCAACGGCGAATTGCGCAATGCGCTGGTCGGGCGCGATGCACTGGACCAGTCGAGCATCGACCGGCGCATGCTGGAACTCGACGGCACGGACAACAAGTCGAGGCTCGGGGCGAATGCCCTGCTTGCGGTGTCGCTCGCGACGGCGCGTGCGGCCGCCCAGTCGCAGAGGTTGCCGCTCTATCGCTATCTCGGCGGCGACGATGCGGTCGTGATGCCGGTGCCGATGATGAACATCATCAATGGCGGCGTACACGCGGACAACAGCCTGGACATCCAGGAGTTCATGATCGTGCCCGCGGGCCTGCCGACCTTTTCCGCTGCATTGCGCTGCGGCGTGGAAGTGTTCCAGCGGCTGCGGCAGCTGCTCCACGAGCGGGGCCTTTCCACCTCGGTGGGCGACGAGGGCGGATTTGCGCCGAATCTCGCGTCGAACGAGGCGGCGCTCGGGCTGATCCTGGAAGCGATCGAGGCGGCCGGCTACAAGGCCGGGCAGGACGTGTGGCTCGGCCTCGACGTTGCCAGCAGCGAATTCCACCGCGACGGCGTCTACCTGCTGGAATCCGAGGGCCGGCGCTTCACCGCCGCCCAGTTCACTGAATACCTGGCGTCGCTGGCTGGCCGATATCCCATCGTGACCATCGAGGACGGCATGGCCGAGGCGGACTGGGAGGGCTGGGCGGGCCTGACCCGGCGGCTCGGCAGCAAGATCCAGCTGGTCGGCGACGACCTGTTCGTGACCAACACGGAGATCCTGTCGCGCGGCATTGCGGAGGAAGTCGCAAACGCGATCCTGATCAAGCCGAACCAGATCGGCACGCTGACCGAGACGCTGGCGGCGATCGACATGGCGGCCCGCGCCGGTTACAAGGCGGTCGTGTCGCATCGCTCGGGCGAAACCGAGGACTCAACCATCGCCGACATCGCAGTCGGCTCGTCCGCCACCCAGATCAAGACCGGTTCGCTGTCGCGCTCCGACCGCGTCGCGAAGTACAACCAGCTGCTTCGGATCGAGGAGCAGCTCGGCGCGCGCGCGCGCTATGCCGGCCGCGACGCCTTTCCCGTCAAACCGTCATGATCCGTGCTAATCTTTTGAACCCATGAAGATGCTCCTGGGCGGCCTGATCGCGGTGCTGGTACTCCTGCAGTACCGGCTGTGGCTGTCCGATGAGGGCATGCGCGAGGTCTGGCACCTCCAGGCTGCGGTCGAATCCCAGCGCGCGGACAATTCGCTGCTCGTCGAGCGCAATGCCCAGCTGCGCGCGGAAGTGGCGGACCTCAAGAAAGGACTGACGGCGCTCGAGGAACGGGCGCGCAACGACCTCGGCATGATCACGGTCAGCGAGACCTTCTTTCAGGTCGTGGACGCGCCGCAGCGCACACCCGATGATCGCCAGATCGAGCAGAGCACGATCCAGGCCTCCGCAACACCCTGAAGTTCCAGTGTCCGAACGCACGTGGTTCGTGATACCCGCCGCCGGCGCTTCCTCGCGATTCGGCGGTTCGACACCCAAGCCCTACCTGCGCATCGCGGGCCGCAGCCTGCTCGAGCATGCGCTGCGCGCCATGCTGCGTTGCCCTGGACTTGCGGGCGGGGTCGTCGTCATTGCGGCGGGCGACCGGCGCTGGGCGCGGTTGCCGGCCTCGATGCGGCGGCGCGTCATCACGGTGACGGGCGGCGACACGCGCGCTCGTTCTGTATTGAATGGCATCGAGTCCCTGTCAGGCGCGATGCCAGAGGACTGGGTGCTCGTGCATGACGCCGCGCGGCCCTGCCTGCCTGCCGGCGACCTTGCGGCGCTGATCGCAAGCTGCCGCCGCGATGAGGTCGGCGGGTTGCTGGCTTTGCGGGTCACCGAAACCGTCAAGCTCGCCGATGGCGGGGGCCGCAGCGCACGCAGCGTGCCGCGCGACGGACTCTGGCGCGCGCAGACTCCGCAGATGTTCCGGCATGGCGCGCTGCGGCGGGCCTTGTCGAGGGCACTGGAGGAGGGGGTCGAACCGACCGACGAAGCATCCGCCATCGAAAGAATGGGCTTGCGGCCGTTGTTGGTCGAGGGATCGCCGCTCAATATCAAGGTCACGAGACCGGCAGATCTCGCGCTCGCGGGCGCGGCCCTGCGCCAGCTCTAAGGAGAAGACGTGAGAATTGGCAGTGGACATGACCTGCACCGCTTCGGGCCCGGCGACCACGTGAAGCTGGGAGGCGTGCGCATTGCGCACGATCGGGGTCTGGTCGCGCATTCGGACGGCGACGTCGTGCTCCATGCGCTGATGGACGCGCTGCTGGGCGCCGCAGGCGCCGGTGACATCGGCCAGCACTTTCCGGACAGCGACGCGCGCTGGGCGGGTGCCGATAGCCGCGCTCTGCTGCGCGAGGTCGGCAAGCTGATCGAGTTGCGCGGCTTCGAGATCGCCAATTGCGATGTCACGCTGGTGGCCGAGGCGCCGCGCATCGCCCCCCACCGCGAGGCGATGTGCGCCAACATCGCGGCGGATCTCGGCCTCGAACGCGGTCGCGTCAATGTCAAGGCGACGACCGCGGAGGGCCTCGGCGCACTGGGCCGCGGGGAGGGCATCGCGGCGCATGCCGTGGTCCTGCTGCTGGAAGGCGATAGTGCCTGACGATGCGCGGCTCGAGTTCTGGCGGGCACTGGCACTTGAACCACCCTTCGCGCACGGTAGCCCGCCCGCGGCTGGCCTGATCCGGAGCGATCCCGGGGACTTCGCCGTCGAAGAGCGCCTCGGTTTTGGGCCGGATGGCGGGACCGGCCACTATCTGCTGCTGGTCGAGAAGCGCGACGCCAACACCCATTACGTCGCGAAATGCCTCGCGAGGTTTGCGGGGCTGCCGACAGGCGACATCGGCTTCGCGGGGCTCAAGGACCGGCGCGCGCTCGCGCGGCAGTGGTTTTCGATGCCCGCGCGCAAGGGATTGCCGTCACCGGAGGGCCACGAGGGCGACGGCTTCCGGGTGCTCGCAGCTCATCCGCATTCGCGAAAACTGAGACGAGGAGCGCTCGCCGCCAATCGCTTCGTCCTGAAGATCCGCGAACTCTCGGGTGACATTCCGGCGCTGGTCGCGCGGCTGCAGGCGATCGCGATGGCCGGGGCGCCGAATTACTTCGGCCCGCAACGATTCGGCCGCGACGGCTCGAACCTGCGGCGCGTGAATGAATGGCTCGACTCCGGCGACCTGCCGCGCGACCGCCTGGCCCGCGGTTTCCTGTTGTCGGCTGCCCGTTCGCTGGCATTCAACGCCGTGCTCGGGCGGCGCGTCGCCGACGGCAGCTGGAACCGGCTGTTGCCGGGCGAGATCGCGAATCTCGACGGCAGTTCATCCGTGTTCCGCGTCGCCGATGTGGATGCGGAGCTGGAGCGGCGCTGCCGCGAAGGGGACATCCACCCGAGCGGGCCGCTGTGCGGCGAGGGCGGCATGCAGCCCGAGGGCGAGGCGGCCGATCGTGAACAGGCTGCGCTCGCGGCACTCGCACCGCTGGCACAGCGGCTGGCGGCCGTCGCCGCCAGCGAGCGTCGCGCGCTGGTCCTGCGGCCGGTGGATCTCACATGGCAGATGGCGGGCCAGGAACTCGAGCTGGCGTTTGAATTGCCGCGGGGCGCATTTGCGACCAGCCTCCTGCGCGAGGCCCTGTCGGCGACCGTGCCCGAGACGGAAACCGAATGACGCGTTCAGCGATCGAGCAGCACGTACAACGCGCCGGTGCCACCGTCCGAACGCCGTGCCGAACAGAACGCGCGGACCGCATCGTGCCGGCGCAGCCAGCGATTGACGGCCGCCTTCAGCACCGGACCGCGGTCGCCGGAGCCGCGGCCCTTGCCGTGCACGATGCGCACGCAGCGCAAGCCGTGGCGGTTGGCGTCGGCGAGGAAGCCGAGGAGCGCGAGGCGTGCCTCGGCCTGGGTCATGCCGTGCAGGTCGAGCTCGTCGCGCTGCGCGTAGAGGCCGCGCCGCAGCCGGCGCATCGTCGCCTCGGGAACGCCGTTGCGCCGGTAGCTCAATTCCTCGCCCGTCTCGACCTCGAAATCGGCGGGATCGGCGGCGAGGGATTCCGCGAGCACCCGCGCCTCGTCCGCGCGGCGAAGCGCCGCGCGCGGCGCGATCCTCGGCCGTTGCGGCGGCGGGCGGGTATGAGGCAGCGGCCGGACGCCGCGCATGGCGGCGCGAAAGAGCTTCCGTTCCTCGTCGTTCATTTGCGAACCCGGACTCCGCCTGCAAGACCGCCGATGCTTTCAAGTATAGTGCGGCCCGGTCGCGGGGCACGCGATGGGGATGGACAGGCGCCGTGAAGATCCTGCTTTCGAATGACGATGGCTACCGGGCAGAGGGACTGCGCTGCCTGAAGGAAGCGCTCGCCGGCGTTGCGCCGCTGACGGTGGTTGCACCGGACCGCAATCGCAGCGGCGCCAGCCATTCGCTGACGCTCGACGTGCCTTTGCGCGTTCAACAGGCCGAGCTGGATACCTGGTACGTCATCAACGGCACGCCGACCGACTGCGTGCATCTCGCGATCACCGGCCTGTTCGAGCACGAATTCGACATGGTCGTCTCCGGCATCAATGACGGCCCCAACCTCGGCGACGACGTGCTTTATTCGGGTACGGTCGCCGCGGCAATCGAGGGCCGCTTCCTGGGCCTGCCGACCATCGCGATGTCGCTCGTCTGCGGATCCGGGGCCGAGCCGCATTTCGCGACCGCCGCGCGCATCGCGCGAGAGCTCGTCCTGCGCCTGCTCTCGAAGTCGCTGCATCAATCCATGATCCTCAATGTCAACGTGCCCGACCTGCCCTATGAGGCCCTGAGGGGCTTCGAGGTCACACGGCTCGGCAACCGCCATCGCGCGGAGCCAGCGGTCAATGGCCTCGACCCGCGCGGCCGCCAGATCTACTGGGTCGGTGCGGCGGGTTCCACGCAGGACGCGGGTCCCGGCACGGATTTTCACGCCGTCGCGAATGGATTTGTCTCGATCACGCCGTTGCAGGTGGATCTCACGCGGCATGCCGCTCTCGACAGCCTCCGCGACTGGCTGCAGGGACCCGCATCGTGAGCGGCGATCGCGAGGAACCGACACGCAGCGGCATCGGGATGACGTCGGCGCGCACCCGCGAGCGCCTGATCCTGCGGCTCGTGGAGCAGGGGATCCGCGATCCGCGCGTACTGGACCGCATCCGCAACGTACCGCGGCACCTGTTCGTGGATGAGGCCCTGTCGAGCCGTGCTTACGAGGACACGGCGCTGCCGATCGGGCACGGGCAGACCATTTCACAGCCCTATGTCGTCGCACGAATGACCGAGGCTGTGACCATCGGCGGCGTGCCGGACAAGGTCCTCGAGATCGGGACAGGCTGCGGTTACCAGACCGCGGTGCTGGCGCCGCTGGTCGGAAAGCTCTACAGCATTGAGCGCATCGAGGCGTTGCTCGACCGTGCCAAGGAAAATTTGAAAGAGCTCGGTATCCGCAACGTGCGCTTCAAGCATGGCGACGGCAACGCAGGCTGGCCTTCCCAGGCGCCCTTCGACGCGATCCTGGTCGCAGCCGCGCCACATGCCGTCCCGCAGAAATTACTGGATCAGCTGGGCGAAGGCGGTCGGCTCGTCGCGCCGATCGGACCGGAGGGCCGGCAGGAATTGCTGCGCCTGACACGGCGCGGCGACGAGTTCCTGCGCGAACGCCTGGGGCTCGTCAGCTTCGTGCCCTTGCTGGGTGGTCTTTCCTGAGGTGACGGCAGCCATCCGGCTCCCGACTGCGCTCGGCCGTTCGCTTGTCCTGGTGGCGGTCCTCGCGCTCGCCGCCTGTGCCGGCGCGGACCGGCGAAGGGACATTCCGGACCAGCACATCGTGCGCGCCGGCGAGACGCTGTATTCCATCTCGATGCGCTACGGGCTCGACTATCACGATGTCGCGCGCTGGAACCGCATTGGACGCGACTTCCGCATCGTCCCCGGACAACGGCTGCGGCTGAACCCGCCGCCCGGCGCGCACAGGACGGCTGCCCGGCCTGCCGCAGCAAGGCCTGCGCCGCCGCCCCGGGCTTCGCCCCAGGATCCCGCGCATCGGCCGCCCGCCTGGCAATGGCCGGTGCAGGGCGGTCGCGTGATCGGCACGATCACGCAGCCGTCGGGCGGAGCCGGCCTGCGCATCGACGGTGAATTGAACCAGCCCGTATTCGCGGCGGCAAGCGGCAAGGTCGTCTACACGGGCAGTGGCCTGCGCGGTTACGGGCAACTCATCATCATTACGCATGAGCGCGGCTGGTTGTCGGCCTACGGGCATAACGCCCTCGTGCACGTCCGCGAAGGCGACACGGTCCGCGCCGGGCAGCCGATCGCGGCCATGGGCCTCGGGCCGGCGCAGCAGGCGATGCTGTACTTCGAGATCCGCCTCGATGGCCGGCCGCTCGACCCGCTCGCGCAGTTGCCGCGGCGCCGCTAGACGATCAGCGCCAGCGCAACCTCGCGGAATTCGGAAAGCAGCACGTTGTAAGTCCGGCAGGCCGCACCCGTGTCCATGACTTCAAGCCCGATGCGGCGCGCAGCGAAGGCGGCGAAGAGTTCCGGCGGCGGCATCCGCTGCGTCGCGCCGGTGCCGAGGATCACGACGTCGGGCGCCAGTTCGAGCAGGCGCGCGAAGTCGTCGATCACGAGCGCTTCCACGGCTGCGGGCTGCCATTCCTCGATGACCGCCTCGCGCGTCGCGATCAGGCTTGCGCGGAACACGCGATCGCGCATGCGGATCTCGCCCGCCGCATAGGCGGTGATCGCGTTCGAGTCATTCCGTTCTTCGCGGCTGATCTGCATCGTCGGACCCGGTCGAAATATAGCCAATCCGCGGATTGCGCGCCGCTATCATGGCCGGCGATGAAACCCCAGACCGCTCCACGCAGCGCGCCGCCCGCGATCCGGCGGCGGGCCCCGGGCGCCGTCGATGCGCTGCCCGAGTCGCTGCATCCGGTGCTGCGTCGCGTCTATGCAGCGCGCGGTGTCCGGAACCCGGACGAACTCACCCTCGAACTCAGGAAGCTTCTGCCGGTGTCGACGCTGGACGGCATCGCGCCCGCGACTGCGCTCCTGCTCGCGCACGTGCGGCGCGGCTCGCGCATCCTCGTTGTCGGCGACTTCGATGCGGACGGGGCCACCAGCACGGCGCTGGTGCTGCGCCAGCTGCGCCGGCTCGGGCATGCCAATGTGGATTTCCGCGTGCCCGATCGGATGAAGCACGGCTACGGGCTGACCCCGGTGCTCGTCGCGGATCTGCAGGGCGAACGGGCGGATCTCCTGATCACCGTGGACAACGGTGTCGCGGCTTTCGCGGGAATCAAGGCTGCGCAGGCACTCGGCATGCAGGTGCTGGTCACCGATCATCACCTGCCCGCGCCTCTGCTTCCCGATTGTGCCGCGATGGTCAACCCGAATCTTCGCGGCGCTGCATTCGGCAGCCGGGCACTCGCGGGCGTCGGCGTCGCCTTTTACCTGATGGCATCGCTGACGCGCGAACTGGAGGCAGAGCGAGGCTGCAAATTGCCGGCGGTGGCCGACCTCCTGGACCTCGTCGCGCTCGGCACGGTCGCCGATCTCGTGGCACTCGACCTCAACAACCGCATCCTCGTTCAGGAAGGACTGATGCGCCTGCGGGCGCGTGCGGCGGCGCCCGGGTTGATGGCGCTCGCGCGGGTCGCCGGCTGCCGGATGGAGGACCTGTCCGCGCGCAACCTCGGTCACCAGATTGCGCCGCGCCTCAATGCGGCGGGCCGCATCGATGACATGTCGATCGGCATCCGCTGCCTGCTGACCGACGACTGGGCCGAGGCGCTCACACTGGCGCAGGAACTCGACCGGCTCAATCGCGAGCGGCGCGACATGGAATTGCGGATGAGGGACGAAGCCGCGACCGCCATGCGCAAGCTCCACCTGCAGGAAGGCAGCCTGCCGGCGGGCATCGCGCTCTTCGACCGCGGCTGGCATGCCGGCATCATCGGCCTGGTTGCGACCCGGATGAAGGATCGCGTCCACCGCCCGGTCGTCGCGCTTGCGCCGGCGGGCGATGGCGAGTTGCGCGGTTCCGCGCGTTCGGTCGCGGGCGTGCACATCCGCGATGTGCTGGAAGCGATCGACACGCGACACCCCGGGATGATCGAGCGGTTCGGCGGGCATGCGATGGCCGCGGGGCTGACGCTGCGCGAGGCCCGGCTGCAGGAATTCACGGACGCTTTCGGCGAGGAAGTCGGCCGGCACCTGTCGCGCGACCAGATGATGGGCGTGCTCGAGACCGACGGTGAACTTGCGCCCGGTGAGTTGTCGCTCGAGACTGCACTCGCGCTCGAGGCGGCGGGACCCTGGGGCCAGTCCTTTCCCGAGCCGCTGTTCGACGGCGTGTTCGATGTCGTCGAGTCCCGCGTGCTCGCCGATCGCCACCTGAAACTCTGGCTGCGGCCGCAACCCGCCACGCAGCCGGTCGAGGCGATCGCATTCGGCCATTTCGACGCGGACGGCGCGCAACGTCCAGCCGCCGGCGCGCGGGTCCGCGTCGCCTATCGCCTGCAGTCGACGAGCTACGGCGGCACGACCAGGGCCGAAATGCTGGCGGAATACCTGCAAAACTGCGAATGACCGTCTGCTAAGATTCCGCCCGCATGGAAACCGCCGCCACCCGCCGCTCGATCGACGACCTCCGTCAGCGCCTTGACGCGCTGAGGGGGTACCTTTGAGTACGATCGCAAGCGCGAGCGGCTCGAAGAGCTCGATCGCGAGCTCGGCGACGCCAAGATCTGGAACAAGCCCGAGCGCGCCCAGGAGTTCGGCCGCGAGCGCGCGAGGCTTGCCGGCACCATCGGCGAACTGGACCAGATCGGGCGTGGCCTGAGCGAAACGGCGGAATTGCTGGAACTCGTCGAGAGCGAGCGGGACGAGGCCGGCTTCACCGAAGTGGAGCGCGACACCCGCGAGTTCGAGCAGCGCGTCCGGCAGCTCGAATTGATGCGGATGTTTCCCGGCGAAATGGACCCGCGCGGAGCATTCCTGGACATCCAGGCGGGTGCGGGCGGCACGGAAGCGCAGGACTGGGCGCAGATGCTGCTCCGCATGTACCTGCGCTGGGCGGACAGCCGCGGGTTCGCGACCTCGGCGATCGATCAGAGCCCCGGTGAAGTCGCCGGCATCAAGAGCGCCTCGATCGAGGTCGACGGATCCTATGCCTACGGCTGGCTGCGCACGGAGACCGGCGTGCATCGCCTGGTGCGCAAGTCGCCATTCGATTCCGGCAACCGCCGTCACACCTCCTTCGCGTCGGTCTTCGTGTCGCCGGTCATCGATGACGAAATCAACATCGAAATCAACCCCGCCGACGTCGAGATGGACACCTACCGCGCGAGCGGCGCCGGCGGCCAGCATGTCAACAAGACGGATTCCGCCGTGCGGCTGCGCCACCTGCCGAGCGGCATCGTCGTCGCCTGCCAGATGGAGCGCAGCCAGCACAAGAATCGCTCGACGGCCATGAAGATGCTGAAGGCGAAGCTTTACGAACTGGAGGTCAACAAGCGCAATGCCGCCGCGCGGGTGCTGGAGGACCAGAAGACCGATGTCGGCTGGGGCCACCAGATCCGGTCGTATGTGCTCGACCAGTCGAGGATCAAGGACCTGCGCACGGGTTACGAGACCGGCAACACCTCGGCCGTGCTGGACGGCGCGCTCGATCCGTTCATGGAAGCGAGCCTGAAGCAGGGCCTGTAGGGGTATCGTGGAGCGCCGATGGAAGAGAAATCCACAGTCGATGAAAATGCATTGATCGCGGAACGGCGCGCAAAGCTCGCGCGGCTGCGCGAGTCCGGGATCGCATTCCCGAACGACTTCCGCCGCGACGCGTTGTCGCGCGACCTGCACGCGACCTTTGGCTCGCGCGGCGACGAGTGGCTCGCCGCCAATCCGGTTCGGGTGCATGTTGCCGGCCGCATGATGTTCAAGCGCCTTATGGGGAAGGCCTCGTTCGCGAAACTCCAGGACGGTGGCGGACAGATCCAGCTCTATCTGCAATCCGAGGCGCTCGGCGGGTCCTATGAGGAATTCAAGGGCTGGGATGTCGGCGACATCATCGGCGCCCAGGGCGTGCTGATGCGGACCCGCGCGGGCGAACTCACGGTTCGCGTCGAGGCGGCAAGGCTGCTGGTGAAATCCCTGCGTCCGCTGCCGGACAAGTGGCACGGCCTCGCGGACACGGAGACGCGCTACCGGCAGCGCTACGTGGACCTGATCGTCAACGAGACGGCACGCGCGACCTTCAGGACACGCACGCATGTCGTCCGGTTCCTGCGCGACTTCCTGGACGCGCTCGACTTCCTTGAGGTCGAGACGCCGATGATGCAGCCGATCCCGGGCGGCGCGGTCGCGCGGCCATTCGTCACGCACCACAACGCGCTCGGCCAGGACATGTACCTGCGCATCGCGCCGGAGCTCTACCTGAAGCGCCTGGTGGTCGGCGGCTTCGAACGCGTCTACGAGATCAACCGCAATTTCCGCAACGAGGGGCTTTCCACACAGCACAACCCCGAGTTCACGATGCTCGAGCTGTACCAGGCCTATGCCGACTGCGAGGATTTCATGGGCCTGGTGGAGCGCATGATGGAGGGGCTCGCGGATGCCGTCGCAGGCAAGCGCGACATCGTCTACCAGGGCCGGCTTCTGCGCTTTAGCGCGCCATTCGCGCGGCTCTCGGTCGAGGAAGCCATTTCGACAGCCAACCCCGCGCTCGATCGCGCGCGCCTGCGTGACCTCAGCTACCTCCGCGAGGCCTGCGCCCGCCACGACATCGCCCCCGGCAAGGAAGACGGCGCCGGCAAGCTGCAGATGGACCTGTTCGAAAAGAGCTGCGAGCAGCGGCTCGAACAGCCGACATTCGTGCATTCGTACCCGGCCGAGGTGTCGCCGCTTGCGCGCCGGCGCGATGCGGATCCCTTCGTGACCGATCGCTTCGAGTTCTTCGTCGACGGCCGGGAGCTCGCCAACGGCTTCTCCGAATTGAACGATCCGGAAGACCAGGCCGAGCGATTCCGGACGCAGGCCGCCCGCAAGAAAGCGGGCGACGAGGAAGCGATGTTCTACGACGCCGACTACATCCGCGCGCTGGAATACGGCCTGCCACCTGCCGCCGGCCTCGGCGTCGGCATCGATCGCCTCGTCATGCTGCTGACGGATTCACCGAGCATCCGCGATGTGCTGCTGTTTCCCCAGCTCAGGCAGCAGGCGCCGGAATGAGATAGGGCAGGCCGGCCGGGACGAGTTCCTTGCCGCCTGCCTTCGTCCCCAGCAGGTCGCTCGAGAAACGCAGTTCCGCGACCGCGAGCAATTCCGAGCCCTGCGGCGCTTCGCAGGCCGCGACAACATGCGCCGCCTGCGATTCGCCGCTGTAGAGCGCCTGCCCGGGCCGGAATGATCCGCCGGCGGGGCCCGCATAACGCAGCATGCGGCGCTTGATGCGGCCGAGGTGCTGCGTGCGCGCGACGATTTCCTGGCCGACATAACAGCCCTTCGTGAAACTGACGGCCGACAGCAGGTCGAGATTCAGCATCTGCGGAGTCCAGTGACCGCTGGTCTCCGGGTGAATGGTCGGCTCGCCGTCCTCGATGCAGGCGCGCTCCCAGTCCGCGGGAGTTGCACGGCCCGTTTCGCGCATCAGCCTGTCGAGCGATGATGGAGTTCCGACCAGCAGCATCCGCCGCGCGCCGGCGACCATCCGCGTGACGCCGGCCTCAACGGCAAGCGTTGACCAGGATTCGTCCATCGCTGCATCCAGCACGCCAGCGACGGCCAACGCATCGCTTCGATCCTGGATCGCCACCTGGGCACGCAGCACGTGTTTCGCCAGCCGTATGATCATCGGCGCCGCAAGGGCGCCGCGGAGGACGACCAGAACGGTGTCGCCCTGCGATGCGAGCCGCAGGACTTCGAGCACCCGGCCTTCGCGATTGCAGGCGGCGGCCAGCAGCCCCGGATGACGTTCGAGCCCCAGCAGATCGTTGGTCAACTGGCCCTGCAGGAATGTTCGCGCATCGCGCCCGGAGACGGCGACGGCCGAGAATGCCGGCAGCAGAGTGCAGCGTGATTGCGGCATTCCGGACATCGTAACGCAGAGCATCTCGCCAAAGACGCGGCAAATGGTCTTGGGCAGCCGAATCGCGATCTGGCAGAATAGGGCGCGATGCCAGATCCCGCGCCCGAGTCGACGGAACCCGTCCCGGCCAAGGTTCCTGAAGCCCCGCCAGAGCCCGCGAAAGCGATGCCACGCGAGCTGGGCGGCCCGCCCGGGCCGGAGCCGACCCGTTACGGCGACTGGGAAAGAGCCGGTCGCTGCATCGATTTCTGAAGGGGCCCTACTTGTCGAGTCACGATCGGCCGCTGTCCCCGCACCTGCAGGTGTATCGCCTGGCGCTGGGAACGGTGCTTTCGGGCCTGCACCGGATCATGGGTCTCGCACTGTCCGCCAGCAGCCTGCTCCTGGTCGCCTGGCTCGCTGCGGTTGCACGCGGCCCGGAAGCCTACGAAACGGCGGCCCGCTTTTTCTCGAGCCTGCCGGTGCGCCTCGTGCTGACTGGTGCAGCGATCGCTTTCTGGTATCACCTGTTCGCCGGCCTGCGCCATCTGGCCTGGGACGCGGGACTCGGATTCGAGAAATCCACGGCGCGGAAGAGCGGCATCGCGATCGTGGCGCTCGCGCTACTCGCATCGGTGGCTACCCTGGCGCTGGCCTGGCGCTTCCTCCTGGCGCCGCAGTGAACGCCCAGCCTTCGGCGCGCGTGCCTGACCGTCATGCGACGGGTCACTGGCGCAACCAGCGCATCACCGCGATCGGCCTGGTGCCACTCGGGCTCTGGTTCCTGGTGAAGCTGCTGTCGCTGCCGGAACTCGGCCACGCGACCGTGCACGCATGGATTGCGCAGCCGGCGCAGGCCTTGCTGCTGCTGCTGTTCGCATGGTTTGCGCTGTGGCATTCCGCGCAGGGCGTGCAGTCCGTGGTCGATGACTACGTGGGCGGCCAATTGCATGCCCCGACGACGCGGCTGTTCCAGGTTGCACACTGGATCGCGGCGCTCGCCGTCGGCTGGTCGATCTGGATGATCGCCGGGAGCGGGGCGTGAGAGCCTACGAGCTGGTCGACCACCAGGTCGACGTCGTCGTGGTCGGCGCCGGCGGCGCGGGATTGCGCGCGACGCTGGGCCTCGCGCAGGCGGGTCTCGCGACCGCGTGCGTCACGAAGGTTTTTCCGACCCGCAGCCATACCGTCGCGGCGCAGGGCGGCATCAGCGCCGCGCTCGGCAACATGGGCGAGGACGACTGGCGCTTCCATTTTTACGACACGATCAAGGGTTCGGACTGGCTCGGCGACCAGGACGCGATCGAGTTCATGTGCAAGGAGGCGCCCGCCGCCGTCATCGAGCTCGAGCACTACGGCCTGCCGTTCTCGCGCACCGAGGACGGGCGCATCTACCAGCGGCCGTTCGGCGGCATGACCACGCATTACGGCAAGGGCATCGCCCAGCGCACCTGCGCCGCGGCGGACCGCACCGGGCACGCGATGCTGCACGCGCTCTACCAGCAGAGCCTGCGGCACGATGCCCGTTTCTTCATCGAGTATTTCGCGATCGACCTGATCATGGAGAACGGCGAGTGCCACGGCGTGCTTGCGCTCGACATGGCGACCGGCACGCTGCACCGGTTCCTCGCGCAGGCGACCATCCTTGCGACCGGCGGATACGGCCGGATCTATTTCACCTGCACTTCCGCGCACACCTGCACCGGTGACGGCGGCGGTATGGCCCTGCGGGCGGGGCTGCCGTTGCAGGACATGGAGTTCGTGCAGTTTCACCCGACCGGCATCTATGGCGCCGGTTGCCTGATCACCGAGGGCGTGCGCGGCGAGGGCGGGATCCTCCGCAATTCGCGGGGCGAGCGGTTCATGGAACGCTATGCGCCGAATGCGAAGGACCTGGCTTCGCGCGACGTCGTCAGCCGCGCGATGACCCTCGAAGTCCGCGAGGGCCGCGGGGTCGGCCCGGACAAGGATCACCTGTTCCTGCACCTCGAGCACCTCGGCGCCGACGTGATCCACAAGCGGCTGCCGGGCATCGCGGAGACGACGATGATTTTCGCCGGCGTCGATGTCACTCGCGCCCCGATCCCGGTGCAGCCGACCGTTCACTACAACATGGGCGGCATCCCGAGCAACATCCACGGCGAGGTGCTGACCTCCCGGAACGGCGACACGGAAGCGGTGGTGCCGGGGTTGCTGGCGATCGGTGAGGCCGCGTGCGTCTCGGTGCACGGCGCCAATCGCCTGGGCTCCAATTCGCTGCTGGACCTGGTGGTGTTCGGCCGCGCCGCCGCCGCGCGTTGTGCCGCGCTGCTGAAGCCTGGCGCAGTGCGCGCAAAACCTGCATCGCGATCGATCGACCCGGCGCTCGCGCGCTTCGACCGCGTCCGGCACGCTGCCGGCAGCCGGCCCACGGCCGCGATACGCGAAGAGATGCAACGCTGCATGCAGCTCGATGCCGCGGTGTTCCGCACCGCTTCCAGCCTTGCCGACGGCTGCAAGCGCCTCGGCCGGACCTTCGATTCGTTCTCGGACCTTCGCATCGCGGACCGCTCGATGGTGTTCAACACGGACCTGGTCGAGGCGCTCGAACTCGATAACCTGCTGCGCCAGGCGGTTGCGACGATCCATTCGGCCGCGAATCGCACCGAAAGCCGCGGCGCGCATGCGCGCGAGGATTACCCGGGCCGTGACGACGCGCAATGGCTCAAGCACACGCTCGCCTGGGTTGGCGACGGAGGTGAAGCGCGCTTCGAGTACCGCCCCGTGCACCTGAATACGCTGACGGCGGATGTCGCCGCGATACCGCCGGCCGCCAGGACATACTAGGAAAACGGCATGGTCCAGTTTGTACTGCCCCCGAATTCCCGTTACGCGGACCAGCCCGGCCGCCACTTCCCGGCGCCGCCGGAAGCGAAGCGCGTGCGACGGTTCCGCATCTACCGCTTCGATCCCGATTCGGCGGAGCCGCCGCGCACCGACACCTATGACGTGGATCTCGATCGCTGCGGACCCATGGTTCTCGACGCCCTGATCAAGATCAAGAACGAGGTCGACGCGACACTGACCTTCCGCCGCTCCTGCCGCGAGGGCATCTGCGGTTCCTGTGCGATGAACATCGATGGCCTCAACCGGCTCGCCTGCATCTGCGCGATCGAAACGGCGGGCAAGGAGTCGCGGATATTTCCGCTGCCGCACATGCCGGTCGTCAAGGACCTGGTGCCGGACCTGACGCATTTCTATGAACAGTACGCTTCGGTCAAGCCCTGGCTGCAGACCCGCGGGCCCGCACCCGCGGGGCGCGAACGGCGCCAGTCGCCGGGCGACCAGGACAAGGTGGACCGGCCATCGGCCTGCATCCTCTGCGCCTGTTGCTCCACGAGTTGCCCGAGCTACTGGTGGAACAGCGACCGCTACCTGGGCCCGGCCGCGCTGCTGGCCGCCTACCGCTGGATCGTGGACACGCGCGATGAGGTGCAGGACGAGCGCCTGGACCAGCTCGAGGACTCGTTCCGCCTGTATCGATGCCACCAGATCATGAATTGCGTCGACGCCTGTCCCAAGGACCTGAATCCCGCGCGCGCGATCACCGACATCAAGCGCAGGCTCGCAAGCCGTGGCAGCTGAGGTCGCAATGCCGGACGCCAGGCTGGGCCGGGTGCGCTGGCGATGCCGTCGCGGCACGAAGGAACTCGACCTGCTGCTCGTTCGCTGGCTCGATGACGGCTGGCCCGTGGCGGATGGCGGAACGCGCGCCGCCTTCCTGCGCCTGCTCGAGGAACCGGATCCGCAGCTGGCCGACTGGCTGCTGCACGGGCAGCGCCCCGACGATCCGCCGCTTGCGACACTTCTGGATGACATCGTTTCCCGTCGCATGTGAGCCGCGGCCGCAGCCGCGCATCGCGGCGGGTGCCTTGCTGCTGCACGTTCTGGCGGCGGCGTGGCCCTGGTTCACGCACTGCCCGCCGCCGATTGCGGCAACGCTGTCACTGCTCGCCATTCCTGGATTCGCGGCGACGCTTCTGCGCCTGCCAGGCACGCATTGCCGCCTGCAAAGGCTCGCATTCCGCGACGGCGGCTGGCGCGTGCAGGCTTTAGGTGCGTCCGATGACCGGCCGGCCAGCATCGGTCCGGGCACGCGCGTCCATGCTGGGCTGGTCGCGGTCGAGTTCATCGCGGGGCGGGAGCGTCTGGGCTGGCTCCTGACGCGCTCTGGCATGGATCCCGGCCAGTTCCGGCGCCTCAAGGCCCGGCTGCGCCTGGCTTGCTAGAATCCCAAGGCTGTATCACAGAAGGAGGTCATTAGCGCCTGCCTCTGCCTGCCCCGCCGAACTAATGGGGGGCCTGCCGGTCTTACCCGGCGTGACGGCGGTAGGGCTAGCGCTGATCGTCGAGCCGATGCGGGCTGAAGCAGGCGACATTGCGCTTGTCCGACGGGTGCAGAAAGGCGACAAGGCGGCCTTCGATGCACTCGTATTGAAGTATCAGCACAAGGTGCTGAAGCTGGTGCAGCGCTACGTGCGCAATCCGGCCGATGCCGAGGACATCGCGCAAGAGGCCTTCATCAAGGCGTATCGCGCCCTGCCGGCATTCCGCGGCGACAGCGCGTTCTACACCTGGCTCTACCGGATAGCGATCAACACGGCGAAGAACGCGCTGGTCGCCAACCGGCGCCGGCCGATTTCATACGACCTCGACCCGCAGGACGGTTCGCAGGTCCAGGCCCATGCAAGGCTTGCCGATACGGAAACCCCGGAGGCGCTGGCGCTGACCGAGGAGATCCGCCGGACGGTCAATGAAGCGATCGAGGCCCTGCCGGACGACCTGCGGCTCGCCATCGTGCTGCGGGAGCTCGAAGGGCTCAGTTACGAGGAAATTGCGAAGACGATGGAATGCCCAGTCGGAACCGTACGGTCGAGGATCTTCCGGGCGCGCGAAGCGATCGATCGCAGCCTGCGCGAGGTATTCGACGGCGGACTGGGCCGGATCGGAGACTCCTGACCATGACCGAACGAATCAAGGAACAGCTGTCGGCATTCCTGGACGGCGAGCTGCCGGAACCGGAATCGGCGCTATTGGTGAAGCGCCTCGAGCGCGACGACGACCTGCGCGGCGCCCTGTCGCGCTACTCGCTGATCGGGGCGGTGCTGCGCAGCGACGGCGACGTGCCGGCCGCGCGCCAGGTGGCCGCGCGCGTCAGCGCGGCGATCGCGCGCGAACCGTCGGGCCGCATGGCGGTCGCCCGCTTCCGGCCAGCGGCGTTCGCGCGCCCGCTTGCCGGGCTCGCCATTGCGGCCGGTGTCGCGGCGGTCGCGGTCCTGATGATGCAGCGCTTCGACGCCGAATCGGTCGCGCAGCCGGAACCGATGCTGGCCCAGGTTGCGGAAGAGCCGGTCGTGGCCGTGACCGCCGCCGCCGAGCCGGCGGATGCGCCGCCGCGGATCTACACCACGCCAGCGGCCGCCAATGGGCCCGGCGGCCTGCCGATGACGCAGTTCGCCAATTACCTCGTCGCGCACAGCAGCTATGCCTCACCGCTGGTGCGACGCAGCATCGTGACCGGGCTGATCGTCTCCCCGCAGGAAATGGCCAGCGCCGATGTGCCAGTGACGGAGAGCCCGCGGGCAGATCCGTGAACATCCGCCCCGCATTGACGTCGATTGCGATGCTGGTCGCGCTGCCCGCCGTGGCAGACGAAGGCCAGGAATGGCTCGACCGCATGGCCGGGGCGCTGGCCGGCACCAGTTACGCCGGTGAATTCATCTGCGAATCGGCCGGGCGCGCGGAGCGCCTGCGCATCGTGCACCGGGTCCAGGACGGCGCCGTCGCGGAGCGCCTGGTCTCCCTCTCCGGCAACGGACGCGAACTGATCCGCGACGGCGACGAGGTCGTCGTCTACCTGCCGGACCAGAAGCTCGCGATCATCGAACGGCGGCCGGTGGGCAGCGACCTGATGGGCGCCCTGCCGCAATTCGGCGGCGAATTCCGCCCCTGGTACGAAGTCAGCTATGTCGGGCGCGAGGCGGCGCTGCTCGGTCCCGCGGCGGTCGTCGTCGTGCGGCCGCGCGACGGCTACCGCTTCGGCTACCGGCTCTGGATCGATGAAGCGACCCACATGCCGGTGCGAAGCGAACTCTCCGATGCCGCCAACCGGGTCATCGAGCGCGTGCGCTTCACGCGCATCACGATCGACGACTCCATCGCGGATTCGGCATTCGAGCCGGCACTCGATCGCTCGAAACTGCGCTGGGTCCGCCAGGCGGCGCAGACGACGGGTGTCGCACCGGCCTGGCGTGCGGCGCAAATGCCGCCGGGGTTCCGGCTGTCGGTCAGCGGCCTGCAGGCCATGGCCGGCACCAGTGCGCCGGTCAGTCACCTGGTGTTTTCGGACGGCCTCGCCTCGGTGTCGGTCTTCATCGAAACGCCGGCGCCAGGCACGGTGCCGGTGACCGGATCCGGGCGCTCCGGTGTCGCCTCGGCGTTTTCGACGATGGTCGAGGGTCACCAGGTCACGGTGGTCGGCGAAGTGCCGCCGGATACGCTGAAATACATCGCCACCGGCCTCACGCCGGCGGCACCCAATCCGGAATCGAATCACTGACGACGCGGTCCGCCGCAGCGCCGCAACCGCGCTTCGTGGTCTACAGCCGCGACCATTGCCCGTTGTGCGACGAGTTCGTCTCTGAACTCGCGCGCCTGCTCGCGCCGACCGCTGAGCGCATGGAACTGCGCGACGTGGATGCCGATCCGCTGACACGGCGCCGCTTCGGCCTGAAAGTTCCGGTGTTGACCGTGGACGGAAGCCCGGTGTGCCACGGCCGGCTCGATGCGGCGGCAGTCGCACGACTGCTCGCCGGCTGACCGGCCCCGACGACGCTGACTGCTATAATATAAAGTTCCCCGGACCGCCTGTCCGGCAACAGAGCGGCCGGTCCCCCTTGATGCAGCAGATCCGCAATTTCTCCATCATCGCGC
Source organism: uncultured Gammaproteobacteria bacterium (assembly GCA_963747145.1). Lineage (GTDB taxonomy): Bacteria > Pseudomonadota > Gammaproteobacteria > Steroidobacterales > Steroidobacteraceae > SCUD01. Next base: position 279,923 of record CAVVDZ010000006.1, on the reverse strand, counting down.
ACGTCGATCATGGCAAGTCCACCCTGGCCGACCGGCTGATCCAGGTCTGCGGCGGCCTCGAGGCACGCGAGATGCAGGAGCAGGTGCTCGACTCGATGGATCTCGAGCGCGAGCGCGGCATCACGATCAAGGCGCAATCGGTCATGCTTCGATACGTCGCCGCCGACGGGGTCGAGTACCAGCTCAATTTCATCGACACGCCGGGCCACGTCGATTTCTCCTACGAGGTATCGCGCTCGCTGGCGGCCTGCGAAGGCGCGCTGCTGGTCGTCGACGCCGCGCAGGGCGTTGAGGCGCAGAGCGTGGCCAATTGCTACACGGCGCTCGAGCAGGGCCTCGAGGTGGTCCCGGTCATCAACAAGATCGACCTGCCCTCGGCCGACCCCGAGCGCGTGATCAAGGAGATCGAGGAGATCATCGGTATCGAGGCGCAGAGCGCGGTCCGCGTCAGCGCAAAGACCGGCGAGAATGTCGGCCTGCTGCTCGAGGAGCTGGTGCGGCGCATCCCGCCGCCACGCGGCGACGCCGCGGCGCCGTTGCAGGCATTGATCGTGGATTCCTGGTTCGACAACTACGTCGGCGTGGTCTCGCTGGTCCGTGTCGTCAATGGCGGGCTCAAGCGCAACGACCGCATCCGCATCATGTCCACTGGCCGCAGCTGGCAGGTCGACCAGGTCGGCCGCTTCACGCCGAAGCGGATCGAAACCGAGGTGCTCGAGACCGGTGAGGTCGGCTGGATGGTTGCGGGCATCAAGGAAATCGACGGCGCGCCGGTCGGCGACACGATCACCCACGAATCGCGACCGTGCAGTACGCCGTTGCCGGGATTCAAGACGGTGCAGCCGCGCGTCTTCGCGGGCCTGTTCCCGGTCCAGTCGGACCAGTACGAGTCGTTTCGCGATGCGCTGCAGAAGCTGAAGCTCAACGATTCCTCGCTGCACTACGAGCCGGAGGTGTCGACGGCGCTTGGCTTCGGATTCCGCTGCGGCTTCCTCGGCCTGCTGCACATGGACATCGTGCAGGAGCGGCTTGAGCGCGAATACGGCCTGGAGCTGGTCACCAGCGCGCCGACCGTCGTCTATGAAGTCGTCGAACCGGGCGGAAAGGTGACGCAGGTGGACAACCCGTCAAAGTTGCCCGCGGCGATCGAGGAGCTGCGCGAGCCGATCATCCTCGCGAATATCCTGGTGCCACCCGAGCATGTCGGCCCGGTGATCAAGCTGTGCCAGGAGAAGCGGGGCTCGCAGAAGAAGATGCTGCAGCTCGGCACGCAGATGTCGCTGCAGTACGAACTGCCGCTGGCGGAAGTCGTGCTCGACTTCTTCGACCGGCTCAAGTCGGCGAGCCGCGGCTACGCGTCATTCGACTACGAATTCAGCCATTTCCAGCGCGCGCCGCTCGCGCGGCTCGACCTGCTGATCAATGGCGACCGCGTGGACGCGCTGTCGATGATCGTGCACCGTGAGAGCGCCTATCAACGCGGCCGCGAACTCGTTGACAAGATGCAGGAACTGATCCCGCGCCAGATGTTCGAAGTGGCCATCCAGGCGGCGATCGGCGGCCAGGTCATCGCCCGCGCCTCGGTCAAGGCCATGCGGAAGAATGTGCTGGCCAAGTGCTACGGCGGCGACGTTTCGCGCAAGCGCAAGCTGCTCGACAAGCAGAAGGCGGGCAAGAAGCGCATGAAGCAGCTTGGCACGGTGGAGATCCCGCAGGAGGCGTTCCTGGCGGTGCTGCAGGTCGGCAAGAAGTGAAGCGCGGGAGCTAGCATGGTATTCGACTTTTCATTCGCGCTCGTCGCGCTGGCCCTGTTGACCGGGCTCATCTGGGGCCTCGACCACTGGGTATTCGCTCCGCGGCGCCGCGCGCGCGGCCATGCGAAGGAACCGTTGCTGGTCGACTACGCGCGCTCGTTCTTCCCGGTGATCGTGATCGTCCTCGTGCTGCGCTCATTCCTCTACGAGCCGTTCCGGATACCGTCGGACTCGATGATGCCGACACTGGTGCAGGGCGATTTCATCTTCGTGAACAAGTGGCGTTATGGCCTGCGCCTGCCGGTCGTGAACTGGAAGCTGCTTCCGATCGGGGCGCCTGCGCGCGGCGACGTGATCGTGTTCCGCAAGCCGTCGGATCCATCGGTGGTCCTCATCAAGAGGCTCGTCGGGCTGCCCGGCGACACGATCCGCGTGGCCGGATCGCAGGTCTACGTGAACGGAACGCCGTCCCAGATCATGCCCGGCGAGTTGTATTCGGGGCCCAAGAACGAGCAGTATCCGTTCTCGCGGGCGGGCGAGGAGCAGCTCGGCGGCGTCGCGCATGCCGTCATGCTGGACCCCGTCCGGCCCGGGATGGAAGGCGAGTGGCAGGTGCCGGACGGGCATTACTTCATGATGGGCGACAATCGCAACAACAGTCATGACAGCCGTTTTCCCGACGTCGGCTATGTGCCGGTCGAGAACATGATCGGCAGGGCAGAAGCGATCTGGCTGTCGTTCAACCCGGAGCCGGGCTCGATCCTGCTCTGGAAACGCATGGCAACCAGGATTCGGTAAGGAGGCAGCATATGCTTGGCAGACAACGGGGAATGACGTTCCTCGGCATCCTCGTGATCATCATCGTGGTCGGCGCCTGGGTTTACGCCGGGATCCGGCTGGCGCCCAAGTACCTTGAGTACATCAAGGTCGCATCGACGCTCGAGAAGGTCAGGGACGAATACGCATCGAATCCGGGTTCCACCGAGATCATGCTGCGCAGGGCCATCGAGCGTCACTTCGACATCGAGAGCGTGACGGACGTCGACTCGAAGGACATCGAGATCAAGAAGGAGAACGGCGTGTTCACGCTGCGCGCGAACTACGAGGACACCGTGCCGCTCGTCTACAACATCTCGTTCCTGGTGACATTCGACAAGACCGTCGAGGTCGCCGCGCGCTGAGCCGCGCTGCGGGCGAGGAGTGGACCCCGCGGGCTGGCTGCAAGAGCGCCTGGGCTGCAGTTTCACCGATGCCGGGCTCCTGGTCCGCGCCCTGACGCATCGCAGCTCCGGCCCGGACAACAACGAGCGGCTCGAATACCTCGGCGATGCCGTGCTGTCCTTCGTCGTCGCCGAAATGCTGTTTGAATCCCACCCCGACGCCAGCGAAGGCGAGCTCTCGCGTTTTCGTGCGAGCCTCGTCAGCGGCGAAACGCTCGGCGCAATCGCGCTCGAACTGGGCATCGGCCAGTACCTGCATCTTGGCGAGGGGGAACTCAAGTCGGGCGGACAGCGGCGCGCATCGATCCTCGCGGATGCACTGGAAGCGCTGGTCGGCGCCGTCTATCTTGACCGGGGACTCGAAGCGGCGCGCGCGCTCGCGGCGCGGCTGCTGCGCCAGCGGCTCGAGGAATTGCCCGGGGCGTCCGAGCTGAAGGATGCGAAGACGCGCCTGCAGGAATGGCTGCAGGGCCGCGGCCTGGGACTCCCGGAGTACACGGTGATGGAAATTTCCGGCGAGCCGCACGAGCAGCGCTTCCGCGTGCGTTGCGACGTCAACGGCCTCGCGATCGCTGCCGAAGCGGAAGGCAGCAGCAGGCGGCGTGCGGAGCAGGAGGCTGCAGCGCGCGTGCTCGTCAATCCAGCGCTGCAGGCGCGGCGTTGAACGCGACCGCGGGGCACCGTTGCGGCACGGCGGTGCTGGCCGGCCGGCCCAATGTCGGCAAGTCGACGCTGCTGAACGCCCTTATCGGCCAGAAACTCAGCATCGTGACGCCCAAGGCGCAGACCACGCGGCAGCGCATCGCCGGCGTGCTGACCCGGCCGGGATACCAGTTGATCCTCCACGACACGCCGGGATTCGGCGCGCCGGCGGGACGGCGCCTGAACCAGGCGATGCACCGCGAGGCGGTTGCCGCCATCGCGACGGCGGACGTCGCCGTCCTGATCACGGCGGCGACGCGATGGACTGCCGAGGATGACGCCGTGCTCGCGCAGCTCATCGCCGCAGGCCCGCCGATCATCGTCGCGGTCAACAAGATCGATCGGGTGCGGCCGAAAGACCGCCTGCTGCCGGTCCTCGATGCGCTGTCCCGCCGCCATGCGTTCGCGGCCATCGTGCCGGTGTCGGCGCTGCGCGGACAGAATCTGACGCGGCTCGTGGACGCGATCGTCGCCCTGCTGCCGGAGTCGCCGCCGCTCTATCCGGAAGATCAGGTCACCGACCGCAACGAGCGGTTCATGGCGGCCGAGGTCCTGCGCGAGAAGCTGATGCTCGCGCTGCACGACGAGCTGCCCTACGGCATCGCCGTCGAAATCGAGCGCTTCGAGGAAACGCCGGACGGGCGGGTCGAGATCGATGCCGTCATCTGGGTCGAGCGTGAAGGGCAGCGGAAGATCGTGATCGGGACCAAAGGGGAGGGGCTGAAGGCCATCGGCCGCGCGGCCAGGCTCGATCTCAACAACCTGCTCGGCCGGCGCGTCCACCTGGCGACCTGGGTAAAACTCCGCGAAGACTGGACCGACGATGCCGGCATGCTGCGCCGGCTCGGTCACGATGCGCCATGACCGCACCGAGGCGTGTGCTGCTGGAACCGGCTTACCTGCTGCACCACCGGCCGTGGAGCGATACCAGCAGGATCCTCGAGTTGATGACCCGGAATCACGGCCGCGTGACGCTGTTTGCGCGCGGCGCGCGCCGCCCCGGCTCGCCGCTGCGCGGCCTGCTCCAGCCATTCGTGCCGCTGCTCGTTTCGTGGGCCGGGCGGGCGGACGGCGGAACACTGGCCGGCGCCGAGATCGGCGGCGCGCACAGGCCACTGCCACCGGCGCAGCTGATGAGCGGCTTCTACCTGAATGAACTGCTGCTGCACCTGCTGCCCCGGGAAGACCGGCACGAGCACGTTTTCGATGCCTACACGACGGCCATCGGCGCGCTGGCAGGCGCGACGGACCACCGGCCGCTGCGTGTATTCGAGCTGATCCTGCTGGAAGAACTGGGTTACGGCCTGGAACTCGCCCATGACGCTGCGAGCGGCGAGCCATTGGAGCAGGAACGGTACTATCATTTCCAGGCGGGCCGCGGGCTGCTGGCGGTGCGCGATGGCGCCGGCGACGCCGACAGCTTCCGCGGCAGCGACCTGCTGGCCGCCGCCGGCGGCGAATTCGACCGGCCCGCTGCGCTCGCCGCCGTGAAACGGGTGCTGCGCGCCGCGATCGGCCACTGTCTCGACGGTCGCGGCCTGCACAGCCGCGAAGTGATGCTGGCGTTGCGCCAGCGGGAGCAGGATTCGTGAGCCTGAATTCCATCCACCTCGGCGTGAACATCGATCACGTCGCGACGCTGCGCCAGGCGCGCGGCGGGCGCGCGCCGGATCCGTTGCTCGCGGCGCTCGCCGCCGAGCAATCGGGGGCCGACAGCATCACGCTGCACCTGCGGGAGGACCGCCGCCACATCCAGGACCGCGACGTCCAGGCGATGCGGTCGGCATTGCAGACCCGCATGAACCTGGAGATCGCAGCGACGGCGGAAATGCTGGACATCGCGATCCGCGTCATGCCGGGTGACGTCTGCCTGGTGCCGGAGCGGCGCAGCGAACTGACGACAGAGGGCGGGCTCGACGTCGCCGGCCAGGCGAAGGCGATTGCGGCGGCTTGTGCGCGCCTGCGCGCCGCCGGCATCCGCGTCGCGCTCTTCATCGACCCGGACCTTGCGCAGGTGGACGCGGCGGCGCGATGCGGCGCCGCCGTCGTCGAGCTCCATACCGGAAGCTATGCCGAGGCGGAGGGCGCAGAGCGGGCGCGCGAGCTGGGCCGCCTGCACGCTGCTGCGCGGCACGCCGCCGCCACCGGACTTGTTGCTCACGCGGGCCACGGCCTCGACTACCACAATGTGCAGGTGGTGGCCGCAATTCCGGAACTCGTCGAACTGAACATCGGGCACGCCATCATCGCGCGCGCGGTCATGACGGGCCTCGGCGAGGCCGTCGCCGAAATGAAGCGCCTGATGCAGGAAGCGCGCGGCGCATGATCTTCGGCATCGGCACGGATGTCGTACGCATCGAACGCATCGCCGCCGCCTATGAGCGCTTCGGCGCCCACTTCGTCGAACGCCTGCTGCTGCCGCAGGAACGCGCCGTGTTCGATGCCGGCAAGCGGGCGGTTCGGTTCCTGGCGATGCGCTTCGCGGCGAAGGAAGCAATCGTCAAGGCGCTTGGCACCGGTTTCGGCCACGGCGTCTGGATCCGCGACGTCGGATTCCTCGCCAATGCCTGGGGCCGTCCCGAAGTCCTGTTCTCGGCGCGCGGCCGCGCGGTCGCCGACCGTCTCGGCGCGGGCGAGGGGCATGTGAGCCTCACCGACGAGGCGGGCCTCGTGATCGCGGTCGCCGTGATGATGAAGAAATCGTGAGCGGATCCCTGCATTGCCTGGTCTTCGACATCGAGACGATTCCGGATGTCGAGCTCGGCCGCCGTTTTCCGGGGCTCGCCGATCTCGACGATGCGGCGGTCGCAGAGGCGATGTTTGCGCGCCGCACCGAGGAAACCGGGTCGTCGTTCCTGCCCTATGAACAGCATCGAATCGTCGCCATCTCGGCGGCGCTCAGGACCGAAGACGACCTGCAGGTGTGGAGCGTCGGCAGCGCCGAGAGTCCCGAGGATGAGCTGCTGCGCCGCTTTTTCGGCGGCCTCGAGAAACTGCGGCCCATGCTGGTCAGCTGGAATGGCTCCGGGTTCGATCTGCCCGTGTTGCATTACCGCATGCTGAAGCACGGCATCGCCTCGCCGACCTACTGGGACACCGGTGACCTCGATCGCGATTTCCGCTGGAACAACTACCTGAGCCGCTACCATTCGCGGCATACCGACCTGATGGACGTGTTGTCGGCCTACCAGCCGCGCGGGCGAGCAAGCCTCGACCATGTCGCGGGGCTCCTCGGCTTTCCCGGCAAGCTCGGCATCGGCGGTGACAAGGTCTGGGACGCCTGGCGCGCTGGGCGCATTGCCGAGATACGCGACTACTGCGAAACCGATGTGCTCAACACCTACCTCATCTACCTGCGCTTCGAGCTGATCCGCGGACGGCTGACGCCGGCCGCGCATGCCGGCGAGCTCGCCCGCGTGCGTTCCTGGCTGGGCGAACGCAAAGAAGATCACTGGCGCGCATTCGAGGCAGCCTGGAAAAATCCTTGAAGCAGGCAGCGGAGCCGGAAACGGCCGAGATCGCCTCGCTCGATCACGACGGCCGCGGCGTTGCGAGAATCGACGGCAAGACGGTATTCGTCGCGGGCGCATTGCCCGGCGAGCTCGTGCGGCTGCGCCGCTTTCGCAGGCGCCGGCGGCACGACGAGGCCGTGATGGTCGAGGTGCTTCGGGCATCGCCCGATCGTGTCGTGCCGCGCTGCGCGCACTTCGGCGAATGCGGCGGTTGCTCGCTCCAGCACCTGTCGCATGCCGCCCAGCTCGAGGCAAAAGGCCGGCAGGTCGCGGAGGAACTGGAGAGGATCGGCGGCGTCCATCCCGCCACCTGGCTGGCGCCGCTCGCGGGCCCCGCCTGGGCCTACCGGCGCCGCGCGCGCCTGGGCTGCAAGTACGTTGTCTCGAAGGGCCGGGTCCTGGTCGGATTCCGCGAGCGCGGCAGCCCGCACCTCGCGGACCTGCAGCGCTGTGAGGTCCTTGCCGAACCGGTGGGCAGCCTCGTCAAGGATCTCGCGATCCTGGTCGGCGGGCTCAGCATCCGTGACCGGGTCGCGCAGATCGAGGTGGCAGTTGCCGACAACGCGACCGTTCTTGTCCTTCGCGTGCTGGATCCACCAGACGAAGCGGACCTCGCCAAGCTCGCGGAATTCCAGTCGCGCCACGCGATCGAGCTGCAGTTGCAGCCGGGCGGCCTCGAGACCGTGGTGCCGCTCGTGCCGCCCGCGACGCCGTTGCACTATGAATTGCCGGGCCTGCCAGCCGGCATCGGCTTTGCCCCGACCGACTTCGTCCAGGTCAATGCGGGACTGAATCGCCTGATGATCGAACGCGCCCTCGAGCTCCTGGCGCCCATCGACAGCGACCGGGTGCTCGACCTGTTCTGCGGCCTCGGCAATTTCAGCCTGCCGCTTGCCCGCCGCGCGGCGCAGGTGACGGGAGTGGAGGGCGATCCGGGGCTGGTCGCGCGCGCGCGCCTGAATGCGTCGAGAAACGGCATCGGCAACGCCGAATTCCATGCCGCCGATCTTTTTGCGGATGTTTCGCAGGCTCCCTGGGCCCGCGGCGACTACGAACTGGCGCTGCTCGATCCGCCACGTGCCGGGGCCCGCGAAGTGCTGCCGGTGCTCGTCGCGGGCAGGCCGCGGCGCATCGTGTACATTTCCTGCCATGCGGGAACGCTTGCCCGCGACGCGGGGATCCTCGTGAACCAGCATGGCTACCTTCTCGTTGCGGCCGGCATCATGGACATGTTTCCGCACACCTCGCATGTGGAGTCGATTGCGCTCTTCGAGCCGCAGGGCGGCGGGCGCGAAGCCGGGAGCAGGCGGTGACGCTCGGGCCGGTCATGGTGGACCTGCAAGGCATCGCGCTCGAGCCGGATGAGCGCGAGATGCTCCGGCATCCGCTGGTCGGCAGCGTGATCCTGTTCAGCCGGAACTACGAAAATCCCGGGCAGCTGTCGCGCCTGGTCGCGGATATCCATGCGATCCGCACGCCGGCGCTGCTGGTCGCCGTGGACCAGGAGGGCGGCCGCGTGCAGCGGTTCCAGGACGGGTTCACGCGCCTGCCCCCGATGCGCGCGCTCGGGCGCCGCTACGACGGCGACCGGGGCGAGGGGCTCGTGCTGGCGCGCCGGCTCGGATGGCTGATGGCCGCGGAACTGCGGGGCGCCGGCATCGACCTGTCGTTCGCGCCCTGCGTGGACCTCGACTATGGCGTAAGCCAGGCCATCGGCGATCGCGCGCTGCATGTGGATGCCGCGGCCGTCGCGGAGCTGGGCGTCGCGTACATGCTCGGCATGCGCGATGCGGGGATGGCGGCAACCGCCAAGCATTTTCCGGGGCACGGTGCGGTGGCCGCCGATTCGCACGTTGCGCTGCCGGTCGACCGGCGCGCCTGGGCGGACATCGCGGCGGACCTGCTGCCGTACCGGCGCTTGATCGCCAACGGACTGTCGTCGGTCATGGCGGCACATGTCGTGTTTCCCGAAGTCGATGTGCTGCCCGCGAGCCTGTCGCCACACTGGATCCGCGGCGTGCTGCGCGGCGAGCTGGGATTCCAGGGCGCCGTGTTCGCGGACGACCTGTCGATGGCGGGCGCAGCCGCATTCGGCGACATCGTCGCGCGCGCGGAACTCGCGCTCGCCGCCGGCTGCGATGTGCTGCCAGTCTGCAATGACCGCGCTGCGGTGCTGCAGCTTCTCGGCGAGATGCGCACCGCGGTCGATCCAGTCGGCGGCATGCGCCTCGCGAGGCTGCGCGGCCGCGACGGGCCGCAGTCGCAGGCACTCGCCACAGATGCGCGCTGGCAGGAGGGTGTCGCGGCAGCGCGCCTCTGCATGGAGCGGCCCGAGCTCCGGCTCGAGGGCGACCGGAACGCCTGAGCCTCCCGCGCGCTCAGGCCTCGAGCGCGCCCAGCAGTTCGTCCGCGGCCGCGAGCCGCGCGGGTCCGTTGGCTGCGTCCAGTTTCATCCGCAGGCGATGCGATCCATCCAGCCGGAAGCGCCCGGCGCTCTTCTGGACCAGCCGGATAACGCGCGCGGGATCGACGCGATGCAGGGCGGCGAACTCCACGACGCCCGACGCGGCGCCGATTTCGAGGCGACGAATGCCGAGGCTCGCGGCGCGCAACTTGAGGTGGTGCACGCGGAACATGGTCCGTGCCGGCGGCGGCAGCGGCCCGAACCGGTCGATCATCTCCGCCTGCAGCTCGTCGAGTACTGCGGCGTCCGCGGCGGCCGCCATGCGCTTGTACAGCTGCAGGCGCAGGTGCACGTCCGGCATGTAATCCTCCGGGAGCAGTGCCGGCAGCTGCAGGTCCACTTCGGGTCCCGCGTGCAGCGGCCGCTCGAGGTCGGGCTCGCGACCCGCGCGCAGAGCCTGCACGGCACGGTCGAGGAGCTCGAGATAGAGGCCGATGCCGATCTCCTGGATCTGGCCGGTCTGCTCTTCGCCCAGCAGTTCGCCGGCGCCCCGGATTTCGAGGTCCTGGGTTGCAAGCGTGAAACCCGCGCCAAGGTCTTCCAGCGCCTCGATTGCCTCCAGCCGTTTCACGGCATCGGCCGGCAATGCCGCCTTCGGCGGTGCCAGCAGGTAGGCCCAGGCCCGGTGATGCGAACGACCGACACGACCGCGCAGCTGGTGCAGCTGCGCGAGGCCGAAGCGGTGCGCGCCGTCGATCAGGATCGTGTTGGCCGTCGGCACGTCGATGCCCGACTCGATGATAGTCGTGCAGACCAGGACTTCGAAGCGGCGATGATAGAAATCGAGCATCAGCCGCTCGAGGTCGCGCTCGCGCATCTGGCCGTGACCGACCCGCACCGTCGCTTCCGGCACGAGCTTCTGCAGGCGATCGGCAAACAAGGCGATGTCCTCGATCGTGTTGTGCACGGCGTAGACCTGCCCGCCGCGACGAATCTCGCGCAGGCAGGCCTCGCGTACCAGGCCATCGCTCCACTCGGTCACGAATGTCTCGATTGCCATCCGCTCGGCCGGCGGCGTCGTCATCAGCGACAGCTCGCGCAACCCGCCGAGGGCCATGTTGAGCGTGCGCGGGATCGGCGTGGCAGTCAGGGTCAGCATGTCCACGTCGGCCCGCATCTGCTTCAGGCGCTCCTTGTGCGCGACGCCAAAGCGGTGCTCCTCGTCCACGACGACCAGCCCCAGGTCGCGAAACAGGACGTCGCGCTGCAGCAGGCGATGCGTGCCGATGACGACGTCCACGCTGCCCGATGCCAGTCCGGCAACGACCTCGCGCTGTTCAACCGCGGTGCGGAATCGCGACAGGTTCTCGACCTTGATCGGCCAGTCCGCGAAGCGGTCGGAGAATGTCTGGGCATGCTGCTGGGCGAGCAGGGTGGTCGGCACCAGGATGGCGACCTGCCGGCCACCCTGGACGGCGGCGAAGGTGGCGCGCAACGCGACTTCGGTCTTGCCGAAGCCGACGTCACCGCAGATGACGCGATCCATCGGCTTGCCACTGCGCATGTCGGCGAGCACGGCGTCGATCGCGTCGCGCTGGTCGACGGTCTCCTCGAATGGAAAGCCGGCCTCGAAGGCGCGATAGCTGTCCTCGTCGAATTCGATCGCCCGTCCCTGCCGCGCGGCACGTCGCGAATAGAGGTCGAGGAGTTCGGCCGCGACGTCGCGCAGTCGTTCGGCGGCGCGCCGGCGCGCGCGGGCCCATTGCTCGGTGCCGAGCTTGTGCCAGGGCGCCGCCTCCGGCGAGCCGCCCGTGTAGCGCGTCACACGATCGAGCGCATGCACCGGCACGTACAGCAGGTCGCCGCCCGCGTACTCGATCACCAGGAATTCGGCCGGGTGACCATCCACCTGCATGACCTTGAGTCCGCGATAACGCCCGACGCCGTATTCCTCGTGCACGACCGGCGAGCCCGGCGAGAGCGCAGCGAGCTCGCGCAGGATGGCTTCCGGATCGCGATCGGCGCGCCGCCGCCGCCGTTCCTGGCGCGCGCGCTCGCCGAACAGCTGGTCTTCGGCAACCACGGCGAGGTGCCTGTCCGGCAGCACGAGTCCGCGCACGTCGGCTGCGATCGCGATGGCGAGCGGCTCGCTGCCGGCGGCGAATTCGACCCAGTCGGCGACCTCGACTGCATGCAAGTCCTGGCGGCGCAGCATTTCGAGCAGCAGCTCGCGCCGTCCGGCGGAATCGGCGGTCAGCAGCACGCGGCCGGCAAAGCGGACATTGAAGGCCGCAAAGACTGCCGTGGGCAGGGCGGCGCGCGGTTCGGCGCGCAGCTCCGGCGGCGGCTCCGAACCGAAGTTGCGGAGCGGCACCGCGGTTGCGAGCGGCTCGGCCTTCACGGTCGTCACGATGATTCTTGCGTGCGTCGACAGCGCCGCTGCGAGGCGGTCGGCGGCCGCAAATGCCTCGGCGGGCAGCAGCAGGGGACGTTCGCGGTCGTGCCGGCGCTGCTCATGACGCTCCTCGATCCCGGCCCAGGCGATCGGCAATGCGTGCGCGAGGTCCGCGGTATCGACGATGACTGTCGCTGGCGGCAGGTAGTCGGCGATCGTCGCCGTCTGGTCGAAGAAGAATGGCAGCCAGGCTTCGATGCCGGCCGGGGCGAGTCCCTGCGTCACAGCGCGATAGACGGGACTGGTCTGCGGATCGCCCTCGAAGCGCTCGCGCCAGCGGCTGCGAAAAGCGGCGACGGCCTCCGGCGTGGTCGGGAATTCGCGCGCGGGCAGCAGGCGAACGCTGTCCTGCCGCTCGGCCGAGCGCTGGTCGGAGGGATCGAAGTTGCGGATGCTTTCGATGCGGTCATCGAACAGGTCGAGGCGGAAGGGCTGCGCAGCGCCCGCAGCGAACAGATCGACGACGGATCCGCGCACGGCGAATTCACCGGGACTCAGCACCTGGGTGACATGCGCATAACCGGCGCCGGCAAGCCTCGCTCGCAGCCGCGCGAGGTCGATGCGCTCGCCGGTTCGCAGGTGAAACGCGTGCGCATCGATGAACTGGCGTGGCGGCAGGCGGTCGAGCAGCGCCGCTTGCGTCGTGACGACCAGGCCGCGCCGGAGATCCGGCAGCGCCGCCAGCGTGCGCAGGCGCTGCGACACGATGTCGGGATGCGGCGAGAAAGGGTCGTAGGGCAGGGTCTCCCGGTCGGGAAGCGTCAGCAGGGGTTGGCCGCGACCCGCGAAGAACGATAGCTCGGCCAGCAACCGGTCGGCTTCGCGCCCGGTTGGGGCGATGACGAGCACGGGAGCCGAGGCCGTTGCAGCTTCGGCCAGCGCCCAGGCGAGGCTGCTGCCGTAGAGCTCACCCCAACGGCAGGTCTCGCCGGTTGCCGGCAGCTCAGTGCGGTGATCGGTTTCGCTCACGCGGCTCCCCGAAGGCAGAACACCCCGTTCCGGGCGTGCCCGGCGGGGTCAGGGAGCGCAGGATACCCGCGTCTACGCCAGCCGCAAGGAGGCCTTGCCGCGAGGCAGGCCGGCCCGGCAGCTATTTCACGATAACGGCGTGCAGAACGCGGTCGTTCTCGAAGAACACGGCGAACTGGGGATAGTCCCAGCGCGTGATCGGGGGCTGTCCGACCGCCGCATGGCGGTTGACGGGTTCCCCGAAGCGGCTCTGCACAGCGGACATCGTGCTGCCCCGATTCGGGCGTTCGACGACGGCCGCGGGGTTATCCGCCGGCACAGCGAGCGTCTCCGCCCAGGCGGGGCCGGTTGCGAGCAGCGCGAGCAGCATCAATGTGCGTACGATAGTCATCGCGATTCCTCCGCCAGGCAGTGTAGCACCGGGTGGAAATGTGACGAGATTGCTGGGATAAATCCTTGATAGGCATCCCGAATTTGGCCAATAGACACCGATGCTGACTCCACTGCCCCTGGGGCTCGGCCTGCGCTATGTGCGCGCCCGCAAACATCAGTATTTCGTCTCCTTCATCAGCTGGGTATCGCTACTCGGTGTCTGCCTCGGCGTCGCCGCCCTGATCACGATCCTGTCGGTGATGAACGGATTCGAAGGCGAGCTCCGAAGCCGCCTGCTCGCCCTGGCGGCACACGCCACCTTGCCTGCGCCGGCTGACGTCGGTGCGCTCGAGACACTTGCCATCGGTGCGCGGAAACAAGCCGGCGTCACCGATGCCCAGCCCTTCATCGAGGTGCAGGGGCTCGCATCCAACGGGCCACAGCTCGCGGGCATCGCCTTGCGCGGCATCGCGGTACCGGACCTCGGGCCGGACGAACCACTGCGCCTCGCGATGAAGGAGGGCTCGCTCGACGCGCTGGTTCCGGGCAGCGACCGGATCGCGCTCGGCCGCGCGCTCGCCGTGGAGCTCGGGGTCGGCATCGGGGACACGGTGACCGTGCTGCTGCCGCGCATGGATGCCGATGGCGGCTTGACACCCCACATCGGCGCCTTCGAAGTCGCGGGTCTCTTTGAGATCGGGCTCGCGGACCACGACGCCGTGATGGGATTCGCCGCGCTCCAGGATGTTTCTCGACTCGCCGGTCCCTCGGCCCCCGCCGGAGTGCACCTGTTCTTTGCGGATGCCTTCGACGCGCCGATCATCGCGCCAGCGGTCGCCAAGGCCCTCGGCACGGGCCCGGCGCGCGACTGGACGGTCGATCACGCGGCCTATTTCAGGGCGATCCGCCTCGAGAAGACGATGATGACGGTGATCCTGCTGCTGATCGTCTCGGTGGCGGCGTTCAATATCGTCGCGAGCCTCGTCATGGTGGTCGCCGAGAAGCGCAGCGACATTGCGATCCTGCGCACGATGGGACTGTCGCGCGCCGGGGTCATCGGCGCCTTCATCGTGCAGGGCACGATCATCGGATGGATCGGCACGCTGGCCGGCGTCGGCCTCGGCGTCCTGCTCGCGATCTATGCGGGCGACATCACACCGGTTCTGGAACGCTTGTTCGGCTTCCAGATCTTCGATGCCGACGTCTATTACATCACGCGCATTCCATCGGAGCTGCGCGGCACGGATGTCGCCCTGGTGGCGGGCGCTGCGCTCCTGCTGACGCTCGTTTCGACGGTCTACCCGGCTCGGCGCGCCGCCGCGACCGAGCCGGCCGAGGCGCTCCGCTATGAGTGAACCGGAGCGCGGCGTCGCCCCTTACGCCTGGTGGATCGGCGCACGCTACCTGCGGGCGCGCCGGGACAACCGCTTCGTCGGATTTATTTCGGGCATCTCGATGGCCGGCATCGCGCTCGGCGTTGCGGTGCTGATCGCCGTGCTGTCGGTGATGAACGGATTCGAGCGCGACCTGCAGTCGCGGATCCTGGGGGTCGTGTCCCATGCGACGCTGGAAGGTACGGAGGGCCGGCTCGACGACTGGCAGGTCCTGCGTCGCCGCACGACGGGACAGCCCGGCGTCGTTGCGGTCGCGCCCTTCATCGAGGGTCGCGGCATGCTGGTTGCCGCCGACCGCTCCGCCGCCGTGGAATTACGCGCCATCCTGCCCGCGGACGAGCGGACGGTTTCGACGCTGCACCAGCATGTCAGCGGCGGCAGCTTCGATGAGCTCACGCCCGGCGCCTACCGGATCATCCTGGGGCACACGCTGGCCTCGGAACTCGGCGTCGGGATCGGCGACACCGTGCTGGTCGTCATCGCCGAGGGCAATGTGACACCGGCCGGTGTCGTGCCGCGCATGCGGCGGTTCACGGTGGCAGGGCTCATCGACGTCGGCATGTACGAGTACGATCGCGGCCTCGCGCTCCTGCACCTCGACGACGCGCGCCGCCTCTATCGCATGGGGAATTCGGTGACGGGCCTGCGCTATGCCTTTGCCGATGGCGGCACGGCCGGTACCCGGATTCGCGAACTCGCAGAGGGCCTGGGCGGGAGCTACCTGATCAGCGACTGGAGCCGCCGGCATGCGAACTTCTTCCGTTCGATCCAGGTCACCAAGTCCATCATGTTCGTCGTACTGCTGCTGGTCGTTGCGGTGGCAGCCTTCAACATCATTGCGACGCTCGTGATGGTCGTGAAGGAAAAACGCTCCGATATCGCAATCCTCCGCACGCTTGGCGGTACGCCGCGCGAGATTCTGACGGTGTTCATCGTCCAGGGAACGGCGATCGGCATCGTCGGGACCGGCGCAGGCGTTGCGCTCGGGCTCCTGATCGCGCACAACATTACGGCTATCGTCGGCGGCCTCGAGCGCCTGCTCGACATCACCCTCGTGGATCCGCAGGTCTACTTCATCTCGGAGCTGCCGGCCGACGTGCAGTTTTCGGACGTCATCTCAATTGCAGTGACTGCGCTCGTGCTCGGTGTCGCAGCAACCCTGTACCCGGCCTGGCGGGCAGCCAGCACGCAACCGGCCGAGGCCCTCCGTCATGAAGTCTGAGACAAAAACGATGAATGATCCCGTGGTGCTGGCCTGCGAAGGACTGGTCAAGGAATTCCGCCAGGGGCCCGCGACCGTGCGCGTGCTGCGGGGCGTCAATGCGTCCATTCGCCGCGGCGAGCGGCTCGCGGTCGTTGGCGCCTCCGGATCCGGCAAGACCACGCTGTTGCAGTTGCTGGGCGGGCTCGATCTCCCGACCTCCGGCCGCGTGCTGATCGACGGGCGCGAGATGTCCGCGCTGCCGGATGCGGAGCGCGGCCGCCTGCGCAATGTCGCCATGGGATTCGTCTATCAGTTCCATCACCTGCTGCCGGAATTCAGCGCACTCGAGAATGTGGCGATGCCGCTCCTGATCCGGCGGCTTCCGCGCGCACAAGCCAATGAAAAGGCGCGGGCGCTGCTGGCGCGGGTCGGACTCGCCGACCGCCTGACGCACCGGCCCTCGGAGTTGTCCGGCGGCGAGCGCCAGCGCGCCGCCGTCGCGCGTGCGCTGGTCACGGAGCCCCGCATCGTGCTTGCCGACGAGCCGACGGGGAACCTGGATGGCGCCCATGCGCGTCAGGTGTTCACGTTGATGATGGAGCTGAATCGCGAACTGGGCACCAGCCTCGTGATCGTCACGCACGACACGCAGCTCGCCGCACGCATGGATCGCGTGCTGACCCTCGACGACGGATTACTGCTCGAACGCGGCGGCTGACGGCGGGGCGCCCTGGGCAGGGCCGATCCATGATCGGCGCTGGTCCCCGACGGACAAGCTGCGATGCCCTGGCTCGTGGCGGCGTTCTGCGCAGGCGCCGCTGCCGTTCAATTCCTGCCGGTGCTTCCGGCACCCGCCGGCCTCTTGCTGATGGCGGCCGCGGGGATGCTTGCCTGGAGCCGATGGCCGGCGCTCGGAGCCCTGCTGTTCGGTCTCGCATGGACGGCGTCTGGCGCGCGGGGGGCGCTTGCCGGCGATTGGCCCTGTGCACGCGATCGCGAGGTCGTCGACCTGCAGGGCGTCGTCACTGCGCCTGCCGTCCTGCGCGACGGGCGCGTCGATTTCGATGTCCGGGTGCTCGATTTGCAGCCGACGGTTGCGCCATTGCAGTTGCGTCTCAGCTGGTACGAAGCGGGCACGACACCATTGCCGGGCCAGCAATGGCGCATGACGGCACGGCTGCGCTGCCGCAATGGCTTCTCGAATCCGGGCGCGCCTGATCGGGAACTCGACCTCCTGCGGCAGGGAATCGGCGGCACGGGCTACATCGCCACGGGATCCACGCCTCAACTGGTCGCGGACCGTCCGTGGCAATACCCGGTGCAGCGGCTGCGGGCCCGCATTGCCGCCGACATCGGCGCGTCGCGGGTATCCGCCGCGTCGGCGGCCGTGCTGCAGGGCCTCTCCGTCGGTGTCCGCGGCAACGTACCGGAGGCACTCTGGGAGGCATTTGCCGCGACCGGCATCGCGCACCTGATGGCGATTTCGGGCCTGCACGTCACCGGTTGCGCGCTGTTTGCCCTGCTGCTGCTGCGCTCGCTCCTGCGCCTGCTCCCGCGCGCTCCACGCTGCGACCGCGTCCGCATCGAAATGGCCGTCATCGCAATCGTCACGGCCGGCTATGCGCTGCTGGCGGGCGCGTCGCTGCCAACGCTGCGCACGCTCGTCATGGTTGTCATCGTCGCGGCGCAGCGAGTCCTGCGGCGCACGACACCGGTGTACCTGACGCTCGCGCTCGCGGCGTTCGTGCTGGTCGCGTCCGACCCGCTGGCAGTCGTCTCGGCAGGCTTCTGGCTTTCATTTGTTGCGACTGCCGCATTGCTGGCGCTGGTCGAGGATCCGAGGCCCGGATGGCCGGGCCGTGTCGCGACATTCCTGCGCGCACAGGGAACGATTCTGTGGTTGCTGACACCGGTCATGGTCATCGCTTTCGGGCGCGTGTCGTTGATCGCGCCGCTTGCGAATGCCATTGCGATACCGGTTTTCAGTTTCCTGCTGCTGCCGGTGATCCTGGTCGCCACCGCGCTTGCCGCGATCGCACCCGGCAGCGCGGACGGGATCTGGCAATTGCTGGCAGGCGCTCTCGATGCCGCCTGGCCCGGATTCATCGCGGCAGGCCGGCTTCCTTACGCGACCTGGTGGCCGGCGGCGCAATCCATCGGGCTCATCGTCGTCGCTGCTGTCGCCGCCTTTGCGGCCTTGCTGATGCCATTGCGTGGCCTGCGCGCCTCGGCATTTGCGATGCTGGCGGCTCTCGTGCTCGGGCGCGGCCCGAGCCCGCCGCAAGGCGGCTGGACACTGACGGTGCTGGACGTGGGGCAGGGCCTCGCGACGGTCGTGGAGACGCGCGAGCATGTACTGGTCTTCGACACCGGGCCGCGGTGGCGCAACGGATCGGCAGCTGCGCGCGTCACACTGCTGCCCTGGTTGCACGCGCGCGGCATCCGCCGCATCGACCGGCTCGTGCTGAGTCATGACGACAGCGACCACACCGGCGGCAGCCGGGCGCTCCGCGATGCATTGCCGATTGGCGATGTGATCGCCGGTCCGCGGGTCCTCTTTCGCCCGCCGGCGGCGCGCTGCCGGCGTGGTGATCGCTGGCGCTGGGACGGCGTCATTTTCATCGTGCTGCATCCCGCGCGCGAATCTTCCGGCAGCGACAACGACAATACCTGCATCCTGCGCGTCGCCGGGGCCGGCGGCAGTGCATTGCTCCTTGCCGACCCCGAGCGTGCCGCCGAGGAGGAGCTGCTGTCGCAACCGCTTGCCACGGATGTCGTGCTCGTGCCGCATCACGGCAGCCGGACATCGTCGGGAGCGCGATTTGTCGCAGCCACCGGCGCGCAGTTCGGCATCGTCTCGGCGGGCTTTGGCAATCGCTGGAACCTGCCCGACGACGGCGTCGTGGCGCGCTGGCGGGCTGCCGGCGCAACCGTCCTGAACACGGCCGACACCGGTGCGATCACGGCTCGATTCGCTCCCGGTCCGGCTTCGATCGACGTGCGCGCACAGAGGCTTGAGTCCCGGCGCTGGTGGCGACGGCGCGCGGCGTCCTGAACGGGTAGGGCATCGATGCGGCGGTCACGGTATCATGCCGCCGCATGTGGGAAATCATCGTTGCCGGCGGCCCGGTCATGGCGCCGATCATCCTGTGCTCGGTGGTCGCCGTGGCGATTGTCGTCGAACGCCTGTGGACCCTGCAGCGCAAACGGGTCATCCCGCGCGAACTGACGGACCGTGTGTGGAAACTGGTCGAGACCAGAACCCTCAATGACCGGCACATCGAGGCGCTCGCCCGCAATTCGCCGCTGGGCCAGCTCCTCGCCGCCGGGCTCGCCAACCGCAATCACGGCCGCGAGATCATGAAGGAGCAGATCGAGGATACCGGGCGTCACATCGTCCATGAACTGGAGCGCTTCCTGAACACGCTCGGCACGATCGCGGCGGTCTCGCCGTTCCTCGGCCTGCTCGGCACCGTCATCGGCATGATCCGGGCCTTCAACGAGATTACGGTGGTCGGCGTTGGGGACCCGCGCGCGCTGGCGGGCGGCATCGGCATGGCACTGATCACGACCGCGGCGGGCTTGATGGTCGCGATACCCGCGTTGTTCGCGCATCGCTACCTGCGCGGCCTGGTGGACACGCTGGTCGTCGATATGGAGAAGGAGGCGATCCGGCTGGTGCAGGCCTTTGACCGGAGCGGAGCGCACGCGAAAACACCCGAGCGCCGGCGCGAAGCAGCTTCATGAGACTTGGATCCACGCGGCGCGACGAACCGGAATTGAACCTGACGTCGCTGATCGACGTCGTCCTGCTGCTCGTCGTCTTCTTCATGCTGGCGACCACGTTCGTGACGGAAGGCCGGCTGCGCGTGGTGCTCCCGGAGGCGAGCGCAGCGCCCGTGGAATCAACCGAGAAACCGGTCGTCATCACGATCACGGCCCAGGGCAGCTACCTGGTCAATGAACGCACGCTGGTCAACAACTCGCGCGACACCCTGCGCGCCACCCTGCAGAAGGTGGCCGCCGGAGACACCGACCGCCCGGTGACGATCCGCGCGGATGGCCATGCAACCCACCAGTCCGTGGTGACCGCGATGGACGTGGCGGCGCGCCTCGGCTTCACGCAGGTCAACATTGCAACCATCAGCCAGCAAGCGGAAGAGTGACCGCGACCTGCCGCCGCTGACCACGGGCGGCCTCAGGATCTACAAGCGGCTCATGGCCTACGCCAGGCCGCACTGGCCGATGTTCCTGCTGGGCGTCGCCGGCATGGTCATGTTCGCGGCCGTCGACACCGGCCTCGCGTGGCTCGTGAAGAAATTCCTGGACGGTGCGTTCGTCGAGCGCGACCCACAGGTGCTGACGCTGGTGCCGGCCGGCATCATCGTGCTGTTCGCGATCCGCGGCCTCGGCGATTTCCTCGCCGTTTACGCTCCCGGATGGGTGGGCCGTCACGTCATCAAGGCCATGCGGCGCGACGTGTTCGCGCAGTACCTGCAGTTGCCGGCGGCGTTCTTCGACCGCAATGGCGCCGCTCAGCTGCTGTCACGGCTGACCTTCAACATCGAGCAGGTCGCGGAGGCCGCGACCACCGCGATCACGTCCCTGATCCGGGACTCGCTGACGATCGCCGGGCTGCTCGGCTGGCTGTTCTTCATGAACTGGCGGCTGACTGCCTTTGCGCTCGCGGTCGCGCCGCTCATCGTCGGCCTGATGCGCATCACGAGCCGCCTGTTCCGGCGCTACAGCATGCGGATCCAGTCCTCGATGGGCGATGTCACCCGCGTTGCGAAGGAAGCGCTCGAGAGCCACCGGGTGATCAAGGTCTTCAATGCGCAGCCGCAGCAGGAAGCCTCATTCGAGCAGGTCAACGAGCGCAATCGCGCGAGCTTCATGAAGCTGGTCGCCGTCAAGGCGGTGTCGAGCCCGATCGTGCAGCTGATTGCGGCATTCGGACTCGCCGCCGTCATGTACGTCGCGATCCGCGACGTGCTGGAGAAGGGCCTGTCGGTCGGCGAATTCACGTCGTTCCTGACGGCGCTGCTCCTGATCACCGCGCCGCTCCGGCGGCTTGTCAGCGTCGTCGGGCCGCTGCAACAGGGCATCGCGGCGGGCCAGAGCGTGTTCGAGATCCTCGACACGAATGCCGAGGACCAGGGCGGGTCCCGGCGCATCGAGCACGCGCGCGGCGACATCGAGTTCCGTGGCGTCAACTTCACCTATGACAAGGAAAAGGGCAGCGTGCTGCGCGACATCAGCTTCGCGGCAGCGCCCGGCGAGACGGTTGCGATCGTGGGACGTTCCGGCAGCGGCAAGTCGACGCTCGTCGGCCTGCTGCCGAGGTTCTACGACCCCGACTCGGGCCAGTTGCTGCTGGATGGGGTCGGACTGCGCGACTACCGCCTGACGGACCTTCGCAACCAGCTCTCCTTCGTGAGCCAGGAAGTGATGCTGGTGGACGACACGATCCGCAACAACATCGCCTTCAGCGTGCCTGGCGCCGACGCCGCGGCTGTCGAGCAGGCGGCGCGCGCCGCACATGTGCTTGATTTCGCCTCCGAGTTGCCCGCCGGGCTCGACACGGAGGTCGGCGAACGCGGTGCGCTGCTGTCCGGCGGCCAGCGCCAGCGTGTCGCGATCGCGCGGGCACTGCTCAAGAATGCGCCGGTGCTGATCCTCGACGAGGCCACGTCGGCGCTCGATTCGGAATCGGAGCGGGCGGTCCAGGAAGCGCTCGCCGTGCTGTTGCGCGATCGCACGACGCTCGTGATCGCGCATCGTCTGTCCACGATCGAGAATGCCGACCGCATCATCGTCCTGGACGAAGGCCGCATCATCGAATCGGGAACGCATGCCGAGCTCCTGGCCGCCGGCGGCGTCTATGCGGCGCTGCACCGGATGCAGTTCAACGTCTAGGCATCCCTGTGATGCAGAGCTGGCTGCTCGAAACCTGGTATGGCGGTGGCCGGCGTGGCGGGTGGCTGCTGCCGTTTGCCTGGCTGTTTGCGGCCCTCGCCGGACTGCGCCGCTTCGCCGTACCAGAACGGCCTGCTGCGGCGCTATCGTTCACGGCGGCCGGTGGTCGTGGTCGGCAACCTGACGGTCGGCGGCACCGGAAAGACGCCGTTCGTCATCTGGCTTGCGGCTGAACTCGCCGCGCGCGGCCTGCGCATCGGCATCGCGAGCCGCGGCTATCGCGCGGCAGGACGGCCGGCGCGACGCCTGATCGCCGCGACCGACGATGCGTCGCATCGGCGGGCGACGAGCCCCTGCTGTTGCAGCGTCGCCTCCGGCATGCCGGTCGCCATCGCGAAGCGCCGCGCCGACGCCGTGCGGCTTCTGGAACCGGATTGCGACCTGATCCTGTGCGATGACGGGTTGCAGCACTATGCGCTGGAGCGGGACCTGGAAATCGCGGTCATCGACGGCGCGCGTGGCCTCGGCAACGGACGGCGCCTGCCAGCCGGCCCGCTGCGCGAATCGCGCGCGCGCCTCGGCGAGGTGGACGTCGTGGTGGTCAATGGCGCGGGGTTTACCTGGCCCGGAGCCATCCGGATGAAACTCGTGCCGG
Organism: uncultured Gammaproteobacteria bacterium; assembly: GCA_963747145.1. Classification (GTDB taxonomy): domain Bacteria; phylum Pseudomonadota; class Gammaproteobacteria; order Steroidobacterales; family Steroidobacteraceae; genus SCUD01. The sequence continues at coordinate 257,366 of CAVVDZ010000006.1, read as the reverse complement.
CTGCCGTCGTGGCGCTCGCCGATGGCGAGCGGCGTCCACTGGCGGCGTTCGCGGGGCGGCGGGTCCGCGCCATCGCCGCGATCGGCAACCCGGCAAGGTTCTTTGCCATGCTGCGCGAGTGTGGCCTTGCACTCGACGTGCATCCCTTGCCGGACCATGCGGTGATCCCGCGCGAATTGCTGGCCGGCGACGCCGGGCAGGAGCTGCTGATGACCGAGAAGGATGCCGTAAAATGCCCCGGCCGCGGCATGCCGCACGCCTGGTACGTCGAGGTCGATGCGCGTGTCGACGGCGCCGCGGCCGCTGCGTTGCTCGCGCGCATCGCCGGACTGGTGCGCAATCGAAAACAGGAAGGGCGATCCGATGGATGAAAAGCTGATCGACATCCTCGCCTGCCCGGTCTGCAAGGGACCGCTGCAATGGCTGCATGCCTCGCGCGAATTCCTGTGCCGCGCGGACCGCCTGGCCTATCCGATGCGCGACGACATCCCCGTGATGCTGCCGGACGAAGCCCGGCGCCTGTCGTTGGACGATCCCGCGCTGGCGGGCCGCTGAATGTTTCGCGTCGCGATACCGGCCCGCTTCGCATCGACGCGCCTGCCCGGCAAGGTGCTCGCGCCGATCGCCGGCCGGCCGATGGTCGAGCACGCGCATCGGCTGGCACTGCAGTCGGGCGCCGCGGAAGTCGTCATCGCAACGGACGACGAGCGCGTGAGGGCAGCCTGCGCCTCGTTCGGCGCCGAGGTGGAGATGACGTCATCCGAACACCCGTCGGGCACTGACCGGATTGCTGAACTCGCGCGCCGTCGCGGCTGGGCGGAAGATGCGATCGTCGTCAACCTGCAGGCGGACGAGCCGATGCTGCCGCCCGCACTGATCGGCCAGTCTGCGCGGTTGCTCGCGCGCGACGCGGGCGCCGACATCGCAACGCTGTGCGCGCCCATCGAATCGCTCGATGCGTATCTCGATCCCAACGTCGTCAAGGTCGTCATGCGAACCGGCGGGCGCGCCCTGTACTTCAGCCGGGCGCCGATACCCTGGCTTCGCGACGGCGCTGCGGCCGGTCTCGGGAGCCAGCAGGAATTCCGCGGCTGCTGGCGCCATGTCGGGATCTATGCCTATCGCGTCAGCGCCCTGCAGCGCCTCGCGGGCATGGCCCCGTCCCCGCTCGAGCGGCAGGAGCGGCTCGAGCAACTGCGCGCGCTCGAGGCCGGCCTCGCCATCGCGGTCGAACAGGCGAGCGAAATCCCGGGGCCCGGCGTGGATACGGCTGCCGACCTGGCGCGCGTCGCGGGGCTCCTGGCTGCCGCGCGACGTCCATGAACGGCGCAGCCGCCCGCGTCGAGCCTTTCTACGCGGTCGAGATCAACCGGCAGGCCAACGAACGGGCCCGGCGCGGGCTGCCAGTCATTCACATGGAGGTTGGCCAGCCATCGGCTGGCGCGCCGCAGTCCGCGATCGAGGCAGGTCATCGCGCCCTGACCGACGCGCACCAGGGTTACTGGGAGAGCGGCGCGCTCAAGGAACGAATTGCAGCCCTGTACGGCGAACGCTACCAGCTCGGACCCGCGGCATCGCAGGTCATCCTGAGCATGGGCGCCTCGGCGGCGCTCGTGATGGCGCTTGCGCTGCTATTCGAGCGCGGATCGCAGGTCGCGCTGGCGCGGCCGGGCTATCCCGCGCACCGCAACGTGTTGCACGCCCTCGGGCTCGAGCCCCTGGAACTCGATTGCGGACCGGAGACGCGCTTCCAGCCGACCGCGGCGATGATCGCGGCGCTGGAACCGGCGCCGGCCGGGCTGATCCTGACCAGCCCGTCGAATCCGACCGGGACCATGCTCGAGCGCGCCGAGCTCGCAGCCATTGCCGCGGTCTGCCGCAGGCGCGGAATCCGCATCCTTTCCGACGAGACCTATCACGGCATCACCTTCGGGCGGCCCGCGCATTCGATGCTCGAATTCGATCCGGACGCCGTCGTCGTCAACAGCTTTTCGAAATACTGGTGCATGACCGGATGGCGGCTCGGGCTGGGCCGTCGTACCGCCAGACCTTGTGGATGCGATGAACCGTTACGCCGCCAACATGTTCCTCGTGCCGCCGACGCTTTCGCAGCATGTCGCGCTCGTCGCGATGGATGCGACGACGGATCTCGAGGCGCATGTCGCGACCTACGCGAAGAACCGGAAGCTGCTGATGGAGGCGCTGCCGGGGCTCGGCATCACGCGCATGGCGCCGGTCGACGGCGCGTTCTACGTCTATGCCGATATCGCCCACCTGACCGGCGATTCGCTCGCCTGGTGCCGTGAGGTTCTCGACGCGACCGGCGTGGCGCTCAATACCGGCCGTGATTTCGACCGGATCCACGGCGGCCAATTCATCCGCATCTCGTTTGCCGTATCCACGCCCGAAGTCCTGCGGGCCCTCGAACTCCTGGCCGGCTGGCTGCGCGGGCGAAGCGGATGACGCGACGCGTGCTGTTTGTCTGCCTCGGAAACATCTGCCGTTCGCCGACGGCGGAGGCGGTGTTCCGCGACCTGCTGCGCCGCGAAGCCGCGGACCTTGCCATCGAGGCCGATTCGGCCGGCACGCATGCCTATCACATCGGCTCGGCCCCGGATGCGCGCACCATTGCCGCCGCACGCCGACGCGGCATCGACATGAGCGCGCTGCGCGCGCGCATCGTCGAACCGGCCGATTTCGATCGCTTCGACCTGCTGCTCGCTATGGACGAACAGAACTACCGGCATCTGCTCGGCATGGCGCCGCCGGAGCGGCGTGAACGCGTGCGATTGTTGCTGGAATTTGCGCCGGCCCAGGAGCGACGCGAAGTGCCCGATCCGTACTATGGCGGCGCGACCGGCTTCGAGGACGTGCTCGACCTGGTTGAGGAAGCAGCGCGCGGCCTGCTCGCCGAGCTTGCGGCCGCGCGCTGATTCATTCCTTGGGGCCGAAGTGCTGGCCCTCGCCCGGCGTCGACGACCAGACCGTGAAGGTCGGTGCCGGCCGCTGTTCGCTGCTGGCCGGTGCCGGCGGCGGGGATGCGGGTGCGGGGCCTGGCTCGGGGCGCTCTCGACGGATATTGAAGGCGGCGGTGACGGCGAAGCCGTGTCCTGCCAGACGCGCTGTTCGACGGGATGCGATGGTGACTCGCGCGCCGCCTCGGGCATCGTCGCGTCGTAATGCGTCTGCGGCGGCGTGGCGTCGGCCGGCCCGCGCTGATCCTGGCGCGGCTCGCGATTGCCGCCACGGCCCCGGCGCCTGCGCCGCCGGCGGCGCGGATCGCCTTCCGCCATCGGCTGCTCTGCAGGGCCGGCCTGCGGCGCGGGTGGCTGCGGCCTCGTGTCGGCAGGCCGTTCCTGGCCGCGCCCGGCGTCGCGCCGCTGGGCATCCTGACGGTTGCGATCGCCCTGCGGACTGGCTTCCGGTCCACGGTGACGATCCTGCGGCCGCTGGCGATCGCGGTCGTTGTTGCGGTCCCGATCCCGATCCCGGTCGCGGTCGCGATCACGGTTGTGCCGATGGTCCGCCCGATGGCGGTGCTCTCCGCGATCGCGCCGGTGGCCGCCGCGTTCTTCGCCGCGGTCCCGTGGGTGACGGCTTTCGCGCGGTTCATGACGCCGCTGGCCATCGCCGGCTGCGGAAGCCGACGCCTCCTTTGGAGGCGCGGCATCGCCGCCGAACAGCCACTTCAGCCGCGACCAGAAGCCCATGCCGGCAGGTGCCGCACGCGGCGCTGCGACCGGCGTGGGGGCGGGCGCGGCCGGCGCAATCGTCTGCACCGCCGGCGGCGCGGGGGCCGGCCGCTTCTCGGCTTCGGTCTTGAAGTCGATCTCCGTCGCCGGCTGCGCCGCCATCTGGTAGCTGGTCACGGCGTTCTCGGGCAGCGTGAGCTCGTCTTCGCGGACCCGGCGGATCGAGTAGTTCGGCGTCTGCATGTTCGAGTCCGGCACCAGCACGATGTCGGTTGCGCTGCGGCTCTCGAGCTGATGGAGCCATTCGCGCTTTTCGTTGATCAGGAATGTCGCGACGTCCACCGGCAGCTGCGCCACCACGCGCGTCGTGCGGTCCTTGCGCGCCTCCTCGCCGATCAGGCGGAGCAGGGCGAGTGCCATCGACTCGACGCTGCGGATCGTCCCCATGCCGCTGCAGCGCGGGCAGGCGAGATGCGTGGACTCGCCGAGCGACGGCCGCAGGCGCTGGCGCGACATCTCCATCAGGCCGAAGCGCGAGATCCTGCCGAGCTGGATGCGCGCGCGATCCGATCGCACGGCCTCGCGCAGGCGATCCTCGACCGCCTGCTGGTTCTTCTTCGACTCCATGTCGATGAAGTCGATGACGATCAGGCCGCCGAGGTCGCGGATTCGCAATTGCCGGGCGATCTCTTCGGCAGCCTCCAGATTCGTATTGCAGGCGGTCGTCTCGATGTCGGCTCCGCGGGTCGCGCGAGCCGAGTTGATGTCGATTGAAACGAGGGCCTCCGTGTAGTCGATCACGACGCTGCCGCCCGACGGCAGTGTCACCGTGTGCGAGTACGCCGACTCGATCTGGCTCTCGATCTGGTAACGGGTGAACAGCGGCACGTCGTCGCTGTAGAGCTTGATCTGCTTCTGGGCGTCGGCGGTCTGGAAGCGCTGCACGTACTCGAGCGCGCGCTGATACGCGGCGGACTCGTCGATCAGCACTTCGCCGATATCGTCGGAGAGGTAATCGCGCAAAGCGCGGGTGACGGCGTCGCTCTCCTGGTACACCAGGAATGGAGCCGGCCGCTCGCCTGCCGCGGTGACGATCGCATCCCAGTTGGCGCGCAGCGTATCGAGGTCCCACTGCAGTTCCTCGGGCGCGCGGCCGAGGCCCGCGGTGCGCACGATCGTCCCCATGCCGTCCGGCAGGCGCAGCTGCTCGAGCGAATCGCGCGTGACGTCCCGGTCCTCGCCCTCGATACGGCGCGATACGCCGCCGGCGCGCGGATTGTTCGGCATCAGCACCAGGAAGCGGCCGGCGAGGCTGATAAAGGTCGTGAGGGCGGCGCCCTTGTTGCCGCGCTCGTCCTTCTCGACCTGCACCAGCAGTTCCTGGCCTTCCTGCAGGACGTCGCGGATGTTGAAGCGCGCGCCCGGCGCCGGCTGGAAGCGGAAGTACTCGCGCGCGACTTCCTTCAGCGGCAGGAATCCCTGGCGCTGCGAACCGTATTCGACGAAGGCCGCTTCGAGGCTCTGCTCGACGCGCGTGATGCGCGCCTTGTAGATATTGCCCTTCTTCTGCTCGCGTGACGGTATTTCGATCGACAGGTCGTACAGCTTCTGGCCGTCAACCAGAGCGACGCGCAACTCCTCCTGCTGGGTTGCGTTGACTAGCATTCTCTTCATGTGCCCCTTCCGAGGTACTGGGGGCCGCGCGGCTAGCGATGTCACGTATCAACACGAGGGGTAGCTCATCGATCCGCAGGCGTGGACTGCAGGCGAAGGCAAGCGGGCCGCGGCGCAAGGGCGCCTGCCCGGATCCGATTGCATGCTGCATGAGTGTCGACACGCGCGGGAACGTCACATCCGAGCGAACGGCCGGCGATGGTCTGGTTCATCCAGACCAACTAACATGCGGCGCCAGCCCGGCGCGACACCTGCGGAGAACCGGGAGTCGAGGGGGAGGGACCGCGTACCGGTCAGCGGCCACGCTCCGCTACACGGAGCCTGCGCCGTAAGACCTGAAACTGGAAACTACGATATCAGCATTGGTCCCGGAAAATCAATACTTTAGGAAACCTCGGTGAGTGACGACGGAGCTGCCGGACGAGGCGTGCGCAAGGTGCTTGCGGGGCCGACCGGGGATGGGCAACGCCTCGACAACTTCCTGCTCCGGGAACTGAAGGGCGTGCCGCGCAGCCACGTCTACCGCCTGTTGCGGCGCGGAGAAGTCCGTGTCAACGGGGGGCGCGCAAAGCCAGACTACCGGCTCGTTGCCGAGGATCTCGTGCGCCTGCCGCCGCTCAGGGACCCACCGCCCGCAGGCGCGGCGCCCGCACGCGTTCCGGATGCGCTGCAAGCGACCGTGCGCGGGGCGCTGGTCCATGAAGACGACCGGATCCTCGCCTTCAACAAGCCCGCGGGGCTTGCCGTCCACGGTGGTTCCGGGCTCTCCTTCGGATTCATCGAGGCACTGCGTGCAATACGCCCCGATGAACCGCTGGAACTCGCCCATCGCCTGGACCGCGACACCAGCGGCTGCCTGATCGTTGCGCGCACGCGCGTTGCGCTTCGCGAGCTGCATGCGCTTGCTGCGCGATGGCGAGGTTGAAAAGCACTACACGGCGCTCGTCGCGGGCCGCTGGCAGCTCGGCCGCAAGAAGATCGATGCCCCGGTCCTGACGAATACACGCCAGGGCGGCGAGCGCATGGTCCGTGTTCACACCGAGGGCAAGGCGGCAGTCTCGATATTCGCGCCGCGCGAGCACTATCGCGATCTCGCCTCGCTGATGGATGTCGAAATCCACACCGGGCGCACGCACCAGATCCGCGTGCATGCCACATTTGCCGGGCATCCGGTCGCAGGCGACGAAAAATACGGCGATCGCGAATTCAACGCGACAATGCGCGGGTTCGGCCTGCGGCGCATGTTCCTGCACTCGAACACGATGGCTTTCCGCTGGCCCGGAACGAAGGAGCGCGTCGCGATCACGGTCGGCCTGCCGGAGGACCTCGCGAAAGTCCTGGCGGAATTGCCGCGCCGCGGAGCGGCTCAGGCCTGAATCGCGGCGAGCGGATCGAGTCCCGCGTCGCCGAGCGCCCGCGCGACCCAGATCAGCGGCAGGCCGATCAGCGCCGTGGGATCCGCGCTGTCGATTCCCTCGAAGAGCGCAATGCCGAGTCCTTCGCAGCGGAATCCGCCGGCGCAGTCCAGCGGCCGATCGCGCTCCACGTAGTTCGCAATCTGGACCGCGGACAGATCGCGGAAACGAACGATCGTGCGGTCGACATGCTGGGCTGGCTGCATCGTTTCATTGCGCATCAGCACGGCAGCCGTGTAGAAAGTCACCGCCCGGCCGCTGCAGGTGGCGAGCTGATCGCGGCAGCGTTCCGCAGTGGCGGGCTTGTCCAGGATTTGCCCGCCGCAGTCGGCGACCTGGTCCGATCCCAGGACCCAGGCAGCCGGGTGCAGGCTGCGACGGCCTGGGCCTTTGCGAGCGCAAGGCGCATCGCACGGGCAGCCGGCGCTTCGCCCGGCTGATGGTCCTCGGCGATGCCGGGCGCGGCGACGTCGAAGGGCAGGCCAAGGCGCCGGAGAAGGGCCGCGCGATAAGGCGAAGTGGATGCGAGGATGAGCAGCTGGGGCATGGGATCAGCGCTTTAAAAACAAGGATTTGCGCGGGAAAGTTTTTTGACACCCCCACCGGCGCTCACTATGATACCGCCCCCATGCCCAGGGCCTCGAAGGAGCCTCTCGACGCGTTGAATCTGGCTGCGGCGGCCTCGGTCGTGGAGCGCGAATTTCGCCTTGCCGACTTGCCGCGCTTGCTGGACCGGCTGGCGGCACCGGACGGGACGGCCCAGGCGCGGCTTGCCCTGCACTCCGCGGGGGGCGTGCCAACCGGCGAGCTGGCGGTGCGGGCCGAGGCCCTGTTGACCTGCCAGCGCTGCCTGCGGCCCATGCGCCAGGCGCTGGAATCGAAGTCGCAGCTCGCCTTTGTGGAGCGCGAGGACAGTCCGGTGCCGGCGGATCACGAAGTGATTACCGGCGATCCGCGGCGTGTGGACCTGGCTCTGCTGGTCGAGGATGAATTGCTGTTGTCGTTGCCGCTGATACCGAAGCACGACGACGGGGACGAATGCGCGGCACGCGAGCCGCCACCGACCGGCGACGCGGGCGCCGGGCCGCCCGGGCAGGAAATGCGGCGGCCATTTGCAGGATTGAAGGAATTGCTGAAACACTGAACCGGAGATGATGTTCCATGGCCGTACAAAAAAGCCGCAAGACGCCCTCCAAGCGCGGCATGCACCGTTCTCACGACCGGCTGTCGAAGCCGGCGCTGTCCAAGGATCCGACCACCGGCGAGACGCACCTGCGTCATCGCATCAGCCGCGACGGCTTTTATCGCGGCCGCAAGGTCATCGAGACGCCCGTTGAGGAAACCGGCCAGGAATGACCCCGGTTCCGGCCGGGGCGACCGCATGCCGATCGTGAACCGATATTCGCGCGTAGCCGGTACCGGCAGCTACCTGCCCGAAAAGGTACTGACGAACGCGGACCTGGAAAAGATCGTCGACACGACGGCCGAGTGGATCCGTACGCGCACCGGCATCGAACGTCGCCACATTGCGGCCGCTGAGGAGACGAGCTCTTCGCTGGCCGAGCATGCGGCGCGGCGCGCGCTCAAGGCGGCGGGCCAGACGCCGGCCGACGTCGACTTCATCGTAGTCGGCACGACCACCCCTGACCTGATCTTCCCCAATACCGGCACGCTGCTGCAGCAGCGCCTGGATATTCACGGATGTCCGGCGTTTTCGCTGGAGACGGCCTGCAGCGGATTCATCTACGCGCTGTCTGTTGCCGACAAGTACGTCCGGCTCGGCGAGGCAAAATGTGCGCTCGTGGTGGGTGTCGAGTGCCTGTCGCGATTTGTCGACTGGACCGACCGCGCGACCTGCGTGTTGTTCGGCGACGGCGCCGGTGCGGTCGTGCTGACACCAGCGGACGAGCCGGGGATCATCGGCACGCATCTGCATTCCGACGGAAAGTACAAGGACCTGCTGTTTTTCCCCTACGGCGTATCGAGCGGCTTCGACAAGCTGCGCAACAACTCGACCGATGGTCTGAAGATGCTGGGCAACGAAGTCTTCAAGGTCGCCGTACGAACTCTGTCGCGGCTGGTGGACGAGACGCTTGCGAAGAACGGCATCGAGCGCAGCCAGATCGACTGGCTGATCCCGCACCAGGCCAACCTGCGCATCATCCAGTCCGCGGCAGACAAGCTCGGCTTGCCGATGGAGAAAGTCGTCGTGACCGTGCAGGATCACGGCAATACCTCGGCTGCCTCGATTCCTCTTGCAATGGACACCGCGATCAGGGACGGGCGGATACACCGCGGCCAGCCGCTGCTGCTCGAGACCTTCGGCGGCGGCTTCACCTGGGGCTCCGCGCTGATCCGCTATTGACGCGAAACCCGAGGCCCGCCGGTACGGTCCATACACGCATGATTCGTGGGCCATTCATTGCCTCGATGCTGCGGGCGCTGGCCGCCGCCCTGGTGCTCGCCGTGCCGGCGCCGCGCGCCGCCGCCGAAAGTTTTCCGCTGCCGCCAGCCGGCGATGACGTAATCGGCGAGTTGCGCACGACAACGACCGGCCAGCACGACACGCTGCTCGACGTCGCGCGCGCCAACGGGCTCGGCTACGAGGAAATCACCAACGCGAACCCCGGGGTCGATCCGTGGCTGCCCGGCGCCGGCACGACGATCGTGCTGCCGAAGATGCGGCTGCTGCCGCGGGCGCCGCGCGAGGGTATCGTCATCAACCTGCCGGAGCACCGGCTCTACTGGTTTCCGCCGGTGCGCGCGGGCGAGCAGCCGGTGGTCTGGACGTTTCCGGTCAGCATCGGAAAGATGGACTGGAACACGCCGCTCGGCGTGACGCATATCGTCAACAAGATCAGGAATCCGACCTGGACACCGCCGCCGTCGGTGCGCGAGGAGCACGCGCGGCGCGGCGACATCCTGCCCGCCGTCGTTCCCGCCGGTCCCGACAATCCGCTGGGGCTATTCGCGATGCGGCTCGGCATTCCGGGCGGCAATTACCTGATCCATGGCACGAATCGCCCGGCCGGCGTCGGCATGCAGGTCACGCACGGCTGCATGCGGCTCTACCCCGAGGACATTGAGCGCCTGTTCGAAATGGTGCCAGTCAACACGCCGGTCATGATCGTCAACCAGCCCTACAAGTGGGGCTGGTACGGAGGCGCACTCCTGATCGAGGTGCATCCGCCCCTGCAGGAAGATGCTGTCGAGCCGCCGACGCTGACCGACCTGACACGGCTGATCGTCGAGGCCACGAGTGCTGATCCCCTCGCGATCGACTGGGGCACGGCCGAGCTCACCTGGCGCGAGGAACGCGGCGTGCCGGCGGCCGTCGCCACGCGTGAACCCGGTGAAACCGCGAGCGTTTCCGCCGTAGCACCCTGAAACGAAAAAGCCCCGCAACGCTTCCGCTGCGGGGCCTTCTTTTCGTCAGACTGAAGAGTCGATTACTTCTGCATCGACTTTTCGAACATGCGATTGATCTTTTCGCTGTTCGCGTCACAGCACTGCTGTGCAGCCTGCGCCGCAGACAGGGCCTGGTTGGCCGAGTTCTGCGCCGAAGTGGCAGCCTGCTGTGCAGCAGCCGCGGCACGGCTCGCGCCGTCCGCTGCGGACTTCACGCCGTCGAGGTCACCGGAGAGCCGGGAAACCTGCGACTTGAGCGAGTCGATGTCCGCCTGCATGGGCTTCAGGTCTTGGCAGCCCGCGCCCAGCGCGAGGACGGCAGCAGCGACGCCCACCTTCAGGATATTGATCATGAGATTGTTCTCCAAAATTGTTGCATGGAACGTAACAACCCGCTTTCGCGGTTGCACGGTGGCCGGCGTTCCTTCCCGACCGCGCGGTTGACAAAACGGATCGTAACTTATCAGCGGATTCCGTTAAAGCAAGATGTCATGTCGCCGGACGGCGACAGTGGAAGCGCTGATTTTTACGAAGCCGCGTGCATCGCGTGATGTTCTGCATTCGCGTGCGCATCGACGCATGGTGTCGATTGCGCTCGGAGGATGCGGTCGTCATCGCGATGGTTCGTCAACGAACCGGCTGCAGGTTTGCGGGATCACGGCGGTCGCGTGTCTGCGCCGGATCGGTGGCGGCGCGGGGCTCGCCGGGCGGCAGCCGGCCGGGCAGGGGTGGTGCTTGCCAGCCGCCTTGGCCTGTATATAATCACAGCTACTGGTCATTCATACAGGTGTGCCATGTCGGACCTCACGCCCCGCCAACGCCAGATCCTCGAGTTCATCCAGGAGTCCATTTCGAGCCAGGGACTGCCGCCCACGCGCGCGGAGATCGCCCAGGCGCTGGGCTTTCGTTCGCCCAATGCCGCCGAAGAGCACCTGCGCGCGCTGCAGCGCAAGGGCGCCATTTCCCTGATCGCCGGCGCATCGCGGGGCATCGTGCTGAAGGACGCCTTGCGCGAGCAGCTCGGCCTGCCACTGATCGGCCGGGTGGCCGCCGGCCGGCCCATCCTGGCCGAGGAGCACATCGAGGGGCGCTTCCAGATCGATCCACAGCTGTTCAGCCCGCGCCCGCATTACCTGCTGCGGGTCAGCGGCATGAGCATGCGCGATGTCGGCATCCTCGATGGCGACCTGGTCGCGGTGCATCGCTCGCCCGACGTCCGCAACCGGCAGATCATCGTCGCGCGGCTCGAGAACGAGGTGACGGTCAAGCGTTATCGCCAGGAAGGCACGGTGGTCTGGCTGATGCCGGAGAACCCGGAGTTCGAGCCGATCCGCGTGGACCTGCGCAAGCAGTCGCTGACGATCGAGGGCGTGGTGGTCGGTGTCCTGCGGCGTGGCCGGTCGGATGTCATGCAGTGAGCGACGCGCTCGCGGAATTGCTGCGCCACCCGGCGCTGTGGCGCGGCGGTGCTATTGCGAATGCACCCGCAACCGTTTCGACGGGCTTTCGCCGCCTCGATGAGCGCCTGCCCGGTGGCGGCTGGCCGCTGTCCTCGCTGGTGGAAATGCTGGTGCCGGCGGCGGGCGTCGGTGAAATCCGCCTGCTGATCCCGGCGCTGCGCGCGCTGGCCGCTGCACGGCCGGACGAACCGCGCTGGATCGCCTGGCTCGGCCCGCCACACCTGCCTTATGCGCCGGCGCTCGCCGTTGCCGGACTCGATCCCTCGCGCACGCTGGTCATCCGGCCGCGGGCCGGGCGAGACCTCCTGTGGGCCATGGAACTGGCGCTGCGCTCCGGCGCCTGCGCCGCCGTGCTCGGCTGGGCGGGCGGGGCCAGTGATCAGGCACTGCGCCGCCTCTCGCTCGCGGCCGCGGAGGGGCAAAGCCTCGGCTTCCTGTTCCGGCCACCCTGTCATCGCAGCGAGGCCTCGCCCGCAGCGCTCAGGCTCCTGCTCTCGGCGCGCGACAACGGCCTCGACGTCGAGATCCTGAAGAGCCGCGGCGGCGTCCCTGCACGCATCGACAGCCTGCTGATCCACTGAGGTTCCTGGCATGTCCGAAGGGCGTCCGGCAACGGTCACGCCGGCACCGGCGGAATGGCGGCGGCCGCCAGGTCCGGCAGCCTGTGAAGCCGCGCCCGCCGGTCATGCCGCCGCGCGCGAGCTATGGCTGGCCGCGTATTTTCCCTGCCTGCCGCTGGAGGCCCTGCTGCCGGTGACGGGCGACGCGCGGGCACTCGCCGTCATCGAGGCGGGCGATACCCGCCGTTGCCTGGTCGCATGCAATGACCGCGCTGCCCGCCAGGGCGTTGCCGCCGGCATGGGGCTCAATACGGCCCTCGCGCTGGCGCCCGGACTCGAGCTGCGTGAGCGCCGGCCGTCCGCGGAGGCGGCTTTGCTGGATCGCCTGGCACGCTGGGCGCTGCAGTTCACGCCCGTCGTCAGCATCGAGCCGCCCTCGTCGCTCCTCGCGGAAGTCCGGGGCAGCCTCGAACTCTTCGGCGGCGCCAGGGCGCTGTGCCGCCGTGCACAGGCCGGCCTGCGGAGCGCCGGCCTGCAGGCGGACGTGGCACTCGCGCCGACACCGCGCGGCGCGCTATGGCTCGCGCGGGCCGGGATCAGGATCGCGGCGGTCCACGGCGATGCCATGCCGGGGCTCGCGGCGCGCCTGCCGCTCTCCTGCCTGGGATGGCCCGCGGATGTCATCGAGGCGCTGACCGGGCTCGGTATCCAGAATGTCGCGGACCTGGCGCGCCTGCCGCGCGATGGATTCGCGCAGCGCTTCGGGCAGGCGCCGCTCGACGAACTGGACGAGGGTCTCGGGCGGCGGCGGGAGCCGCGGCGCCGGCACGTGGTGCCGGAACGCTTCGACGAGCGCCTCGAGTTGCCGGCCGAAGCGGGATCCACCATCGCACTGGAACCGGCCGCAGAGCAGTTGCTCGCAAGACTCGGCGCATTCCTGCGCGCCCGCGCATCGGGTCTCTCCGAGCTGCGCATCGACCTGCTGCACCGCGGACAGCCGCCCACGCGCATCCGGCTCGGCCTGACGCGGCCGAACGGTCACGAGGGACATCTCGGCGAGTTGCTGCGTGAGCGGCTCGCGCAATGCCGGCTGCCGGGGGCGGTGACGGCGTTGCGCTTCCGCTCCGGCGTCCTGCTGCCACTCACGCTCCGCGACGCGGGGCTCTTCGAGCAGGGCAGGGTTGCCGATCCGGAGGCGACTGCGCGCCTGCTGGAGCGATTGCGGGCGCGCCTCGGTGAGGACGCGGTGTTCGGCGTCTGTCCCGTGCCGGAGCATCGTCCGGAGCGCGCCTGGCGCATTGCCGAGCCGGGCGGCGCCACGCCACTGCCGGGGCACTGGCCCGCCACGCGTCCGGCGCGGCCCTTGTGGATGCTCGCCGAACCGCAGCCGCTTGCGGCCTGGGATGGCGTCCTCGTCACCGGCCCCGAGCGCATCGAGACTGGCTGGTGGGACGGTCACGACGTGCGCCGCGATTACTACGTTGCGTTGACGCAGGACGGCGTGCGGCTGTGGATCTTTCGCGAGCGGCCGCCGGGCCAGGGCTGGTTCCTGCACGGCGTCTTCGGATGACGTACCCAGCCATCACGCGCGGAGTCCGGCCGGATCTCGCGGCGCGTGGGCTTCGCTGCCGGGACTCCCGCTCGTTCGCGCCGCCGGAACTTACGCGCTCACTCGCGGGGTCCCGGCGCGCTCGCCCTCGCGCCGCACGAGGTGGCGGGGGTCTCGCGAGCAAACTCGTAAGTTCCGGCGGAGTTTGCGAGCGAGAACCCCCGCCGGATCCCGTGCGGCGCGACGCCACAACGGGCCAGCTCGCGCGGCTGGGCGCGTGATTTGCGATGTCGTATGCCGAGCTGCATTGCCTCAGCAACTTCACGTTCCTGCGCGGCGCCTCGCACCCGGCCGAGCTGGTCGCGCGCGCGCAGCAGCTGGGCTATGCCGCACTCGCGCTGACGGATGAATGCTCGCTGGCGGGCGTCGTGCGCGCCCATGCGGCGGCGCGCGACTGCGGCCTGGCGCTGATCGTCGGCAGCGAGTTCGCGCTCGTGGACGGCTTGCGCCTCGTCTGCCTCGCGACCAGCCGGCAGGGCTACGGCGCGCTCGCCCGGCTGATCACGCGCGCGCGCCGCGCCGCGCCGAAGGGACGCTACGCGCTCGGGCGCCGGGATCTCGAGCACGGGCTCGAGGATTGCCTGCTGCTGTGGCTGCCGGGGCCGCTGCCCTCGATGGAGGAAGGCGCCTGGCTGCGCGAGCGCTTCGCCGGGCGCCTGTGGGTGGCCGTCGAGCTACCGGTGGCGGGCGCCGATCGCGAGCGGCTCGCGCGGCTCGAGAGGCTCGCAGGGGAGCTCGGGATACCGGCCGTCGCGAGCGGCGACGTGCACATGCACCAGCGCCGGCGGCGCGCCCTGCAGGACACGCTGACCGCGATCCGCCTGAAGACCAGCATTGCGCGGGCAGGTCTCGCGCTCCATCCGAACGGCGAGCGGGTGCTGCGCCCGCTCACGCGGCTTGCGGAGCTGTATCCGCGGCCACTCCTCGACGCGACGCTCGAGATCGCCGGGCGCTGTCATTTCTCGCTGGACGAAATCCGCTACGAATATCCCGAGGAGGTCGTGCCGGAGGGGCAGCTGCCGTCCGCCCATCTGCGCCGGTTGGTCGGTGAAGGCGCCCTGCGGCGCTGGCCGGGCGGCGTGCCGGCGCCGGTGCGGGAACTGCTGGAGCGCGAGCTCGCGCTGATCGCGGAACTGGGGTACGAGCGCTATTTCCTGACGGTCCACGACCTGGTCGAGTTCGCGCGCGGGCGCGGCATCCTGTGCCAGGGTCGCGGCTCCGCGGCCAACTCCGCGGCCTGCTACGCGCTCGGCATCACCGAGGTGGATCCGGCGCGCATGACCGTGCTGTTCGAGCGCTTCATATCGCGCGAGCGCAACGAGCCGCCCGACATCGACGTGGATTTCGAGCACGAGCGGCGCGAGGAGGTCATCCAGTACCTGTACCGCAAGTACGGGCGCGAGCGCGCGGCACTGACGGCGACGGTCATCTGCTACCACCCGAAGAGCGCGGTGCGCGATGTCGGCAAGGCGCTCGGGCTCGATGCGCCGCAGATCGACCGCCTCGCGCGCGCGATGCAGTGGTGGGACGGCAACGAGGTCGCCGACCGGTGGATCCGCGACGCGGGCTTCGACCCGGAGAACCCGCTGCTGGCGCGCGTGCTGGCGCTGACCCGTGAACTGATCGGCTTCCCGCGGCACCTGTCGCAGCACACCGGCGGCTTCGTGATCTCGCGCGGCCCGCTCGAAGAACTGGTGCCGATCGAGAACGCCGCGATGCCGGAGCGCACGGTCATCCAGTGGGACAAGGACGACCTCGACGAACTCGGGCTGCTGAAAGTGGACGTGCTCGGGCTCGGCATGCTGTCGGCGATCCGGAAGGCGCTCGCCCTCGTTTCCGCGCGCCGCGGCCGCCCATTGCGCATGTCCGACATACCGCCCGAGGATCCGGCCGTCTACGGGATGATCTGCCGGGCCGATACGATCGGCGTGTTCCAGATCGAATCGCGCGCACAGATGGCGATGCTGCCGCGGCTCGCGCCGCGCTGTTACTACGATCTCGTCATCGAGGTCGCGATCGTGCGTCCCGGCCCGATCCAGGGCCAGATGGTGCATCCCTACCTGCGCCGGCGGAGCAAGCAGGAACCGGTCGTCTATCCAGGGCCCGAAGTGCAAAGCGTGCTCGAGCGCACGCTCGGCGTGCCGATCTTCCAGGAGCAGGTCATGCAGCTCGCGATCGTCGCGGCGGGCTTCACGCCGGGCGAGGCCGACCGGCTGCGGCGCGCGATGGCCGCCTGGAAGCGCAAGGGCTCGCTCGGGCCGTTCGAGCAGCGCCTCGTCGAGGGCATGCGTGCGCGCGGCTATGACGAGGGTTTCGCGCGCCAGGTGTTCCAGCAGATCCTCGGCTTCGGCGAATACGGATTCCCGGAATCGCACGCGGCGAGCTTCGCGCTCCTGGTCTACGTCTCCGCCTGGCTCAAGCACCACGAGCCGGCGGCATTCTGCTGCGCGCTGCTGAACAGCCAGCCGATGGGTTTCTACGCGCCGGCGCAGCTCGTGCGCGATGCGCGCGCACACGGCGTCCTGGTGCGCGCCGTCGACGCGAATGCGAGCGACTTCGACTCGACGCTGGAACCCGCGGCGGGCGGCGAGCCGGTACTGCGCCTGGGCCTCGGCCGCGTGCGCGGCCTGTCGCGGGATGGCGCGGATCGCCTGGTGGCGGCACGCGCGGATGGCGCATTCCGGAACGTCGGCGAGCTGGCCCGCCGCGCCGGGCTCGGGCGGCGGGACCTCGCGGCGCTCGCGGCGGGCGGAGCGCTCGCCGGCCTTGCCGGCCACCGCCACCGCGCCGCCTGGCAGGTGCTCGGGATCGAATCGCCGTTGCCGCTCGCCACCGGGGAGCGCGCGGAAGGCATCCCGCTCTTGCGCGCGCCGTCGGAGGGCGAGGGCATCGTGGCCGACTACCGGGCGACCGGCCTCACGCTTGCCCGCCACCCGCTCGCGCTCTTGCGGCCACGGCTGGCCGCCTGCGGCTGGATGCCGGCAGCGGAGGTGCTGCAGCTCGCGGATGGCGCCAGCGTCACGACCGGCGGCATCGTCCTGACGCGGCAACGGCCCGGCAGCGCGAGCGGCGTGATCTTTGTGACGCTCGAGGATGAAACCGGTTACGTGAACCTGGTGGTCTGGAGCCGCATCGCGGATCGCCACCGCAAGGCCTTGCTGGGGGCGCGGCTGCTCGGCGTCGGGGGCAGGCTGCAGCGCGAGGGCGAGGTGCGGCACGTCGTCGTCGAACGCCTGGAGGACCGCTCGGCACTGCTGGGCGCGCTCACCGCGCCGGCACGCAATTTCCGCTGACGCAGGCGAGCCGGCTATGGCGGCCGGATGCCGGCCTAGCGGCGGCGGGAAACGGAGTGGCGCGGCTTCTTTGCGGCGGAACCGTCGTCGCTGCCCGACCCGTCCACCGAGTAGTCCTCGAAGTCCGACAGCAGCCCCTTGGTGCGCCTTTCCTCGAGTCTTCGCTCGAGCTTGCGCCAGGCCGGCTCGCCCGCAACGCGGGCGCCGCGGCGCTTGCGCGTATCGAAGTCCCGCATCAACTTGTCGACGTCGAGTGACTCCTCGGCGTCTTCGAGTTCGTCGGGCTCCTCGTCTTCGAACTCTTTTTCCGGCTTTTCGCTCATGCAAGGTCCATGGCTGCCGCGGGCCGACTTATAAAGCGCCGCGGCCGCCGCTGCAAGTGTTCTTACTGGACCAGCTGATTCAATTGGAATATTGGCAGCAAAAGTGCGATGACGATCATGAAAACGAAGCCGCCCATCACCAGAATCATGACGGGCCCCAGGACTCCGACGGCCGTATTGACGACCCCGTCCAGCTCGCGCTCCTGGTTGTCGGCCGCACGCTCCAGCATTGATTCGAGCTGGCCGCTGGTCTCGCCGCTCGCGATCAGGTGCACGAGCATCGGCGGGAAGAGCTTGCTGGCCGCCAGCGAGCGGGCGATCGGCGCACCTTCCCGGACCCGTACCGCGGCATCCTGCACCGCCTGGCGCATCGGTGAGTTCGTGACCACCTCGCCGGAGATCCTGAGAGCCTCGAGTACCGGCACGGCGCTCGCGGTCAGGATCGAGAATGTCCGCGCAAAGCGTGCCGCGTTGTTGCCGCGCGTGATGCGCCCGATGATCGGCAACCGCAGCTTCATCAGGTCGAATCGCCGGCGCGACGCCGGCTCGCGCAGCCAGCGGCGGAATGCCCAAACCGCCGCGGCAACGGCCAGCAGCAGCAGCCACCACCAGGCGCGCAGGAAATCCGACGCACCGATCAGCAGGCGCGTGAGGATCGGCAGTTCGCGTTCCCCGGCCTCGAAAACGCGCACGACTTCCGGCACCACGTAGCCGAGCAGCACGCCGACGATGCTGAGGCAGATCACCGTCAGCAGCACCGGGTAGATCATCGCGTTCCTGATCTTCTGCTGCAGGACCTGGCGGTTCTCGGTGTAGTCCGCCATCCGTTCGAGCACGGCATCCAGGTGCCCCGATTGCTCGCCTGCCGAGACGGTCGCGCGGTAGATCTCCGGGAATACCTTCGGAAAGGCGCCGAGGCCCTCGGCCAGTGTGCGGCCCTCGAGCACGCGCGCGCGCACGCCGGCAACGACGCTCTGCACCCGGGCCTTCTCGCTCTGCTGCGATACGGCGAGCAGCGCTTCCTCGAGCGGGATACCGGAGCGGACCAGCGTCGAGAGCTGCCTTGTCAGCAGCGCGAGGTCCGTCGTGCTGATCCCGGAACCGAACGATATCCGGAACACGCGCTTCGGCTCGGCGTCGGTGACCTCGCTGACCGCGACCGGCAGCAGCGACTGGTCGCGCAGCAACTGGCGCACCTGGCGCGCGCTGTCGCCGTCCAGGACGCCGCGGTGCTCGCGCCCCGCCGTGTCGAGTGCCGTGTATTCGTAGGCGGCCATCACTCCTCGCGGGTGACGCGCAACAGTTCCTCGAGCGAGGTGGTGCCGGCGAGGACCTTGGTGCGGCCGTCGTCGCGGATGCCCGGCGTCATCTGGCGGGCATGGCGCTCGAGCTCGTGCTCGCCGGCGCCGTCGTGGATCATCGCCCGCATCTGGTCATCGACGATCGCGAGTTCATAGATGCCGGTGCGCCCGCGATAGCCACCGCCGGCATCGGCGCCGGGGCGGTAGATCTTCGCGCTGCCGGAATCGGCGGCGGACAGGTTCAGCAGCCGCGCCTCGTACTCGCCGACGGGGTAGCCGATCCGCGTGTCCGCATTCAGCACGCGGACCAGGCGCTGCGCGACCACGCCGAGCAGCGTGGACGACAGCAGGAAGGGTTCGACGCCCATGTCGCGCAGCCGCGTGATCGCGCCGACCGCCGTATTCGTGTGCAATGTCGAGAGCACCAGGTGGCCGGTAAGCGAGGCCTGGACGGCGATCTGGGCGGTCTCGGTGTCGCGGATCTCGCCGACCATCACGACATCGGGGTCCTGGCGAAGGATGGCGCGCAGCCCGCGCGCGAAGGTCATTTCCACCTTGGTGTTGACCTGGGTCTGGCCGATGCCGTCGATGTAGTACTCGATCGGATCCTCGACCGTCATGATGTTGCGCGTGCGGTCGTTGATGCGCTCGAGCGCCGCATAAAGCGTCGTTGTCTTGCCGGATCCGGTCGGGCCCGTCACCAGGATGATCCCGTAGGGCTTGTGGATCAGCTCGTCGACCATGACCTGCACGCGCGGCTCCATGCCGAGCGAGGCGAGATCGAGCCGCCCAGCCTGCTTGTCGAGCAGGCGCAGCACGACGCGTTCGCCGTGGCCGGACGGAATCGTCGACACGCGCACGTCGACCGCGCGGCCGGCGATGCGCAGGCTGATGCGGCCGTCCTGTGGCAGGCGCTTCTCCGCAATATCGAGGCGCGACATGACCTTGATGCGCGAGATCAGGAGCGGCGCGACCGCGCGCTTGGTCTGCAGCACCTCGCGCAGCACGCCGTCCACGCGGAAGCGGATCACGAGTCGGTTCTCGAAGGGTTCGACGTGGATGTCCGAGGCGTTTTCCTTGATCGCCTGGGTCAGCACGGCATTGATCAGCCGGATGATCGGCGCATCGTCCTCGCTCTCCATCAGGTCCGACGGCTCGGGCAGTCCCTCCGCGAGACCCGCGAGGTCCGTCTCGCCCTCGATGCCCTCGACGATCTGGCCGGCCTCGCCGCTGCCGCCTTCGTAGGCCTTGCGCAGCAACTCGTCGAATGCAGCGGAAGCCACCCGCTCGATCACGAGCGGCATGCCGAGGAAGCGGCGCAGCTCGGCGATAGCGGAGGGTGCGGCGCCCTCGCGATAGACGACCTGGGCCTTGCCGTCCACGACGGCTCGCACCAGCACGCCATGGCGCTTTGCGAAGGCGAATGGCAGGCGGCCGACCGGGGCGATCGGCTTTGGCGTGGCGCCGACGCTCACGAGCGTCCTCTCGTCACTCGCCCGGACCCTTGGGCTCGGTCGCGACGTCCTGGGAGGGCGGCGGGGAGGCGGGCGCAGGCTGGGCCGTCGGCGGCACTGTCGGCCCGATCAGCGTCGGCAACGTGGGCCGGGTCTCGCCCGGCATCAGCTTGACCTTGCCGTTGTTCTGGTCGATCTGGAGATTCCGCAGGTAGTTGTATTTCGAGTTGGTCTCGATCGCCGCCTGCTCGGCGGTGCGCAGCACGCGCGGGCGGATGAAGACCATCAGGTTTGACTTGGACTTCTTCGTGTTGCGGACGCGGAACAGGTTTCCCAGGATCGGAATCCGGCCGAGCCCCGGGACCCGCTGCTCGCTCTCGGTCAGGCGGTCCTCGATCAGGCCGCCCAGCACGAGCATGCCGCCATCGTCGACCAGCACACGGGTGCTGATGGTTCGCTTGTTCGTTATCAGGTCGACGGCGCCGGCGGAGCTGGCTGCCAGGTTGGAAGACTCCTGCTCGATCTTCAGCAGGATCGTGTTCTCATCCGTGATCTGCGGCGTGATCTTCAGGATGTTGCCGACCTCTTGGCGCTGGATCGTCTGGAATGGATTGACCGAGCCGCCCGTGCTGCCCGTGTTCGTGAACTGACCGGTCACGAACGGCACTTCCTGCGCGACCTTGATCTGGGCTTCTTCATTGTCGAGCGTGATGACCGACGGCATCGACACGATATTGGTGTCGCCGTCGCCCGACAGCGCGCGCAGGATCGCGGCAAAATTCGTGCCGCTGTCCTGGTTCCGGCCGCCGCCGATGGTCAGGCCACCGGGCGCGGCCTCGATCGACGAGGGGTCGTCGATGCCTGCGGCGATGTCTCCGAGGCTGACGCCGCCGATGGGCTGGTTGAACAGGCCGACCAGGAAATTGTCGCCGGACCCGTCCACGACCCAGTTGACGCCGAGGTCGCGGGTCGCATCGTGCGACACCTCCACCAGCATCGCTTCGATGATGACCTGCGCCCGGCGGATGTCGAGCCGGTCGATGACCGACATCAACGAGCGCATCGTCTTCGGCGGAGCCGTGATGATCAGGGCATTGGTCTCCGGCTCGGCCCAGATGGTTACCGAGCGGTCAGCCGCGCCGCCGGCGATCTGGCCCGGTTGTGCGGGCGCGCTGGCGGCGGCCTGGTCCTTCAGCTTGGCCGCAAGCTTTTCGGCATCGGCGTACCGCAGGTAGCGGACCTGGGTGTCGCCGCCGTCCTCGAGCGGCGTGTCGAGGTGCGTGATCAGGGTGCGGAAGCGCAGCCGCTGCGACGCCTCGCCGCCGACCAGTACGCTGTTGGTGCGCTCGTCGGCGACGATGCGCGCGCCGGATGCCGCATCGGCGCCCTGGGCCGCATTCAGCGAATTCACGACACGCACGATTTCGGAGGCCGAGGCATGCTCGAGGCGGATCACCTCGATGTCGCCATCGCCGGTCCGGTCGATGCGGGAGATGATCCGGACCATGCGATTCACGTTGGAAGCGCGATCCGAAATGATCAGCATGTTGGCGCTCGGGTAGGCCGCCAGGTGGGCGTACTGCGGCATCATCGGCCGCAGAATCGGGACGAGCTGCGCCGCCGAGACATTGCGGACCTGTACCACCTGCGTGACGATTTCGTCCGACGTCGAGCTGATGCGGTCAGGCAGGTCATTGGCCGGCAGCTGCCGCGCGGTCGCATCCGGCAGGATCTTGATGACCGAGCCTGATGGGACGGCCACGAATCCGTGGACCTGCAGGATCGCGAGGAATGCCTCGTAGAACGCATCCGGGCCCATCGGCGTGTTGGAGAGCATCGTGACCTGGGCACGCACGCGCGGATCCACGATGAAGTTCTTGCCGGTCACCTGACTGACGGCCTCGATGACCTGGCCGAGATCGGCGTCCTTGTAATTGGGCGTGATCTGCGCGCCTTGCTGTCCCGTGGCGGCCAGCGGCAGCGCCAGCGCGAGGAGCAGGGCAATGCGGGTGAATCGTTTCATTAACTCGTTCCTTGGCATGCGGCGCCTTACTCGGTGGAATCGGGCGCCGGCAACGGCTCTTGTTCGCTTGCGGGTTGGAGTTCCTGCACGACCGCGGCCGGATCGACGGTCAATTGCTGTGTTTGTCCATTGCGATCGATCGTCACCGTGACCGACGAGCCGCTGCCGATACCGCGCAGGATCTCGGGCCCGCGATTCGGGTCATCGAGCGGCGCGCCGTTGACGGCCGTCACGAGGTCCCCCGGCTGCAGGCCGAGCTTCGCAAATTGGCCGCGATTGCGGCCCGGATAGACGCGATAGCCGCGCAGCTGTGCACCAGAGAAGACAGGCTGCGGGCGCAGCAGTTCATTGACGGCGGACTGGTCCTGGGACATCAGCTGGCGCACGCTGTCGGCCACCGAGCCTGAATCCGCGCCCGCGGCGTTGTAGGCGATCGGCGGCGCGGCATTTCCCGCGAGCCGCGGCAGCGCCAGCGACTCGCGCACGCCGTTCCGTCCCAGGATCACGCGGTCCCGATAGACGGCGAGCAGTGTCGTCCCGCCCGGAAGGGTCGCGCCGGTCGCATAGACCCGCGCGGCCTGCGCACTCGCGCCGATGATCGCCCAGCCCTGCCCGGGGTCGATACCCGCGAGTGTTCCGGCGAGCGCCAGGTTGGCAGACGTCGCCGGTGCCGCGTTGGGATCGCCGCTGATGCTGGCGACACCGAACAGGTGGGCATTGACGATGCTTGCGAGATCGACCGCCGGTGCCGCGCCGACATCCGCGGCCGGTGCTGGCGCTGTGCCGGCATCGTTCGACCCCAGTACCCGCCAGAGCAGGCTCGCGAGCTGAGCCGCCAGCACGATGACCAGGAGGATCGTCAGCAGCATCGGTGCGGCCGCGACCACGCCCCGCGGCAGTGCAGCTTCGGCACCGCGAAACGGAGCAACGATCCGGTCGACTAGTTGCATCTTGGCCCGTCCAGAAGCGCCCGGCCACGCGGGGGTCCACGACCCTCCGGGGAAACCGCGCCATGATACGGGTAGCCACCGCAGACCCACAAGGCGGGAAACAAGCAGAAATCGAAGTAGCTGCGGGCACTTGTGCGACACTTCTCATACCGGGCTCGCAAAGCGGGCCCGGTCGCGCCAGGGCGACGCGGCGCCCTTGTGCGCATGGTTGACGGCCCCTATAAATGAAACGGCGGCAGGGAGTGGGCTTGGCAGGTGGGCGGCGACCAGGAGCGTGAAAGCGGGCAGGGCGGCCATGGCCTCGTGGTCGAGGAGGCACTGCCGCAGGTCAAGAAGCCGCCGCTCTTCCAGGTGGTTTTGCTGAACGACGATTACACGCCCATGGAATTCGTCGTCGACGTGCTGGAGAGGATCTTTGCTCTCGACCGGATGCGCGCGACCAGGATCATGCTGGAGGTCCATACCAGGGGAAAAGGTGTCTGCGGTGTCTTCACATTCGAGATCGCAGAGACCAAAGTGGCGCAGGTGATGACTTATTCGCGGCAGCACCAGCATCCGCTGCTGTGCACGATGGAGGAGACCTGAGTGCTTTCGAGTGAACTCGAGTACTGCCTGAATGAGGCCTTCCAGAAGGCGCGCGATGCTCGCCACGAGTACATGACGGTCGAGCACCTGCTGCTGTCGGTACTCGACGCCCCGCGCGTGCGCGAAATCCTGAAGGCCTGCGGTGCGGATCTCGCGCGGCTGCAGGCCGACCTGCAGAAATTCGTCGACGAGACCACGCCGACGCTCGTCGCCGACGATGAGCGCGAGGTCCAGCCGACCCTCGGTTTCCAGCGCGTCCTGCAACGCGCAGTCTTCCACGTCCAGTCGAGCGGCAAGAAAGAGGTGACCGTCGCCAACGTGCTGGTCGCGATCTTCAGCGAGAAGCAGTCGCACGCCGCTTATCTCCTGTCCATGCAGGACATCGCGCGCCTGGACGTCGTCAACTTCATTTCCCATGGATTGCCGTCCAGCGGCGAAAATCGCGAGGCCGCGCGTGAAGAAGGCGCCACTCCCGAGCGCGAGGGCGGCGATGAGGGCGGCGCCGCAGCGCTCGAGAAGTTCACGACGAATCTGAATGCCCTGGCGAAGGCCGGGCGTGTCGACCCCTTGATCGGGCGCCAGCTCGAGGTGCAGCGGACCATCGAGATCCTGTGCCGCCGGCGCAAGAACAACCCGCTGTACGTCGGCGAGGCCGGCGTCGGCAAGACGGCGATCGCCGAGGGCCTTGCGCGCCTCGTGGTCGAGGGCAAAGTTCCCGAGGTCCTTGCGGATTGCACGATCTATGCGCTCGACATGGGCGCGCTGATCGCCGGCACCAAGTACCGCGGCGACTTCGAAAAACGGCTGAAGGGCGTGGTCACCGAGCTGAAGAAGCGGCCGGGCGCGATCCTGTTCATCGACGAGATCCACACGGTGATCGGCGCGGGCGCCGCCTCCGGCGGCGTCATGGACGCCTCCAACCTGATCAAGCCCGTGCTCGCGAGCGGCGAGCTGCGTTGCATCGGCTCGACCACCTATCAGGAATACCGCGGCATCTTCGAAAAAGACCACGCGCTCGCGCGGCGCTTCCAGAAGATCGACGTCGTCGAGCCGTCCGTCGCCGAAACAATCGAGATCCTCCGCGGCCTGCGCACGCGCTTCGAGGAGCATCACGGGGTCAGTTACGCCGATGATGCGCTGACGGCAGCCGCAGAACTTTCGGAGCGGCACATCAATGACCGGCACCTGCCGGACAAGGCAATCGACGTGGTCGACGAGGCCGGAGCGTCGCTGCGGCTGAAGCCGGCCGCAGAACGCGAGACCACGGTAACCGTCGCCCACATCGAGGGCGTGGTCGCGCGCATCGCACGCATCCCTCCGAAGCACGTTTCCATGTCGGACCGGGAAGTGCTGCAGAACCTGCAGCGCAACCTCAAGCTCGTGATCTACGGGCAGGATCCCGCGATCGACGCGCTCTCCGCGGCAATCAAGATGGCCCGCGCGGGGCTCGGCAATGAACGGCGTCCGGTCGGAAGCTTCCTGCTCGCGGGCCCGACTGGTGTCGGCAAGACCGAGGTGACGCGCCAGCTCGCCATTGCGCTCGGCGTTGAATTCATCCGCTTCGACATGTCCGAGTACATGGAGCGCCACACGGTGTCGCGCCTGATCGGCGCGCCGCCAGGCTATGTCGGCTTCGATCAGGGCGGCCTGCTGACCGAGGCGATTGCGAAACATCCGCACAGCGTGCTGCTGCTTGACGAGATCGAGAAGGCGCACCCGGATGTCTTCAACCTGCTGCTGCAGGTGATGGATCACGGCACGCTGACCGACAACAACGGCCGCAAGGCGGACTTCCGCAACGTGATCATCATCATGACGACCAATGCCGGCGCCGCGGACATGAATCGCGCCAGCATCGGCTTCACGCTGCAGGACCACGCGCCGGACGGCATGGAAGCCGTGCGCCGGATATTCTCGCCCGAGTTCCGTAACCGGCTGGACGCCGTGATCCAGTTCAAGCAGCTCGACCCACCGACGATCGAGCGCGTCGTGGACAAGCTGCTGCTCGAGATCGAGGCACAGCTCGAGCAGAAGGGTGTCGCGCTCTCGGTCGACGACGACGCGCGCCACTGGATCGCTGCCAGGGGCTATGACCCGAAGATGGGGGCGCGGCCGATGGCGCGCGTGCTCCAGGAACACGTCAAGCGTCCGCTCGCCGAAGAACTGCTGTTCGGCCGCCTGGCCGGCGGTGGCTCAGTCAGGGTGTCGCTGGCGAAAAGCGGCGAGGAACTGGCGCTCGAGTGCCGGCCGGCACACGAGCCCGAGTTGCTGGGTCAGGACTGAGCGGCGCGGGCGCCAGGGGCGTCAGCGCGCGCGATAGATGATGCGCCCCTTCGTCAGGTCGTAGGGCGTCAGCTCAACGGTCACGTTGTCGCCTGTCAGGATGCGGATGTAGTGCTTGCGCATCTTGCCCGAGATATGGGCAGTCACGATGTGGTCATTCTGCAGCTTCACGCGGAATGTCGTGTTGGGCAGGGTCTCGACGACCTCTCCCTCCATCTGAATTGCTTCTTCCTTGGCCATTCCATCCCGGTGCTGTAGCGGAAACCGCGCGGATTGTGACCTGTCGCGTCCCTGCATGCAATTCCGTGTCTCATGGACGCCACAGGCGGGCCTCGGCGTCGATGAGTCCGGCGAGCCGCGCTTCGAAGTCCCTGCGCGGCAGGTTGCGGCTGCCGAGGCTGGCGAGATGCGGGCTCGGCAGCTGGCAGTCGATCAGCGCGACGTCGAGACGCAGGCATTCGCGCGCGAGCCGCTCGAGCGCGACCTTGGAAGCGTCCCGTTCCCGCGTGAACATGGATTCACCGAAGAAGACACGGCCGATGGCCACGCCGTAGAGGCCGCCGACCAGACGCTCCTCCTTCCAGGCCTCGATCGAATGCGCGAGTCCGCGCCGGTGGAGTTCGACATAGGCATCGCGCATGTCGTCCGTGATCCAGGTGCCGGCGCCTCCGCGGCGCGGTCCGGCGCAGGCCTCGACGACCGCCTCAAAGGCCGCATCAATGCGCGTCGCATAGCCTCGATTGCGGATCGAGCGCGCGAGACTGCGCGAGACGCGGAACTCGGCGGGTACCAGGATCGCGCGCGGATCCGGCGCCCACCAGAGGATCGGCTGATCCGCCGAGTACCAGGGAAACACGCCGTGGCGATAGGCATGCACCAGCCACTCCGGCGTCAGGGCACCGCCGACCGCGAGCAGTCCATTCGGTTCGGTGAGCGCGCGCGAGGTGGCAGGCAGTGCCTCGGGCGGGTCAGTCTTCTGCAGCCAGGTGATTCCGGACATCGTCCGGAAGCCTAGCCGGGATGTCGGCGCGCCGGAAGGGCAGGTGCTCCACCGCGGCGCGCAGGTAGCTGCGCCGCTGGGCCGTATCCCGCTGCAGCCAGTCGCGAATGGCGGCGGCGAAACGCGGATCGGCGATCTCGTGCATCGACCAGACGGGCGCGGGCGCGAAGCCGCGCAGCAGCTTGTGCTCGCCCTGCGTACCGGGCTCGAAGCGCGCGAGACCCTCGCGAATGCAGTATTCGATGCCGCGATAGAAGCAGGTCTCGAAGTGCAGGCTATGGTATTCGCCGCTCGCGCCCCAGTAGCGGCCCGTACAGCGTGTCCTCCCCGCGCAGCGAGACGGAGCAGGCAATCACTTCCCCGTCGAGCATCGCGAGTTCAATGACCATAGCCCGGGGCATCGCCAGGGCCAGGTGGCGGAAGAATTCGCGATTAAGGTATGGCGGGTTGCCGAACCGCGCGAAGGTGCGCGCGTGCAGCCAGTAGATGGTTTCGATCAATCCGTCGTCGAGTTCGTCGCCGTGTACGGTCCGGTGCGTGATGCCGGCTTCCGCAATTCGGCGCCGTTCCCGGCGCAGCTTCTTGCGCTTCTCGGCGGTGAAACCCGCGAGGAAGTCGTCGAAACTCCCATAGTCGTCGTTCCGCCAGTGGAACTGGCAGTCGAGGCGTGGCATCAGTCCCGCGGTCTCGAATGCCGCCCGGTCTTCGGGATCGGCGAATAGGGCATGCAGTGATGAAACGCCGAGCGTGCGCGCGAGTTCGCGCGCGCCATCGACCAGCGAGCGTCGCGTCGCGGCGGCATTCGCTGCCGCCACCAGCAATCGCGGGCCGGTGGCCGGCGTGAATGGCACGGCGCAGACGAGGCGCGGGTAATAGGCCAATCCGGCGCGGCGGTAGGCCTCCGCCCAGGCGAAGTCGAAAACGAACTCGCCCCAGGAATGAGGCTTGAGGTACAGCGGCATCGCACCGCTCAGGTTCCCCTGTGCGTCGGTCAGCAGCAGGTGATGCGCGTCCCAGCCGGTTTGCGGCGTCGCGCAACCCGACTGTTCAAGGCCAAAGAGGAATTCATGGCGAAGGAAGGGCGCGCCGCCACCGACGAGCGCATTCCATTGCTGTGGGTCCACATCCGCAAGCGACCGGGCAACCCGCACGGTCATCGCCGCTCAGCCGCCGGCCTGCCGCTCCAGGAAACGATCGGCGTCGAGCGCAGCCATGCAACCGGTGCCGGCAGAGGTCACGGCCTGACGATAGACATGGTCGGCGACATCGCCGGCGGCAAACACGCCCGGCACGCTGGTTGCCGTCGCGTCCCCCGCGAGCCCCGCCTTGACGACGATGTAGCCGTTCTTCATTTCGAGCTGCCCATCGAAGAGCGAGGTATTCGGCGTATGGCCGACGGCGATGAAGAGCCCGGTGACATCCAGTTCTTTCGTGGCCTTGCCATCGACTGCCTTCACGCGCACGCCGGTGACGCCCGCGTCACTGCCAAGGACCTCTTCGACGGCGTGATTCCACAGGTACGAGACCTTGCCCTCGCCGGCCAGCGCTGCGAGGCGATCCTGAAGGATCGCTTCCGCGCGCAGCTTGTCACGGCGGTGAATCAGCGTCACGTGCGACGCAATGTTCGTGAGATAGATCGCTTCCTCGACCGCCGTATTGCCGCCGCCGACGACGGCGACACGCTGGTCGCGATAGAAGAATCCGTCGCAGGTTGCGCAGGCGGACACGCCGCGGCCGCGATAACGCGTTTCCGATTCCAGTCCGAGATAGCGTGCCGATGCGCCGGTCGCGATGATCAGCGCATCGCAGGTGTATTCGCTTTCCTCACCGACCAGGCGGAGGGGGCGCTTCCCGAGCTCGACGCGCGTGACTTCGTCGCTGGCCATCTCGACGCCAAAACGCTGGGCGTGCCGCCTCATGCGGTCCATCAGGTCCGGGCCCAGCAACCCCTCGACATCGCCCGGCCAGTTGTCCACTTCGGTCGTCGTCATCAACTGTCCGCCGGGCTGCAGGCCGGTCACCAGCAAAGGCTTGCGATTGGCGCGCGCCGCATACACGGCCGCTGAATAACCCGCGGGCCCGGAGCCCAGGATGATCAGCCGCGAGTGTCTGGGGGTCGTCATGTATAGTGCTCTCCGCTCATTTCCGCGCGCATCGCGTCTCCGCCACAGCGGATGCCGCGCATCCTATCAGGCCATAGTCATCGCATATGGGCGCTTGCCCTGCGAATTGCAATGTTCTTATAATCAACCGCTTATAGACATTTCCTTACCGAGATTCTTAGCCCTTGGCCAAGACCGCCGCCGACGCTTCCAATGGTGAAGCCAAACTCGATCCGGTTTTCGCGCGCGCCCTGCGTGAGGCCGCGTTCTGGCTCTTCGCCGCGCTCGCGCTCGTGCTGATGATCGCGCTGTCGAGCTATGACGCCAACGATCGCAGTTTCAGTTACACGGGCGAGCCGGGCCAGGTCGGAAACCTGATCGGGCCGCTCGGGGCCTGGATCGCCGGCATACTCCTGATGCTGTTCGGCTGGCCGGCCTACCTGTTTCCGCTCGCGATCGCCTTCAGCGCCTGGGTCGCATTCAAGCGCGCGCCCGATGATCCGGGACACGGGCGTTCGACAATCGCGCTTCGGACCATCGGACTGATCGGGGCGCTGGTCGCGAGCTGCGGCCTTGCAACGCTGCACTTTGCCGCCGGCGCGCTGCGCCCTGGCGCCGGGGGCATCCTCGGCAACCTGATCGGAGTGAATCTCGAGCAGATCGCGGCATTGCTTGGCGCGACGCTGATCCTGCTTGCGCTCTGGTTCATCGGCGTGCAGCTCTACATCGGCGTGTCCTGGTTCACTGTGATGGACTTCATCGGTCATTGGGTGCTCGAGGGCGCTGCCTGGGCCAGGAATCGCATGGCGGCATCGCGGGACCAGGCTGCGGGGCGGGAATCGCGCGAGGCGCGTGAGGCCGCCGTGCGCGAGGTGCAGCGCAAGGCCGGGCCGCGCACGCCGCCGAGAATCGGAGCGGCAGCGCCGACGGTGCCCGAACCGAGCCAGCGCTCGGAAAAGGAGCG
This sequence comes from uncultured Gammaproteobacteria bacterium, assembly GCA_963747145.1. Taxonomy (GTDB): domain Bacteria; phylum Pseudomonadota; class Gammaproteobacteria; order Steroidobacterales; family Steroidobacteraceae; genus SCUD01. The sequence goes on along the minus strand of CAVVDZ010000006.1, from coordinate 227,270 downwards.
ACAGGTCCAGCTGTTCGCGAAGCCCGCTGCGAAGGACCTGCCGGAACTCAAGTTGCTGGACGATCCGCCGGCCCGCGAGAAGGCCTATTCACCCGAGGCGCTCGATGCGATCTCCCGGCTCGTCGAAATCAAGCTGAAGGACTTCGGCGTGGACGTCGAGGTCGTCGCCGTGCTGCCGGGGCCGGTCGTCACGCGCTTTGAGCTCAAACCGGCGCCGGGCGTCAAGGTCAGCCAGATCAGCGCGCTCGCCAAGGACCTCGCGCGCGCACTGTCGGCGATCAGTGTCCGGGTTGTCGAGGTCATACCGGGCAAGTCGGTCGTCGGCCTGGAAATTCCGAATGAAACGCGCGAGCTCGTTACGCTCGGCGAGATCATCCGCTCGCGGGCCTATGACGAACTCGCCTCGCCGATCGCGCTCGCACTCGGCAAGGACATCGGCGGCGCACCGGTGGTCGCGGACCTTGCCCGCATGCCGCACCTCCTGATCGCCGGAACGACCGGCTCGGGCAAGTCTGTCGCGATCAACGCGATGGTGCTGTCGTTGCTCTACAAGAGCACGGCCGAACAGGTCCGATTGATCATGATCGACCCGAAGATGCTCGAGCTGTCGGTGTACGAAGGGATCCCGCACCTGCTCGCGCCGGTCGTTACCGACATGAAGCAGGCGACCAATGCGCTGCGCTGGTGCGTTGCGGAAATGGAAAGGCGTTACCAGCTGATGAAGGAACTGGGCGTCCGGAACCTCGGCGGCTTCAACCGCAAGGTGCGCGACGCGCAGCAGGCGGGCAAGCCGATTCCCGATCCGCTGATCGCGCGCCTGCTGGCCACCGGCAAGTACGAGGGCGAGGTGCCGCCGCTCGATGCGCTCCCGTACATCGTGGTCGTGATCGACGAGCTCGCCGACCTGATGATGATTGTCGGCAAGAAAGTCGAGGAGTTGATCGCGCGCCTCGCGCAGAAGGCGCGCGCATCCGGCATCCACTTGATTCTCGCCACCCAGCGTCCGTCGGTGGACGTGATCACCGGGCTCATCAAGGCAAATATTCCGGCTCGCATCGCATTCCAAGTCTCCGCCAAAGTCGACTCGCGGACCATCCTTGACCAGAACGGCGCCGAGTCGCTGCTGAGTCATGGCGACATGCTGTACCTGCCACTGGGCAGCTCGACGCCGGAACGGGTCCATGGCGCCTTCGTCGCAGACCAGGAAGTGCATCGGGTCGTCGCGTCGCTGCAGAGCGGTGCTGCACCGGCTTATGTCGATGAAGTGCTATCCGGCCCGAAGGGGCCGGTACCGGGCCTTTCGGATGAGGCTGGTGACGGAGAGGGCGGGGAATCCGTGGACGACGGCGAACAGGATCCGCTGTACGACGATGCCGTTCGCATCGTTGTCGAATCGCGGCGCGCCTCAGTCTCGGGCGTCCAGCGCCGGCTCAAGATCGGCTACAACCGCGCTGCCAGGCTGGTCGAGTCGATGGAAGCGGCGGGCCTGGTCGGTCCGCTCCAGTCCAATGGCAGTCGCGAAGTGCTGGCGCCGGCACCGCCGGAATCCTGATGAAACGGCAACTCGTCGCATGGCTGCTGGGCTCGCTGTGGTTGGCGCCGGCATGGGCCGCTCCCACCGCGGACGCGGCGGCGGCGCTGCGCGTCGAAGGATTTCTCGAGCAGCTGACCGGCCTGCGTGCGGAATTCCACCAGACCGTGACCGACGCCAAGGGTCGCGTGCTCGAACGCGCGGAAGGCACGATGGCGCTGGCAAGGCCCGGCCGCTTCCGCTGGGACTACCGCGTGCCGCAGCAGCAGATCGTTTCGGATGGCGTGACCGTCTGGCTCTATGACGTCGAACTCGAGCAGGTGACGGTGCGCGCCGCGGGCGAGGCGCTTGCAGGGACGCCCGCGATGCTGCTCGCCGGCAAGGGCGACCTGAAGGGCGACTTCAGGATCACGGACGCAGGCAGTCAGGACGGGCTCGACTGGAGCCGCCTGACGCCGCTGAAGACGGACGGCGATTTTCGCGAGCTGCGCCTCGGATTCGCAGGGCGCGAACTGCGGCGCATGACGTTTTACGACCGTCTCGGACAGACGACTGAGCTCGAACTGTCGGCACTGGAGCGCAACCCACGCTTCGATCCGTCGCTGTTCACATTCGAGCCGCCGCCCGGCGTGGACGTCGTCGGCCGCGCACCCAGCGGATGAGCCGGCTGCCACTGCGTTATCGCGTGGCCTGGATCGCATCGATCTGGCTGCTCGTCGCCGTCATCGTCACTGGGAGCCTGGTGCCGGACCTCGGGCCGCTGGCGATCGGGATCTCCGACAAGGTCGAGCATTTCACGGCCTACTTCGCGCTCTCGTCGCTGTGCTCGGCCGTGGTGACGGCAGACCGGCTGCCGTGGGTCATGGCCAGCGTCCTGCTCCTCGGCATGTCGGTCGAGGCCGCGCAGGCACTCCTGACCGTCACGCGCACCGGCGACTGGGCGGACGTGCTCGCGAATACCTGCGGTGTCGTGGCCGCCTGGCTGCTGGTGCGCCGCCGCGCTGGCTGGGCGCTGGCAGTGGAAGCATGGGTCGACGGCCTGCGGCGTCACTGAGCCCCGCCTGAACGGCTAGAATCCGCGGGACATGGCGCAACAGGCCCAACTCGCGATCGATCGCCAGGACGGCGCCAGCTACCGGCCGCTGGCCGATCGCATGCGCCCGCGCATGCTGTCCGAGTTTGTCGGTCAGTCCCACCTGCTGGGTCCGGGCAGGCCGCTGCATCAACTGCTGACCGCAGGCATTCCTCATTCGATGGTGCTGTGGGGCCCGCCGGGCAGCGGCAAGACGACGCTCGCGCGGCTCGCCGCCGAGACCTGCAAGGCCGAGTTCATCGCGTTGTCGGCGGTCATGGCCGGCGTGAAGGACATCCGCGAAGCGGTGGAGCGGGCGCGTGCGACGCGGGCTTCCGGCGGCCGCGCGACGGTTTTGTTCCTCGACGAGGTCCACCGGTTCAACAAGGGCCAGCAGGACACCTTCCTTCCGTTCGTCGAGGACGGCACGCTCGTGTTCATCGGCGCGACGACCGAAAACCCTTCCTTCGAGCTCAACTCGGCGCTGCTGTCGCGGGCCAGGGTGTATCTGCTGAAATCGCTGGACGCGCCCGACCTGCTCGCGCTGCTCGAGCGGGCGCTCGGCGATCGGGAGCGCGGACTGGGCGAAAGCGGGGTGACCGCGGCGCCAGAGACCCTGCGGCTGATGGCCGATGCCGCCGACGGCGATGCGCGGCGCGCCCTCAACCTGCTCGAGCTCGCCGTGGACCTTGCGGCGACCGATGCCGCGGGCCCGATCATCACGCTCGACATTGTCCGCGAGGTCACGGCCGGCGGGCATCGCCGATTCGACAAGCGCGGCGAGCTGTTCTACGACCAGATTTCAGCGTTGCACAAGTCGGTGCGCGACAGCGACCCGGATGCCTCGCTGTACTGGCTGTGCCGCATGCTCGACGGCGGCTGCGATCCCGGATTCATCGCCCGGCGGATGGTGCGCATGGCGAGCGAAGACATCGGCAACGCCGATCCGCGTGCGCTGACACTCGCGCTTGCGGCCTGGGACGGGTTCGAAAGGCTCGGCAGCCCGGAAGGAGAGCTGGCGCTCGCCCAGGCCTGCGTGTTCATGGCCTGCGCGCCGAAGAGCAATGCCGTCTACAAGGCCTATGGCGCGGCGATGGAGGACGCGAGCGGGCTCGGAACGCTCGAGGTTCCACTGCATCTTCGCAACGCGCCGACCAGGCTCATGAAGGAACTCGGCTACGGCAAGGGCTATCGCTACGCCCACGACGAGCCCGATGCGATCGCCACGGGCCAGAGGCACTTTCCCGACGGGATCGAGCCGCGCGTCTACTATCATCCGGCGCCCCGCGGCCTGGAGCTGCGCCTGCTCGAGGCGCTGAAGCGGAAGGACGATCATGCTTGATGCCCGGCAATTGCGAACCGACCCGGACGCCGTGGCCCGCAACCTGGCGCGGCGCGGTTATCGCCTCGACACGGCGCGCTTCGGCGAGCTCGAAAAGCGCCGCAAGGATGCACAGCTCGCCGTCGACGCGCTGCGCAACGAGCGCAACAGCCAGCTCGCGGGCGATCGGCCAGGCCAAGGCGAAAGGCGAAGACGTCGCACCGCTCCTGGCCGAGGTCGAAACGCTCGGCGCGCGCCTCGCCGCCGCCGAACGCGCATTGACGTCGCTGCAGACGGAGCTCGACGCGCTGCTCCTCGACCTCCCGAACCTGCTGCACGACAGTGTCCCCGAAGGCCGCGATGAATCGGCCAACGTGGAGCTGCGGCGCCACGGCGAGCCGCGACGGCTCGACTTCGAGGCTGCCGATCACGTTGCAATCGGCGAAAGCCTCGACGGCCTGGATCTCGCGGCCGCAGGCCGAATTTCCGGCGCGCGTTTCGCGGTCCTGACGGGGCCGCTCGCTTCGCTGCACCGCGCGCTCGCGCAATTCATGCTCGACCTGCACCAGCGCGAGCATGGCTATCGCGAAGCCTACGTGCCTTACCTGGTATCGAGGGCGACACTGACCGGCACCGGCCAGCTGCCGAAGTTCGAGCAGGATCTCTTCAAGCTCGCACGCACCGAGTCGGAGGCCGAGCTGTTCCTGATTCCGACGGCCGAGGTGCCGCTGACCAACCTGGCGGGCGACCGGATCTTCGAAGCGGCGCAGCTGCCGCTCAAGCTGGTCTCGCACACGCCCTGCTTCCGCTCCGAGGCGGGCTCCTACGGCAAGGACACACGCGGCCTGGTCCGCCAGCATCAGTTCGACAAGGTGGAACTGGTGCAGATCGTCCGCCCTGCCGATTCCTACCGTGCGCTCGAGGAACTGACGGGCCATGCGGCGCGCGTGCTGGAGTTGCTGGAATTGCCCTATCGGGTGGTCGCGCTCTGCGCGGGCGACGTGGGCTTCAGCAGTTCCAAGACCTACGACCTCGAGGTCTGGTTGCCGGGGCAGGGGAAGTATCGCGAGATTTCCTCCTGCAGCAATTGCGAGGCATTCCAGGCGCGTCGCATGCAGGCGCGCTGGCGCAATCCGGACACGGGCAAGCCGGAACCGGTCCACACGCTGAATGGCTCAGGGCTAGCGGTGGGCCGCGCCTTGATCGCCGTGCTCGAGAATTACCAGCAGGCGGATGGCTCGGTCACCGTGCCCGCCGTGCTGCGCTCCTACCTGGGGGGCCTTGCGCGCATCGCTCCGGCGTGAAACGGGAATGCGAACATGACTTGCGGCTGTTGGCGTCGCAGCCGACAATCCCCGCCGCACCGGAATCCACCGGAGAGGTGGCAGAGCGGTTGAATGCACCGGTCTTGAAAACCGGCAGTCCCTCACGGGGCTCGTGAGTTCGAATCTCACCCTCTCCGCCAGTTCATGAACAAGAAATCGACGACGAATCCGCGAATCTCGGCATGTCCGCCGAGGCCATGCAGCAACTCGCCGGTCGCGCGACGGAAATCATCGTCGCACGCATCGCGGGCCTGCGCGACGAGCCGCCATGGCGCGGCGCATCGCGCGCGGCGCTCGAGCCGTTGTTGCGCGAACCACCGCCGGAGCAGGGCCAGGATGCGCAGTCGGTGCTCGAGCGCGTCGTGCGGGACGTGCTGCCGATCGCTGCGCGCGTGGACCATCCACGATTTCTCGCCTTCGTGCCCTCTGCGCCGACCTGGCCCGGCGTCGTCGCCGACTACCTGGCGACCGGCTTCAACATCTTCCAGGGCACTTGGCTTGGATCCGGAGGCCCGAGCCAGCTCGAACTGGTCGTCACCGATTGGTTCCGGCAATGGATCGGTTACCCAGTGTCTGGCGGCGGGCTGTTCACGTCCGGCGGATCGGCGGCGATCCTCGATGCGCTGGTCGCTGCGCGCGAGCACCACGGCGCGCCACCGCGCCCGGCGGTGTTCATGAGCGACCAGAGCCACAGCGCGCTCGAGCGGGGTGCGCGGATCATCGGCGTGCGCCCCGAGGGCATCATCAAGATTGCTTCGGGTTCGGACTATCGGCTCGGTATCGATGAACTCGAGCGCGCCGTCACCGAGGCGAGGAACCGGGGCCAGACGCCGATCGTGATCTGCGCGAATGCCGGCACGACAAACACCGGTGCGATCGACCCGTTGCCGGAGATGGCGGCGTTCTGCGCGAGCGAGAAGATCTGGCTGCATGTGGACGCGGCGTACGGCGGCTTCGCCATGCTTTGCGAACGTGGCAAGGCGCTGCTCGCCGGTCTCGAGCTGGCGGACTCGATCAGCCTCGACGCGCACAAGTGGCTGTTCCAGCCATTCGAGGCGGGTTGCGTGATGGTCCGCGATGTGTCGCCTGCTCGAACGTGCCTTCAGCGTCCATCCGGAATACCTGCAGGACACGCGACTCGGCATGGAGCAGGTCAATTTCGCCGACCGGGGACTGCAGCTGACGCGCTCGTTCCGCGCGCTCAAGGTGTGGATGTCGATCCAGACCTTCGGGCTCTCGGCGTTCCGTCAGGCCATCGCGCGCGGCATCGAGCTCGCCGACCAGGCCGGCGAGTTCGTCCGCCGGTCGGAATGCCTGGAGCTCCTGAGTCCGCCGTCGCTCGGGATACTCTGCTTTCGCTTCCTGCCCGCCGGTTCGGGAATGGCGGCGCGCGAACTCGATGGACTCAACGAGAAGATCCAGGCGCGCGTCATTGCCTCGGGACTCGCGATGCTGTCTTCCACGCGCCTGCAGGGCGCCTATTCGCTGAGGTTCTGCATCATGTCCCACCAGACGACCTGGGACGATGTCCGCCTCACACTGGAGGCGATCGAAGCCACCGGCAGGGAACTCGTTCGCGGCTGAGCAGCGCGGGAGTATCATCGGCCGCATGCACAAGGAATACGCGAGCCTTCGGCGGCGCCCATTCCTGGCCCCGGTGTGGCTTGCGGCGCTCGCCGCCGCATTCGTCATCGGGCTTGCAATCTGGCTGCTGATGTCGGCCTCAACGACAACAGTCATTGTGATGCGCCATGCCGAAAAGGCGGCGCTGCCGGCCGAAGACCCGCCGCTCTCGCTGGCAGGCGAGGGCAGGGCGCAGGAACTGGCGCAAGTCCTCGGCCAGGCACCGGAGGAATTCCGCATCCAGGGTATCTTCGTCAGCGAGTTTCGGCGCACGCAGGATACGGTGCGGCCACTGGCGAACCGCCTGGGCGTTCCCGTCATCGTCGTCCCGGCGGCCGACACCGCGCTGGTCGCCAAGCGAGCGCGCGAGGAATATCGCGGCGGCCACGTGCTGATCGTCGGGCATTCCAACACCGTGCCGCAGATCGTCGAGGAGCTGTCCGGCGTCAAGATGCCGGCGATGTCCGACAGCGAATACGGGATCGTCTACGTCGTCTCGCTGCCGCGCTTCAGCCGCGCATCGGTCACGCGCTTCGACTTTCCCTAGCGGCGATCGCCCGTTCGACGAATTCCTGGTGCCGGCTGATGCGCAAGTCGGCCAATACGGCGTCGACGATGCGTTGCTGCGCGTCGATCAGGAATGTCGCGCGCCGCACGCCGATGCCGAGCGGCCCGTCGACATCGAATGCCTTGATCGCCAGCTTGTCGATGTCGGACAGCAACATGAAGGGCAGGTGATGCTGTTCCCTGAAACGGCGGTGGCTTTCGGGCGCCTGCGGGCTGACGCCGACGATACGAAGACCCGCGGACAGGATCTGGGTATGCAGGTCGCGAATGTCGCAGGCCTCTTTCGTGCAGCCTGGCGTGAAGTCGGCCGGATAGAAATAGAGGATCAACGCCTGGCCGTTCAGGAGCTTTGAAAGCCGCTGTTCCTTGCCGTCCTGGTCGGGCAACGCGAAATCCGGGGCGCGCTCGCCGATCGTCAGCATGTCAGTGCTCCTCAGCCATGGGACTCGGGCCCGCGATACACCAGTTCCATGACGCCGTAATTCGAGCGATGCATGCCGAGGCGTGCATAGACTCCCTGGGCCCGCTCATTGTCGCGATCCACGTACAGGCGGATTCCGCAAATCCGCGGGTCGTTGCGTGCAATCTGCTGCAAATGCACAAATAACGCCTTGAAGGCTCCCGAGCTGCGGTCATCGGGCAACACATAGACTGACTGGATCCACAGGAACTGGCCATTACGCCAGTCGCTCCACTCGTAGGTCGTCATCAGCTGGCCGACGGGTCGTCCATCGACCTCCGCCAGGTAGTACCGGCCAAGGGAAGGCTCCTCGAAAACCGCCCGGACACCCGGCTGTACCAGGGCGGGGTCCAGCACCTGACCCTCCGTTTCCAGCGCCAGCGCGGTGTTCGAGCTCACGATGAACGGGATGTCTGCGGCCGTCGCGTCACGGATCTTCATGATCCTGCCAACGGTACACGATGCACCCGAAATCGTCTCCGGCCACGCCGCGTTGCTTGCTGCATGGGCACCGGGTCTTTACAATCCCGGCCCTCGTCGTGGGGCGGTAGCTCAGCTGGGAGAGCGCTGCGTTCGCAATGCAGAGGTCGAGGGTTCGATCCCCTTCCGCTCCACCAATTTCTCCGATTGACAGTCACTCACTCGCGTCCTAGCTTGGACTTGAGCGTCGCGTTCGCGGCGCCGGGTTCGTCAGCAATATCGGGAGACGGCAGATGGCAGCGAGAAAGAAGGCAAGGAAGGCCGCAGGGCGGCGGCCGGCACGAAGCAAGAAGCGTCCGGCAGCCCGCAGGAAGAGCGCCGGGCGCAATACAACGGCGCGCAGGACGGTTCGCAAGGTGGCGCGCAAGGCCGCGACCACGGCGCGCAAGTCGGTCCGCAAGGCGACCGCGGTTACCCGCAAGACGGTCAAGCGCGCACAGCGCGGGGCACGCTCGGCAATCAAGAGCACGGCCCGGACAGTCCATGCGGCGACCCGCGCGGTCGAGAAGGCAGCGAACCAGGCCGTAACCAGCGCGGCCGAGACGGTCGAGCGCGCGGCCACGGCGGTTGAGTCGTCGGTAACGGCTCCAAAGGCCGTCGAGCCGGCGCCGGCCATGGCGGCGGCACCGGCCGTCTGAGCGCGACCGCCTTTCGGAATTCCCGGGGCCGGCCCGATCGGGCCGGTCCTCGGGTAACATTGCGCCGCTCTCGCCCCGGTAGCTCAGTGGATAGAGCGGCCGCCTCCTAAGCGGCAGGTCGTCGGTTCAACTCCGGCCCGGGGCGCCAGCTTCCCGTCGGCCTATACTCGGCCAGGAAGCGCGGGGCGCCATGGTCAAGGACAGCCGAAAAATCGCTGCCATCCTGGCGGCTGATGTCGTCGAGTACAGCCGGTTGATGGCTGCCGACGAACAGGGCACGCTCGCCGCGCTCAAGGTCCGTCGCGCCATATTTGACGAGCTCGTCCGGGAGTTTGACGGCCACGAGTTCGGCAGCGTCGGCGACAGCCTGATGGCCGAGTTCCCGAGCGCCGTGAACTCGGTGCTTGTGCGCTCTGGCCATCCAGCAACGTATTGGGGGCGAAAATGCGCCATTGCCTCCCGGGCGGCGCATGCAATTGCGCATCGGCGTCAATCTCGGCGACGTCATCCAGGAAGGCGGTTCCACCTTTGGCGATACCGTCAATGTCGCCGCACGGTTGCAGGCGTTGGCGAAGCCGGGTGGCGTGCTGATTTCCGGGCCGGTCTACGACCAGGTCCATCTCAAGGTCCCGGCGCGATTCATCGCCGCCGGCACGCGTCAGGTCAAGAACATCGCGGAACCGGTCAGGACCTTCGAGGTGCTGCCGGTCGAAGCGCCGGGAATTGCCGGGCGGATAAAGGGAATATTCGCGCGCATCGCTTCGCGGCGCGTGCGTCGCGCGGCGCTGGCACTCGCGGCGCTCGTCGTCGCCGTGTCCCTGGGACTTCTCGGCCGGGAGTTCATCCACCCGAACGCGAGTCACCGCCTTGGCGGCCTGCTGGGCTCTCTGGAGGGGAAGACGGGACCGAATTCGATCGCGGTCCTGCCATTCGAGAACATGAGCGGCGATCCGCACAACGATTATCTCGGCGACGGGCTTGCCGAGGAAATTTCGAGCCGCCTGACCAGGATCCCCGAATTGCGGGTGGCAGCGAGGACCTCGGCATTCGCGTTCAAGGGCAAGGATCTGGACGTGGGAGAGATCGCCGACCGGCTCGGCGTCGGCTACGTGTTGCAGGGCAGCGTCAAGCGGCAGGCAGATCGCATCCGTGTCACCGCCGCGCTGGTCGACGGAGCCAGCGGTTCCAACCGCTGGTCGAATACCTATCGAGCCGCCCACTGCCGATTTCTTCGCACTCGAAAGCGACATCGCGGCCCAGGTCATCAAGGCGCTAGAGCTTGTACTCGGCAAGCGGGCGGAGGATTCAACGTCGAAGCCCTTCGTGGGCAGTGGCACGGCATACGATTTCTATCTCCAGGGTCTCGCATACCTGCACCAGCCCAGCAGTCCAAAATCGCTCACGGCGGCAGAACAGCTGTTCGGCCGCGCGCTTGCGGAGCAGCCGGACTTTGCGCGCGCGCAGGCCGGCCTCTGTGAGGCACGCGTTGACCGTTACTACCTGGAAAAAGTCCCTGCATATGTGACGGCCGCCGAGGAAGCCTGCGCCAATGCGGAGGCACTCGACAGTGCCGCGCAGGAAGTTTACATGGCGATCGGAAGCTTGCGACTCGCGACGGGGGACGCGGCGCAGGCGGAAGCCTCCTATCGGCGTGCCCTCGCGCTGGTGCCACAGTCGCCGGATGCGATGATCGGCCTGGCCGACGCGCTCGCCGCCAATGGAAAGGCGGATGAAGCGGACGGGACGTATCGCCGTGCGATCGCCGTGCAATCGAGCTACGCCGCAGCGCATGTCGCCTATGGCAACTTTCTCTACTCGCAAGGGCGTTCGCCCGAGGCCATCGTTGTCTACGAGCGCGCCGCGATCCTCGCACCGGACGATGCCATTGCATTGAGCAATCTGGGCGGCGCCTACCTGATGACGGGAAACTTCGTGAAGGCGGCCGACGCCTTCTCGCGCTCGCTGGCGCTGGAACCGCGCCGTGCAAGCTACTCCAACACCGGGACCGTCAAGTACTACCTCGGCCGCTATGGCGAGGCGGCGGACATGTTCCGCAAGGCCATCGAATTTGCCCCAGCGGACCACCGGTTGTGGGGCAATCTTGCCGATGCACAGCTCTTTGATTCGCAACCGGAAGAGGCCCGGCAATCCTACCGCAGGGCACTTGACCTGGCCGACAGTGAACTGGCCGTAAATGCCAGGGATTCGGAGAACCAGGCGATAGCGGCGTATTATGCGACACGACTCGACGATTCGAAGCGAGCGCGGCGCGGCATCGAGCTTGCGCTGTCCGAGGGAAGCGGGGATGTCTATGTGCAGTACTACGTCGCGCTCGCCGAGCTGGGGCTGGGCAATGCCTCAACCGCATTGGTTCACGCAAGGCGTGCACGGGAACTCGGATATCCGGAGATCCTGATGCGGGCGGCGCCGGAGCTCGGGGAACTGCGAAAGAAATTCTGAACAGGCAAGAAGGGGCAAGACCATGGCTGTCATCAGGCTCAGGATCTTCACGGAAAACAAGAAGACGCGTACGGGATTCGTCGTCAAGGGTGACGACACAATCAAGATCAAGAATGACTCGCCGGAAGTGCTCCGGATTACGGTGGATTCGTCAGATGCACTGCAGCAGCATGGCGAGGGGACCGATCTGATCAGGATTGAGCCCGGTCACGAGGAGACTTTTTCAATCGGCGATGGCTGTGGCCACGACAGCAAGTTCAAGTACACGGCAACGATCGGCAGATCCGAGGCCGAGGACCCGGTCATCATCATCGACCGTCATTGACGGGGTGATCCGGCAGCGTCAGTTATCCAGGGCGGCTGCACGCAATGCAGCCTGATCGCGCACCGTAATGGCGCCGCGACCGAGGGTGACCCAGCCACGGCCCTTCCAGTCCTGAAGGTGCTGGTTGACGATCTGCCGCGATACGCCGAGGAAGCTCGCGAGTTCCTCCTGCGAGATCCTGAGGGTCATGCCGCTTGCGGCTTTTTCGCCGTGCAACTGGCCGAGGCTCAACAGGCGTTTCGCCAGGCGCGCGGGCGCATCGAGGAGCGCGGCGTCTTCCACGAGTCCGCTCGTCCAGCGCAGGCGCTCACCGCAGAGGCGGAGCAGCTCGAGCGCCAGGCCGCGGCTCGCGTTCGACCATTCCGAGAAAATGTTCGCGCCGGATCGAGACCAGCTCCGACGCCATGATCGCAGTCGCTGACGCGGTCCTCGTGCCTCCGTCCAGCAGCGCAATCTCGCCGAATGTGTCCCCTGGCTCCATGATGTTCAGGAAGATTTCCCGTCCATCCGTTGCACCGGCGCTGATGCGGATCTTTCCCGTCACCACGGCGTGAAGGGCATCCCCGGGGTCGCCCTGGCTGAAGACGATCCCGCCGCTGCGGAAACTGCGCTGGACCGCGAGTTCCGCGATGCGCTCCAGTGCCGCCGGCGGCAGGCCGCGAAAGAGCGGGCTGCGCCGGAGCATCATTTTTCCTGCGAGCGTCGTCATGCCGGGTTCCCGGTGGTAGGCCTGCCGATATTGGACGATGATACGCCTCATGTTCCGGCCTGAATCGATCGCCGCCCACAGCTGCATGAGGAAAGTGTTGCGGCACTTCCTGATCTTCGTTTTTGCGCTGTGGCTTGCCGGTCCAGCGCATGCGGCGGATACCGCCAATCGACTCGATGGTGTGCGGCGCGTGGTCGTGGTACCGGATGTGCATGGCGCCTACCAGGAACTGCTCTCGGTGTTGCGCGAAACCGCAGTCATCGACGAATCATTGCACTGGCGTGGCGGCGACACGCAGCTGGTCAGCCTGGGCGACCTGATCGACCGCGGCCCGGATGGGCGCAAGGTTCTCGATCTCTTCATGCGCCTCGAGCTCGAGGCGCCCGGTTCCGGTGGCGCCGTGCACGTTCTCCTCGGCAATCACGAGGTCATGAACATCGTGGGCGACCTGCGCTACGTGACCGACGTCGAATATGCGGCATTTGCGGGCAGCGGACGATGACAGCCTGCGGGAAGCGGCGTGGCAGGTCGTACTTGGGCAAGGAACCCGCGGCATCGCGGGCCGAATTCGATGCCGCATTTCCGGCCGGCTACTTCGCGCAGCGGCGCGCTTTTTCCGCCACCGGGCAGTACGGCTCGCTGGCTGCTGGCGAAACCCTTCCTGATCGTCATCAACGATACGGCGTTCGTGCACGGCGGGCTGCCTGAAATGGTCGCACGGCTAGGGCTCGAAGCCACGAACGATACGCTGCACACCCAGCTCAGCGATTACCTGCGGACCTGGCAGGCCACCGAGGAGGGAGCTCGGGCTCGCACGACCTGTCAGTTTCCTCGAGCGGCCGGGGGCGGTCGCGGGCAGTGGTGCGGAAGAGCAGTCGAAGACCCTGACAATGCTTCAGGACGCGGAGATCTTCACGCCCAGGGGGCCGACCTGGTATCGAGGGCAGGCGCTTTGCTATCCCTACGGCGAAGCCGAGAACCTCGACGGCTGCGCTCGCAAGACTCGGTGTGTCACGGCTGGTTGTCGGTCATACCATCTCGCCGACCGGCAGGGTCCTCAGCCGCTTTGGCGGACGCGTGGTCCTGCTCGATACCGGCATGCTGCAGTCGGTCTACAAGGGCGCGCCCGCGGCGTTCGTCTTTGAGAACGGGCAGTGGAACGTCGCCTACGCGGATCGGCCGGGACAGCGGCTCCCGCCTGAGACGCTTGCACGGGCCGTCGGCCCGCGCCCTGGAGGGATGGATGACGATGCGCTCGAGCAGCTGGCTCGAGCAGGCCGAAGTCACCGGCATCGAGGACCTCGATGCCGGCATAACCGAACCCAGGCGCGTTTCGCTCCGCAAGGACGGCGTGGAATTGCGGGCCGTCTTCAAGCAACTCTCCACAGGACCTGCCGGCAACCAGAGTGCACGCGTGTTGAACGAATCCGATCGCTATGAGTATGAGCTGGCGGCGTACAGACTCGACCGCCTGCTGGGGCTCGACATGGTGCCCGTGACGGTTCCGAGGACCATCAATGGCCGCCGGGGCGTCCTGCAGTTCTGGATCGATGGCTCGATCAACCTGCGCAACATGCTGGAACAGGGCCTGCAACCGTCCGGCTGGTGCGATGCGGCGCCGCAGTACAACCTGATGAATGTGTTCGACGTCCTGATCCACAACAGCGACCGCACGCAGGAGAACGCGCTCTTCACCAAGGACTGGATGCTGGTGCTGATCGACCACACGCGGGCATTCCGCACCTACACGAAGAATCCGGTGCTGCTGTACCGCGGCGAGACGCGGTTGCCGCCGGCTCTGGCTGAACGACTCAAGGCGCTGGATCGCGCGACACTGGAGCGGGCCATCGGCGCCTATGTGCATCGCCGGCAGATCGATGCGCTGCTGAAGCGCCGCGATCTACTTCTGAGCGAGGGCCACATCCCCGCCGCCGACAGCAATCGCATCGCGCAGTGACGTTTCCCGTTCCACGCCGAACCGGTTCGAGTATTCGCGTCCGATCAGCCACGCCACGAGCGTCATCAGGACGCTGAGCACCAGTATCAGCCAGACGAATTGCATGCGCGCGTCATCAAAGAATTTCACACCGACGTAGACCGACAGGGTCGACAACAGGTCGCCCGCCCGGTAACACAGGGTGTCGATCGACCGTCCTGGCCTGGTACTTCTCGTCGCGGCTGGTCGGCAGCAACAGCGCGCTGCGGGCCGTATTCAGGAGCGAGCAATCCAGGCTTCGCTGCACGATCAGGACCGACTGGAGCAGCGCGAACACAGGCACGGCTCCGATGACGAGAAAACCTGCAAGGATTGCGACGGGCGTGACCAGCAGCGCCCGCGCGAGTCCGGCGAGGTGAATGAGTCGCGAAACCAGCAGCAACTGGACGAGGAATCCGACCAGTGTGATCGTCGAACAATAGCTGCCCATGAAACGGCCGATAAAAGCAGCGGTGTCCTGCGGAGCTTCCAGGCGTGCCACGTCGACCAGCCAGTTGGACAGGACATAGTCACCGGTGGAAGTGATCCAGTTCAGCAGCACGACCAGTGCGGCGATGCCGATGAGGTAACGGCTCCGCATCAGGATGGCGAACCCGCCGAGCCACTTGCCCGCGGTATCCTGCGCGTCCGTGGTCACGGGCACGTCAATCGGCGGCGCGCTCCTTGAGGACGCGGGTATGCTGTCGCGGGCCCGGCCGCTGAGGCAGGCGGCGCAGGCAAGGAAAGCGGCGGCGGCGAGCATGAGGCCGGGAGGCCCGATCAACTCGAATCCGCCTGATGCCAGCCGCGACCCGATCCAGCTGCCGCCGGACAGGCCGACCGCGATGATGCCGAACAGTCTTTGACCGGACTTCACGCTGAACAGGTCGGTCGCGAATACCCAGAACTGGGTCACGGCCATCACGCCGAAAATACTGCCCCAGATGAAGAACAGGAATCCGAAGCGCCAGCCAGCCTGGCCGAGCAGATAGAAGATGACGAGGTTCGATGCGAAGAATGCGTTGACGCACTGGAATACCCGGCTGGAGTCCACGCGGCGCACCAGCGCGCCGTACGCAGGAATGATCGCAATCAGCAACAGCGCCTGCGCGCCGACTGCGTAACTCCTGAGTTCAGCACCACCTTCGGTCAGGATCATTGCTTCGCGGACCGGGCGGATCAGGTAGTAAGCCACCATCAGCAGGACAGCCTGCAGGCACAGGACGGCGACGGCACGACCCTCTCCCGCCTGCACTCCGGTGAACTGGGAGAGGAATCGCTCGAAGCCGTTCCATCGCAAAGTCGTGTTCATGGGTTTTTCGGTGCGGCGCCATTGAAACGGCGCCCGGCCAGGTTCCGGCCGGGCGCCGTAACAGCGCATGCGTCAGACCCTGCGCTTGGGGGCCGCGACACTGCCGTGATCCACAGCAGTCGCACTCAGCGGCGTCTCGGATTCCACGCCTCTCTTCGTCAGTGCGGCGGGATTCAGGGACTCGACCAACGTGCTCATCACCAGGCCCGTTATTGCAACCGCCGCGAGGCCGGAAACAAACGTCCTGATCCGCGGGGACATTTCAGTGCTCATGATCGTTCTCCTCAAGTGATGTTTCGGTGCGGGAGTGATCCTGAGCGCGTGGGAACCGCCGTTCTGTCAACGACCTGACACAAGCACGAAGATGACGGTCCGCTCCGGTATAATTCTTCCGGCCATGAGCCCGTCACTGCGCGAGCTTTACGAATCGAGCCCGTTCTCGAGCGCCCAGGCGCCCTATGTCGAGGCGCTTCACGAACGCTTCGTCGAGAACCCCGCATCAGTGCCCGTGGAATGGCGGCGATTCTTCGAAGCGCTGGGGCCGGCATCGGCGAGAACCCGTGGCGATGCAGTGCGGGCAGGAACCCAGGCGGCGGTGCCGGCGGGCCCGGCGAAGCAGGCGACGCCGCCGAGGCAGGCTGCCGTTGCGGATGCGGAGAAGCAGTCCGCCGTCTCGCGCCTGATCCAGTTCCACGCCAATCGCGGGCATCTCATCGCTGACATCGATCCGCTCGGACTGATGCAGCGCCCGATACCGCGCGTGCTCGAGTTGTCCTACGTCGGACTGACCGATGGCGACATGGAGACGGAGTTCTACACCGGCAGCCGCACGGGTGGTGTCGAAGCGCAGATGAAGCTGCGCGAAATTCTCGTCCAGCTGCGGCAGATCTACGCAGGTCGCATCGGCGCCGAGTTCGCCCATGTGTCGATCGCCGAGGAACGACTATGGTTGCAGGACCGCTTCCAGGACGGCCGGCTGCATCATCGCTTCGCCAAGGAAGAGCAGGTCAACCTGCTATGGCAATTGTCGGCAGCAGAAGGACTCGAACGCTACCTGCACACGAAATACGTCGGGCAGAAACGGTTCTCCCTGGAAGGTGGCGATGCCCTGATACCGCTCCTCGATGACATCGTGCAGCGCTGCGGCGCAGCAGGTGTCGAGGACATGGTCATCGGCATGGCGCACCGCGGCCGCCTCAATGTGCTCGTCAACGTGCTCGGCAAGTCGCCATCGTCGCTGTTCTCGGAGTTCGAGGGTCACGTGGACCTCATCGGCCTGAAGGGCTCGGGTGACGTCAAGTATCACAAGGGGTTCTCGGCGGACCTGCGCACGGCGGGCGGAAACGTGCACGTCGTGCTGGCTTTCAATCCCTCGCATCTGGAAGTCGTCGATGCCGTCGTCGAGGGCTCCGTGCGCGCACGCCAGGAGCGGCGCGGCGATACGACGGGCGCCACGGTCGTGCCGGTGCTGATCCACGGCGACGCCGCCTTCGCAGGCCAGGGCGTCGTGATGGAAACGCTGCAGCTGTCGCAGGCGAGGGGCTTCGGCACCGGCGGGACGCTGCACATCGTGATCAACAACCAGATCGGATTCACGACTGCCGACCCGCAGGACGCGCGCTCGACGCTCTATTGCAGCGACGTCGCCAAGATGATCGAGGCGCCGATTTTCCATGTGAATGCCGACGATCCGGAAGCCGTCGTGTTCGTGGCACGACTCGCGCTCGACTATCGGATGAAATTCCGCAAGGACGTGGTCATCGACCTCGTCTGCTATCGCCGGCATGGGCACAACGAGGCGGATGAGCCCGCAGCGACCCAGCCATTGATGTACCAGGCGATCCGCCAGCATCCGACGGCGCGCCAGCTCTATGGACGCCGTCTCGAGCAGGACGAGATCCTGGCCGAGGGCCAGGTCGCGGAGATGGTGGAGCAATACCGGCGCGGTCTCGACGAGGGCCGGCCACAGGCGCGCGCCTTTGCCGGCACGACGGGCAATGAGCACACCGTGGACTGGAGCCGTCACGCCGGCGGCGACTGGTCAGAAAAGCCGAAGACCGCCGTCGCGACGAAGCAGCTGGCATTACTTGCAAAGACGCTGACCAATGTTCCGAAGGATTTCGTGCTGCATCCGCGGGTGGCACGGATCATCGACGATCGCCGGCGCATGTACGCCGGCGAACTGCCGCTCGACTGGGGGGCGGCGGAGACCATGGCGTACGCGGCATTGCTCAGCGAGGGCCACCACATCCGCCTGACGGGGCAGGACACCGCGCGCGGGACTTTTTTCCACCGCCACGCCGTGCTGCATGACCAGGTCAGCGGCCAGACGTGCGTGCCACTCGAACACTTCAAGGACCGGCAGGCGCGATTCCGGGTGACGGACTCGACGCTTTCCGAGGAAGCCGTGCTCGGATTCGAATACGGGTTTTCGACTGCAGACCCGGATACCCTCGTGATCTGGGAGGGCCAGTTCGGCGATTTCGCCAATGGCGCGCAGGTGATCATCGACCAGTTCATCACGTCGGGCGAGGCGAAGTGGGGGCGGCTCTCCGCCATCACCTTGTTCCTGCCCCATGGCTATGAGGGGCAGGGACCTGAGCACAGCTCGGCGCGCCTGGAGCGGTTCCTGCAGCTGTCGGCAGAGCTGAACTGCCAGGTCTGCGTGCCTTCCACGCCGGCGCAGATGTTCCACCTGCTGCGCCGCCAGATGCTGCGCGCCCTGCGCAAGCCGCTCATCGTCATGACGCCGAAGAGCCTGCTGCGGCACAAGCTGTCGATTTCGGCGATGTCCGAGCTCGCCGAAGGCCATTTCCACAACATCATCGACGAGCAGGACCCGATCGTGCCCGCCGATATCCGGCGGCTGGTGCTGTGCAGCGGCAAGGTCTATTACGACTTGCTGGAACAGCGCCGGACCGACAAGCTCGACAAGGTGGCGCTGGTGCGTATCGAGCAGCTTTATCCTTTCCCGGCCGAGGAGTACCAGGCCATCATCGAACGCTACGCCAAGGTGCAGGATGTCGTGTGGTGCCAGGAAGAGCCGCAGAATCAGGGCGCCTGGTACCAGATCCGCCACCGCTTGCAGGCGGGCCTGGGACCGGCGCAGAATGCTTCTCTATGCAGGCCGCGATGGGGCCGCGGCTCCGGCGACCGGCATCCACGCGCTGCATCTGAAGGAACAACAGGCGCTCGTCAAGGCCGCTTTGTCGCCCAGGAAGAGTTCATGACCACCGAAGTGCGCGTCCCGCAACTGCCGGAATCCGTCGCCGACGCGACGCTGGTCACCTGGCACAAGAAGGCCGGCGACGCGGTCAGTCGCGACGAGAACCTGGCCGATCTCGAGACCGACAAGGTGGTCCTCGAGGTGCCGGCACCGGTGACCGGCGTGTTGTCCGCGCTGAAGAAAGATGCCGGCAGCACCGTGGGCAGTGGCGAGCTGCTGGCAATCATCGAGGAAAGCGCGGCTGACCGCCCAACCCAAGGCGAGGAAAGCGGATCCGGCTGCGACGCAGTCAAAACCCGTCCCGGCGAAGAAGGATGAGGCCGCCGCGAAGCTGTCGCCCGCGGTCAAGCGCCTGGTCGAGGAGAACAGGCTGGATACCGGGGAGATCGCCGGCAGCGGACGCGACGGCCGGATCACGAAGGGTGATGTCGCCCATCACCTGGAAGCGCGGCCCGAAGGCGGGCGTGCCGATCAACGCGTGCCGATGTCGCGGCTGCGCGCGCGCATTGCGGAACGCCTGGTCCAGGCCCAGACGACGCAGGCCCTGCTGACTACCTTCAACGAGGTCGACATGCAGGCCGTCTCCGACCTGCGCACCCGCCACAAGGAAGCATTCGAGAAGCGCCATGGCGTGCGCCTCGGCTTCATGTCCTTCTTCGTCAAGGCCTGCAGCGAGGCCTTGCGGCGCTATCCGGTGATCAACGCCTCCGTCGAAGGCAATGACATTGTCTACCACGAGTACTACGACATCGGCGTCGCGGTATCCACCGATCGCGGCCTGATCGTGCCGATCCTGCGCGATGCCGATCGCTTGAGCTTCGCCGAACTCGAGAAGGCGGTCACCGGGTTCGCGGAGCGCGCGCGCAATGGCGCCATCACGCTCGAGGAGCTGACCGGCGGGACCTTCTCGATCACGAATGGCGGCGTGTTCGGCTCGCTGCTCTCGACGCCGATCGTCAATGCGCCGCAGAGCGCCATCCTCGGCATGCACAAGATCCAGCAGCGACCCGTCGCCGTCGGTGGCCAGGTCCTCGTGCGTCCGATGATGTATGTGGCGCTGACCTACGATCACCGGATCATCGACGGTCGCGAGGCGGTCCAGTTCCTGGTTGCCGTCAAGGAAGCGCTGGAAGATCCGGCACGGCTGCTGCTGCAGGTCTGAACAAGCGAGGGGACATGGCCGACAGTTTCGACGTCATCGTCATCGGCGGCGGCCCGGCGGGCTATCCGGCCGCGATCCGGGCCGGGCAGAACAAGCTCTCGGTCGCCTGCATCGACGAGTGGAAGAATCGCGACGGCACGCCGGCTTTCGGCGGCACCTGCCTGAACGCCGGGTGCATCCCGTCCAAGGCGTTGCTCGAATCGTCTGAGCTGTTTCACCGGGCGCTGCATGAATTTGCGACCCACGGTCTTAAGCTGGGTGCTGTCGGTTTCGACGTTGCGGCGATGCAGAAGCGCAAGACCGGCATCGTTCGCCAAAGCACGCAGGGCATCCTCACGCTCTTCAAGGGCGCCGGCGTCACGCCGCTGACCGGCCATGGCCGGCTGCTGTCGGGCCGCACGGTGGAGGTCACTGGACACGACGGCGCCGTGCGCACCCTGCAGGCGCGGCATGTCGTGCTGGCTTCCGGGTCGGAGCCGATGCCCTTGCGGGGCGTCGCCTTCGACGGCGATCGCATTGTCGATTCCTGGGGCGCGCTCGAATTTTCCGAAGTGCCGAAGCGCCTCTGCGTCATCGGCGCCGGCGTGATTGGCCTTGAACTCGGCAGTGTCTGGCGCAGGCTCGGCGCGGAAACCGTGATCCTCGAGGCCCTGGACCAGCTGCTGCCGATTGCCGACGGGCAGGTCGCGAAGGAAGCAGCGCGTCATTTCAAGAAGCTGGGACTCGACATCCGCCTGGGGGCGAAGGTGTCAGGAGCGGAGGTTCGCCCGGACGGGGTCCACGTGAGTTATGCGGATGCGAAGGGCGCGCAGACGCTGGTCGTCGATCGCCTCGTGGTCGCAATCGGGCGCCGCCCATTTACGAAGGGGCTGCTGGGAGAGGGTTCGGGTGTCACGTGGACGAACGCGGATTCATCAAGGTCGACGAACATTGCCGCACCGGCGCCCCGGATATCTGGGCGGTCGGCGATTGCGTGCGCGGCCCGATGCTGGCGCACAAGGGCAAGGAGGAGGGCGTCGCCGTCGCCGACCGCATCGCGGGCCTGTACGGCGAGGTCAATTACAAGACGATTCCCTCCGTGATCTACACGGCGCCGGAAATCGCCTGGGTCGGGCAGACGGAAGAGCAGGTCAAGGCTGCGGGCCGCGCCTACAAGACCGGCAGCTTCCCGTTTGCGGCGAGTGGCAGGGCACGCGCGATGGAAGCCGGCGCCGGCTTCTGCAAGATCATCGCCGATGCGGCAAGCGACGAAATCCTCGGCATCCACGTCATCGGGCCGATGGCCGGCGAACTGATTGCGGAAGCGGTGCTCGCGATGGAGTACTCGGCGAGCAGCGAGGACCTGCAGCGGACCATCCACGCGCATCCGACATTGTCCGAGGCCATGCATGAGGCGGCACTCGCCGCCGACAAGCGCGCCATCGACATCCCGAACCGCTGACCGGTGCCTTGTCAGACGCGCCGGCGCGCGCTGATCACACCCTGCAACGCGCCGATCCGCGCCAGCAGGCGCGACAATTCGTCGAGCCCGGAGACCGAAATCCGCAGCGACAGGTCGGCGCTCCCTTCCGCGGCGTCGGTGCGCGTACTCAGGCGCTCGATGTTGACCTTGTCGTCGGCCAGCAGCGTGCTGATATCGCGCACCAGCCCGCGCCGGTCCATCGCATGGATCACGACATCCACCGGGAAACGCGCGACCCGTGACTTGCCCCATTCAACCTGCAGCAGGCGCTCCGGCGCGCGCGCCGCCAGCCGTGCGAGGCTCGAACAGCCGGAACGGTGGATGGTCACGCCGCGGCCGACCGTCACATAGCCCGTCACCGCTTCGGGCGGCAATGGATTGCAGCAGCGGGCATAGGTGGACATCAGGTCGCCGACGCCCTCGATTTCGACGGCACCCGCCGCATCGCGGCGTGGCGGCTTCGCCGGTGCAGGCGCTTCGGGCGGCGCAGCCGCCTCGCGGCCCCGCATGCGCCGCTGGATGGCCGCCGTGACCTGTGCGAGCGACAGGTCGCCCGAGCCCAGCGCGAGGTACAGATTGTCGGCATTGGGGACGCCGAACTCACCGATCAGCTCGGCCATCAGGGCATGCTGCGTCCCGAGCCGCGAGAACTCGCGTTCCAGCATCTCCCGACCCTCGATGCGGTTCTGGCCGACATCCTGCTTCTTGAACCAGGCGCGCACCTTCGCGCGGCTGCGGGGCGAGGCGAGGAAGCCCTGCTGCTCGACCAGCCAGTCGCGGCTCGGCTGTGCCTCCTTGCCGCGGATGATCTCGACGACCTCGCCATTGGCGAGACGATGATCGAGCGGCACGATGCGTCCGTTCACCCGGGCGCCGCGGCACTTGTGCCCAAGATCCGTGTGCACGTGATAGGCGAAGTCGAGCGGCGTTGCGCCTGCCGGCAGGTCGATGATTTCGCCCTTCGGCGTCAGCGCATAGACGCGGTCCTCGAAGAGATCGGCCCGGACCCGGCTCAGGAAATCGCTGTCGCTCTCGGCATCGGCGGCGGGCGCGAGGAGTTCCCTCAGCCATTCGATCTTGCGGTCGTAGGCCGCGTCGCGGGTGCCGCCTTCCTTGTAGCGCCAGTGCGCCGCCACGCCGAGCTCCGCGTGTTCGTGCATCTCGCGCGTGCGGATCTGTATTTCCAACGGCACCGCCCCTGGCCCAATCACGGCCGTGTGCAGGGATCGGTAGAGATTGTCCTTTGGCGTCGCAATGTAGTCGTCGAACTCGCCGGGGATGTAATGCCAGCGGCCGTGCACGGCGCCGAGTGCGGCGTAGCAGTCCGCCACTGTTTCGACGATCACCCGCACCGCGCGGATGTCGAACACCTGCGCGAAGGCGAGGCCCTTGCGGCGCATCTTCCGCCAGATGCTGTAGATGTGCTTGGGACGCCCGGCGACCTCCGCCGTCACGCCGATCCGCCCGAGTTCCACGATAATGTCGCTGCGCACCGAGTCGATGAATTTCTCGCGGTCGGCGCGAGTCTCGTTGAGCTCACCGGCGATGCGCCGGTAGTCGGCAGGCTCCAGGTAGCGGAACGCCAGGTCCTCGAGTTCCCATTTGAGCTGCCAGATGCCGAGCCGGTTGGCGAGCGGCGCATAGATCTCGCGCGTCTCCCAGGCGTGCTTCAGGCGCGCCGGCTCGTCCAGGGCGCGCGCGCCGCGCATGCGGCGCAGCTGTTCGGCCAGGCGCACGAGGACGAGGCGGGGATCGGTGACGACCGCGAGCAGCATGCGGCGCAAGGCATCCGCCTGCGCGGCGGAAAGTGCCCGGTCCGGTGTCCACTGCGCACCGGCCTGGAACTCGCCGAGCCGGTTCAGCTGGGCGGCGAATCGCGCGACCGGTTCGCCAAACGAGCTGGCCGCCGCGGATTCGTCCAGCAGGCCCTGTCCCAGCAGCGGCTGAAGCAGCGCGCCGGCAATGATCTCCCGTTCGGCGTCGAGCGCGGCGACGATTGCCGCGACTTCCAGGCCCCGAGCGACAGCGTTGCGCCAGGCAGGCGAAGGGCCTGCGTGGTGCTCGAGCGTCGCCTGCAGTTCGGCCAGGATGGTCGAGTCGCCAACAGGCAAGTTGGTCGTCGTCTTCATGTCGCAGAGCGTGCCGGGTCGCCGGGAATGCCGTTATCATAACCTCCATGCTTCGCATCCTCGGCCTGGATCCCGGATCGCGCGTCACCGGTTATGGTGTCGTGGATGTCGGGCAATCCGGCGTCCGCTATGTCGCGAGCGGCTGCATCCGCGTCGGCAATGGTGCGATGGCGGCAAGGCTCCTCGAGATCCAACGGAGCGTCATGGAACTGGTGGACGCCTATGCGCCCGGCGAAGTCGCCATCGAGCGCGTCTTCATGCACAAGAATCCGGACAGCGCGCTGAAGCTCGGCCAGGCGCGCGGGGCGGCCTTGTGCGGCGCCTGCCATTCCGGCGCCGAGGTGTTCGAATACGCACCCCGGGCGATCAAGCTGACGATCACCGGGACCGGTGCGGCCGAAAAGAAGCAGGTACAGCACATGATCAAGGCCCTGCTGGCGGTCGAGGGCCGCATGAGTGCAGACGCCGCCGATGCGCTCGCGATCGCGCTGTGCCATGCCCAGCATCGCAACGGGCGGCTGAACGGGCGCCGGAGCGGCACACGGTGATCGGCTATCTGCACGGCCGACTGGTGCGCAAGCAGCCACCGGCCCTGCTGCTCGACGTCGGGGGCGTCGGTTACGAGCTCGAGGCGCCGATGTCCACCTTCTACCGCCTGCCGGAGCTCGGGAGCGTCGTCCAGCTGCACACCCACCTGGTCGTGCGCGAAGACGCCCACTTGCTGTACGGATTCGCGACCGAGGATGAGCGGCGCCTGTTCCGCGACCTGCTGAGGATCTCGGGCGTCGGGCCGAAGATCGGGCTCGCGCTCTTGTCGGGCATCACCGTTGAGACCTTCCTCAGCTGCGTCGAGGCCCAGGACATCGATGCGTTGACGCGCATACCGGGCATCGGCCGCAAGATCGCCGAACGGTTGCTGGTCGAGATGCGGGATCGCATCCGGGCACTCGGCCAGATGCCCTCGGCACTGCAGCGTCCGGGCGGAGCGGGCGCGCAGGCCGAGGCCTATGCGGCGCTGGTCGCGCTCGGCTACCGGCCCGTGGAGGTGACACGGCTGCTCAAGTCCGTCGACAATGAGGGCGCCGGGACCGAGGAACTGATTCGCCGCGCCCTCCAGGCGGCCGCCAGGTAGGGCGTGAATCCATGATCGAAAAGGACCGCGTCGTCGCAGCACTGCCCACGCGTGAGGACGAGGCGCTCGAACGCACGGTCCGGCCGCGGCAGATGGCCGAATTCGTCGGCCAGGCCCCGGTCAAGGAGCAGATGAGCATCTTCATCGAGGCCGCTCGGCGTCGCGGCGAGGCCCTCGATCACGTGCTGATCTTCGGCCCGCCAGGCCTCGGCAAGACGACGCTTGCGCACATTGTCGCCAACGAACTCGGCGTCGGCCTGCGCCAGACCTCGGGCCCGGTGCTCGAGCGCCCGGGCGACCTGGCCGCGATCCTGACCAACCTGCAGCCCCGCGATGTGCTGTTCGTGGACGAGATCCACCGCCTGAGCCCGATCGTCGAGGAAATCCTCTATCCGGCGATGGAGGACTACCAGCTGGACATCATGATCGGCGAGGGTCCGGCCGCGCGCTCAATCAAGCTCGACCTGCCGCCGTTCACGCTGGTCGGCGCGACTACGCGCGCGGGGCTCCTGACATCGCCGCTGCGCGACCGGTTCGGGATCGTGCAGCGCCTGGACTTCTACTCAGAGGAGGAGATCCGCCAGATCGTGCTGCGCGCCGCACGCATCCTCGAACTCGGGATCGATGCCGGGGGCGCGGTCGCGCTCTCGCAGCGCTCGCGCGGCACGCCGCGCATTGCGAACCGGCTGCTGCGGCGGGTCCGCGACTACGCCGAGGTCCGCGCCGCCGGCCATATCGACCAGGCAGTCGCGGCGGCAGCGCTCGACATGCTGGAAGTCGACCGGCAGGGCCTCGACATCCTGGACCGCCGGCTGCTGAAGGCGATCATCGAGAAGTTCGACGGGGGTCCGGTCGGCATCGACAGCCTGTCGGCGACGCTCGGCGAGGAACGCGACACGCTCGAGGACGTCGTCGAGCCCTACCTGATCCAGCAGGGTTACCTAATGCGCACCGCACGCGGCCGCGTCGCTAGCCGCAATGCCTGGCGACATCTCGGGCTCGAACCGCCGGCAACCGATGCGGCGGGCAGCCTGCCGCTATTCCGGGAGTAGCGGGGCGCGTGGAGGCATTCGCGATCCCCGTGCGTGTCTACTGGGAAGACACGGATGCCGGCGGTGTCGTTTATCACGCAAGTTACCTGCGATTCATGGAACGCGCGCGCACCGACTGGCTGCGCGCGATCGGCATCGACCAGGCGTCGCTGATTCGCGACGAACGGCTGCAGTTTGTCGTGGTCGAAGCGAACATCCGTTACCATCGCCCGGCGCGCTTCGGTGACCAACTGCAGGTATCGATCCTGGTGACTGAACGACGCGGGGCCTCGATGACGATGGCTCAGGAAATCCGCCGGGAAACTTCTTCGGGCGAACTCCTGGTCAGCGCGACGTTCCGGGCCGCATGCCTCGATTCCGACAGCCTGAAGCCGAGACCACTGCCGGCGGCGATGCTGGCTCAACCATAGGAAATCCCGGCGTTGAACGACCAACACTCAATTTTGCAGCTGGTGCTGAACGCAGGCCCGGTCGTGAAGTTCGTGCTCGCGCTGCTGCTCGGCGCCTCGCTCGTGTCCTGGACCATCATCTTCCGCAAGCGCCGGCTGCTGCGCGCGGCGCAGTTCGAGGCGAACCGCTTCGAGAGCGCGTTTTGGTCCGGCGGCGACCTTGGCAAGCTTTATCGCGCGATCGAGGCGCGGGGCGGCACGGCGCTCGGCATGGAAGGGATTTTCGAAGCGGGCTTCGGTGAATTCACGCGCCTGCGGACGCAGGCAGGCCTGACGCCGGACCAGGTGCTCGAAGGCGTGCGGCGCGCGATGCGCGTCGGCCAGTTGCGCGAGATCGACCGGCTCGAGGAGAGCCTCGCGACGCTTGCGACCGTCGGTTCCACCAGCCCCTATGTCGGCCTGTTCGGCACGGTCTGGGGGATCATGGGTGCGTTCCAGGGCCTCGGAAACGTGCAGCAGGCGACACTCGCGTTGGTGGCGCCCGGCATTGCCGAGGCACTGATCGCAACCGCCATGGGCCTTTTTGCGGCGATACCGGCCGTGGTGGCGTACAACCGCTACGCGGACAAGGTCAATCGCCTCGAACTCCGCTATGACACGTTCATGGAGGAGTTCTCGACGCTGCTGCAGCGCCACGCTGCCGCGCGAGGCCCCTGAGATGGCCACGAACCCGCGCCGCCGCAAGCTGATGGGCGAAATCAACGTCGTCCCATACATCGACGTGATGCTGGTGCTCCTGATCATTTTCATGATCACCGCGCCGCTCCTGACGCAGGGCGTGCAGGTTGAGCTGCCGGACGCCAACGCCAAGCCGCTGGATCCCGATCTGCTGAAGGACCACGAACCGCTGGTGCTGTCGGTGGATCGCAACGGGCGCTACTACCTCAATGTGGGCAAGGACGAGGATGCTGCGATCGAGGCGGACGAGGTCGCGCGCAGGGCGACGGCCGTGCTCGGCCGCGATGCGGCAACACCCGTGCTGATTAAGGCAGACGAACGCGTGCCTTACGGGCGCGTCGTGCAGGGCATGGCGCTCCTGCAACAGGCGGGCGCGAAGAAAATCGGTTTCCTGACGGATCCCAAGGCCGTGCGGGCACTCGAGGAACTCGAGCGAAAGCGATGAACGCCGCTGCCAGGCCCGTGGTGGCGCCGGTCGGCTGGTCCATTGCGCTGCATGCGGTGATCGCGGGCCTGCTGCTATTCGGCCTGGTGCTGCCACAATCGGAGTCGCCCCCGGAAACGATGCAGATCGAGGCCGCAATCGTCAACCAGGCGGTGATCGATGCGGCGACAAGCCTGCGCCGCGAGGACGACCGCAAGCAGCAGAGACAGGCCGCGCTCGAGCGCAAGGAACAGCAGCGGCTTGAGCGGGTGGAAACCGAGCGGCAGGCCGAAGAGCAGCGCCAACTCGAGGCCGAACAGGCCGAACAGCAGAAGGCGCTTGCGGCCGCAGTGGCAAGCCGCAAGGCGGAGGCGGACGCAAAGCGCAAGGTCGAGGAGCAGGCGCGCGCCAAGGCCGCGGCGGAGCAGAAACGGAAGATTGCAGAAGCCCAACTGAAGGCTGAACGCGAAACCGAGTTGCGCGCGCGCCTCGCCGAGGAGGAGGAGCGAACCGGCGCGGCATTCAGGGGTCTGAAAGCGCAGTACGTGGCGATCATCCAGGCCCATGTCGAAAGGCAATGGTTCAAGCCGCCAGGGACGCCCGCGGGGGCAATCTGCACCGCTTTCGTGACGCAGATCCCGGGCGGCGAAGTGGTCGGGGTGAGGTTTGGCACCTGTACCGGGGGCGAGGCCTTTCGCGGGTCGATCGAGAACGCGATCAAGAATGCGTCGCCCTTGCCGCCACCGCCGCAGCCGGACCTGTTCGATCGGGAAGTGAAGCTGAATTTCAGTCAAGGGGACTGATGATGCCGATGATTCGCCGCTTGATGGCCATGTTCCTGCTGGCATTCCTGCTGTCGCCGCAGGCCAGGGCCGAACTCACCGTGCAGATCCTGCGTGGCATGGCCGAAACCGTGCCGATCGCGATCGTGCCGTTCGGCTGGGAGCAGGATGGCGCGGCGGCTTGGGACGTGGCGGCTACGATCCAGTCGGATCTCGAACGCAGCGGCAGGTTTCGCGCACTGCCGCGAGGCCAGATGATCGAGTTCCCGCACCAGGCGGATGCGGTCGACGCAACGGACTGGCGCATGCTCAAGGTGGACTATGTCGTCGTCGGACGACTGGTGCCTGTTCCGGACGGCCGCTTTGAATTGCGTTACGAGCTGATCCAGATCGCGACCGGCGAGCGTCTGCTGGGCACGGCGCTGCCCGCCGACCAGGGTGCGCTCCTGCCTGCGAGCCATCGCGTCGCCGATGCGATCTACGAACGCATCCTGGGCGTGCGCGGCGCATTCGCGACGCGCATCGCCTACGTGGCTGTCGCCGGACCGCCTACTGCGCGCAGCTATCGCCTGATCGTCGCCGATGCCGACGGCGCCAACGAGCGCGTCGTGTTCAATTCGCCGGAACCGATCATGTCGCCCGCCTGGTCGCAGGACGGGCGATCGATTGCATACGTGTCCTTCCACAGCAGCCTGCCGGCGATTTACGTGCAGACGCTCAAGACCGGCGAGCAGGTGCGGGTGTCGGCGCGTTCGGGCATCAACAGCGCGCCGGCCTGGTCACCCGATGGGAGCCAGCTTGCGGTCGCGCTATCGCGCCGCGACGGCAACGTGGACGTCTATCTGCTGTCCCTGGCGACGCAGGAATTACGCCGCCTGACCGAGGACCCCTCGATCGACACCGAGCCAGCCTGGTCGCCCGACGGACAATCGCTGTTTTTCACGTCGGATCGCTCTGGTGCGCCGCAGATCTATCAACGGGGTCTCGGAAGCGACGATCGGCCGCGCAGGATCACGTTCGAGGGCAGCTACAACGCGCGGCCACGGGTCTCTCCGGACGGGCGCGAACTCGCCGTCGTGACCCTCGACCGCGGCTCCTACCGCATCGCGGCCGTGAACCTCGCGCAGGGCAACATGCGCATCCTCAGCAACGGAAGCCTGGATGAATCGCCGTCCTTCGCGCCGAATGGAGCCGATATCATCTACGCCAGCCGCGAAGGTGGCCGCGGCGTGCTGTCCCTGGTGTCCATCGACGGCCGCATCCAGCAACGGCTGGCGGCAAGCGCCGGCGAGGTTCGGGAACCCGCCTGGTCGCCGTTTCTCTATTGAGCGTGCGCGTTGCGCGCCAGCATGATCTGATGGAAGCATGAGCAGAGGAGTAAGAACGATGCGCTGGATGCCCATACTGGTGATCGCCGCCGGCAGCCTGATGCTCGCCGGTTGCCCGAAGAAACCGACCACGGTGCCCGAGGCACCGCCGGAGACCGCCGCGCCGCAACAGGGCGGAGCGAGCGGAACCGGCGACAGCCAGGTGGGGCAGGGTCGTGACCTGCCGGATGCGGGCGCGGCCGCCAGTGCAACCAGCCCGCCGGCCGGTGTCGCAACGGTGATCTACTTCGATTTTGATCGCAGCGAGATCCGCCCGGAATACGCGAACGTCATCAACGCCCATGCGAAGCACATGGCGGCGTTCGGTGCGGCCCGCGTGCGTCTCGAGGGCCACACGGATGAGCGCGGTTCGCGCGAGTACAACATCGCACTCGGCGAGCGGCGTGCGCAAGCCGTGCGGCGTGCCTTGATGCTGCAGGGCGCGGCCGATGGCCAGCTGATCACGGTCAGCTATGGCGAGGAGCGCCCCGCGGCCGAAGGCAGCGATGAGTCCGCGTATGAGAAGAACCGGCGCGTCGAAATCGTCTACGGCCACTGAGCTAATGCGGCTTGCCTGCATCGCCGCCGTCGCCATGGCCGGTTTCGCGGCCACGGCGGCGAATGCGCAGTCGCAGGGCGAACGCATCGGCACGCTCGAACAGCGCATGGGCGCCGTGGAGCAGAAGCTCGACAACCAGGGCCTGCTCGAGATGGCGCGACAGCTCGATGCGCTTGAGGCCGAACTGCGACGGCTGCGCGGCGAGATCGAAAGCCTGCAGCACGACCTGGATGCTTCGCGCCGTCAGCAGCGCGACCAGTACGTCGATCTCGACACGCGCCTGCGGGCTGCCGAGACGGCGCTCGCCGCTGCGCAGGCCACGGCGCCTGCGGCCGGACCCGATGCCGAGTACCAGGCTGCGTTCACCCTGCTGAAGGAGGGTCGCTACGACGAGGCGGCCACCGCCTTCACGAAATTCCTCGCGAACCACCGCGACCACGAGCTGGCGTCGAATGCCCAGTACTGGCTTGGCGAGGTGTACTACGTCAAGCGCGAGTACCCGGCGGCCCTTTCGGCATTTGAAGGCGTGCTGAGCGGCTTTCCGGGCGCCCGGAAGTCACCGGATGCATTGCTGAAGGCCGGCTATTGCCACTATGAGCTCGGGCACTTCGACCTGGCGCGCACCGCCCTGACACGCGTGACGAAGGATTTCCCGGGGTCCTCCGCCGCCGTCGAGGCCACCGATCGCCTGAAGCGCATGACGGCCGAGGGGCGCTGAGGAATCCTGATGCAGGGCCAGGCCACTGCAGCACCCCCGGCACCGGTCACGGTGGCGGCGCGTCTGCGGATCACGGAAACCTTCTATTCCCTGCAGGGCGAGGCGGATGCCGTCGGCTGGCCCACGTTTTTCATTCGCCTGACCGGCTGCCCGCTGCGTTGCCATTACTGCGACACCGCCTACGCGTTTGAAGGGGGCGAGTGGCGCGGCCTGGAGACCCTGGTCGGGGAGGCCCGTGCCTCCGGCGCGCGGCATGTCTGCGTGACCGGCGGCGAACCGCTTGCACAGAAAAATTGCCTCACGCTTCTGGCGCAGCTCTGTGACGCCGGATTTCAGGTGTCCCTCGAAACAAGTGGCGCAATCGACGCAAGCGCGGTGGATCCACGCGTCATTCGCGTGATCGACGTCAAGACACCCGGCTCCGGCGAGTCCCACCGCAATTTCGACCTGGACTGCCAGGATCTGCGCGGCAGCGACCTCGTGAAGTTCGTCATCTGCGATCGCGGGGACTACGAGTGGAGCCGCGATCTCGTCCGCTCGCAGCGGCTCGACTCGAAATGTCCGGTGCTGTTCTCGCCGAGCTTCCTGCAGCTGCCGGCGGCACAGCTCGCCGACTGGATCCTTTCCGACCGGCTGCCGGTGCGATTCCAGGTCCAGCTGCACAAGGTCCTGTGGGGAGACGTCCCTGGCCGCTGAAGCGGAGCGCGGTAGTGGCGCCACAGCGGTCGTGCTGGTCTCCGGTGGCCTCGATTCCGCGACGGTGCTCGCGATCGCGCGTGAGCGCGGGCATCGCTGCCACTCACTCAGCTTCGACTACGGCCAGCGCCACCGCGCGGAACTCGAGGCTGCCGCGACAGGTGGCCGCGATGCTGCGGCGCCGTCGAGCACCGGGTGCTCGCACTGCCGATCGGTCAGCTGGGCGGCTCGGCGCTGACCGACCGGCGGATCGAGGTTCCGCAACAGCCGGGCAATGGCATACCGGTGACCTATGTGCCCGCGCGCAATACCGTCTTCCTGGCTTGTGCGCTCGCCTGGACCGAAGTGCTCGGCGCGCGCGACATCTTTATCGGCGTCAATGCGATCGACTATTCCGGCTATCCGGATTGCCGTCCCGAGTTCATTGCGGCTTTCGAGACGCGTGGCCAACCTGGCGACGAAGTCGGGCGTGCAGGGCGCGGGCATCCGCATTCATGCCCCACTGATCGAGATGACGAAAGCACACATCATCCGCCAGCGGCGTGGCGCTCGGCGTGGACTTACTCGATCACCGTGTCCTGTTACCAGGCCGATGATCGACGCGCGCGCCTGCGGCGCGCTGCGATTCCTGCCGCCTGCGGCGAGCGGGATTCGAGCAGGCGGGGATTGCGGACCCGACCCGCTACAGATGAACGGGGCGGGTCGCTCCTGTATCATTCGCGCCGCCTGCGCGGGGCCGTTAGCTCAGTGGTAGAGCATCTGGCTTTTAACCAGTTGGTCGATGGTTCGATCCCATCACGGCCCACCAATCACCCTGCATCCACCCACAACTCCGGCTAGCGCGCGACGCAGTTGCTCGCTTTCGAGCCGCGATAGAACGCGGCCGTCGATCCGATCCTGGCGAGGGCCATTTCGTGCGAGGCGAAAGTCCATCCGGTGGCATCGTCGTGGTCTTTCATCCGCAGTTCGGTTGTCTTGCCATTGATGGTCACTGCGGCCTTGGTCGGTGTCTTGTTACCCTGCACGAAGACGTACGTCGCCACGAGCCGGAAGCCCCCCGCACCCGGAAAGCCATCGCAGTCAAAGGTGACGCTTTCGCTCGATGAGGCCGCCGGCGCCGGCATCGATGGCGGCGCAGCTTGTGCGGGCTGGTCCGGTGAATACGCCCAGTCAACTTCCACGGCGAGCCCCAGGCCCAGCGTGTATTTGCGGGTCTGCTCGAGCCCCTCGCGACCCCAGGGCCAGCTGGTGCCGCAGGTATCGCCCCAGTTGTACGTTTCCGATTCCAGGGCGGGCGAATTGTCCGGCTTGTACGTTTCAATCAGGTAGCGCACGAAGGCCTTGCCATAGGCCTCGGGAGCTCTATTGAGCTTGTCCGTCGTAAAGTCCTGGTCCGACCAATTGACCCCGGTGATGTACGTACTGTACTTGCCGCCCACCATCAGGTCCTTCTTGCAGAGGTAGTAGTGCTGCGGGAGGTTGCTCTGTGCGGAGGCCGTGGGGGACAGGCCGACACCGGCGACGATGAGCGAAGCCGCGAATGACACCGGCATACGCAACCTTCGTGTCCGAAACGCAGTCATAGGAGGGCTCCTGCCGAGCAGTAATGTCATAGGAAGTCCAAGTGACTGTTCTCTGTCAAGAGGAGGGCGCGTGACCGTCGGAGCCCGAATGGTCGCTGACTGACGTGCAATGGGGTCACTCTCCGCGCCTTGCGGCTTTGGGGATCTCCTTCTCGCCTCGCTGACGGGCTGCGCTGCGCTGCCCGGTGCCCGCCACTGGGGCGAAGACGTCACGATTTCGCCGGGCTGGGAGCGCGTGCGCACTGCGGCGGTGGATGCCGCGCGCGATCCCTGGGTGTGGATCCCGCTTGCCGGCGCCGCCGGACTGCAAGTCAACAGCTGGGACCGGAGGATTTCAGACTGGGCCATACGCGAGACGCCGATTTTCGGATCGCCCCGGAACGCCGCGAACTGGAGCGATGACCTGCGCAATGCGGCCATACTGGCGGATACCGTAACGACCCTGCTCGCACCCAGCGGCGACGACACCCGCAGCTGGCTCGTGAACAAGGCGAGGGGCTACGCACTGGACCTGGTCGCAGTCGGCGCCGCAAACGGTATTACGCATGAGCTGAAGGTCAGCGTCGGGCGGACCCGGCCTTCGCGCAACAACGACGAGAGCTTCCCCTCCGGGCACACGACGACGGCCACCACCTACGACCGCCTGACGGCGCGTAACCTCGAATTCTTCGACCTGACCGCAGCCACGCGACAGAGGCTCACGATCGGACTGGATGCGGTGACCATTGCCACTGCCTGGGCACGCGTGGAGGCCGGCGCGCATTATCCTTCCGATACGCTCTTCAGCATCGCGCTCGGCAATTTCAGCGCGAATTTCTTCCGGGAAGCGTTCTTTGATCCGGCGGGCGACGGCCGGCAGGCACTCGCAGTCGTCCCGACCGACGGCGGGCTGATGCTGAACTACAGCGTCAGGTTCTGACCGGACTACCGGCCGTTGAGCCACATCTGCAGCAGTCCCAGCGGATGGTGAGCGCGGGCGATTGAGATCATGGATCCAAAGGCCAGCAGCGCGGCCAGGAAAAACACCAGGCGCGCGCGCTGCGTCGGGGCTCGCTTCAGCGCGAAAGTACCGCACAGGATGTAGACGACCAGCAGCGCCAGCTTCGCCGTAAGCCAGCCATTGGCGTAGGTCGCTCCCGGCAGGATTGTCAGCAGTGCCAGCGCGCTCGCCAGCAGGACCGTGTCGATCGTGTAACTCAGGTACCGGAGCGGTGCGCGCAGCGCCAATTCCTGGCGCCCGGACTGCACCATCAGGCCGCGCAGCAAAAACAGCAAACCGCTCACCAGTACGGCCGCTACATGTGCGAATTTGAGCTGGGAGTAAGAGTCCATCATGGTGGCTCTCAGAATCCCGGCCGCTGATCCGATTCCTGCAGGGCCCGCGCGAGGAAGCCGCGGATCGCGGGTTCCGCGTCAGCGGCGGGCATCAGCTTCTGCTGCTCCATCAGCCGGGCCATGTCGCGGACCGTGCGTTCGCCGTCGATCATGGCGAGCAGGAATGCGTAGACCCGCGTAGAGAGTGACAGCGCCCGGAATTGCGGCAAGACCGGCACCGGACGATCCAGCTCTCGCAGCCAGTCTGGTGTGGCCCGGCCAGGCTGCGGCGCCTCGACATCGCGCTCCTTGGTCGCAGCGAGCGTGACCACGGTTTCGAGACGGGCATGCCGGCTGGAAGGCGAGGCGAGATAGGGAATCTGGGCCTCGCGCGCGGAAGGGCGCATGAACCCGGTCCCCGGCAGGGCTGCCAGGAGCTCCTCCAGCGAGAGCGCATCGGCAGGAGCGCCGCCTGCGAACGCGAGCGAGCCGTGATTGATCCATAGGCCGCCCGGCGCGAGCAGCCGATTGATGCGCCGCAGCAGGCGCGCGGGCGGTTCACCGGCCACGTCGATGAACCAGGGTGTCAGCAGGAGATCGAAGCGGCCCGGTTGAAACGGCGGCGACGAAGCATCGGCCAGCACGAGCTCTAGTCCCGGCGGCGCGGGGGTCGGTGACGCGAGGCGCCGCAGCACGGCGTGATCGGCAATGGTTCGCGGCGCAATCGGGAATTCGTAAAGTTCGAGCGACTTGCCCGCGAGTAACTGGCTGGCCGCCAGCAAGAACAGCGGATTGAAATCGAGTGCGACGGTCAGGCCGGGACGTAGCGCGGAGTGCAGGTCATAGGCCAGCCGGCCGGCGCCCGCACCCAGCACCAGGATACGCCGTGGCCGTGTACCGGCGGGGAGCGCATCCATCACTGCCGCAAGTCCGGCCGCGTTTTCCGCGTCGCCCCAGCACCAGTCGCGGTGCAGGTTCGTGTAGTAGCTCGAGAGCCCTTGGCTCAGTGGCAACTCGGTGCCGAGCGCCACATGCACGGCATGGGCCTCAGCGCGTCCCGCAAGGCCCAACGGTTTCATCAGGTCGCGGATGCGCGCCGCCTGGTCGTCCAGTGCCGCGCCGACATGCAGGAGCCGGCGCTGCGTCAGGCTGTCCGGCGCGGATTCCTCGACTGCCGCGCGCTGGCGCCCGGCTTCGTTCGCGTAATGCGTGAGCAGGTGATGCAGGCGGCCGCGCCATTCGATCAAGGCTGCCCGCGGTTCCGGCATCAACCAGGGAATGCCGCCGATCAACGGAAAGTCGAAGCGACAGGAAAGGCAGCTCCAGCCGGCGAGCTTGCCCCCGCAGGCGGGACAGGCCAGCAGTTCGGCGAATTCCGGTTGCCGCGTCATGACGTGAATGATGCCGGATTGCGGCGGTGGTTGTGATGGCCGCGGCCGTCTATAGTCCTGCGATGCCAGAGAAAGGCAATCCGGCGGTCTACCGTATGCAATCGGGCAGTGCGACGGGCCCGCTGCGATTCCGAAGCGATGTCGGCGAACGCCGCCGGACCCTGCTCATCGCCCGTTACCAGGGCCCGCAATTGCCTGCCACGCTGACGGGTCCCGTCATCGAAGCTGTTGGAGATGCCCGCCGCACGCCACCCGGCTGGCGCTTGACGAGCGCCGAAGGGCGATTTGAATTCCGTGCGCAGACTGTCGAGCAGATGGACGAATGGCCTTCGCTTTACGAACCGCTGCATCGGTCTTTCCGGCTGAGCGCATCGGATCGACTCGCTGTCAGGGTCCTGCTGTGGCTGTTGCGCCTGCCGGGCGGCGCTGCGCTGCTGCGCCGCTGGCACGCGCATCGGCACTGAGGCATCGCCTGTCCCTGCACACTGCAATGGCGTTCGCGCCCGCCTCGGTCGGCAATGTCGCGATCGGCTTCGACATCCTGGGCCATACGTTTCCAGCCCTTGGCGATCGCGTGCGCGCCACGCGAAGCCGGCGCGCGGGCGTGCGGATCACGGGGCTCACCGGCGTTGCCGCAGGATTGCCTGGTGATGTGGAGCGCAATACCGCGGGCAAGGCCGTTCTTTCGCTCGCGCAGGCGCTCGGGCTGTCGTTTGGCATCGAACTTGAAATCGACAAGGGAATTCCGCTCGGAGCCGGCCTCGGCGGCTCCGCTGCTTCCGCCGTCGCGGCCGTCGTCGCGGCGAACGCGCTGCTCGAGCAGCCGGTTTCGCGCCTGGAACTGCTGAAGCACGCCCTGCAGGGGGAGGCCGTCGCGAGCGGTGCCCTGCATGCCGACAACGTCGCCCCGTCGCTGTTCGGCGGCCTGGTGCTCACGGTCGGCATCGACGACCCGGAGGTCAGGCAGATCCCGGTGCCACCCGGCATCCGTTGCGTGCTCGTGCACCCGAGACTGTTCCTGTCAACGCGCGACGCCCGGGCAGTCCTCAGTCCGGAACTGAAATTGCCGGACGTGATCCGGCAGGCCGCAAACCTCGCCGGTTTCCTCACCGGCTGCTTCACGAATGACCTGCCGCTGATGCGACGCGCCTTCGTGGACGTCCTGATCGAACCGCAGCGTGCCCGGCTGATACCCGGTTTCGCCGAGGTCAAGCACGCAGCGATGGAATCAGGCGCAATCGGCTGCTCGATTTCCGGCGCCGGCCCGAGCATCTTCGCCTGGTGCGAAGAACCACAGGCGGTTGCTGCCTCAGCAGCCATGGTGAGTGCGTTCGAGAAGCACGGCCTCGCTTGCGACCAGTGGACTGCGGAAATCGGCAGGGACGGCGCCCGGCTGCTGGAACCGCAATGAATGTCTGCAGCACCCGCGACGAGCGATTGCAAGTGCCGCTGGCGCAGGCCTTGCAGGAAGGCATCGCACCGGATGGCGGCCTGTACGTCCCGCCGCGACTGCCGTCGCGGTCGGCAAAGGCAATATCGGGTTCCACCGCTCTCGAGCTGCTCGCCCCAAGGCTGCTGGCGCCGTTCTTCAAGGGCGACGTGCTGGCGACCGAGCTCCCGGCGATCGCCGCGGAGGCTTTCGATTTTGCGGCTCCATTGCGTCCGGTCGGCGGCGGAGCCGAGCGCCTGTCGGTGCTCGAGCTCTACCACGGCCCGACCGCGGCCTTCAAGGATTTCGGCGCCCGGTTCCTCGCGTCCTGCCTGGCGCGGATTCCGGGCCAGAACGCGCGGGCACTGACGATGCTCGTTGCGACCTCCGGCGACACGGGCGGCGCGGTCGCCGCGGCATTTCACAACAGGCCCGGATTTCGCATCGTGTTGCTGTATCCGGACGGGAAGGTGTCGCCGATGCAGGAAAGGCAACTCACCTGCTGGGACGGCAATGTCCGGAGTTTCGCCGTGCGCGGCAGCTTCGACGATTGCCAGCGGCTCGCGAAGGAAGCATTCCGCGACGCTCAGTTGCGCGAGTCGCTGCGCATGAGTTCCGCCAACAGCATCAACATCGGCCGCCTGCTGCCGCAGATTGTCTACTTCGCATCATCAAGCCTGCGGATCCGCCAGTTGGAGGATGGGATGGCCAATTATGTGATCCCATCCGGAAATCTCGGCCAGGCAGTCGCCTGTGTCTGGGCGCGCGAACTGGGGCTCCCTATAGGCGAAATCCTGCTGGCGCACAATGCCAATCGCACGGTTCCGGATTTCATGGCCGACGGGCGATGGCGACCGCGCCCCAGCATCGCTACCATCGCGAATGCCATGGACGTCGGTGATCCCGGTAATTTTGAGCGGCTCCGGTTTTTGTATCGCGATCATGCGACCATGGCTGCGCGCCTGCGCGCCGCATCCATTGGAGACGACTTGATCCGCAAATCCATCGAGACCGAATTCCAGCACTCGGGGTTGGTCCTTTGCCCGCACAGCGCGGCGGCGGCGCAGGCCTACCGCATGCTGCCGGATCGCGAGCGGCGCGAGTCCCACTGGGTGCTGGTCGCCACGGCGCACCCGGCGAAATTCCAGGAAATCGTTGAACCGCTCATCGGACGGGCGCTCGCGCCGCCACCTGCCCTTGCACGGTTGCTCGCGCGCCCGGCGAGACGCGCGGTAATCGATGCCAGTCTCGATGCGCTCCGCGAGCGCCTGCTGGCCGCATGAGCACCGACAGCCTCATCGTCCAGGTCGTGCTCGGCGTGATGGCAGCCGGGCTGATCCTGCTCGGCTGCGCCGCCCTTTTCCGCCGCTGGCGCCACAGCCGTGCCCGCAAGCAGGTCGTCCGGGCGGTCGAATCGATTTCACTCGCTTCGCTCCGGGATATCGTCGTGCCCGACGGCAGCGGTGGACACCTGCACCTGGATTTCCTGCTGATGACGGGTCGCGGGCTGCTGATCATCGACCTGCGCGATGTCGCAGGGGTTGTCTTCGGCGGCGAGCACATGCACGAATGGACCGTCATGAATGGCATTGCGCGCTCCACCTTCCTGAATCCGCTCGAGGCGCTCTACGACCGCGTTGCGGCGGTGCGCATGCTGGCGGGTGACCTGCCGGTCGAGGGGCGCATCGTGTTCACGGAGCGCGGCCGCTTTCCGAAGGGCAGGCCGCCCAAGGTCACGCAGCTCGCCGCACTGGCCGCGGAATACCCGGCGCTGGGTCCTGAAGCCGCGAGCGCTGCAAAGGAACGCTCCAGCCAGGCCTGGGAGGAAATTACGCGGCAGGCCGAGCGGAGTCCGCTGGCACGCCGCTGATTCCCCGCTCAGCCGGCGGCTTGCCGGCAGTGATCGGCGAGCACCTTTGACACGCAGACGGTGACGTTGCGCGCGCAGGCGAGGTGCAGGAATTCGTTGGGCCCGTGTGCATTGGCATGCGGGCCCAGCACGCCGGTCACCAGGAATTGCGTTCCCGGGAATTTCTCGCCCAGCATGCCGATGAAGGGAATGCTGCCGCCGGTGCCGAGATACATCGTGTCGCGACCGAAGGTTGCGGTCGAGGCCTCGCGCATGGAACGCTCCAGCCACGGGGCGAGTGCCGGGGCATTCCAGCCCGCGAGCGAGGAGCCCACGTCGAATGTGACTTTCGCGCCATAGGGCGGATCGGCCTCCAGCCGTTTTTTCACGACGGCGGCCGCAATGGCCGGGTCATTCGTCGGCGGCATGCGGAATGACAGCTTGAGGTCGAGCCGGGGCAACAACACGTTGCCGGCGTTCTGCAATTCCGGCAGGCCAGCGGCGCCCGTCACCGCGAGCGACGGCCGCCAGGTCGTGTTCAGGATCAGCTCGTAAGGCGCATCGGTCAGCGGCCGGACACCGGCAATGAACGGAATCTTGCCGACGATCTGCCCACCGAGCGCCGCGGCGGCCGCCCTTGCCTGCGCAAGCCGCGCGGACGGAATGTCCACGTACAGTTCGTCCAGCAAAATGTCGCCGGTAACGTCATTCTCGACGCGGGAGAGCAGCGTCCTCGCGATACGGAACACCGAGGCTGCGACACCCGTGCCGGCACCGGAGTGCACGCCTTCGGTCAGCACGGCGATCGACAAGGTGCCGACCAGGTTGCCGCGCAGCGATGTCGTGCACCAGAGCTGCTCGTAATTGCCACACTCGGCATCGAGACAGACGACCAGGCTCGGCGTGCCGATGCGATCGGCGAGCAGGTCGACGTAGTAGGGCAGGTCGTAGCTGCCGCTTTCCTCGCAGGCCTCGATCAGCACGACGCAGCGGGCGTGCGGGATATTCTGTTCCTGCAGCAGCCGGATTGCGGTCAGGGACGAAAACACGGCGTAGCCGTCGTCCGCACCGCCGCGGCCATACAGCTTTCCGTCGCGCAGCACCGGTTCCCAGGGCGACAAGCCCTCCGCCCAACCGGTGAATTCCGGCTGCTTGTCGATGTGCCCGTACAGGAGCGCAGTACGCGGACCCGTGCCGGGAATTTCGCAGAACAGCACCGGCGTGCGCTTCCCGAACGCAGGATCTCGACTTTCAGCCCCCTGACCTTCTGCTCGCGGCACCACGCCGCCATCAGTTCCGCGGCGCGGTCCATGTGGCCGTGCGCCTGCCAGTCAGGATCGAAGTCCGGGGACTTGTTTGGAATCCGGATGTAGTCGCAAAGGCGCGGAACGATCGACGATTCGAAGGTCTCGGCAGTCTGCCGGAGTGCCAGCGAGAAATCCATTAAAGCACCGTCTTATTAGTTAGTTACGGAGACTAATTAATGCCGAATATCAGCCCGCGTGGGCTCGGTTGGAGCAGCCTGCAGTGTAAGCCCAAAAAAGCGCCGCGCATTGGCGGTCGTCTGTGCCGCAACCTGTTCGACCGTCTGCCCGCGGCAGGATGCGACGGCCGCCAGGATGACCGGCAGATACATCGACTCGTTGCGCCGGTGGGGCGGCTTCGGCTGCAGCGTCCGCGGCAGCAGGTAGGGCCCGTCCGTCTCCAGCATCAGGCGATCATCGGGGATCCGGCCGGCCGCGGCGCGCAGTGCCTCGCCACGCCGTTCATCGCAGATCCATCCGGTCACGCCGATCGAGAGGCCGGCTGCGAGGCAATCGTCGAGTTCGTCCGTGCCGCCTGTGAAGCAATGCAGGACGGCACGCCTCATCAGCGCCGGATGCTCGCGCAGCATCGCCATAAAATCCGCGTGCGCCTCGCGCTGGTGCAGGAATACGGGGAGCTGGTGGCGCGCGGCCAGCGCGAGCTGCAGCCCGAAGGCGCGCCGCTGGTCGGCCGGCGGTGAATAATTCCGGTAATAGTCGAGCCCGCATTCACCGGCGGCCACCGTCATCGGATCGCCGAACAGCTGCGCGAGCTCCGCGCAGTCCGCTTCGTGGAAACCCGCGGCATGGTGCGGATGCACGCCCGCCGTCGCGCGCAGGAGACCGGGCCATTGGCGGCACAGTTCGAGTGCGCGCGCGCTGTCCGGCAGCGTGCTGCCAGTGACGATCATCGCGACCACGCCGGCGGCCTGCGCCCGCGCGATGACCAGGGCGCGATCGCGGTCGAAGCTGTCATGGGCCAGGTTGATGCCGATGTCGATCAGTGCCGGAGGAGGCTGCATTGGCGCGCCGCTGCGGTATGTCGGACTCAGGCCGCGCGTAAGGCAGTCGTCACGGGCAAGCGTGTCGCGCGCAGCGCCGGCAACAGGCCGCCGATCATGCCGATCACGATCGCGATGACCAGCCCGCGCTCGACGAGTGCCGGCGTCACTTTGAACTGGAATACGACCTGTGAGAAATTCGCGCCGAGCGTCGACACGGCCATGTTGTTGAAGAGCAGGTACGCGAGCAGGGCGCCGATCAGCCCGCCGGTGAGCGCCAGCACCAGCGCCTCGATCATCACCGATACGACGACCGACGTGCCGCCGAAGCCAATGGCACGGAGCGTCGCGATCTCCCGGGCACGCGTTCCCACGGCAGCGTACATGGTATTCAAAGCAGCAAATGTTGCGCCAAGCGCCATGATCGCCGTCACGACGCCCGCGAGCACTCCGATCGTCTTGCGAAACTGCTCGGTCTGGGCACTGTAGTAGGCCTGCTCCGACTTGACG
Organism: uncultured Gammaproteobacteria bacterium; assembly: GCA_963747145.1. Classification (GTDB taxonomy): domain Bacteria; phylum Pseudomonadota; class Gammaproteobacteria; order Steroidobacterales; family Steroidobacteraceae; genus SCUD01. The sequence goes on along the minus strand of CAVVDZ010000006.1, from coordinate 185,255 downwards.
TCGACATTGAGACGCGGATCCGCGATCAAGGCATCCTTGACCGACTGCAGGCTCACGGCGGAGGGCAGCTGCAGGCGCACGGCGCTGAATCCGCGGCGATTGAACGTCGTCTGCGCCACCTCGACGTCCGCCCAGAGCTCGCTCTCATTCGCGTCGCCGGACTCGAACAGACCGACCACGGTCCAGTCGGAGCCGCGCATGCGCAGCGTCTGGCCAAGCTTTACGCCCTCGAACTGCTGCGCCACGCCGCGGCCCACGATCAATTCGCGCAGCCCCTGCTGGAACAGCCGGCCTTCGACGATCCGGAGTTGCGGCCGCAGTGCGAATGCCGCGGGCTCGACGCCGCGAACCGTGATGTTCGACCCTGACTTCTCCCCGGCTTTCATCAATTCGGCAATCACGATCATCTCGGCGGAGGCGAGCGGATGCCCGGCGGCATCCTGGCTCACGCCCGGCGCCTGCTTGATGAGCGTCGTCTGATCCCGGTTCAGGCCGGAATTCAGCTCAGCACTCGACCCTCCGCGCAGCACGAGCGCGATGTCTTCGCGCCCGGTGGACTTGAGTGTGGACTGGAATCCCTCGGCCATTGCGAGCAGCGCCGTGAACACCGCCACGACACCGGCAAGGCCGACGACGATGACGAGTGACGGCCCGAGGCGCTCCGGGATGCTCCGGAGGCTCAACATCGTGATTGCGAATGTCTGGCGCAGCATCGATGTCCCCCGCTCAGCGCCCGGCCAGCGCGTCGACGATCGAAAGCCGACCGGCCCGTAACGCCGGCAGCAGGCCCACGGCCAGGCTCAGCCCGACGATCGCGAGCACGCCCGCGATCCAGACGCGGTGGTCTACGGGCAATGCCGGGAAGTTGGCACTGCCACCCACCGAGACACCAATCAGCGTCGCGAAGCCAAGCCCGATCAGCCCGCCGATGACGCACAGGGCGGCAGCCTCGGCCAGCACGAATCCAAGGACATTGCCGTCGGTGAACCCCAGGGTCTTCAGGATCGCCAGTTCCGGGATGCGCTCGCGCACGCTCTGCGCGATCGTGTTGCCGACCACGAGCAGCAGCGTGAAGAACACGGCGAACAGGATCCAGCGCACGATCACGCCGATATCGCCGATCTGCTTGAAGAAGCCGAGGTTGAAGTCCTTCTCGGTCTGCGTTTTGGTCTCATCCGGCGAATTCTCGAATTTCGCATCGATGGCTTTCGCCACCTGCGCGGCCTGGTCCGGGTTGGCGAGCTTGAGCGTGAAGGTCCCTGCGCGGCCGGAGCCGAACTGGTTCGCCTCGTCAAAGTAGGCGTAATTGATCCAGCCGACATTCGTGTTTCGCTGCCATTCGGCGTCCTTGCCGTCGTAGATGCCGACCAGGTCGAAAATCCATGCCTTGCTGCCGTCCTTCTGCGGGAAGATATTGGAGGCGATCGGCACCTTCTCGCCGATCTTCCAGCCGTACTGGTTCGCAAGATTGCGGCCGACGATCATGCCGGTGCGCGTGGCGGCGAAGGCCTTCCACTGCGCGTCGGGCATGATGTATTCCGGGTACACATCGTGCAGGCGCGCGGAATCGGCGGCGAAAAAGATCAGCTGGGTGTTCTCCTGCCATACGGCGCCGAACCACTGCTGCCACATGACCCGGTCCACGCCGGGCACCGATTCGATTTCCGGCAGCAGCCGCATCGGCAGCGGCTGCGTGAACGATACCCGCGCCTGGGTCACGAGGCGCGTCGCGCCGACGAAATCGGCCCCCGCCGAGAACAGCACGTTGACCGCCTGCAGCAGGCCGAACAGCAGGAAGGCCGTCACGATCGACAGGAGCGTCAACGCCGTGCGCGTTTTCTTGCGCAGCAGGTTGGAAAGGACAAAACCGGTCTTGGTCATGGCAGCGCGCCCTTACGCCGCGGCCGTCGACTGTTCCAGCAACTGGCCTTTCTCAAGGTGCAGCGTCCTGCGAGCGAATTCCGCCGCCTTCGGGTCGTGGGTCACCATCACGATGGTCTTGCCGTGGTCGCGGTTCAGCACCTGGACCAGGCCCAGGATCTCGTCGGCCGTCTTGCGATCCAGGTCGCCCGTGGGCTCGTCGCAGATCAGGATCGTCGGATCCGACACCAGGGCCCTCGCGATCGCGACACGCTGCTCCTGGCCACCCGAAAGCTCCTTCGGTTTGTGTCTTGCGCGATCGGTGAGGCCGACGACCTCCAGTGCCACGGCGACGGATTTCCGTCTTTGCGCCGCCGTGAGGCTGGTCAGCAACAGCGGCAGTTCGACATTGCGCTCGGCGGTCAGCACAGGCATCAGGTTGTAAAACTGGAATACGAAGCCGACATTGCGCGCGCGCCATTTCGCAAGCGCGCCACCGGACAGCTGGTCGATGCGTTCCCCGCCGACCAGGATTTCGCCCGAAGTCGGGCGGTCGAGGCCGCCGATGAGGTTCAGCAGCGTGGTCTTGCCTGAGCCGGAGGGTCCCATCAGCGCGACGAAGTCGCCCTTCGGGATCGAAAGCGACAGCCCGTGCAGCACTTCGACTTTCTGGGTGCCGCGCACGTAGGATTTCGACACATTGTTGACCCGTACCATCGCTTCACTCATGGATTCGCCTCGTTCTTCACTTCCACCGCGTCGCCGTCCTTGAGGGACGCCGGCCCTTCGACGATCACCGACTCTCCGGCGGAGACGCCGTCCAGCACCTGGCGCGCATCTCCCAACGCGCCACCGAGCGTCACGGCGCGCCGCAAGGCATGGCCTTCGCTCATCACATAAATCACGTCCGCGCCCGCATCCTGCCGGATGGCTGCCGGTGGCACCAGCACGCCGCGTGGCGGCGGTGGCGCACTGCCGGCTGCGGTCGATTGTTCTTCGAGGAAGGCCACGCGCACGCCCATTTCGGGCACGATCCGCGGGTCCTTGGCCTTCAGCGCGATGCGCACCTTGACCGTCGCCTTCGAGCGGTCGGCAGTCGGCACGATCGCGATCACTTCGGCCGGTATCCGCCAGTCGGGGTAGGCATTCAGCACGGCCTCGACAGGCTGGCCCGCCTGCACGCGGTTGATATAGGACTCGCTGACATCCACCTGGATCTCGAGGGAATCCATGTCGACGATCGTGCCGATACCGGTGCGGATCGATCCGCCGCCGGCGGAGATCGGCGAGATCATCTCGCCGGGCTGGGCCGCCTTCACGGTCACGACGCCGGCAAACGGCGCACGCACGATGGTGTTGTCGAGCTGGACCCGCGACGCCTGCAGCGCTTCTTCCGTCACCTTCACTTCGCTCTTCTGGCTTTCGAGTCGCGCGCGCATGGCTTCGGCCTGCGTGCGCGCCGTATCGAGCGCTGAGACGCTGGTTAATTTCTGCGCCGCCAGTTCACGCTGGCGTTCGAGATCCCGCTCGGCATTCGCGAGTGCCGACTGGATTTCGGCGAGCCCGGCGCGTGCCGCCTCGACCTGAGCCTTGCGGAGCGCAACATCGGCGCGCGTCTCGGCATCGTCGAGTGTTGCGAGCACTTCACCTTCAGCAACGCGCTGGCCCTCCTCGATCAGGAGGGTGCGCACCTTGCCGGTGATCTTGGCCGACACGGTCGCCTGGCGGCGTGCCGTGACGTAGCCCGTCGCGTCGAGCACCGAGGCGCCGCTCCCGACGGCGGGCATCGCCCTGGCGGGCGCCACAACGACCTGGATCGCGTTAGCACGGCCGAAGAACCAGAAAACGGCCCCACCGGCCAGCAGCAGACCCGCTGCGAGCCCGATCCATAGCCGAGTACGCGGCGGCGAACTCTCCTGGCTCGGCTCGCGATCGATGTGCAGCTGTTTCAGCAGGTCAGACTTGTCCAATGGTCGTTTCCGCGGCCAGGTGTCCCGGGAGGAGGCGGGGAGCCGTATTCTATTCGATCGCCGGAATTCTAGTCGGCGCGCCAGCGGAAACCCGCGGCCGCGATGCCGAGAAACAGGACCGTCATGCCCGCCAGCGCCGCCAGCCGGGGCAGGATTTCCACGATGCCGGCGCCGTCCAGCATGATGGCGCGCGCCGCGTGCAGCAGCTGGGTCAACGGCAGCACTTCGGACGCCACCCGCACCCAGTGGGGCGCGCCCTCGATCTTGAACCAGACACCGGATAACAACATCATCGGCCAGGACACGAGGTTGATGATGCCGCTCGCGAGCTCCTCGCTCGAAAACCGCGCTGCGACCATGAAGCTCATCGAGATCATGCAGGTCGCACCGAGCACCGCGGTCGCAAACAGGAGCAGGGCGCTCCCGTGGTTGTGAAACGGTACGAGCAATGCGAGGACGGAGTAGAGCATTGTCGTCACGCTGACAGTGAGTGCCAGACGCGACAGGATCTGGGCCGCGCCGAACTCGAGTGCGGTCACCGGCGTCGCCGACAGCCGGCGCAGGAATCCGGATTTCCGGTAGCGCACGACCACATAGCCCACGCCGAACAGGCAGCTGAACATCATGTTCATGCCGAGGATGCCCGGCAGCAGCCAGTCCACGTAGCCGACGGCGGCGCCGCTCACCGGCTGCCGGACCGCGTCGCGGGCCGATTCCAGCAGCAGTTTTTCCGCCAGGTAACCCTTCGGGGAATCGGCGTTGACCCAGTAGCGTGGCGCGGCCCGCAGGTCGAGCAGCAGGTCGGTCTCGTGCCGTTCCACGGCCCGGATTGCCACATCGAGTTCCGGCACTTCGACGCGGTGGAAATCCACGAAGCGTGTGGCGAGGAACGGGTGGAGACCGGCATCGAGCATCGCGCCGGGCGGGGCGACCACCCCAATATTGAATTCGCCCCGCGACTGGCCGCCGAAGATCACCGCAAAGGCGATGACGAGCGCGAGCGGCATGACGAAGTTGAAGGCGAGCGTCGAGCGATCGCGCAGGAATTCCAGGTTGCGCGCATGCCAGATCGCAAACAGGCGCCGCGGGTTCACGTGCGCAGCTCCCGCCCGGTCAGCTCGAGGAACAGGTCCTCGAGGTTCCGCGGCCGGATGCGTAGCTGCCGCAGCGGCACACCGCGATCAAGCAAGGCCCGCAGAGCCTGTTCGACGTCGGAGGTCGAGATCTCCACGCGGTCTCCCGCGATGAGGACCGGCAGCGGAAATGTCGCCGGATCGCCCCGGAATTCCTCGCGCGGCAATTCGAGCACGACGTCGTCGAAATGCTCCTTCAGCAGCCGCGAGGGCGGACCCTCGGCGATGATGCGGCCGCTATCCATGATCGCGACGACATCGCAGAGAAAGTAGGCCTCCTCCATGTAATGAGTGGTCAGCAGCACGGTCCGCTTCTCGGCCTTGATGGCGCGGATCAGGTCCCAGAAATTGTGGCGAGCCTGCGGGTCGAGGCCGGTCGTCGGCTCGTCGAGAAAGAGCACCTGCGGATCGTTGACGAGCGCCAGTGCCAGCAGCAGGCGCTGCAGCTGGCCACCGGACAGCTTGCGATTGTCGCGATTCACGACCTGCTCGAGCGCGCACAGGGTGATCAACTCGTCCACGTCCCGGCCGCGCGGGTACAGCCGACGGAACATCTGCAGCGTCTCGCGCACTGTCAGGAAATCCTGCAGCGCGGTCTTCTGGAACTGGATGCCGGCCTCGTCGCGGAAGCGCTGCCCGAGCGGCTCTCCGTGGTACAGCACGCGACCAGAGGTCGGCACGGTGACGCCTTCCATGATCTCGACCGTCGTCGTCTTGCCCGCGCCGTTCGGCCCGAGCAGGCCGAAACAACTGCCGGCGGCGATCGCGAACGACACGCCGTCGACTGCGCGCACACCGGGGTACTGCTTGACGAGATCGACGACTTCGAGCGCGGGTTTCATGAAGTTGACGATGCTATATGATTGCGCGCGTGACGCAGAGTCCCTTCCCGCACCTGCTGGCGCCGCTCGATCTCGGATTCACGGTCCTCCCCAACCGGGTGCTGATGGGATCGATGCACACGGGCCTCGAGGACCGGGGCGACGATTACCCGAAGCTTGCCGCCTATTTCGCCGAGCGTGCGCGCGGCGGCGTCGGCCTGATCGTGACCGGCGGCATCGCGCCGAATGCCGCGGGATGGACCAAGCCCTTTGCCGGCACGTTGAGCGGCCGCCGCCACCTGGCGCGTCACCGGCTGATCACCGGCGCCGTGCATGCAGAGCAGGGCAGGATCTGCATGCAGATCCTGCACACCGGTCGCTACGCCTACCACCCGCTCGCCGTCGCGCCCTCGCGGCTGAAGGCGCCAATTTCCCGATTCACGCCGCGCGCACTGTCGGAGAGCGGCGTTCAGGGCCAGATCGCCGATTTCGTGCGCTGCGCGAGCCTGGCGCAGGAGGCAGGCTATGACGGCGTCGAAATCATGGGTTCCGAAGGCTACTTCATCAACCAGTTCCTGGCCGCAAGGACCAATCACCGGGACGATCGCTGGGGCGGCAGCTGGGAGAACCGCATGCGGCTCCCGCTGGAGATCGTGGCACGCACACGCGCCGCGGTCGGACCCGCCTTCATCATCATTTACCGCCTGTCGATGCTCGACCTCGTCGAGGGCGGCGGCTCCTGGGATGAGGTCGTCGGGCTCGCGCAGGCCGTCGAGCGTGCCGGTGCCACGATCATCAATACCGGCATCGGCTGGCATGAAGCGCGGATACCGACCATCGCGACGATGGTGCCGCGCGCCGCATTCAGCTGGGTCACGCGGCGCCTGCGCGGCAGCGTCGGGATCCCCCTGGTCACCAGCAACCGCATCAATGACCCGGCGGTCGCCGAACGTTTGCTGGCGGGCGGCGACGCGGATCTCGTCTCGATGGCGCGTCCGCTGCTCGCAGATCCGGACTTCGTGCGCAAGGCGCGCGAGGGCAGGGCGGATGAGATCAACACCTGCATCGCCTGCAACCAGGCCTGCCTCGATCTTGTGTTCGAGAACCAGGTCGCGACCTGCCTCGTGAATCCACGTGCCGGCCGCGAGACGGAGCTGAATTTTCTTCCCGCGGTATCGGCACGGCGAGTCGCCGTGGTCGGCGCCGGGCCGGCGGGCCTCGCCTGCGCGACAGTCGCCGCCGGCCGCGGCCATCGCGTGACCCTGTTCGAGGCCGCGGATCACATCGGTGGCCAGTTCAACATGGCCAAGGTCATCCCGGGCAAGGAGGAATTCCACGAGACGCTGCGCTACTACCGGCGCCAGATCGAGCTGACGGGCGTGACACTCCAGTTGTCGCGGCGTGCCGGCATTGCCGAATTGACCGGTGGCGATTTCGACGACATCGTGCTGGCATCGGGTGTCGTGCCGCGCCAACCGGCGATCGAGGGGCTCGACCACCCGAAGGTGCTGTCCTACATCGACGTGCTGCTTCGCGGTCAGCCGGTCGGAAAGACTGTTGCAATCGTCGGCGCCGGCGGCATCGGTTTCGATGTCGCCGAGTACCTGAGCCATGACGCCACGCATCCGCCTTCCAGCACCGACATCCCGGCCTTCATGCGGGAGTGGGGCATCGACATGACCCTGTCGCAGCGCGGCGGCCTGACTCCGGAAGCCGATCTCGCCAGCCACATGCCGCGCACGATCTGGCTGTTGCAGCGCAGGCCGACGCCCCCGGGCCGCGATCTCGGAAAGACCACGGGCTGGGTGCACCGGCTTGCATTGAAGCGACGGGGCGTGCGCATGATGTCGGGCGTGAGCTACGAGCGGATTGACGCCGATGGCCTGCACATCACGGTCGGGACCGAGCCGCAGCTGCTGGCCGTCGACAATATCGTGATCTGCGCGGGCCAGGAGCCGCAGCGCGAACTGGCGGCGGGCATCGAGGCCGCGGGCTTTCACGTGCACCTGATCGGCGGCTCGAAGCTCGCGACCGAACTCGATGCGAAACGCGCCATCGACGAGGGATCGCGCCTCGCGGCGGCGTTATGAGCCTCGCGGTCCTGCAAGCGGCCCAGCTCGCGCTGCTGGACGATTCCACGGCAGCACAGGGTGCCTGGCGCGTGCGGGCCAGTGACCGCGCGCGCAAGCTGACGGTGCGCGTTTTCCCGGGCGGCCAGGTCGAAATCGTCGTGCCGAGGGGCACGCGTCCGCACACGGTCGAACAATTTGTCACTCGCTATCGGCCATGGATCGACCGCAAGGTCGCGCAGTACTTGCCACTGGAACCGGCGAATGCCAATGGGCTGCCGGAATTCGTGCGTTTCCGTGCCAGTGACGATGATTGGCCGGTGGACTATGTCGAGGCAGCCGGTGCTCCTCGCCTTGCCGTTGATGGCGCGCGCCTCGTGCTGCGCGGCGACCTGTCGCGCACGGTCCTCGTGCGCCATGTACTGCAGCGATTCGCGATGCGGCGCGCACACGCAATCCTGGTGCCGCAACTCGAACGGCTGTCGAGCGAATGCGGGTTGCCCTATGCGAAGGCGCAGATCCGTCGCCAGCGCACGCGCTGGGGCAGCTGCTCGCGTCGCGGCACCATCAGCCTGAATGCCTGCCTGGTGTTCCAGTCGCGTGAAGTCGTGCGCTACCTGCTGCTTCATGAACTGGCACACACGCGTCACATGAACCATTCCCGGCGCTTCTGGGCGCTGGTCGGGCAGCTGGAACCGCGCTGGCGCGAGCTCGATGCGGAGCTCTCGCGGGGATGGCGCGAGGTGCCGGCCTGGGTCCTGCGTTGATGCCGCGGCAGGCACCGTTCCTGGTGCTGGCCGTTGCGCTCGCCGCCGTATCCTTCGGTTCCATCTTTGCGCGGCTCGCCGATGCCGCGCCGCTCGCGATCGCCGCCTGGCGCATGGGGCTTGCGGCCCTCGTCGTGATCCCCGTGGCACTTGCCGGGGGCCATCGCGTACAGCTGGCATTCCGCCCCGCATCGATGGCGGCTGCCGCAGGCCTTTGCCTCGCGCTGCATTTCGCGACCTGGATTGCCTCGCTCGATTACACGTCGATTGCGCGCAGTGTGCTGCTTGTCAGCACGGCACCGATCTGGGTCGCCCTCTTCCAGTACATCTCCGGACGCGGAGCGCCGGGATTGCGGACCGTGCTGGCGCTCTCGTTTGCCGTCTGCGGCGTCGCGATCGCCAGCGTCGGTCATGGTTCAAGCGAAGGGCGGCTGACCGGTGACCTGCTGGCGCTCGCCGGGGCGGTCGCGATGGCCGCCTACCTGTTGATGTCGCAGAAGGCGCAGGCGGCGCTGCCGTTTCGCCGCTATCTCGCGCTCGCCTACGGCACGGCTGCGGCGCTCCTGTGGCTTGCCGTGACGGTCACGGACACAGCATCCGGCGGCTTCAATGCGACGACCTGGTGGGCATTCGCCGGCATGGCGGCGATTTCGCAGCTGATCGGGCACAGCGGCTATAACTGGTCGTTGCGCCACCTGAACCCCTTGTTCGTCTCCGTCGCGCTGGTGGGAGAGCCCGTGATCGCGTCCTTGCTCGCCTGGTGGCTACTCGGCGAGCGGCTCGACTGGCAGACGGGCGCGGGTGGACTCCTGATCCTGACGGGAATCCTGCTCGGCGCGTCCGCGGCCCGCGCTTTGCCGGCTCCGGTACAGGCGCCAGCCCAGTAGCGCGCCGAGCACGAGGAAATATACCAGCGGCTCGCGGATGTCGGCCTTCACCTGCCAGTAGAAATGCGTGCAGCCGAGGATCGCGGCCGGATAGATCAGGCGATGCAGGCGCTGCCAGCGGCGCCCCAGGCGCCGCATCGCGCGTTTCGTGGAAGTGACGGCCAGCGGAACCAGCATCATCAACGCCGTGAAGCCAACGGTGATGTAAGGGCGCTTGGCGATGTCCTCGACCCACAGGCGCCAGTCCAGTCCCTGGTCCACCAGCAGGTACCAGAGGAAGTGCATCGAGAGATAGAAAAATGCAAACAGGCCCAGCATGCGCCGGAACGAAATCAGGCGCGGCAGGTGCGCCAGTTCGCGCAGCGGCGTCACGGCGAGCGTTACCAGCAGCAGCCGCAAGCCCCAGAGGCCCAGCGTGTCCTGGATCCTGTCGACCGGGTTCGCCCCGAGCGATGCCGCCGGCCATCGGGCAAGGCCCGTCAAGTCCGCCAGGCCGAGGAGCAGCCAGCAGAGCGGCACAAGGCAAAGCAGGAACACGAGCGGCTTCGCGATCCAGCGAATCGCGCGATTGGCATCCAGCTTCGTCATCAGAAATTCCGCGCCAGGTCCATGCCGGCGTAGAGTCTTGCAACCTCGTCGCCGTAGCCATTGAATTTGACGGTCGGCTGGCGCGACAGGAAGGAATCGGATCCGATGCGCCGCTCGCGCGCCTGGCTCCAGCGCGGGTGATCGACTTCCGGATTGACGTTGGCGTAGAAGCCGTATTCCCGCGGCGCCGACAGGGCCCAGCTGGTCGCCGGCATGCGCTCCGTGAAGCGGACGCGCACGATCGACTTGATGCTCTTGAAGCCATACTTCCAGGGCACGACCAGGCGCAGCGGCGCGCCATTCTGGTTCGGCAGCACCTGTCCATAGAGGCCGACCGCCAGGATCGCGAGCGGATGCATCGCCTCGTCCATCCGGAGCCCCTCGACATAGGGCCAGTCGAGCACGTCATACCGCTGGCCCGGCATCTGCTTCGGATCGAGCAGGGTCGTGAATTCGACGAATTTCGCCCGCGACGTCGGCTTGAAGCGCTTCACCAGGTCGCCGAGCGGGAATCCGATCCAGGGGATCACCATGGACCAGGCCTCGACGCAGCGCAGCCGGTAGATGCGCTCCTCGAGCGAATGTGGTTTCAACAGGTCCTCGAGCGTGTAGCGCCCCTTGCCCTCGCATTCGCCATCGACGACGACGGACCAGGGCTTGGGACGCAGGCTGCCCGCGCTTTGCGACGGGTCGTCCTTGCCCGTGCCGAACTCATAGAAGTTGTTGTAGCTCGTGATGTCCGCCAGCGAATTGGCCTTTTCCATCGTCGAGTAGTGCGAGTTGCGCTTGAACTGCAGGCGCTCGATCAGCATCACGTTCATGACCTGCTCGGCGAGCGCTGGCCGCCCGACTGCTGCCGCCGCTCCAAGGCCGGCGACGCCGGCAAGGAATTCGCGCCGCGCGCGGTAGATGGGTTCCGGCGTGATGTCCGATGGGCGAATGCGCATGCCTGGCCTCCTTGCCTATGAGACCGGAGGAAGGGGGGCTTTGTTACGCCAGTCCGCAAGCGGAATTCCGAGGCCTGCGGCGACACGCTGCGCCCGCCAGCCGCCATTGACAAGCATCGGTCGTTCCACGGCACGCAAATGCACGAGATCCGAGCCGGAATTGCCATAGGCGGCCATCAGGGACCCCGGATGGCGGGCCCGCAGTGACTCGATACAGCGCAGTTTCTCGTCCGCGCGCCGGTTCGGCGTCGTAAGCGCGCCGTCGAGCCGACCGTCGCGCCAGGCGATGCCGGTGCAGATCGATTCGTCAAAGCCAAGGCGCGCAGCGATGCGCGGAACGTAAAGGTCGACGCTCGCGGACAGCAGCACGAGCCGGTCACCGGCACGCCGATGGCTCTCGATGGCCGCCAGCGCCCCCGGGCAAAGCCAGTCGTCATCGAACCCATCCGTAAATTCGCGGGTCCAGGCGGCAACATCCGCCTCGGTCGCGCCGCCCATCAATCGCCGGATCAACTCGGACTTGAGCCTGCCCCGGTCGCGTCCACCGAAGACGAAGCGCGCGAGCGCTGCGAGCGCGACCCAGGTCCAGCCACGGCGAGGATGGCGCCGCAGCCAGCCGCGCAGGTAAGGCAGCATGGTGTCGCGCCGGGTCACGGTGCCGTCGAGGTCGAATACCGCGATGGAAGGACTCATGGCGCCTCAATCCGCGCGCCGGGCAGGCACGTGATCAGGCCGCCAGCTGGCGCAGCACGAAATGCAGGATGCCGCCGTTGTCCATGTATTCCCATTCCTTGGGCGTGTCGACGCGGACATGGACCGGAAAACCGACCACCATTCCATTGGTCTTCATTGCGCGCACGGTTGCCTTCCGGCTGCCGGGCGTCAATCCGTCGAAGTCGTAGGTTTCCGTGCCGTCGAGACCGAGCGTCTGCGCGTTCTGCCCGCCCTCGAATGTCAGCGGGAAGACGCCCATGCCCACCAGATTCGCGCGATGGATGCGCTCGAAGGACTCGGCAATGACGGCCTTTACGCCCAGCAGGTTCGTGCCCTTGGCCGCCCAGTCGCGGGATGAGCCCGTGCCATATTCCTTGCCGGCGATCACGACCAGCGGCACGCCGGCCCCGATGTACTTCATGGCGGCATCGTAGATCGGCATCTGCTCGCCGCCCGGCTGCATGCGGGTCACGCCGCCTTCGACACCCGGCACCATCAGGTTCTTGATCCGCGAATTCGCGAAAGTGCCCCGCATCATGATCTCGTGGTTCCCGCGACGCGACCCATAGCTGTTGAAATCCGCAGGCACCACGCCATTCTTCTGCAGGTACAGGCCGGCCGGCGATTCCTTGCGAATCGCCCCCGCGGGGGAAATGTGATCGGTCGTGATCGAATCCCCGAACAGCGCCAGGCAACGCGCCTTGCGGATCACGGGCAGTCCGGGGCGCTCGCGGCTCATGCCGGTGAAGTAGGGCGGATTCTGGATATAGGTGCTGGCGCCCTCCCACCGATAAGTCTGGGACTCGATGACACCAAGGCCGCGCCAGCGCTCGTCACCCTTGAAGACGTCGCCGTAAGTCGAAACGAACATGTCCGCCGACACGGAACGCGCGATAGCCAGCTGTATCTCTATTGCGCTCGGCCAGATGTCGCGCAGGAAGACGGGTTTACCGTCGCGGCCGGTTCCGAGCGGCTCGTGCGTCAGGTCCAGGTCCACGGTCCCGGCGAGCGCGTAGGCCACGACGAGCGGCGGCGAAGCCAGGAAGTTCATCCGCACTTCCTGGTGGACGCGGCCCTCGAAATTGCGATTGCCCGACAGCACGGACGCGACCGAGAGCTGCTGGTCGGCGATCGCCTGCGAGATCGGCGGATTCAGCGGACCGGAATTGCCGATGCAGGTCGTGCAGCCGTAACCAACGATGTTGAATCCAAGTTTCTCGAGATCCGTCAGCAGCCCGGCGCGTGTCAGGTATTCCGTGACGACCTTGGAGCCGGGCGCCATCGAGGTCTTAACCCAGGGTTTCACCGTGAGCCCGCGCTCCTGTGCCTTTCGGGCGAGCAGGCCGGCGCCGACCATGACTGCAGGGTTTGACGTGTTCGTGCACGACGTGATCGCCGCAATGACGACCGCGCCGTCCTTCAGCTCGAAATCCCGGCCCGCGTCGCTGACCCGGGCAGGTCCGCGGGATGTCCATTTGTCCTGGTCCTTTTTGAAGGCCGACCGGAACGCCTTCTGCATGTCGGACAGCAGCACGCGGTCCTGTGGCCGTTTCGGCCCGGCAAGCGAGGGCTGAACGGTGGACAGATCGAGGTACAGCACGTCCGTGTACGCGGCATCGGGTGCGCCATCGTGGCGCCACAGGCCCTGGGCCTTCGCATACTCGCGCACCAGCGCGATCTGGCCTTCGTCGCGGCCGGTCAGGCGCAGGTAAGTAATCGTCTCGTCATCGATGGGGAAGATGCCGCAGGTCGCCCCGTATTCCGGTGCCATGTTGGCAATGGTCGCGCGATCGGCCAATGGCAGCTGGGCGAGGCCATCGCCGAAGAACTCGACGAATTTCTCGACGACGCCGCGCTTGCGCAGTTGCTCGGTCACGGTCAGCACGAGATCGGTCGCCGTCGCGCCCTCCGGCAGCCTGCCGGTCAGCTTCATGCCGATGACTTCCGGGATCAGCATGGTCGATGGCTGGCCGAGCATCGCGGCCTCGGCCTCGATGCCGCCGACGCCCCAGCCCAGCACGCCGACGCCATTGATCATCGTCGTGTGCGAGTCGGTGCCGACGACGGTGTCCGGATAGGCGAGTCCGTGCCCGTCGACGAACACGACCCGTGCCAGGAACTCGAGGTTGACCTGGTGCACGATTCCGGTATCCGGCGGCACGACGGCGAAGTTGTCGAAAGCCGACTGTCCCCAGCGCAGGAACGTGTAACGCTCCTTGTTGCGCTGGAACTCGAGGAGGGCGTTGAGGTTCAGCGAATCCGCCGTGCCGTAATGATCGACCATGACCGAGTGATCGATCACGAGTTCGGCCGGGATCAATGGATTGATCTTGCCGGGATCGCCGCCGAGCGCCGCCATCGCATCGCGCATCGCCGCCAGGTCCACGACGGCGGGCACGCCGGTGAAGTCCTGCATGATCACGCGCGCGGGCGTGAAGGCGATCTCGCGGGCCGGCAGCTTGCGCGGATCGGCGCTTGCGAGCGCGATGATGTCCTCGCGCTTGACGGTCGTCCCGTCCTCGTGCCGCAGCAGGTTCTCGAGCAGGATCTTCAGCGAATAAGGCAGGCGCCCGACCGGGTAGTCCGCAAGCGCGTCTAGGCTGAAGTACTCGAAGCTGCGTCCGCCGACGGTGAGCTTGCGACGCGCCTTGAAGCTGTCCTGCATGATTCCTCCGCGGCAATTATAAGCGACTCGATCACGCCGCCACCCAGGCATTCCTCTCCGCGGTAGAACACAGCGTACTGGCCGGGAACCGCCCCTGCCTGCGGTCCGGAAAAGCGGACCACGGCACCACCTTCTGACAGGCTGAGCGCAGAGCCCACGTCGGCCTGGCGATAGCGGAGCTTGACCGTGCACTCGAATTCAGCCGCCGCCGGCGCCCCGGTGACCCAGTGCAAAGGGCCCGTGCGCAGGCCCATGCAGTGCAGCGCGGGATGATCGCGACCCTGGACGACGATCAGTACATTGCGCTCAAGGTCCTTGCCGGCGACGAACCAGGGCGCTGCCGCACGATCCTTGAGGCCGCCGACGCCGAGTCCGCTGCGCTGCCCGGGCGTGTAGCGCGCGAGACCCTGGTGCTGACCGACGACCGCACCATCGGGCGTTTCGATCGGGCCGGGATTTCCGGGCAGCCAGGATTCCAGGAATTCGCCGAACGGGCGTTCACCGATGAAGCAGATGCCGGTGGAGTCGCGCTTGTCATGGACCCGCAATCCGCGCTCGCGGGCGAGCGCGCGCACCTGCGCCTTTTGCAGTCCTCCGATTGGAAAGTCGCAGCAGGCGAGTTCCGCGGACGAGACCATGTGCAGGAAATAGCTCTGGTCCTTGCCAGCGTCGGCGGCCCGCAGCAGGCGTCCGCCGGGACCGATGCGCGCGTAATGCCCGGTCGCAAATCGTTCGGCCCCCAGGCGGCGCGCATAGGCGAGGCACAGGCCGAACTTGATCTCGCGGTTGCAGAGCACGTCGGGATTCGGCGTGCGCCCGGCGCGCAGCTCCGCGAGGAAATGGGCGAAGACACGCTCCCGGTATTCCGCCGCGAAGCTGACGCGATGCAGCGGGATGCCGAGCTCGGCGCAACTTGCGCGCGCGTCCTGGAAGTCGGCGGCAGTCGTGCAGTAACCCTCGCCGTCGTCCTCCCAGTTCGCCATGAAGAGGCCCTCGACATCGTGGCCGGCATCGACCAGCAGCGAAGCCGCGACCGCGGAATCGACGCCGCCCGACATCGCGACGATGTGGCGCGCCATGGCGGTCAGCCGTCCGCCGCCGGAGGCGCCGCGCCCAGCACATGATTGAGGAGTTCGAGGGGATAGCGCGCGCCACGCAGGTAGTCATCGATGCAGCGGAGCACCAGCGGGCTTCGCAATTCCCCCTCGCGCTGGTGCAGCTGGTCGCGGGTGATCCATGCCGTGCGGATGATGGCGCGGTCGAGAGGCACACCGTTGGCCCGGTCGCCGACCGTGCCGGCAAATGCGACGCGCAGGAAAGTCCGGTCGGCCGGTCCCCGCCACAGATACAGGCCGGTGACGGCCTGCGGCTCGAAGGGATAGCCCGTTTCCTCCAGGGTTTCGCGGATCACGGCCTGGACCAGCGATTCACCGTCCTCGAGGTGCCCGGCAGGCTGGTTCAGCACGACACGCCGGGCGGCGCGTTCCTGCACGATCAGGAATCGACCGGCCCGCTCGACAACGGCGGCCACGGTGACATCGGGCTTCAGGGTCATGCGGCGATTATAGGGGCTGGCCGGAGCGGTCAGCACGCGCCGCTAGAGATGCTGCTGGCGCGTCTCGGCTTCGGGTTCGCTGGCGATCCAGATCTCGTCGAAATAATTGAGGTAGCGCCGGGCGACCGCGGCGTCATTCATCTCGACGATGCCTTCCCAGCGTGAGGCCTGCAGGCGATAGACCAGCGCGCGGTCGTCGGCGATCAGGAATGCCGCCTGGTTGTCACGGTGATCGGACTTGACGTGCCGGATCTCGATGTGGCTCGTGATGCGTCGCGCCAGGTGCACGAACTTGCTGCCCTCGTAGACGACGCGTGATGGATCGGCGAGCAGCACGCGGACCTTGGCATAGCTTCGGGAAAGGACCAGCTTCTTGACGGTCTCGAGGAACTGCGGCTGGTCGTACACGGACGGCTCGAGATCCTGCGTGTACATGGTCAGCAGACGGCGCGCAACGAGCGCTACCTGCTGCGTGGCAGCACGGGCCTCGTCTAGCGTCGCGATGATCGAGCGCGTACCGGTCACGCTCTGTCGCTGGGTCTGCACCGCTGTCACTCCAGGGCGTGCTTCATCCTTACGTGGAAGATGCCCGCCTCGTCGAACACATCGCCTTCGGCACGGAAGCCATGCTTCTCGTAGAAGGGCACGGCCTGCACTTGCGCATGCAGGTATGGCTCGCGAATGCCGCGGTGATAGGCCTCGTGGAGCAGCTGGCCCAGTATCATGGTGCCGATGCCCCGGCCTCGCAGTCCGGCTTTTACCGCGATCCGCCCGATCTTACCGCCCGGATTAAGTCGCCCGGTGCCAACTGGTTCACGGTTCAGGGTCACCAGAGCGTGAATGCTGGCGGCATCGTCTTCATCCCATTCGTCGGATCCAGCGAATTTCTGCTCGTCGATGAAGACTTCCCGGCGGATTTCCTGCAACGCGGCGCGGTCCGTGCTCCAGGTCGTCAGCACGCATTCAATGGTGTCGGCGGGCACGGCCGGCCGTCCTCAGACCGTCCTGGCGAGCGCTTCCGCGAGCCCCGTATAGGCTGCCGGCGTCAGGGATTCCAGCCGCCGCCGCGCATCCTCCGGCAAGCCGAGCGTGGCAACGAAGACGCGCAGTTCGCCGGCGCCGACATCGCGGCCACGCGTGAACTCCTTGAGCTTTTCGTAGCTGCCGGCGATGCCATGGGCCCGCATGACCGTCTGGATCGCCTCGGCGAGCACTTCCCAGTGCGCATCGAGATCTGCCGCCATGCGCACGCCGTCCGGTTCGATCCGCTCCAGGCCGCGCAGCGCCGAGCGCCACGCCAGCGCGCCATGCCCGAACGCCACGCCCAGATTGCGCAGCACCGTCGAGTCGCTGAGGTCGCGCTGCCAGCGCGACACTGGCAACTTCTCAGCGAAGTGCCGCAGCATGGCATTGGCGAGACCCGCATTGCCCTCGGCATTCTCGAAGTCGATCGGGTTCACCTTGTGCGGCATCGTCGACGAGCCGGTTTCACCCGTCACCGGCCGCTGCCGGAAGTAGCCGAGCGACACATAACCCCACAGGTCGCGGCACAGGTCGATCAGCACGGTATCGGCACGGGCGAGCGCATCGCAGTATTCCGCGATGCAGTCGTGAGGCTCGATCTGCGTCGTGTGCTCGTTCGGAACGAGCCCCAGCGCCAGCACGAAGCGCCGGGACTCCGCGCGCCAGTCAAGCTGCGGAGCAGCGGCATGGTGCGCATTGAAGTTTCCGACCGCCCCGTTGAACTTGCCGAGCAGCTCCACACGTTCCAGTGAGGCGGCGGCGCGGCGCAGGCGCGCAACGAAATTGGCCGCTTCTTTCCCGAGGGTCGTCGGCGAGGCCGGCTGGCCGTGCGTGCGCGACAGCATCGCGGTCGCCGCCTGCTCCTGCGCAATTCCGGCGAGACGATCTGCGACCGCGCCGATGACCGGCAGCAGGATGCTGCTGCGCGCTTCCGTGAGCATCATCGCGTAGCAGAGGTTGTTGATATCTTCCGACGTGCAGGCGAAATGCACGAATTCGAGCTGCGCTGGCCTGGCGCCTGCGGCGGCGAGCTGCTCGCGGACGAAGTACTCGACGGCCTTGACGTCGTGGTTCGTGTCGCGCTCGATCTCCTTGACGCGCCGGACGGCGGCCTCATCCACCGCCAGGGCGAGCGCTTCGAGTCGTTTTGCCACCGGCGCGGGCAGCGAGCCGAGCGCCGCGAAGTGGCCCGATGAGGCGAGCTGGCGGAACCACGCCGCTTCGATGCGCACCCGGTAGCCGATCAACGCGGATTCGCTGAAGAGGGATGCAAGGTCGGCGCACTTGTCGGCATAGCGCCCGTCGAGCGGCGACAATGCGGTCAGGCGATGATCGGTCATGGCGCCAGGCCCAGATGATAGAATGCGTATGTTACCCGTGAGCGCCAACGACCGCATCGAAAAGGACAGCCTCGGCGAGGTCCGCGTGGCCGCGTCGGCGCTTTGGGGCGCCCAGACCCAGCGCGCGGTCGACAATTTCCAGATCGGGCAGCTGTTGATGCCGGCGCCGATGATCCGCGCCCTTGGCCTCATCAAGTGGGCCGCCGCCGAGACCAATGGCGAACTCGGCGAACTCGATCCGAAGCTCGCGGCCGCAATCGCAACGGCGGCCCTGGAAATCGCCGCCGGCCGGCATGCCGACCAGTTCCCGGTCGGCATCATGCAGACCGGGTCCGGCACCAGCACCAACATGAATGCGAATGAGGTGATCGCCCGCCTGGCCAGCGTGCGACTTGGAAGCGCCGTGCACCCGAATGACCATGTCAATCGCTGCCAGAGCAGCAATGACGTCATCCCGACGGCGATTCACCTGGCCGCAGCGCTCGAACTGCGAGATACGCTGCTGCCGGCCCTCGCCGAGCTCGCGCGCGCGATTGCGGACAAGGCCGCGCAGGTGGGCGATCAGGTCAAGCCGGGGCGCACCCACCTGATGGATGCCCTGCCGATCACGGTCGGGCAGGAGATGCATGCCTGGCAGACACAGGTCGAAGAAGCGGCCCTGCGCCTGGCAGCGGTCGGTCCGCGGCTGCAGCGGCTCGCGCTCGGCGCGACGGCGGTCGGCACCGGCGTCAACGCCCACCCCGGGTTCGCCGCACTCGCCATCGCACGACTCGCTGCGAAGACCAGTCTGGCGCTGAGCGGCGCACCGGACCGGTTCGCGAGCCTCGCCTCACAGGACACGGCCGTGGAACTGTCCGGCCAGTTGCGCGGCGCCGCCGTTGCGCTGATGAAGATCGCCAATGACCTGCGCTGGATGAATTCCGGTCCGCTGGCCGGACTCGGTGAAATCTCGCTGCCGGCCTTGCAGCCCGGCTCCAGCATCATGCCCGGCAAGGTCAATCCGGTGATCCCTGAAGCGGTCGCGATGGCGGCAACCCAGGTCATGGCCAATGACGCCGCGGTCGCGATGGCCGGCGCCTCGGGCAACTTCCAGCTCAACGTGATGTTGCCGCTGATCGCGCATGGCTTGCTGCAGAGCATCGAGCTGCTGGCTGATTCGTGCCGCGCGCTCGCGCGCAGGGCCATCGCGGGGCTCAGCGTGAATGCCGGCGTGCTGTCGGAGACGCTCGCCCGCAACCCGATGCTGCTGACCGCGCTCGCGCCGGAAATCGGCTATGACCGGGCGGCGGCGATTGCGCGCCGAGCGACTGCTGAGCGCCGCCCGATCCTCGAGATCGCAATCGAGGAGACGGATATGCCCCGCGAAAAGCTTGCGCGCCTGCTCGATCCAGCGCGGCTGGCGAAAGGCGAGCCATGATTCATGCGCTGACACCTGAGCTGCATCGAATGCCGGCCGAGGCGCTCCGGCGCGAACTTCGCAGCCGCCTCGGCGGCTGCCATTTCACGGATTCCGACCTGCGCGTCGGCGCGGTATCCCGCTCGACACTCGAGCGCATGCGCCCGCTGTTTCCCGAGCATCCGACCCGCGCCGCGGTCCTGATACCGCTTGTGGACCGCGGAGATGAACTGACGGTGCTCTTGACCCATCGTGCAACCGACCTCAAGCATCACCCGGGGCAGATTTCGTTTCCGGGCGGCCGGCTCGAGCCCGGCGACAAGGATGCGGTCGCAGCGGCGCTGCGCGAGACCGAAGAGGAAATCGGCCTGCGCCGCGAGTTCATCGAAGTAATCGGCTGCCTTCCGGACCATGTCGTGATCAGCGGCTATCGGGTGACGCCCGTCGTCGGTCTCGTCAGCCCGGGCTTTGAACTGGTGCTGGACCCGATCGAGGTGTCGGGCACCTTCGAAGCGCCACTGCGCCACCTGCTGGACCCGGCGACGCACGCACGGCGGATGCATCGCGTCGGCGACGAAGACCTGGAGGTGCTCGACTTGCCCTGGGGCGGACACAGGATCTGGGGTGCAACCGCCGGCATGCTGCTGACGCTCAGGGAATTGCTGGGTGGCTCGCCGCTTCATGGGGATTGAACGACTTCTCGCGATCATGGTGCGCCTGCGCGACCCCGCCGCGGGCTGTCCCTGGGACTTGCAGCAGGATTTCCGCTCGATCGCGCCGCACACGCTCGAGGAAGCCTACGAAGTCGCCGATGCGATCGAGCGCGGCGATCTGCCGGCCCTGTGCGATGAACTCGGCGACCTGCTGTTCCAGGTCGCATTTCATGCGCAGCTTGCCAGCGAGCGTGGCGCGTTCGCATTCAATGATGTCGTCGAGGCGATCTGCGACAAGCTGACGCGGCGCCACCCGCATGTCTTCGGCGGCGCGCCGGTCGCGGATGCCGGCGAGCAATCGCGGGTCTGGGAAAAGCTGAAGGCGGGTGAACGCGCCGCGCAGGGGCAGGGCGGTGGAGCGCTTGGCGGCGTTCCGCTCGCGCTTCCCGCGCTGTCGCGGGCGCGCAAGCTCGGCCGGCGGGCCGCCGATGCCGGCTTCGACTGGCCGGATGCGGTCGGGCCCCGCGCGAAAATCGACGAGGAGCTCGGCGAACTCGATCGGGTCGCCAGTGACGGCGGTGACGCCGGGCGGCAGGAGGCAGAGCTCGGTGACCTGCTGTTCTCGGTCGTCAACCTGGCGCGGCACCTGGACATCGATGCCGAAACGGCCCTGCGCCGCGCCAACGAGCGATTCGAGCGCCGCTACGCCCACCTCGAGCAGGCCCTCGCAGCCCGCGGCATCGCCCCCGATACGGCCGGGCCGGAGCTGCTGGATGGCCTGTGGACGGCTGCAAAGGCCGAGATTCCCTAGCGAAAACCCCGTCCGGGCGCCCTTCGGGCGTTCAGGACGCGTTCATGGTCAGCAGCCTAGATTGGCCCCGTGCCATAAAAGGAGTCTCACCATGTTTCGCAAGCTCTGGATTTCCGGCCTTGCCGTTGGTCTCGCGGTGACGTCCGCCGGAGCCTTGGCCGGTGACAATCGCAATGGTTACCAGTACGACAATGGGCGCTATGCGCGCGAACATCGCGATGATCGTTACGGCGATGGGGACTTTGACTACGCTCGGGTCGTCAATGTCGAGCCGCTGCGGCGTCGGGTTCGAATCAGCGAGCCGGTCCGCGAATGCTGGGACGAACCGGTCTATGAGTCGAATGGCCCGCTGTCCTCCCGTCACGCCGGCAGCACGCTGCTGGGTGGCATCATCGGCGGCGTCGTCGGCAACCAGATCGGCACGGGGCGCGGGCGCGATGCGGCGCGGATCGCCGGCGCGCTCATCGGTGGCGCAATCGGCAACAACATCTCGCACGAGCGCCAACGCCAGCGCGGCGACTACGACGACGAACGGCTGGTCGAGCGCTGCGAAGTGCATTACCGCGACAGCTGGGACGAACGCATCGACGGCTACCTCGTGACCTACGAGTACGGCGGGCGCGATTACACGACACGGATGCCCTATGACCCGGGTGAGAAGGTGCGGATCCGGATCGACGTGACGCCCCTGGGCGGTTGAAAGAGGGGCCGGGCCGCGCGAGCGGCCCGGCTTTTTTGAGTTCCACTACAATGACGCGATACCGGTGAAAACCAGAACGACACTGCTGCCGATCCTGTGCCTGGCCCTCGTGGCCGGCTTTGCCGTGTCCGGGCAGGCCCTGGGATCGAATCGCGACCACGACCGGTACCGGGACCATGGCGGTGAGCGTGCAATGGCGGATCGTGCGATTTCCCTCGACGAGGCGGTGGCGCGCGCCGAAAGGCGTCACGATGCGCGCGTCGTGCGGGCCGAGGAGAAGCGGCACGGTGATCGCATCGAATACCGGATCCGGCTCCTGGGGCCCGACGGCCGCGTCTTCGAGGTCAGGATCGACGCGGAAAGCGGCCAGGAAATCTGAGGCCCGCATGCGCCTCCTGATCGTCGAGGACGAGCCGGCGCTGCGCGAGATACTGGCACAGCAGTTTCGCGGGGCGGGCTTTGCCGTTGACCTGGCAGCCGACGGTATCGAAGGGGAGTTCTCGGGAAAGGAATACCCGGTCGACATCGCCGTCGTGGATCTCGGCCTGCCCGGCAAGTCCGGGCTCGACGCGATCCGCGCCTGGCGCAAGGCCGAAAAGTCATTTCCGGTGCTGATCCTCACCGCACGCGACAGCTGGCAGGAAAAGGTCGCCGGGCTCGACGCCGGCGCCGACGATTACGTCACCAAGCCATTCCGGTTCGAAGAGGTCCTCGCGCGTGTGCAGGCTTTGCTGCGCCGCTCGGGCGGCTGGTCGCAGCCGTTGCTGAAGAGCGGAGCCGTCGAGCTCGACACGCGCAGCCAGGAAGTGCGGGTCGCCGGCACCGCGATCGAATTGACGGCATTTGAATACCGGCTGCTCGAATACCTGATGCTGCGCGCCGGACAGGTGGTCTCCAAGACCGAGCTGACCGAAAAACTCTATGAACAGGACTTCGAGCGCGACAGCAACACGATCGAAGTCTTCATTGGACGGCTGCGCCGCAAGCTCGACCCCGATGGAGACCGTCTGCCGATCGAGACCCTGAGGGGCCGCGGCTACCGGATCAATCGCGACTGATCGTGGCGCGACGAACCCCATCGCTGCAGGCGCGCTTGCTGGTGACGCTGGCCCTGCTGCTGCTGGCCGCCGCGGGCGTCGCGGCCTGGGCGCTCGACTCCCAGTACCGCAACCTCGGCACGCGCGCGCGCCAGGACGTGCTCGATGCGCAGGTCATAGCGCTGATCTCCTCGGCCGACATCGATGCGGATGGCCGGCTCGTACCCGGGAATCTTGCGGAACCCCGGCTGGCATCCCCCGGATCGGGACTCTATGCGGAAATCGTCAGCTCGCGCGGCAGCTGGCGCTCGCCGTCCGCGCTCGGCAGCGGCCTCAATCTGGCGGCGGCGCCCGCGACGGGCGAACGCCGGTTCGAATACGCAAAGCTCGCCGACGGTACGCGGGTTCTCGGCCTGTCGCTCGGCATCCGCTGGGAACTTGCGGATGGCGGGGGCCGGGACTTCATCATCCGCGCCGCCGAGAGCCTCGAGCCCTGGTACCGCGAAGTTGCGCGCGCCCGCGCCTGGCTGCTGTCAGGCTCCATTGTGCTGGGCCTGCTCTTGCTCGCCGGACTCGCGGTCGCAATGCGCATCGCGCTCGAGCCACTGCACAAGCTCGAGGCCGAAATCGCCGACATCGAGGCCGGGCGGAGCGAACTGCTGGGTTCCGGCTGGCCGCGCGAACTCGTCGGTGTCACGGGAAACCTGAATGCGCTCCTGACCGGCGAGCGCAAGCGCCTCGAGCGCTATCGCACGACGCTCGGCAATCTTGCGCACAGCCTGAAGACTCCACTTGCCGCATTGCGCGGCCACATCGAGAGCGGCCAGACCGACCGGCAGGCGCAATTGCTCCAACTGGACCGCATGCAGGAGATTGTCCAGCACCAGTTGAAGCGTGCCGTGTTCGGCGGCACCGGTGCGACGATGACCGACCTCCCGCTACAGGAGCCCCTCGAACAGCTGCGTGGCGCGCTTGCCAAGGTCTACACCGACAAGGCGCCGCGAACCTCGCTTGCGGTCGCACCAGGCACGGTCTACCCGATCGATGCCGGCGACTTCCTGGAATTGGCGGGAAACCTGATGGACAACGCCTGCAAGTACAGCAACACGGAGCTCGCCGTGCGCGCGATGCCCTGGACATCCGCCGACTGGCGCCGGCCGGGCCTGTTGCTCGACGTCGAGGACGACGGCCGCGGCATTCCGCCATCGGAACGCGCACGCGTGCTGGAGCGCGGCGCGCGCGCCGACGAGAGTGTCGCGGGGCAGGGGATCGGCTTGTCGGTCGCGCGTGAGATCGCCGCCGCCTATTCCGGCACGCTGGAGATCGGCGAGAGCCGCCTCGGCGGCGCGCGCGTCAGCGTGCGTCTGCCAGGGCGCTGATCAGTCGGACGTGCCGAGGCGCTTCACAAACGGAGTGATCAGGTCCATCGGCATCGGGAATACGATGGTCGTGCTCCTGTCGTTGCCGAGCTCCGTCAGTGTCTGCATGTAGCGCAGCTGGATCGCGCGCGGGTCGGCGCCCAGGAGCTTCGCTGCCTCGACCAACATCGCCGCAGCCTGCTTCTCGCCCTCGGCGTGAATCACCTTGGCGCGCCGGGTGCGCTCGGCCTCCGCCTGCTTGGCGATCGCGCGAATCATGGTCTCGTCAAGGTCGATGTGCTTGATCTCGACATGCGAGACCTTGATGCCCCAGGCATCGGTCGAGGAGTCCAGGATCTTCTGCACGTCGGCATTCAGCCGATCGCGTTCCGACAGCATTTCATCCAGCTCATGCTGGCCGAGCACGGAGCGCAGCGTGGTCTGCGCGAGCTGGCTCGTCGCCTCGAAGGGATTTGCGACCTGGATGATGGCCTTGTCGGGGTCCACGATCCTGAAGTAGACCACGGCGTTGACTTTGACCGACACGTTGTCGCGGGAGATGACGTCCTGCTTCGGCACGTCGAGCACGATCGTGCGCAGGTCCACGCGGACCATCTGCTGCACGAATGGCCACACGATGATCAGTCCGGGTCCCTTGGTGCCGCTATAGCGGCCTAGCGTGAATACGACGCCGCGTTCGTATTCCCGCAGGATGTTGATCGCATTGAAGACCAGCACCACGAAAAGAACGACGAGGGCAACGAGTACATAAGTGATCATTTCCGGTCTCCAGTCATGCGATCGGTGAAACGAAAAGCGTCAGCCCCTGCACCCGGTCAACGCGCAGCTGCTGGCCCGCCGCCACCGGTTCGGTGCTGACCGCATTCCACAGTTCGCCGTAAATCCTTACCTGGCCTTTCCCATTGAATGCGCCGACCGCTTCGGCGGTGTCCCCGACCAGCTGTTCCCGACCGGTCGATACCGGTCTTCGTCGTGCGCGCATTGCCAGCCAGATCGTGCCGAGCATCAGTGTTCCGCCTGCGGTTGCCACGCCGCCGATCAGTCCGCGGCTCACTTCCATGCCCGCCGTATCCGTGTCCATCAACACGATCGAGCCGATCACGAATGCCGCGAGCCCGCCGAATCCCAGTGCACCGAAACTCGGCACGAAGAACTCCGCGATCATCATTCCGACACCCAGGAGAACAAGGGCGAGACCGGCGAAATTCACGGAGAGCACTTGAAGGGCATAAAGACCCAGCAGCAGGCAGACGCCGCCGACCACGCCCGGCAGCACCGCGCCCGGGTTATAGCCCTCGAACATCAGTCCATAGAGGCCGATCAGCAGCAGTCCATACGCCACCATCGGATTCGTCAGCACGGACAGCAGTTCCGCGCGCCAGTCCATTTCGACGCGCTGCAGCAGGATCCCTTTCGTGTGCAGCACGCGCACGCCGGTCGGCAACTTCACCTCGCGGCCGTCGAGTGACGTCATCAGCGCCGGCAGGTCGTCGGCAATCAGGTCGATGACGCCGCGCTTCAGCGCCTCGGTCGCCGTGATGCTTGCCGCCTCGACCACGGCGGCCTCCGCGAATTCGATATTGCGGCCGCGCATCTCGGCGATGCTGCGGATGTAGGCGACGGAATCGTTCATGACCTTGCGGTCCATGGCTGTCGATGAGCCGACCAGACTCTTTCGAGTCGCCGTCCTTGCCCTTGTCCGCGTCCTTGTCTTCTTTGTCGGAAGGGCCCGATCCGCCGATCGGAACCGGCGTCGCAGCGCCCAGGTTGGTGCCCGGCGCCATCGCCGCGATATGGCTCGCATACAGGATGAAGGTGCCGGCACTCGCCGCATGGGCGCCCGAGGGCGCCACATAGGTAATCACGGGAACCTGCGAGTTCAGGATGCCCTGGATCATGTCGCGCATGGAATCCGACAGGCCGCCCGGCGTGTCGAGTGTCAGCACGAGGAGCGCCGCCTTCTGCTTGTCGGCGCGCGCGAGTGTGCGCAGGAAGAACTCGCGGGTCGCGGGACTGATCGCGTCCTTGATCTCGATCAGGACGGCGGCCCCAGCCAGTGGCGAGGCCTCAGGCGCGGCGGCGTCCGCGTCTTCGCCATCCGCGGACTGCGCCGGCGCCACGCCGAGCGCTGCACCAGTCACAAGGACTGCCAGCAGGCCGGGTATCAGGTGACGTAATGCCATTCGGCGCAGTGCCCTTTGCAGCTCTCCACCAGGCGCCATCGATGATAGCAGGCCTGCCAGCCAGCCGAACGCCAACTCAACGCAGGTCGAACCTGATTCCCTGTGCGAGCGGCAGCTCGCTCGAATAGTTGATCGTGTTGGTCTGGCGGCGCATGTAGTACTTCCAGGAGTCGGAGCCCGCCTCGCGCCCGCCGCCCGTGTCCTTCTCGCCGCCGAATGCGCCGCCGATCTCAGCACCGGACGTGCCGATATTGACGTTCGCGATCCCGCAGTCGCTGCCGGCAACCGACAGGAAACGCTCGGCATGCTGGAGACGGTCGGTGAAAATCGCCGAGGACAGGCCGTAGTCCGTGTCATTGTGCATCGCGATCGCCTCGTCCAGTGTCTTGAACGGGATCACGTACAGGATCGGCGCGAAGGTCTCGTGCCGCACGACCGGCATGTCATTCCGCGCACGGACGATGGTCGGTTCGACAAAGAATCCCGGGCCCGGCAATACATTGCCGCCGCACAGGATCTCGCCGCCCTGGGCGCGCACGCTCTCCAATGCCGCTTGATAGCCTCGCACGGCAGACGCATCCACCAACGGACCCATCAGCGCCTGGGGATCGAGCGGATTGCCGATCCGAACTTGCTTGTAGGCCGCGACGAGGCGCCGCTCGACTTCGGCAATGCGCGACTGGTGCACCAGCAGCCGGCGCGTCGTCGTGCAGCGCTGGCCCGCGGTGCCGACCGAGCCGAACACGACCGCCGGCACGACCAGGTCCATGTTCGCAAATTCGTCCACGATGATGGCGTTGTTGCCGCCGAGCTCGAGCAGGCTCCTGCCGAGCCGCGAGGCCACCCGTTCGCCGACCCGCCGCCCGACATTGGTCGATCCCGTGAAGCTCAGCAGCGCGACCCGCCGATCGTCGACGAGCCGGCTCGCCAGCGAACTATCGGCCGGTACGAACATCTGGAAGATCGGCGGCAGATTCTCGCGCGCCATGACCTCGTTGCAGATGCGCTGCACGGCGATCCCGCAGAGCGGCGTGTTGTGCGAGGGCTTCCAGATGCAGATGTCGCCGCAGACGGCCGCCAGGAATGCATTCCAGGACCAGACGGCGACCGGAAAATTGAAGGCCGAGATGATGCCGACGACGCCGAGCGGATGCCATTGCTCGTACATGCGGTGGCGCGGGCGCTCGGAATGCATCGCGAGGCCGTACAGCATGCGCGACTGGCCGACCGCGAAATCGGCGATGTCGATCATCTCCTGGACTTCGCCGTCGCCCTCGGCCTTGATCTTGCCCATCTCCAGGCTTACCAGACTGCCGAGCAGGTCCTTCTTCGCCCGCAGCGCTTCGCCCATCAGGCGCACGGCCTCGCCGCGGCGGGGCGCCGGCACGTCACGCCATTTCAGGAAGGCGGCAGCGGCACTCGCGGCCACGCGCTCATAATCCGCCTCGGTCGCGGCGCGAACCGAAGCGATCAATTCGCCGGTCGCCGGGTCGATGGACTTGACGAGCGGCGCATCGTCCGCCGCATGCCAGCCGTCGCCGGACCAGGCGCCTGCATTGACGGCTGAGAGCCCGAGCCCCTTCAGGATGTCAGCCTTGTTCATCACCGGACCCCCACGAGGTTCCGCTGGCGTCCGGCCTTGCCCTCGACCACCATGCGCCCCGATACGGCCTTGTCGGCGCCATCCTGGTACCAGGTCCCGAAGCGATTCGCGAGGAAAGCCGGCAGCCGGAACTGTTCCTGGCGCACGAAGCCCCGGTAGCCGGCGGGCTTTGCGAGCACCTGATCGACGACGGCCGAAATGCCCGCGGCGGTCGTGACCTGGATCGCCGACCACAGCCGGCCGGAAATCTGCTGTGGATAGATCTTGTTGACGTAATTTTCCTCGCGCAGCTCGCCGCCCTGGCGGCCTGTCACCGCGACATAGACGATCACGACATCCTGCAGCGTCTGGGGCACGGCGTTCTCGAGGATGCGCTTCAGCGTACTGCGGTCCTGATTCAGCTTCAGGTCGTTCATCAGCAGGCGCACCTGCTCGCAGTGACCCGGGTAGCGCATCGTCTTGTAATTCATCTGCTCGCAGCGCTCGCCAAAAGTCTCGCCCAGCGAACCGAGGCCGCCCGAAGTGTTGAACGCCTCATAGAGGGTGCCGTCGATTTCGATTTCCTCGAGCCCTTCGAGCGGCGCAGCCTCGATGAGGCGCCGGTCGGCGATCGCGTGGCAGGGATTGCCGTATTCGTTGATCAGCCCTTCGGTTGACCAGGTCAGGGAATACTTGAGGACATTGTTCGGATGCTGGGGCAGGGCGCCGACACGCAGCTTGACGCTCCGCAGCTCGTCGAAATGGCTGATCAGTTCGTTTGCTGCGATGGAGACGAAGCCGGGTGCCAGTCCGCATTGTGGAACGAAAGCGGTGTGGGCACCCTCGGCGATCGCGCGCACGGCGCGCGTGACTTCGACGTCTTCGGTCAGGTCGAAGTAATGCAGGCCGTTGTCCCTGGCAGCTCTCGCAACCGCGACGTTGCAATAGAAAGGCAGCGACGAAATCACGGCGTCGACCGGATTTGCCTTCAGGTGCCGATCCAGCGCTGCGGCATCGGTGCCGTCGAGGGTGAATGGCGCCAGGGTGCGGCGGTCGTGCGCCCGCGCGACACTGGTGGCCGTCTCTCCGTTGACGTCCGCAAGCTGCACCTGATAGTCGCCTGCCTCGGCCAGCAGGCCGGAGACCAGCGCGCCGATTTTTCCAGCGCCAAGTACCAGTACGCGATGCATGTCGTTGCTCCGTCAGGGGAGGCGCATTCTGCCCATTTGGATGCACATAAACCACCCCCGGCGGTGGATATTTTTGCAGTGCAGCGAAACCGTGTACGATGCCCGGAATCATGAATACCGCGCTGGAATCGACCGGCTGGAGTCCGGACAGCTGGCAGCGCCTGCCGGCACAACAGCAACCGCGTTATGCGGATGCGGCGAAGCTCGCGCGCGTCATCGACGAGCTGTCGCGGCTGCCGCCGATCGTCGTCTCCTGGGAAGTGGACCAGCTCAAATCGGAACTCGCGGCGGCCCAGCGCGGCGAGCGCTTCCTGCTGCAGGGCGGCGACTGCGCGGAGGGATTCTCGGATTGCGAGTCCACGACCATCGCGCGAAAGCTCAAGATCCTGCTGCAAATGAGCCTCGTGCTGCTGCACGGCCTCAAGAAGCCGGTGATCCGCGTCGGGCGCATGGCGGGGCAGTATGCGAAGCCGCGGTCCGCCGACACCGAGACCCGCGACGGCATCACGCTGCAGAGTTATCGCGGCGACATCGTCAATCGCGCAGCGTTCACCGCCGTTGATCGCGAGCCGGATCCCGAATTGCTGCTGCGCGGCTACGAGCGCGCGGCACTCACGCTCAATTTCGTTCGCGCGCTGGTCGATGGTGGATTTGCAGACCTGCATCATCCCGAGTACTGGGATCTCGGTTTCATGCAGCACGCAAAGCTCAAGGATGCCTACCAGAAGATCGTCAACTCGATCACCGATTCACTGGATTTCTTCCAGGCGATCTCCGGCGGGCCTATCCACGAGACGAGCCAGGTCCGGTTCTACTCGAGTCACGAGGGACTGCACCTGCTGTACGAGCAGGCGCAGACGCGCTACTTGCCGCGGCGCGAACGCTGGTACAACTTGTCGACGCACATGCCGTGGATCGGGATGCGCACGGCAAGCCGCGGCGGCGCGCACCTGGAGTACTTCCGCGGGATTGCCAATCCGATCGGCGTCAAGGTCGGCCCGTCCATGGATCCGCGCCTGGCTCGGCGAACTGGCACGGATCCTGAATCCGGAAGGAGAGGCGGGGAGACTGACGCTGATCCATCGCTTCGGCGCCGCCGACATCGAAAAATCCCTGCCGGCCATGATCAAGGCCGTGCGCGACAGCGGCCAGCAGGTGCTGTGGGTCTGCGACCCGATGCACGGCAATACCGAAACGACGCCTCAGGGCGTCAAGACGCGCCGCTTCGACAACATCCTGTCGGAGGTCAAGTCGGCGTTCCGCATCCACGAGGAGTCGGGTTCGCGCCTCGGCGGCGTGCATTTCGAGCTGACCGGCGACGATGTCACGGAGTGCACCGGCGGTGCCCGTGGCCTGTCGGACGGCGATCTTGCAAGGGCCTATCGCACGACGGTCGATCCACGGCTCAACTACGAACAGGCCCTGGAACTCGCGATGCTGATCGCCGGTCACCAGGGCGGGCGATAAAAACATGAACTTTCATGGAGTTATAGTTGAGATCTGAGACGGCACATGATGGCAGCACGGCTACCGGCCGGTTTCCGGTGCTGCGCATGGAATGGGCCGAGGTGCTCCGTCCGGAGGCGGTCGCATTCGTCAACAAGCTGGCAGAGCATTTCAGTGCGCAGGTGACCGAGCTGCTCGCGGACCGGGCAAAGCGCCAGCTGAATTTCGACGCCGGCACGTTGCCGGATTTTCTCGACGCGACGCGCAAGATCCGCGATTCCGACTGGCGCATCGGGCCGATCCCGCCGGACCTCCGCGATCGCCGCGTCGAAATCACGGGGCCCACCGATCGCAAGATGATCATCAACGCGCTGAACTCCGGCGCCAATGTCTTCATGGCGGATTGCGAGGATTCACTGTGCCCGACCTGGTCCAACGTGATCCAGGGCCAGGCCAACCTGATGGAAGCGGTGCGCGGGACACTCACATACACGAGTCCCGACGGAAAGGCCTACCGGCTCAACGAGTCCGCTGCAGTGCTCGTCCTGCGACCGCGCGGCTGGCATCTCCCGGAAAAGCACTGGATGCGCGGTGGCAATCCGATTCCGGCAGCACTCGTGGACTTCGGGCTCTACCTGTTCCACAACGCGAGCGAGTTGCTGAGCCGCGGCAGCGGTCCCTATTTCTACCTGCCGAAACTCGAAAGTCACCTCGAAGCGAGGCTCTGGGCCCAGGTGTTCGAGTACAGCGAGCGACTGCTCGGCCTGCCGCGCGGCTGCATCAAGGCGACCGTGCTGATCGAGACGATCACGGCGGCGTTCGAGATCGACGAAATCCTCTACGAGCTGCGCCAGAATGATCGTCGGGCTCAATTGCGGACGCTGGGATTACATCTTCAGCTTCATCAAGAAATTCTGCCGCCGCCGCGACTTCGTGCTGCCAGACCGTAATTCGGTCACGATGACCTCGCACTTCCTGCGCTCGTATTCACTGCTCGTGATCAAGACCTGCCACCGGCGCGGAGCTTTCGCGATCGGCGGCATGGCGGCGCAGATCCCGATCAAGGGCGATCCGGAGGCGAATGAGCAGGCGCTGGCGCGCGTGCGCGCCGACAAGGAACGCGAAGCCAGCGACGGTCACGATGGCACCTGGGTCGCGCATCCGGGCCTCGTGTTCGTTGCGCGCGACATCTTCGACCGGCTGATGCCGACGCCGAACAACCTGCAGACAGATGCGCGAGGACGTCACTGTCACCGCCGCGGACCTGCTGCGCGTCCCGGCGGGCGATATCACCCTGGCTGGCATCCGCAACAACCTCGACGTCGGCATCCGTTACCTTGCGGCCTGGCTGGGCGGCAATGGCTGCGTGCCGATCCATCACCTGATGGAGGACGCGGCGACCGCCGAGATCTCCCGCGCGCAGCTATGGCAGTGGGTCCGCCATGAACTGCCGCCTGAAAGAAATGCGAACCGTGTCGCTGGATCTGGTTCGCGAACTGCAGGCGGAGCAACTGGCGAAGATCCGCGCCGAAGTCGGCGAGTCCGGCATTTGCCAGCGGTCACTACGCGCGCGCAGCGGAGCTCCTGGACCAGCTGACCGCGAACCCGGAGTTCGAGCCCTTCCTGACCCTGACCGCCTACCGCGAAATCGACTGATACCGGAGTACCCGATGATCCCGAAGACCGCCGGCCAAATCGAGAAGGAATGGAGCGCCGATCCGCGCTGGAAGGGCGTGCAGCGCGGCTATTCCGCCAGCCGACGTCGTGCGCCTGCGCGGCAATGTGCACGTCGAGCATTCGCTGGCGCGCCTCGGTGCGCGAGAAACTCTGGCGCCAGATGCAGGAGCAGCCATTACGTCAATGCGCTCGGCGCGCTGACCGGCAACCAGGCGATGCAGCAGGTCCGGGCGGGCCTCAAGGCGATCTACCTGTCGGGCTGGCAGGTTGCCGGCGACGCCAACCTGGCCGGCGAAATGTACCCGGACCAGTCGCTCTACCCGGCGGACTCGGTGCCCGCCGTCGTGCGGCGCATCAACAACACGCTGCTGGCGCGCCGACCAGATCTGTCACGCGGAGGGCGATGACTCCATCGACTGGCTGCAGCCGATCGTGGCCGACGCCGAGGCGGGCTTCGGCGGCGTGCTGAATGCCTTCGAGCTGATGAAGGCGATGATCGATGCGGGCGCTGCCGGCGTGCATTTCGAGGACCAGCTATCGAGCGCCAAGAAGTGCGGCCACATGGGCGGCAAGGTGCTGGTGCCGAGCCAGGAAGCGATCAACAAGCTGGTCGCCGCGCGTCTCGCGGCCGACATCATGCGACGTGCCCACGGTCCTGGTCGGCGCGCACCGATGCGGAATCGGCCTCGCTGCTGACATCGGACGTCGACGAGCGCGACCGGCCGTTCATCACGTCGAAGAGCGCACGCAGCGAAGGCTTCTTCCCGGTCAAGGCAGGCCTCGACCAGGCGATCGCCCGCGGCCTGGCCTATGCGCCCTATGCCGACATGGTCTGGTGCGAAACCGGCAAGCCGGACCTGCAGGAAGCGAAGAAGTTCGCCGAGGGCGATGCACCGCAAAGTACCCGGGCAAGCTGCTGGCCTACAACTGCTCGCCGTCCTTCAACTGGAAGAAGAAGCTGGACGATGCGACGATCGCGAAGTTCCAGCGCGAACTGGGCGCGATGGGCTACAAATTCCAGTTCATCACGCTGGCCGGCTTCCATGCGATCAATTTCTCGATGTTCGAGCTTTCGCGCGGCTATCGCGAGTCGCAGATGACCGCCTACGTGAAGCTGCAGGAGGCGGAGTTCGCCGCCGAGACGCACGGCTATACGGCGACCAAGCACCAGCGCGAGGTCGGCGCCGGCTACTTCGACGACGTGACGCAGACGGTCGCCGCGCGGCACTTCGTCGATCACCGCGCATGCAGCGGCTCGACCGAAGAAGAGCAGTTCAAGGCGCGCTGAGCAGGCCGTCGCGATGGGCGAGGCAAGTGCCACTTTCGACCCTGGCTGCCGGCGCTGCGCAGCGCCTGGCGGGTTTCCTCGACGAGATCCGCGGGCGTCACCCCGACTATCACTGCCGGCCCGTGGCGCCGTTCGGCGGTCGCCGCGCATCGGCTCCTGGTCGTCGGCCTCGCACCCGGGCTGCACGGCGCCAACCGCACGCGGCCGCCCGTTCACGGGCGATCACGCCGGGATCCTGCTGTACCAGACGCTGCACGCGCATGGCTTCGCCAGCCTGCCGGTGTCGGTCTCGGCGGACGACGGCCTGCATCTGGTCGATTGCCGCATCACGAATGCCGTGAAGTGCGTGCCGCCGGCCAACAAGCCGCTGCCCGCGGAAGTGCAGCGCTGCAATCATTTCCTGGCCGCCGAACTGGCGGCCGTCCCCCAGGGCAGCGTCATCGTCGCGCTCGGCGCGATCGCCCACGGCGCGGTCCTGCGTGCGCTCGGCCTGAAGCCCGGCGCGGCGCGCTTCGCCCATGCTGCGGAGCACGAGCTGCCGCGACGCAGGTTGTTGCTCGATTCCTATCACTGCAGCCGCTACAACACGCAGACCAGGCGCCTGACGGCGCCGATGTTCGACGCGGGTCTTCGACCCGCGCGCGCCACTTGCTCGCGGGATGACAGTCGCGACACCATGGGCCGGTCGAGTCGACTTCGACGCCAGGGCCTTCGTCGGCACGCTGCCCACGCGGCCGGGCGTCTACCGGATGCTCGCGGCGGACGGCGAGATCCTCTACGTCGGCAAGGCGCGCAGCCTCAAGGCGCGGGTCGGCAGCTATTTCCGGCCCGACCAGCTGCAGCCCAGGGTGCAGGCGCTGGTGCGCGCTGATCGCCGGCGTCGAGGTCACGGTGACCAATTCGGACACCGAGGCGCTGCTGCTCGAGCACAACCTGATCAAGCGGCACCGCCCGCGCTTCAACGTGATCCTGCGCGACGACAAGAGCTTTCCGTACGTGCACATCTCGGCACACCAATTCCCGCGGCTGCGTTTCTACCGAGGCTCGCGCAAGACGGCGGGCCGGCTGTTCGGGCCCTATCCGAGCGCGAGCGCAATGCACGAGACGCTGAACCAGCTGCACAAGCTGTTCCGGATCCGCAGCTGCAAGGACAGCTATCTTCGCCAATCGTTCGCGTCCCTGCCTGCAGTACCAGATCGGCCGCTGCTCGGCGCCATGCACGGGCCTGATCAGCGCTGAGGCCTATTCCCGAGACGTGCAGTCCGCGGTGGAGGTGCTCGAGGGGCGGGCCGCCGATGTGACTGCGCGCATCGGCCGCGAGATGGACCAGGCAGCTGAAGGGCTCGATTACGAGCGTGCCGCCGTGCTCCGGGACCAGCTGGCCGCACTCACCGACGTCCAGTCGCGGCAGATCGTCAGCCGCGTCCGCAGCGTGGCGGACACCGACGTCATCGCGGTGGCGGAGGCGGGAGGAGAATTCTGCATTTCGCTGATGTTCATCCGCGGGGGCCAGTTGCTCGGCACCTCGACATTCCACCCGCGTGCCCCGATCAGCGAGGCGCCGGAGGTGCTGTCGGCCTTCCTGGGGCAGCATTACCTGGAGCGCGACCCGCCGCCTCGCATTCTGCTGTCGCTCGAGATCGAAGACGGCGAGGCGCTGGCTGCATCGCTCGCCATCCGGGCTGGCCGCAAGGTGCGCATCAGCCGCGCGACGCGGGGACTGCCGCAGCGCTGGGTGCAGCTCGCGCGGCAGAATGCGGAGAACGAATTGCGGATGCGCCAGGCGAGCCAGGCGAGCCTGACGGAGCAATTCAAGGAACTGGGCGCTTTCCTGGGCCTGGCGGCGCCACCCGAACGCATCGAGTGTTTCGACGTCAGCCACACCCAGGGTGAGGCAACCATCGCTTCCTGCGTCGTATTCGGCCCGTCCGGTCCGTTGAAGTCCGAATACCGCCGCTACAACATCGAGAGCGTCGAGCGCGGCGACGACTATGGCGCGATGCGCCAGGCGTTGGCCCGACGTTACCGCCGGCGGCAACAGGAGGATGCGCCCTTGCCCGACGTCCTGCTGCTTGACGGCGGCGCCGGCCAGCTTGCGGAGGCGGCGCGCGTGCTCGCCGGTTTGTCGCTGACGATTCCCGCCGTTGCCGGCGTCGCGAAGGGCGCGGATCGGCGCGCGGGACAGGAGCGCCTCTTCTTGTTGGGGCAGAAGTCGGCCTCTATACTGCCGCCGGACTCGAAAGCGCTGCACCTGATCCAGCGCGTGCGCGATGAGGCGCACCGATTTGCGATCAGCGGCCATCGCAGGAGCAGGGCGCGGTCGCGGCAGACTTCGATGCTGGAGGCGGTCGCAGGCCTCGGCCCGGCAAGGCGCCGGGCGCTGTTGAAGCAGTTCGGCGGCCTGCAGGGCGTACTGCGCGCCGGAACGGAGGACCTCGCGCGCGTGCCTGGCATCGGCCCCGCGCTCGCGCAGGCAATCTTCGAGCATCTGCACCCTGGAGCCGGATGACACAGCCCTACACGATCCCGAACCTGCTGACGGCGCTCCGGATCGCATTGATACCTGCCATTGTCGTGTTGTTCTACCTGCCCCAGCCCTGGGCGGACGTCGCCTGCGGGCTGATGTTTGCGTTGGCCGGCATCACGGATTCGTTCGACGGCTATCTCGCCCGGAAGTTGGGCCAGGTTTCGCCGCTCGGCGCGTTCCTGGACCCGGTTGCCGACAAGCTGATCGTCGCGACGGCGCTCGTGCTGATCGTCAGCAAGGACCCGGCCTGGTACGTCACGCTGACGGCCGCGGTGATCATCGGCCGCGAAATCGCGATCTCGGCCCTGCGCGAGTGGATGGCGGAGATCGGCGCGCGGCACAAGATGAAGGTGTCCGGAGTCGCCAAGTTCAAGACCATCGTGCAGATCACCGGCCTGTCGATGATGCTGTTCAAGCAGGATCTGTTGACGCTCCCGACCTACCGTATCGGGCTTGCGCTGACGATCCTGGCGGCCGTGCTGACACTGTGGTCGATGATTGCTTACCTGATTGCAGCCTGGCCGGAATTGAGGGGTGACCGGCGTACTTGACACCCCGGACCCCGCTTCTAAAATGGCGGCCCCTGCGGGAATAGCTCAGTTGGTAGAGCGCAACCTTGCCAAGGTTGAGGTCGCGAGTTCGAGCCTCGTTTCCCGCTCCAGATTTCACCGCAACCCCGGGACGGCTGATCCGGGGTTTCGTGTTTAATGCCCCCGAAGGCTAGGTGGCAGAGTGGTCATGCAGCGGCCTGCAAAGCCGTGTACGCCGGTTCGATTCCGACCCTAGCCTCCATCACCCTGTCTCGTACTGTTCACGATTGTCTGCATTCATGCGGAAATGTCGCTATTTCTCGGCAAATGCGAACATTAATGAACAACCGCGAACATTGACGAACAGAGACGAAAAGGGGTAAGAAAGTGGGGTAACAGCACTTTCCGGAAATCAGTTACCCCACTTTGAGCCAACTCACCAAGACCAGGATCAAGACCGCTGAACCGCGCCAGAAGCCCTACAAGCTGTATCGCGGCAAGGGACTATTCATCCTCGTCATGCCGGACGATCGCCGCTGGTGGCGCTTCAGATACCGATATCTGGGTCGAGAAAAGACGCTGTCACTTGGCGAGTTCCCGGAGGTTGGGATCGAGGAGGCCGAGGATCATCGCGACGACTTCCGCAAGCTACTGCGTGCCGGGATCGACCCGAGCGCCAAGCGTCGGGCCGAGCGCACCGCGAATGGCGATACCTTCCGTGCCGTCGCCGAGGAATGGCTGGCGAATCAGCGGGACCTGTCGGCCGATACGACCGAGCAGTTCCGCACCCGGCTGACGACCTACCTTTACCCCAAGATCGGCAACCATCGGGTCGATACGATCGAGCCGACCGACTTGCTGGCTGCGCTCCGCGCGGTCGAGGCCAAGGGGCGGTATGACACTGCTCACCGTTGCCGGTCCCTCGCGGGACGCGTGATCCGCTATGCCATCGCCACCGGCAGGGCGACGCGCGACCCAAGCGCTGACCTGCGCGATGCCTTGGTATCCGTCCGCACGAAACACCACGCCGCACTGACGAATCCGAAAGACGTCGGGAAACTGCTCAACGCGATCGACGGTTATGCCGGCTTCAACTCCGTCATGTCCGCGCTGCGCCTCGCGCCGCTGGTGTTCCTTCGCCCTGGCGAGCTGCGCGGCGCCGAATGGTCCGAGATCGACTTAGAGGCGGGGGAATGGCGTATCCCGGCCGCCCGGATGAAGATGAAACAGGATCATATCGTGCCGCTGTCCCGCCAGACAGTTACCATCCTGCGGGAGCAATTCGCAGTGTCCGGCGGCGGGAGGTTTGTCTTTCCGTCTCTACGGAGCGATGCACGATGCATTTCCGACAATACGATCAACGCGGCGCTGCGAGGGCTGGGCTACGGCAAGCACGAGATGACCGGGCACGGATTTCGGACGACGACTTCGACGCTCCTGCACGAATTGGGATTTAACTCCGATGTGATCGAGCGGCAGCTCGCGCACGGTGAACAGAACAAGGTCAAGGCTTCCTATAACCGGGCCGCGCATTTGCCCGAGCGTCGCCGCATGATGCAGGCGTGGGCAGATTATCTGGACAAGCTGCGTAGGGTTGCGCGCTGAACGCGAAGGTTCACTTCTTTCAGTGATCTTGGCTGAACCAAACGGCTGGCCGTCGGAACTCCCTGTGCTTCACATAGTGTTCGATGTCTCTTAGTTCCTCGTCAATCGAATTCAACAATTCGAACTTCTCCTTCTGATCGAGAATCGGAGACTCTGACACAATTGCGCGGACACGTGCCGCGAGATCAAGTGATCCCGATTGCTTGCGAATCTCAGATAGTTTCTCGATTTCGACGTGTACAATTTGTCGCCTTGCAACCCGTCGATTGAATTCGGTCATCATATCGCCACCTATTGGTTGCGGCACAGCCGACACTTCTCGGTCTCGGAGCTTCAATTTGGTGTGGAACGCATCGCTTATCTTCTGCAGGGCGGGGCTACACAGATCAAATGCATTGAAGTAATGCCAGTCACCCTTCGCCTGCTCCAATTCTTCTGGCGACACGCCTGCCTCAGCGAGCGCACGCTGAATGCGCGTCATGAAATCATGGCGCTGAGTTCGTGGGATGGCCGTACCCCAGCGACCCATCCTCGCCGCCAACGAAAAGAGCATTTCTGCAAGCGGTGCGGTTATCCCACGCAAGCGCGCAAGGAGTTCATCGGCCTCTTCAATTTTTTGATCGAGCAATTCTGCTTCGATTCCCAGGCCCTTGAATCTTTTGAAGTCTGAGAGAAACACAAAGATCAGACATACAATTGCCGTTCCATAGGTAGCAGTTGCACCGCCTAACTTGTCTTGATAGGAGAGCACTACGCCCATTCCGAGTAGCAGCAAGCCCGAGATCGCCACGAGTACGCGGACCACGTTCCTAAATCGCGTGGGTGTAGAGTTGGTTGTCTCTCGTACGCGTGTTCGTCCGGTGTTCATTTGGCAGTAGTCCTTACGAATTCCACAGGGCTAACAAGTTACTAGCAGGCTAGTTCGAAAGTGAAATCTTTGATGCCCATTCACGGCCTGGAGTAATTGTAATAAGCCCGGCTTGATGAAGGTCTGCCACCAAGTCCTCAAGGTCGGCGGGCGCCACGTGTGGCAATTGTGCGCCCAGTAAATCCAATACTTCGCGCCGCAAGATACGTTCACGCTCATCGAATAGCCGAATGACTTTAAGGGGCCTCCGAAACTGCCCACGGACAAGGCCACGATCTCTGCAATACCTTTTGAATCGGAATGTGTATGGATGATTTTCCGCGATGGCGTCGAGATGACTTCGCAAACTTTTAGCATCGCGAATTCTCCAACGATTCTGAGTTGATCCGGCGAGATCAGCGATAATGGGTGTGCCGGGATTCACGTGGTTTGGCATCGTGTCCTGATCAATCAAGAGGTACGACGTCATGCCATCGATGAAGCGCGCCATTCCATACTCAAGTGACACATTCGCATTTCCTCTCGAAGCATCAAAGACAGCTGCACTCGAACTTAGCAGCACACTTTCAATTTTCTCCAGCAATGCTTGTGCCGGCTGTCCAGCCGGACGACCAATTGCATAGAAATACACGGGAAAGACGCGATGAAGTTCGTCGCATATCTGTTCATAGATCGGCCTATAAATGTGCCATTGATAAGCGAGAAAAATGCGATTTGGGACTATTACTTTTCTTTTCATCCTGCACCACCAATCGCCCTGATCTACGGGTCAAGGGCTTCCTGAAAATCATTTTGCACTAGTGCTGCCACTGGCGGACGCACCTGCCAAACGCCAAAACTATCCCATTTCCTACTGGACGGCCTGCATTGTCGTATTGCCTCTTTGCCAAGGCAGAACGATCAAGGTGCGGCTAACTCCAAGTCTTGCAAGGCCTGGCTGTTTGCGACGACGCGTCGCACATTTTGATCTGACGCTTTATCTGTCACGGACCGCTCCAGTTAGTCGTTCGGCGGCAGATTCAAGTTCTGCCCTTCCTCGGTCCAGGTCCAAGGACCGCCTCAATGCGACTGCACAGTCGTTGCGCAAGGTCATCGGGTGATTCCCAGTCTATGCAGTTGAATTGGCGGATATCGAAATGGAGCTGATCCATATCAGACTTCCGACATGTCCAGAATACGGGAATAGCCTTTCCCAAAGCGTAGCCTGCCTCAAAGTAGACGCCGCCACGATGTCCAGAAAAATCGGCAACGACAAATTTTGAAGCCTTTATTTGCCTAATGATTTCATCATCAATGCGATTAATGTGTTCGACACGATCTATCCTCAACGGATCGTACCCAGCACGAAATACGCCCTCTCTGTGTCCACGGTCGAAGGCGTCGGCAAGAGATCCATCAAACCACATGGCAATGAAGCCCTGAACGGAGCCACCAGTTGAGCTCCGAAGCTTATCGAGCTTGAGGTATCCAGCAGGAAGAATTTCGCAGCCGCTCCCGATTGTCGTCGCCTTCATCAGACCGAGATCGTCAAGTACTCGCAAGAGGTACATAACATCGGAACTATCTGACGAGTAAGAAGCTGCAATGAATCTCGGTTCATTGATATTCAACCTGTCTCCTAAGGACTCTAGGCCTCGTTCGGCTTCACGCAGCAGCCCATAGGCGCGCTCGATTATTGCCGGAGTTGATCGGTTCACTACGCTCTTGATTAAGGTTGATGTAATGAGCGGTACGGCCCCTGCGTTGTTCTGATCTCGCACCCATCCTGAGAGCTGAGCACGCCTCGCCGTTCCTAGCCCTGTGCGCAGCATAGTTCCGGCTGTTCCGGAGAATTTGAACTCGCCGCATCGAGGGCATGCCTGGTGCAAGACATCGCCTGTAGAGGCGCGCAACTCCGCTTGTTCCGAACGACAAATTTCGCAGAGATCTGTTTCAGTCTGCGTCATGGCGTCACGTGCCTTCGAAAGTCCGCGCTGAGCGGGCCGCAGGGAAGCGCAGCGATTTCTTCGGAAGTGGGTTCAGCCCCCAGCTATGCTCCGGCCGGATCGATCACACCAAGCTTGCCTTTGGCCAGCGAACCTTGGCGCCGCGCAGTCGCTTCGGACGAAGCAACAGCATCTGGCCCTTAGAGACGTCAGCCGAGCGGGCAATCCGTTGATCGCGCTCTTGCGACTGACGCTTCAGATTCTGCAACTCGGCAATTGACGGCGCGCGCTCTGCGCTGCGGATCTCGAAAGGGATCCCTTGGTGCGCCACCACCTGCTGCAGGAACAGCCGAATCGCGTCGCTCGCCTCGAGCCCGCACGAGGCCAGCACCCGGAGGGCGTTGGCCTTGAGCTCGGAATCGATGCGGGCACGAATGACAGCGTTCTTCATGTGCCTCAGTGTAGCTACGGTTCACATGGATTCGGTGCATGGCTGGTGGTCGTGAGGGGATTAGGGGTCCTAATCACGTCATAAAATGATATGATTAGACTTGTTTATCGTCTAACTCACTGAATACCTTAGTTTTCCTCTCATGCAGTAGTGCGATCATGACCGCGACCGCCTGGATCTGGAAGTCACCTAAATGGCCTCGCCTGACCTACGACCTGGAGCGGCTCGCGGGGCCGCTCGGCCGTGCCCGGACGGAGGGCGGCCGGCTGTACGGCATGGCCGCGGCGATTGGCGCCCAAGAGCTCGCCCTGGTGCAACGCGACGTGTGGTCCGGCGAGGCGGTTGCGACCGCTGCCATCGAGGGCGAGACTTTCGACCTCGCAAGCGTGCGCTCCTCCGTGGCGCGCCGCCTCGGGATCAACCCTGAATTTGTCGCTGCCATCCCCCGTAACGTGGAAGGATTGCTCGACGTCATGGAGAGTGCGGCCGCGGAGTGGGACAGCGATCTAACCGAGGAGCGCTTGTGCAGATGGCACGCGTCACTCTTCCCGGCAGGCGGCTCTGCGCTGCGTTCCATCGAAACGGGTCGCTATCGCAGCCACGACGATCCCATGGAGATCGTGAGCGGCCCGATCGGGCACGAGGTGGTGCATTACGAGGCACCGCCTTCCGCCGCCGTGCGCGCCGAGATGCACAACTTCCTCGACTGGTTCAACCGAACTCGCGCCACGTCAATCGACGGCATCTTGCGCGCAGGCCTCGCGCACGTCTGGTTCGAAAGTATTCATCCGTTCGAGGACGGCAACGGCCGGATCGGCCGGGCCATCGTCGACATGGCGCTCGCCCAGGACGCGCGGCTACCTACGCGGCTGCACTGCGTTTCGGCCGAACTGCGCCGTCGCCAGGTGGCGTACTACGAAGCGCTTAACCAGGCGCAGGGCGGTACCAGCGATGTGACGGCGTGGCTCGAGTGGTTCACGAACGTGTTCGCTGATTCGTGTCAGGCGAGCGCTGCCCTGATCGACGAGGCCCTGGTGCGCGCGCGGTTCTGGGCTGAGCATAAGCATGTCGCCCTCAATGCGCGCCAGCGCAAAGTGGTCAACAAGATGCTCGAAGCGGGCGCGGGCCGATTTGAAGGGGGCCTGACCCAACGCAAGTACGTGAGCATGACCAGCGCCTCGCCGGCGACATCATCGCGTGACATCACGGACCTCGTCAGCAAGGGAATACTGGTGCTGGGAGACTCCGCCGGGCGCTCCACCTACTACAATCTCGCAATTGCCGGGTGGGGCAGGTAGTGAGATAAGCGGGTTGATGGCCGCACGAAGTTGCACAGAATCAAGCGCTTCGATCAGCCTTCGATTCCGACCTTAGCGCCGTCACCAGGCTGCAGCTTCAGGGAGTTTCCAGCACCCGCGAATGCCCCGGGTCCCCGTACGGCACCGGCACGCCGCGCGGCACGATGAACGTGACGCTGTGCGCGCCGGTTAGGCCGTCCGGATAGGTCATCGTGCGCTGCACCACGTAGGTCCCGTACACGTAACGACCGCCGCTGCGGTAATCCACGATGTCGAGGTGGAGCGCCGAGCGATCGGTGCTGCCGGTTGCCGCGATCCAGAGATCCACGTCGCTCGGCATTGCCTTGCGAAGGCTTCCATCGCGCAGCAACTGGTCGATGCCGGCATCGCCGGGGACCGGCTTGGGCGGCACGTAGCCGTCGTCGGCGTACAGCTCGTCGTCTTCGGATGACTGTGGGTACGAGTACTGCGTGTAGGTCGGCACGCCGCTCGCATCCACCGTTGGAGGCCGCACGTAGCTTTCTGCCGTTGGTCTCGGCCTGCTCGGCTCTTCGTAGCGCGATTCGACCACCGGCGCGGCAGCGGCGACGGGC
The DNA here is from genome assembly GCA_963747145.1 of uncultured Gammaproteobacteria bacterium. Classification (GTDB taxonomy): domain Bacteria; phylum Pseudomonadota; class Gammaproteobacteria; order Steroidobacterales; family Steroidobacteraceae; genus SCUD01. The sequence continues at coordinate 141,777 of CAVVDZ010000006.1, read as the reverse complement.
GACGCCTCGACGCCGGGATCGATGGCAGCTGATTCAGCGGCCACGATTTCCGCGGCGACGCTGCTGCGCTTGCGCGGCTTTTTCTCGCGGACCAGCGCGGGCGCCTGGGTCACATCCTGGCTGACACTCGTCGAGCCCATCAGGATGTCTCGGACGAATTCCTGGGTGGGTGCGCGCAGGTAGAAGATCGCGCCCGCCACGATCAGCACCATCGCGATCGTCCAGGCATTCTTGCCTTGGGCAGCCTCGTCGGCCGGGGCGTTACGGGCCGTCGCGGTTCTGACGGGCGCTGGTGTCGTCGCGGTGATGGCGGGCTTCGGCGCGGCAGGCGGCATCGGCGCGAGCCATCCGACCAGCAGGAACACGCCGCCCGCGGCGATTACGGCGAGAATGTTGGTCAGCTGACCGAGCGAGCCAAAGTCGTGCAGCAGTAGCTTCACGGCGGAACCGACCAAAAGGGTTGCGCCTGCAATCCAGAGGCTGCGCGATGCCACTTTGCGTGACCATAACGTGAGGGCCGAGCCGACGATCACCCAGACCAGGGACAGCACCGCAGGCCAGCGCAGCTGAAGGATGTCGCCCGCATCGAGCGGGCCCGGCGGGCCGAGCCAGCGCATCAGGTGCGCTTGTATTATCAGAGCGGCTCCGACCATGCATGCGCCGGTCGACAAGTCAGTCGGCCGCTGCCTGGCGCCACGCATGGTGGTCACGACGATGAGACCGGCGAGGCAAAGGATCTCCAGCACGATGGCCCAGGGACTGCGGACGATCGAAACGAGCGTCGCGACGACGAGCGCGCCGGCGAACGCCACGCCAAACACGGGCAGGGCGGCATCCAGCCAGTCGCCGCGCTCGTCCTTCGCCCAGTGTCCTGCGAAGAGCGTCGCAATCGCGACCGCGGCGGCGATCGAGAACTGGAACTGGACCGTCTCGTCACCCGCCTGGGTTCCAATCTGGAACGCCCAGATGGCAGCCGCGGCCGGGGCCGCGAGTGCCGCGACGACGCGCTGTTCGCGCGAGTCGCGGTCCGACATGAACGGGCGGACGGCGAGCCCGATCAGCGCGAGCGATGCGACGACGAGACTCCACCAAGCGACCGCGGCGGACGGCGCGCCCGCTGACGACCAGGCGGCCGTCCCGAGGATTGCGATGGTAAGCAAGGCGACGTTGCCATCCGCGATCCGGACGCGCCGCCCCGGGATCCACAGGCTCGCCGCCAGCAGCAGGAGCACCCAATGGACGACGAGCGCGATCGTCGCAAGGTCCCAGCGAATCAGTTCGATGCCGATCGATACAAGGGCCCAGACGATGCCCATCGCGAGCAAAAGCGTGTCGAGGGCCTGGCGAATCCGGCGGCAACAGGCCCCGGCCACAATCAGCAGAATCGCGCCGATGATGCGCTCGACGAAGGTTCCATTCAGGAATGCCGCCCCGATGGTCGGCGAGGCCGTCGAACTGAGGATGTGGATCGCGCCGAACAGCACGACGAAGCCGGCCGTCACGCTGTGCAGCCGGTCCGCGGGCTTGCGTTGCCACGCGGCGATCAGGAGCGCGGCAACGGATAGCGCGAGAAGGATGATTTCCCAAGGCAGGTCCCGGAAACGGATGGCGATGCCGAGCGCTGCGAGGAGCGCTGCGATGACCGCGTGTGCCGCCACGCCTTCGCGCTTCGCGGCCAGGAGTCCGGCCGCGGCAATGGCCCAGATGGCACCGAGAGCGAGCAGTCCGGTAGACAGTTCCGTCCGGTTGGACGCGAGGAAGTAGGTGAGCAGCGCCGCGACGACGGGCAGCGCGACCATGTAGGCCACGTCGAGCCGCGCGACCCACGCGGCCTGTGATCCGCGCCGTTCCGCGATCGGCATCGCGACGTGCACGGCGGACAGGATGAGCAGCATTGTCATCATGGTCCCGGCATGCGGGCCCGTGTAGTACTGCGCAGTCCATGCGAAGAACACGCCGCCGACCAGCGTAAACAGGAAACTCAGGTGAATGAGCGGGCGCCAGCCTCGCAGCGCCACCATGACGAGAGTCAGCAGGCTCGCGCCGACATAGTAGCCATAGACGACCTGCGGCCCCGGATCCGTGACCGCGAATGCAGGCGCGAGGAATGCGCCGACCATCGAGAGCATGGCGAGCGAGAGGGCGCTGCGCGTGACAGCGTAGACGCCGGCCGCGACCGCGGTGACTCCGAGCAAACCCAGTCCCGCCGGGTTCGACAGGTACTGGAAAAGGCCAAAGGCACTGTAGGCCGTGAGATAGGCGACGCCGAATGCGGCGCCGCCGAGGGCGAGGGAAACAGAGCGCTTCGCATTGCCCTCCGGCACGACCATCGAGGCGAAGCCGAGCGCGAGCGCGATGACGACACCCGCCGTGAGCTTGACTTGCGGCGGAACGTCGACGTGGAGCAGTGCGTAGCGCAGGAGCGCGCCGACGCCGACGATCACGAGCGCCCCGCCGACCTTTGCCGGCCAGTTGCCGCGCGTGAGCCAAGTCAGGATGCCGGCCGGCCGGCGCAGGTTCATCGTGCTCTCGCCGTCCGATTCAACCGCCAGCACCGCGACGAAGATCGCGGCGAGCGCCGCGAGAAAGACGAGCGTCGTCATGTGTCATCCCCCCAGAATCGAATCGATGACCTCGGCGACACCGGTGCGAATCGGGTCGCAATATTGCAAGGATACTCGCAGCGAGACCACGGCAATTGCGTCCTGTGCCTCACGCTCGTCGAGCGACGACGTATTAAGACAGATTCCGACAAATTGCGCCTCGTGGTTTATCAGGCTCGCGGGCCTGATTCGGAGCGCAAAACGGGGTACTTGGTACGGCGCGATACACTGCAGAAGCCGCTCCAGGGACGTAGTCCCAGAGGTGTACGAAATGCGCTGGACCATCCGCCGCTCGATCATTAGGACGTGTCACAGACATCTCGGCGTCGGTTCCGCCTTGTTAGCGATTGGCCTCGCATCCTGCGGTGGCAAACCTGCCGGAGATTCCGCGGTTGCTGCCAGCGAGAACGTGCCAGGCACGAGGTTGACGGGCGCGATTCGCGGCGACCATTTTTACCCGGAATTTCAGCGCTGGCGCATCGTGAAGGTGGTTCCAATAGAAGGCGCGAGGGTGCCGATCGACGCTGGCGGCATTCCTGCCATCCTGCGCGGCCAATACGTCCACCTGAGCGCCGGATACATGACCGTGCCGGCACTAAACGAACCCGGCGACCTGCTGACAGTCGCTTGCTTCCGGCAATCAGAGCAGGGGCTGGAAGTGCAGCCGGTCGCGGCCAAATCGGGCATGGGCCAAGAGCCGCTGATGTTGCGCAAGAGCGATGGAGACCGGCTGCTGCTCGAACTGTACGGCATCTTTGAGTTAACACTCGAACGAGGCGAGCCGTCGCAGGATTCTGGCTACCAACAGCGCGCACTCGACCGGCATTTCAACCAGCGCTACGTTGCCGAGTTGCAAGGCGGCGCGACCGCATCCTGCACTCTGGAGAAAGCGTCCCTGCCACCGCTCAAGCATGGCGATCTGGAGTTGTACGCGCCGGCAAGCGGCCGGCGGATCGTGCTGCGCGGCGCGGATCTGGACCCGGAAACGCCGTCGAGGTCGAGCGGAGCATCCCACGAATGGCGCCGCAAACTGGACCCGGCCGAGCCCGGCAACCGGATCGCGGGCTGCGCGGGCGAAGTGTTGATGACCCGGCTGATGTCGGTCGAGTCAGAGGAGGATCCATTTGCGACCGAGTACCGGATCATCGGCAGCCTGTTCGGCCAATCCGCTGATGGCGAGATGTGCGGAAGTATTCGGTTCCTGCGCCGGATCGATCCAACAGCGGTCCTGGAATTGTTCGGCGTCGCGGCGCCACAGGGCGCGCAAATGTCCAGGCAGCGCCCGGGAATTCAGTTGCTGAGTTGGGTCAGCGACGGCGTTTTCCGTGCCAGGATCGGCCAGTCAGAGTTCGAACTGACTGTGCTAGACCGGCCGCAGATCCTCGTGAACATGGTGAGCGCCGGGCTCGAGGAATCAGCGATTGACGAGCCGCGTGTCGTCACGCCCGCCCCCGTGCGCCAGCCGACAGAGCGGGCCGTCGAGCCCGAGCCAGCGACTAAGGATGAGATCCACCGATGGGTGGATGAGAACGGTGTCGTGCACTACAGCGATCGACCTGGCGGGCAATAGGCTGCTCTTACTTGCAACGTGTCGGTAGATACGTAGCATCAAGGTCGTCGAGAAAGTTCATACGCTTTCTCTGCTGTCAGCTTCATTGCGTGCGCAAGTTGAAGACAACGTTCGCGTCGAGGGTGGGATTCTTGATGCCGCTGGTATGCCAAGCCGATTTCGCGAAGAGCGCCTGCCACGAATGCGATACATCCATGAGCTCAAGTTAGCCAAGTACCGTCGCATTCACGATAAGAAGTAAAGGTCGACTTCGCAAATTGCCGCCCGGGCTTCGCGTCAAACGCGTCAGCCAAGTCCCAGATCGTCGTCGGGCGCTTGTCGGTTAGGTCGATGGACCTGCGTGGTTCTCTCATTCTCAAGTTGGTCTTGGCTGTTGGCGCGCCACGCCAGCCAGGCCTCGCGTCCTGCCTGACGTTCACTCTCCAAGTCGCATACGGGTGTAACGCCCGCATCCCGATCGCGCCTGGCGGCTCCGACTTCGCCAGTCAGGTCCAGAATCGAGCGTTCGATGGCCTGGCGTTCGCGCTCGATCCGGCCCAACTCCGCGGCGAGTTGCAGGCGTTCAGCTGCCTCCTCGCGGACGCGCCAACCGACTTCGGAGCGTTCCCCTCGGCGCTCAATGGCCGTTACAGCGGGTCCCAAGTGTTGACCGGGTGTTCGTTGCTCGCCCTGGGCGTCGAGGCTGCGATGGTCGATACGGGATTCGAGGCCGAGAGCCTGAAGCTTTTCGTTGGTCAGGGCCGCCCAGCGCTCACGGATTCTGGTGACCTCCTCTTTGGCAGATCCCAGTCCCTGCTTCGCCCGGTCGGTGTCGGCCCACTCGATCGAGGTTTTGGCGCCGAGGCCGGTCGCCTCGACCTGACGGGTCGTCGTCAGGATGTGGGCATGGAAGTTCCGCTGGTCACCTTCCCGGTGCGGACTGTGGATCACGAAGTCGACCGCGCAGCCGAACCGGTTCGAAAGCTCTTGGCTGAATGCCCGCGTCAGTTCCAGCCGCTGCGCCTTGGTCAGTTCATTCGGCAGCGCGACCTCGTACTCGCGTGCCACGCGCGCATCCTTGCGTTTCTCGGCGGTCTCGGCCGCGTTCCACAACTGCTGCCGGTCGCGCGCCCAGTTGATGTCGCGCTTCGCAGCCTCGACTGGCAGCACGATCTCGGCGTGCTCGACGCCGCACTTCCGCGTGTAGTCGAACATCTGGCCCGTCGTGTGATCCTCGATCCGCTCTGCCGCGCGGTACGCGGCGGCGGCAGTCGCGCTGCGACCGGCACCGCGCGATACCGGCTTTACGGACAGGTGGTAGATGGCCATGCCGACACGCGCCTCTTACGCTCTGCTCTGCGGGACCGGGGACCCGGAACGCGTGTCAACGCGGCCCGTAGCAGCCGGTCCTTCGTCGCCCCGCCGCGCCGCATTCGATTCGCTCGATATCGGCGCGGCCAGAGCGGGGGTCCTGGGGGCGAGGCGGTAACGCCGGCCCCCGGGCGCACTGAGTCGCGCAGCGACTCGTAAGTGCGCCCTTAGCGGTGTGGAGGCCCTGGGAAAACACGGTGCCATGGGCGGGATGCTGCTGTCAGTGAGGACGGTGGTCCGGGGCTTGGACGCTACGCTCGGCGCCGCCTACTGGAAATAGCCCTAGCGTGTTTTGAGCGAAATGCACCGGATATCCGCGATGCCTCGAGACAACCTCGGGAGTTCAATACATCGGTGGCGCCAAGAGTCTTATTCTCCAAGGACCGATGGCAGGAGGGCAGAGGGGGCGACGAACTGCCTGAACAGAGCGACAAGTACGAAAACGGCGAGCTCGAGACTCCGCGGCACGCCCAATGGCAGACACTCTGCCAAGCGCTGTCGTCGCCGCGAGGGCAAATGACCGTCGTAAGGAAACGTAACTGGAGGGTCAGATGAGAGTAGGGCAGCGGCACGCACAGAATGCGACACCCGAGGTCAGCAAACAATTCCGTGGCGCGGGATCTCGCCCTCAAGTGTCTCGATGTCGGCTATGTAACACGCCCGATGCAATAGCAGTCGTGCGTACGACGCCGTACGAGAAGCGTCGCGATGGATTCATTTCGCGCGGCAATTGCATGCAATCGCCCACCGATTGAAATCCACATTTCGCGGCTCAACTTTTTGGTGATTCGCTACCATTAAGTGATGGTGATTCCGCCATCCTGATGCCGGCACGGGTCAGATGCCGACAAGCGTTCTCACGCAGTCACAGGTTCGAATCGAGCCGTAAAGTGACGCAGCCGAGACGGCTGCGAAATGATGCGGAGCCCCCGCAGATGATCGCGCGACGAAGCAATCTCTTCGAATACCTCGACTACGTAGTCGGCGTGCGATTGCGTATACACGCGCCGCGGCATCGCGAGACGCACTAGATCGAAGTCCGCGGCCCCTTCCGTCCCGTCGGGGTGGAGCCCGAACATCACCGTGCCGATCTCGCACGCACGGATTCCCCCGGTCTCGTAAAGTGCCGTTGCAAGCGCCTGCCCTGGGTATTGCAGCGGCGGCACGTGCGGCAGCAGGCGCCGGGCATCGACGAATACAGCGTGGCCACCCACCGGCCGCACGATCGGCACACCAAGCGCGAGCAGCCGCTCGCCGATGTATTCGTTGGTGCGCAGACGATACTGGAGGTACTGTTCATCGACGATTTCCTCGAGCCCGACGGCGATCGCATCCAGATCTCTTCCGGCCAGGCCACCGTAGGTTGGAAATCCCTCGGTGAGAATTAGTCGGTTACGAGCCCCGGCGGCAAGGTCGTCGTCATTCATCGCAAGCCAGCCACCGATGTTGGCAAATGCATCCTTCTTGGCACTCATCGTCATCCCGTCGGCATCTGCAAACATGTCGCGCACGATATCGACGACCGAACGCGATTGTTGGCCAGGCTCTCGACACTTGATGAGGTAGGCGTTTTCCGCGAACCGACAACCGTCGATGAACAACGGCTTGCCGTAGCGGTGCGCAATCGCGGCTGCCTGCCGTATGTTTTCGAGGCTCACCGGCTGTCCGCCGCCCGCATTGTTGGTCACGGTTAGCATGACCAGTGGCACATGGTCCGCAGACTCCCGGAGAAGCGCTTCGAGCCTATCTAGGTCAACGTTTCCCTTGAAGGGGTGCAGCGCATCAGTGTCGCGCGCTTCCGGGATCACGAGGTCGATGGCAACAGCGCCAGTTGCTTCGATGTTCCCGCGAGTCGTGTCGAAATGCGAATTTGATGGGATGAGATTACCTACGCCGCCGATCAGGGAGAACAGGATCGCCTCTGCTGCCCGCCCCTGATGCGTCGGTATCACGTGCTTGAAAGGCATCAGCTTGCGAACCGCGGCTTCGAAGCGGAAGAACGATGGCGAGCCCGCATATGACTCGTCGCCACGCATGATCGCGCCCCACTGGGCCGCGCTCATTGCGCTCGTCCCGGAATCCGTCAACAGGTCGATGATCACGTCGTCCGAATGCAGCCGAAACAGGTTCCAGGAAGCCTCTTGCAGCAACCGTTGCCGCTCTCCGCGCGTCGTCATGCGGATTGGCTCAACTACCTTGATTCGGAACGGTTCGATGATTGTCTTCATGGGCTATCTCATTGACCGGTGGTCGAGCAAGTCTCAGACATTACTGCCAGTCCGCTCGCGGTTCGTAGCACGCTGCGCGACACCATTCGTTGGCCAAGCAACGGCAGTCTTTACTGAGTCGAGCTTCGAGTGCGCTCCTTGGGTCTAGGGAACCCGCACCGCAGTCAAAACGCCGGCCGTGCTGGCGTTTGGCGAGCCTCCCGGCCGCGCTGCGTCCGTGCCCGTCAGATGGCGGACCATCAGGTGGGAGGGTACTCCGGGCTCTTCGGTGGGAACCGAAAAGTTGAGTCCGACGTACCGGGAGTAGAGCGACTGAGGCGACTCCGCCAGGAGCCGCAGATGGTCAATTGCAGGACGAATCTCAAGGTCCTTCGAGCGCCAGTCGTGCAGGTACAGATCGCCGCCATCCGAAACCAGGCGGAATGTCGTCTTGTCCGGCAACCGATAGGTTCCCGCCAGCTCGGCGAGACGCGCCGGCGGGAGCGACACGATCTCACGCCCGTACAGAAAGTTGACCGCCTTTCCAAACGCCGCGAGGGGCACGCCCGCATGGGTCACGTCGTGCTCGATGTCGGTGTTCCACCTGAGACGCGGGTAACCCCGCGAAGCAAACGCAGACTCCATTCTGCGCAGGTCTGAAATGAAGTTGCCCGCCTCAAAGTCCCCTATATCGGCGAACACTTTGGCATGGATATCCTTCCGACCTCGAGCATAGGATTCTTCGAGACGAAACATGACACCGCTGTCCCAGGCAAGGGACGGGCTAGATATCCAATAGCGTTGGAAGGTTTCCGGGGACGTCACCAGCACGTACAAGGCGAAGAGCCCCCCCAACGAGTGACCACCAAGGCCACGGTCAGTGGTGTCCGTGCGGAACGTCCTGTCGACGAACGGGATGACTTCCTCAGTCAGGACGCGCAGGAAGACCGGGGCACCTCGGCCCTCGGGCACGCTCCAGTAACTCTCCGCGACAGTTGGGTAGTCGACTGCGCGTTGACTCGCGCCGACGTAACCGATGGACACTAGGATGAAAGGAGGCACCTCGCCACCGCTCGTGAGTCGCTCGGCAGCCGGATAGGCGATGGGCCAATTGGAATTGCCATCCGTGAGGTACAGGACCGGGTACCGCTGGCTCGACGTCTGGTAGCCCTTGGGGAGAAAGACGAACAGCTGGTACTCGACGCCATTGATCTCAGACCGCAACGACCAGGTTTGCGAATCCGCAATGGCAGCCTCGCCCAGTGGCGCGCCGCGCGGTGGGTCGGCGCATGCCGGGCCGGCGGAAAGCCCTCCGAGAACCGCGACTGCGAAAAGCGCAGCCACACACAATGGGATCGAGCGCTGTAACTTTGCATTCTCTTTCACCAACCATCTCCTTTTCGGGTCAGCGACCGGCCAACGGACAGGCGACCCGGCGCGCCGTCGCTAGGGATTGTCGGCACTTCGGTACCGCCGGAACCACGCAAGGCTTTCGGCGAACTCAGCCGCGAACTGCGACGGCCGGGAACCGAGACTGTCGTGCGAGGCGCCTGGGACCTCGACCAGCCGTGTCGGTATGCCGCGAAGGCGCAGAGCACGGAAGAACTGGATCGCTTCCGTCGGCGGCGTTCGGAAGTCCTCCGTTCCGTAGACCAGCATCGTTGGCGTGGCGACGTTACCGACCAGAGAGAGGGGCGAACGAGCCCAGTAGGTTGCGTCGTCGTCCCACGGCAGCGTGCCGAACCAGCCATAGACCTGGCCCAATGGCAGGTCCGTCGAGAGTGCCTCACTAACCCAGTTAATGACTGGCTTGCGCGCGACCGCGGCGCGGAATCGGTTGGTTTTGCCGACGATCCACGCCGTCAGAAGACCGCCGCCCGAGCCGCCGGTCACATACAGGTTGTTGGGGTCAATAGTTCCCGTCGCGACCGCGGCGTCGACCGCGCTCATCAGATCATCGTAGTCGTGACCCGGATAGCGATGGTGAATCAGATTGGCGAATTCAGCGCCATACGACGTCGAGCCGCGTGGATTCGCAAAAAGTACGACGTAGCCGGCGCTGGCGTAGAGCTGGTAGCGCGTAGACCACAGGGGCCCGTAGCTGCCGAACGGGCCTCCGTGGATTTCGAGTATGAGCGGATAGCGCTTGGACGCATCAAAATCAGGCGGCCGAACCAGCCATGCATCGATTGGACGGCTGTCATACGAAGACGTCACCGGCAGTTTCACGAGGCTCGGGGCAGCGCGGGCGCTGAGGAGGTCGCGGTTCAGGTCCGTGAGCTGCCGAATCTTGCCGGCGCGAACGATCGCAATGTCGGGCGGACTTTCGAAAGTTCCTAGCGTGTATGCGACCGTGCCATTCCGGGCGACTGTGAACGTTCCGCCGTGCGTGTACGGGATGTCGAGGCTGTGACCGGCGACGAGTGGCGCGATGACTTCGACGCGACCGTCAGCGGCGATTCGGATAATGCGCGCCTCACCGTGATCGGCCGTCAGTGCAAGGAGACTGCGTCCGTCAAATGACCAGACCGGGCTTTCGGCGCCGCGATCGAGCGGCACACTTGACGGCTTTGTATTGGCTCCGTCGATGGTCGCGATGTAAAGCATTCGGTTTTCGTAGCTTCGAAGGTGCTCGTCAAACCCGACATAAGCGATTCGTCGCCCGTCGGGCGATACGCATGGCGAGTCATCCGGTCCGATCCGCGCCGTCAAACGCTGCTGCACCGCGTCGGCCACGTGGACCCGAAACAGATCCGAGTTGCGCGCCTGCATCCCGTCGACCGTTGGAAGCAGCGCGGAGTAGACAATCGACGCGGCGTCCGGAGTCCATGCGAAAGACCCACTGACTGCCGCTTCACCACTCGTCAATTGACGCACCAATCCGCCCGGGACGTCGATGATGAACAGTTGCGTGGGCCCACGCGAGGCACCACCTGAATCGTCTTCCCGAAACGTGAGTTGCTCCGTGACGCGCAACGCCGGCGCCCACGTCGCTCCGACGGGCGCAACGAGGGGCGAGGAGACTGCAATTGACGTAGCCGGTGCTGCCATGCTGAACGCAATCGCGCGACCGTCGGGCGACCAAGCGAAATCCTTGACCGCCTCCGGTAGATCGCTGAGTCGCTCGATGATCCCGGTGGCGAGAACGACGACGTAGAGTTGGGGTGACCCACCATCCCGGATAGCCGTGAACGCAATACGCGAGCTGTCGGGCGACCAACGCGGCTTGCTAGCCGGAAGGCCACCGGTCGGTATTGGCGCTTGCTGTCCGGATGTCGTGTCGACGCGCCAGATCGAACGCGTTGCCTTGTCTGTGCTGGGGTCGAAGACGACCCGAGTGTACGCGACCACCTTGGCGTCCGGGCTGATCTGCGGATCCTCGGCGCTCTGGATCTCGAACAGGTCGGCCGGCTCGAAGTGCTGCAGGGGCGGAGCGGCGATCGCCGGACTGGCCACGGAGGCACCCAATCCGAGGACCAACGCGGCCAGTATATACGGGCCAGGAAGCGCCGGCGATGCACGTGCGCCGGAGCAGGCCGGGACGGGCGCGTTGAAGTCAGCGATCCTGGACCACCTCACTCAGAAGTTGACCCTCACATTCACACCGATCGTCCGCGGACGACTTACAGAGTATTCCGGATTACGGAATGCAGTCTCGTTGATGCGGTCTGCGGCATTGGTGACGAACAATGCAGCGTCCCAGCGATCCGTACGGAATCCGAAGCGAAGATTGATGTTTTCAACCGGCTCCAGAACACGAGCCGTCGAGGATAGGCTGAAACCAGTGCGCACGCTGGATGAATGCCGGAAGTCACCCCGAACGTACGCGTCACCATACGTCGTCACGGGAAAAGCGTATTGCGCCGATGCGCTGTAGCTCCACTTTGGCACCCCGGGCACAGACTCACCGGGAACCGCACCGGGCGGGGGAGTCTTGAACTTCGCGTCCGTATACCCAACCGACGCCGAGAGATCGAACCTATCGAATGGGCTGACGGTCCCTTCCAATTCGACGCCTTTACTTTCGACCTTGCCGTAGTTGTCAGTGAAAGAGAATGCGCACGGCAGGGTGCGGGTAAGCTGAATGTCGGACCAATCGATATAGAATGCTGCGGCGTTGAGCGTGGCCCTCCCCGCCAAAAGGCGGTTTCTGGAACCTAGCTCATAACTCCACAGCGAGTCCGGAGCGACGTTGGCCGGCGGCGCAGTTAAACCTATAGCGGCCAAATCTGCATCGCATGCTGCAGGCAGGACGACGCCGCCCGCTTGCCCGTTGCGATATCCTTGGCTGGCCGACACATAGAGGGTGTGATCTTCATTAGGTTGATAGGCCAGCGAGAGCTTGCTCGTATTGTCACTGCCCGCCGTGCTATCTCGCGTGAACCTAAAATTATCGTTTCCGGAACTCGACAACGTGCCGCGAGATTGAGCTGAGCTGCTGGTGTTATAGTCGAACAGTCGAATTCCCGCCGTTGCCGTGAGGTGCGGGTGAAACTCATAGTTGACTTCACCAAAGCCGGCGATCTGGCGCTGATAGACAGTATTTTGCTGATCGAAAAGGATCGCTTGGCCGATCAATTGGGGCACCAGATTCAAATCAAAAAACTGCTCGGTCTCCCGTCGACCGTCGGAGTAAAATACGCCGGCGAGCCAGTTGAAGCGCCCCTCACCCTCAGAGGCCAGCCTCACTTCTTGCGTAAAGCCAAGCTGTTGAACCTGTGTAGCCAGCAGAAGCGCGGCTGTCGGATCTAATGGCCCGCCGATTATTGCTTCAGCGAATGCGCGGAAGTTGTTAGTGGTGTCCGCCGTGAATAGCTGGGTCTTATCGAAGTAGTTCGTCGCGCTAACCAGGTTAGCCCAGCCGAAGTCTGCGTTCACCGTCAGCGAATACAAATAAGTATCTCGCTCAGCATACTCTTGCGCTTTGTGGACCTGATCGAATGGCCCAAGGGATTCGAAATACGAATTTTGCCCGTCGTATTCGTCGCCCTGATACAGCACGCCAAAATCAATGGAAACGGTGTCCGATGCCAGCACTCTCGCCACCAGCCTTCCCGTACTCTGCGTCGAACCGTTGAGGTTTTTGACGCCCCGAACCGGGTCGTCGATAAACCCACTATCATCTCTGTAGCCGACAGAACCACGCATGGCGAAGCGATCAGAGATCGGTACGTTCACCATGGCGTTTGCCGAGTAGTTGGTGCCCCCGTCCACCGTCGACGAAGCCGTCGTGTCCACCAACGCGTCAAACGCGCCTGCATCAGGCCTGTTCTGAATGAAGCGGATCGTGCCACCCATTGAGCTGGCGCCATAGAGCGTGCCTTGAGGTCCACGAAGAACCTCGACCCGATCAATGTCGAAGAGATTGAAATCGACGGTCGAGACGAGCGGCTCCGAAACGGGCGCTTCGTCGACATAAATGCCCGTTGTTCCATCGAGCTGCGACGCACCAGCGGTCACACCTCGAATGACAAAGTCTGATCGGCGAAAACCCGTCTCAGTGAACGCGACGTTGGGTATCGCACGGAGGTAATCGTCGTAGCTCCGGGCTCCCATCTCATGCAGATCTTGCCCAGTGATCGCAACCACTGATGCCGGGACTTCTACTAGAGTCTGCCTCCGACGCAGCGCCGTGACCACGACCTCCTCGAGCACGCCAACAGTGGGCGCAGGGGCCGAACTGCTCGGGGCGGATTGCGCGAACGCCGAACTGACGCCGCCGAGGCAGAAGGATGCGCATGCGAGGACGTGCCGGGTCTTGGAATCGTGTTTCATTTGATTCGCCTTCACGTGAGGTGGACCTCAGTCAATGCGGCTGGCTCTGGGTTGCGGCCGGCTTGCCCCAATCTAGGCACGCGGTGCCGCGAGCCTTCAATACCGGAGTTGCGGTCACAGAGGTGCAGAAACTGCAACACGTGCCGGGATCCGTGCCGGCGCGATGCCGAGCGCCGTATCGAGCGCCGCGAGGTCAATGACGCGGCCGTCTTTGATGACCCAGCGCAGCGCACGAAGTCGGGACATGTCGATCGAGGGATCACCATCGACGACGATCAAATCGGCCAATTTCCCTGGCGCGACGGAGCCGAGATCGGCGTCGCGTTTCATCATCCGCGCAGGACCGAGCGTTGCAATCTGCAGAACGTCGAGCGGCGGTATGCCCGCCTGCACGTACAGCTCGAGTTCCCGCGGCAGCAGGATTCCGGCCAGTCCGTCCGTGCCCGGGACAATCTGTACGCCGCCGTCGTGCACGGCCTTCAGGAGCTCGAGCGCGCGGCGGAACGACGTTGTATAAGTTGCGCGTTGTGCGTCGCCGCTCGCCAGGCCGCCTGCCAACCCATTGCGCAGGACCGTCGGCGGCAGGCGTTCGCCGTAAGGGGCAATGGCCCGGGACATCGTTCCTGGCGCCCCGGTAAACAAGTGCTCGAGGACTACCGCCGTGACGTCGAAGATGACGCCGCGGCTGCGCATGTCCGCGATCAGGTCCCGAACGGGTTGGGACGCGATGTCGATCGAACCTGCCTGCTCGGCCGGCACAGTCATCCGGGCGAGCGTGTTGGTCTTTGACTGGACGTCGTCGCCCAGGAAGTTGAGGAGCAGAAAATTGAGGTGGCTGACGTCCGTGAACCCCAACCGCACCACGTCGGCCATTCGCAGGCCAGCCGGTACGTGCCCACCGACGCGCAGGCCACGCGAGCGGGCCTGTGCGATTGCCTGCGGCACCAGGGACACCGGGAACGAGCTATAGAGCTTGATTTCGTCGTAGCCGCAGTCTGCGAACATCGTGATTGCGCGGCTCGCGCCTTCCGAAGAATCGACCTGCACGCCGCCCGTTGAAGCGGTGGGTCCCGTGCCATCAATCAAGCCAGCCAGCATGAGTCGCGGGCCAACGAGCTCACCAGAGGCAAAGCGGCGCCGCCAGCCGGTCACGGCGGCAACGTCGTTGCCCATATCCCGCGCGCTCGTGATGCCGTTCGCGATGTGGAGCATCCCGTCGGTGTTCGACTGCAGGTGGACGTGCATGTCCCAGAGACCCGGAAGCACGGTTCCGCCCCATGCGTCGATCTGACGCGCGTTTGGCGGAGCGATCACGGAACCGTCCGGGCCCACTGCCGCGATCCGGTTCCCATCGATCAGCACGCTGGTCCCGGGGCGCATCGTCCGGGTCTCGGCGTCGAACAGCCGCGCGTGGGAGATCAGGATCGGGTCCGTGGGCGTTGGCGCGAAACGGCGTGCCTGTTCAACATCGCGGGCGTCGAGGGCCTCTTGTTGAGCAACCGCGAGCTCGTGCCGGACGGACTCCCAGCCTTTCGCCACGGTCGAGATACCGCTCTCCGTCACCATTGCGAACAACCGGTCGTCGCTCGTAAGCCAGACGGGCTGCGGCGCAAAGGCGACGCCGTCGATGAATACGAGCCGAACAACGAGAGACTCTGCACCGCGTCGAACGGTCCGCTCGAGCGAGGCCGTCACGACCGCCTGGCCGGTGGGAAGAAGCGGAAGCGTGCGGCCCGGGGTCCGCAGAAGCACACGGGCGAGCAGCGCGTAGATCTCCGGACTGTCGTGAAAGGGGAGGTAGAACGCTCCCGCTGGACCTTCACCCGAATCGACATCGGTGTGCCACCGGAGACTGCGGCTGTCAGATTCCAGGGTCTCGGTGACGCGTACTTGCAATACGTCGACGCCGGTCACTGATAGAAGCTCGGGCTTTCCCTCGGCGTCAAGACGGAGGACCGTGCTCTGCTGCGGCCCCCGACCATTCGTCGAGAAGCCGTAGACAATCTGTCGATCGAGGCCGTCGCCCGTGACAGTCATCGCGCCGATGACTGCATCTCGCGCCGAGACTACATACGATGAAGAAGCCGCTTCAACGCGGCCGGCAGCAACCGAGAGCGCAAGAGTGACGATGAATCCCGCAACGCAGCTTCGAATCATGCGGTTCCTCGGTGGTCGGGATGAATACCGTTCGGTGGAGCTCAGTGCGCATGCCTCATGGGGGCGTACGGCTGATGAAACGACGCAGATCGCTCGCCAGTTTTGCGTGGCTTGCTTCGTCGACGTACATCATGTGGCCGGCGCCGTAGTGCTCGAGAACGACGCGGCGCGGCTCGTCCAGCACGTGTGCGGCGGTGTATTCCAGCGACATGAACGGAATGATCAGGTCGTAGTATCCGGTCGCAAAAAACACGCGCGAGTTCGCGTTCCGCTGCAGGTAGCCTGACAGGACGGGGCTGCCATTGAGATAAACGCCCGGTACATCGTCAACGGACGACGCGTCGATGTCCCACTTCCAGTCTCCGTCTATGCGTTGACGATACTCATCGCTCGCTGTCACACCCAGTTCGGAGCGAAGGTACACCGCCATGCCGGGATCGAATCGATTGTGAAGCGCCGCCGCCGACGGGTCGCCCTGCATGGAGGCGGGACCCGAGAACCGGTCGTCCAGGCGGCCGACGCGACGACCGTCCGCGCGCAGCAATTCCGTGGCCACTACGCTCGCGCGCATCCTCAGGTTGTTGGCGAGAAAGACCGCGGCCGAGATGCCCGTGAAGTCCTGCAAGCGGGCCGCGACCGCGGCTCGTTGGTCAGCGGAAAGCGCGGTGCCCTCGTAGAGTGCAGCGGAGTAGGGGCCCTTCGCGAACTGCCGCGCTTCATCGATGAATGCCTCGAACGTGCGTCCGGTCTTGTCGATCCGTCCGTGGTACCAGGCGGCAGCGGCCATCGTCGGGACCAGCAGCGGGAACCCCTTGTCATCGCCGAGCGCGGTGACGAACGAAACGTAGTCGAGCGGTCCGGAGATCAGTACAAATCCATCAAAAAAGAGCGGCGTCCGAGAAGACTCCAGGTAGCGTGCCACCTTGATGGCCCGGAGCGCCCCGTAGCTCTCACCGGCTATGTATTTCGGAGAATTCCAACGGCTGCGCGAGGTAGTCCAGGTGCGAATGAAGGCACCCACCGAGCGCGCGTCGGCGGTTACACCCCAGAAATCGGAGTCCTTTGCGGCGCCGAGCGCGTGGCTGAATCCCGTGCCGACCGGGTCGATGAACACGATGTCCGTCACGTCGAGCAGGCTGTGCACATTGTCAGTCAAGGCAACCGGCCCGACGCCTGCCGCCTGCGCGCCGTCGGGCAGCAACAGGCGCCGGGGCCCGAATGCCCCGAGGTGGACCAGCGTCGAGGCGGACCCGGGGCCGCCATTGAACACGAATGTGACGGGACGGGAGGTGGGGTCGACGGTGGGTTCACGCGTGTACGCGATGCTTGTGAATTGTGCGTCCACGATCCCCGCGTCGTTTGGGATCTGCAGATCACTGACGGTCGCCGTATAGGCGATCCGCTGTCCATTGATGACCGCGACGTGGTGCGTTGTCGCGTCGTGCGCCGGGCCAAGGCGTTCCTCCGCCGTTTCCGCCAGGATAGCGGCCGCTCGTCCGAGCGACGAAATTAGCAGCAGCGTGGCCGCGATCGAGCGGATTGCCTGGTTGATCGTCACGCTGCCTTCACGTTAGGCCCATCCCACCGTCAGCCGGCGGCATTTCCATGGTAGCCCCAATGCCGCGGACCCGGTCTATATTGCGGTGAACACGGTGTTGCGTGGTTCGCATGGCTGCTCGCCGGTGCGACGCGTCGACACGGCCAGCGTGCCTCGGCGTTGCGGATTTTCGCACGCGGCGGTCCACCGTTCGCACTATGGTATCTCTGAATGCCGTGCAAGCATCGGGGCCCGCAGACGCTGCATTGTTCTGCACGACGAGGGCTGGCGAGGTGACACGTATTGGTTTGATCGGCTACGGCACGATCGGTCGCTCGATCGTGGACACGTTGGTGGAGGAATCGCCCCCCGGCGTCACCTTGACCGCCATCTGCGTGCGCGAGCGGCAGCGCGCGGACTCAACCCGGGGCGCACCGCCGGGCACGCTCGTGACGACCTCGCTCGAGGAGCTGCTTGAGACCGAGCCCGACCTGGTCGTCGAGGCGGCGGGACACTCCGCGGTGATCGAGGGCGGAACCGCGGTGCTCGAGCGGGGTTGTGATTTCTGCATTCTGTCGACCGGCGCGCTCGCTCAACACGACGTTTACGAAGCGTTGCAGGCGGCCGCGCGCCGCGGCGGAGCCCAGATCGTCATCCCGCCGGGGGCGCTTGCGGGCTTTGACGGTCTTCTTTCGCTGCGACAGGCAGGGCTGACCGAAGTCACATACACGTCCACGAAGCCACCGATTGCATGGCGTGGGACGATCGCCGAGAATTACTGCGATCTCGACACGCTCGCCGAGCCGTTCGAATTCCTGGCCGGATCCGCCCGGGAAATCGCGCTGACGTTTCCCAAGAACGCGAATCTCGCGGCCGCCGTCGCCTTCGCGGGGATCGGACTCGACCGGACTCGGGTACGGCTGGTGGCGGACCCGTTTGTGCGCAGCAACATAGGCCGAATCGACGCGGCGTCGCGGCGCGGACGCCTCGAAGTCATCATGGAGAGCGAAGGAGGTCAGGACAACCCGAAGACCTCGGAGATCACCGGATACAGCGTCCTCGCCGTGCTCGCCAATCGTTCGACGGAGTTGCGTTTTCTGTGAGTCACTGGGCGCGGTCGCTGGCAGCGTGCGTCCTTGTCGCTGCAGCCGCGAGTGCAGTCGCTGCGGAGAGCGATCAGTCGCCGGACGTTCTCGTGCTGCACGTGGGCACGCTCCTCGCTTCGCCCGGCGAACCGCCGCGGCAACGGCAAACGGTCGTCGTGATCGACTCCCGCGTTTCGGAGGTCCGCGACGGGTTCGTACCGGTGGAGGCCTTCGGCCCCCAGGCCCAGCTGATCGACTTGTCGGCGGAATTCGCGATGCCGGGCCTCTCCGACGTTCACCTCCATCTGGCGTCGCCGGAGCACGTCAGCAACCGCAGCAGCTCATCGCCGGCGGCGCGGATTTCCGATTTGACCCTGCAGGCGGCGGATTACGCGCGCCGGCTGCTGCGCGTCGGGATCACGACCGTTCGCGACGTCGGCGACAACAGCAACGCGATCACGTTCCAGCTGCGCGATGCAATTGCCGCCGGCCGCATTGAAGGTCCGCGCATCTTTGCTGCCGGTCGCATCATCTCTAGGACCGAAGGACACGGCGCGGAAAGTCGTCGCGTTCTCGATCTCGTCGAACGCTTGCCGATGGGTGGCTGCGACGGCGTCGAAAGCTGCCGACGCGCAGTCCGCGAGAATATCGGTGACGGCCATCTGGCAGACCTGATCAAGTTCACCGGATCCGGCTCGGCGAGCGAGCCTTGGGGCGAAAAGGATGCACCGACGACCTCGTTCGACGACGAGCTTCAGGCGGTCGTAGACGCTGCCGGCCAGCTCGGTCGATCCGTCGCGGTCCATGCTCACAGCACCGCGAGCATCAACCAGGCGCTCAGGCTGGGCGCGTTCACGGTTGAGCATGGAACGTATTTTGATGACACGTCGGCACGGCTTTTCAAGGAACACAAGGCGTACCTGGTTCCAACCTCGTTCGTCGGGGAATTGATGACCGCCGATCCGCGGATCCGTGCCCGGAACACGCCGGAAGACTGGCAGCGCATCGAGCGCACTGCCGCCGACCAGCTGCAGACTTGTGGCCGGGCGTACCGGGCTGGCATCGCCCTCGGCGTCGGCACGGATGGCACCGCGGGCTCCGACCCGCTGAACACCGTCCGGGAACTCGAGATCTTCGTCGCGAACGGTGTCCCGCCTGCAGAGGCTATCAAGGCGGCCACCGTCAACAACGCGGCAATTGTCGGGCATAGCGCAGACCTCGGGCAGATCAAGCCCGGATTTGCCGCGGACATCGTCGCGGTTCGAGCCGACCCGCTTGCGGACATCAGCGTCTTGCGCGGGATCGACTTTGTGATGAAGGGCGGTGTCGTGATCCGTGCCGATGTGCACCCGGCGAAATAGAATGCGACCAGCGGCCCGGACGCCGCCAACTCAAGCGCACCGAGGCTAAACGACGTCATGCCGATACCGGACGTGGACAACGAATCATCGCTGGCGCCTCGAGGCGATTTCCCGTTTACGGAAGCGATGACATATCTCAATTCCGCGGGGATGGGTCTGGTGCCACTGCCGGTGCAGCGCCGGTTGACGGCCCTCGCGGAGGAACTCGGCACCCGAGGCACGCTGGCGTTTTTCTCGCGCTATGCCGAGATCATGGAAGAACCGCGCGCGGCGGCAGCGAAGCTCTTTGCGGCCCCGTCCGACTCGATTGCGATCATCAATAGCGTCTCCGAGGTCATCAGCCAGATTGCGTGGTGGCGACGCCCGAAGGCGCACGAAAATGTCGTCACGATCGACATCGACCACCCATCCGTGAGCTATCCGTGGCTGCGCGTGGCAACAGAGACGGGCGCCGACGTTCGGTTCGTACGGGTGACCGATGACCCGGGCAGCCTGTCGCTTGAGCACATTGTGAGCCTCGTTGACGAGCGCACATCCGTGATCAGCGTCAGTCACGTGCAATGGACGACCGGCTATCGCCTCGAGCTCAAGGCGCTGGCGTCCCTCGCTCACGCGCACGGTGCGCTGCTGGTCATCGACGCGACGCACAGTGCCGGAGTGGTACCGCTCGACTGCCCGGAGACCGGCGTGGACGTGCTGGCCACCGGATCGTTCAAGTGGCTGTGCAGCTATTCGGGAACAGGTGCGTGTTACTTGAGCCCCGCACTGACGGAAGAGCTCCAGCCGGTGATGGTCGGATCACGAACAGCGGGAATTGATCTGGGGAACCTCGTGCGGGCCGATGCCTACCAATTCCCGCAAGGTGCCCGCCGCCTTGAGTTTGGCAGTTCCACGCAGATGCTTCGCGTGGCATTTCGCGATTCGCTGAACTACGTCCTCGATCTCGGCATCGAGCGCGTGCTCAAACACGCGCAAACACTTTGCAGCCAGTTGTCCGAGGGCTTGACCGCCCTGGGGGCAGAGGTTCTGACTCCGCTCGAGCACAACGCAAGCGCCAGTATCGTCACGGCGATATTCCCAGGCCACGATCCGTTCAAGCTCGTGAAGTCCCTGGAACAGCAATCCGTCGCGGCCATGGTCAGAGTGGGCGGCATTCGCTTTGCGCCGCATTTTTTCAATAATCGCGAGGATATCCGGCGGGCACTGCGCGTTCTCGCGGAGATCCTTGCGAAGTAGCGCTTGTCGTGCGCGCCCTGCTGCTCGCCGCCTCTGGGTCATCCAATTCAGGTGACGCGCAGCGAGCGAATCAGTCGATCCCTGAAGAGCCGCAGGATCCGGGACTGTCGCCGCTTGGGCAGCATCATCATCTCAATGCTCGTGCGCTCGAGATATTTGTCGCTGATCAGCGTAAAGCGCAGCGTCGGAGTGCGCTGCCTGTCGAGCATCCTGCCGGGCAGCACGGCGCCGCCGCCGCCGGTGACGACAAACTGGCGCAACGCCTCAAACGAATTACTCGACAGCACCGGCACGAGCTTGACCCCTTGTGCCCGGCATGCCGCGTCGAGGAGCCGCGTGATCCTGAAGTCCGGTGCCGGTAGCGCCAAGCCTATCGTGGTGAGGTCCCGTAACGACACCGAGGTGACCGGCTCCGGGTCGCCCGTGTCAAGTGTCACGAGAAACAGGGGCTCGTGGAACAGAAGGATCGTCTCGAGGTCGGGATCTGGCTGCGGGGAAAAAGTCAGGCCGATATCCGCGCTTCCCTGCCGCACGGCCTCGACGACCGCCGGCGCCGGCAGCATGTTCAGCGTGAAGCTGACGTGCTCGAAATCCCTGCGGAAGCTCGTGATGACGGCGAGCGGCCCCGACCCCATGACGCCTTCGACCGCCGCGATCTTAATCTGCGCCCTGCGACCTCCTTTGTAGTCGTCAAGATCGATCCGAAGGCTGTCATAGTCGAGCAGGACCGTGCGCGCGAATTCAACCACGAGCGCGCCCGCGTGCGTGACGGCAACCCCGGATGCCGATCGATCCAGCAGACTCGTGCCGATCTGGTGCTCGAGGAGTGCGATCTGTCGGCTCGCCGATGACGGCGCAATCCGCAGGTAGTCACTCGCCTTGCGAATCGACTCCAGGCGCACGGCCTCGTGAAAGACCCGTAGTGATCGTAAGAACATTGTTAGCTCCCGCGCAGACCGGCCGGTCACTGTCGCGACCAATGATTTCGTAGTGTTCGAGTTTCTGCAACACTGTCGTCGCCCCATAGCGCTGGTGCCGTGCGGGCAGGGGGCCGAAGCTCGGGTTTTCTTGGAGCGGCCGCAATCCGGAAGGGACAATCATGGCGCGCTGGCAGGAGCCACAACGCTTCCCAGTAAGTATCAGGATCTGGGTCAGCACACTACTGCTCGCCCTTGGATGCGTCGCGGCCCAAGCGAGCGAGGGCAGCGATCCGGCGCCGACGGCGCCGATGCCGGCCGTAACCCGGCACACGGGCGTCTTCGGAGGCGTCCCCGTTCACTACACGGCGACTGCTCAATGGCTCGCTGTGTCCGGTCCGGACGGACGGGGAGGAGCCCGAATCTTCTCGGTGGCATACACCAAAGACGGTATTGACACTGCGTTGGGGCGTCCGGTGATGTTCCTGTTCAATGGCGGACCGGGTTCGGCAGCTATCTGGCTCCACATGGGAGCGTTTGGACCTCGTCGCATCGATGTTCCGGAGGAGGGGGTAGGCGCGGGGGTTGCACCATACGGGCTCAAGGACAACCCGTCGTCGCTGCTCGACGTGGCGGATCTCGTGTTCATTGATCCGGTCGGTACCGGGTTCAGCCATGCGGTCGGCCCCTCGAAGGACGATGACTTTTGGACCCTTACCGCCGACGCGGATTCGGTATCCGAGTTCATCCGGATCTGGCTCGCGACCAACCGACGCGAGAATTCCCCGAAGTACCTGCTCGGCGAGAGTTACGGGAGCGTCCGGGCTGCCGTCGTAATTCGAAATCTGCAAGGTGGCAAGCCCGGCAAGATTACCTTTAACGGTCTCATTCTGCTCGGCCAGGACCTCGATACGACCGAGACTCAGCAGACGCCCGGCAACGACACGCCGTTCGTCATCTACCTGCCTACATACGCGGTTACGGCGTGGTACCACGGCAAGATCGATCGCTCGGACCGCACGCTGGACGCGTTCCTCGAGGACGCGCGCGAATTCGCGCGCGGCGAGTATGCCCGCGCACTCTTCCTTGGGAGTTCGATCTCGAGCGATGAGCGAAAGCGCGTGGCAGCTCGAGCCGCTGCGTTCATGGGGCTGCCCGCCGCGTTGATCGAGCGCGAAAACCTGAGGATCGGGACGGCTCAGTTTCTGCGCGAGCTATGCAAGGACGACGGCAAGATCCTGATTCGTTCGGACACGCGCTACACGGTGCCGGCCACTGAAACGGTGTTCGAGCAAGGCGGCGTCAGCGATCCGCCCGGTCTCTACGAGGCATTCACTGCAGCCGGCAGCGATTACCTGCGCAGCGAGCTTCGGGTGGTTTCGGATTCCCCGTACGTGCTGCTCGCGAATGCAAAATGGGACTACACGTTGCCGGACGGCTTGAACCACCAGCAGACGTACCATAACGTCGCGCCGTTCGTGGCAACCGCAATGCGTGCCAACACGGGGATGCGCCTGTTCATGGGTTCGGGGTATTACGACCTGCTGGCGGCATTCATGTCGATGGAACGGACGGCGACGCACAGCGGCCTGCCGCTGGATCGTATCACCATGCGGACGTATCCGTCCGGGCATATGATCTTCGTGAGCAAACCAAGTCTGGCGCAGCTGGCGGAAGATCTTCGCGCATTCATCCGGAGCGGTTCGCCTTGACAGATCACAGTCCCGCGTCCGGAAGCCCCGTCGCGAGGCTGAAAGAGGGAATGGGAAGCTGGGATGTCATCGCGCTCGGCGTAAGTGCGGCGATCGGCATGTCGATTTTCTCGGTTGTCGCACCCGCGACCGCCGTGAGTGGACCGGGAATGCTGGCAGCGCTCGCGATCGCGGCCGTTCCGATGATCGTCTTCGTGGTCGTCTATGCATTTATCGGGTCGGCAATCCCACGCTCCGGCTCGTCCTACGACTGGCCGGCGTTCTTCGTGCATCCCTACCTGGGCTTGATCGCCACGTGGCTGAGGATCGTTGGCAACGCGGGCTCCCTGCAGCTGATGGCGGTCGTGTTCGTCGGCTACCTTTCGAGCGTCGTGGCGGTTCCCGCGGGTCCGACGATGGTGCTGGTGCTTGCGGTCTTCTACGTCATCAACCTCGTCGGCATCAGCACCGTCGGGAAGGTGACGCGCGCGTTGGTCCTGCTCAAAATCGTCGTTCTCGGCACGTTCGTCATCGTCGGGCTGTCGCACGTCGAGTCGGGCAGGTTTTTCCCGTTCCTGCCTCACGGCGGATGGGCAATCCTGGCTGCCGTGCCGTTGCTGGTTGGCCTCTATACCGGTATCGAGAGCGCCGCAGAGGTCGGTGAGGAGATTCGCAACAGTCGTGCGGTGATCGGAAAGGGACTTGCGATCGCGACCGGCATTGGCATGCTGGTGTACTTCGGGACCTCATTTGTCACGATCGGCGTGCTCGGGCCCGCCGCGGTTGGCTCGAGCCACGCGCCGCTGCAGCAAGCCGGGAGCAGCTTCTTAGGTGCGTGGATGTTGCCCTTGCTCCTGATCACGGCACTCGCGTCAATCGGCGCTGCAATGAACGCGACGATCCTGATCTTCTCCCGATTCCTGTTCGCAATGGGGCGTGATGGTGCGCTGCCAGCCTCACTCGGGCGCATTCACCCACGATGGGGCACGCCATACGTCGCGACGACGGTCGTGTTCATTCTCGGCCTGCTCGCACTGCTGCTCCCAGACGATTTGATCTTCCTGTTCCTCGCCGCCAACATTCCGACGATGCTGAAGTACTTCAGCAACTGCTGGTCGGCGCTGCGCTTGGTCGATCGGCATCCCGCGCTGCACGCAGCGGCGACGATTCCGATGACCCGACATTCGGTCAGGGCGTGGTCGCTGGTCGGCATGGCCTGCGCAATTGGGATCATTCTCGCCGGGCTGGGTGCGGATTGGCGTCCTTACGCGATCCTCCTCGCCTGGGGCGCAGTGGGCTCCGTCTACTGGTTCTCCCATGCCCGCCACACCAGCCGATGGATGCGTGACCGCGCCGCGACGGCCGCACCCGTCATCAGCAAACGGTAGCCCGACATTTGCTCTCAAGGCGATATTTAGTGCTGAACAGAATGAAGCGCCGAAGCTATTCAGTGCGATTATTTAGGAGCACGCGGAGCTTGCCCATACGCAATTGGCGTCACCGTCAATGCTTTGGGTCCGCCTATCAGGTTCGACAGCTACGAAGATCGGGCCCTTGGCAACGGCGCAAACGTTTCCGCAATAGCCATAGTCGTAGTTGGGCGCGACAGCGTGCATGGAACTCGGAGTGATGCCTGCCGGCATTCCGATGTCGTCACCGCCTCGGCGCTCGCCATTCCATGTGGGGTCCGCGGTCTCGCCGTAGGCGGTGCAAACGAAGTCACGCAGCCACTTTCGAGAGCCGCCAATGCTATTGACTGAAACACAGGAATTGGTCCGAGACACTGCTCGGAACTTTGCGCGCAAGAGCGTGGCGCCTGTCGCCCGAGATTGGGAGCGGAAAGGAGCCATTCCGGAGAACGTGCTACGGGACATGGGTTCCCTGGGGTTCCTCGGAATGACCGTTCCGGAGGCGCTTGGCGGTGCCGGTCTTGACTATGTGTCGTATGCACTGGCGCTGATGGAGATTGCCGCCGCAGACGGCGCGCTATCGACGCTCATGAGCGTCAATAATGCCCCCGTCTGCGCCATCCTCGTTGCTAACGGATCCGACGAGCAACGGTCACAGTTCCTCAGACCGCTGGCCAGAGGGGAGTTCATTGGCGCGTTTGCCCTTACGGAACCGCAGGCAGGATCGGACGCGGCAAATCTCCGCACGAAGGCCACGCCAGTCAGCGGTGGCTACCGGCTGAATGGGGTCAAGCAGTTCATAACGTCTGGCCGAACAGCGAAGGTGGCAATCACGTTCGCGGTCACCAACGCCAGCGCCGGTCATCGGGGGATCAGCGCATTCCTCGTCAAATCCGGCTTAGATGGATTTGCCGTATCTCGAGTCGAAGACAAACTCGGGCAGCAAGCGTCGGACACTGCTCAGTTGACCTACGACGACGTTTTCGTCGACGAATCGATGCGGATCGGAGCCGAGGGCGATGGATATCGGATTGCCTTGGCAAATCTAGAGACCGGGCGGATCGGCATCGCTGCCCAGAGCGTCGGGATGGCAGGTGCCGCTCTCCAATACGCACTTCGGTATGCCCTTGAGAGAGAGTCGTTCGGAAAAAAGCTCGTCGATCATCAGGCAGTACTCTTCCGTCTCTCCGACATGGCCACACAACTCGCCGCGGCCCACAATCTCGTGCTATGGGCCGCCGCGCGAAAGGATGCCAAGCAGCGGTGCATCAAAGAGGCCTGCATTGCGAAACTCTATGCGTCGGAGATCGCTGAGAAGGTTGCGTCCGCGGCGCTTCAGATATTGGGCGGATATGGCTACGTCAGGGACTTCCCGCTGGAAAAGATCTATCGCGATGTTCGGGCGTGCCAAATATATGAGGGGACCTCGGACGTGCAACGCATGATCATTGGCAGAGAACTAATACGCGAGCTGTAAACTGGGCGACTCTTGCTCCAGTTCCGTCGCGGCAATGCATCCCAAGGGGCCATATTGAGGACGTATTCGATACGATGAACATCGCAATCTTTACGACCGGCGGCACGATCGACAAGCTCTATTTTGATGCTAAAGGAGGCTACGAAGTCGGTGCGCCGATGGTGAACGAGATCCTGGCCCGCGCGCGGGTGGCAAATGAAATTCCGGTCGTTGAGCTGTTGCGAAAAGACAGCCTGGAGATGACAGATGCTGACCGGGCTACCGTTCGTGAAGCTATTTCGGGATGCACGGCCGCGCGGGTCATCGTGACCCATGGAACGGATACAATGGTACAAACAGCACGCGCACTCGGTGGGCTGCGAGGCAAGATTGTCCTGTTAACGGGCGCACTTCAACCCGGCCGGTTTGCCGACAGTGACGCGCCATTCAATCTGGGGATGGCCGTCGCGGCGGTCCAGGTGATGCCTCCGGGCGTCTACGTTGCAGCGAATGGTCGCATCTTTCCCGCGGACCGCGTTCGCAAGAATCAGTTGACCAATCGATTCGAGGCAACCGAAGCGGACTGACCACATGCCGATCGCTAAGTGCGCCCTTGTGCATTCGCGGGCCCTTGGACTTGATGAAGGCGCGCAGGGTCAGAGCTGACACGCGCAATTGCAATTCGGCACTCGGACATTGAACTCGGCCGCGCACAAACGCATGATCGGCGCAGGTCAGAATGCCTGGCCAGGTTCGGGCACCTGTACTCCAAGTGTTCGCCGCAGCATGCCGGATTGGTAGCCGACGCTACTTGCGGCAGGGTGGGGTACGTGATGGGGTAACTGGAAGACCAGTCGCGCGAAGTTGCGCAGAATCAGTTACTTCGAGCAGCCTTCGATTCCGACCCTAGCCTCCACGAGATCTGAAACCGCTTTCCGGGAGGGTGCTCATGGTTTCCACGACCACCGATGCGGTTCGGTCGCAGTCTCGTTTTTTCTACGTCGGCATGGCGGTCACCTGCGCCGTGATCGCTTTCATTGGATTCACGCCCACTTACTGGGCGCCGATCGTCAAGGGCACGCTTGACGAAGCGCCGATCGTCCATCTGCACGGACTCCTTTTCACAGCCTGGACACTGTTCTTCATCCTGCAGACGACGCTCGTCGCGAGCGGTCGTACCGTGAACCACCGGGCGCTCGGGCTGCTTGGCATCTCGCTGGCAACCGCAATGCTGTTTGTCGGCCTGGCGACCGCGAGTCATTCGCTCGCGAATCTCATCGAAGCCGGCTACGCGGAACCTGCCATCGCGTTCTCGATCGTGCCGATGACCACCATCGTGTTTTTCGCCTGCACGATTGCGGTCGCGGTCGCGAATGTCCGGCGCTCCGAAGTCCACAAGCGGCTCATGGTCCTCGCAACCGTGGTCATCCTGATGGCTGCGATGGCTCGGATCGTCCGCATGGTGTTGAGCCCCACGGCAGCGGCAGGACCACCGCCTGTCGAGTTCACCGTCGTGCCGGCGATCGCGACGGATCTCCTGATCGCTGTTGCGATGATCCAGGACTGGCGCAGGCGCGGACGGCCGCACCCCGTCTACCTTATCGGCGGCGGGTTGTTGCTCGTCGTGCAGCTCGGCCGCATTCCGTTCTCGCACACGCCGCAGTGGCGCGCGATCGCGGAATGGCTGCTGGGGTTTTCGAGTTAATCCGCTGCCCCGGGACCCGATGACTGCGGACGACGCTGTCGGCGCTCGACGTCGATCAGCAGCCACAGCGCGGCGCCGATGATGGCAAAGACCGAGCCGCTGACGAGTGCCGGTATCCAGCCGAACTGATCGATCATGATGCCAATTGCCGGCGCCAGGAATCCGGCGGCGTTTCCGCCGGTGTTCACGACCCCATAAGCCGTGGCCGCGTGAGGGCCACCCGTGTAGCTTGCGGCAGCGCCGAATGCGCCCTCCGTGAATTGATTGAAACCGAAGCACAGCGAGAGCAGCCCGACGGCGATGTAGGGGTTCGGCGCATGCAGGCCCAGGTAGAGGAACAATGCGACGAGAATCAGGCCAGTCATTGCAGGGATCCGGCACCCCCACTGTGCTCCGATCCGCCGGCACAGGAGGTCACAACTGAAACCGCCGACACAGGCGAGTACAGCACCCGTCGCGAATGGCAGTACGTACAGGAACCCGCTTTCCAGCAAGGAGAATCCGCGCTCTTCAACCAGGTAGGTGAACAACCACTGGGCGAACATGTAGAACACGACGTTCATGCAGAAATAACTGGCTGTCAGCAACAGGACATCCCGCCGCGCGAGCACCTCGCGCCAGCTGCCGGCCTTGTGCGCCTCGGTGAATGCAGGATCGCGGCCGCGATCGATGAAATCGATCTCGCCCTGTGTGATGGCGCGGTGGCCGGCCGGCCGGTCGCGGCCATACCAGTACCACCAGGCGCCCACCAGGAATCCGAACGGCGCGAGC
Source organism: uncultured Gammaproteobacteria bacterium (assembly GCA_963747145.1). Lineage (GTDB taxonomy): Bacteria > Pseudomonadota > Gammaproteobacteria > Steroidobacterales > Steroidobacteraceae > SCUD01. Next base: position 112,947 of record CAVVDZ010000006.1, on the reverse strand, counting down.
AGGTAAAAGGATTCGCGCCAGCCAAAGCGGACGATCAAAAGCGTCACGATTGGCCCAAGCGCCGCCTGGCCGAGCGTCAACCCGGCGCTCGTCAGGGCATTCGGCAGTGCCCAGCCGCCAGCCGGGAACCATCGCGCAATCGACCCGACCATGATGGGGTAAATCGGCGCATTCGCAATTCCCATCAGGAATCGCACGATGATCAGCGCAACCATCGCACCCGTAGCCGAAGCGGCCAGCAATGACGGCGCAAAACCAGTCAGCAGCGTCAGTACGCCCCAGGTGACGGCGATGGTCGCCAGCGCGCGGCGCGGTCCGAAGACTTCGCCGAAGATGCCACCCGGAATCTGGAACAGCGCATAGCTGACATTGAAGCTGCCGAGGATCCAGCCGATTTCCGCACTGCTGAAGCCAAATTCCTGCCGGATGCTCGGGATCGCGATCGAGAAATTGTTCCGCAGCAGGTAATTGACGAAACTGAGCGCAATCAGCACCGCGAGAATGCGATAGCGCACCGGCATGAAGCGCTGGCTGATCATGACTGCCTCAGGCCGCCGCCGGCTTTCGCAGATCGCGATCGCGCCGCAAATCGCCGAGGATCCGCTGCGCCGCGTTGTAGCCTGGTGCGCCCGTCACGCCGCCACCCGGGTGAGTACCGGCGCCGCAGAGGTACAGCGCGCGCAGTGGCGTCGCATAGCGTGCATACGCCGGGACGGGGCGCATGAAAAAGAGCTGGTCCAGGCGCAGGTCGCCGTGGAAGATATTGCCCTCGGTGATCCCGAAGACAGATTCGAGATCGAGCGGCGTGTACAGGCGGCTCGCGACCAGCGACTGGCTGACGGCGGGCACCGCCGCCCCGATCTGGCGCAGAAGCTGTCGGTGCAGGCGATCGCGCTCCACGCGCCAGCTTGAATCGTCGAAACGAAATGGCAGGTACTGCACGAAGCAGGTCATCACGTGCCTTCCCGGCGTTGCCAGCGAGGGGTCGACGAGGGACGGCGCCAGGCAGTCGATCCAGAGCTGCTCCGCAATCTTTCCCTGCCGGGCCTGGTCATAACAGTGTTGCGCGCCAGCGAGCCAGGGCACCAGGGTGAATTGCGCGCGTTGCAGTGCGTCAGCGGCCGGGTCGCTACCGTTGAGCCGCGGTTCCTCCGCGAGCACCAGGTTGAGCTTCGCGCAGGGTCCGTCCATCTTGATTCCGCGAACCGCGGCAAGAAACTCAGGGTCGAGTTCGCCAACTGGTACGAGCCCCAGGAAGGTTCGCTTGGGGTCGGCGTTCGAGACCACGATGTTCGCAGTGATCTCAGCGCCGTCCTCCAGCACGACGGCATGCGCGCGACCGTTGCGCACGACGATATCCCGCACCGCTGCACCCGTTCGCAGCTCGACGCCCCTGGCGCGGCAGGCAGTTGCCATCGCCTGGGTGATGGCGCCCATGCCGCCCATCACGTGGCCGACGAATCCCTGCTTCGCTTCGGCCCCGCCGCCCAGCAGGTGGAACAGGAGGCCAAACAGCGTGCCGGCATCGTAGGGTCCGCCGTGCTTCCCGTAGAGGCTGTTGGCGAGTACCAGCGACTTCAGGTGCGGCGATTCCAGCGAGCGGTCGAGGAATTCCCCGAGGCTGCCGTTCGTGAACGCGACCAGATCGGCGAATTGCGGCCCGCGCAGGCGCCGGAACCGGAATGCGAAGCGCAGGAGTTCACAGAGGCCTCCGATGCCACCGCGATACAGGTCCGGCGGCGCTTGCATGAAAAGAGGCTCCAGGTGCCTGGCCAGGCTTTCGAGCCGGTTGCCGAGCGACAGAAACCGCTCGCAGTCCGCCGGGGCGAAGCCGCGCAGGAATTCGCGCATCCGTCCGCGATCGCTCCACCAGGGCAGCACGACGCCATCCGGTGTCATCGCCTGGACCGTCGGTTCGGCGGCAACCATGCGCAGGCCATGCCGGTAGAGTTCGAGATCCCGGATGATCTCCGGTCGCAACATGCTCGCCATGTACGAGGCCGTCGACACGCGACAGCCCGGGGCCGCGACGGGATCGATTTCCTCGGTGACGCAGCAGCCGCCGAGAATTTCACGCCGCTCGAGCACAAGTGTCCTGAGACCCGCTCGCGCGAGGTAGAACGCAGCCGTCAGGCCATTGTGTCCGCCGCCGATGATGACGACGTCGTAGTGCTTCTGGGACAAGCTGCCTTCCCGGCGCCTCAGCCGACTCGCGACATCATGCCGGCCTGCACGGATACGCTTTCCTTATTCATAACGCAGGCCCCGGTCGAATCGGCGAACCGTCAAAGAAGCGACCGAGGCGAAACCTGGCGACCTCGTCCGCATCCGCACCGCCACGCACCATGTCGGCGATCAAGCGGCCCGCGCCCGGGCCGATGCCGAAGCCATGGCCGCTGAATCCCGTCGCGATGACGAAACCCTCGAGCCCCTCGACGCCCGATATGATCGGCAGCACGTCCGGTGAAGTCTCGATCATTCCACCCCAGGATTCAACGAAAGGCGCGCCGGCGATCTCCGGAAACCACTGTCGCAGGGCTTCGCGCATCTCGGCAAGCACGCTCGCTTCCGGCGTGGGATCCAGGATTCTCCGGCTTTCGAACGGGGAGGGCGCATCGAGCGGCCAGTGCGCCGGCTCGGCCAGGGCTTCGAAGAAATCGCGGCCGAATCCCAGGCGCAGCGACTTGTGGCCCTGCCGGAGCGCGGGGAGGAACTTTGTCGCGAACCGGAACGAGGCGGGCGTCAAACGGTGAACGGTCGAACTGCCATGGGCGACCGTGTAGCCGCCATCGATGCGCCGCCGGATCGCGACACGCGGCGACCAGGCTTCGCCCTCGAGTAGTTGGGTCGCGGGCGCGGTTCGCGCGACCGTGCCCAGGACCGTCAGCTGCGGCACCGTGATGCCGAGGGAGCGACAGAACATTCGCGTCCACGCGCCGCCGGCGCAGACGACAGCGGGCGCGCGCACCGTACCCTGCTCCGTGACCACGGCCTGGACACGGCCGGCGGACCGCTCGATGCCTCGCACGGCGCATTGGCTGAAGATCTGGGCGCCGGCTCGCTCCGCGCCGCGCGCAATCGCGGGCGTCGCGCGGCCCGGCTCGGCGCGCGCGTCGCTTGCCGTGTACATCGCGCCGGCCCAGATCTTGCTGCCCGACTGAAGCACGCCGTCCAGCTCGCTTCCTGACAGCATCCGCGTATCGAGATCGTGCGCGCGGGCGACCACGAGCCATTCGGAGAACTCCGAAAGCTGCGCCGCATCTTCTGCCAGATAGAGGGATCCGCCCTGCCTGAAGCCCGTGTCTTCGCCGAGCTCCCGTTGCAGCTGATGCCAATGGCCAATGCTCTCGATCATCAGCGGCAGTTCGACCGGCGAGCGTCCCTGCTGCCGTACCCAGCCCCAGTTGCGGCCGGATTGTTCGCCGGCGATGCGGCCCTTCTCGAACAGCGCGACCGCCACGCCCTGGCGAGCCAGGAAATACGCCGCCGAACAGCCGACGATGCCGCCACCGATGATGACGACATCGACAGACCGGGGAATCAACCGGCCGGCGGCATTCCAGGCCCATTGATCTGCGATGGATGCGGGAATCTGCTGCTCGCCTGTCATGCGCGAGCTAGCCTACTATGTCCCTGCGGCAGACGCCCCGGTGGCGGAATGGGTAGACGCTACGGACTTAAAACCCCGGGACAGGTAACTCAATCGAACCTACGGCGGCGTTGGCCCGGGGAAATCGGCCCGGAACGCCGCCGTAGTTGCGTCTGGATCACCCCGGATTACGGTGGGGTGGATACACCGGTGGATACACGTTGTGTCCGGTCCGTTTCGACTACCCACCTGCCGGCCCGTTGGAAGACCCGTCACGAAGAGCCTTGCGCGCCTGGGTTTTCGCTTCTGCAAGTTCCTTCACGCTTTTTACCCGACGCTGGCGTGCATCGCGTTGTACGTAGGTGTCTTCGATCATTGTCTCGACCAGCTCAATTAGCAGTTGTGCTTCATCAGGGTCGACTTCAACGATCAGATTTATGTCTGCCTCCATGTGCGCCCCGATGTTCCCGACCTTTCGCACGCCATGAATCGCCTCCCAAAGATCCGCATCCATCGTCTCTTTCAGTGAATCGATCTCGTCCACGAGCTTACCGCCCTTCACCTTCACGCCGTAGTAGTCGCGGAGGATTCCCTGCAGCGCGCGACGCGCCAGCGTCGCAGACGCCTTTGGGCTGAGGTCTCGGATCAGGCAGGCTTCGACGTAATCTTCACGGATTGCCGCAGGCACAAACTCCGGAAATGGCCTTGCATCTCCTTGCGGGATGAGTCGCCACGACCTAATAGGCTCACCGGCGAATTTGACATTTCCGAGGGCGTCCATAGCCACCTTACGCAGTGCAACAATCAACGTCGGCTGCCGACAATCGTTGTTGGGGCAAACGATGAAAACACTCTCAATCCCAATGCTTCCCTCCGCGTTTTTTATGGACAAGTAATGATTTGCGGACGAATGGATAGCGGCCGTGATCGTGACTTTGTGATTGCAGTGCGGGCAGTGCCAGTTAAACGTTTTCATTTGTGTATAGCTCACTTCAAATTGGAGAGCGCGGGACCGTCCCCTTCGCGATTGACGACGGTTACCCGCTCCCACCAACTCTTCATTGCGCGCTCAATAGCGACCGTCGTCGCGTTCGACCTGCATCGGCAGGACCTGTTGCTGCGACCGTGTGTCCGGGTCCCAGTCGGTCGCGTAGGGCACCAACGCATACGCGATGCGCTTGACCTGCGCGTACGTGATCTGCTTCGGGAAGGTCACCTTGGCCTCGCTGCCGCCGCCCAGCGGTACCGTGATCGTGTTGGTATCCGCGGGCAGCGATTCATTTTTCGCAGCCGCGCTTCCTTTCAGTTTCTCCGGCCGAGCGCGCTTCTCTCCGTTCTCGCCGCTCGACTTCGAGCCCTTCGCCGTAACCTCGCGCTCCCAGGCGGGGCGATCCGTCGTCCACTTCTGGAAGTCCGTCAGGACGAGCTGGACCCGCCTCGCATATTCCTCGACCGTCGTACCCATCACGCCGGGGTTCAGCTTCTGGAACTGACCCCGCATGACCTGCAGGTTGGCGGCCACATACTCGACGTTCTTCTGGTCCTCATCGAGGACTGAAAACAGCTTCGTGCACGCGGTGCGGCGGCCGTGCGTCGTGTTCCCGTTGATGAAGCCCTTCTGCTGAGCGACATCCAAGAACTGAAACAACTCATCTAACTTTGTCTTTTCCATCGGTCTCTCCATCATGGTTTCAACTAACTCACATGGTGACGCCCCGGGGCAAACGGGGCGGTCGAATCGAATCATGGGTCCACTGAGTGCGAATTGCAAGGGCTGATTGTTATCTGAGCGCGAGACGACGAGCCAGATAGAGCTATAAACACGCGTAACGCCTTGATTTACCAGATCCTGTATATATGTGCAGCTAATCGTGACAGGAAATAGGCCGCTTTGGATTACATCTGCAACCGCTCGGCGCTCGGTTTTGTCGTAGAAACAGAGGGTTGCGTCAATTAAGCGTAGGCACCGGCCCGTTGACCCGCCACCGGCCGAAACTCCCGCACTTCCGGCAGCGCGGCCGACACCGGTCCACCTGGCGGTCGCCGAGGCCATTGCGCACCAACATAGCTAGGTCGCAGGCCGCGACCCGGCGGCAGCCTTCGCACCAGCACGTGAGCGTGTGCCGGTTTTCGAGGAAGTCGCGGAAGGTGCGTAGGACGATCGGTTCCACGCACCGAAGATAGCCGGGCGGAGGCTCAGGACGTGAGCCCGGACAACTAGCCGGAAAAAAGTTCTCAGTTGGCGAGCATGCTCACGATCAGCAACGCCCCGCTTGCCAGCGGGCCGAGGACATGAAAGGCACGCATGGTGCCGCCTAATCGCTGAATCAGATGGGTGTATGGCCACGGCGAGCCGCGCGCTGCATTGTTCGCGTACTCGCGGGCCCAGCGCTTCTCTGTCGTGATCGGCATAGTCGCAGCGGCGGCGGTACAACAAAGTCATACAACCAACGCAGGTCAGGTGAACCGCGACGTAGCCGATCGCGATCACCATCGACCACTTTGCCCATTGGTTCGAGAGCAGCGTCTGCGCGGTGCCGTGAATCGCCCAGTTGGCGCCGATCACGGCGTACACCGCGTAGACGCTGTACGTCGTGAGCGCAGCCGAGAGCTCATTGAATCCGGTCGTCAGTTCATCGTGGGCGGCCCCAGGACTCTGTAGTCGGCGGGACGGCGTCTCGTCGCCGTTGTCTGGCTGCGTCCGGCCTTCCTTAGTGCCTGCCTCCGCCATACCCATTCCTCCGCGGCGGGCCGTGCTTCTTTGCTTTCTTCTTGGCTGCCTTCTTCTTGCCCTTCTTCTTGCTGCGCTTAGCCATGCGTCTCTCCCTTGACCTGCTAGCTGTGCCCCAATCAGTTGAAACTACCTGGGACTCCGCTCGATCGAATCAGTCCTGCGAGCTTAGGCTAGGCGCCTCGAACTCGGCCTGCAAGCTTTCCGCGGCGTTCGTGGTTTAGCGCCCTCATCTGGCGAAGTTGTCGCCTACGTCGGCAGCGCTTGCAGGCCACGCTCCGCTTGATGCGCGCCCTCTGACGAAAGTTCTTGCCGCATTCCACGCACCTGTCGATCCCGGGCGCGGGCGGTTTCCCGGTGAGGATCTCACGCTCCTTGTTCGGGATGCCGATCAAGTAAACCGCTCCGAGCGCGACCAGATCTTCGACGGATTGAAACCTGGCGTGGGCCATCTTGGGCAGTCGATCGCCGATCGTTGCGAGCAGCCGAGCGCGATCGTTCCGGCCGAGACGCGACCAGCGTCTCGCTTCCCGCACGAGCCCACCCGCGAGACGCCACGCGCTGACCACGACCGGTAAGTCGATCGTCCGCACTCTGGTGCGGCACTTGACTCCCCAATCATCAAACCTGCGCACGAGGGCGTAAAGCGCCACGGCCGCGCGCCTGTCATCGGTGGCATTGGCGAGGTCGACCAGCGCCGCGGCGAACACATACGTTGGACCGACGTAATTCTTCACGCGGCGCAAATCCAACCATGGTCTTCGAATCGGCGTGTCCTGTCGTCGCGTGATGCTCATCGAATTCGGCGGCGCTCGGTAAAAAAAGGGAGGGAGGTCGCGCAATGTACCGAATATAGGACCCCGCGTATATAGGACCCCGGTTCCCTGACTAAGCATTGGAGACCGGACATGCCGAAAGCGAAATTGCAAGCAATCGAATCCCACGAAGCACGACAGGTCGGCGTACCCGGTGCCGCGAGATTTCTCGAGGTCGCCGAGAACACGATCCGGCGCTGGGCCGCGGAGGGCGTGTTGCCGCACGTTCGCGACTACAACAACCGGCGCGTGTTCCGCGTCGCCGACCTTGAAGTTCACCGACGCCAGCGCGCCCGGTGACCGCGAGTCCGCAAGCTGCCATGCGGGCCGACCTGAAACGGTCCGGCCTTAACGGCCACGATGAGACGACGCTGCATCTCGAGCCGCTCGATGCTACTGCGGTTCAACGCCTCACCCGTCACCCGGTCCCGGCATACAAGCTTCCGTATTTCAACCTGGCGGGCGAACCGATCGACTTCTTCCGGCTGCGCTATCTCGGCGAAGTTCGCAACCAGAAGGGAAAGCTGGATCGCTACTGGCAACCGCCAAAGACGCGGCCGCATCTGTACCTGCCGCCATACCTCGACTGGTCGAAAGCAAGCACCGATTACACGATCGCGGCATTTGTGGTCGAAGGCGAGAAGAAGGCGGCACTCGGCACGAAGCTGCTGCGGCAATACGTTCTCGGCCTCGGCGGGATCTGGAACTACGGCTCGAAGAAGCTCGGCCTCGAACTGTTACCGGAACTCGAAGCTATGCGGCTCGATGGGCGCGAGATGTTCATCGTCTTCGACGGCGACTCGGTCACCAACAAAGACGTGGCGCTCGCGCAGCGGTCGCTGGCGGCCGTCCTGACTCCGCGCGGCGCTGGGGTGCGGTTCATTCACCTGCCGTCCGGTGTCAAGTTCGACGACTATCTCCTTGCGCACGGACCGGATGCATTTCTCCAGTTGCCGTGCGAGTCGGCCGACCCGAAGACGACCATCCGCATCATCCGCTCGAAGCGCAAGGTCCCGCCTCATGAGAAGGACGAGCGCGTTGCCAACGTTGTCCTCGCGGATCTCGCTGCGCACGGTTCATTTCACGTCGTAGACCAGGAACCGATGTGGTTCGATCGCAGCGAGCGCCACCTTCACCCGCTCCTGACCGCTGACGACGGAAACTGGCGTGCGTACATCGTCGAGTCATTTGGCCTCAACCCGAGCGAGCACGAGTTCCGCTATGCCTTCGAGCGGGTCCGCGCCCATGCCGTCCGTCACGGCGGCACGGCGACCACCCCGCTGTTCGCCCACTTCGATCGCACGGGCGCGACGTTGTACATCGACATCGGCATGCATCGAGTGGCGAAGGTGACGGCGAAGGGCTGGACGCTGGAGCCGAACGGCACCGATGACATCCTGTTTCGCGGTTGTCGGATGGAACCCGTCGACCCTGCCCGCCGGGGCGCGGAGTCCGCGCTCGATGACCTGCTGACCTTGCCGAACTTCGCGGGCGGTGACTGCCTCACCAAGTCGCAGCAACGGCTGGTGTACGAGCTGCACTTTTGGTCACTGTTCTTCCCGACGCTGCTGCCGACGCGGCCGCTCCTGTTGCTGGACGCCGTGAAAGGGTCGAGTAAGACGACCAGCGCCCGGGCCACCGGGGTCTCGCTGCACGGCGGCGGCTTTGACGTTCACTCAGTCGATGCGAAGAGGCTCGACGACGTGACCACGGCGTTGGTCAACAACCCGCTGGTCGTCCTCGACAACCTCGACGGCCGCCTGCCCGGGATCGAGAATTTGCTGGCGGTCGCTTCGACTGGCGGCATGGTGCCGCGCCGGGTCCTGTACACCACGATGACGCTGGCCGAGTACCGCTTGCGCGCTCGCGTCATCGCTACGTCTCGCCAGCCTGATGTGTTCGTGCGCGACGACCTCCGCGACCGCACGATCATCCTGTCGCTTGACCGGCTGACCTCGTTCCGCGCCGAGTCCGACATCCTGGGCGAAACGCTCGCTCGCCGCCCGGCGCTCTGGGCGCACGTCCTCGAACGGCTGCCCGCCGTGGTGAAGGCGCTCGCGACCGCGAAGCCGGAACCGGTGAAGCATCGCCTCGCCGACTTCGCCAGGTTCTGCCTCGCGGCCGGACCCGCGTTGGGTCATCGCCGCGCTGATGTTGAATCCGCGCTCGATGCGGTCGAGTCGGAGCGCAACTCGTTCGCCGGACACCACAGCCGCCTGCTGCAGGCGCTGGACTACTGGATCAACTTCCAGCGCATCTACCGGGACAGGCAAAAGCCTGAGGACAGAGAGTCGCTCGGCTGCGAGAAGCAGACAGCAGGGCAGATTATGGAGATGGTCAATACCGCCTGGCCGCACGGCTCGCCCCCGTTTCATAGCCCGGAGAAGTTCGCACACGCGCTGAAGAACGAGGAGCCGACGCTGCGCTCGACCTACGACATCACGCGGAAGTCGGGCCGCGCTAATCAAACGCAGATCACCATCCGCGTTCGGAAGGGTGAAGACGATGATCGCTGAGAAATACGTGGTTACGTTGGTTACGTTCTTGGCACCCCTTACCTTCGTAAGGACGAGATCTATCTCTGTCTCTTCTGTAAAAGGGGTAAGAAATCGTAACCATCGTAACCACCCGATCTTGGGGTCGCGGTCGTGACCGACCGCATCCTGATCCCGCTCGGCGATCGGTGGCTGGCGCTTGACGCCGCGACGTTCGCTGCCGCGCTGGAAGCGGGCGCGCGCGCCGTTCCCGCGCACGATTCGGCGTCGCCGTCCCGCGAACCCTCAAGGCTATTGACCGCTGAACAAATGGCCGCCGCGACCGGCACGCCTGCGAGCTGGTTCTTGGCTGCCGCTCGCACCAACGAGATTCCGTTCGTGAGGCTCGGCAAATATGTGCGCTTCGATCTCGCCGCCGTCACCGCGAAGTTGAGCGTGAAGTGAAGACAATGAATTACAGGCGTGAAGTGGCGGGGGAAACGTGCATTTTTAAATGCGTCGCGGTTTTGAAACCGCGCCCCCTGAGCCTCACACGCAAATCTGAGAAAGCCTTTGAAAAATTCCACGACACCTAAACCGCCGTCCGGCCTCTCGCCCGAAGCCAAACAAATGTGGGCGTCCCTGCGCGAGCAATACGACATCGATGACGTCGCCGGACTCCTGCTGCTGACCACCGCGATGCGGTCCTTCACCCGTGCCGAGCGCGCCCGCGCCATTGTCGACAAGGAAGGCGAGACCCTGCGCGATCGGTGGGGCCAATCGAAGGTCCATCCGGCGGCTGCGGTCGAACGGGACGCGCGGGCCGCCATGTTGACAGCGCTCCGGGCGCTTCACCTTGAAGTTGGGGGTAGCCACCATGACTGAGCGTCGACCGCGTCGCCGCAAGTATTCGACTGATGACCTCGCGTGGGCGACCAGATATTTTACGTCCGCCGGGAGCGAGTACGACCGCCCGGGCGATCACGGCTGGTTCATATGGCTGCCGTGGTGCGATGCCCGGATGATGCGGAAATACTGGGTCGAGGTTCGCGACTCGGTGGGCCGCCGGGTTCCGGCCCGCGCTTTCGAGCTGATGACCGCGGAGTTCGGTTTCGGCGGCGCGGCGCGACAGTTCGAGCACTGGCCGGTCGCTGAGCGGCGCGAGATCTACGACTTATGCTGCGCCACCGGCTGTCGCTGGCGCACCGACGCGGCCGGTCACGACCTGGCGATCGGGATGAAGTGTGAGTCGGATGGCTGTGTCGACGACTGAACCGCCGCGCGCCGTTCGCTTGAGTTGCGCCGAGGCAGCCAAGCTGATCGGCGTGAGCATGTACACGTTAGGTAGGTGGCGGCGTGAGCTTCGCGGCCCGCCGTTCTTCCACCCGAAGCCCGGTCGGCCCTTTTATCTGGAAAGTGACATCACCGACTGGCAGTACACGGCATCGCGCGTTCGCACGTATCGCGTCTGAGAAACAGGGCGAAACCGGGCGCAACAGGGCGCGACTTGGGGGGAGGATCAGACCGTCAAACCTTTTCTGGAGCCTGCGATGAACTTAGTGACCCCGAATCGAAACTTCGCATTCGCCGCCTACGCGATGGTGCTCGGCCAAGGCGGCGGTGACCTCGTCCAGTCCGTGGAATTGCAGAAGCAACTGCCGGTTTACCGCGTGTATCCGGGGAACGAGCGGATCTTGCGCAGCGCCGTGAACGCCGGGACGACGCTCGACGCAGGGTGGGCGTCTGACTTGAGCGACTACCAGCAGGTGGACGCCGCGTTCCAGGACTCGATGCGCCCTTACTCTCTGTTTGATGCCGCGTTCCCATACGCGGCCCAGCTGCCGCTCAAGAGTCGCATCGCCCTTACGTCGGGCGGCCTCGAAGCCAGCGGCGTCACGGAGGGTGTGAAAAAGGCGGTGCGTCGGCTGACCTTCTCGGTGGAGTTCCTCGCTGCGCTGAGGGTCGCGGTGTTCATCATCGCGAGCGATGAACTTCTACGCTTCGGACACAGCGCCGGACTTCAGCTGCTGGATCGCGAACTGCGCGGCGGCGTGGTCGACGGTACCAACGCCGAGTTCACCACGTTCCTCGCGGCCGACTCCACCGCCACGCCGTCGAGCGGCAACATCCTCGCCGACCTGGCCGTGGCGCTGGCTGCCATCTCGACCACCGGACGCGGACGCTTCTTCGCCGCGTGCTCGCCCTTGGTCGCGACGCAACTCGCGACGATGCCGGGCGCGGGCGGCGAGCAGGCTTTCCCGGGATTCACGCCAGCAGGCGGGGTGATCAGCGGCGTCCAGTTCATCCCGTGCGCGGTCCCGACCGACTCGACCGGCAGCGCGCTGATCGTCGTCGACGCGACCCAGCTGGCGCTGGGCGCGGACGTGGTGACCCTCGCCGCCAGCAAGCAGACGAACATCCAGCTGGACGACGACCCGGGCGCTGGCGCGAGCGACTCGGTCTCGATGTTCCAGACCGACAGCATCGCGTGGCGGGTGGAGAGGTCGGTCGGCTGGAGCAAGCTGTTCCCGACCGCGTCGGCCGTCATCACGGGCGCGGACTACTCGGTGGCGTCATGACGAAGCCGTTCGACTTCGAGAAATTCGCCGCCGGGGTTCACGACTACATCGGCAAGGCGTTGAAGCCGTTAGTCCAGAGAATTGTGGCGCTGGAACAGCGGGAGACGAAGACACTTGCAGACAGCTACAGGGGCGTGTGGCTCCCGGGACGGTACACGCGCGGCTGCCTGGTTACGCACGGCGGCGGACTGTGGATTGCCGTCGAGGATGCCGAGGGCACGCCCGGAAGTTCCACGGCGTGGCGGCTCATCGTCAAATCGGGGCGCGACACATGACACCGCTCGTCGAAGATCAACTGGCACGCGCACGCCTCAGCTTCAAGGGGCGCATCTATGTTCTCAAGGACTTCGAGAACTCCGCGCTGGTGTGCCTCTGGCCCGATGGGTGGTGGCGGACAGGCGGACCGGAAGTCTCTGAGGATTCGCCGCCCGGTGATTGGCTCCGAATGACCGAGCCCTTCCTGATGCTCATCGACCCGGCGCGGTGCGGTGACGATGGGCCGAAGAATTGATGATCCTTCCCCCGAGCCGGTCGCGGATTTCCTCGTCGCTCCTTCGCCGCGACCGGCCCGGGTTTTCTTTGCGCGTCCGGGCGCTCGGAGGCGTTCGGGGCGGCGGACCGGGCGCGGTTCCGGGGATCGCCCCGGGGCGCGACTCAAGCACGTATTTGACCGCATGAGACGCCCTTGAGAGGCCGATCGCGGGGCAGGGCGGGGATACCCCGCTGGGGCGGGTCGGTGTTAATGGTGATGACACCAGATTATTTTGGTCTAGCGCGGATCGTCCCGCATTAGGAGAAACCAGAATGGCAACCGTCCGAAAACATCGCACCAGTTGGGCCGCCGACTACCGCGATCACAATGGCCGCCGTCACATCGAGGTGCCGAAGGGGTACTTCCCCACCAAGACACTTCAGAAGATCGCGGCACAGGAACTTCTCAACAAGCGGCTCGCCGAGATCGCGTCGTATACCTTCACCCGAGCCAGCGACCGGCTGACGTTCGCCGCCCTCGCGGAGATGTTCCTCGAATCGAAGGTGAAGGCGCGCACCTCGACCATCGCCAGCTACCGCGAACTGCTGCGGCTCCACATCGTCCCGTACTTCGGCGAGCGGAAGGCCGAGACGATCCGCTCCCTCGACGTCGAGCGATTCAGGAATGAACTGGCGGCGGGCGCGACGGTTACCGCGCGGAAGCCTGGACCCCGGACCGTCAACAAGTGTTTGACGCTGCTGGTCGGGGTCTTCAACTATGCCAAGCGCCACCGGATCGTCGTCGGCAATCCTGCCGAGGAGATGGACAAGCTGCCGACCAACCCGCGACAGCCCGTGGTCCTCACTGCCGACGAATTGCGAAAGGTGTTCGCGGCGCTGGTTGACCCGTACCGCATCCCGCTTCTTCTGATCGCGTACACCGGGGCGCGGGAAGGGGAGGCGCTCGGCCTCCGTTGGTCTGACGTGAACTGGTCGGAGCGGACCGTGGCGATCCGGCGTCAGTACCGGGCAGGGTTATTCTCCGACCCGAAGACGAAGTCGAGCGCCCGCACCGTCGAGCTACCCGCCGAACTCGTTCTGGAGCTGAGGCGGTGGCGGCTCGCCTGCCCGAAGGGACCGCACGACCTGATCTGCCCGAGCGAGAAGGGCGGGCCGATGAGCGGCAGCGTCCTGCTCCAGAGCGGTCTGTATCCCGCCGAGGATCGCGCCGGGGTGCGACGCGCCCGGGTCCACGATCTTCGGCATTCGTTCGCGAGCAACTTGCTGGCGGCCGGCGTCGACGTCGTGACCGTTTCCAAGGCGCTTGGCCACGCAAACGTCAACATCACCCTCGGGGTCTACAGCCATTCGATCCCGGGGAAGCGGTTGGGCGCGACTGACGCGATGGCGAGGCTTTTGGAGCGGGATGGAAACAGTTTGGAAACACCGGCCGGGTCCGGTATAGGCTAAGTTGCGGATTCCAAACGATGCCCCGGTGGCGGAATGGGTAGACGCTACGGACTTAAAATCCGTTGCCCGCAAGGGCTTGCAGGTTCGACTCCTGCCCGGGGCACCATGCGACAGCAGTTGAAGCCTCAGAGCGGATAAATCCCCATCGGCCCAAAGATCTGCCAGCCCTGGCCCTGGTTGGCATATTCAACGCTGCACTCGAACTTCGCGGGCTCGCCCGCCTTCTTTGGTGCGCTGTCCTGCCAGCTCCACTCGACGTCACCGTCAAACACGACAACGCCGGCGCATTCGACGACGGACGAGGCGCCCATGCCTTCAAGAACCTGCGTCTGGGCTGACTTCACATTGAATTCGATGAGCTTGCCGGTGACCTTCCTTTCCTTCCGCATCGGGTCCTGATTGATCTTTCCGAGCACGATCTCAGGCAGCAGGCTCAGGTCCGGCCCCTGGGCACTGTTGCCGGCGGCAGCGGTCGCTGCCGCACCATTGCCGGCTTCCGGCGGGGCTGCGCCCGGGCCGGATCCTGAGTTGCTGCCGCATGCGGCAAGCGCAATGACCAGCGCGGGGATGCAGGCCAGGCCTGCGCTGCGCAAAGGGCGAGTCCGTATCATGATTCTCTCCGTTGGTTGATTGTACGGCGCTAGTTCTTTGCGCTTCCGGACATGGCAGGGCCCAGCATGCTCATCAGCGCGGATTCCAGCGCAGTGCCATACCGGCCGACCAATTGCCGATAACCGTCCGGTTCCGCCACGGCCTCGTAGTCCCGCGAGTTGTGGATGCCGCCCCCCAGCAGGCCGCCGATCGCATTGCCGATGGCCTGCGCCGTCTTTTCCTTCCGGGTCGTCGTGTCGCGCAAGGTGATGGCATCGCCCGGCATGTTGATGGTCTTCGCCAGTGCGACTTTCGCCTTGCCGCTGTTCGGCGTGACGAACAGGAACGTCGTCTGCTCCGGCACGAGCGCGAGCGCCTCGCTCGTCTTCACGGACGAGGACATGTGGAACATGCCGCCCTTCGTGTCCATCTCCGCGAATTTCACAGAGATCGTGGCGCGCAGCACGGTCGCGTCGAGGGTCTCCGCAATCCGTGGCTCGATGTTCTGCGGCTGAATGGTGCTGAAACCGCCGAGCGCCGTAGCGAGCCCCAGGTGATGATCGTCATTGGTGAAGTAATAGGGCGTGCCGTGAGCGCCGACGAAAACGGACTTGCCGCCCTGCATGCCGACGGGCTCGAAACTGCGCTTCAGTATCGGCTCCATGGACTTGTAGCGTTCGTTGGCGCTCAACGTTTCATAGGGCACGACTTCGACACCGGCCCCGGTCAGTCCTTTCACCAGCTCGTCATACAATTCGTCGGCAATCGCCTGACGAATCTCGTCGCTGACGCCCACCAATGTGATATCCGACCGCGACGAAGTGAAGCCGCCGCCGCTCGAAGAACTTGCCTTGCCGGTATTTGCGACGGCGAACTCTACGCGAAACTGCGAGATCGCAATCCGCTTCACGCCCGCCAGCGCCGTGAGCTTGGTCGCCTTGAGGAAGGTCGCGGCCTGCTTGGCCGGGTCACCGGACGGGTCGAATTGCGGCGCACCCTTGGCGGCCGCGGTTGCCGAGACCAGCAGCAGCATGGCTGCGAAACACCGCTTCATTCCGGATCTCCTCCCGATGGACAGCGCCAAATCTTAACGCGGATAAAGCGCAAAGGAACGATCCATGGCGTAAAGGCCGCGCTCGCGGGATTCCTCGCAGACGGACCGGCGCCAGTCGTCGACGGATGCACAGGCGCTGGCTGCCGCGTCGCCTGCGTAACGTGCCATCCGTTCGATGGCTCCTTCGATGCAGACGGTCTGGTCGTCGTGATCGCCGCCGCGGCAGATCTCCGCCAGGGATTGCGGCGAGCGCATCAGGATCTGCACATGCCCATTGCCGACACCGTGAAAGCAGCCAAGCCGATAGGGAAGCTCGAGAGCCAGGCAACCGCGCGTCAGTTGGTCCAGGGTCCCGCCGCCGTCGTAGAAATCCTTCAACGACACGGGGAAACGGTAGCGGAAGCAGGCAGCGGGGTAGGGCGATTGGTCGCAGGGAAAGTAGATCGACTTGCCGGCCAGGTAACCGGACGGCGGATTGTTGGCGAGCTCCATGTACGCGCCCGTCGCGCAATAGTAGGACTTCGCATACGTTCTGAGCTCGTCGCAGTAGGCCATTGCTGCATTGACGTCGTAGTTCGCCATGTACATGAAAGCGTGGCCCAGGCCGTGGATGCAGTCGCCGATCGAATACTCGCCGTTCGCGGCGCAGGCCGATTCGACGCGGGCGGCGAGTGCCGTGGGCCCGGCATCCTGACCGCCGGCCGGATCGGCGATGCCGGACATGGCCTGACGGAACACCCCGTGCATGCAGCCTGAGTTGCAGACGCCCTCGCAGGTTGCGAGCGCACGGCGTATCTCGCCGGCCTTCTCGTAGATCACCTTGCCGAGGTCGTGACCGCGGCCGTGGCAGGAGGGTTCGACCCTTTTCAGGGTCGCAATGATGCCGTTCGCGCCGATGCGATCGATCCATGCCGTATACAGGGCGCGCAGGTCGTCGCCCTGCTGCACCTTCAAGGCGACCTCGAACTCCGCGCGGAGTACGGTCGTCTGCTCGAGTGGTACCTGGAGGACGCGCTCCGCGTCCAGGGCGCTTTCAGGATCCGGCCCGGCACCGCCGCTCGCGATCCCCGCCGGCAGTGCCAGGAGCCCCAATAGCCAGGCCAGCCATGTTTTCGACGCACCCTGTTTCATCGCAGCCAAGGATACGCCGGCCCGCCGCGATGCGCTTCAGGGCTGCTGGTTGCCCATCCGGTAACGGAAACTGATGCCCGCCATCCAGACCTGATCATCGTAAGGCTGTGCCCCCAGCGTCAGGATCGTCGGCAGCGTATCCGGAGCGACGCCCTGCAGTGCCCAATCATCCGTCGAGAAATCCTCGTATCTCAATTGCAGGCTGGTTTCGAGTTTCTCGGACCAGTGCAGGACAACCATCGCACGAAGTGAATCGAGCGTCGTGGCCAGATCCGGGAACCGGCGAGGTCCGCCGCCACCCGCGACATCGACCTCGGTCGTGCCATTGCCATGCGTGTAGTCAATCTGCAGATCGGCCTTCCCGGCAATTCCGGTCATGCGAAAGCCGCCGCCAATGTTGTAGAACTCGTCCGAGTAATCCGCAAACCAGTCTGGCGTTGAGAAACTCGCGCTACCGGCCTGCTGGGTGGAGGTGTCCTCGAATCCGCCCGTGAGGTAGACCGATGCCTTTTCCGACACCGACCAGCTCAGGTCGGCTGCTGCGCGGAGTTCGTCGCTATCGGTCAAGCCCAGTTGTGAACTCGAATAGCTGTCATCCGCGTAGAACACCGTGGCACTGACCGCGATCGGCAGCTTGGGCAGCGTCGCGGAAGCCGACAATTCACCGAACTGCTGGTAGCGGTAGGCGAGATTGTATTTCCGCATCAGCGGATTCTGGTCAAGGTTGGCGGCAAATGTTTCGTCGTAGCGGCCGATGCCACGCCGGGAAATGCCGCCGCGTCCACTGATGTCCAGGTATTGATTGGGCCGCCACTGCAATCGTCCCCAACCGCTGTCTTCAGTCTGTTCGGCGACTTCCTGGAATTCCCGATCGATCTCCGTGTAGTCGTAACCGGCCGAGGCACGGAGTGTTTCGAACAAGCGGTAATCCGCGCTCAGGTTCAGGCGCAGCCTCTGGAACCCGTATGGAACGTTCAACTCGGTCTCGCCGGAGAGGAAGGTGTCGGCGATGACGCGGGTCCAGGGTAATTGGGCGGTCTTATTGTCACGCTCGTCATAGCGGACGGCCAGCTTCACGCGCGCCTCCTCAAAGGGCTTCGATATGACAGTCAATGCCAGATTGGTCGTGTCGATCTCCGCGTCCAGGGTGGACCGGGGCAGCGGACCGGCGGCGAGATTGAAATTGGTCGTGTATGGCAGCAGCGTGTCGTTCTGTTTCCCCCGGCCCATCGCCGCCGAAAACGTGATGCTGGAATTCAGCACCGCGGTGCGATAGCTGCCGGTGAGCACCAGTTGCTGGAACTCGCTGTCGGGCGCCTCGGCCAGCGCACTCTGCCCGGCACCCGGCGCCGAAAGGAACGGATTTTCCCAGGTGAACGCTGTGAACCTGTCATCGAAGAACGAGCCATAGTAGGCGAGCTTGAGATACCCATTGTCCCCGTCGTAGCGGATCCCGGCGTCGAGCTGGTCAGTCCGGTAATCGAATGCATGTGGCAACAGGCTCGAATTCGTGAAGCGGGACCCACCGAGGATATTCGTGCCGTCACGTTCCTGCCGTTGAAAGCCGGCAAACAGCCGGAACCGCGTCGTCGGCAAGTACTTGCCGCCAAGCTCGAGCGTCTCGCGCTCGCCTTCGACGTCGCGGGACGACAGGCTCTGCGCAAGGTCCGTGAAGCCCGACGTCGTCCCGGCGAATGTCCACGCCGTTGGCAAGGCGAGCAGGTTGCCGGGGGCGCGCGTGAATATCGTGCTGGTGCTGTCGAATCTGTGGCGCGGAATCTGGCTGTAGGCCAGGCGATAGTCGAATGTCCCGGGACGCGCGCCATCGATCCTGACGACTCTCGAGTCGAGTCCGAGGTCGTCCACCATCCAGTTCAGGCGATGGCTCGGGGTCGCGTAGTGCCCGTTGCCATCGACGTTGAGGTAGCCGCCCTTGTCGTCGTAGCCGGTCGCGTCGCCGAATGTCGCGGCATCTTCGCTGACATAGCTGCCCTCCGCGGTGACTTCCGCCTGATAGCCGCTCGCGAAAGGGCATAGCTCGCACTTCCATCCGGACGTGTCGGGTGTTGCAGACTCGGAGACCGGTGCGATCAGCGTTGACGCCACGATGGCCAGCATCGGCAGTGATCCGGATCGGGTCCACCTGGTATCGCGCATCTGCTCGACCTCTCAACCGCTGGCGTGCAGGCAATGCCTGTCCGTCAACGCATCAATTTCGACCCCGACGGGTGATTCGACCCATGCACCTGCGAATGGCAATTCAAGCAGCTCTGACCAAGCAGGTATTGCGACGGTGCGCCACCTGCCAGCCCTCCGGCATCCTGTGCAAAGCTCGGATGCCCGCTTTGCGAATGGCAACCCTGGCACAGCAGCGGCGCCCTGCGCACCAGCATGGCGGGCTGGTTCGAGCCGTGCGGGTCGTGACAGTTGGTGCAGTCCTCGGCGACCGGCGCATGTTCCCAAAGGAACGGGCCGCGCTTCTCCGCGTGGCACTGATAGCACGTGTCATTGATCGTCTGGCGGACCAGCAACTTCTCGGTCGTCGCGCCGTGCGGGCTGTGACAGCCGGTGCAGGCCATCTTCCCCTCGCGCAACGGATGCGAATACGCCTTCAACGAATCGGCCCTCCGGAACGCATGGCAGGTGTAGCACTTCTCTGCCTGCGTCGATGTGCCGCGCACCGCATCAGTCGTGCTGTG
The DNA here is from genome assembly GCA_963747145.1 of uncultured Gammaproteobacteria bacterium. Classification (GTDB taxonomy): domain Bacteria; phylum Pseudomonadota; class Gammaproteobacteria; order Steroidobacterales; family Steroidobacteraceae; genus SCUD01. The sequence continues at coordinate 93,343 of CAVVDZ010000006.1, read as the reverse complement.
CAGCTGATGACAGCTCGCACAGCTCACCCGGTTGTCATCGTGCGCCCCGCCGTGCGCCGAAAACCCCACGTCGGCCTCGTGGCAGCCGAGGCACATGCCATTCTGGGTTTCCGCGCTCGCGGCGGAGTCCGCTTCAAATTCGATGACGCGAGCCAGCTTGTCGTCGATCATCTGCATGCCGGCATGCGCCCCACCGGGTCCGTGGCAGGCTTCGCATTGCAGCTGGCCGTGACCGAAGGGGCTGCGCGGATCCGTCGGCGCTCCATGCCTGGTCCTGAAGATGCCGGTCACTTCCGGCACGTTGTGACAGGCGAGGCAGGTATCGGCACCGCTCGCCGTGTACGGCGTGACCGACGTATCCGTGGATTCCTGCGGAACCGATGATGCCGGCAAGCCGATGCCGATGCAGGCCAGCGCGACGGACAGCCAATGCAACGGCTTCTTCATGCGGCGCCGGGGCACGCATCGCCGCACGCCCCCGCATGACTTGCCACTAATTGAACTGGAACGATCCGACACCGTGCATCACCTTCACGTCGCCGATGCGCCCCGGCCCATGGCAGAGCGCGCAGGTTTCGACGCCGGAAGATATCAGCGCACCCGTATCGCTCTTGCCGGCGGTGAAATCGCCGCCATTCTGCCGCATGTGCTCGGCCGCCAGCGCAGTCGTGTGGCAGGCGGAGCAGACGGAGGTGTTCGGCGAAATGCCCGCATCGTCCATCAATGTCGACCGGTCGGCACCGGCATCCATGGTCGTCGCGAGAACACTGGCCGGGTCGACAGGATAGTACGTCGCCGCCCGAGTGGAAGTTTCTTTCAGGTGGCAGCCTTCGCAGTTCTTGAGCCTGCCGGGGTAGCCGACGTCGAACGTCAGTGCTCCGCTGAAGCCGCAGACCGTGAACGGATCTCCAACTCGACCCGAGCCATCTTCGCCTGAGGCGTGGATCGCATGGATCATGCGCTTGAAGTCGAGCGTCTGGTCGTCCGCCCCGGCAGCCAGGACACAGGCCGATCCCGCGACGCGCCGATTGATGTCCGTGGCGTTCGGATTGTGGCAGGTGGAGCAGAGCTCCGTATTACCGGTGCGGTTGGCGCCATGCAATGAGAGAACCTTGTGGCAGTCGTTGCACTTGTTGATGTCCACCACTTTGCGACGGTCCACCGCCACCGGGTCGGTGATCGCAAAGGGGATGCCCACCGACGTCACCTGCAGGCTGGTGAGCACGCCGTCAATGCTGACCTGCGGCCGGCCTTCGATAACCGCCTTGCCGGAGCCCGTGATGCCGGTCGGGATGGCGACCGTCGCCGCCTTGGTGAAGGTATTGGTCCCGTCGTTGGTGCGGCCGGCCGCAGCCTTGAAGTCGATCACGATCGGCGCGAACGGCGTCCCGCTGGCGGCGGGGCGGGCGAGGGTGTCGTTCGGATCGAGATTGCCGAGATCCACGTTGTTCCAGGCGATGTCCAGCCGCAGGGCGGCGCTCGCCGTCTGGAATGGTCCGGCCGCATTCGCGATGTCGTAGGCCGTTCCATTCGGATTCGTGGCGTAATTCGGATCGGTCGGATTCCGGACCCGGATGGTGGCCACCGGTATCTGCCCGGGGCCGCTATTCGTGACGCTGACGACCTGGTACTCGAATGCCTGCGCGGCGGTGGCCTCGCGGACCTCGTGCGCAATCGGCACCTGCACGAGCCTGCCCTCGGCATTGGTCACGGTCCCTGTCGGGCCGTGGCAATCCGCGCATTGGGTGTCATCGGTGAATGTGAGACCGCCCGGATGTGTGCCGTCCTCGATCGCAAAATCGTGCACGCCGTTGGCTGCGATGCCGTCGTCGTAGTGGCAGGTGCCGCAGGCGGCGCGATTGGACACGATGCGGAAATTGCTGGCTTGCGGTGTGTCCGCATCGCTTTCCTGGTGACAGGTCTGGCAGTTGCGGATGTCCTGTGGGAATTCGACGCCGGACCATTCATGCGTCCCGATCACGTAATCCGGCCGGGCGGAATGGATGCTGTGTACCAGCCGCTTCAAGTCCACCGTTTCGCCGGTAGCTCCCAAGATCGTGGACGGGTTGTGACAGGTGACGCAGTACTGGACGTCGGTCCTCGCGCCGCCGTGGAATCCAAGCACGTCATGACATGCATTGCAGGTATCGTTGTCGACGATCAGGCGCGTGAATGTGGGTGCGCCGCCGGCCGGCACGAAGTCGTACACGCCATTGCCGGTGATCGGAGCCTGGTTGCGGATTTCGATGCCGAGACGATGTGTCTTGGTCGCGTCGAATACCGGCGCGCCCGGATAGGCCGTCAACGCGCTCTTGAAGGTGTAGCGGTAGGTACCGTCATTGTTGTCGACAAATGTGCCGGCCGTTGCCGTTTCAGTCGTGCCTTGGGCATTGGCAACGCCGCCATTCGCACGCGTAATGTAGTTCTGCCACTGGCTGGATGCGCCGCTGCCCGCCGCTGCCGGCGAGAGCTCCGCCAGCACAAAGCGGATGTCCGCGGCCGGCAGTCCGACCAGTCCCTGAGTCAGGTCGTTTGAAAGCCTGAGATCGACCACCGGCGCGCCGCCACCCGCGGGCACCGTCACAGTGTTCACCGTAATGTTTATCGTGTCGGCGCTGTCGATCGGGACGCCGCCACTGCCGCCGGGAGGGCCAGGAGGCCCTGGGGGTCCGCCGGCTCCGGGCGGGCCCGGGGGACCGGCGCCGCCACCGGAACCGCTGTCGCCGCAACCTGCCACCAGCAGGGAAACGACCAAGACGAGTCCAAGTGGACTGCAGAATACCCGGTTTGCGGCCATGGATTTTCCCCTGAACGAGCCTTTCAGGCCCGGTGCCTTCTCGGAGGCTTATAACCGATCAGCGCAAGATTCTGGCTGACATAGGTCATGTTGCGCCCGGCCTTCATTGGACTGGCTGACTGGCGTAAATCGACGAGACGCTCTCGATGATCGAGTCGCTGTAGGGCAGGCTCATGTTGTGCATCATCGAACTCTCACGTCGATCGTCACGATACGCCCTCAACGCCATGATCAGGTAGTCCTTGTCCTGCCCGCTGATCTTCGGGATCGCCATCGAGGCGTTTTCCACCCCAGCGCCATGGCAACGGTCGCATTTTGCGACCAGGTCCGCGACGAAGGTCTGGCCCTTCTCGGCCGCCATGGATTTCTGGACCGCATAGAAGGCGGCGATATTCTTGATGTCTTCCTGGGCCAGGCCCGCCACGTAAGCCTGCATGCCTTCGTGCCGACGGGTCTTGCGATACGCTTTGATGGCATCCACGAGATAGGCGGGATCCTGTCCCGCAAGGTTCGGCGTTGCCGTATCCGTGCTCACGCCGTGGGAGCCGTGGCAGCCGCCACAGGCGGCGGTCAGCGGTTCGCCGGCCGCGGGATCGCCGAACGGCGGTGCGGCACGCTGTGCCGGGGTTTCAGACGCGAAATAAAGCGCCAGGCTCTCTTCATCGAGCTTGCTCAATCGGCGCAGCAGCGAATGCATGGGATCCGTCTTGCGCACCCCGTTCAGGTACTCCTGGATCGCGACGACAAAATACCGGAGCTGCTGTCCGGCCAGACTGGGGAAGCCGGGGATCGTCGAGTTGCCGCCGGCGCCATGGCACTTCGTGCAGGCGGCGGCAAGTGCCTCGCCATTTTCATAGGGGCGGAATATCAAGGCCCCCTCCGGCGGTGCGCCTGCTATGGGCGGCAGGCTCGCGTAGTAACCAACCACATTGTGCAGTTCCGCGTCGCTCAATCGTTCCGCCATGTCGCGGAGCGCGGCATGCGAGCGCTTGCCTGCCTTGTAGGCCGCGATCGAGGCGAGCAGGTAACTCTCGCGTTGCGCCGCCAGGCTCGGGATGGCCGGCGCAGTGCCCCGACCGTCGAGTCCATGGCAGCCCTTGCATTCGCGCTCGGCGAGGACCTTGCCCGAGACGGCGTCGGTCGCAGCCGGCGCCTGGGGCCCGGCCGTCGCCGGCGGTTCTTCCTTGCCCGCGCAACCCGCGAGGGCTACCGACAGGGAAACTGCCAACAGGAGCTGTTTCATAGGTAACCTCTGGACTCTGCGATCATCGCACCGTCACCCGCCCGCCGCCACGCTGCCTACAAAACCGACGAGCACCAGCACCAGCAGCGTCAACCCGAAAGCGAGCAGGACGATGCCCAGGATCCGGGAACCCAGGGTCATTGCCGGCGATGGAATGTCGACGAGATACTTCTCGAGTTGTCCGGAGGCGACCAATTCGTCGTAATCAAGCTGGTGCTCACGCCTGAATTCCTCCAGTGATACGGCCCCGGTAAACATCACGACATCGGGCGGCGGGAGCTTGTCCGGCCTGAAGTGGTTGTTGAAGAAGTGCACCGTGAACAGGAACAGGATCGCCAGGAATGCCTCTTCTCCATGGGCCAGCATCGCGAGGTTGAAGATCCAGCCCGGCCAGACAGCCGCAGTCAATTCCTTGAACCACAGCATAAGCCCGCTTCCACCGACGATTGCCAGGCCCCAGAAAGGCGCCCAGTAGTCGAATCTCTCCCAGTAGGTCCAGCGGCCGAAGACCGGCCGTGGCGCCTTCCCGAGGAACCACTTGAACATGGCGACGATGTCCCGGGCGTCCTGCAGGCTGGGAATGAGCGAGGTGTGCCCGAACCAATTGAAGGTCCGCCATTTCGGGGCGAACCGCACGACGAAGTAGAGCAGGTGGCCGACGAACAGGCTGAGTATCACGACGCCTGCCACGCGATGCACGATCGCCGCCGATCGCGGACCGCCGAGCGCATTCATGACGGCCGCTGCCCAGCTCTCCTGGGCGTAGAAAGCCGCCATCCCTGTCAGCGAAAGGATCATCAATGCCAGCGCAAAGGACAGGTGCACCAGCCGCCAGCCAAGCCCGAAGCGCCGGTAATACTTGCCTTGGAACTGCGCCAGTTCGGCGATCTGGACGTGCGGCCGGGTCTTGCGTGCCACGCGATCCTTGTACTCGCGATAGAACCAGAGTGCCGAATGGGTCCAGAAGAACAGGAACACGCCCATGATCAGCGCGATCATGAATTTCGACGCGACCCACATGTAGGGATAGCGCGCGTAGTCGTGGGTCGTCGCATGCGGCTGGAAGGTGACGAACCCCGCGCTCGCGTTCTGGTGGCACTTCCGGCAGGTCTGCAGCCGTTTGCCGGGATGAACGGTGGATGCCGGGTCGCTGACGCGCTGGACCGCATGGCTGCCGTGGCAGTCGAAGCACTTGGCCGTATAGGCGTAACCCAGCGTATTGACCTGGCCGTGATAAGTCTGCGTATAGGACTTCAGGCTGTCTGCATGACAACTGCCGCAGTTCTTCGTGATGACAAGCCTCGTCGAGTCCATCGCCGGGCTTTCCACGTCATGGGTCGTGTGGCAATCGGAGCAGATCGCCGCCCTGGCATTGCCCTTCTGCAGCACTTCGCGGCCGTGCACGGAAGTGGAGTAGGCCTGCAGTTCCTTCGCATGGCACTTGCCGCAGACATTCGGAACGTTCAGGCGCCATTCGGCGCGGACCGCGCTTCCCTGCGGATAGACGTAATGGGCGTCATGGCAGTTGTAGCAGGTCGCGTTGGTGCGTGACTGGTCCTCGATGTTCGGCCGTGCATGAATGGACTTCATGTAGCGGTCGATCTGCTGCTTCACCATGCCAAGCTTTTCGGAATCTCGAGTCCTGTTCTCCTTCCGGGCGAGTTCCCAAAGGCTCTCGTGGCACTGCACGCAACTGACCTTGATGTGTCCGTTCAACTGGTGGGGGATTTCGGTGATGTCCTTGTGACACCCGACGCAGAGCTGCTTGCCATGCACGCTCGATGCGAATTTCTCCGGAATCACGTGCAGGTCGCGCATCTGCCCGTCTGCGCCCGGCATTGCGAATCCCTCCGTGCCGTGACAGGCAAGGCACAGCGAGTTGTCAGGCCCGTCAGCGGCGGCTTCGACCGCCGCCAATGCCTGCAATCCAGCAATGCAGACGATACCCGCCGCAATCCGGCCAGCGAGCTTTACGACACGCATGGTCATTGCGGTTCTTGGGCAGGATGAATTCAGGTTATGGCCCGAGATCGATCGCACTCAATCGTTTCTGGCGCCTTCCTGCACCCAGACCTTGAGCACTTCGATTTCCCTCTCACCGAGCTTTTCGCGCCCGTGCGGCATGTGTATGGAGGGATCCGCACGGCCTTCGACCAGCACGTTCAGCGTGCTCGTCAACGGGTCGCCGGGCACGACGAGCGGACCGTACTTTCCGCCCTTCATGAGGCTTTCATAGCTGCTCATGTCGAAGCCGCTTGCGTTGTAGCCGGCCCCGCCCGGCACGTGGCACTCGATGCAGTAGTTCTTGAGGATCGGCTGCACGTCCGCCTTGAAGCTCACATTCCGCGGTGCGCATGCGGCCAACAACCAGACCGTGACAAGAACCGCCCCCCAGTCCCTGAGGCGCCTGTTCATTGGCGACCCTCCGATGCGCGCAGCCGCCGGGCCGCTACTGCACCTGGCTGATGATGTACTCGACTGCGGCTTTGACGTCGGCATCCGAAGCGGCTCCACCCTTGGGCGGCATCGGCGCCTTGCCCTTGATGACAGCAGCCGTCAGCTCGTCGACGCCCTTCTTGACCAACGGCGCCCATGCGGCCTTGTCGGTGGTCTTCGGGGCCATGACGGCGTGACAGCCCGCGCAGGACTTGGTCCAAACCGCCTTGCCGTCGGCGGCGGCCATCGTTGTGACGAGGGACGCAGCGACCGCTCCGATTACAAGCAGCATTGTCCGATTCATTTCACTCTCCTCTCATCTGGGGCAGATACAAAATACCATCTTCAATTGCCTGCGGGTTGACCTGAGTCAAGCCAGGCGGTCAAAAGCAGCGTAACCTTCGCTGGTTTAGCCATTTTGCCCGTCCAGGCCCTGGCAAGCATGGAAATGGCGCCCGGGAGACGATCCAGGTGAGACCGACGATGCGAAGCCTGAAGATGGGATTGAACGCGCCCCTGATCTCGGTCCTGGGTGCCATTGTCGCCGGGCTTTCGCCAGCCGTCCTGGCCGGCGTGCAGACTGTGCGGCCGCTTGCAACTGATGACTTCAGGGCTGTGTATGCAACGCCCCAGGATGTTGCAGAAGGCAAGCGGGTAGCCGATGCCTCGTGTGCCCGCTGCCACGGCCCGGACGGAATCAGCATGGCGAAGAGCGTCCCGCACCTCGCCGGACAGCGCGCGGTATACCTTCATCTCGAGCTGAAAGCTTACAAATCGGGGGCCAGGGGCAAGAACATGATGGCCGACGCCGTCAAGTTCCTGAGCGACGATGCGCTGGTCAAGGTAGCGGCCTGGTACGCGAGCCTCGATCCGCCGCAGCCCTTGGCTGCGGCCGCAGCCAAGAGCTCTACCAGCGGGCCTGATCCGGCCAATGCCGGAAAGGCGGCCGCTGCCGCCTGCGCAGGCTGTCACGGCGATGCCGGGATCAGCGCGATTCCCGGGATGCCGAGCCTGGTGGGACTGGATCCGCAGTACCTTGCCGCTGCGATGAGCGCATACAAGAATGGCCAACGCAAGAACGACATGATGCAGGCGCTGGTCGCGGGTCTCGGCGAGGCCGAAATCAAGAACATCGCGATCTTCTATGCCACGCAGAAGCCGGGCAGGGCGAAGACACCGTCGCCTGGAAACCAGGCCGCAGGCAAGGCGGCGGCGGCCGTGTGCAATGCCTGCCATGGCGAGGGCGGTGTCAGCACCGGCAATGCGCCAGGCCTGGCCGGCCAGGATGGGCAATATTTCGTGGCGGCAATGCGCGCCTACAAGGACGGATCGCGAGCCGACCCGATCATGAAGGGGCAGGCCGCATCAATCGGCGATGCCGTCACCGGCGACCTCGCCGCCTGGTACGCGAGCCAGCAGCCGCAGCCGCCCAAGCTGAGCAAGACCCTGAGCACGGCCGACTGGACCCAGCGCTGCGATCGCTGTCATGGTGTCAACGGCAACAGCGCGGATCCGCGCCTGCCGGCGCTGGCGGCGCAACGCGCGGACTACATGGAAACGATCCTCAATGCCTATCGGTCAGGCGCGCGCAAGAGCCCGGCAATGACGGCCATGGCGAAGGTGCTGACCGATGCGGAAGTCGGAATGCTCGCCGCCTATTATGCGCGGCAGAAAGCGCGGGCCGTGGTTTACGTTCAGTTGCCCGCACCGAATTAGCTCCCGCACACGCGATTGATCCGGTTGACACGATCGAAGGGAACCGAAGATGAGTGATGTTCCGCTGCATAGGCTTTATCACCACTTTTCGGAGCTGCCGTACAGCCTGCGCGCGCTGTACACGGCGGTGCTGATCATCCTGAGCCTCGGCTACCTGTTCGCGTTGATCTACCTGTTTCACACCTATTCCGCGCGTGACGGAAACGCGGGATCGTTATCCTACGAGGATCTCGTCGTCGCCTACACCGGCAGCGGCGAAGCCTCGCGTCTCGAATCGGCCCTGCGTGGACCGATGTCAACCATGCTGCCGGCGAATGAACTCGCAACGATCATCGAATGGGTGCAAAAGGGCCCGGATCGCTCCGGCTACGAGACAACGATCAGGCCCGTCCTGGATGAGCGCTGCATGAGTTGCCATGACGGCAGCAACCCGCACCTCGTGAACCTCGGCGGCTACGACAACCTGATGAAAGTGACCGAACAGGACACCGGCGCCGACATCTTCACGCTGGTGCGGGTATCGCACATCCATCTGTTCGGCATCAGCTTCATATTCTTCATACTCGGCCTCATCTTCAGTCACGCGTATGTGCGTCCGGTGTGGTTCAAGTGCCTCGTGATCACCCTTCCTTTCGTCGCCGTCGCGACAGACGTCAGCTCATGGTATTTCACGAAGCTGTTTCACCCGTTCGCCTGGGTCGTGATGTTTGCCGGTGCGACCATGGGCCTGTGTTTCGCATTCATGTGGCTGGTGTCGATGTATCAACTGTGGGTGTCCCCGACACCCTCCAAGGTGGTCCAGAGGGAAGGCGGCGACAGCCGCGGCGTCGGCTAAAGGGAAGGCGACACCACCGCGCGAGGCGCAACCCGCTTGACGCAGGTCATGGCGGGTGGCGCCCGACAGGCCGATAAATTGCGCCCATGGAAGCCGGGGTTCGCTTCGACGCTACCGTCGTACGCCGCTACGACGTCCCGGGGCCGCGCTACACCTCCTATCCGACGGCGCCGCAATTCAGCGAAACCATCGCCGAAGCCGACTACCTGCGAGCCGCGCAGGAATCCAACGGAGACCCGATACCGCGGCCGCTGTCCATCTACGTGCACGTGCCATTCTGTGAAAGCCCGTGTTTCTACTGCGGCTGCACCCGGGTCATTACCCGCGACCGCACGGCCGGCGCCCGTTACCTGACCCGCCTGCAGCGAGAGATTGAGCTGCAGTCGCGCCTGTTCGACAGCGACCGGATCGTGGACCAGCTGCATTTTGGCGGCGGCACGCCGACTTTCCTGACCGATTCCGAACTCGCGGAATTGATGGGCTCCATCCGTCATGGCTTTGCATTGCGCGACGACGGGGAGCGCGAATACTCGATCGAGGTCGATCCGCGAACGGTGGATGAAACGCGGCTGGCGGCCATCGCCGGCCAGGGCTTCAACCGCATCAGCCTCGGCGTCCAGGATTTCGACCCGGCCGTCCAGAAGGCTGTCAATCGCATTCAGCCGCGCGAGCATGTCCTTGCTGTCATTGCCGCAGCGAGGCGGCAGGGCTTCCGGTCGGTTGCCATCGATCTCATCTATGGTCTTCCCGGCCAATCAGAGGAGGGATTCAAGCGCACGCTCGACCAGGTCATCGCCGTCCGGCCGGATCGCGTAGCCGCATACAGCTATGCGCATCTCCCGCATGCGTTCAAGGCGCAGAAGCAGATCAGGACGGAAGACCTTTGTCCGCCGGAAGTGAAGCTTGCACTGCTCGGAATTACGATCGACAAGCTGACCGCGGCAGGCTATGTCTACATCGGAATGGATCATTTCGCGCTGCCCGACGACGAACTCGCGCGGGCGCTCGAAGATGGCAGCCTGCAACGGAATTTCCAGGGCTACTCGACGCGCGCGGGACTGGATCTCGTGGGCCTCGGCATGAGCGCCATCGGCCAGATTGGCGACCTGTTTTACCAGAACCATCGCCTGATGGAAGACTGGAGCGCCGCGCTGGATGCGGGCCGACTGCCGATCTGGCGCGGTCACCTTCTGACCCGGGAGGACCAGATACGCGGCGCCGTCATTCGCGCGTTGATGTGCCGCGGCGAACTGGATATGCACGAATTCGGCGACCAGTTCGGGCTCGACTTCCACGAGCACTTCAATCGAGAGATACACAATCTGGACCCGCTGGTCAGCGACAAGTTGATCGAGATCGGGCCATCCCGTCTACGCGTCACGCCGCTCGGTCGCCTGCTCGTGCGCGCGATCGCGATGCAATTCGACGCCTATGCCGTTGGCCAGGCCAGCGGCAAGCCAGGCCGTTTTTCCCGCATCGTCTGATCTGTCGGCCCCGCGACTGCCTGCGCGCTACAATGAGTGCCCTGCGCGCGAGAGGTCTTTCCTTGGGCGACACTGCTGCAAGTCCCCAACTCAGCCTTTACCAGCTGCGTCGCACCTGCGGCACCTGTTCCCTGTCAGAACTGTGCCTGCCAATGGGCCTGCCGCGCGACGACATGCAGCGCCTGGAGCAGCTCATCAAGCCCCGCGGTCCGGTGCAGGAGGGCGAACACCTGTTTCGCATCGGCGATCCATTGCGAGTCCTTTACGCGGTGCGCGGGGGATTCTTCAAGACCTACGTCGTGGAGCAGAGCGGGCGTGAGCAGGTGCTCGGCTTTCACCTGCCGGGCGAGTTGATCGGGCTCGACGCGATCTGGCCCGAGAAACACCAGTGCAACGCCGTGGCGCTCAACACGGCTTCCGTGTGCGAACTGCCTTACACGCAGATCACCGACCTGAGCCGCCAGGTCCCGGGGCTGCAGAATTCGATGCTGCGCCTGCTGTCAAAGGAACTGGCGCTCAGCCATTCGCTGGCCGGCGACTTCACCGCAGAGGAGCGCATCGCGGGTTTCCTGATGTCGCTTTCGTCGCGCATGAAGGTCCGCGGCTATTCGGAGACGCACCTGACGCTTTCGATGTCGCGACGCGACCTCGCGAATTACCTCCGTCTCGCCACCGAGACCGTCAGCCGCGTGTTCTCCCGCTTCGAGAAGGAGAAGCTGCTGTCCGTCGATCGCCGGGAAGTCACCGTGCGCGATCCGGTGAAGCTCGCCCGGCTCGGGCGCTGCATGTCGATCGATTGAGGCACAATTGATCCTGGTCAACGAGACTCTCGAGCGAACGGCCTAGCATCAGAATTGCACCGGACCCGATCGCGGTCCACGGGAGAGACAACATGTTTCGCCGAATCCTGGTCTGCACCGATGGCTCGGCCCGTTCCAACCGCGCCGTCAAGTCAGCCGCTACACTTGCGCGCACCTGCGGTGCATCGTTGACAATTTTTCATTCTATCCAGGCCTACCGGACACCTTACTATGTCGAGGGAATGAGTTTTGCCTGGCCTTCCGAGACACAGTACGTGCAAGGCACCGCGCAAGCGGCGGAGAGGCTCCTTGCCAAGGCGCGGCGGCTGGCCATGAAACAGCGCGTCGCGGCAGTGACGAAACACTCCTATGGCGACGATACGGCGCTTGCAATCGTGGCCGCGGCCGGTAAGCTGCGCGCCGACCTGATCGTGATGGCTTCGCATGGTCGCAAGGGAATCGGCAAATTACTGCTCGGCAGCGAAACGCAAAAAGTACTGGCGCGCACCAACACGCCCGTGCTGGTCGTCCGTTAGTGCGCCAGTCTGGACCGGCAGGCGCCATCGTGGGTCGGCACTAGATGTCGCCCGCATCCGCTCATGTGCGCGCCGAGGCGCAGGCTGTCGATCTGGATGTGCCTGCTGCATTGCCGGACTACCTGGTCAATACGTATTCCTGGGCCTACCTGCGTCCGCGCAGCCTCCGGCTGCTGGATCGACACGTCGTCGTCAATGGCATCCTCTGGGGCAACTACCGAAATCTCGTGCGGGCGGCCTGCGCCGAATTCGCGCCAGGCGACTGCGTGCTGCAGGCCGCGAGCGTCTACGGTGATCTCTCCGGCCGGCTCGCCGACCGTGTCGGCGACCAAGGCTACCTCGACGTGATCGACGTCGCGCCGCTGCAGGTTGCACACTGTCGCCGCAAGCTTGCAGGGCGCGAAAACGTCCGTGTGCGCGTCGCCGATGCAGCGATTCCCGGGAGAACCGGTTACGACGGCGCCTGCTGCTTCTTCCTGCTGCACGAGGTGCCCGACCCGCAGAAGCATCAGATCGTCAATGCTTTGCTGGCTGCAATCCGGCCAGGCGGCAAGGTCCTTTTCGTGGACTATCACCAGCCGGTCCGCTGGCACCCTTTGCGGCCGGTCATGGCGGCGATTTTCCGCTGGCTCGAACCCTATGCCTCGGGCCTCTTGTCGCGCTCCATCGAGGATTTCGCCGAGCGCCGGCAGGATTTCCGCTGGCGCAAGGAAACCCGGTTCGGCGGCCTGTACCAGCTTGTCGTCGCCGAAAGCCGGGCAGGCTGACTCCCGATTGCGACTGGCCCGCGGGCGGCAAGCAGCCCCGGTCTGGTATAGTTCGCGCCACCTCAGGGGCAAGCGAACATTTCGAGTGCAAGTAGCTAATTTCTCAGGAGTTTCCGCTCACGACATCCACGTCTGGCGTGGCGATCGCCACGTGCTGCGCGGCTTGTCGGCCGAAGTGTCGGCTGGCCAGATCGTGCATGTCGCCGGTTCCAATGGCGTCGGCAAGACGACGCTGCTGCGGGTGCTTGCCGGACTGCTGGCGCCGGAGCAGGGCGGCGTGAATTGGCAGGGATGTCCGATCGCCGACAATTTCGACGCCTACGCGGCCTTGCTCGCGTATCTCGGTCACAGCGATGCACTCAAGGCAGATTTCTCCGCGCAGGAAAATCTCGCGCATGAAGTCGGCCTGCGCCGCCCGGTCACGGCGGCCGAGCTGACCCAGGCGCTGGCACGTGTCGATCTCGCCGCCTGTCGCGACCTGCCGGCGCGCGTCCTGTCGGCAGGCCAGCGCCGCCGCCTTGCGATGGCGCGCGTGATGCTGACCGCTGCGCCGTTCTGGATCCTCGACGAGCCATTCACGAACCTGGACCACACCGGCGTGCTGTTGCTGTCGGAGGTCATCGCGGAACACGCCGACGCCGGTGGCGCCGCCATCATCGCAAGCCACCAGGCGCCCGCGATACCGCGCCACGCCGTCCGCTGCGTGGATCTCTCATGAAGCGAACTTCCGTCACACAGGCGATGACGCTCGTGTTTCGCGGGGATCTCGTGCTCGCATTCCGTCGCTGGGAACAGATCGCCCAACCCGTGGTCTTCTTCGCGATGGTCACGACGCTCGTACCGCTCGCTCTCAGTCCCCAGCTGGAGGAGCTGCGGGAAATTGCCGGTGGTGTGCTCTGGATCGCCGCCTTGCTCGCCGCCTTGCTGGGCCTCGAATTTCTGTACCGGGCCGATCATGCCGACGGCTCGCTCGAGCAGATGCTGCTGTCTGGGCAGCCACTCGCCCTGCTGGCGCTCGCCAAGACCGCCGCGCACTGGACCGCGAGCGGGTTTCCACTCGTCCTGGTATCGCCAGTCCTCGCGATCAGCCTGGGTGTGCCGGCGAACGCACTCGGCACACTGATGATCTCGATCGCTCTCGGCACCGGCATACTGAGCGCGCTGGGTGCGGTCGGTGCGGCACTGACGCTCGGGTTGCGGCGCGGCAGCGTGCTGTTGTCTTTGCTGGTACTGCCGCTCACCATGCCCGCGCTGATTTTCGGCGCCCGCGCGGTGGACATGGCGATCCATGGAGAAGCCGCGCGCGGGCCATTGCTGCTCCTCGGCGCGATGCTCGTGTTGTCACTGACGCTATCGCCGATTGCCGTGGCCGCGGCGCTCCGGATCAGCCAGGAGTAATTGCATGCGCTGGACCTGGTTCCACAAGTTGGCTTCACCACCGCATTTCTACCGGCTGGCGGGTCGCATCACGCCCTGGTTCGCCTGGCCCGCATTGCTGCTGATAGTCGTCGGACTCTATGGCGGCCTGGTGCTGGCGCCCCCGGATTACCAGCAGGGCGACGGATTCCGCATTGTCTACGTCCATGCGCCGTCGGCCTGGATGTCGATGTTCGCCTACGCGACGATGGCCGTTGCGGCAGCCATCGGCCTGGTGTGGCGGATCAAGCTTGCGCACGCGGTTTCGGCGGCAGCGGCGCCGATCGGCGCCTGGTTCACTTTCTGCGCCCTCGCAACCGGCTCGCTGTGGGGCAAGCCCATGTGGGGTACCTGGTGGGAATGGGATGCAAGGTTGACCTCGGAACTGATTCTGCTGTTCCTGTATCTCGGATTCATCGCCCTGCGCGCGTCCATCGATGATCGCGAGCGAGCCGACCGGGCGGGGGCGCTGCTTGCATTGGTTGGCATCGTCAACCTGCCGATCATTCATTACTCCGTCTACTGGTGGAACACGCTGCACCAGGGATCGACAATCACGAAATTCGGAAAGCCGTCGATGCCCTTCGACATGCTTTGGCCGTTGCTCGTGATGTTCCTCGGGTTCACTCTTTACTTTGGCGCCGTGCTGATGGTCCGGCTGCGCGGCGAAGTCATCCGCCGCGAGCGCGACGCGTCCTGGCTGCGCGAGGAGCTGGCCCGATGAGTCTCGCCGAATATCTCGCGATGGGCGGCTATGCCGTCTATGTCTGGCCCTCATTCGGGCTGACCCTGGTCGTGTTGATTCATAATGTACTTGCTGCCAGGCGATACCATGCCGCTGCGCAGGAGCAGGCCATGCACCGTGTCGACGCATCGAGGAAGCAACCATGACGCCGCGCCGCAAGCGCCTGCTGGCAGTTGTCGCGATCATCATCGGTGTCGGAGCCGCGGCAGCCCTGGCATCGCTCGCGTTTGAGGACAACTTGCTGTATTTCTACAGCCCGTCGCAGATCCTGGCCGGGGAATCGCCTGCCGGCCGGACATTCCGGATCGGCGGCCTGGTCACGACAGGAAGCGTGCAGCGTGCCAGCGGTTCGCTCGAGGTCCATTTCGTCGTCACCGACAACAGCCAGTCGGTCCCGGTCCGCTACACCGGCTTGCTGCCTGACCTTTTCCACGAAGGGAAGGGCGTCATCGCGCATGGCCACATGACCGGTTCAGGAGAATTCCTGGCGGATGAGGTGCTGGCGAAACACGACGAGAACTACATGCCACCCGAGGTCGCCGCGTCCCTGAAAACGCCGACGCCGGCAAGGATCGCCGAATGATTCCAGAAATCGGCCACTTCGCGCTGATACTCGCGCTACTGCTCGCGATCGCACAGGCGTTCTTCGGCCTGGCAGGGCCTGTATATGGAAGGACGGCCTGGATGCAGGCGGCGCGTTCCGCCGTTGCCGGGCAGGCGGTTTTCATCGCGTTCGCCTTCGGCGCCCTGGGATGGGCATTCATCCAAAAGGACTTCTCGGTCCTTTACGTTGCGACCAATTCGAACTCGCAGCTCCCGCTTTTTTACCGCATTGCGGCGATCTGGGGCGCGCACGAGGGATCGCTCCTGCTCTGGGCCCTGGTCCTTGCGGGCTGGTCGCTCGCGGTCACCGCCCTCAGCAGCAGCCTGCAGGAGTCGTTTCGCAGCCGGGTGATCGGCATACTCGGAGTGATCAGCATCGGCTTCCTGCTGTTCATGCTGACAACCTCGAATCCCTTCGAGCGGCTCCTGCCTGTGCCGTTCGAGGGGCATGACCTGAACCCCTTGCTGCAGGATTTTGCGCTCACCATCCATCCGCCGATCCTCTATACCGGCTATGTGGGTTTCTCGGTGGCCTTCGCCTTCGCCTGCGCGACGCTCATCGAAGGGCGCCTGGATTCGGCCTGGGCGCGATGGACGCGCCCCTGGACGCTTGCGGCCTGGCTGTTCCTGTCGATCGGCATCGCACTCGGCAGCTGGTGGGCCTATTACGAACTGGGATGGGGCGGATGGTGGTTCTGGGATCCGGTCGAGAACGCCTCATTCATGCCGTGGCTTGCCGGCACCGCACTCATTCACTCGCTGGCCGTGACCGAGAAGCGCGGCCTGTTCAAGAGCTGGACGCTGCTGCTGGCGGTCACCGCCTTCTCGCTGTCCCTGCTCGGGACTTTCCTGGTGCGTTCCGGCGTACTGATCTCCGTGCACGCCTTTGCGACCGATCCGGCGCGCGGCATGTTCATCCTGGGTTTCCTGACATTCGTCATCGGCGGTGCGTTGCTGCTGTACGCCTGGCGTGCGCCTCAGCTGAAATCGGCCGCCGGCTTTGAACTGGCGGCGCGAGAGAGCTTCCTGCTGTTCAACAATGCGTTCCTTGTCGCCGCGCTCGGGCTGATCCTGCTCGGCACGCTGTATCCGCTCTTCATGGATGCGCTCAATCTCGGCAAGATTTCCGTCGGCCCGCCGTATTTCAACATGGTGTTCATGGTGCCGATGCTGCCGCTCCTGCTGCTGCTCGGCATCGGCATGCATTCGACCTGGAAAAGAAGCCTGCTGCTGCCGCTGCGCAAGCGCCTGACAGGCATCGCCACTGCCGCGATCGTCATCGCCGGCATCATGGTCATCGCAATCTACGGCGAGTTCCGCCCGATGGCGATCGTCGGATTCGCGCTCGCTTTGTGGGTGATGGCCTCTTCACTGATGATCCCGCTGTCGCGTCTGCGTGCCCGCCAGGCGCTGCCGGGCGCGGTGCTCGGCATGGCCATCGCGCATTTCGGCGTCGGGCTCGTGACACTCGGCATCACCGGCGTGCAGTCCTTCAAGATCGAGAAGGATGTCGCCCTCGCGGTCGGCGAGGCCGCGTCGATCGGCGGCTATGACTTCCGGCTGACGGCGCTGCGCGACGCGCGCGGTCCCAACTTCGTGGCGGTCGAGGCGGACGTCCTCGTGTCGAAGGACGGTGTCACGATCACGACCCTGCATCCGCAGAAGCGCCAGTACAATTCCGGCGGCAACCCCATGACCGAAGCCGGCATCGAGGTCGGCGCAGGCCGCGATCTATTCGCGGCGCTCGGCGAAGACCTGGGACAGGGGCGCTGGAGCCTGCGGCTGCAATACAAGCCCCTGATCCGTTACATCTGGCTCGGCGCCCTGCTGATCGCCCTCGGTGGCGGCATTGCCGGCCTTGACCGACGCTACCGGCGTGCAACCGTTGGCGCGCCCGTTGCTAACGCCGCGACGGAAGCGTCGCGATGAAGCAAGTCCTGCGCTACCTGCTGCCCGCCGTCGTATTTGCGGCCCTGGTCGGATTCTTCATCGTGGGCCTGCAGAAGGATCCCAGTGAGATTCAGTCGCCATTGATCGGCAAACCGGCGCCGGTCTTCGCGCTCGAATCGCTGAACGATCCTGCCGTACAAGTCGGCACGGCCGATTTTCCCGGCCGGCCCTGGCTCCTGAATGTCTGGGCGACCTGGTGCGGCGGCTGCCGCGAGGAACACGAGACGCTGCTCGCCATCGCGCGTGAGAACCGTGTACCGATGATGGGCCTCAACTGGCGTGACGAACGCTCGCTCGCGCTGCAATGGCTGGCCCAGCTTGGCAATCCCTATGTGTCGGTCGCGTTCGATCCGGTCGGCCGCACGGCCATCGACTGGGGCGTCTATGGCGCGCCGGAGACTTTCCTGATCGGTGCCGACGGCAAGGTCCTGCACAAACGCATCGGCATCATGACGCCCGAGATCTGGCGCGACGAATTCCTGCCCTTGCTCCCGGCGGCGGGGAAGGGCGCTTGATGCGTGCCGCCTTGCTGTTTGCCACGCTGCTGATCGCCGGCAATGCGCTCGCAATCGACGCCGAGCGCCTCGACGATCCAGTCATGCAGGCTCGCTACGAAAGCCTGCTGCACGAATTGCGCTGCCTGGTCTGCCAGAACGAAACCATCGCAGACTCGAACGCGACGCTCGCCGCCGACCTGCGGCGCGAGCTCCGCGACATGATGAAGGCGGGCAAGACCGACGCGGAGATCCGCGCATTCCTGACCGAGCGCTACGGCGATTTCGTCCTGTACATGCCGCCCGTCACGCCGCGCACCTGGCTCCTGTGGGCGGCGCCGGCGCTGCTGCTCGTTCGGCGGCAGCGGCCTTCGCGGCCCTGGTGGTCGTGCGACGGCGCGCGCACGGCGCGCGCGCCAACCCGGCCGCGCTCGAAGAGGAACCGGACAGTCCGTGACATTCTTCATCGTCATCGCGCACTGCTCGACGGCGCTGCCGTGACGCTGCTGGTCTGGCCACTGCTGCGCCAGCCGCTGCCTGCGGACGAAGCGACTTCGCCGCGCGCGACCGTTGCCGCACCATCGTGCTCGCTGCCATGTTGCCGCTCGCGGCCTTCGGCGCCTATTTCTGGGCGAGCAACTGGTCCTGGGATCCTGCCAGCGAGGCCGCTCAAGGAACCGCGCCGAGCCTGCGGCAGATGGTCCTGCAGCTTCGCGCACGCCTCGAGCGACAACCGGATGATCTCGAGGGCTGGAAACTGCTCGGGCGTTCGGCAACCGTGCTCGGGGACTATTCCGTCCGCGCTCGAGGCTTTCGCGAGGCCTACACGCGCAGCAAGGGCCAGGACGCCGATGCGGTCGTCGGCTATGCCGAATCGATCGTGCTGATGACGAACGCGAAATCGACGGTCAGGCGGCGGAACTCTTCGAGAGGGCCGTTCGATGGAGCCGGACAATGCCCGCGCGCTTTGGTACGGCGGCATCGTCGCCTATCGTCGCGGCGATCTGGCTCTTGCGCAGCAGCGCTGGGTCGAATTGCAGAATCACGACCTGCCGGCGGATCTGCGGCAGATCGTCGCCGAACGACTGGCAGCGATCGGCCGTGAGACAGGCAAGGCGCCACCCGCTCCGGCTGCGGCCAATCCCGCGATCATCGCCGGCGCCGTGCAACTGTCCATCGGGCTGTCTCCCGCCATGGCATCGCAGGCCCCATCCGACGCAACGCTCTTCGTGATCGCCCGACGCGCCGCGACCGGCCCGCCGCTTGCCGTCGTGCGCCGTCCGGTGGGGACCTGGCCGGTCTCCGTGACCATGACCGATGCGGACGCGATGCTGCCGGGCACGACACTCGCGGGCGGCGGGCCGCTCACGATCGTCGCCCGCATTTCGCGTGCCGGCCAGCCGATCGCCGCAAGCGGCGACCTCTACGGTGAGGTCGGTTATGATTTCGCCTCGGCCAATCCGGTGAGCGTCACCATCGACCGGATCGTTCCGTAGTTTCGCGGCCGGAGGAGATGCGATGGGCCGGGCCGCCGTCACCTACCGTTTCGAGCAGCTGCCTTCCACGTTCCGATATTACCCGCGGGCGGTGTTCGGCAAGCGCGCGGCACTCTGTTCCGGACGGGGAATCGATACCGCGCCTCGAGGGCGACGTCTCCGTCGTGATCGCGCGTCGAGTCACATCCGCAGATACCGCGATGTCTGCGGTTTCCCCGACGACGGAAACCTGCCAATCACCTATCCGCACGTGCTCGCCATGCCGCTCCACGTCGCGCTCCTGACCCATCCGCGCTTCCTGGTCCGGCTCATGGGCCTGATCCACGTCTCCAACGAGATCCACCAGATCCGACCGCTGCCGGACGACGGCAGCTACCGCCTGCGCAGCTGGGTCGAAGGCCACCGCGACGGCGATCGCGGACATGAATTCGACCTGTTCACCGAGTGCGAGGACCGCGCAGGGGATTGCCTGGCACGAGAAGTCGACGCTGCTCGCGCGCCGGACCGCGAGCGGCGCGCAGGCGGCCCGAAGCGCGAGGCAGACACTTCGATTCGAAAAGCCCGGAGACACCGACGCGCCCGAGAAGGCCGACATCGAAGTCGCACGATCGGTCGGCCGGCGCTACGGGTGGTTGTCCGGCGATCTCAACCCGATCCATCTCGGTGACCGCGGCGCACGCCTGTTCGGATTCGACCGCGCGGTCGCCCATGGCATGTGGTCCATGGCCCGGTCGCTCGCGGCGCTGGGCCCGGCGGCGCTCGCGCCCCCGGTAAGTGATTCACGTGGAATTCAAGCTGCCGTTGTTCCTGCCGGCGAAGCGCGCGGCTCGAGCACTGGCCGCGCGACGGCCGACGCGTGTTCGTGCTGAAGGATGCGGCGAGTGCAGCGGCCGCACCTGGCCGGCTCGACGCGGCCGGGCTGAGCACAGTGGGCCTTCCGAATGGTTGACCCGGGGCGTGCTGCGCGCCCGGCCGGGCGAAGAGCCGGCGGTCGGACTCGCCTTCCCTACTTCTTCATGCTGCTGTGCGCCTATTACCTGTTGCGGCCGGTGCGCGACGCGATGGCGATCAGCGCCGGCCTCGAGAACCTGCGCTGGCTGTACACCGGCACCTTCGTTCGATGATGGTGCTCACGCCGCTCTTCGGCGTGCTGGTCTCGCGCGTGCGCAAGCAGCTGCTGCTGCCGATCACCTACCTGCTTCTTCGCCTCCAACCTGCTCGTGTTCTATCTGCTCTTCAAGATGATGCCCGATGCGTTCTGGGTCGCGGCTTCGTTCTTCGTCTGGCTTTCGGTCTTCAACTATTTCGTCGTCTCCGTGTTCTGGAGCTTCATGGCGGACGTGTTCCGCGACGAGGAGGCGAAGCGGCTGTTCGGACGCGATCGCGGCCGGCGGCGGCACCGGCGCGATCGTCGGATCCTTCGTGACGCAGGACATCGTGCCGGCGCTCGGCGTGGATGCGGTCGTCGGCCTCGCGATGCTGCTGCTGCTCGGCACGCTGCCCTGCATTCGTGGCCTGGCGCGCTGGGCCCAGGCGAGGCACGGGCATTTCGTCCTGCCGCCAACGGATCCCGAAGCGCGCATTGGCGGCGATGCATTGGCGGGCCTGCTTCTCGTCGCGCGCTCGCCGTACCTGATCGGCATCTTCGCGATCATCGCGATCGGCTCGATCACCGGCGTCCTCATGTACAACGAACTGCTGCGCCTGGTCGGCGAGACGTATCCCGACGTCGCCAGACGCGCACGCAGTTCTTCGCGCGCCTCGACATGGCCGTCAACATTCTCGCCTGGGTGTTCCAGGGCTTCGTCGTCGCCTGGCTGATCCGCACGGTCAACCTATCCGGTGCGCTCATCGTCGATTCCGATCGCTGCGCTGATCTCGTTCGTCGCGCTGTCATTCAGCTTCGTCGCGGCGGTGCCGATGCTGATGGTGCTGGCCGGTGGCCAGGTGATCCGCAGGGCAGGGGAGTTCGGCATCGCCAAGCCGAGCCGCGAGGTGCTGTTCACGATCCTGGACCCGGAGTCCAAGTACAAGGCCAAGAACTTCATCGACACGGTCATGCAGCGCGGCAGCGACTGGGCCGGCGTGTGGCTGTACGTGTTCCTGCAGTCTCTGGGCTTCGTCTGTCCGGATTCGCCGTATTGTGCGGAGCCGGGATGATCGTCGGGGCCACCATTTCCTGGAGTCTCGGACGCACATTCGAACGGCGGCGGGCCGGCACTTCCTGACGCGGCCGCGGTCGAATGGCCCATGCATACATTCACACGGCGCGACGCCCTCGCCCTGATCGGATCTTTCTGGCCGACTCCGGACCTCGCGCATGGCGGCGGCTGAACCGATGCAGCGAGTCATTCCTCCAGCGGCGAAAAGCTTCCGGTGCTCGGCCTCGGCACCTGGCAGGTGCTCGATGTTCCGGCTTCCGGTCGCGGACTTCGACGCCGCGACCGCTGCCATCCGCCGCTTCCTCGAGGACGGCGGCAAACTCATCGACAGTTCGCCGATGTACGGCCGCGCCGAGGAGCGGGTCGGCGACATCCTCGCGGGCATCCGCCCGCCAACCGCCCGTCTTCCTCGCGACCAAGATCTGGACCGAGGGCCGCGAGGCGGGCGAGCGACAACTCGCGAATTCGCACCGCCTGATGCGCGCGAAGACGCTCGACCTTGTCCAGGTGCACAACCTGCAGGATCTCGAACGTCCATCTCGCGACCCTGCGCGAAGCAAAGCCGGCGGGCACCGTCCGCTACATCGGCGTGACCCACTACGTCGCGAGCGCCCATGAGGAACTCGAGCGCGTGATCCGGCGAGAACACCCGGATTTCCTGCAGATCAACTACTCCCTCGCCGAACCGCAGGCCGGCAATCGGCTGCTGCCGGTCGCACGCGAACTCGGCGTCGCCGTTCTGATCAATCGCCCATTCATCAAAGGCGCAATGATCGATCGCGCCGCGGGCCGGCCGTTGCCGGCAGTGGCCGCAGAACTTGGCTGCCAGAGCGCCGCCCAGCTCTTCATCAAGTGGGTGCTGGGGGATGCTGCCGTGACAGTCGTCCTGACCGGGACCCGCAATCCGCGGCACGCGGCCGAAAACCTGGAGGCTGCCTCCGGAGCCATGCCCAGCCAGGCCCAGAGAGCTGCTATCCAGCGCTGGTTTGCCACGCTCTAAGGCTAGGGTGCACTCCCTAGGCGGGGTCCGGATACTTGCGCCATCGGTAAAACCGGAATGTCGCAAGGAGAGTGCAATGATTCAGAACATCAACGAATTCCTGGGCAGTGTGGCCCAGACCAGCTTTGGCAAGGCCGCGCGCAAGTCCGCGGCGACGATCCTGGACGCGCACATGGGTGCGTTCCGGACCACCCGCCACGAAGCCGGCAAGGTAATGGGCATCGCGATCAAGGAAAGCCAGAAGTTCCGCGAGCGCGCCCGCAACAAGGCTGATGGCGTGGTCGAGAACCTCGCCGGTGCCGCCGACGACCAGCTTTCCGCCCTCGAGCAGGGTGTGAGCCGCGTGATTCATCGCATGGGCCTGCCGACCGCGAAGGACGTCAATTCGCTGACGCGCCGCGTCGAAGTGCTGGCGACGAAAGTCGAAGCTCGCGCCCGCAAAGTGAAGAAGGCCGCTCGCCGCTCTTCCGCCAGGCGCGCTGCCTGATAGTGCCTCCGGGCCGCTGGTGTACGATGGACAACTCCATCGTGCTCCAGCGGTTCCATGTCCACGATTCCCAAGTCCGGTCCCGGACGCCGCACTCGCCAACGCATCCTCGACATCACGCTGGGGCTCTATAACGCCCTCGGCGAGCCCAATGTCTCGACCTCGCTGATCGCCGCCGAGCTCGGCATCAGCGCCGGCAATCTTCACTACCACTTCCGCAGGAAAGACGAGCTCTCGGCCGCGCTGCTCGAGCAGTTCGTCGCGGAGCTCGATGCCCTGCTGCCGCCTCCCGGTTGGCGCGCCGACAATGTCGAGGACGTCTGGTTCCTGCTGCACCTGATCCTCGAGGCGCTGTGGCGTTACCGATTCCTGTTCCGCGACCTCTCCGGCATCATGGCCCGCGATCGGCGCGCCGGGGCGCGCCTCGCCACCGTCTTCGACCGCGCCGTGCAGGCTTCACGCGGCATCTGCCTCGGGCTCGTCGAGCGCGACCTGATGATCGCGACCGGCTCGGAAATCGACGCCCTCAGCACCAATATCGCCGTCGTCGCGCTGTACTGGCTGTCATTCGAGTCGGCGCGCCACCCGCGCCAGGATGCCTCTGGTGCCGCAATGGCGCGCGGCGTCTACCAGGTGCTGATGCTGGTTGCGCCATTCCTGAAACCGGAGGGCCGCCTGCACCTGGAGCATCTGGCGCAGGAATACCTGTCGAGAGAGAAGGGGAGCTGAAATGCAGGTGAAACTCTCGGGGATACTGGCTGCGGTTTTCATCCTCGCAACGAAGCCTGCCCTCGCTCAATCGCTTCCGCCCGCTTCCGCATTTGCAGCATTGCCCGAACTGTCGATGGTGCGTCTCTCGCCCGACGGCCAGAAAGTCGCCTGGGCGCATGATCCGGGTGGCAACCCTGTAGTCGAGATCTTCGATCTGGCGGCAGGCAAGGACCTGCGACGTCTGAGCCCTCCCAATGCACGAGTGCGTGATCTCGACTGGGCGGATAACCGCACGTTGGTGATCAGCCTCAGCCGGTCATTGACGCAGGGCGCCAAGACGGTCGCCGAGAAGCGCTTCGAATTCGAGCGCTACCTGGCCGTGGATGCCGATGGGGGAGAGGCCCGTTCGCTGCTGATGGAGGACCCATCGCGGAAACTGGTTACGAGCGCGTCGGTCGTCAAGTTCCACCCGGCCAAGCCCGAGACCATCGTGATGACGACCTGGGACTTCAAGGAAACCGCCTACCGCGAGGAGATCGGCTCGAGAATTTCCGGTGGCCGCAAGGATGAGGGATATCAATTGTCCCTGTTCGAGGTCAGCACTCGCACCGGCGACGGCAAGATGATCGAGTCCGGCTCGCCCTTCACCGACGACTGGGTCGTCGACCGCGCGGGGCAGGCGGTGGCGCGCAGCGAATGGAATCCGACGACCCACAGTTTCTCGATCCTGGCGAAGGAGGGGAAAAGCTGGCGCACGATCTACACTGCGGAAATTGACTACGACATGGACCTGGCCGGCCTGTCCGCAGACGGGCAGACGATCCTTGCAAGAAGTTCACGCGGCTCAAGCCGGTTCAAGATCTGGGGCATCCCGGTTTCTGGCGGCGAATTCAGCCTGGTCTACGAGGACCCGGATAACGACGTCACGTCGGTCGTCAAGGACCGGTACAGCGGCGCGCCGGTCGGTTTCCGGGTCGGCGGGCTGGAGCCGAGCATTCACTGGATCGATCCGAAGCACGAAGCAGTGCAGAAGGCTGTTGGCCGAGCCTTCCCCAATCGCATTGCATCGGTGTTCGATCGATCCGAGGATTTCAAGCGGGTCGTGGCACATGTGGAAGGCGCTTCCACGCCGCCGGTTTACTACCTGATCGATTTCGGCAAGGGAGCCGCCGACATAATCGGTGAGGAATATCCGGCCCTCGCCGATGTGCCGATGGGCACGCAACAGTCCATCACCTACAAGCCGCGCGACGGCTTCACGATACCTGCCTACCTGACTACACCACCCGGCCGCGAACCCAAGAATCTGCCGCTCGTCGTTTTCCCGCATGGCGGGCCCTATGCGCGTGACGATTCCGGCTTCGACTGGTGGGCCCAGTTCCTGGCGACACGAGGATACGTCGTGTTGCAGCCGCAGTTCCGCGGCTCCTGGGGTTTCGGCGCCGATCTCCTGCGCGCCGGCAACCGCCAGTGGGGACGCGCCATGCAGGACGACATCAGCGATGGCGTTCGCTACGCGATCGACCAGGGAATCGCCGACCCGAAGCGCATATGCATCGTTGGGGCCAGTTACGGCGGCTATGCGGCACTCGCCGGCGCCGCATTCACGCCCGATCTTTATGCCTGCGCGGTCAGCGTCAGTGGCATTTCCGACATCCCGAACATGGCCGGATTCATCAAGAAGCGCGGCGGCGACGAATCGGATGCCTTGCGGGCCTGGAAGGATCTGATCGGCAATCCGACCGACGACGACCTCGCCAGGTTCTCGCCAGCACGATCCATCGAATCGATCAGAATCCCCATCTTGTTGATCCACGGCACGAACGACACGGTCGTGCCGATCAGCCAGTCAGAGGACTTTGCGCGCCTGCTCATGGCGCAGAGCAAGTCATATGAGTTGATCACGCTGCCAGGCGAGGATCACTGGCTGTCCACGGGGGAGTCCCGCTTGAAGCTCCTCACGGCGCTGGAACGTTTCCTCGCCGCAAGCTTGCATCCGTAGCAAGCAGACGCTGCATGCTCGAATGCCGCCTGAAGCCCCAAGGAACCCGCTACGGCGCCAGGGTAGTCAGGACCCCGGGCTAGGGGGGCTCGGGAGGCAAAGCGCCTTATTCCCGCAGGAACAGGCCCGGGTCAGATACGCTATTTACCATAATATACATTATGCGAACTAGCTCAGCTGCCGATGACTTTCGGGGCGGCCAGCCCAAGCGCCTTGCATTGCGCCCGATAGATCTCTAGCACCGTGGCCGCATCGAGGACCGCCTCGACATTCCCTGCTTCGTCCAGATTGAGATTGGCGCCGCGAATCGCAAACCACGCATCGGTCACTCCCTTGTTCGTCACTGGAACGTGCAGCGTGTGAATGGCGCCGGACGGCTCATACAGATAGGACCCTGCCGTGTTGATTTCCGGATACTCCAGATAGCGCCAGGATCCGCTGATGGTAAATGCGAACACTTCACCGGTGTGCCGGTGACGCTGGATCGTCACCCCGGGTTCGAACCGCACCCGGATGACCCAGAGGCCGGTTTCGGTGTTCACCTGCAACAGCTGGAATACGACGCCTTCCTGGTAGGGCACGAACGGGAGGTCGTTTTCGGCGCGGTGCAACGACTGCGGTGCGCCCAGGACTTCTGCTGCCAATGCATTCATCGGGTATTTCCTCGGTTTGCGGTTGCGAGCGCGGCGACCTTTTCCGCGTAACGACGGACTGCGTCCCAATCGGTGAATTCAACTCTGGCTTGCGGATCCGTCGGACCGCCAGTCAGCCACATGATAAGCCGGATGACGTTGCGATCCAGGACCCCGTAGCGCGGGTAATCCAGGTTGCCGGCGAACACGCCGACCAGCTGCGGTCTCCATGCCGTCCTGGCGAAGAACCGCCTGACGTAGGGGTTGGTCTCCGGCGTGTTCTTGTCCGGCTTGCGAGCGACGAGGCTCACCGAGAAGAAGGCCCCCGGCTGCGAACTGAGCTTGTCCAGGTTCGCGCGAATGAATTCTGATACCGCGGGGTTGTGCCTGCCGTTCCGGATACTTGCTCCGATCACGATCGCATCGTAACGGGCGAGATCCTTGATGCCGGCCGCCAGTGGCGCGACCTCAACATGCTGCCCCCTGCCCTTCAGCTCCGCCTGGATCGTCTCGCAGATCCTGCGCGTGTGACCGTGGACGCTGTGGTACGCGAGCAGGATATTCGCCATGGCTGGTAACCGGACGATTACGCCTGCCAGAACCACAGGATTGCAGCGCCCGCGGCCAATGCAGCCCCGAACAGCGCGATAACGTGCCGCAGCAGCTCGCGGCTTCCCAGCAATGCGACGAGCCCGCCCTTGAACGCCAGATTCGCCATCGAGGCGATCAGCACCAGCCTCCAGGCCGTTCCCGGCTCCAGCCGGTTCTGATTCATGAGCTGTGCTGTCGACAGGGTGATCGCGTCCATATCCGTGAGCCCCGAGAGCACGGCCACCGTGTAGAGTCCGCGCTCGCCGAATTCCTCCTTGGCCGCCGCGACCGCGAAAATAATCGCGGCGTACAGTGCGCCGAAAATGATCGCACTCCTGAGATCCGCGGGATTGCCCTGCACCGGCATCTCGCCATCGTGCTCGCGCGCATGTCGATACATCAAAAGCGAGATGACTACGCAGGCCGCGAACATCGCCGCCAATGGCGGCGCGGTTTCGGAGAAATGATCCGGCGCGACGACCGCGACCTCGGCCAGCACGCGGACGAAGACCGTGCCTGAAGCAATGATGATGACGAGCGCGGCCAGCGCGCCATTCGAGGGACTGGACGCGGTGCGTCGCGCGTAGCTGAGCGTCGTCGCCGTGCTCGAGATGAGCCCACCCAGCAGCCCTCCCAGGATGGCGCCCGCTCGCACGCCAAAGAGCTTGTAGGTGACGTAGCCGACCAGACCGATGCCGACGATGAGCGCGACCATCAGCCATATCTGGAAGGGATTCAGCACGGCATAGGGGTCATACGCATGGTTCGGAAGTACCGGCAGAATCACGAGTGTGACGAGCACGAACTGCATGATGGCCGTCACGTCGCGTCCGCCGATGCGCTCCACAAAACCATGCAGCTGCTGCTTGTAATGCAGCAGCAGCGCGGTCACGCCGCCAATGGCGACCGCCACCGCCGTTTCTCCGATTACAAGGTAGGCGCCGACGCCAAACAACAGCAGTGCGGCCACTTCCGTGGTTTGGCCAGGATCCGTGTCGCCGCCCCTTGCCTTGATCAGGTTGGCGGCGACCAGCAGCGCCGCGATCGCGAGGAATCCCGCACCGACAATCCAGCCGCCGTAATCGGCAGCAAGCCACGCGCACAAGGTGCCGAAGGCGGCTATCAGCGGAAAAGTACGGATGCCGGCGACGGAGGACCCCGTGCGCTGGCGCTGGAGACCGACCAGCAGGCCCAGCAGCAGCGAAATGGCCAACTGTACGAACAAGTTATTCGTCATGATCCGGAAGCGTACTCTTTCCCGATCAGCATGCGATTATCCGGCCTGATGGACATCCAGCCGCCGCCCAGCCGCATCTTCTCTGACTGGGGCGTGACCTTCCTGATCGTCGTGATCCTGTGGATCGAGTTCCTGCTGTGGGGCAGTGCGCTCGAATATCGTCGTGCCCTCCTCCTCTCCCAGCCCTGGCGACTGTTCACCGGGCATTTGACACACCTGTCACTGCTGCACGCGATGGTCAATTGCGTGGCGCTGATCCTGCTGACCAAACTGTTTTCCGGGCGCATGCGCGCCTGGGAGCAATGGACGGTGCTGCTCGGCGCGCCCATCGCGATCTCGTTGGTATTCTGGACGGCGATGCCGGGGCTGATCTGGTACCGGGGACTGTCCGGCGACTTGCACGCGCTCTATTTCGCGGGCTGCGTGATGTGGCTGCTCGCGGCTGGGGGCCGCGACCGATGGCTGCCGCTCGCGGCCATCGCCGGCGGAACGATTAAGGTACTGCTCGAGCAGCCCTGGAGCGGCGAGGCGTTTCCCTGGCTCAGCTGGCTAGGCGCGCCCGTGGTGCCTCAGGCGCACCTGATCGGAGCGCTCCTCGGCACGGCGGCGGGCTTCTGGCTCACGGCCTACCGCAAGAAGCAGCAGGCCAAGCAGTCCTAGCAGCTCGATTCCGATCGCCCCGCCACCGCCACCCCCGCCTCCACCGCCGCCCGCAGGCGCGCCGGCATCATCATTCGTCACCGAGACGTCGAGTGTGGTTGAGCCGTCGATCGCGGCGCCGCCGGTGAGATTCGACAGCGTGATACGGAAGTTCTCGGTGTTCTCATTCTGGGAGTCGTTGACGAGCGGAATGGTGACCGTCCTTTCGTCGATTTCCGCTGGAGCCCAGGAGATCGTGCCACTCGCCGCCGTGTAGTCGCCGCCGGCCATCGCCGTGCCATTGCTGGTTGCGTATTGGACGCTGACGGCCCCCGCAAATCCATCGTTGCGCCGGATCCTCACCTGCGCGGAGCCGGCATTTTCCCCGACGGAAACAGAGATGCCGATGAACCCGATGCGTCCGGCGCTCTGGCCAAGCGTCGCCGTATGATCGCGAAGCACGAACAGGCCATTATTGATGTCGCTGATGACGACCGTGCCCGACGGGAAAAACGGGTAGACGCCCCAGGCTCCATCCGTCCCCGCCGAATCGGCGGCGGGCGCCAGGAATGTGTCGAAGTACGCGAGTTCGCGCAACTGCATCGGATTCGCCGCGTCGAATACAACGAGACCACGACGGTAGTGCGAGACGTAATAGAGGCTCCCCTTCGCATAGCCGTTGTGGTCGGTCGTCGTGTTCGGGCCCTGGTAGCTTGCCTGGATGAAGGGATTGCGCAGGTCATCCAGGTTCATCGTGTAAATCTGCGTGAACAGGCCGCGGCGGATTTCCTCGAGTTCGTCGTGAACGAAGACGCGCCGCTGGTCGGCGGTCGGCCAGCCCGAGTGGGTGAAGCTCACGTCGTTGTATGTCGTCGAAGACAGCATCACGGGCGTCGGCTTTTCAGTGACGTCCCAGAGATCCACGGTGTTCTCGTTGTAATCGACCAGAATTTCGCAGGGATTATGGCCGGGCGCGCATTGGGAGGTGCGTGCGTCGGTGATCAGGAGCCCGGTCGAGTCATGCATGTACTGGGCGCCCTGCACTTGATGAAGGAACTGCGGCTGCGCGGGATTCGCAAGGCTGTAGACGCGCCACGATCCGTTGCCGACATTGCTGCCGGCCAGATAGAGATAGGGCGTCGCACCAGGCAACGCAACATTGCTCGAGTAGTCGATGTTCGCTACGTAATCCGTGTGTTGCCTGCCCGTATCGGCCAGGGTCGTCGCAAGTGCCACGGAATTCGGCAATCCGGAGAGATCGATGACCTGGAGGCCCGAGTTCTGAGCCTCGGTCGTGATGTAGGCATAGGCACGGTTGCGGTTTGCCACCGCGTCGAAGCGCTGGTAGATCTTGACCTCGCGCCAGGGCGACGGATTGCCGGGCACGAAGTCCACCTGGCGCGGATTGGCAGGATCGGTGACATCGACGACCGACGTACCGTTGTTCAGGCCCACGACAGCGTATTCGCGGTTGTCATTGAGGTCCACGAAGCCCCAGACATTGGCCGCCGAGACAGGCTGGCTGATGAACTGGCTGAGCGGTATCTGGGCCTGCAAATCGACATTGCGGCAGGGAAACTGCCCGGCGAACCCTTGCACACAATTCATGGTCGCCATGGCGGCCGGCTGCAGCGCCGGTGCCGGGCTGTCATCCACGATTCCAAGCCACGCAGTTACCCTGTTTGCCGACCACTTGAAACCCAGATGCATCATCTGCTGGCGGTAGCGTGGATCCACGCCGACCAGGATCGTCGGGTTGGCCTCGGGATCCTGGATCTCGTAGTGCCCTTCCTCGCTATAGCCTCCCTGAGCATGGGTGGTGCCGAACAGGAAGCTCTCGGCCGACACACCGCTCATGTCATAGACACCGGCCGCGACCTTCACCGTGTTGCCACGCTCGGCCTTCGCGAGCGCGTACTGGATGCTGCGGCAGGGTTCGTGGTGCGCGCGGCAATCGGCAACATTGACGCCGTCGGGATCGACAAAGCGGGCCCCGATCGTGTCGTCATGCGATGAAGCAATCGTCGCGACGCCAGCGAGCAACATACCGGCCCAACGCAAATCATGGCGCTTGAGGGTCACGGCTTTCTCCCTACTGGACCCCGTCGACCAGGATCATGCTGGCCTCGGACGCACTCTGGCGCAAAGCCTTGGGCATCCGGTACATCTCGGAGTTCCACCACTCCCTGGCCCGCTCGTAGTCCGGGAACTCCAGGACGACCATGCGATTTGCCGGGTTGGTGCCCTCGAGGACCTCCGACTTGCCGGCGCGCGCCAGGAACCGCCCGCCGTGGGCGCTGATCGAAATGGGACTCAGCTTGACGTACTCCTTGTACGTCTCCGGGTCATGCACCTTGACGTTGACGATCACATAGGCGCTCATTCCCGCACCTTGTTCGCCTCGGGAGCCGCCTTCGGCAGCAGGTCGAGCTGAGACAGGAACGAGTAATTGTCGAAGACATTCCACTCTTCGACGATCTTGCCGTTGGCGAGACGGAACATGGTCATTGCCGTGGTACGAAACGGTTTACCGGTGGCGGGCAGGCCGTTGCCTTCGCCGGTATTGACGCCCTCCCCGGTCCACAGCACCACAACGAGGTCGCCCTCGGCGACGATCCTGTCGATCGTCATCTTTCCTTCCGGCGAGAAAGTCTTCCAACCCTCGGTCGCGGCGCGGTCCTGGGCGCGGGTGAAATTCTGGCCGCCTGCATGGCCGACGTAGGCCTCCGAGTAGATATGCTCGTTCTCGGCGATGCGCCACTTGCCGAAGATCTCGGTGTAGATCAGCGAGACGATCCGCTTGTTCTCCTCCTCGACGGGATCCGCGAACGCCGTCGTGGCGCCAAGGAGGACCATTGCGGCGATCGTGGCTCTGATCATGATGTGCCTCCAAGGCGGTGCAATCGTTCGAGCTTCAGGGTCAGTGCCTCATATGGCAGGCTGACGGCAGCCGGGGCGTGCAGGCAGAACTCGGGTGTGGGACCCAGCGTCATGCGCCGGCTCCAAAGGCAACAGCCCTTCGCAATGAGTGGCTTCAGGGATTCGTCGAACGCTGCGTACTTCATGCCGGCCGGCTTCGACATCCAGTAGGCGAAGCCAGGCTCGATTCGCGCGCCCAAGCGCAGGCCGTACAAGCCTGCCGTGCCGCTCGCTGCCATGCCGGCTATGCGGTCGTGGACCGCGAGCCGCGCGCGCGTCACGGCCGCCTCATCCAGAACATCGAGTACGGCAGAGCCTTCGAGCAGGTGCCAGTCCTCGTAGCCGCCCTGCCCCGGCACCAGCCATGGAACTTCCGGCAGGCGATAGCTGCAGAGGCCCAGCAGGCCGGGGACCGGCGTCGCCCACAAACTGTCGTGGAATACGCGAAGCGCAGCCTCGTACTCCGGCGCCTTGACGGCTGCGCGCCGGAGATGCCAGAACACGTAGGCCAGCAATGCCGGCGCCTACATCAACCCGGCGTTACGCTTCTTCTCGCGCTTGGCTGCCCGTTTCTCTGCCAGCGTGCGCTGGGGCTTCTTCTTGTCCTCGCGCTTCTTGTCCATGCCCTTGCTCATGAAGTTCTCCTCGACTTTGGAATCGCGCTTCTGCCGATCCGCTCAATGATAGTACTCAACCCGGCATTTGCGGCAGCCTTGGTGATTGCCAGGCCCGCAGGCGCCAGCGGCCGCCACCGCCCAATCCAGAGTCATGTGGCAGCTCCCAACGAATGGAGGTAGCTGTACAGGTCGCGGATTTCCTGATCCGTAAAATTGACGAAGCGCGCACGGGCGACCTCTCCCATCAGGCCAAGCTGGCGGCCACCGAGCGGTGTCGCCGTGCGCATCAGGCGGAAGAAGTCCTCTTCCGAATACGCTGCGACGATGGCCAGGCTTGGCGTCGATCCCTCAAGATCGCCTTCCAGTTTCATGCCGTGGCATTCGGGGCAGATGGTCATCGCCAGGTACCGCCCACGATTGCGTCCGCTGGGCTCAATCTGATCGCGGATCCACGGTGCGTCACGACGGATTTCCTCGGCCTGCGGCAGGTACCAGCCCTCCGTCACGAGATTGAGCCGCCATTTCGGGCCGATCCAGGCCTCCGTCGCGGGTCCCTCCGAAAGCGGAACGCTGCGCAGGAAGGCGATGATCTTCCCGAGGTCCTCATCGCTCAGGTGATAGAACATTGTCGATGGCATGAACCAGACGCTCTTGCCATCTTTGCGGACCCCGTGCCGGATCACGCGCTCAAGTTCGGCATCGGTATGGGTCGCGGCGACCTGGGTCAGGTTCGGCGACACGAACCGGAGGATCCAAGGGTCATCGAATACGTAGCCCCCGTCGAGTCCCTTGCCATGGCAGCCATCGAAGCAGCCGCGGATGGTGGCGAGACGCTTGCCTTCGGCGATCGAGGCCGGATCATTGGGCACCGCAATCGCCACGAGCGGCTGGACATAGGTCTTGCGCAGCAGCGGCTCGGTGCGCAGATAGACGTAAGAGACGGCCATGCCCGCCAGCACGATGACGAGCGCCGCTGCATATCCAAGCCACTTCAGGACTGCGTTCATAGCCTTCTGCGTACCTGGGCCATCAGCTCGAACAGCCGCACCATGTCCGGCTCCGACCGGTCGCCCCGGTAGTCGCGATACAGTGCGTCCACATTGGCCACGATGCGCTCCGGATTGAGCCAGTGGCGATATTCGGCAAGGGAGATGTCGAGCGCGGCATTCTCGACCGTCATGCCGGCTTCGTAACGCAGCCGCGCTTCGCTGTCCAGGTAGCGCAGATAGTCGCGCACCCAGCGCACGCCCGCAGCATCCGTCAGCGGTCCATGACCGGGAACAATGCTTTCCGCCTTGAATGACAGAATCCGCTCGCAGGCTGCGAGCCAGTTGCCGACCGGCCCGGACCACATGATCGGCGTGCAGTCGATGAAGAGCAGATCGCCGGTGAACACCGCGCGATCGCCCGGCACCCAGACAAGCGTGTCGCCCTTGGTGTGCGCCGAGCCCAGCATGTGGAGTTCAACTTGCTTGTCGCCGACCCGCAGGTCGAGCCGTTGGTCGAAGGTCCGGGTCGGCGCGCGGCCGCGAACCGTGTCGAAATCGAATGGCGCGAAGGCCTCGGCAAAGTAGGTTCCGCCCTCGCCTGCGCTGCCCGCAAGACCGGCGGCCCTGAATTGCGCGAGCTGCGCAGGCGTCAGCTCTGCCATTTCCCGCGTGGCCGCCTCCGATGCAATGACCTCGGCCCCGGGGACGAGCGCATTGCCATGCGTGTGGTCGCCGTTCGCGTGGGTGTTGACGAGGATGCCGATGTCGTCCGGCGCGATGCCGGTCGCATCCTTCAGTGCCGCCAGCATGGTCGCAGTCAGCGGCTCGTCAAAAAGGGTATCCACGAGCAGCGATTCCTCGCCATCGCGGATGAAGCCAGCATTGGACCAGCCCCAGCCACCGTCCGGCTGCATCCAGGCATACAGGCCGTTGCCGAGTTCCTCGAGTCCGCAGCGATACGGCCGCTTTGTCACATCACTGCCCGGTGCATCGGTCGGCTCTCCCACCGCGATTCGCAAAAACAAAAGGCCCCGACCCGTTGCCGGGCCGGGGCCTGCTCAGTCAACCATCAGAAACGGACCGTGGCCTGAAGTGCCAGCGAACTTGCCGGCTCCACGAACCGCCAGGCGCTGAACGCACCGAAGGTGCGGCCCGCGAGCGGCGTGTCGTTGCCGTACGGCAGGATCTGTTCGTTCAGCAGGTTCTTGCCGATCAGCGAGACATCCCAGGAGCCGTCGGCGTCGCTGACGCCCATGCGGCCATTCACCTTGTAGTAGGCGGCCTGCTTCTGCTTGGGGTCGAGTGTCGGCGCGACAAAGTACTCGTCCGTGTAATACACGTCCACGCCGAGGTGGAACATCATGCTCGAGCCGATCGGCTGGGTGTAGTTCGCTGCAACGGTCCCCACCCAGGGCGCGACGAACTCGTTCGTCTTGCCGCTGTAGTCGCAATTGAGGAAATCGCCGGCATTGGAGGCCTGGCCGAAGAAGCACTGGCCGATGTAGTCCTGGAACACGAAATCCGTATAGGCGATGCTGCTCGAGAAGAACAGGTTCTGGGTCGCCTGCCAGCGCATGTCCAATTCCATGCCCTTGATCTCGGCCTGGCCGGCATTGCGCACATTGAAGCCGAGCACGCCGTCGAAGGTGCTCACCTGCAGGTCTTCGAAATCGGTCACGTAGAACGCGGCGTTCATTTCGAATTTGCCGCCGAGATTAAGCTTGGCGCCCAGCTCGAATGTCGTCGACTTCTCCTCCTCGAACTCGAACGTGCCGACGCCGCCAGGCGGTGTGCAGCCGGCGGGTGAATTGTTGACCGGCGGATTTGTGCAGACGGGCGTCGGCGGCGTCGGCGAATTGTTCGAGCGCGCATCGAACCCGCCTGACTTCGCGCCCTGGCTCCAGCTTCCGTACAGCATCGTGTTTTCGCTGGGCGACCACTCCACATTGAACGACGGCAGCAGCTGTTCCTCGCTGCGGCTGCCGGACAGATTGTGCGGCCGCGCGTTGAAGACGAGCCGGTAAACTGCCGGCGCAAGACCCGCCTGCAGCGGATCCGTAATCGTGCTGCCATCGAGGTTTGTCACGCGGAAAACGCGTGAAGCATCCTTGTTTTCGTTCGAGTAGCGCAACCCGAAGGTGGTGCGGAATTCCTCAGACAGGTTCACGGTCAGCTGTGCGAATCCCGAGTAGCTCTTTGCGTCCTGCGAAAAATCGCGCGGCGTGCCGGTATTCGCGATCATGGTGCCTGCCCTTCCACAGGGCGGAGGCGTCGGATTGGCAAACGCACCGGCACAGAGCGCGGGATTGCTGTTCAGCAGCGGCACCAGCACGCTGTTGGCCGCCACCTGGATCGAGTCGTGGAAATCGAGGTTCGAAGTCTCGTAATAAGCGCCCACGATGTACTCGATCTTGCCGCCCGTCGGCGAGGTCACACGGATTTCCTGGCTGGTCTGGTCGAAGTCTTCTCCCATTGCGACATTGAACACGTTGCCGCCGGTGAAGTCGCAGTCGCACAATTCGTCGAACGAGTACTTGGAGTATCCCGTGATCGCGGTCACGGTGTTGTCCCCGACCTGCCAGTCGAGCTGCAGCACGTACTCGTCGCTGTCGTTGTTGCTGAAGTCGCCATTTGACGAGCGCACGTAGTCGGCCGTGTTGTTCAGCACGGTCGGGCTCTGGCCGAAGGCCGTGAGGATCTGCGAATAGGTCAGTCCCGTGAATGGGCCGGCGGCCGCCGGCAGCTCGGTGGCGATCTCGATCTGGCGGCCAGTAACGTCGAACTCGCCATGCTCGGCTTTCAGGGAAGCCGTCAGATTGTCGGTGACATCGAACTCGAGCCAGGCGCGGGCCAACTTTTCTTCGCGGCCTGGATCATCGGTACCGAGTGTCGCGTTGAAAACGGCACCATCCAGCTCGCGATAGTTCGCAGCCAGCCGGGCGCGGAACCGGTCCGAGAATGGTCCGGAAACATGGGCGGTGAGTTCCTGCTCCTCATAACGGGGCTCGTACAGGGCAGACACCAACGCGTCGAAATCCTTGGTCGGTCGCGCGGTCGTGATATTGAGCGCACCGGCGACGCTGTTCTTGCCGAACAGGATCGACTGCGGGCCGCGCAGCACTTCGACCCGCTCGAGGTCCAGGAAGGGCGCACGGGTCTGCTGGGGGCGGCCGCGATAGATGCCGTCGACGTAGGTGCCGACCGACTGCTCGAATCCGGGATTGACGCCGGAGAAGATGCCGCGGATCGAAATGTTGTTGCCGATCGCGGTCTCGGTCATGAACAGGGTCGGGACGTAATTCTTGAGGTCCTCGATTTTCATGATGCCGGCTTCCGCGATCTTGGTGCCGGAGACGGCGCTCACGGCGATCGGGACGTCCTGCAGCGACTCGGTGCGCTTCTGCGCCGTCACCGTAATCTCGGAAAGCGTCGTGGCGCCTTCCTGGGCCGATGCGGCGGCGCTGGCGAGGGCCAGCAGCACTGCGGAAGCAACTGCCGAGTGACGGATGCGATGGTCAGACATGTCGGACTCCTCTCGAGGAAGCCTTGTTGGAAATTGCAAACAAACGAGCGAGGCCCCCCTCACGTTTGCTGCCGGCAAGGGTAACACCTGCTGCCAAACACGCAACACTCTTGGACTAATTGGCCTGGCTTGTCGGTCCGGCCGCTTGTTGTTTGGGCGCAATGAAGGCCGTCAACTGGTTATCATTGGTGCATGCCGACCGCCTCCGCCGGCCACCGATTCCGTGCCGCCGTCGAAAACGAGCGGCCGCTTCAGGTCGTCGGTGCGATCAACGCCTACAGCGCGTTGCTGGCGGCGAGGAGCGGATTCCAGTCCCTCTATCTATCAGGGGCCGGCGTCGCCAACGCCTCCTTCGGCCTCCCCGATCTCGGTGTGACGACGCAGAACGACGTCTGCGAGGATGCCCGGCGAATAACGGCGGCCTGCGATCTGCCGCTGCTCGTCGATGCGGACACTGGCTGGGGGGCGGCATTTTCCATTGCGCGGACGACCCGTGAACTGATTCGTGCCGGTTGCGCCGCCATGCACATCGAGGACCAGGTGCAGGCCAAGCGCTGCGGACACCGGCCGGGCAAGGCGCTGGTGGCTGCCGCGGAAATGACGGATCGCATCCGCGCAGCCGTCGATGCGCGCAGCGACGCCGGATTCGTCGTGATGGCGCGCACCGATGCCCATGCAGTCGAGGGCCAGCAGGCCGCAATCGACCGTGCCGCGAGTTATGTCGAATCCGGTGCCGACATGATCTTTGCCGAAGCATTGACGACGCTCGACGAGTACCGCCAGTTCACCCGCGCAATCCCTGTGCCGGTGCTGGCCAACATCACGGAATTCGGCCGCACGCCGCTCTTTACCGTCGCGGAACTGCGTGACGCGGGCGTGCGCCTCGTGCTCTACCCATTGTCGGCATTCCGCGCCATGAGCCGCGCGGCCGCCGCCGTCTACCAGACGATCCGTCGGGATGGGTCGCAGCGCTCGGTCGTCGACCAGATGCAGACGCGCACCGAACTGTACGAAGTGCTCGGCTACCACGAGTACGAACGCAAGCTCGACGAGCTCTTCAAGGGCAACAGGGAGTCCTGACGATGGCAGCCGAGGACGCCGCGGGCTTCAAGCCGAAGAAATCCGTCGCATTGTCGGGTGTCGTCGCCGGCAACACCGCCATCTGCACGGTCGGCCGCAGCGGCAACGACCTGCACTACCGCGGCTACGACATCCTCGACATCGCGGAATCCTGCGAATTCGAGGAGATCGCGTACCTGCTCGTGCACGGCAAGCTGCCGAACCCGGCGGAACTGCTGTCGTATAAGGCCCGGCTGCGCGCAATGCGCGGACTGTCGAACCGGCTGCGCGCCGTGCTCGAATTGCTGCCGGCCGGCACGCATCCGATGGATGTGCTGCGCACCGGCGTGTCGGAACTCGGCTGCGAGGCGCCGGAGGACCTTGCGCACGGCGTGGCCGGAGCACAGGGAATCGCGGACAAGCTCGTCGCATCGGTCGGATCGATGCTGTGTTACTGGTATCACTTCGCGCGATCCGCAAAGCGCATCGAAGTCGACACCGACGATGACTCTGCGGGCGGGCATTTCCTGCACATGCTGCACGGCAAGCCACCACCGGCTTCCTGGGTCCGGGCCATGCACACCTCATTGATCCTTTACGCCGAGCACGAATTCAATGCATCCACATTCACGGCCCGCGTGATTGCCGGCACCGGCTCGGACATGTACTCCTGCATCGCCGGTGCGATCGGCGCACTGCGCGGACCCAAGCACGGTGGCGCCAACGAGGTCGCCTTCGAGATCCAGCAGCGCTACCGCGACCCGGACGAGGCCGAGCGCGACATCCGTCAGCGGGTGGCAGCGAAGGAAGTCATCATCGGCTTCGGCCATCCGGTCTACACGGTCTCCGATCCGCGCAATGCGGTGATCAAGCGGGTTGCCGCGAGCCTCTCGGCCGAGGCCGGCGACGACCGCATGTACCGCATCGCGGAGCGCATCGAATCGGTCATGTGGGAGATCAAGAAAATGTTCCCCAATCTCGACTGGTTCAGCGCCGTCGCCTATCACCTGATGGGCGTGCCGACCGCGATGTTCACGCCGCTGTTCGTGATGTCGCGCACCACGGGCTGGGGCGCGCACGTGATCGAGCAGCGCCAGGACGGAAAGATCATCCGCCCGAGCGCGAATTACACCGGCCCGGAACCGCGCAAGGTCCCGCCGATGGACCAGCGCTGAACGGGGCTGCATGAGTCATCACGACAGCCGCTCCGCCGAGCGTCCGCCGCCCGACAAGGTTCTGGTGGACATCGCGGAATACGCGCGCGATGCCGTGATCGAAAGCCCGGTCGCCTTTGAGACTGCGCGCTACTGCCTGATGGACACGCTGGCCTGCGGTTTCCAGGCTCTCGCCTACCCCGCCTGCACGCGCCTCCTGGGCCCGGTCGTGCCGGGCGCGACCATGGCCGGCGGCGCGCGGGTTCCGGGGACGAGCTACGAACTCGACCCGGTCCAGGCGGCATTCAACATCGGCGCGATGATCCGCTGGCTCGATTTCAACGACACCTGGCTCGCGGCCGAATGGGGCCATCCCTCCGACAATCTCGGCGGCATTCTCGCCGTCGCCGACTGGCTGTCGCGCAAGGCGGTCGCCGAAGGGCGCAGGCCGCTCACGGTGCGCGACCTTCTGACGGCCATGATCAAGGCCCACGAGATCCAGGGCGTCACCGCGCTCGAGAATTCCTACAACCGTGTCGGGCTCGATCACGTGATCCTGGTGCGGGTCGCAACGACCGCTGTCGTCACGGCGCTCCTCGGGGGCACGCGCGAACAGGTGATCAACGCCGTGTCGAATGCCTGGCTCGACGGCGGGGCGCTCCGCACTTACCGGCATGCGCCGAACGCGGGCTCGCGCAAGAGCTGGGCGGCTGGCGATGCGACGAGCCGCGGCCTGCGCCACGCGCTGATCGCGATGAGCGGCGAGATGGGCTACCCGTCGGCCCTGTCGGCGCCCAAATGGGGCTTCTACGACGTGCTGTTCAAGGGCCAGCCGTTCTCCTACCGCCAGCCGTTTGG
The DNA here is from genome assembly GCA_963747145.1 of uncultured Gammaproteobacteria bacterium. Taxonomy (GTDB): domain Bacteria; phylum Pseudomonadota; class Gammaproteobacteria; order Steroidobacterales; family Steroidobacteraceae; genus SCUD01. Next base: position 53,445 of record CAVVDZ010000006.1, on the reverse strand, counting down.
CAGCTATGTCATGGAAAACGTGCTGTTCAAGATCAGTTATCCCGCCGAGTTTCACGCGCAAACTGCGGTGGAATGCGCCATGCAGCTGCATGCCGAGGTCAGGGACAGGCTCGATTCAGTCGAGCGCGTCGTCATCGAGACGCAGGAGCCGGGCGTGCGGATCATCGACAAGACCGGCCCGCTCGGGAATCCGGCGGACCGCGACCACTGCATCCAGTACATGGTCGCCGTGCCAATGATCTACGGTCGCCTGGCGGCATCGGATTACGAGGACGGCGTCGCGGGTGACGCGCGCATCGACCGGCTGCGCGCACGCATGGAGGTCCGCGAGAATCCGCAATTCACGGCCGACTACTACGCCCCCGACAGGCGCTACATCGGCAATGCGATCCAGGTATTCTTCGTCGACGGGACCCGCACGCAGCGCATCCAGGTGGACTATCCGATCGGCCATCGCAAGCGGCGCGCCGAGGGCTACCCCCTGCTGCTAAGGAAATTCGAGACCTCCGTTGCGGCGCTGTTCCCGGAACGGCAGTGCAAGCGCATCCAGGCGCTGTTTGCCGATGCCACGCGGCTGGACGCCACGGCCGTGGACGATTTCGTCGCGCACCTGGTGCGCAACTAGAAGGCGTGGCGCCTCAGTCCCCGAACATCGACAGCTGATCGCGATCCACCCCGCGGCCCTTTCGCGCAGCGCGCTTGCCGCGTGCCGGCCGCGCCTTGCCGGGAGCCGCCTGTGCGCCCCCCAATCCCTTCACGAACACCGCAAGCTCCTCGAGGACGCCCGGCTGCAAGGCGTAGATCACGAATCGCCCGCGCGAGCGCGCATCCAGTACTCCGGCGCGGCTCAATTCCTTGAGATGGAACGAGAGCGTGGACGCCGGGCAATGCAGGGCACGCGCAATCTCGCCCGCCGCAATCCCTGCCGCTCCGGCCTCGGCAGCGATCGAGACGATGCGAAGCCTGGTCGGCTGCGCCAGTGCGGCCGAGTATCAGGACCTGCCGCGTTTCCGAAGAACTCATCGGTTATCGCTCTGACAACTGTCCTAGAAGTATAGAACCTAATTTCTTGAACCAGCACAAGAAATGCGCCAGCCGTCACTTCACATTTCCAGAAATCGCGCTATATTCGGCTCGTATCGACTTGAAGGAGCGGGGATCCTGGGTCGGTACGCGGTGTCCAGACAGGTATTTCCGACTTTTCCATTGCACTCGAACTAGCTACTGAATCAGGGAGTTACGGACACCGTATGAGTGCAGCCGCCTGGGAGAACTTTCATAAGGCCACGCTTGAGCTGGCCAAGTCGACCGCATTAAAACAACGGCTTACGGACGCCTTTTCACGTCACTTACTGGACATGCCGGCGTCCGACATGCCGAGCGAATTGCGCGCTGATTTCGAGACCCTCTGCAAGCGCATGACCCAGGTCAGCCCTCTGCGCGGCGAGACCGCCGTGGCGGCGACCGTGCGCAAGATGTCCCTGGAGGACGCGGATGCCTGCGCTACGCGCATCGTAGCGCTCCTGGACGCGCTATACCGCGTTCGGGCCGCCAAGGCTTCCGCCACCGGCGCCCACCGCATCGTGGGCGAGAATGGCAATGGGCACAGCCAGAACAAGCCCAAGCCTGCCGCGGACGTGACCGCCCGCATTCCCACGCTGATCAGCATCAATCGAGCTTGAATTCGATGACGTCCCAGCGGGTCGTGTCCTCGTGACGCGCCTGCTGCCGGATCTTGTCCGCCATTTCGCGCCCATTCCAGCCGATCACCTCGTCCGCCAGTTCGCGCAGTTCCTTCGGGATGGGCAAGCCGGTACCGAAGGCTTCCATCAGGATGACCGGCTTGTCATTGGCCTTCGAATAAAGCGCCTGGAACTCGATCAGGATCGGGTCGCGCTTGTGCAGGGAACTCAGGATGATGACGACCTCGGCCTCGTTGATTTGCCTGCGCAGGTCTTCCTTGAGTGACTCGCGTTCCATGCTGCGGGGCGGTGCGTCGGGCGTCGAGCAGTTCTTGTAGTAGAAATTGATCGCACTTTCGAGATACTCGAACACTCGAAAGTACGCCTCGTCGGGCGCGTAGAGGTGGCTCACGAAGAGCCGGATCGGGTTGCTTTCAGACACGGATCGCGCCCCTCGCCTGCATCCTGCGCCTAGAATACGTCTTTTGCCGCCTAGCGGGTAACAGCGCCACGTGCGATTGCTCATCTACAACATCCGCTACGCAACCGGCACCGGCCCGGCGTTTCACCTGCCAGTGCCCGGCGCCGGCTACCTGCGCAGCAGCCGCCAGGTCCTGGAGCGAATCACGGACTTCATCCGCGAGCGCGACCCGGACGTCGTCGGCCTGATCGAGGTGGACACGGGCTCGATCAGGAGCGGCATGGTCAACCAGGCGGAATTCATCGCGAGCCATCTCTCGCACTACTCGACCTACCAGTGCAAGTACGGCGAGGACTCGCTGAACCAGTTCATGCCGATCGTGCGCAAACAGGCCAACGCATTCCTCGCTGCGCCGCGCGTGCACGGCGAGCGCTTTCATTACTTCGATACCGGCATCAAGAAGACTGATCATCGAGCTCGAGCTCGACGAGGTCGCCGTATTCCTGGTGCACCTGTCGCTGAAGTTCCGGCACCGCCACTCGCAGCTGCGTCACCTGCACCAGCTGGTGCGCCGCCAGTCGAAGCCCGTCATCGTCGCGGGCGATTTCAATACGTTCTGGGGCGAGCACGAGATCTACCTGTTCATGCAGGCCGCCGGCCTGCGCAGCGCCAATGTCGCGGGCCTGCCGTCCTACCCGAGTCGCTGGCCACGCAAGGAACTCGATTTCGTCCTCTACGGCGAGGGCATCCTGCCCAGGGGCTTCGACATTCCGACCGTGCCGCTGTCCGACCACTTGCCATTGGTATTCGATTTCGAGGTCGAGCCGCAAAAGGCGCGGACGGCCGATGCCGCTTCGGCGGCCGAAGCCTGAGCCGCCACCAGCAGGCATAATCGACAAGTCGCGGGGATGCGGAAATGACGGAACAACACGCGCACTGGCGCCTCGAAATCGACAGCAGCCAGGTGGCCTGGCTGACGCTCGATCTGCAAGGCGGCAGCACCAACACGCTCGGCAGCGAAGTCATGGGGCAGCTCGATGCGCGCCTTGCGGAAATCGAGCGCGCGCGCCCGAGAGCCGTCGTGGTCCGCTCGGCCAAGGACAGCGGCTTCATCGCGGGCGCCGACATCTCGGAGTTCACTGGCTTTACCGACGTCGAACAGGCCTACCGCCTCGTGCGGACCGGCCAGACGGTCTTCGATCGCCTGGAGGCGCTGCCGATGCCGACAGCAGCCGCGATCCACGGATTCGCGCTGGGCGGTGGCCTCGAGCTCGCGCTCGCCTGCGACTATCGCGTCGCCGCCGACGATAGCCGCCTGAATCTCGGGCTGCCGGAAGTGCTGCTCGGCATTCACCCGGGTTTCGGCGGGACCGTGCGGATGCCGCGCCTCATCGGTGCGCCCGCTGCGCTCGACCTGATGCTGACCGGGCGCTCGCTGCGCGGCGATGCCGCGCTGAAGCTCGGCCTGATCGATCGCCTGGTCCCGCGTGACAGGCTCGACTCGACGGCACGCGAAATCGCGCTGGCGGCGCCCGCGCCCAGACGGGCGTCGCTGGCGCTGCGAATGCTGTGCCTGCCGCTGGTACGCTCCTTTGTCGCAGCGCAGACCCGCAAGCAGGTGGCCCGCCGCGCGAATCCCGCGCACTACCCCGCGCCCTACGCGATCGTCGACCTCTATGCGCGACATGGCGCGCACGGCCAGGCGGCCTACGAGGCGGAAGCGCGCTCCATCGCCACGCTGTTCCTCAGCGAGTCCTCGCGCAACCTCGTGCGGGTGTTCTTCCTGCAGAACCGCCTGAAGGCCCTCGGCGGCAAGGGCGTCAGGAAATTCAGTCACGTGCATGTCGTCGGTGCTGGCGTGATGGGCGGCGACATCGCGGCCTGGTGCGCCTCGCGCGGCATGACCGTGACCCTGCAGGACCGCGAGATGAAGTACGTCGAGCCCGCGCTCACGCGCGCCCGTGAGTTCTTCGGCAAGCGCGCCCGCGACCCGAAGAAGTCCGCCGAGATGGCTGCGCGGCTCGCTGCCGACATCGAGGGTGCGGGCGTTGCGCGCGCCGACATCGTGATCGAGGCAATCTTCGAGAACGCGGACGCGAAGCGCGCGCTGTACGCGAAACTGGAGCCGGTCATGAAGCCCGGCGCGGTGCTTGCCACCAACACCTCGAGCATCATGCTGGAAGAGTTGTCGCGCGGCCTCGCCGACCCCGGGCGACTGGTCGGGCTGCACTTCTTCAACCCGGTTGCGAAGATGATGCTGGTCGAAATCATCCGCTCGCGCCAGACGCGCGATGACATCGTCGAGGACACGCTGGCGTTCACGCGCAAACTCGACAAGCTGCCCCTGCCCTGCCGCAGCGCGCCAGGATTCGTCGTCAACCGCATCCTGATGCCGTACATGACCGAGGCGATGCTGGCGGCGGATGAAGGCGTGCCGCTCGCGTTGATCGATCGGACCGCGACACAATTCGGCATGCCGATGGGCCCGATCGAGCTCGCGGACACGGTGGGGCTCGACGTCGCCGCGCACGTCGGGAAAATACTCGCCGAGGCCTTCGCCCGCCCGACCCCGAAAAGCACGGCCGCGCTGGTCGCGGCCGGCAAGTTCGGCCGCAAGAGCGGCCAGGGCTTTTACGAATGGCGGGACGGCAAGCCGGTCAAGCCGGCGGCAACCGGCGATGCGCCTGAGGACCTCGAGGACCGGCTGGTCCTCCAATATCTGAATGAGGCCGTCGCGTGCCTGCGCGAACAGGTCATCGACGATGCGGACCTGCTCGATGCCGGCATGATCTTCGGCACGGGCTTTGCGCCATTTCGCGGCGGGCCCCTGCACTACGCTCGCGCGCGCGGCGCCGCCGCCATCGTCGCCCGGCTCGAACAACTGGCCGCGAAATACGGCCCGCGGTTTCGCCCCGACGCGGGCTGGGCCTCCCTGGCCGCGCCGCGCTGAAGCCTGTGTTAGATTGCGGCCGCATGAAAGATTTCGCGCATGGAAGATAAGCCGGTAGAACTCGACGTATTGCGTACATTCAGCCCGCTCGACGGCCTGAAGCGGGAGAACCTGCACGCGCTTTCGCGCAAGACCAAGTTGCAGGTGCTCGACTCCGGGCGCGTCCTGTTCAAGGAAGGCGAGTCCGACAAGCGTACGGTCTATCTCGTCAGCGGCGAGGTCGAGTTGCGCAGCGGCGAGCGGACCGTCTCGACCGTGCGCGGCGGCACGCCTGAGGCCCGCATTGCACTCGCCGCAGGGCAGCCCAGGCGCTTCACGGCCAGGGCGCTGTCCGACGTGACCTACATCGCCTTGGACAGCGACCTGCTCGACGTGCTGATCACCTGGGACCAGACCGGCAGTTATGAAGTCGGCGAGATCTCCGGCGGCGGCGTCGGCAGTGCCGACGACTGGATGACCGTGCTGCTGCAGACCAAGGCCTTCCACCGCATCCCGCCGGCCAACCTGCAGGCGCTTTTCATGCGCATGCAGCACGTAGCCTGCAAGTCCGGCGAGGTCGTCATCAAGCAGGGCGACGAAGGCGACTACTTCTACGTGATCACGAAGGGCAGTGCGGTCGTCACGCGCGAGACGCCGATGAACCGCGCCGGCATCAAGCTGGCGGACCTCGGCATCGGCGAATCCTTCGGCGAGGAAGCCCTGATCTCGGACGGCAAGCGCAATGCCACGATCACGATGCAGAGCGACGGCGCCCTGGTCCGCCTCGGCAAGGAGGACTTCCGGGAACTCCTGAACGAGCCGTTGCTGCACTCAGTGGATCTGGAGCACGCGCGCGAACTGATCGCACGCGGCGGCCGCTGGCTCGACGTGCGGCTGCCGAGTGAATACGACAGCTATCACCTGGACGACGCGCTGAATGTGCCGCTTGTACTTCATCCGCCTGAAAGTGCGGACACTCGACACCAAGACGCCCTACGTGGTCGTCTGCGACACCGGGCGGCGCAGCTCCGCCGCCGCCTTCCTGCTGAGCGAAAGGGGATTTGAGGCCTATTGCCTGCAGGGCGGCCTGGTGGGGAACAAGCTCGGTCCGGAATGAGGCGCGCGGCGCCTCTCACATCGTATGAGTCTGCTTGTCCCCGCCGAGTGCGCCGGCGAGGTAAGACTCGATCTTCTTCTGCGTCGTGCCTCGATCCTGCTCGCTGAACTGCACGCCGATGCCGGCGGTGCGCTTGCCCTGCGCGCCCTTCGGCGTCAGCCAGATGACGCGGCCCGCGACCGGCAGCTTCTCCTCCTCGCCCATCAGGTTGAGGAGCATGAAAACCTCATCGCCGATCCGGTAATTGCTGTTGGTCGGTATGAACAACCCGCCATTCTTCACGAACGGCATGTAGGCAAGGTAAAGCGCGCTCTTGTCCTTGATCGTGAGTGTCAGCAGCCCTGGCTTCGTCGATGGTGCGCGCATCTTCAATCCACTGACTCCCTCACCTTGCCGGCGCCCTCACCCACGAATGCCGTGAGTGAAATCAAGAGCCCCTCGAACAGGAGCTGCGTGTTGAGCGCGCCGCTGACCAGTACCCGGGCTTCGCGCAGCGCGTCCAGCAGGCGATATCCGGCCCGTATCATCGGTTCGCGTGGCGGATCGCGCAACCATGGTAAACGATTATCGCCATCGAGATCACTAGACAGGGCGGCTTCGCGCAAGCGTGCCGGTCAACCAGGATTCGAGCCAGAACAGGCGTGCCATGGGCTGGTCGCGGCTCCAGGAAGCTGCGGTCGCGATGATGTCGAACGGCCCATTCTGCGCAAAATCGAGCGCTGCCTGCATCGTCGTGTCGATCTTTTCCAGGCCGGCCTCGTCGTAATGCAGCGCCAGGAACGGCGCGCCGTTTGCGAGCGCGAGCAGGCGCCCCCATCCCGACGTGTTTGCGCCTCCGATTGAGCCAGGCGAGGGCCGTGTCCGCGGCCGGCAGCGGCAGGCGCAGGCGCGCACTGCGGCTCACGATGGTGCGCGGCAGGCGATCGCTGCGGCTCGCGGTCAGGATCAGATAGGTATTGTCGGCTGGTTCCTCGAGCGTCTTCAGCAAGGCGTTGAATGAATTGATGTTCATGGCGTCGGCGGGGTCGATGATTGCGACCTTGCTGCGTCCGCGATAACTCTTCAGGGAAAAACTCTCCGACAGGCCACGGATCTGTTCGACCTTGATGACGGCCGCGTCCTCTTCGAGACCCACGCGGTAGAAATCCGGATGCGTGCCGGCGAGAAACAACCTGCAGCCCGCACATTCGCCGCAGGCGCGATCGCCCTGCCGGTCGCACAGCAGGAGCGCGGCAAGCCAGGTGCCGAGTTCGAATTGGCCCGCGCCCGCCTGGCCCAGCAACAGCTGAGCATGCGCCAGCCGGCCCTGGCCCAGCATCGCTGAGAGCTGCCCGCGCAACGGCTGAAGCCACGCGGCGTCGGCGCGCGCAAGCATTTCGCCAAGGTCAGGCCCCGCCGGGATTTCTTCGCTGTCGCGCTTCGTGCCGGCCATGCGTTTCATCCCATCCGCTGCTGGCACTGGTCGAGTTCACGGGCGATCGAGGCCGCGACCTGCAGCTCGCTACCGGTCGCATCGATCAGGCGCACGCGTCCCGGCTCGCGCGCGGCGATGGCAAGGTAGCCGCGCCGTACGCGCTCAAAGAATGCGCCGTTCTCGGCCTCGAACCGATCGAGCTTCGCGCCGCGTGACGCGACCCTTGCGCGCGCGGCCGCGGGAGGCGCATCCAGCAGCAGCGTGAGGTCCGGCATCAGGCCCGGATGTGCGATGGCCGCGAGCTGCCGCACGGCCGCGGCATCGACACCCTGGCCCGCGCCCTGGTAGGCCTCCGTGCAATCGGTGAACCGGTCGCAGAGCACCCAGCGCCCCGCTGCCAGCGCCGGTGCGATCACGTCCGCCACATGATTCGCGCGCGCGGCGAAGATCATCAGCAGCTCGGCCGTGACGCCGACGGGCTGGTCCCGGCGCGTCAGCACCAGTGCTCTCAGCGCTTCCGCGAGCGGCGTGCCGCCCGGTTCGCGCGTCAGCAGCGGATCGATGCCGCGGCTTCGAAGGTGCGTGGCGGCATGCGCGAGCTGCGTGGACTTGCCGACGCCCTCGATGCCCTCGAACGTGATGAACCGGCCGCGCATCGGGTCAGGGTACCTTATGGCCACCGTGCAGGTTGGCGATGTGCCGCGCGACATTCGAATTGTGCGCGACCAGGCTGGGCGCAAAGTAGTGGCGGCCATCGCCCCTTCCGGTCGCGACGAAATAGAGCGCGTCGGTCGCGGCCGGGCGCACCGCGGCCTCGAGCGCCGCGCTGCCGACCAGGGCAATTGGCGTCGGCGGCAGCCCTGCACGCGTGTAGCTGTTGTATGGCGTGTCGGTGACCAGGTCGCGGCGGCGCAAGTTGCCGTCGAAGGAATCGCCCATGCCGTAAATCACGGATGGATCGGTCTGCAGGCGCATGCCGATGCGCAGGCGATTCACGAACACGCCGGCGATCAGCGGGCGCTCGTCGGGCGCGCCGGTCTCCTTCTCGACCAGCGAAGCGAGTATCAGCGCCTCGTACGGCGTCCTGAGCGGAAGCCCCGGCATGCGCTTGCGCCAGGCGGAGGCCAGCTCCTCCTCGAGCCGCGTCTGCGCCTGTTGCAGCAATTCGCGGTCGGTCGTGCCCCGTGGAAAGCGATAGGTGTCCGGGAAGAAGAGCCCCTCGGGGTGACGGCCGACGAGACCCAGCCGCTTCATCATCTCGTCTGGCGACAGGCCCCGGAATTCCGCCATCACGGCCGGATTGGCCTGGATCGCCGTCAACGCCTGACGGAAGGTCCAGCCTTCCGGGATGGTCAGCGCGTGCATCAGCACCGACCCGGCCACGAACTGCCGCAACAGGCCGGCGGGTGTCGTGCCGGGCAGCAATTCGTACTCGCCCGCCTTGATGTGCGTTGCGTTGCCGGTGCGTTCGGCATACCGGATCCAGAGCCACGGCCGGTCGAGCCACCCGGCTTTCTGCAATGAGTCGGCGACAGCGCGAAGCGGCGCGCCTGCCGGAAGTTCGAAAACGACCGGCTGTTGAAGTCCCGCCAGCGGTCTTCCGACCCAGGCCTGTTCGTACTGGCGCAGCCCGAGCCAGGCCGCGAAGACTAGGATCGCAACGACCGCAAGGCCGAGGCGCAGGTGTTTCATCCCTGCCCCGCCAGCCAGTCGTTGAATCGCGCCGCCAACGAACCGCTGCGCACACGCCTGCCCGCACACTCGCGCACAGGCCAGGCGCCGATCAGCGCATTTGTCACGAATATTTCCGTGGCGGTCTCCAGTTCCCCCGCACGAATGCCGCGTTCGACGACTGCATTGTCGTGTTCCGCGGCCCAGCGGCGGAACGCGCCGCGCATGACGCCGGCGACGCCGCACTGGTCGAGCGCCGGTGTCACGGTCCGGCCCGCGATCACGGCAAACAGGTTGCTCTGCGTACCGGAAATCACGAGCTCGCGGTCGTCCATCATCAGTCCTTCGGCAATGTCGTCATCATCCCACTCCGCTCGCGCCAGCACTTGTTCGAGCCGGTTCAGGTGCTTGATCCCGGCAAGCTGCGGATTGCGCCCGAATCGTGTCCGGCAATACCGCAGTCGGATGCCCTCGCTCCACGCGGACGCGGGCCAGGCCGGCCATGCAAATCCCGCGGCAACGCAGGTCGGTTTCACCTGCGGCGGTGGCCGGTAGCCGCGACCGGACGGACCGCGCGTGCAGATGAGTTTCACGATGCCTCGCCCGTCGGGCCAGGCAGCCGCGATCTGTCCGGCCAGGTCGCCCTGGTCGGGCACCGGCATCGCCAGACGACGCGCACCATCGGCGAGCCGCGCCAGGTGCCATTCGAAGAATCGCGCGCGCCCGTCCCGCACCGCCATCGTTTCGAACACGCCGTCACCATACTGCAGACCGCGATCGAGCGGATCGAGCCTCGCCTCCGGCGACGCCATTGACGAGTACCGGCATCAGCCTGCACTCCCGAGCGCGCGCAACACACCCCGCGCCTTCGCGCGGGTTTCATCGAGTTCATGCAGGGGATCCGAGTCGGCGACGATGCCGGCACCGGCGCGCAGCTCGACCTCGCCGTCCTGCACCGTCATGGTCCGGATCAGAATGTTGAGATCGAGGCTGCCATCCAGTGCAAGGTAACCCATGGCGCCCGTGTAGGCGCCGCGTCCCTTGCCCTCGAGATCGCCGATCAGCTGCATGCAGCGCACCTTGGGGCAGCCGGTGATCGTGCCGCCGGGAAATAATGCGCGAATCACAGCGCCGGGTGTCACATCCTCGCGCAGGTGGCCGCAGACATTCGAGACGATGTGATGCACGTGCGCATAACTCTCGACCGCCATGAATTCGTCCACTTCGACGCTGCCCGGCTCGCAGAGCCGGCCGAGGTCGTTGCGCTCGAGATCGATCAGCATCACGTGTTCGGCCCGCTCCTTCGCACTCGCGGTCAAAGCGGCAATCGACGCCGAGTCACCGATGGCGAGCCGGGGCCGGGTGCCTGCGATCGGGCGCGTATCGATGCGCCGGCCGCGCACGCGTACCAGGCGCTCTGGAGAACTCGACAGGATGGCCACGTCGTCGATCTGGGCAATGCCGGAGAAAGCGCCTGGGTTTGCGTCGCGCAGGCGTGCGTAAAGACTTGCCGGCTTCGTGCCGGTGGCCAGCTTTGCGCGCCAGCTGCGGGCCAGATTGGCCTGATAGACGTCACCGGCCGCAATATGGGCAAGCGCCGCGCGACAGGCTTCCAGGTAGCGCTCCGGGTCGTCCTCGGAAATCGCGGTCACGGGGCCGACTGGGGCCTCTGCCCCCGCCCCGCCCGGCGTCCCTGAGGTCGGAGCGCAGCCGGTCAGCAATGCCCGCCGCCGAAGGCTCGGCAAGCACCACGCTCTCGCCCGACAGGTGGTCGTGCAGGAGCGCCACGCGCATGCGCCAGGCAAGAGCGACAACCGGCAATGGCGACGGGGGCAGCCGCAGGGAGGGCTCGACTTCGGAGGCCAGCTCGTAGCCCAGGAACAGGAACCAGCCCCCGGCAAAGGGCCAGGGCGCCGGCGGCGCCGCGCCCCGCTCGCGTTGCCACCAGCCATCGAGGCGATCGCAGAAGCGATCCCCCGCCCCCTCGCCCTTCAGGCATCGCTCGCGATCGAGGACCAGCCGGCCCTCGGGACCGGCCAGCAACATTGAAAAGCGGCCGAGTGGCAGGCCGACCGCCGAGCTGTCGAGCAGCACCGGATAGCGTTCCGGGAACCGCTCGTGCAGCGCCAGCATCCGACCGACCGGGTCGCCCTCCACCGGCTTCAGCGCAGCGCGCGAAAAACCAGCGTGCCGTTGGTGCCGCCGAAGCCGAAGGAATTGCTGACGACCGTGTCGATCTTCATGCGCCTCGCGGTCTTCGGCACGTAGTCGAGATCGCAGCCTTCGCCCGGATTGTCGAGGTTGATGGTCGGCGGAGCGACCTGGTCGCGGATTGCCAGGATGCTGAAGATCGCCTCGACCACGCCGGCGGCGCCCAGCAGGTGACCGGTCATCGACTTGGTCGAGCTGACCGCGAGTTTTTTGGCATGCGCGCCGAAGGCGTTCTTGATCGCCGTCGTCTCGGCGATGTCGCCCAGGATCGTCGAGGTCGCATGCGCGTTGACGTACTGCACTTCATTCGCATTGATGCGGGCGTCGCGCAGCGAGTTTTCCATCGACAGCCTGGCGCCGGCGCCATCCTCGGGCGGCGCGGTAATGTGGTGCGCGTCCCCGCTCATGCCGAAGCCGATGAGTTCCGCGTGGATCGGAGCATTGCGCGCCCTGGCGTGCTCGTACTCTTCGAGCACGATGCCCCCGGCACCGTCTCCCATCACGAAACCGTCGCGATCGCGGTCCCAGGGCCGGCTGGCGCGCTCGGGGTCGTCATTGCGCGTCGATACCGCGCGCGCCTGGCAGAATCCGCCGACCGCGGTCGGTGTCTGCGCCATTTCGGCGCCGCCGGCGACGATCACGTCGGCATCGCCGTACTGGATCGTGCGATAGCCGATGCCGATGCTGTGCGTCGAGGTCGTGCAGGCCGTGACCAGCGCGAGATTCGGGCCGGTGACGCCATACATGATCGACAGGTGGCCCGAGATCATGTTGACGATACTGGCCGGGATGTAGAACGGCGAGATCTTCTTCGGCGAGCGGGCCTCGAGATAACGGGAGTGGTTCTCCTCGATGGTCGAGAGGCCGCCGATGCCCGCCCCAAAAACGAGGCCGATGCGCGCACGATTGGCGTCGGTGACCTCGAGTCCTGAGTCGGCGATCGCCTGCACGCCGGCCGCGACGCCGTACTGCATGAAAAGGTCCATGCGCCGGGCTTCCTTGGCGTGCATGAACTTCGATGCGTCGAAACCGGGGACGCCGCCGGCGAAAGTCACCGGGAATCCGGTGGTGTCGAAGCGGGTGATCGGGCCGATACCGCTCTTGCCGGCGAGGCAGGCGGCCCAGCTTTCAGCGACGGACAGGCCGAGCGGCGACACCATGCCGAGCCCGGTGACGACCACACGACGCTTGCTCAAGCGATTTCCTCTGCCTGCCAGGGCTGGCGTGACGCGACTGACCCCGACCGCCGGGCCGGGGCTCGCAGAGGCATGGCCTTATGACTTGGACTGGTGCTGGACGATGTAATCGATCGCCTGCTGCACCGTGGTGATCTTCTCGGCATCCTCGTCTGGTATCTCGGTCTCGAACTCTTCCTCGAGCGCCATCACGAGCTCGACCGTGTCCAGGGAGTCGGCACCCAGATCGTCGACGAAAGACGCGTCATTCGTGACTTCTTCGTCCTTCACCCCGAGCTGCTCGGCGACGATCTTCTTCACCCGTTCTTCGACTGTGCTCATCGGTTTCTTATCCCTTGCCTTGTGATGCCCATGGCGGCGCGCGGGCCGGCCGGGGGTCGCCATTCTATGCCACGGACCCCCCACTGGCTACCAGAAACCTTTCTTGATCGCTGTTTCTGAAAGCCTTTTTTGCGAGCGTAAGCGCCCGAAATCGTTCAGGACATGTACATCCCGCCATTGACGTGGATGGTCACCCCGGTGATCCAGGCCGCTTTCGGCGAGGCCAGGAAGGAAACCGCCGCGGCGACGTCCGCGGGCTGCCCCAGGCGGCCGAGCGGTATCTGGGCCGCGAGCACCGCGCGCTGCTCTTCACCGATCGTCCGGGTCATGTCGGTGTCGATCAGGCCCGGCGAGACCACATTGACGGTGATGCCACGCGAGGCCACCTCGCGCGCCATCGAGCGGGTGAACCCGCCGATGCCGGCCTTGGCCGCGCAGTAATTCGCCTGGCCGGCGTTCCCGATATCGGCGACCACCGAGGCGATGTTGATGATCCTTCCCTTGCGCGCCTTCATCATGCCGCGCAGCACGGCCTTGCTGAGGCGGAACACGGAGCCCAGATTGGTGTCGATCACGGCATCCCAGTCCTCGCTCTTCATGCGCAGCAACAGCGTGTCGCGGGCGATGCCTGCATTGTTGACGAGGATCGTGATCGCACCCTCGCGGCCTTCGATGTCCGCGATCGCCGCGTCAATTGCCGCGCCGTCAGCAACGTCCAGCACGAGTCCGCGCCCGATGACGCCGGCTTCGGCGAACCTGGCGTCGATGGTCGCAACGCCCGCCGCCGCGGTCGCCGTGCCGATGATTTTCGCGCCCTCCGCGCCGAGGGCGAGCGCAATGGCCCGCCCGATCCCGCGCGAGGCACCGGTCACGAGTGCGATCTCGCCTGCGAGTGTCTGAGTCGTCATCGATTGTCGCTCCCCGTGGCCGCGGTCAGCGCGGCCTGCAATGAATCTGCGCCGTCGATTGCGCTGATCGCCAGGTCGCGCCCGCCGGGCGCGCGGCGTGCGAGCCCCGCAAGCACCTTTCCGGGGCCGCACTCGATCAGCTGCTGTGCTCCCGCGGCGATCATCGCTGCGACAATAGCCGACCAGCGCACCGGATTGAACAGCTGGCGGTACAGTCCATCGCGGATCGCCTCCGGACTGTCGTGCTGCCCGCCGTCAAAGGCGTAAACCGGTATCGCCGGGACCCGTATCACCAGGCCCTTGAGCCGCTCGCGCATCTCGTCCGCGGCAGGCTTCATCAATGCGCTGTGCGAAGGCACGGAGACTGGCAGCAACACTGCGCGTTTCGCGCCCCGCGCCTTGCAGTTCTCGATCGCGCGCGCGACCGCCGCGGCGTTGCCTGCGATGACGAGCTGGCCCGGCGAATTGTAATTGACCGGCTGGACGACCTCGCCCTGCGCCGATTCGGCGCAAGCCGCCTCGATCGCCGCGTCGTCGAGGCCCAGGATCGCCGCCATTGCGCCGGTTCCCGCCGGCACCGCGCGCTGCATCGCCTGTCCGCGCAGCCGCACGAGAGCCACAGCCGCCTTGAATTCGATCGCACCGGCACAGACGAGCGCGCTGTACTCGCCGAGGCTGTGCCCTGCCATCATGTCGGGAGCCCTGCCCCCGCGACGCTGCCAGGCCCGCCAGACGGCGACGCCCGCCGCCAGCATGGCGGGTTGGGTCCGCTCAGTCTCGGAAAGCAGGTCCTCGGGACCCTGCTGGCACAACTGCCAGAGGTCATAACCGAGCACTTCGGATGCCTCGGCAAAACTGTCGCCGATCGCCGACTCGGTGGCCGCCAAAGTCGCCAGCATGCCGACCGATTGGGAACCTTGCCCCGGAAACATCATCCCAAGCTTCAAGATTGCGCCTCCCGGCCCCAGGACGCGCCGATTATAGGTTGAGCGCGGCGTCACAAGGCCCCCGTCGCCGCCCGGTCCCGGGGAGTCGCTCTGATATCATCCGCTTGCTTTGCAGGTCGCGCCTCGCGCCGGGGCAGGAGTACTGAATGCGCCAGGCTTTCCGCCGCAATTCCGGGTTCACGCTGATCGAGATCATGGTCGTGCTGGTGATCATCGCGATCCTGGGCGCGCTGATTGCGCCGCAGATCCTCGGGCAGGTGGACGCAGCGCGGATCAAGGCGACGAAACTCGACATCCGGTCGCTGGGCACGGCGCTCGACATGTACCAGATGGATAATTTCCGCTACCCGACGACCGAGCAGGGCCTCGAGGCGCTGGTCAAGAAGCCGGATGACCCGTCGGTACGCAACTGGCGGCCGCAGGGATACCTCCGCTCGAAGACCGTGCCGAAGGATCAATGGGGCAATGACTACATCTACCTGCAGCCGGGCCAGCGCGGCGGAGCCTATGACCTCTACACCCTCGGCGCTGACGGCCAGCCGGGCGGTGAAGACGCGGATGCAGACATCGGCAACTGGAACCTCGATTGACGGCCTGAGCCGGTCGTGACCCCTGCCGCCATCCGTCGCCGCCACGACCAGCGCGGATTCACGCTGATCGAGATCCTGGTCGTTCTCGTCATCATCGCCATCCTCGCCGCCGTCGCGATCATCTCGGTGGGCGTGCTGGGCGACGATCGCGAGATCGAGCGCGAGGGCGAGCGCCTGACCGACACGATCGCGCTGCTCCAGGAACAGGCGCAGCTCGAAGGCCGCGACTACGGCCTGCGCGTCGAAAGCGAGGGCTACGAGTTCCAGCGCTTCGACGGCTTCGAGCAGCACTGGAAGACGGTCGAAGGCGATCCCTGGCTGCTGCCGCGACAGCTGTCGCCGGGCCTCGTGTTCGAACTCGAGATCGAAGGAAGGCCGGTGCTGCTGCGCAAGCCGGGCCGCGCCGAGGCCAGATTGCCGCAGTTGATGGCCTATGGCAGCGGCGACGTGACGCCCTACCGCCTGACATTGGTGCGCCCCGACACGGGACGGCGCATCACGCTGATCGGCGGCGCCGACGGCACGATCGAGATCGAGCGTCATGATCCCCAGTAGCGTGCAACGAGGGTTCACGCTGATCGAGGTGATGGTCGCGGTTGCGATCGTCGCGATCGGCATGTTTGCCGTCTTCAAGGTGATCGGCGACACCACCGGCAACATCGGCTACCTGCGCGACAAGAGCATGGCGGAGTGGATCGCGGACAACCGGATCAGCGAGATCCGCCTGTCCGGCGAGTATCCGTCGGTGGACCGCACCGAAGGCGATGTCGACTACGCCGGCCGCAAATGGCATTGGGTCGCCACGGTTTCGCAGACGCCGGTCGCTGGCCTGCGCCGCATCGACATGGAGGTGCGCCGCGACAGCGACGCGGACAAATCGGCGCTCGTCAAGCTGGCAGGCTTCGTCGGATCCACCGCGACCGCGAGCGGCCCCTCATCGACCCCCTGGAACACCGGCGCCCTGGACGAAGGTCCGGGCGGCGAGGAGGACTAGTGGGCAGCCGGCGTCATCGCGGATTCACGTTGCTCGAGGTCCTGGTCTCCGTCGCGATCCTCGCGATCATGAGCGTGATGGCCTATCGCGGGGTCAGCGAGGCTCGTGTTGCTGTCCAGAATGCCGGCGGCCACATGGACCGCCTGCGCGAGGTGCAGCGCGCGATGTACCTCCTCGCCAACGACTTCCGCACGCTGGCGCCGCGGCCGATACGCGAGCCGATCGGCGACGGTTTTCGCTCCGCGCTCCGGCGCGACCCGAATGCGGTAACACTCGTGGAACTCTCCCACGCCGGCTGGCCGAATGGCGCGGGATCGCCGCGTGGCACGGTGCAGCGCGTCAGCTACCGCCTCGAGGAACGCACGCTGATCCGTGATTACTGGACGGTCACCGATCCGACCCTCGCAAATGTCCCGGTCTCGCGCAAACTCCTGCTGCAGGTGGATCGCATCGAGATCCGATACATGAACTCGGGTCGCGAATGGGTGACCGAGTGGCCGGCACTCGGCAGCGCCGGCGACACCGGATTCCGGTCGCGGCCGATGGCCGTCGAGATCACGATCGTGCTCACCGACTACGGCGAGCTGCGCCGGGTGATCGAGGTGCCCGGATGAGGCAGCGCGGCGTGGCATTGATCATGGCGATCGTGATGGTCGCGATCGCGACGGTGCTGGCCGTGCGCATCGGCACGCGCGCGTCGCTCGACCAGCGGCGCACGGCCGGGCTGATCGCTCTCGACCAGGCCTGGAACGTGGCGCTCGGTGCGGAAGCCTGGGCCATCGAGGTGCTGCGCCAGGACCGAGAAGACACCCAGACCGATCATCTCGGCGAACGCTGGGCGCAACCGATTCCCCCATTGCCCGTCGACGGCGGCGCGGTGCGCGGAGCGCTCGAGGACATGCAGGGACGCTTCAATCTCAACAACCTGCTGACCAACGACGGCAAGGTCAACGAGGATGAAGTCGCGCGCTTCGAACGCTTGCTCGAGAATACCGGCGCCAACCCGCGCTGGGCGCGCATCGCGGCGGACTGGCTGGATTCCGACACCGTGGCCGGATTCCCGGATGGCGCCGAGGACGGCAATTACCTTTCCCAGAATCCGCCCTACCTCGCTGCCAACGGCCCGGTGACGACGACGACCGAACTGATGGCCCTGCCCGGCATGACCTACGAGGAGTACCTGCGCTTCCGACCCTATGTCGCCGCGCTGCCGCTCGGCACGAAGATCAACATCTGCACGGCTGCCGCGCCCGTGCTCGCGGCCCTGGTCGAGGGCGGCACCGATTTCGGCGATGCCGACGCATTGGCTGGCAACCGCCGCCAAGGCTGCTTTCCGACCATGCAGGACCTGCAGGCGACGCTGAGTGGGGACGAATACCACGCCCTGCAGGCGGCAATATCCGAATCTTCGAACTGGTTCCGCGCCGTGACTGCCGTCAGTATTGGCACCTCGGAACTCACGCTGTACAGTCTGATCGAGCGCAACAGCGCGGGCGGCGGCCGGACCGTACTGCGATCCACGGGCACCGAGTGAGGCAATGAGTCAATTTCTCGTACTGCGGCTCGCGGATCCGGTCAGCTGGATCATCACCGATGCGGATGGTGGGCGCATCGGCCCCGTTTC
Source organism: uncultured Gammaproteobacteria bacterium (assembly GCA_963747145.1). GTDB lineage: Bacteria > Pseudomonadota > Gammaproteobacteria > Steroidobacterales > Steroidobacteraceae > SCUD01. The sequence continues at coordinate 35,420 of CAVVDZ010000006.1, read as the reverse complement.
CACCGGGAATCTTGCGGATGCCGCAGCACTCGCCGCCGAGCGACCGCTCGTCGTGATTGCGCCGGGTGCGAGCGTCACATTCGCCCAGCCCGAGCTTCCCGTGAAGGGCGGCGCCAGGTTCGCGCAGATCGTGCCCTATGCCATGGAAGAACTGCTGGCTGGCGAGGTCGAACAATTTCACTTTGCCGTCGGCCGAACGGACGCCGAAGGCCGCACGCTGGTCGCTGCCGTGCGACGCGACGAGTTGCGTGGATGGATGGAAGCGCTCAAGTCGGCCGGCCTCGATCCGCAGTCGCTCGTACCCGAGCCGCTCTGTGTGCCGGACAATCCCGGCAAGACGGTTGCCGTGCTCGACTCCGGACAACTCCTCGTGCGCACGCCCGGCGCGCTCCCGGTAGCGCTCGACGCCGAACCGCTGACGGAAGCATTCACGCTTGCGGGCCTCGAGGGCGAGGATCGCCACGTCCAGCTCTATGTCTCGCAGCAGGACTGGGAACATTCCCGGGAAATGATCGAGGCTCTGCGCGAAGTGACCGGCAGCCTCGACCTGCAGCTCCTGCCCGACGGCGCGCTCTCCTTGCTGGCGGCTGGTGCCACCCGCAGCGATGCGCTGTCGCTGCTACAGGGCGAGTTTGCACGCCGCACGGGCTGGCGGGCGGAATGGCAGCGCTGGCGCATCGCCGCATTCCTTGCGCTTGCAGCGCTTGCACTGCACATCGGCGTGCACGGCTACGACCTGGTTCGCCTGCGCGCGGAGGAACAGCGTCTCAACGCGTCAATCGAGCAGGCCGCGCGCATCGCAATGCCGGATGTCGAACGGATCGTGGATGCCCGCGCCCAGATCGAGCAGCGCCTCGCCGGTGGCGGCACGGCCGATCCCCAGGGCTTGCTGGCGCGCCTCGCCGTCGTCGGCGGCGCGATGGGCGGCACGACGGCCCCGACGCTCGAGTCGCTGGGCTGGCGGAACGGTTCGCTCCAATTGCAGATGGTCGCGGCGGACACCGATGCGCTCGCGCGCTTCGCTCAGGCCCTGACTGCCCGCGGGCTCAACGCCGATGTCGAATCGACGACCTCGAGCGAGAAAGGCATCTCGGCGCAGATCAATGTCACGACGGGGCCCAAGACATGATCCTGCGTGAATGGCATTCGTCGCTCTCCGAGCGCGACCAGCGCGTGCTGAACTGGGGCGTCGCCGCGGCGAGCGTGCTCCTGCTTGCCGGCCTGATCTGGAAGCTCGGCAGCGCGACCGCCGCGGCCGAGACCCGCGTCGAGGGCAAGCGCGAGCAGCTGGCCTGGATCGAAGCCGTCACGCCACGCCTGCAAGCGACGCCTGCGGCGCGCGCCGGCGAGTCGCTGACGATCGCGGTGGACCGCGCTGCGCGCGAGTCGGGGCTCGGCGATGCGCTCGGCGACATCGAGGGCGCCGGTCCGGGTTCGCTGCGTGTGCGATTCAAGAATGCATCTTTCGACGCGCTCGCGCTGTGCCTCGCGCGCCTGCAGCAGGAGCGCGGCGCCGTCACCGAGACCGCGAGCGTCAACGCGAGCGGCGAGCCCGGCCGCGTGGACGCCACGATCGTGCTGCGCGGTCACTAGGGATGTCGCGCAAGGGCCTCCTGGTCACGGGAGGCGTCATCGCCTTTCTGGTCTTCCTGGTCGCAATGGTGCCGGCCAGCATACTGACGCGCTGGCTGCCGCCGGGTGTCGCCCTCACCGGCCTCGACGGCACGATCTGGTCCGGCCACGCGTCCGGCCTCAGCCTGCAGGGCCGCGCGATGGGCGCCGCAAACTGGTCCTGCCGCCCCTGGCCGCTGCTCGCGCTCGAATGGTCCTGCCGCGTGGAATTGCAGCCGGCCGGCGGCACGGTATCGGCTTGGCTGTCCGGCGATTTCCATGGCGAGGAAGTCGAGGCGCGCGACCTGTCGGGTCAGCTGCCGATCACCCAATTCGAAGGCATCGTGACACCCAAGGGCTGGACCGGACTACTGGACCTCGACATCTCAAAGGCCCGCATAGCGGCCGGGATGCCGCAGGATGCGGAGGGCAAGATCGTCGTCCGCGGCCTCAAGGCACCCGGGCCTGGCGGCGCGCTGCTCGGCGATTTTGAACTGACGATCGGCGAAGGCGCGGTCGGCACGGGAACCCTGACCGGCAGGCTGACAGATCTCGGCGGCCCGCTTCGAGTTCGCGGCACCATCGAGCTCAAGCGCAACCGCAGCTACTTCGTCAGTGGCGAAGTCTCGCCCGGTCCGGGCGCGGGCCCTGCAATCTTCGACACGCTCGGCTTTCTCGGCCCGCCGGACCTCGCGGGGCGACGGCCCTTCAGCGTTGAGGGCACGCTCTAGAACGTCAATTCACGCCAGGCGTCCAGCAACGGAAAGTAGAGGCCAACCCGTTGCGGCCGGCCGTCATGCCGCTTCATCGCCAGCGCGTAACGCCTGAGCTGATCCGAGTAACGCCCAATCTCGTTGTCCAGGAACGCGTCGAGATCGCCGCCTTCGTGCGCACTCGTCTTCCAGTCGACGATCCAGCGCTGGCCTTCGGCATCCACGAAGCTGCGATCGATCCGCAGGCCCTGTACGACGCCGTCAATGACGGCAGTCATCGCGAGCTCGCTCGATGCCTCCGCAAGGCCAGGATCGAGCAGGCGCGCGGCAATCGCGCTGCCGGCAACACGGGTCATCGCCCGCTCCACGCGCGCGAGCGCCTCCGGGAGATGCGTTTCATCGATCCCGAATTCGTGCAGCTCCCGTCGCCAGACCGCGGGACGCAGCGGCCAGCGATCCGGCATCTTTCCGGAGCGGGCCAGGCGCTGAAGCTCGAGGTGCACGACCTGGCCGACGGACTGTGCGATTGCGCCCGCCCAGTCGAATTCCGGCCGGATCGAACCCGTGGCTTCACCGGCAATGCGCAATCTCGGGCGCGCGGGCTGTGCTGCGGGCGCCGGTGGCGTGAAATCGAGCGGCAGCCTGCATAATGGTGGCGCTGTCAGTCTTGGCCGGCCGCGTGCGACAGAGCCCTGCCCGGCCGCGGTATTGGCGACCGCGGCGAGAGCGCGCTCGAATTCGGCGCTGAGCACCGGCCAGAAGAAATGAAGCAGGCTGCCACGTGCAGGCCTCCTCACTGCAGGCCCATCTTCGCCAGCGACGGCACTGGCGCTTCCGATCAGGTGCAGTTCGCGGCGCGCGCGCGTGCTGGCGACATAGGCCAGCCGCCCGAGCTCGAATGACTCGCGCTCGCCCGCGAGGCGCTTCATCCACGCTTCGAGTGGATCGTCGCCCTGGCCGTCGGCATCTCCTTCGCCGCGACTCGCGAGCACGATGCCGCGCTGGCCGGGACCGGTCGCAACCTGGCTCCAGTACAGCAGCGGCCGCTCCGGTCGCCGCGGCGAACGCTGCAGGTCTGGCACGATCACGACATCGAATTCGAGACCCTTGGCCCGGTGGATCGTCATCAATTGCACGCTGGCCGATTCGCTGCCGAGCGGCGACGCCATGATCCCCTCGACGGCGGTGTCGATCGACGAGGCCTCCGGTCGCGAGCCCGTTTCCATCTCCAGGAGATCAAGCGCGGAAAAAAGCAGCTCGGCATTCGCAAGATCGGACACATCGTCGACGATGGCAGGCCCCGCGATTGCGAGCCAGGCGGCCTTCAGCCAGCTGCCCAGGGAGCGCGATCCCCGGTCAGCAATTGCCGCTTCGAGTCGCGGCACGAAGATCGCAAGGCGTTTGCGGCCGTCGTCCGACAGCCTGGCCAAGGTCGCGGGGTCGCCGATCATCGCCACAAGAGGCGTATCGGCAGCGGCCGCAAGATTGTGCAAGTCAGCGAGCGTCAATCCGCACCAGGGCGCCCGCAAAACCGCGAGCCAGGCCGTGCGATTGCCGCCATGCAGCATGGCCTTGGCGAGTGCGACCAGGTCTCGCACCGCCGGCCGGTCTGCCAGCGACTCGAGCTCGACGCCACGGTATTCGATTCCGGACTTGCGCAGCGCCGCCAGCAGTGGCGGCAGCGACGAGCGGCCGCGCACCAGGACGGCAATCGTCGGCGGCTTTTCCGGGTCGCCCTGCTGCCGCGCCTGCGCAACGATTCGTGCAGTCTCGGCACCCATGTTCTCGCCATCGGCATCGATCAACGCATGCACCTGCACGCCGGCGCCGGCGACATCGGGCTCGACGGCGCTCGCTGGCGAGTAGCGGACGGCGCCGCGCTCGAAATCGTCCTCGGCGGGAAGCAGCCGCGAGAATGTCGCATTGACCCAGGCGACAATTGAGGCACAGGAGCGGAAATTCTGCGACAGCCGCTCGGCTTCGAGGTTCACGCCGCCGATGCCCTGGCGTTGCGCCTCCAGGAACAGCGTCACGTCCGCTTCGCGGAACGCGTAGATGGACTGCATCGGGTCGCCGACGCAGAAGAGGCTGCGCCCGTCGCCCGGCTCCCAGCCGGACAGCAGCAGCTCGAGCAGCTGTTCCTGCGCCGGCGACGTGTCCTGGAACTCGTCCACGAGCAGGTGCCGGATGCGGTAGTCGAGTGCGAGCGCAAGCTCGGTGGGCGCCGACTCATCGCGCAGCGCATCGCGCGCCGCAGCGGCGACGGCGGCATGGTCCAGCCGGCCGCGCTCCGAGAACAGCGCGAGCAATTCAACGACCGCATACGGCAGCGTCGCGCGCAGCGCGTCGATCCGCTCCCATTGCACTTCTGTCAGGCAGGCCGGCGGCAGCAACCTCACGCGCACGAGGGTCGATGCAAAGTCCGGCAGCTCTGCAAATGCCTCGAGGATGGCAACCATGCGCTTCTTCAGCGAATCCCAGCGTGGCCCGGCGCCGGCGGCCAGGAATCCCTGGCGCCTGTCGACCTTCCTGCGCAGGGCGCCACGCTTGTCGCCGGTCAGCAGCAGATCGGCGAGCGCAAGCCACTGCGGTAGTCCTGCTGCCGTTGCCGGCGGCAAGGACTGCAGCCCGGAGAGCGGTGCCAGCGGACCACCGACTTCGCCCTCCGCCGCGGCCTCGCGGATCAATTCAAGCAGTGGTGCAACATTGGATTGCCCCAGGGAACGCGCGACGCGCTGCAGCTCCAGATCGATCGCGGACGCGAGCAGCGCGTCGATCTCGCCGCGCAAGTCGGGCCTTGCCGAGGCACCGAGCAGTTTCGGCAACCACAATTCACGCGCGCCGAGCATGGACTCGATCAGGCGCAGCAGCTGCTGAGGGTCGTGATCGAGGGCACGCGCCAGCCGGTCGACCTGCGGCGCGGCGGGAGTCTCGCCGTCCAGCAGCGTGATGAATCGCGCCGCGGCCTCGGTGTAGAGCGGCCTCGCGTCGTCCACGAGCGATGCGCTCAGCCCGATCTTTGCCGCGAGCGGCAGCCGGCGGGCCAGCCAGTGATTCAGTCCGTCGATGGTCTGGACGTGCAGTCTCGCCGGATTGCTTTCGAGTCCCCATGCGCATTCCCGGCTGCGCGCGAGCGCCGCCACCGCGAGCCGGTGCAGTTCGCGCTCATGGTCCTTCGCGTCGACCGGGGGTGGCGGACCTGCGGCGGCGTCAAGCGCCGTGACGATCCGATGGCGCATCTCGCTCGCTGCCTTGCGCGTGAATGTGACCGCGACGATTTCCTCCGGTCGCTCGACGACGGCGAGCAGGCGCAGGTAGCGCAGCGTCAGCAGGCTCGTCTTTCCGGAACCGGCCGGCGCCTGGACGATGAACGACCGATCCGGCTCGATCACGCGCTGCCGCAGCGCGAAATCCTCGCCTGCGGCGTCAGTCTGCATCGCCCGCTCCTTCCGACTCCGGCTCTTCCGGTGCCACGAGCGCCACGCGACACAATGCGCCCAGGTGGCAGTTGCGGCAGGTCGCGGCGGCAAGCTTGGGATCCACCTCGGCGCGTCCCGCCGCATGGTCGCGGGCCAGCGCCTCGAGCCAGGCGTACCAATGACTCGTGATCTGGCGCCAGTCGAAACCGCTCTCGCGGTCTTCGGTCAGCTCGAATTTCGCCGCTGGCTGCAGGCCGTCGATCGCTGCAGCAGCATCCGTCACGCCACGAAAGCGCGCGCCGGCGGCCGCAACCGTCGCGACCGCGACACCGCCCGGGCGCCCGGGATGCAGCACGGCGTAAAGCGGCAGTTGCGGTGCATCCATCCGTGCGCCGCGCCATTGCTTCGGCGACGCCTTGCCGCTCTTGTAGTCGATGATCAGCAGGCCATTGCCAACGCGATCGACCCGGTCCACCTGCAGCCTGAATGTCAGCCCACCGAGCTCGCGCTCCATCGAGCGTTCCGCCTCTTCGATCATGAAATCCGCGCGCGACCGCTCAAGCGTCAATAGATTCGACATCGCCCTGCAATGCCAGTCGCGTTCGAGCCGGCGAGAGCGGTCGCTCGTCCCAGCCGGCAACTCATGCGCGAGCGCGGCATCCACCGAAGCGGCGACACGCGCGTCCTGTGCCGCCGGATCGAGTTCGAGGAGTCCGGCAAGTGAACGGGTCTCCGACCAGAAACCCTGCAGTGCGCGATGCAGGATCGTGCCACGTGTGCGTCGGTCGATGCCGGCCTGCGGTTCCTCCAGCGGCCGCGCGCCGAGCCGCAGCTCCGCGAAGGCGCGAAACGGGCAATGCGACTGCAGTTCGAGCACGCGTGCGCCACCACGCACTGCGCCGGGCGGTCGCGGCGGCGCCGGATCCGCCGGCATCGGTTCGATTGTGCCGGCGGCGTGAATCAATTGCTCCCGACTGCGAGGCGACGCCTGCTGCGGCAATGACTGCAGCGTGTCCGGGATCAAGGGCGAGCCATCCACGTCCGTGTCGTTCTCGCGGCGGGGCCAGGACAGTACGAGTTCGCCGCTCGCGGCGTGCCAGCGTTCCATGACGGCCCGCGCCTCGGCGACGCATTCTTCGGCCGTCACGCCGGGCATGCCCAGGTTGCGCTGGATCTCGATCGGGAGCAGCGGGTCAACCGACGTCGGTCTTGGCCAGGCAGCGGCAGTCAGCCCGCCAACCCAAAGGCTGTCGAAGCGGATTCCCGGGTCGTCCAGGGTGTCCAGCACGAACAGCGCAGGTTCCCCGCGCTCCGGCTGGAAGGGAGCGGCCGCGGCGCGGCGCAGTTCCCGCAGGGCCTCCATGACGGTCAGTCCCGTCGCAACGGCGTCGAGACGCGACAGTTCGCGCAGCCTCTCGCCGAATGCCTGGGCTGCCTGGTACTCATTGCTGCCGAGTTCAAGGCCGCCGGGCCAGCCCCAGGCGGTAAGGCAGGCGCCAAATGCTTCGGCCCAGGCGCCGGCACCGCGGCGCTTCGCGCCCTGCATCGCGGCGGTTGCGGCGGCGAGTGCCGCGGCGAATTCTGCGGCTCCGCTGCGAACTGCACGACGATGCAGTGCGGCCGCTTCCCAGTGGAGCATCGGGTCCACCGATCGCAGGTCGATGTCGAGGCGGATCCTGGCGATCCGCTCGGGCGCAGCGCCGCCAACATGCGGGCTGCGCAATAAATGCGTGACGGTCGCCCAGCGGATCGGGTCATGCGAACATTCGAGCGCAGCGAGCGCCGTTTCGACCAGCGGCTGCGCGGAGAGCGGCAGGCCGCCGGCCAGGTCGAAGAGGCGATCATCCGAGGCCGTGCGAGGCAACTCGAGTTCCGGTTGCAATGCCGCAGCGAGTGCCCGCTCGATCGCGCCGCGCCGCGCCGCGATGCCCGGCAGGACCAGGCCATGCACGCCCTCCGGCCTGCGTTCGAGCTGGCCGCGCATCCATGAGAGTGCCGCGCCCTGCTCGGCCTCCGGGTCCATTGCGGCATGGCGCCACGCCGCTTCGGCCGGAATCGCCGGCGAGTTGTTGTCCACGATCCAGCCGCGGCCGCGCAATGCCGCCACCAGCGTCGACTGCGCAGTAGTCAATCGCCGGAATCCGGATAGCAGTATTCGTGGTCCCGGCGCCGGCAGGGCATCGGTCTCGACGAACTGGCGCGCGAGATCCGCCGGATCGCAGGCCTGGCGATCAGCGAGCGCCGCTTCGACGAACTTCGCCCAGGACGCAAACTTCTGCTGGTCCTGCGTCTGCGGCCAGCGCTCGAGATCCGCTGCCCTGCCGCCGTGGGCGCGGAGCCGGATCCAGCTCGCGCGCGCTTTCGCGGCGAGCTCGGCCGGATCGATCAGGCCCGGCGCGTCGCGCGCCGCGCGCTGCCTCCACAGCCATTCCACCGCCGCAGGTGGCAGGATTGCGGGCAACTCCGGCCGCGCGGCCAGCGCCTCGCGCCACTGCGCCTCCAGCCATGAGTCGAGCGGCAGCAACTGCGCCGTCGGCCAGACCTGGCGACCCGCGGCAATCTGCGCGCGATCATGCAGCCGGCGCAGGATCCGCGCCTGGCGCAGGTTCTGCGTCAGCACGAGGCCGCCGGACTCGAGATGACTGATCACGCCCCGGAGCCTACCCCAGGGGATGGCTCAGTGTGCGAGCCAGCCGGTGGAAGGAATCAGCCCGCGGCCGGCGGAAGCCCCACAGGCCATTCCGTCGCGCGGTGGCAGGCGACGAGCCGGCCGTCCTGCAACGACTGCAGCGGCGGACGCTCCGCGCGACAGCGCGCGAGAACATGGGGACAACGCGCAGCGAAGGCGCAGCCAACAGCGGGCATGGTCCGTTCATCCTGCCTATTCGCCGCCAGGACCGCCGGTGCTCGCCGCGCTTTCGGCCCGATGCGCGGCACCGCATCGAGCAACATGCGCGAATAGGGATGCAGCGGTGCAGGCAGGAGCGCGCTGCGCGGCGCTATCTCGACGATACGCCCGAGGTACATGACCATGACCCGCTCACAGAGGCCCGCGACCACCGCCAGGTTGTGGCTGATGAAGAGTCCCGCCAGGCCGCGCTCGCGGCGGATGCGCGACAGCAGGTTGACGATCTGTCCCTGTACCGACACATCCAGCGCGCTGACCGGTTCATCGCAGACGATGAATCGCGGCTCGACGATCAACGCCCGCGCGATCACCGCGCGCTGCAACTGGCCCCCGCTCGCCTGGTGCGGATAGCGGCGGGAGAGCTCGGACGGCAGGCCGACTTCCTGGAGCGATGTGGCGGCGCGCTCATCGCGTTGCGATGCGGAGAGACCCGGCTCGAATGATCGCAGCGGCTCACCGACACTTTCGATGAGGGTCATGCGCGGATCGAGGCAGGCATTTGGATCCTGGAACACGAGCTGCAGCTCGCGCCGCAAGCCGCGGAATTCGCGCCGGCTGAGCCGGTCAATGCGCCGGCCCTGCCAGTGAATTTCACCAGTCGCCAGCGGCACGAGCCGGAGGATCGCGCGGCCGAGCGTGGACTTGCCGCAGCCCGACTCGCCCACCAGGCCCAGCATCTCGCCGGCCGCGACCGTAAAGTTTGCGTCTTCGACCGCGGTCACGGCGTGCCGCCGCGCGCCCGCCGACGGGTACCTGACAGTCACATTGCGCAATTCCAGCAGTGTGCTCATGGCCCTTGCTTCAACGGAAAGTGGCAGGCGATGCCCGCTCCTTGCTGTTCAACCCACGGTGGGTCTTCGCCGCGGCAGCGCGCTTGCGCCTGCGCGCAGCGCGGTTCGAAGCGACAGCCCGGGAGAACCGTGCCCGGCCGCGGTGGCGTTCCGGCGATCGTGCGAAGATCCGCCCCAGGCGGATCGTCGATTGAGGGCACTGCAGCCAGGAGCCCGGCGCTGTAGGGATGGCGCGGCCCCGCCAGGAAATCGGCGCTGGGGGCCGACTCGACGATGCGCCCCGCATACATGACGGCGATGCGGTCCGCGAGGCCCGAGACCACGCCAAGATCGTGCGTCACGAGCAGCATCGCCATGCCGAACTCGGTGCAGAGGTCTGCGAGCAGCGCGATGATCTCGGCCTGCACCGTCACATCGAGGGCCGTGGTCGGCTCGTCCGCGAACAGGAGCTGTGGTCGCTGCATCAGCGCCGCGGCAATCGCGACACGCTGGCGCATGCCGCCGGAGAGCTCGTGCGGGTAGACGGAAAGATGGCGGCGCGCCTCAGGCAACTGCACGCGCTCGAGCATGCGCTCAGCCTCTGCCAGGCTGCCCAGTTCGGCCAGCTGGTCACCGATGCGCCGATGCGGCGTGAGGCTGCCCGACGCATCCTGAAAGACGAAACCGATGCCGCGGCCGCGGGCGCGAGCCGCCGGATCGCCCGCGCCCAGCAGTTCCTGGCCGTCGAACCGGACCGAGCCGCTCGCCCGGCCATTCGCGGCGAGCAGGCCCGTGCAGGCCAGTAGCAACTGGCTCTTTCCCGAACCCGATTCGCCGACGATCGCGACGCAACTGCGGCGCTCGACAGACAGGTCCACATGATCCACCGCGCGCAGCGCGCGGGATCCGCGAAAGTCGACTGTCAGGCCCTTGATCTCGAGAAGCGCCATCAATGGTCCCGCGGATCGAGGGCGTCGCGCAGCCCGTCGCCCAGGAAGTTGAAGCAGAACACGAGCAGCACGAGGCAGCCGGCAGGCACGGCGAGAATCCAGGTTGCCGTTTCCATTTCAACCGCGCCGTCGGCTATCAGGTTGCCGAGGCTCGCAAGCGGCTCCTGGATGCCGATTCCGAGGAAGCTCAGGAAGCTCTCGACCAGGACCACCTGCGGCACGGTCAGTGTCGCGTAGACGATCACGGGTCCCAGCAGGTTCGGAATGATGTGCCGCGTGACGATGCGCGCCGTGCCGGCGCCGCCGACGATTGCGGCCTCGACGAATTCGCGTTCGCGCAGCGCCAGCGCCTGGCCGCGAACGATGCGCGCCATGGTCAGCCAGCCGAAGGCGCCGATTGCGACCAGGAGCGTCGCCGGGCTGCGCCCGAACACGACGGTCAGGATGATCACGAAGAATACCTGCGGCAGCGCGTAGAGGATGTCCACGACGCGCATCATCAATGCATCCGTGCGGCCCCGCAGGTAGCCCGCGAGTGCCCCCCAGCTGACGCCGATGGCCAGGCTGACGGCGGTCGCTGCGAGCGCGATCGAGAGCGACACCCGCAAGCCATGCAGGGTGCGCACCAGCATGTCGCGGCCGAGCCGGTCGGTGCCGAGCCAGTGTCCCGCCGAAGACAGTGGCGGCGCCGCCATGTGCGCCCAGTCGATCTCGTCCTGCCGGAAGCCGAGGAGCAGCGGCCCAAAGATCGCGGCCACTGCCATCAGCGCAAGGATCGCGAGGCAGAACATCGCCATGCGATTGGCAGCCAGCCGCTGCAGTGCATCGCGCCACAATCCGCCGCGACCGTTCATGGACGGCGCTCGCGCCGTATGCGCGGGTCGAGCCAGGCATAGACGACATCAGCCACCAGGTTCAGCGCGATCATCAGGGCTGCGTAAACGATGACCATGCCCATGACCAGCGTGTAGTCGCGGTTCAATGCACCCTGCACGAGGTGCCGCCCCATGCCCGGCAGGCCAAATATGGTCTCGACCACCAGCGATCCGGTCAGCACGGCCGCCACCGCGGGACCAAGGTAACTGACGACCGGCAGCAGCGCCGCCGGCAGCGCATGCAGCAAGAGGATCCTGCGCTGGGGCAGGCCGCGTGCGCGGGCCGCGCGTATCCACGGCGCGCGCAACACCTCGAGCAGGCTGCCACGCGTCAGGCGCGCGAGATAGGCGATCACGGGCAACGCCAGCGTCGCGACGGGGAGAATGAGGTCCTTGATCGTGCCCGGCGCCCAGCCGGCGACCGGCAACCAGCGCAACCAGATTCCGAACAGCAACGCGAAGAACGGCGCGATCACGAAGACCGGAACCGAGATGCCGGCGACCGCGAGCACCATGACCAACCGGTCCGCGATCCGGTCCTGGCGCAGCGCCGCCCAGATGCCGGCCGGTATGCCGAGTGCAAGCGCAAGCAGGATCGCGGCCGCGCCGATTGTCAGGCTGACCGGCAGCCCGCTCGCGATCAGTTCCGTCACCGTGAAGTCGCGGAACTTGTAGGACGGCCCGAAATCTCCGTGCAGGATTCCGGCAACGTAGCGCCCGAACTGCACTGTCACCGGCTGGTCGAGCCCGTAGGCGGCCTCGAGATTTGCACGGATCGCCGGCGGCAGCGCCTGTTCTTCGTCGAAAGGGCCGCCTGGCGCAAGTCGCGTCATCGCGAACGAGAGCGTGATGATCACGGCCAGCGTCGGGATTGCCCCGAGCAGGCGGCGCACGACGAATGCAAGCATCGTCACGCTCGCCGCTTTGGTCCACACAAAAAAAGAAGCGGCTTCAGCGAAGCCGCTCGTGTCATACATCCGCGCGCGTCGTGCGTCATGCGGATGTTCCCCTCGTACCCCACATATTGCTTCTCGTTGTCGGTGGGGCGGTTTCCTCGGTGCGCATGCATCCCCTGCGCTGTGGCGAGAAACTAGTACGACGCGCGCGAGGTAGCAAGTGTCCTCCGGCGAGGCGATGAGAATGCGCTGGAATTATGTTCCGTAAGTGTTTAATCATGCAATGCTTTCCAGATTCCCGGGCGACCCAGGCGTCGCCCCCGGATGATACGATTCGCTTCAGGGAGATTGATGCATGCGAAGAATCCTGGTCGGCCTCAAGCGGGTGATCGACTACAACGTGCGGGTGCGGGTGCGGCCGGACGGCAGCGGCGTCGTCACCGACGGCGTCAAGATGAGCATCAATCCCTTCGACGAGATCGCGCTCGAGGAAGCCCTGCGCATCCGGGAGCGCGGCGAGACGGACGAGGTCGTCGTCGTCAGCCTCGGGCCCGACGATGCGCAGCAGCAGCTGCGCACGGCCTCGCGATGGGCGCCGACCGCGCGATCCTCGTGAAGGTGGATTCCGCGGTCGAGCCCCCGGTGGTTGCGCGCGCCCTGCTGAAACTCGTCGAGCGCGAGAGCCCGGACCTGGTGATCCTCGGCAAGCAGGCGATCGACGACGACTGCAGCCAGACCGGCCAGATGCTGGCCGCCTTGTGGGACCGCCCGCAGGCGACCTTCGCCTCGAAGATCGAGATCCAGGGCCGCACGGCACGCGTGACTCGCGAAGTGGATGCCGGCCTCGAGACGATCGAGGTGGACCTGCCCGCCGTCGTCACGACGGACCTGCGCCTCAACGAGCCGCGCTACGTCAAGCTGCCCGACATCATGAAGGCGAAGAAGAAGCCGCTGGACGTCACCGACCTCGCGGCGCTCGGTGTCGAGCCGGCGGTGCGCTGAAGGTGCTGAAGTACGAGCCGCCGCCCCAGCGCCAGAAGGGCGTCATGGTCAAGGACGCCGCCGAACTGGTCGCCGCACTGCGCCAGAAAGGGCTGGTCTGATGAATCGCATTCTCGTCGTTGCCGAACATGCGGCGGCAAGCTCAATGCCGCCATTGCCAAGTGCGTCAGCTGCGCCGCCAGCATGCCGGACGCGGAAATCACGATTGCCGTGCTGGCGGCCAATGGCGCCGCGGTCGCGCAGGCGGCGGCCACGATCGCCGGCGTCGCGCGGGTGCTGCTGGTGGATCATCCGGCGAACGAGCCTCCGCTCGCCGCCGTGCTCGCGCCGCAGGTCGCGAAACTCGCCGCCGGGTACAGCCATGTCTTCGGGCCGTCAACGACCTTCGGCAAGGACCTGATGCCGCGCGTCGCCGCGCTGCTCGGTGCGGCGCAGATCAGCGATGTCATGCAGGTCGAATCAGCGCGGCGATTCCGCCGCCCGATCTATGCCGGCAACGCGATCGTCACCGTCGAAGCTGCCGAAGGCCAGGCGATCGTCGCGACCGTGCGCATCGCCTCATACCAGCTCGCTGCCGCGGGTGGCAGCGCGCCGATCGAGAACATCAAGCTGGATGTCGCGCTGCCGACGCACACGCGATTCGTTTCCGTGACGGCCGCCAAGACCGACCGCCCTGACCTGCAGACGGCCGCACGCGTGGTGTCCGGCGGACGGGCGCTCGGCAGCGCCGAGAATTTCGCGCTGATCCAGCGCCTCGCCGATCGCATCGGCGCCGCGACCGGCGCCTCGCGGGCCGCAGTGGACGCGGGCTACGCGCCGAATGAACTGCAGGTCGGCCAGACCGGCAAGATCATTTCGCCCGAGCTGTACATCGCGATCGGCATCAGCGGCGCCATCCAGCACCTGACCGGCATCAAGGACGCGCGCACGATCGTCGCGATCAACAAGGACGCAGAGGCGCCGATCTTCGAGATCGCGGACTACGGCCTGGTCGGCGACCTCTTCAGCCTGATACCAGAAATCGAGAAAAATCTGTAGCCGAGTACATCAGCCACAGCGACAGGCCGATGATCACGATCCAGGTGCCCGCGGTGCCGTAAAAACGCCCGAAGGTCCGGCCCGGGCTGTGGGACAGCCCCCAGGCGTGCAGCAGGCGGCTCGTCACGAGCACCAATCCGGCCGCGTGCACCGCAATCTCCGGCATCTTCGTCAAGTCCGACAGCACGAGCAGCACGACCGCAAGCGGCACGTACTCGGCAAAGTTGGCCTGCACGCGCACGGCCTGCTGCATGCCTTCCTCCGTACCGACACCCAGGCGCACGCGATAGCGCCGGCGCGCCAGCACCACATTGATCGACAGCGCGATCAACAGCAGGCCGAGCAGGCCGGCATAGAAAATCGATGGGATGAGGAGCTTCAACCCAGTTGCCCCAGCATGTACTCGGCACTGGAAACCTTGAACTCGCCTGGCGCCTCGACATGAACCTGCTTCACGATGCCGTCCTCGACCAGGAGCGCAAAGCGCTTGCCGCGCATGCCCATGCCGTGGCCGCGGGCATCGAGCTCGAGGCCGAGCGCACGCGTGTAGTCTCCGTTGCCATCTGCCGCCATCACAATCGAATCGCCGACATTGCCGGCCTTGCCCCAGGCATCCATCACAAAGACGTCGTTGACCGCGAGGCAAACGAGCTTGCCGACGCCCTTGGCGCGGAATGCACCAGCCTGCTGCACGAAGCCCGGCAGGTGCTTGGCATTGCAGGTCGGCGTGAATGCGCCAGGCACGGAAAAGAGCACCACGCGGCCCTTGCCGAGCAGTTCCTCCGCCGCGACATTCATCGGCCCGTCCTTGCCCATTACCTTCAGCTTGCCTTCCGGTATGCGGTCGCCCGACTTGATCGTCATGTTGCCTTCACCTCTGGATTGATCATGGCGCCCTGCGCGCGACAGGCGCGCCGGCCCCGGGGAATGGCCCGGCCTTGACGAGCATGCCGGGCACCGTACGCCCGACCTGCTGCTCGACCCAGCGCGCCGTTGCGATCGCCGCGTCGAGGTCGACACCGGTCGCGATGCCCATGCGCTCGAGCATGTAAAGCAGGTCCTCGGTCGGGATGTTGCCGGTCGCGGCCGGTGCGAACGGGCAGCCGCCCAGGCCGCCCAGGCTCGCATCCAGCACGCAGGCACCCGCCTCCACCGCCGCATAGGCATTCGCGAGGCCGGTATTGCGCGTGTTGTGGAAATGACCGCGCAGCGTCATGCCGGGCAGCGCATCGGCAACGCGGCCGAAGAGATCCGTCACCTGGCTCGGCACGCCGACCCCGATGGTGTCGGCGAGCGCGATCTCGAATGGCGCTCCATCCGCCGCTGCGCGCGCGATCTCGACGACCCGCGACGGCGCGACCTCGCCTTCGAACGGGCAGCCGAAGGCCGCCGAAATCGTGATCTGCGCGCGGATGCCGGCCGCGTGCGCGGCAGCGGCAATTTCCCGCCAGGCCTGCAAGCGAGCCGGCGCTGGTCGTGCCCTGGTTGCGCTGGTTGAAACTGTCGGTCGTGAACACCGCCATGCCGATCTCGCCGCAGCCCGCGGCGGCTGCCCGGTCGAAACCGGCGCGATTCAGCACCAGGCCGACATAGTGAACACCCTCCCGGCGCGGCAGCGCCGCCAGGACCTGCTCGGCGTCCGCCATCTGCGGCACGCGCCTCGGATTGACAAAGCTTGCGACTTCGATCCGCCTGAGTCCCGCGGCAACCGCCCGGTTGATGAACTCGACCTTGACCGCCGCGGTAATCACGGCGGGTTCGTTCTGCAGGCCGTCACGCGGGCCGACCTCGACGATTTCGATGTTCCGCGCCGGTTTCATTGCAGGGATTGTATACGCAAAACGGCCGCGGCGATTTCGCGCCGCGGCCGTCGCCGGGATCAACCGGATGCAGTATCAGGTTCCGACGGAACTCCAAAGGTCCGCGACGCCGCGCATCTGTTCGTTGGCAACCGCCGCCGCGCCGAACGCCTTTTTTGCCTCGGCCGACTTCTTGCTCTGGACCAGCGCGATGCCAAGCAGCATGTTGAGGTCTTCGGGACGGCGCAGCTTGCCTTCGCCGACGCCGCGGGTGCCGGCTTCAATTGCCTTCGGATAATTCTTGAGCGTGAAGTACGCGATCGCGAGCTTGGCCTCGGCCTCGCCGTTCTTGGTCGCCATCGTTTCGCGCTCGAGCTGCGGCAGGCCCTTCTTCAGGCGCTCGACCTGCGACTTGGCGTCCGCCAGCAGACGGTTGTTGCGATCGTCCTTCTTGATCGCCCCGCTTGCCATGCCCTTCTCGAGCATTGCGACTGCTTCGCCAGGGCTGTCGAGATTGAGCGCCGCCTCCGCGTATTTCGCGTAATGCGTAGACGACAACAGGCCGCGCGCTGCGCCGAGCCGGTAGACGTTGATCATTACGACCGCGTCTTTCTTCGACTTGACCTCGTAGACGCTCGCCAACTGCGAGAAGACGCTGGCCTTCGGCGCGATGGCCATCAGCCGGTGCAGGGTCTCCAGACGCTTGGCATCGTTCTTCGTCTCGTTGTACGAGGAATTCAGTCCCTCGAGCAGCCTGCCGACCGTCGCGGCCGGCTTGCCGGCCTTCTGTGCCGCGGCAACCGCCTTCTCAAGCGTCGGGATGGCCGAACGGTAATCGTGCAATGCGAGTTGTGCATTGCCCAGCAGGATCAGGTCGTCGGCGCTCAGCGAGCCCTGCGCCGTACCCAGCTTGTTGAGGGCGTCGATCGCGCCGCGATAGTCGCGCAGCGAGTAATAGGTCGTTGCCTTGAGACGCAACTTGCGGACCAGGTCGGCGCCGGACACCCGGCCGGTCGCCAGGCGGTCATCGACCGTTTCGATGACCAGCTTGTAATCCTTCGCGCTGCTCGCGGCGTAGATCAGGTACTCGTTGACGCCCTGCTCCTCCTCCTTCGACAGCGGCGCCTTGGCCTTGGCTTCCTTCAGCAGGCGAATCGCCTCGCTGAAATTACCCTTGGTGCCGGCCTCCTGTGCGGACTTGACCTTGTCGGCGACATCCTTTCGCCAACCGCCAGAAGTCTGGGCCTGCGCAGCGGCTTCCGAGGGGAGCGTGAACGCGGCGATGCCCGCAAGCGGCATTGCGAGTACGGATGCCAGCAGGCTGGCACGAAGATTCGACATCTTGAGCATCACTCCTCTCCTGCGTCAGCCGCTCGCCGGGGCCGGTTGCGGGCGGCCCACGCGGGCAAGCCAGAGCGCCGCAATCCGCTTCATGTAGGCATTCGCACCCGCCGCAGCGGAAGCCGCCTCGAACGCTGCCTTGGCTTCGTCGCGGCGGTCGAGTTCCAGCAGGGCCGCACCCAGCAACAGGTTGGCATCATCGAGCCGCGAGACGCCGCCCTTGCTGATTCCGAGGCGGACCAATTCCACCGCCTTGTCGAATTCACCGGTGCTGTAGTAACCGAGGCCGACCTTGACGGCAACCTCGCCCTTCGGATTCTTTGCGGCGGCAGCCGATTCGCCGGGCAGGGTCTTGCGGTCCGCGGTAACCGCCGCCTTCGCTTCCTGCAGGGTAGCCTGGTTACTGCCGACGCTTGGCACGATGCCGTCCTTCATGCCGCGCTCGAGACCCCGGGCCGCCTCGCCCGGGCTGCCGGCCGAAAGTGCCGTATCAGCATAGCCGAGGAATCCGCCGACCGTCGCCAGTCCGCCCTTCGGGTCCGAAACAGCCATACGATAGGCGTTCAACATAACCGTGCGATCGTCCTTCGTCTCGGCCTGGTAGACCGCGACGATGCGGCTGTAGTACTCCTTGTTCGGATAGTACCCGACCAGCGCCTCGAGATTGTCCAGGCGCCCGGCCTGGTCCTTCAGTTCGACGTAGCAGCGATCCCGCAGCTGGAACCAGGCTTCCTCGGGTTGCGCGCCGTCGCTCTTTGCAGTGTCGATGGCCTTGCCCAGCCACAGCGCCGCTTCGCCATAGTTCGAATTCTGCAGGTAAAGCTTGCCCAGAGTCTGCAACTCATCAGGTTCCGCGTCCGGTGTCACGTCGATGAACTGGCGGTAGTGCGCTACGGTTTTCGGGCGATCCTGCTTGGCGTTGTAGTACGCGGCGAGTTGCTGGTGCATCGGCCCGATCTGGTCGGACGTCGCATAGCCTTTGTCCAGGTAGGTTTCGATCGCCGCCCTGAAACCTTCGTCATCGCCCGTGGCTTTTGTGGCCTGCAGGCGCCAGGTCGCCAGCACCTTCAGGTCGTCGGGTGTCAGCCCGGCCAAAGCTTCCAGCTCGGGCACGGCCGCCATGACTTCCGCCCATTTCTTTTCATTGACGAACTTCTGGACAGCGGCTGCCCTCTTGCGGAATTCCGGGCTGAAATCTGCGCCCGGCGCGGGAGCAGCTTCCGCGCCCTTCTTCTTTTTCTTCTTGTTTGCCTGCGCCTCCGTGGTGGTCGTCGGCTTTGCGCCGGACGGCGCCCCGTATTGCGCATGCGCGATTGCCGGCAAGGCAGCGCCGATCACGGCCGCCGAAACCGCCGCGATAATCCACTGCACGCTGTTCCTCTGGTCCTTCATCATCCGCCACCTCGGTTCGGTGCCCGGCGGGCCGCCCCGCGAGGGCGCGTTTATAACCCAAAACCCGCCTGGCTGTCTTGCCTGCCCTGTCAAGTGGACTGCTGCTGCTGTGCCGGGTTCCGGTGCCTGAAACATATCCCACGGTTCAGCCGGCATTCAGCGGCAGTCCCCCTCAAAAAACAGGGCCCGCCGTGGCGGGCCCCGTCATGTCATCCGGGCTGCACCGAAGGCGCGTTCACTCGCCCTTGGGTCGTTCGGAGATGAAGCCCACCTTCCGCATGCCGGCGTGCTGGAGAACATACAGAGTGTCGGATACGTCCCCAAATTTAGCCCGTTTGTCGATGCGCAAATGCACTTCCGGCTGCGGGTCCTTCACGACCTCCGGCAGCACGTAGTTCATCAGGGAGTTGCGGTCGACTCCATTGTCGTTCCAGTAGATTGAACCGTCGAAGTCTATCGAGAGGTTGATGTTCTCGGGCTTCGTCTCGGTCGGCTTGTTGACCTCCTTGGGCAGGTCGATCTTGACCGCATGGATCATCACCGGAACCGTGATGATCATGATGATCAGCAGCACGAGCATCACGTCGACGAGCGGAATGACGTTCGGCTCGACCATCGGATCTTCTGCGTCCTTGCCAACCGCAATGGCCATCGGCTACTTCCCGGCGACCCGCGAACCTGACAGCAACGCGGCCTGGACGTCGTGCGCGAAGTAGTTCGCGCGCTCCATCAGACCCTTGTTGCCACGCAGCAGGCCATTGAAGCCGAGCACCGCAGGCACTGCGACCGCGAGACCCATCGCAGTCATGATCAGGGCCTCGCCGATCGGGCCTGCGACCTTGTCGAGCGACGCCTGGCCTGCGATCGAGATGCTGATCAGCGCGTGGTAGATGCCCCACACCGTGCCGAACAGTCCCACGAACGGCGAGGTGGCGCCGACCGATGCCAGCACGACCATGCCGCTCTGCAGGCTTGACTGCAACATGTTGGTGCGCTTGTCGATATGCGACTGCACCCAGGTGTTGAAGTCGATGCCGCTCGACACGTCGCGTGCCGTACTCTTGCGGTGATGATCAGCGGCCTGGAGGCCATCCTGCGCGATGTCGCGGAAGGGGTTGATCTTGCCCTTCAGCTTGGCGATGCCTTCCTGCATCGAGCCTGCGGAGAAGAAGCTCTTCTCTGCCTCGCTGGCCACTTTCCTGAGCGTGCGTTGATCCAGCCACTTGTTGATCATGACGAGCCATGACCAAAGCGACATGGTGATGAGGATGACGAACACGCCCTTGCCGACATAGTCGCTCTGCGTCCAGAGCGCCTGGATGCCGTAGGGGTTATCGGTCATACCGGTTTCAGCTGCCATTCTGCAGTTCCTCTAACAGATTCATGTTTTCCGGATTCTCGCGCCCGACCGACTCGGTGTCGCTCCTTCCCGGTCCCTGACGATTACTGTTCCGTCACTCCTCCAGCTTGAATACGATCGGCAACGTGGCCTGCGCCTCGACGGGCTGGCCATCGCGCTTGCCTGGGTCGAAAGGCAACCGGCGGATCACGCATTCCGCGGCTCCGTCCAGCCTCACGAATCCACTGCTCTGCGAAACACTTATTGCCCCGGCCTTGCCGTCCGCGCCGATCGAGATGGTCACGAGGACGCGGCCCTCTTCGCTCAATCGGCGTGACGCCGACGGGTAGCAGGCATTGATCGCCGCGGCGATCCGGTCGCCGCGCGCCTTGATTCTCGGCGGCGTGATCTGGACCTGGCGCGGCGGCGCCGTCGGTGCGCGCGCAGGCGCAGTTTCCGCGACTCGGGCCGTAATCGCCGAGGACGGCCCCTCGAACGCCGGCAGGTCGATCAGCGGCGGCGGCACGACCGGCGGCGGCACGTCCACCGGTGGCGGTGGCGGCGGCTCTTCCATGTTCTCCGGCGGCGGTGGCGGCGGCGGCAGCTCCATGATCGCGAAATCCTGGATCAGATCCATGCCGCTCCGGACCAAGCCAGCCTTCAAGGCCAGGAAGAATCCGAAATGAAGGACGATGATTGCGACAAAAACTGCCGCCCGACGTGGCCCGCCCGCCGAATAGGTGTTCGCCATACTCGACCCTGTTCGTCCCCCGTCGTTATCGCCGGTCGTATCGGCCCGGAAACCGGACCGCTACCCCGCCAGAATTCTTAGTCGCTGCACGATTCCGTGCGCCCGTTACCCGGCACGGCCACCATAACGGCTGGCCGATACGACTGCAAGCGGCGACCCCAATCCGGCCGGTCCAGCCGGGCCTCGCTCAATTGAGCCGGAACACGATTGGCAGCAGGACCTCGCTCTGGACAGCGCGGCCGTCTTCGCGGGCCGGATTGAACCTGAGCTTGTCCAGCACGCATGGCGCCGCAGCATCCAGGCGCGGAAAACCGGTGCTTTCGATCACCCGCCAGGAACGCGCCTGGCCATCGCTGCCGATCGTCACGGCGAGCTTCAGCAGGCCCTCTTCACCATCGCGGCGCGCGCCGGCCGGATAGCAGGCGCGGACCACGGCCGCAAAGTCGCGGCTGAGACCCTGCAGGCTCGCGCTCGTCCGGATCGCGGCCCCGCCGGCCGATGGCAGCACGCCGTCCTGTGCCTCGCCGTCGACGTTCACGCCGTCATTCGCCGGATCATCGGCCGGGAACAGCGGTATCGGTATGTCGGGTATCTCGACGCGCGGGCCGAATGCCTCGATCGGCACGACCTTGCCCGGTTGCACGATGACCGGCGGCGCAGGCTTCTGGGGCAACACGATGACCGGCCCCCGATCGCGGGGAATCGGCCGGATGATCGGTATCCGGTCGTTGAGGACCACCAGCAAAACGGCACAGTGGAACCCGATGATGGCCGTGAACACGGCCGCCTGACGTGAACCGCCCGCCGAATAGACATGTGCCATAAGACACCTCCGTTCAAAGGCCGGTCAGGGCCACCGTAGTCCCGGACCCGGGCGACTGCAAGCGCGCCCTCAATACGTTGAACGGAGACGGGGTCCAGAACGGGTCAGGTCGGGCCGAGGCTGCCCGTGCCCGCGGCCTTGCCCTCGCGCATTACGATCACGGCGACGCCGGAGAGCGTCATGACCCCGCCGATGACCATTCGCCAATCCAACACGTCGCCCAGAAAGAGGATCGCGAAGCCGACGCTGAATACGGGAGCGAGCACCGTCAGTGGCGCGACGCTCGAAACCGGATAGCGGTGGATCAGCGCAAAGTAGGCCGTGTGCGCGAAGAGGCTCGCGAGCAGCGCCGAGTAAAGCACCGCAGCCACCCCGACGAGATCGATGTGACGCAGGCTTTCGACCTGGCCATCCTCCAGCCACAGTGTCAGTGCCAGGAATACCGGCAAGCTTCCCCAGGACAGCCAGGCCTGCAGTTCCAGGGCATCCAGGTCGCGGACACGCTTGATGGCGATGAGCCCGATCGCGCCGATGAAGGCACCGAGCACGATGAGGGCAAGACCCTGCCAGGATTCGAGCACCACCGGATTGAATCCGAGAACGACGACGCCTGCGAATGACAGGGCGATGCCGACCGAGCGCCGCCAGTGGATGCGTTCACCCAGCACGATCACCGACAGCAGGGTCGCGAATGGCACACCGAGCTGGCCTGCAATCGCCACCGAAGACATGTTTCCCGAGAGCGCGACGCCCGTGTACATGACCGCGAACTGAAGGCCGCCGCCGAAGATCGCGGCGATCAGCAACCAGCGCATTTCGCCACGCCGCACGCGCAGCCAGGGAAACACGACGAGCGCGACGATCAGGAACCGCAGGAACCCGACGAACACCGGCGGAAACCGGTCGACGCCCGCCTTGATCGCGACGAGGTTGAAGCCCCATATCGCGTTGATCAGCATGATCCTTGCGAAGTGCCGCTGGCTCACCTCGCTCATCGGGCGTTGAAAATCAGCTCTTCTGCGGGTGCGCGGAGGTTGTAGCGCGAGCTCATCACGTGGCCATACGCGCCGGTGTTCGCGATCAACAGGATATCGCCTTCGACCGTGCGCGGGAGCAGGCGATCCTCGCCCAGCACGTCACCGCTCTCGCAGATCGGTCCGACCACGGTGCAGCGCATTTCCGCAGGTTCCGCGAGCCGCGTCAGGTTGACGATCTCGTGATAGGAACCATAGAGCGCGGGACGCAGCAGGGAATTCATGCCGGTCGCCACGCCGACGTACCGGACGTCCCCCTTGCCCTTCAACTGGGTGACGCGCGCCAGCAGGACGCCGGCGGTCGCGACCAGGTAACGGCCCGGCTCGATCCACAACGGCAACGCGGCATGTGCGTGCCGGAACTCCCCGAGTGCGGCATCGAGTTCATCCAGGTCCAGGGGCTGCTGGCCCGGCTGGTCCGCGACGCCGAGCCCACCGCCGATATTGAGTGCTTCGACACCGCGAAATCGCTTTGCCGCATCGGCAAGCGCTCCGGCAGTCTCGATCCAGCTGCCAATCGCGAAATTGCCGCTGCCCGTGTGCGCGTGGAGCCCCTTGATCTTCGCGCCAGCCTGCTCCGCTGCCCCGCGCAATTCGTCAAGCTCGAAGAGCGGCACGCCGAACTTCGAATGCGTGCCGGCGGTGCGGACTTTCTCGTGATGGCCATGACCGCGGCCGGTGTCGATGCGCACGAATATCTCCGCGTCGTGGAACAGGCGGCCCCATTGGCGCAGGACGTAGAGGTTGTCTACGGTGATGCACAAGCCTGAGGCCAACGCCCATTCATATTCCACGCGCGCCGCAAAGTTGGGGGTGAACAGCAGCCGCTCGAGGGCGATGCCAGGCACGGCATCCAGCACGCGCTCGACTTCGCCGCGCGAGACGCATTCGAACGAAAGTCCCTCGGCGGCGATCGTGCGGAGGATTTCCGCGTGCGGATTGGCCTTGACGGCGTAGAACACGCGCGACACGGAACTCATGCCGGCGACCCGCCGCGCCTGGGCGGCGATCGTCGTCAGGTCGTAAACGTAGGAGCAGTCGCGGTCGCCCAGCAGCTTGATCAGCGCGTCCTGCGCTTCACGCCACCAGCTGCCCGGGTCGGTCTCGGCGGGCTTCGTCAGATTTCGTCCGGGTCGTACTCGGACAGTTCGCGTTTCAGGCGCCTCTCGGCCAGCACGTCCTCCACCTTGCTCCAGGCGGACTGCTGCACCGGCCTGCGCGGTCCCTTGGGCCGGCGCTCAACGACGATCAGCTTGTCGAGGTCGCCGTCCTGGTCGGTGCTGGCCTCCCCGAGAAACTCGTCCTCGAGGTCAAAGGACTCATCATTGCGCTCTTTCATTCGGATGAATTCCTAGCGAAATCAATGATATCCACTGGAAACCCGACAATCGTCGGGCTGCGCAATATATACGAAAAGTCGGGTTTATCAACTGCCCCGCAAATTTTGCAGCTTGCGGGGGCCGGCAAGGCCGGGGGCCGCGCCTCAGACGGGCGGCGGCACTCTTGCTTCAGCCGTTCGCGTCGCAGGCTTTCAGGCACTCGCTGTACTTGTCGTCGCAAGCCTGCGTCTTGTCCGGGACTCCCTCGGACGCAGACATGCATTTGTCCGACTCGATATCGCAGCGCTCGACGCACTTTTCCTCGGTCTGGGGGCGCGCGTCTTCGGCCGACGCCGCACCGGCGACAAGCAGGGCCGCAACCAGGGCTGCAAACCAGCGCTTACTAGGGGCATTCATCAAAGGTCGCTCCAGGGACCACGCGTGTATATAGGGCATCGCGCGGCATCCCGCAATTACCCATCCCGACAGCATCGGCCAACGGCGCTGAATGCTGCCTGAACGGGAATTCCGCCCATCTTAAGCCCTTGCCTCGGCCAGGGCACGGCGTACCAGGACATGGGCCATGGGTCCCAGCGACCCGAACCGCTCATCGCGGGTCTGGTGGTGGAAGTACCGGTAGTAGATCTGCTGGATGATCACGGCCAGCCGGAACAACCCGAAGACCCGGTAGAAACGGAAGTCGCCTGCGACGAGGCCGCTGGCACTCGCGTAGCAGCCCAGGACTTCCGCGCGGCTCAGGGAACCGGGCAGATGCGTCGGCAGCATGCGGGTTGCCAGCATCTCCGGGCCGTCCGCCCGTTCGACCCAGTAGGCCATCGAGCAACCGAGATCCATCAGCGGATCGCCGATGGTCGCCATCTCCCAGTCCAGCACGCCGATCAGGCGTTCGGGCTGGCGCGCATCGAACACGACGTTGTCGAGCTTGTAGTCGTTGTGGATCAGCGCCGCGCGGCCCGATGCCGGCGGCGTGTTGGCCGCGAGCCAGTCGGTCACTGCAGCGGCCTGCGGTGCGTCATCAGTCCGCGCCTTCGCAAATCTTTCAGTCCAGCCCCGCACCTGGCGCTGCGGCGTAACCATCGGGCTGGCCGAGATCCGCGAGTCCGAGCGATGCGTAGTCAAGCCCGTGCAATCGCGCGAGCACTTCAAGCAGCGCGACCTGTTGCGCGCGGACCAGCGTCGGCGTCGCCGCGAGACCTTCAGGGTAATCGCGGCGCAGGATGATGCCGCGGATCCGCTCGACCACATAGAAAGGAGCGCCGATGACCGCTTCGTCGGCGCAGTAATGGAGAGGCCGCGGGCATTCGGCGAATCCTGCGCGCAGGGCCGACAGAACGCGGAATTCGCGGCTCATGTCGTGGCCCGATTTCGGACGCGTGCCGATCGGCGGCCGGCGCAGCACGAACTCGGCGTCGCCGGCGCTCAACAGGTAACTCAGGTTTGAGAATCCCGACGGGAACTGCCTCACACGTAACGGCAGTTCGAGGCCCGGGACATGGCTGGCCAGGTATTCGCCGAGCCGCCCCTCATCGAGCGCCTCGCCGGCGCGTACCGGCGCGGCATCATCGACCAGGCTCATCCCGCATGGTCCCGCAGCATGCGCTTCGCCACGGAGATCTTGTGCACTTCGTCCGGCCCGTCATAGATGCGGGCGGCGCGTTCTTCGCGGTAGAACCAGGCCAGCAGCGTGTAGTCGGTCATGCCGAGGCCGCCGTGCACCTGCAGCGCGCGATCGACGACCCGCTGCAGCACGCCCGCGACGTGGAACTTGATGATGCTGATGTCGTCCCGCGCGGATTTCGCGCCGGACTGCCCGATGCGCCAGGCCGTATGCAGTACCAGGAGGCGCGCTGCGTGGATTTCCGCCACGCTCTCGGCGATCCAGGCCCGCACGATGTCGCTGTCGCCGAGGCGCCGGCCCTCGGGATCGATTACGCGGGTCGCCGCGCGCGCGATCATCATCGACAATGCGCGCTCGCAGATGCCGAGCCAGCGCATGCAGTGATGGATGCGCCCGGGGCCGAGCCGCGACTGGGCGAGCCGGAAGCCGGCGCCGCGCGGGCCCAGCAGCTGGTCCGCCGGGACCCGGCAGTTTTCGAACTCCAGTTCGCCGTGCGAGAAGAGATCTGCGCCCACATGACCCATCACGGGCGTGTTGCGGAGCAGCCGATAGCCGGCGCTGTCGGTCGGCACGAGGAACATGCTCGCCTTCTCGTGCGGCGCCCGGTCGGGGTCGGTCACGGCCATGACGATGCACACGCTCGCGCCGTCCGCGCCGGTCGTGAACCACTTGCGGCCATTCAGGATCCAGCCGTCGCCATCGAGGACCGCGCTTGTCTCGAGCATCAGCGGATTGGAGCCGCTGTTGCCCGGTTCCGTCATGCCGAAGCAGCTGCGGATTTCTCCGGCTACCAGCGGTTCGAGCCAGCGCTTCTTCTGCGCCGGCGTCCCGAATTCGTGCAGCAGCTCGACATTGCCGGCATCGGGCGCGTTGCAACCGAAGACGTAATGCGCGAGCGGGCAGCGGCCGAGCGCCTCCGAAATCAGGCCATGCGTGATCAGGTCGAGGCCGAGGCCGCCGTGTTCATGCGGATAAATCGGCCCCCAGAGACCGAGTTTCTTCACTTCCGCACGCTTGCCGCGCAAGACTGGCAGGAGCGGACCAAGGCCGGACTGCAGGAATGCGGTCTCGAGCGGAATGAGCTCGCGATCGACGTATTCGCGGACGCGGTTGACGATCGACTGCTTGGTGGGTTCGAGCTGGAAGTCCATGCGCGGAGTCCCCCGGATCAGCGGTGCGTGATCAACTGCGTGAACGCCGGCTGCTCGAGGTGGCTCACGGCATTCAGTGATTCGATCGTGACCGTCTCGCCGTCGAACAGCAAGCTGCTGACGCCGGTGTTGAAGAATGTGAGTTTCAGGCGCAGCAGGTCCCAGTCGGCGAGGCCGAGCGCCGGCTGCATGGCCGCGGCCAGTGACCCGGCGGAACCGAAAAGGACCACCGTGCGACCGTGCCCGGACTCGCGCAGCAGGGATTCGAGGGCGGCTCTGCAGCGATCGCGAAAAATCCCGAATGGCGGCACTGAACCCAATTCGCCCGTCGCCCATGCCCGGAGCGCCGCGGACAGCCGGTGGTGAAAGTCACGCCGATCGAGGGCGGCGGCGCTTGCTGCCCCATGGCCCTTGTGAGCGGCGAGGAGCGCCTCGTGATCGTACTCTTCGATACCGGCGAGCGACCGCACCGCATGCGGCGCACCGCCCTGCTCCACCGACGCCTGCACGAATGCCTCAGCCGACTCGCGATGCCTCTGCAGCGTGCCCGAATACACGAGATCCACGTGACGCCCGATCGCGCGCCAATGCCGCGCGAGTTGCCGGCATTGGGCGATCCCGGTTTCCGTCAGCCGGTCGTAGTCGTCGGTGCCGAATGCTGCCTGCCCGTGCCGCACCAGGTAGATGCGGCTCATTCAGGCCAGCCAGCCCCCGTCCACGGTCAGGCAGCTGCCGGTGGTGAACGAAGCCGCATCGGACGCCAGGTAGAGTGCGGCGCCTGCGATTTCCTCAGGCTGGGCAATGCGCCCGAGCGGTGTCAGCGACTCGGCGATCGCGCGGCGCTTCGGGTCGCTGTGCACGGCCGCGGCGAACTTCGTCTCGACAAGGCCCGGCGCCAGCGCATTCACCCGCACGCCCTTGCGACCCCATTCGCGCGCGAGGCCCTGCGTCATGTTGACGATCGCGGCCTTGGTCATCGAATAGACGGCCTGGCCGTCCATCGGCCGGAAGGCATTCACGGAGGCGACATTGACGATCGCGCCCTTGCCCTGGGCGATCATGCGGCGGCCCGCCTCGATGGATGCGCAGAAGAACCCGCGGATGTTGACGTCCACGGTCTTCTGGAAAGCGCTGAGCTCCATCGAGACCGCCGGCCCGAAATAAGGGTTAGTCGCCGCGTTGTTGATGAGTATGTCGATGCGCCCGTGGCGCGCGTCGATCTCGCGAAACGCATGGGCGATCTGCTCGACTTCGCCGATGTGGCAGGCGAGCGCCGAAGCGGCGCCGCCGGCCGCACGGATTTCCGCGGCAACGGCCTCGCAGCTCTCCAGCTTGCGGCTGCTGACGACGATCGTCGCGCCGTGACGCGCGAGCAGGAGCGCGATTGCGCGGCCGATGCCGCGGCTGGCCCCCGTCACGAGCGCGACGCGGCCGCTCAAGTCGAATGTGTCTTCGGCCAAGTGGAAATCCCCCGGCGGCTGCCCGATGCGGCAGCCAAATCCTAGCATTCGGCGGGCCGTCAACGGCGCCGCTCGCTACAATCAGCCTGGCGCGCCAGGCGCCCCCGACGGATCCCGACATGACGATACCGCGCCGCGATCTCGATTTTCAGGTCTTCGATGTCCTGGATGCGGATGGGCTCTGCCGCATGACGCGCTATGCCGGCCATGACCGCCAGGTATTCGACGGCGTCATCGACAGCGCCTACCGGATCGCCGAGGAACGCTTTGCGCCGTTCGCCGCCGCCTGCGACGTCGAGGAACCGCGCGTCGTGGATGGCCGCGTCTGGATGATCCCGGCGACGAAGCAGGCGTACGACGCCTACAATGAGGCTTCATTCACGGCCGCGACCTTCGATGCCGAGGATGGCGGGTTGCAGCTGCCGCTGCTGATCGCGAAGGCCTGCTCCGCCGTCTTCAGCAGTGCCAATGTCGCATTCCATTCTTTTTCAACGCTGACCGCCGGCGCCGCCAACCTGCTGATCACTTTCGGCAGCCAGGGCCAGCGCGAGCGCCTCGCCCGCCCGATGCTGGCCGGTCGCTTCACAGGGACGATGTGCCTCTCCGAGCCGCACGCGGGTTCTTCTTTGACCGACATTCGTTGCCAGGCCACGCCCCAGCCGGACGGCAGTTACCTGCTGACCGGAAGCAAGATGTGGATATCCGGTGGGGACCACGAGCTCGCCGAGACGATCGTGCACCTCGTGCTTGCCAAGATTCCCGGCGGTCCCCCGGGTGTGCGCGGCATTTCGCTGTTCGCCGTCCCGCGCAACCGCGTCAACGACGACGCCACTGTCGGCGCTGACAACGATGTGCGCCTTGCCGGCATCAATCACAAGATGGGCTGGCGCGGCACCGTCAACTGCGTGCTGTCATTCGGGGAACAGGGCCGCTGCCGCGCGGAACTCGTCGGACTGCCGCATCACGGCCTCGAGTACATGTTCCAGATGATGAATGCCGCGCGCCTCGGCGTCGGCATGAATGCCGTCGCGCTCGGTTACGCGGGCTACCTGCATGCGCTCGCCTATGCGCGCGAGCGGCCCCAGGGACGCCCGGTTGCCGCCCGCGACCCGAAGTCCCCGCCCGTGCCGATCCTGCGCCATGGCGACGTGCGCCGCATGCTGCTGGCGCAGAAGTGCTGGGTCGAAGGCGGCCTGGCGCTCGTGCTCTATTGCACGCGGCTCTGCGATGAAGAGCGCTGCGAGGGCGATCCCGCGCGGAAGCAGTCGCTGCATCTCTTGCTTGAACTGCTGACACCGATTGCGAAATCCTGGCCCTCGGAGTTCTGCCTCGAGGCCAACAAGCTCGCGATCCAGGTGCACGGGGGTTACGGCTATACGCGCGATTACCCCGTCGAGCGGCTGTACCGGGACAATCGCCTCAACCACATCCACGAGGGGACGCACGGCATCCACGGCCTCGACCTGCTGGGGCGCAAGGTCTCGATGCAGGGCGGCGCCGCGATGCGCGAACTTGCGGCACGCATCATGGAGACGGTCGCGCTGGCACGCGCCGAACCGGCAGTCGCGGAACACGCGACAGCGCTCGCTGCGGCGCTCTCGGACATCGGCAAGACAACGGAGATCCTGATCGGTGCCATGGCAAAGGACCCGGAACGGGCGCTCGCCAATGCGACCCTCTACCTCGACTCGCTGGGGCACCTGGTCGTCGCCTGGCGCTGGCTTGCGCAGGCTCTCGCGGCATTGCGCGCGAAGGCGAATGCGGCCGAAGGCGATTTCTACGCGGGAAAGCTCGCGGCCTGCCGGTTCTTCTTCCGCTACGAATTGCCGCGCATCACGCCTGCACTCGCGCTGCTGCGTACGCTCGACGACACAGCGCTCGCCATTCCCGACGCCGGATTCTAGATGCAGTTGCTCAGCTGAGCGGTCGATGCGCCATGCCGAGGGCGCGCGCCACCGCTTCATGCGTGATAGCGCCTTCGTGCACATTGAGCCCCGCCGCGAAATCCCGCATCGCGCTCCAGCGCCTTGCGCCAGCCAAGATCCGCGAGCGAGCGCACGTAGGGCAGCGTCGCATTGGTCAACGCGAAGGTCGAGGTGCGCGGCACCGCGCCCGGCATGTTGGTCACGCAGTAATGGACAACCCCGTCCACGACATAGGTCGGATCCGCATGCGTCGTCGGCTTGCTGGTTTCGAAGCAGCCGCCCTGGTCGATGGAGATGTCGACGAGCACCGCACCCTTCTCCATGCGGCGCACCATGTCGCGGGTGACGAGCCTCGGCGCCGCTGCCCCGGTCACGAGCACTGCGCCGATTACGAGATCGGCCTGCGTCACGAGCCGTTCGATGGATTCAATCGTCGAGTAGGCGGTCTCGATCGTGTTGCCGAATTGCGCATCGAGCTCACGCAGCCTGCGCAGCGAGCGATCGACGATCGTGACCTGCGCGCCGAGGCCGACCGCCATCTGCGCCGCATTCGTGCCGGCGACACCCCCGCCCAGGATCACGACGCGCGCGGGCGCCACGCCCGGCACGCCGCCGAGCAGCACGCCGAAGCCGCCATTGGCTTTCTGCAATGCCGTTGCGCCCACCTGGATGGACATGCGTCCCGCGACCTCGCTCATCGGCGTCAGGAGCGGCAGCGAGCGGTCCGGCACGGTCACCGTTTCATAGGCGATCGCGGTCACGCCGGATTTCACGAGGGCCTGGGCCTGCGCCGCGTCGGCAGCCAGGTGCAGATAGGTGAACAACACCTGCCCGCGGCGCAGCATCGCGCATTCCGGCAACTGCGGCTCCTTGACCTTGACAACGAGCTCAGCGTCATCGAACACCGCCTTGGCATCCGGCACGACGGTGGCCCCTGCGGCGCGATAGGCATCGTCGCTGATTCCGATACCGGCGCCCGCGCCGGATTCGATCATCACCTGGTGACCCGCAGTCGCGAGCTCGCGCACGCCGGCCGGCACCAGGCCGACGCGGTATTCATGAACCTTGATTTCCTTCGGACAGCCGATCTTCACCCATCCTCCCTCAGCCACCCGCGTGGCCACCAGAACTGCCGGCGCCGGGGCAGCCGGCGGCACGGGTGTAATTATCCGCTTAGAATACCCTGCATGGCCACGGCACACGACCCCACCCGGCTCGCCGCCCATCCGGCCCAATTGTCGCAGGCATTCACGCAGCAACGCCGCGCATTCGACGCTGAGCCGTTTCCGTCCCTCGAGACACGGCGCGACCGGCTCGATCGCCTGCGCCACATGCTGCGCGACAATGAAGTCGCGATACGCGACGCGATCAGCGCCGACTTCGGCAATCGCGCCCAGCAGGAAACTCTGCTGTTTGAGCTGTTCACGAGCGTCGACGGCATCGCATACGCCAGGCGGCGGCTGCGCCGTTGGATGCGGACCGAGCGGCGCAGCGTTGCCTGGTGGAGCCTGCCCGGCAGCGCGCGCTTGATGCGCCAGCCGCTCGGCGCGGTCGGCATCATCGTGCCGTGGAATTACCCGCTGTACCTTGCGATCTCGCCGCTGACCGCGGCGCTCGCCGCCGGCAACCGCGCAATGCTGAAGATGTCCGAATACACGCCACGCTTCGGCGCGCTGTTCGAATCGCTGATCGCGGCGACATTTGCCTCCGATGAAGTCATGGCCGTGAACGGCGATGCCGGCGTCGCGCGCACGTTTTCGTCGCTGCCCTTCGATCACCTGCTGTTTACCGGCTCGACCGGCATCGGGCGCGAGGTGATGAAGGCCGCGAGCGCAAACCTGACGCCGGTGACGCTGGAGCTCGGCGGCAAGTCGCCGGTGATCGTCGCCGATGGATTCGACATCACGGAGGCTGCGCGCCGGATCATGTACGGCAAGCTGATCAACGCCGGCCAGACCTGCGTCGCGCCCGATTACGTGCTGGTGCCAAGGCCGGACATCGACCGGTTTCTCGACGCCTGCTGCTCCGCGACGCGCGAGTTTTTCCCGGCCCTCTCGATCAACCCCCAGTACACGTCGATCATCAATGATCGCCAGTTCCGCAGGCTCACGGCGAGCGTCGAGGACGCGCGCGCCCTGGGCGCGACAATCCACGCGCTGCACCCGGACGCGACCGATACCGAGCGCCGGCGCATGACGCCGCAGGCCTTCACGGCGGTCCGTGACGACATGCGCCTCATGCAGGAAGAGATCTTCGGGCCGCTGCTGCCGATCGTCGGCTACGATTCGATCGACGAAGCGATCGCCTACGTGAATGCAAGACCAAGGCCACTGGCGCTCTATTACTTCGGCGCGCGCGGCGCGGCCCTCGACAAGGTCCTGACGCACACGGTTTCCGGCGGCGTCACGGTAAACAACACGGCTTTCCACGTGATCCAGGAGGACCTCCCCTTCGGCGGCGTCGGCCCGAGCGGCATGGGCCACTATCACGGCAAGACCGGCTTCGACACCTTCTCAAAGCTGAAACCCGTGTTCTACGACGGGCGCCTGAGCGG
This sequence comes from uncultured Gammaproteobacteria bacterium, assembly GCA_963747145.1. Lineage (GTDB taxonomy): Bacteria > Pseudomonadota > Gammaproteobacteria > Steroidobacterales > Steroidobacteraceae > SCUD01. Next base: position 2,711 of record CAVVDZ010000006.1, on the reverse strand, counting down.
CTCGCGCTTCCTGATGCCGCCCTACGGCCGCATGTTCCGGGCCATCGTGAAGATCCTCTACCGGTGACGCCGGCCTGGGACCTGCCCTCGCCCTTCATCCACAGCGTGTCCGCGCAGGGCTCGGATATCGACGCCTACGGGCACGTGAACAATTCGGTTTACCTGCGCTGGCTCGACGAAACAGCCTGGGCGCATTCCTCGGCGCTCGGCGTGACGCCAGCTCATTGCGTCACGACCCGGCGCGGCATGGTGGTCTGGCGCAGCCAGCTTCATTACCTCGCGCCGACCTTTGCGGGCGACGCGCTCGAGATCGGCACCTGGCTCGTGTTCGAGGACGCGCGCCTGCGCGTCGACCGTCGCTTCCAGATCCGCCGGCCGGCGGACGGCCGGACATTGCTGCGCGGCCTGATCCACTACGTCTGCGTGGATCTCGACAGCGGCCGGCCGAAGCGCATGCCCGCGGAATTCGTCGATCACTACCGGCCATTGCCCCAAGTGGCCGCCGCGCTCGCCGAGGAACATCACCGGCGCTTTGCGCCCGGCGTGGAGCCGCGCGAAATCTGAAGCCGCTCAGCCGAGGAGCGATCGCGCGTGGTGGCGCAGGTGGTCCTCGATGAAGGTCGAAATGAAATAGTAGCCGTGGTCGTAGCCGGCATGGCGCCTGAGCGTCAGCGGATAGCCGCTCGCGGCACAGGCCTCTTCCAGCCGCTCGGGCAACAACTGTTTCTCGAGGTGGGGATCCGACAAGCCCTGGTCCACCAGCATCGGCGGCCGCCCGGCGACCGAGCGGATGCCGCGCGCGAGTTCGCTGGCGTCATGGGCGCGCCAGCGTTCGCGATCCGTGCCAAGGTAGCCCGTGAACGCCTTCTGCCCCCAGGGGCAATGCATCGGCGCCGAAATCGGGGCGAAAGCTGATACCGAACGATAGCGATCCGGATTCCTGAGCGCGATCGTCAGCGCCCCGTGGCCGCCCATCGAATGTCCGAGGATGCCCTGTCGATCCGGGTCCACCGGGAAATTCGCGGTGACGAGCGCGGACAGCTCGCTTGTGACGTAGGAATACATCCGATAGTGCCGCGACCACGGTTCCACCGTAGCGTCGACGTAGAAGCCGGCGGCGACGCCGAAATCCCAGTTCTCGCTGTCCCCGGGCAGCGTGACGCCGCGCGGGCTCGTGTCCGGCGCGACAATCGCGAGACCGAGCTCGGCCGCCACGCGCTGGGCACCCGCCTTGATCATGAATGTCTCTTCGCTGCAGGTCAGTCCGGCCAGGTAATAGAGCACCGGCACGCGGCCTCCGGCCGCCTGCGGCGGCAGGAAAACCGAAAAGCGCATCGCGCAGGCCGTCTCCACCGCATCGTGCCGGTGGAAGCTGACGGCGCCGCCGAAGGCGCCGTGCCGGCTGATCGTGTTGCTCTCGTCGAACGCCGCGGCGCCTGGCCCGGACACCGGTCAGGCCTTCAGGACACCTTTCGCCTTGGCGGTGTGCGTCGCGATCAGGTCCATCAGGGCCGGTGACAGGCAGTCGTACGGCTCGAGCTTCAGTTCCTTCAGGCGGGCGCGCACGCCGGCCATTTCGCCGGGACTGGCGCTGCCCGTCTCGATGATGGAGGAGACGAAGGCCGCGAATTCCGGGGCCGCCCAGCCTTTATCCTTGGAGAGCTCCACGTGCACGAAATCGAATCCGTAGAACGGGTGATTCTTGTTCTCGATGCGGCCGAACAAGTGCACACCGCAGCCGGTGCAGGCGTGGCGCTGGATGGCGGCGCTCGCGTCAAGGACCTTGAGCTTGTTGCCATTGGCCGTGACGGAGAGCTTGTCGCGCCCGACGACCGCGACGACCGAGAAGGCCGCGCCCTTCGGCTTCCAGCACTTGCTGCAGCCACAGGCGTGGTTGAACGCCACGTCGCTCGCGAGCGTCACGGTGGCTGGCGCATTCGAACAATGGCAGGTGAGTGTCCCGCCCTTGAAGCCCTTCGTACCGGCCTTGACGCCGTTGTCCACGGACGGATGAATCTTGACAGCCATGATGTGTTCCCCCTGTTGCGATTTCAGAATGTCACGACGCTGCGTATGGATTCGCCGCGATGCATCAGGTCAAAGGCATCGTTGATCTTCGGGAGCGGCATCGTGTGAGTGATCAGGTCGTCGATGTTGATCTTGCCTTCCATGTACCAGTCCACGATCTTCGGCACGTCCGTGCGCCCGCGCGCGCCGCCAAAGGCCGTGCCCTTCCACACGCGCCCGGTGACGAGCTGGAAGGGACGCGTCTTGATCTCCTGCCCTGCGCCCGCGACGCCGATGATCACAGACACTCCCCAGCCGCGGTGGCAGCATTCCAGCGCCTGGCGCATCAGCTCCACATTGCCGACGCATTCAAAGCTGTAGTCGGCGCCGCCGTCGGTCAGCGCGACGAGATGCGCGACCAGGTCGCCCTCGACTTCCTTCGGATTCACGAAATGCGTCATGCCGAAGCGCTCCGCGAGCGACTTGCGCCGCGGATTGATGTCGACACCGACGATCCTCCCGGCGCCCGCCATGCGCGCGCCCTGGATCACATTCAGCCCGATGCCGCCCAGCCCGAAGACGACGACATTGGCGCCGGGCTCGACTCTCGCGGTGTTGATCACGGCGCCGATGCCGGTCGTCACGCCGCATCCGATGTAGCAGACCTTGTCGAATGGCGCGTCTTCGCGGATCTTCGCGAGCGC
>CAVVDZ010000005.1:0-287929 GCA_963747145.1 uncultured Gammaproteobacteria bacterium | reverse complement strand
GGGACTACAAGCGCGGTGCCACGCTGACGGTCGACAAGGGTGTCGGCGCCAAGTACGTGGAACTGCGCATCAGCGACCGTGTCCGAAAGTTGCAGCCCGAATTCGTCATTCGCGTCTGGGAGTGATCGCTTGGCGTGGCGCCTGACACTCTTATTGGCTGTCCTTGCAGCCTGCTGGGTCAACCCGGCGGCGGGCAGCGCGCCGCCCGCTGACAGCGCCGCGGATGACGTGCCCGCGGCGGCGGCTGAACCCGCGCTCGGCAGCGCACGGATATCCGTGCCGGACCCGATGGGGCTCCCGGAAGTCAAGCTGCAGGACCTGCACTACGGCGACGTGTTGTTCTATTTCTACAGCCGCGAGCACTTCGAGGCGCTGGTGCGCCTGTCCGCGTATCGCGAGCAGGGCCACCTGAACCCGCATGCCCGCGATGCCGAGCTCCTGCGTGGCGGTTTGTATCTGTCGCTCGGCCAGCATCGCGAGGCCCGCGAGATCTTCGAGAAGCTGCTCGCCGATACGACGACGCCGGCGCCGGTCCGCGACCGCGCCTGGTTCTACCTCGGCAAGGTCCTCTACGCGAGCGGGCACTTCGACCAGTCCGAAAAGGCACTGCGCGCCGTCAGCGGCGCATTGCCGATCGATCTCGAATCGGAGCGCCGGCTGCTGATCGCGCAGGGGCTCATGTACCGCGGCCAGTTCGACGCTGCCATTGCCGAACTCAACGGCTGGCAGGGCCCGGACGAATGGACCGCTTACGGCCGGTTCAACCTGGGCGTGGCGCTGGTACGCGCGAACCGCGCCGAGGCCGGCCACGCAATGCTGGAACAGGTCGGGCTGCTGCAGACGACCAACGCCGAATTGCTGTCGCTGCGCGACAAGGCCAACCTCGCGCTGGGCTACGCGCTGCTGCAGGCCGGCCAGCCGGCTGCGGCGCGCATCGCGCTTGACCGCGTGCGGCTCAACGGATCGCAGGCCAACAAGGCCTTGCTGGGCGCCGGCTGGGCCGACGCCGCCAGCGGCGATTACCAGCAGGCGCTCGTACCCTGGGTGGAGCTGCACGGACGCGACCTGCTGGACGCCGCGGTCCAGGAGTCCTACCTCGCCGTTCCCTATGCGTACGCGGAACTGTCGGCGATCGGCCAGGCCGTCGAATACTACGAACAGGCGATCGCGGCTTACGATGCCGAGCGCGCCCGGATCGAGGAGTCGATCACCGCGATCCGCGCCGGGCGCTTGCTGACCGCGGCGCTCGCCGCGGACCAGGGCGCGCGGCCGGACTGGTTTGCGCAGCTCACCATGCTGCCGGACGCGCCGGAGTCGCGCTACCTCTATCACCTGATGGCGGGCAACGAGTTCCAGGAGGGCCTCAAGAGCTACCGATCGCTCGAGGCGATGTCGCTCAATCTCTACAACTGGTCTACCAGCCTCGGCGCGTTCTCCGACATGATCGAGACGCGCAAGAGCGCGTTCGCGGCGAAGCTGCCCGATGCCGACCGGCGCCTCGCGACTGTGGACGTGCCGGTCATCAACCGGCGCCGCGACGAGCTGCGCGCGCGGCTCGAAGCCGCCATCCGCGATCGCGACACCGCTGCGCTCGCGACCGAACAGGAGCGCCAGTGGCTGTCGATGCTGGCGGGCGTCGAGGCGGAACTCGCGACCCATGTGGGCGATCCCGCGTACGACGACGCCCGCGAAAAGGTGCGCCTCACGCGTGGCGTGGTGGCCTGGAAGCTGGATTCCGCCTGGAAGATGCGCGTCTGGCAGGCGCAACGCGCCATGCGTGAACTCGATGCCGCCGTCTACGAGGCGCGTGCACGCCAGGCTGGCGCCGTCAAAGCGCGCCAGGGAGCGCCCGAACGCGCCGCCGCGCTCGCCACGCGCGTGACCGCCGTGACGCCGCGTGTCGCCGATCTCGCGAAGCGCGTCGAGTCCGCAAAGGAAGCCCAGGGCCGGCGCCTCGCCGACATCGCGATCGGCGAGCTCGAATTGCAGCGGCAGCGCCTCGATGAGTATTCCGTGCAGGCACGCTATGCGATCGCGACGATCTACGATCGCGCCAGCGCGGTGACGCCATGAAACGCCGGTGGCAGTCAGCGATTGCCGGGTTCGCGATCGCGACAGCGGCGCTGCCCGCCCTGGCGCAGACCGTCGGCGATCTGCGCAAGAAGAGCCCGCCAGTCGTCGTGGGTCCGGCAGCGCCGGTGGATGCCGCGAAGGTGCGCGAAGCCTACCGGCGTTTCCTGGAGCTGAATGCCGGGGATCCGCAGATGCGTGCCGAGGCGCTGCGCCGGCTTGCGGACCTGGAACTCGAGTCGGCCGACGCCGAGCGGGCCGACGGTACGACACCGATGGCGGGCGGCGCTGAAACGCGCGCCGCGATCGCGCTCTACGAGCGGCTGCTCGCGGAGGCGCCGGACCACCCGCGCATCGATTCCGTGCTCTACCAGCTCGGCCGCGCGTGGGAAGCAGAGGGCGATCCGGAGCGCGCGCTGTCCTATCTCGACCGGCTGGTCGCGAAGTATCCGAACAGCCGCCACATCGAGGAGGCGCAGTTCCGACGTGGCGAGATCCTGTTCAGCGCCCAGCGCTGGTCCGAGGCGGAGACCGCCTATGAATCGGTTATCCGGCGCGGCAGCGGAACGGCGTTCCAGGAACAGGCGCTCTACAAGCACGGTTGGGCCCTGTTCAAGCAATCCCGCATCGAGGAAAGCTCGAATTCGTTCCTTGCCGTACTCGATCGCAAGCTCTTGACCTCGCCCGGCGTCGAGATCGAGAGCATGGACAAGTTGTCGCGCGCGGATCGCGAACTCGTCGACGACACGATGCGCGTGCTCGGCATCCAGTTCGCTGCCGAGGATCCGGCTGGCGCCTTGTCGAGCGCTCTCACCGAACACGGTTCGCCCAGCTATTCCTGGCGCCTGCACGGGTCGCTCGGCGACCTGCTGGTCGAAAAGGAGCGTTACACGGACGCGGCGGACACCTATCGGGCCTATGCGGCGCAGCACCCGGGCGACGCGCACTCGCCGGTCCTGCAGGGACGCGCGATCGACGCCTACCTGAAAGGCGGATTCGCCGAGCTCGCACTGCAGGGCAAGCGCGAGTACGTGGAACTCTATGCGTTCGACGGGCCGTTTTGGGCGACGCGCACGCGTGAAAGCGCGCCGGAAGTCGTCGTCCAGCTGAAGGCAAACCTCCGCGACCTGGCCCAGCACCACCATGCTCTGGCGCAGAAGAGCAAGAAGTCCGCGGACTACCAGCAGGCGGCACGCTGGTACCGCGACCTGCTGAAATCGTTCCCGGACGAGCCGGACACGGCCGACACCAATTACCTGCTGGCGGACCTGCTGTTCGAGAGCGGCCAGTTCCGGGACGCGGCGATCGAATACGAACGCACGGCCTACGAGCGGCCGCGCGGGCCGCGGAGCGGCACGGCAGCCTATTCGTCGCTGCTCGCTTACGACCGCCAGGCCGAGTCGCTGAAGGGCGCGGAACTCGAGGCCTGGCGCGCGCAGTCGATCGAAGGCGAACTCAAGTTCGCGTCCACCTTCCCGGAGCACGCCGAGGCGCCGGCCGTGCAGGTGCGCGCGATGCAGCAGCTGTATGACCTCAAGGCCTACGAACGCGCAATCGTCGAAGCGGGCAAGGTGCTGACCTGGCTGCCGCCGATGACCATGGACCGCGAGCGCCTGGCGCTCAACATCACGGCCGACGCCGAGTTCGAGCTCGCGCACTTCGACCGTGCCGAAGCGGCATATTCGCGCCTGCAGCCGATGGTGGCGCCTGGCGACAAGGCGCGTACCGCGATCGACGAGCGGCTCGCGGCGTCGATCTACAAGCAGGCCGAGGCCAAGCAGGCCTCCGGCGACGCGAACGGTGCCGTGGACGATTTCCTGCGCATCGCCGCGCGCGCACCGAATGCCAGCATCCGCGTGAATGCCGAATACGACGCGGGCGCGCTGCTGCTGCGCGAGAAGCAGTGGCCGCGGGCGATCGAGGTGCTGGAGGCCTTCCGTCGCGACCACCCGGAGAGCCCGCTGGCGGCCGATGTGCCGCGCCGGCTTGCCAATGCCTACATCGAAGCCGGCCGCCCGCTCGAGGCCGCGGTCGAACTCGAACGGATCGCGGACACGGCGACCGAATCCGCCGAGCTCAGGCGCCAGGCACTGGAACAGGCCGCCGAACTGAACGAAAAGGCCGCTCATCCGGAGCGCGCCGCCGTGAACTGGGCGAACTTCGTGCAGCGCTATCCCGAGCCGGTCGCCCCGGCGATCGAGGCACGCCAGAAGCTGGCGGATTTCGCCGCGTTGTCGCATGACGCGCAGGGCAGGCAGCGCTGGCTGAAGGAAATTGTCACGGCCGACGCCTCGGCAGGCAGCGGCCGCACGGACCGGACCCGCTACCTGGCCGCCTGGGCGTCGCTCGAACTCGCGACACCCGCGCGCGATGCGTTCTATGCAATCCGCCTGACGGCGCCGCTCAAGAACTCGCTGGCGGCGAAGAGGGCCGCGATGGAAACTGCCGTGCAGGCTTATACGGCGACGGCGGATTACGCGGTCGCCGAGGTGACGACGGCCGCGACCTTCGAGCTGGCGGAACTTTATCGCCGGCTCGGAAAGGACCTGCTGGAATCGGAGCGGCCGGCGGGCCTCGACGAGGACGCGCTCGAGCAGTACACGACGCTCCTCGAGGAGCAGGCCTATCCGTTCGAAGAGAAAGCAATCGAAATCCACGCAATCAATGCCGCGCGCACCGGCAGCGGCGTTTACGACGAGTGGGTCCGCAAGAGTTTTGCGGCACTCGCGGCGCTCTTGCCGGCGCGTTATGGCAAGACCGAGGTCATCGGCGATTACATCGTGAGCATCGTGCCCGCCGCGTTGCCAGTCCCCGAGACGGCGCCTGCCACCGATGCGGGCTCCACCGCCGCAAGCGCTGCCCGTGCAGCCGCCACCGGCGCGGGCGCCGCGTCCGCGACTGCGGCGCCGCCTGCGGTGGATCCGCTGATCGAGGTGATGCTGCAGACCGCCGGCAAGTTCATCGTCGAGGAGAAGCCGGATGATGCGGCCGCGATCTGGAAGGACCTCGCCACCCGCGCGCCGGCACTTCCGGTTCCCCAGTACAACCTGGGCCTGCTTGAGATGCGTCGCGGCCAGTGGCCACAGGCGCTCCTGCAGCTCGAGGCGGCGCGCGCGCGCGCTCCCGCGGATGCCGCCGTCCTCGATGCGCTCGGCATCACGTACCGGAACCTGGGCCGTTTCCGCGATGCGGAGGCGGTCTATCGTTCGTCGCTCGAGGCAGCGCCAGAGCGCGCGGCCACGCACCGCAACATCGGCGTGCTGCTCGATCTCTACCTGCAGCAGCCGGCCGAGGCGCTGCCCCATTTCGAGCAATACCTGGCCCTGACCGGCGCCGCTGACAAGCAGGTGTCCGGCTGGATCGCGGAATTGCGGCAGCGCGTCGCCCCGGCGGCGCAGTCCGCAGGAGTCCTGCCATGAGAACACCTGTCGCCATGATCGGCCTGTGCCTGCTGGCCGCGGCCGCCTGGGCTGCCGAGCCCCTGCCTGCCGCTGCGCCCGCGCCGCCACCGGCCGCCGAGGCCCCGTCGCCTTCGAAGGCGATGGACCGGCTGGAGCTCGAATCGACGACCATTACCGGCAACCGCGAACTGCCGAAAGTCATGTACGTCGTCCCCTGGAAGAAGGCCGACCTGGGCGACCTGAAGGGCCGCCCGGCGAACAGCCTGCTGGACGAGGTCCTGGCGCCGGTGGACCGGGATGTTTTCAGGCGGGAAGTGGCCTATTTCGGCGCTTTGGCCACGGATTCGACCCCACAACCGCCACAGGCTTCGGCACCTGAGAAGTAAGCCACGGAATATGCAGCAAGGATCGGTTTGACTGTCTGAATGGCGCCAAATGGTCGTGATTTCGACCCATAGGAGCAGCGCGAATGGAATCCTGGGACATGATCGTCAACTTCTTCAAGCAAGGCGGGGTCTTCCTGTACCCCATTGCCCTCGTGTGGGCGGTCGGCATCGTGATCGCCGTCGAGCGGTTCATCGAGCTGACACGCGCCTCCTTCGGCAACCGCAGGCTGTGGGACGAGATCCAGCCGATGTTCGAGAGCGGCAGGTTCCGCGAGGCGCTGGGCCGCGTCACGAACTCGGACTGTGCGCTCGGCCACGTGATGCGTTACGGCATGTCGCGGATCAATTCCGCGCGCCGCCGTGACGACATCGAGAAGGCGATGGAGGAGAGCCTGATCGAGGTGATCCCGCGCCTCGAGAAACGCACCCACTACCTCGCAACCCTCGCCAACATCGGCATGCTGATGGGCCTGCTCGGCACGGTCATCGGCCTGATCACGGCGTTCGCCGCCGTGTCGCAGGCAAACCCCGCCGAAAAGGCGAGCCTGCTGTCCGCGAGCATCTCAGTCGCGATGAACAACACGGCGCTCGGCCTGATCGTCGCGATCACGCTCCTGCTCGCGCACATGTACCTCGAGACCAAGACCACGACAATTGTGGACGGCCTCGAGGTCGCCTCGGTCAAGTTCCTGAATGCGCTGCACGAGCGCAAGATGGATCCTGAGTCGCAGGCGGCGGCCGCTGCTGCGGGGCGCACCGAGACGCATGCGGCACCGAGCCCGCGCGGGGCGCGCGCGTGAGAGGGTCGCGGATCGCAAGACGGCAGACGCGCAATCACGCGCGTTACCGGGGCCGGAACGATCTCAACATCGTTCCGATGCTCGACGTCATGACGATCCTGGTGTTCTTCCTGATCTTCACGGCGGTGTTCTCGAAGACGCACATCCTCGAGCTCAACCTCCCGGCGAACGCCACGCAGCAACTCGAGCTTCCCAAGGTGCTCGAGCTTGAAGTGGTCGTGCGCAAGAACGTCATTGAGATCGCGGATCGGAGCACCGGCGTGCTGCAGACGCTGCCCCTGACCGCGGATGGCTACGACCTCGAGGGCCTGTCGCTGTTCCTGCAACGCGTGAAATCCCGCTTTCCGGAAAAGCGCGATGCCACCGTGCTGCTCGAGCCGGACGTGCCCTATGACCTGCTGGTTCAGGTGATGGATACGGTCAAGTCATTCGACGGCATGCTCGACGGCGAGCCCGCGCGGGGCGAGCTGTTTCCGGTGGTCTCGGTCGGAGACGCGCCCATATGAGGCACCTGAGACGCGGACGCCAGCGCCACGGCGGATTGAAGGGCGGCCACGGGATGCCGGCGCTGATCCCGATGATCGACATGCTGACAATCATGGTGGTTTACCTGCTGGTGCATTCGGCCGACTACGAAATTCTGCCGAACACCAAGAACATCAGCATCCCGCAGTCGATTTCGGAAACCAAGCCGCACGAGAGCGTGACGGTGATGGTCACGCGCGACATGGTGTTCGTGAATGGCACGCCGACGACCCGCGTCGTCGACCTGAAGGTCGGGACTGCGGCCGTGGATCCGCGCCTGCAGGCGGCGCTCGTGAAAGCCTCCAGGACGCGCCGTGTGACCGGCGGCAAGGCGGGCGATGCACCGGAGCTGACGCTGCTCGCCGACAAGGACCTGCCCTACAGCGTGCTGAAGCGGATCATGATGACCTGCACAGCGGCGAAGTACGGCAAGCTGTCGCTCGCCGTGATCGAGAAGAGCGTGCCTACACGCCCATCGGAACCTGAGGGAGACCGGCGTTGACGGCAGTTGCAGCCAACTATCGGATCTTCGATCTTCCCTGGACGCCGACGCCCGAGGAGGAACAGCGTTTCCGGCGCCTGTTGAATATCGTGCTCGGCCTGTTCCTGCTCGTCGGGCTCGTCCTGCCGCTGTTGCCGGAGCCGGCGAAGCCGCCCGCGCCCGCGCTGCCCGATGAAGTGATCGACCTGGTGCTGACGCCGCCGCCCAAGCCTCCGCCGCCGCCGGCGATCAAGAAGCCGCCGCCGCCCGAGGTTCCGGTCAAGCCGGAGGTCAAGCGCCCGGTCCCGAACCGCCAGGAAGATGCGCGCCGCAAGGCCAACCAGGCCGGCCTGCTCGCGATGAAGGACCAGCTCGAGGACCTGCGCGAGACACTCGACACCCGTTCGCTGGCACCGACCAAGAACCTGACGGCGAAGACCGACGGCCCGAGCCGCGCCGAACGCTCACTGATCACCTCGCAGGTTGCGACATCGAGCGGAGGCATCAACACGTCGGCGCTCAGCCGCGCCTACGGCAGCGGCACGGGATCGCTGCATGGCCAGGTCGCGACCCAGAGGGTCGCGTCGTTCTCCGACGCGCTCGCCCAGGGCAAGGCCGAAGCGGCGCGCACCGGCAGGAGCGGCAAGGCCTCGCGCAGTCGCGAGGAAATCGAGATGGTGTTCGACCGCAACAAGGCGGCGATCTACACGATCTACAATCGCGCGCTGCGCGACCGGCCGGAACTGCAGGGCAAGGTCGTCATCGAGCTGACGATCGCGCCGTCCGGTGAAGTGACGGCATGCAGGATCGTGTCCACGGAACTCAACGATGCGGAACTCGAGCGCAAACTCGTGGCGCGCATCCGCCAGTTCCAGTTCGAGGCCAAGGACGTCGAGACCATCACGACCACCAAGCCGATCGAGTTCTTCCCCGCCTGATCGCCGGTGATGCGCTACCATAACCGACATGAATGTCGGCGATGGCAAGGTCGTCCTGATTCACTACACGCTGCGCGACGACCAGGGAGCCGTGCTCGGGTCCTCCGACGGCGGTGACCCGGTCGCGTACCTGCACGGCAAGGGGAACATCGTTCCGGGCCTCGAGGAAGCGCTGGCCGGCAAGGCCGCCGGCGATCGCATCGACATCGTCGTCGCGCCTGAGAAGGGTTACGGCCTGCGCGACGAGCGCCTGGTCCAGATGATTCCCCGCGACCGCTTCCCCGCTTCCGCGTCCATCGCCGAGGGCCAGCAATTCCATGCCGACGGGCCGCAGGGCGGGCGGCTGCTGACCGTGACGCGGCTGGCGAAGGACCTCGTCACCGTCGATGCAAATCACCCGCTGGCCGGCAAGTCGCTGCACTTCAGCGTGCAGGTCACCGAGGTCCGCAAGGCGACGCGTGAGGAGATCACGCATGGCCACGTGCATGGGCCGGGCGGACACAAGCACTGAGTGCCGGAGGGGATGCGGCGTCGCGCGCCTGCGCGTGCCGCTTGTGATGCTGTCGTGATGCACCGCCACAACCTGCAGTTCCCGACCAAGGAAACCGCGCTGCGCGAGGACGTGCACGCGCTCGGCTCGCTGGTGGGCGAAGTGCTGCGCGACCAGGGCGGCGAGGACCTGCTGAAGCTCGTCGAGGGCGACCGCGTCGCGGCAATCCGCCGCCGCGAGGGCGAGCCGGAAGGCGCCGTCGAGCTTGTCGCTCGCGCCTCGAACCGGCCGGCGCAGCAGGCGAGCGACATGGTCCGCGCATTCAGCAAGTGGTTCGAGGTCGTCAACCTCGCGGAACGCGTGCATCGCGTGCGCCGGCGCCGCGAATACATGAATCGCAGCGACCGTCCGCAGCCGGGCGGGATCGGCGATTGCATGTACCGGCTGAAGGCCGCAGGCCTCGATGGCGCGCAGGTCCTGGCGCTGCTGCGCGACGTGACGATCTATCCGGTCTTCACGGCGCATCCCACCGAGTCGTCGCGCCGCACCATGCTGCGCAAGCAGCAGCAGGTTGCCGACCTGATGATCGAGAGGCTCGATCCGACCCTGACGCCGGCGGAGCGCCGCTCGGTCTGGGAGCGGATCCGCATGGAATTGACCTCCGGCTGGCAGACCGAGGTGCATCCGCGCGAGCGCCTGACGGTCGCCGATGAACGCGAGCACGTGCTCTTCTACCTGGCCGAGGTGGTCTATCGCGTCGTGCCGGCGCTCTACGAGGAACTCGCATTCTGGCTCGAGACCGTGTTCGGCATGGCGCCAGAGGCGGAGAGCCTGCCGCTGCTGCTGCGCTTCGGCACCTGGGTCGGCGGCGACATGGACGGCAACTCGGAAGTCCACGCGAAGACGATCCGCGAGACGCTGCATCGCCACCAGCAGCGCATCATTTCCGCCTATTACGACGAGTGCCGCACGCTGTCCGGAAAGCTTTCGCAGAGCGCCAGCCGGGTCGGCGTCAGCCGCGAGCTGGAACAGCGCATCGCCGAGTACGACATCCTGCTGCCGAATGCCCGCCAGGCGACCCCGTCGCGGCACGATCGCATGCCGTACCGCATGTTCATGTCGCAGGTCTCGGCGCGGCTGCGCACGACCTACGATGGCCGCCCGAATCATTACGAGTCGGCGGAGCACTTCATCCGCGATATCGAGATCGTCGCCGCTAGCCTCCGCGCCAATCACGGGCAGCATGCGGGACTCTTCCCGGTCGAGCGGCTCCTGTGCCGCGCGCGCACATTCGGCTTTCACCTCGCGACGCTGGATGTGCGCCAGCACGCGTCGGTGCATCGCGAAGTCGCCCGCCAGGGGCTCGCCCTCCAGGACTGGAAGCGGCGCAAAGTGGACGCGCGCCGCGCCGTGCTGCGCGAAGCGCTGGCGCGCGACCGCGGGCCGCTCGGCCCCTTCGACGCCGTGGGGCGGCGCACGCTCGCCGTATTCGAGGCGCTGATCCAGGGCCGCTACAAGTACGGCGATCGTGCGACCGGCGACTATGTCGTCAGCGGGACCGAGGGCCCGGATGACGTCTTGTCGGTGCTGCTGCTGGCGCGCTGGGCCGATATCACGGATCGCAGCGTCGGCGAAGTGCCGCTCGACATCGCGCCCGTCGTCGAAACGGCGGCCGCCCTCGAGGGCGCGGGGGAGATCCTGCGCGGAATGCTGTCCGAGGACGCCTACCGCCGGCACCTGGCCGCGCGCGGCAATCGCCAGACGGTCCTGGTCGGCTATTCCGAGAGCAACAAGGAATGCGGCATTGCGGCCTCGCGGCACCTCGTGTACTGCGCGCAGGCCGAGCTGATGAAGGCGGCGGCGGAGGGCGGCGTGGAGCTTGCCCTGTTCCACGGGCGCGGCGGCACGGCGAGCCGCGGCGGCCTGCCGCTCGACCGGCTGGTCGCGAGCACGCCGCCCGGGGCGACCCACGGGCGCCTGCGTGCGACGGAACAGGGCGAGGGCATCAGCAACAGCTACGGGCTGCGGCGCATTGCGCTGCGCACCTTCGAGAAGGGCCTGTTCGCCGTGCTGCTGGATCGCACCGCAGCCGGCTGCCCGGCCCTGCAGGTGGAAGAGCGCCTCGCATTGATGCGCTGCGTCGCCGATGCGAGCCGCGCGCACTATCGCGCGCTGGTCTACCAGGATCCGGAATTCCAGCGCTATTTTCGCGACGTCACGCCGATCGACGTGATCGAGAGGATGCAGATCGGCGGGCGCGTCGCGCACCGCGACGGCAGCGGCATCGAGGCGCTGCGAGCCGTGCCCTGGGTCTACGCGTGGACACAGAGCCGGCACTCGCTGCCGGGGTGGTTCGGCGTCGGCACCGGCCTCGACGCCGTCGCCCGCAATCTCGGCGCGGACGCGCTCGCAAAGGCCTGGGCGAACTGGCCCTTCTTCGAAAGCCTGCTGAATGACGTCGAGATGGAGCTGGTACGCGCGGATCTCGAAATCGCTGCGCAATACGATGCCCTGGCGACCGCCCCGTCCGCCGGATTCGTCGAGGCGATCGCGCGCGAGCATGCGCTCGCGAAGCGCTGGATCACCTGGGTGAAGGGCGAGGTCGACCTGCTGGACAGCCGCCCGCAGATGCAGCGCTCGGTCCTGTTGCGCGCGCCCTACCTGGACCCGATGCACGCGATGCAGGTGGACCTGCTGCGCCGCTGGCGCGCGAGCGGCCGCGCGGACCGGGAACTTTTTGACGCGCTCCTGACGAGCGTCACGGGCATTGCGCTCGGGCTGCAGGCGACGGGATGACATGGGGAACCTGATGGCATTGACATCGCCGGGACGCAGCGCCTGCGTTTACTGCGCCTCCAGCCGGGTCTGCGACCCTCACTATCATGAAGTGGCATGCCGTCTCGGCGTGCTGCTCGCGAGCGCGGGCTGGACGGTGGTTTATGGCGGGGGACGGTCCGGGTCCATGGGCGCACTTGCTGAAGGGGCCCTCGGCGCGGGCGGGCGGGTGGTCGGGATCATCCCGAAATTCATGCGCGACCTCGAGTGGGGTCACGAGCAATTATCGGAACTGCACGTCGTCGAGGACATGCGCACGCGCAAGCACGAGATGCTGACGCGCGCCTCGGCCGTGATCGCGCTCGCGGGCGGGACCGGGACGCTCGAGGAATTGCTGGAGGCGATGACGCTGAAGCGCCTCGGCCTGTTCCTCGGCCCGATCGTCATCGTCAATACACGGGACTACTACGCGCCGCTCCTGGCCCAGCTTGCATCCGCAATCGACGGCCGGTTCATGGACGGCCGCCATAGCGAGCTGTGGTCCGTCGTGGCGGAACCGGAAGCCGTGCTGCAGGCGATCGAGTCGGCGCCCCAATGGAGCCCGGCAAATCGCGACTTCGCCGTGGTCCGCTGATTCGGATAAAATTCACGCATGAGCAACGAACGACCTGGCGATCCCAGGATGGACGCCGCGGCCCTCTATCGCGAGGACATGTTCACCGACCAGCGCGTCGGCACGATCCGGCGCATGACGCCGGTGAAGTCCGACGGCACCGACGATCCATCGCGCCCGGTGCTGTTCATCGGGTCGGCAACCGTCATGACGCCGATGGGCTCGCTGCCGCTGTCATTCGAGCTGGAAGCCGGAAACCTGGCGGATGCCGTGTCGAAATTCGGGCCAGCAGCGCAGCAGGCGATCGAGGAGGCCGCGCGTGAGCTGCAGGAAATGCGCCGCCAGGCCGCCTCGTCGATCGTGATACCCGATGCGGGCGCCGCCGCCATCAAGGGCATCGGCGGCAAGGGCGGCATCCAGATTCCCTGAGCGCCGGCGCCGCGGCCTCAGTCGCGCTTCACCGGCTTGCGCCTGCGCCTGGCACCGGCTGACGCCATGTCCTTCAGCACGACGAGCACGGCAGTGCGGCGCTTTGCGTCCAGCTTCTGCCACAGGCGGAGCATCAACTGCGTTTCCGCGTCGAATCCGGTCAGCGGCTGCAACGCGTCATCGGTGAAGCTTCGCAGCGATTCATAATCGACGCCAAGCTTGCGCGCCAGGCGGCGGACCTCGGCCGGCCGGGTCGGCACGGCGCTGACGAGCCCCGCGATCGTCCGTGGCGTCGTGCCCAGCAGTTGCGCCAGTTGCGATGCCGATTGCCCGCTGGCCATCGCATTGCGCAGCCACGCAGGGAAATCCAGCAACGTGGTCGGGTCGATCATGGCGCCAGGTACCTGGCGAGCCAGGCCTGCACTTCCTCGATGAAGTACCGGTGATTCTCGCCCTTCAGGATCCAGTGATTCTCGTCCGGAAACAGGATCAGCCGGCTCGGAACCTGCTGGCGCTGCAGCACCGTCCAGAACTCGAGTCCGTTGTTGTACGGAACGCGGAAATCCTTTTCGCCAAAGCTGACCAGGATCGGCGTCTTGAGCTTCGCCGAGCGCCAGAACGGGCTCTGGTCGTGCCAGACCGCGTTGCCTTCCCACGCCGGCCCATCGAGATTGCGCTCGCGAAAGTAGGCGCTGTCGCTCGTGGTCCATTGCGTCTTGAGGTCGTAGAGGCCGGCGTGGCTGACGAGCGCGCGATAGCGCGTGGTCGTGACGGCGAGCCAGTTGGTCAGGTGCCCGCCATAGCTCGCGCCGCCCGCGGCCTGGCGCGTCCCATCGATGAACGGATAGCGGCGGATCGCCTCGTCGGCGGCCTGGTTGATCTCGTCCGCCGGGCCCTTGAGCGGATCCCCCTGGATCGCCTGTGCAAACGCCTCGCCGAAACCGGTCGAGCCGGAATAGTTCGTCATCAGGATCACGTAGCCCGGCTGCGCGAGCAGGTGGTAATTCCAGCGGATGAAGAACTGGTCCTTGATCATCGTGTGCGGCCCGCCGTGGATCAGCACGAACAGCGGGTATTTCTTCGCCGGATCGAAGCCGGGTGGCAGCGCAATCATGTTGTGGATGCGCCGTCCGCGCCTGGACGTGAACCAGAATTCCTGCACCGGCTGCCAGTCGATCGCCCCCGCCTGATCGACATTGAATGAAGTCAGCGGCCGGCGCGCGCCGGTCGCCGCATCGATGCGCGCGGTCTCCGGCGGGTTGATCGCCGTTTCCCAGTTCGCGACGACGACCGGATCCGCCTCGTCACCGCCGACCTGCAGTCCACTGATGACGCCGGTCTCGATCCGGCCCAGTTCGCTGACCTCGCCGCCGCTTGCCGGCACCGTGTAGAGGCGGTCGTGGCCCTCGTCTTCCGCGATGAGATAAATGCGCTCGCCGCCGGGGGCGACGCGAAAACTGCCCACCGAGCGCTTGAAACCGAAGGCAACGCGACGCGCGGCCGTGCCGCCCCAGTCGAATCGCACGAGGCGTGCGGCGTTGTAAACGAACTTCGTGTTGCGTGTGCCAAGGGCGTAAAGGGCGGACCCATCCGGGGCGAACTGCGGGTCCGAGTAGCCCGCTTCGTCGGCCGTCAGGCGCCGCGGTTCGCCGCCGCCGGCCGGCAGCACGAAGAGCGACTGGTAGACATCGGCGCGTGCGGCCTGGTCGCGCATCGTCGTCGCGGCGAAGACGATGGCACTGCCGTCTGGCGACCAGGCGGCATCCAGCGATTCCCCGTCGTCCGCGAGGTTTCCGCCGAAGCCGCCCCCGCGCGCCAGTTCCGTGCCCGCGAGCAGGTCGCGGGCTCCCGCGCCGGCCTCAAGCGGCTGCAGCATCAACGTCGGGCGGCGTTCATCCAGCCAGCGATCCCAGAAGCGGATCGGAAAGCTGTCGAAGGTGCGGGCGTTGTACTTGCGCGCCTTGCGTTCGTCGAGGCGCGCGCGATTGTCCGCATCGGTCATCGCGCCGGGGAAGATCATGCTGTTGAACAGGAGTGCCTGCCCGTCGGGGCGCCACAGGGGCTTCGCCGCGCCGGTCGAGAGACTGGTGACGCGCTGTGCCTCGCCACCACCGGCGACATCGAGCAGGTAGATCTGGGCCTCGTCGTCGCCGTCGCGCTTGGCGGCAAATGCGATGCGCCGGGAGTCCGGGCTCCAGGAAGTCCCCGACTCGGCGCTCTTGCTCGCGGTCAACCGGCGCGGTGCTGCACTGCCATCGGCAGGCACGAGCCACAGATCACTCGATTTCTGGTCTTCGACGTAGGACGGTTCGGCGACCGGCACGACGACCCAGCGCCCGTCGGGGCTCAGCACCGGCGCACCGACACGCTTCATCAGCCACAGGTCCGCGTGGGTGATGGCGTGAC
The DNA here is from genome assembly GCA_963747145.1 of uncultured Gammaproteobacteria bacterium. Taxonomy (GTDB): domain Bacteria; phylum Pseudomonadota; class Gammaproteobacteria; order Steroidobacterales; family Steroidobacteraceae; genus SCUD01. Next base: position 272,615 of record CAVVDZ010000005.1, on the reverse strand, counting down.
GCTCGGCCGCCGCCGCTGCAACCGACACGCCGGCCGCCAGCAGGACGATCGGCAGAACGAAACGGTAATTCATGAATTCCCTCATGCGGGCCATTGCCGCGCCCTCACGCTCTGCAGCATCCAGGGCTGGTCGGAATCGAGTTGTTCCTTGAACAGTTCGCCGCGGCCCTGCAGCGGCGTCCAGTCCGTGTAGGCGCCGACCAGCGAGCCGAGATAAGGTCGCGCGACGTCCAGGCATTCGCGGAAATCGAGGTCATCCGCCTCGCGCAGGCCTTCGCGCGGATGCCGGATGGCCCAGATCGTCGCGGCGAGCGCACCTGCCGCGACCTGCAGGCAGGTCGCATTGGAGTAGGGCACGTGCCGCCGCGCCTCGGCGATCGACAGCTGCGAGCCGTACCAGTACGCGTTGCGCTTGTGGCCGGCGATCAGTACGCCGAGTTCGTCCATGCCGGTGACGATCTCCGAGCTGATGATCCGGCGCGCCGGCTGCGGCTGCCAGCCGCGGCCTTCCAGCTCGAGCGCCGACAGCATCGCGTCGTCACAGGGGTGGTAGACGAACATCACCGTCGGCCGGTATTCGAATCGCGATCCCTGCCGCAAGGACAGGTGATCGGCGATCGAGAACACCTCATCATGGGTCATCAGCAGGCCCTGGAATCCCCCGGTCGAGGGCAGCCAGCTGCGCGCAAAGGTCGCGCCGCCCGGGCGATGCAAGTACACGGAGCCGCAATTGCGACGATGCCATTGTGAACCGGCCGGTTTCCCGGGTTCCGAGGTCCCGAGTGACAGCTCGGTCGGCTGCATCAATTCATCGATGAAGCCGTCGATCGACCAGGTGTTGACGAATTCGTTCGGGCGCTTCGGCCTGTCGGTCGCCTGCGTGTCGCGTTCGGAGATCTGGATCAAGGTGACGCCGAGATCGCGCGCAAGCGTGGCCCAGCCGGTCGCGTCCGCCGGCTCGACCAGTGGGCGCTTGAGCCCGGCCGCGAGGTCCAGCATGGCCTGCTTGACGAAGTGCGAGACGAGGCCCGGGTTTGCGCCGTGATCGACCACGGCGGTCGGCATGCCGGCGCCGATGCGCTTGCGCAGCTTCAGCATGTCCTCGCGCGTGATGAAATTCGTGCGCTCGCGCATCGTCAGCATCGGATTGTCGAACACGCCGGGCCAGGGCTCGATGGACGTGTCAACGTACAACACGCCGTGATCCGCGCACCAGGCGACCAGGTCCACGCTCGAGACGTCCACCGACAGGTTCAGCAGCAGGTCGCCGGAGCGCAGCCGGCGCTTCAGCTCGCGCTGGTACGTGGCGGGCTTCAGGTGGCAGTGCACGAAGCGGGCCTGATTGGCGGCGGCCAGCGTGCGGCCCTGCTCGCTGGCCTCGAGCACGGTCAGGCCGTCCTCGGGCAGCGCCAGATGCCGGCGCAGCAGGGGCAGCGCCGTCTGGCCGATGCTGCCGCAGCCGACCATCAACACGCGCCCGGAAAATTCCGTCGTTTCGACCCGGGTATTCGCCACCCGGGAACCCTAGCAAAGACGAGGCGGTTCTGCAGCCCGGATCGAGGAACGGCGGGTCATGGCGGGATCCGCGTGAGGCCGATGCCCCGTCGGCATCAATGCGCGCTCGATTTCCCTGAAGCCGCCGACGATGTCCCCACAGGCGATCATTGCCGCGCTCACGAGCGGGTGGCTCGGGCATTCCCGGTCGAGGCGGCAGACGAGATCCACCAGCGGCTCCACGTCCGCGCGCAGCCAGTCGAAGATCCGCTCCGCCTGTGGCGTCGCGCGGTCCGGGAGCGCCTGCAGTTCGTCGCGCAGGTCCCAGACAATGCTTGAGTCCAGCGAGTCCAGCTGGTCGCAGAGTTCGCGCATGCGCCGGTGGCCCTGGCCTGCGCGATCCAGGTTTCGCAGTTCCGATCGCAGCCAGCCCGACTGGCGCAGCATCTGTTGCATCAAGTCCGAGATCCGCGCAGCAAGGGACGATCGCATGTCAGTCTCCGGGGTGCCCATGCACCCGCGCACACAGCATGCGGGGGTGGGTGGCTCAGGGCGCGAGCCTGCCAGGCGAGGCATAATCGGCGGCACTACACGGAGCGATACCCATGAAGACGGTCCTTGCGATCTTTCTGGTTGCGGCAGGCACTGCGCTGGCAGCAGACCTGCCGCGCACTGCGGCACCGGCTGAAGCGCGGGTCTACATCATCTCGCCGCAGGACGGCGCGACGGTGTCGAGCCCGGTGACCGTGCAGTTCGGCCTGCGCGGCATGGGCATAGCGCCCGCTGGCATCGCCATGCCAAACACGGGCCACCACCACCTGCTGATCGACGTCGACCTGCCGCCGCTGGACGCAGCCGGTGCCGGCCGATGAACACCACCTGCATTTCGGCAAGGGCCAGACCGAGGCCGTCGTGACGCTCGCGCCCGGCAAGCACCGGCTGCAATTGCTGCTCGCGGATCACCTGCACCTGCCACACGATCCGCCGGTCGTGTCGGAGCCGATCACGATTTCAGTGCAGTAATGACGGGCTGACCGTCAGGTTTCCGAACCGGCAAATTTGGTAATCCCGGTCGGATCCCGGCCCTATCCAGGGCCCTGCGATGGCGGGAATGCCTTCCCGGCGTGATACGCTCGACGGGTTATGTCAGGTCTCCGGCCGGAACTGCGACGGGTTGCGCAGGGGCTGAGCGCGGGAGAACGCAAGATCGACCCCTTATGAACGCGCCGGGTCTATCGATCTACGCGCTATTTGCCATGGCGATTGGAGCCATGGTGCTGGCGGGATGGGTGTTCGACATCCCGCTCCTCAAGTCGCTGTTTCCCGGATTCGTCACGATGAAGGCGAACACGGCATTGATGCTCCTGTTTTCAGGCGCCTCGTTGTTGTTGCTCGCGCCGGCTCAAGTACACACGACCCGAGTACGGACAGGCCAGGCCGTTGCGCTGGTCGTCCTGCTGGTCGGCGCACTGACCATTTGCGAATACGTTTTCGGCTGGCAGCTCGGTATCGACGAATGGCTGTTCCGTGACCGCGATGCCGCCTCAGTCTGGACTGCTTCTCCCGGCCGCATGGCCTTGTCGAGCGCCATCGCGTTCTTCCTGCTGGGCCTCGCGCTGCTCCGATTCGACTGGGAGCCACGACCCAGCCTGCGGCCTGCCGAACTGCTGGCGCTTCTGGTCATCGTGCTGAGCTCGCTGGCCGCTATCGAGTACCTCTCGGGCCAGGCCATCGCCTACCCGATATTCCGGAATACACGCATGGCGCTGCACACGTTCGCGGCATTTGCAGTGCTGGGAGCCGGCGTGATCGTCGCGCGGCCCGCAATGGGCGTCTACGGCGCAATCCGGTCGCGCATCGTGAGCGCACTCGAACGCAGAGTCTATGTCGCGGCGACAGTCGGTCTTGCCGCACTGCTCGTCGCCGGTTCCGCATCGTTCTTTGGCGAACTGGAATCAATGGACCGCGCTGCCCAGTTGAAAAAAAGCTACGAAGTGCGAAGTCAGCTCGCCCTCCTGCTGTTCGCGCATCAGGACCTGGATCATGCGCAACACGCCTACGTGAATTCCGGTGCGCCGAAACTCCTCGATTCCTACCGGCTGGCCCGCGGACGCGTGGATCACGCCTTCAGGGATCTTGTAAAGGCGATACAGGATGATCCCACGCGGATCGCGCACCAGAAGGCGCTCGCGGTATTGCACCAGCAGTCAGTGGATTATTCGGCTGGAACCGTCGAAGCACTGCGTAGCGGTGCCAGCGAAATGGCGATGGAAATGATGGCAGGCGGGGAAGGCGAGCGCTTCCTGCATAAACTTCGTACGGCCATCGACCAAGTGGTTGCGGAGGAACAATGGTTGTTGACGGTGCGCAGCGAGGAAGAGCGATCGCATGCCTGGCGGCTGAATTGGACGTTGTTCGCGAGTTTCTTCATTGCCCTCGCCGTTGCGGTCTTCACCGCACGGGCAATGCACCGCGACATGGGCGAACGTCAGCTCGCGCAGAAGGCGCTGCGCCAGAGCGAGCAGAGCCTTTCCACGACATTGAACTCGATCGGCGATGCGGTGCTGGCGACCGACACCGACGGGCGCATTACGAGGATGAACCCGGTCGCGGAGCGTCTGACCGGCTGGCCGCTGGCGGATGCGCGCGGACGCAGTGTCGACGAGGTGTTCCGGATAGTCGATGAGCGTACGCGCATCCCCGGATCAATCCCGGTGAACAAGGTGCTCGAGACCGGCGAGGTCCAGGGCCTTGCCAACCACACGGCGCTGATTGCCCGCGACGGCAGGGAGCACCCGATCGCCGACAGCGCCGCCCCGATACGCGACGACAGCGGACAGCTGAGTGGTGTAGTGCTCGTGTTCCGCGACGTGACGCAGGAGCGCGTGGCAGCGCGGGCCCTCGAGAAGAGCGAGAAGCGCTATCGTCGGTTCATCGAGCTCGCGCCGTTTGGTGTCCTGGTACACGCGGCAGGGCGATTCATTTACATGAACCCGAAGGCGCTCGAGATCATCGGCGCCAGCTCTCCGATCGACGTGCTCGGCAAGCCGGTCCTGAATTTCCTGCATCCGGACTGCCACCAGGCGGTGCGTGAGCGCATGCGCCACGTCAAGGATCAGCAGCTGCCGGTGCCGCCGATCGAGGAGAAGTGGATCCGGCTCGACGGCACCGTGATCTACGGCGAAGCCACGGCGGTTCCGTATGAACATGAGGGCATGCCGGCGGCGCTCGTGCTGGTGCAGGACATTACTGCCCGCAAGGCTGCCGAAGCGCAGCGCGATCGCTTCTTCAGCATGCCCGTGGACATGCTTTGCATTGCCGGAGTTGACGGCTATTTCAAACGGCTGAACCCGGCATTCACGACAACGCTCGGCTGGACGGCCGAGGAATTGCTGGCAAGCCCGTTCCTGGATTTCGTGCATCCGGACGATCGCGTAAAAACGGTGGCCGAGCTCGAAAGGCTCACCTACGGCCTGCCGACGCTGAATTTCGACAACCGCTACAAGTGCAAGGACGGATCCTGGAAGTGGCTTTCCTGGAAGTGCCAGCCCAATCCGGAAGAAGGGCTTATCTATGCCACGGCACGCGACGTCACTTCGGGCAAGCAGATCGAGGAGGCGCGGGAGCGCCTGACAGTGGAGCTCGACCAGGCCCACCGGACGCGGAGCAGGCGAGCCGCGCCAAGTCGTCGTTCCTCGCGATGATGAGCCACGAGATCCGCACGCCGATGAACGGCGTGATCGGAATGATCGAGGTGCTTGCGCGCAGTCGTCTGTCGGAGCAGCAACAGGACCACGTGAAGACGATCCGCGAGTCGGCAGCCACGCTGCTCGGCATCATCGATGACATCCTCGACTTCTCCAAGATTGAAGCCGGACGAGCTGCGAAATCGAACAGGCGCCGCTGTCGGTCGCCGATCTGGTCGAAGGACTCGTCATACGCTCGTTCCCGTGGCCGCGCGCCGCGGCGTGGCGCTCGACGCTCTTCATATCCCCGATGTTCCCGAGCGGGTGCTCTCCGACGACGTGCGATATGCGCCAGGTCCTCTACAACCTCGTGGGCAATGCGATCAAGTTCTCGGCCCGGGACGACGAATCGGGGCGTGTGGCGGTTCGCGTCGTGGTGGCGAGCGCGGTCGCCGCTGAGGTCGCATTCACGATCACGGACAACGGCATCGGCATGAGCCATACGCTCGAGGTTGTTCACGCCATTCACGCAGGCGGAGCACACGCCGCTTCGGCGGGACGGGCCTTGGACTCACGATTGCGCGCCACCTCGTGGGCATGATGGGCGGCGAGATCACGGTGCAGAGTGAGCCAGGCGTCGGTTCAATTTTCTGCGCCCGGATCCCGATGTTGCTGACGGACCAGCCCCCGGTCCAGGCGGAGGAAACCACCGTCACAGGGCTGAAGTGCATCGTTGTCGGAGCGGCAACCGGCATCGCGGACGATCTCGCGCAATACCTGGTGCACGCGGGTGCCATCGTCATGCGGGCGCCGGACCTGGCCGCGGCCCGCGCGGAGGCCGCGGCGGAAGTGCCCAGCCAGTTCGTGTGGATCATTGATGCGGATCAGCGCGTTCCGACCCGCGAGGAATTGCGGGCTGCGATCGGGGACCGTGCAAATGCCGATGACCGTTTCCTCGTCATCGGACGCGGCCACCGGCGCCGGCCACGCGCCGAGTCGCAGGACCTGGTGACGATTGACGGCAATGCCATGACACGCCGGACATTCATCAATGCAGTGGCGCTGTCAGCGGGACGCGTGGACCTGGACGCCACGATCATTCATCACGGAAAGGCGGAGAGTGATTTTCGCCCGCCGGAGCGGTTGCAGGCGGCGCAGACCGGTCGACTGATCCTGGTCGCGGAGGATAATGAGACCAATCAGCAAGTGATCCAGCGGCAGCTCGCCTTGCTGGGATTCGCGGCCGACCTGGTCGGCGACGGGCGCGAGGCATTCGAACGCTGGGAGAGCGGCGGTTATGCGCTGCTCCTCACCGACCTGCACATGCCCCGCATGGACGGCTACGACCTGGCGCGTGCCATCCGCATGGGCGAAAGAGACAGGCCACGCATTCCCATCATTGCCTTGACGGCCAACGCAATGCGGGGCGAAGCGGATCGCTGCCGGGCAGCGGGCATGGACGAATACCTGAGCAAGCCCGCGCCGCTTTCGAGCCTGAAGGCGGTCCTGGAGAAGTGGCTTCCCGCCGCCGGAGACACACATCCGCGGGAGCTCGTGGCGGCCGCGGCAGCGGCCCGTTCGGACGTGCCGATCGAGCCCGGCATCCTGGCGGGGCTGGTCGGAGACGATTCCCTGGCAATGAAGCGAATCATGGACGTATTCCGCGCCAGCCTGCCAGTCTCGGTGATCGAATTGCGAGCCGCCTGCAGCGCTGGCAACGTCGAACGTGCGCGCGCGATGGCGCACAAACTCAAGTCATCGACGCGCTCCATCGGTGCGCTCAGACTTGGCAATATCTGCGCGGAAATCGAGAAGGCCAGCCGCTCCGGCGACGTCGTGGGACTGAAGGAATTGGTGCCGCGCCTTGATGCGGAAGTGGCGGCGGTGGACGCCCAGCTTGCCACCGGTTAAGACAGGGATGACCGACTCGGCCGCAATCCGGATCCTCCTGCTCGACGACGAGCCGGTAATGCTTGAGCTGCTGGTCATCATGCTGGCTAAACTTGGTTTCAGCGAAGTCGCGGCATTCTCGAGCGGGACCGATGCGCTCGAGTGGTATGACACGCCGTCGCACAGCGTCGACCTGATCCTGCTCGACCTGAACATGCCGGAAATGGACGGCGTGCAGTTCCTGCGCAAGCTGGTTGATCGCCGCTACTCCGGGAGCCTGATCCTGGCGAGCGGCGAGGACGAGCAGGTCCTTCAGACCGCCGAGACGCTGGTCCGCGCCCATCGCATCACCGCGCTCGGTCATCTGAAGAAGCCGGTGCGGCCGGATGCGCTCGCCGCAATGATCGAGAAATGGAAGCCGGGCAGGCATCGTGGCGTGCGTGGCGCGATCAAGACCTACTCGGCGGATCAAGTCCGCCGGGCGATCGAAAATCGTGAACTCATCAACGTGTATCAGCCGAAGGTCGCGGTCGCAACCGGCAAGGTCGTGGGCGTGGAGACGCTCGTGCGCTGGCGGCATCCGACCGACGGAATGGTCTATCCGGACCAGTTCATCGGGATCGCGGAAGAGCATCTGCTGATCGATGGCCTTACGCAGGTCGTCATCGCCAATGCGCTGGCGCAGGCGCGGCAATGGCTGGATGCGGGACTCGCACTGCACGTGGCGGTCAACGTGTCGATGGGCAACCTGACTTCGCTGAATTTTCCGGACATGCTCTCCGAGCAGGCCGCGAGGGCGGGCATCGCAGCGCCGGAAGTCGTGCTCGAGATCACCGAAAGCCGGCTGATGCCCAAAATCGTTGCCGTACTCGATGTGCTCACGCGTCTCCGCCTGAAGCGATTCCGACTCTCGATCGATGATTTCGGCACCGGGCATTCTTCCCTTGCCCAGTTGCGCGATATCCCATTCGATGAACTCAAGGTGGACCGCGGCTTCGTGCACGGCGCTTCCCACAACGAGAAGAAGCGCGCGATCTGCGACGCAAGCCTCAGGCTTGCAAGGCAACTCGGCATCTCGGTCGTGGCAGAAGGCGTCGAGGACCGGGAGGACTGGAATTTCCTGCGCAACGAGGGCTGCGATTTCGCGCAGGGTTACTACATCGCGAAGCCGATGCCTGGTGCGGAACTGCCGGCATGGATACTGGCCTGGGACGAACGGGTCCGCACGGGCGTCTGATCCGCCGGGCTTCAGTTCGTGTTTGCTATGCTGGCCATCCAATGAAGATGCGCCTGCTCAAACTGCTCGCCCTCCTGGTCCTGCCACTGGCCTGGTCCTGTTCGGGCGAGCCCGACTACGACCTGGTCGTGCGCGGCGGCACGATTATCGATGGGTCCGGCCGGCCGGGTTACACGGGCGATGTCGCGGTGCGCGGGGACCGCATCGCCTATGTCGGCCCGCATGCGCCGGGCGATGCCGCGCGGGAGATCGATGCCACCGGCCGCGCGGTCGCTCCCGGCTTCATCAACATGCTGAGCTGGTCGAATGAGTCGCTGCTGATCGACGGCCGCGGCCAGGGCGAGTTGCGCCAGGGCGTGACACTCGAAGTGATGGGCGAGGGCGAGTCCATGGGTCCGCTGACACCCGCGATGAAGGAGGACATGGTCGCGCAGCAGGGGGACCTCAAGTATCCGGTCGAATGGACCTCACTTGCCGAATACCTCGAGCTACTGGAGAAAAAAGGCGTTTCGATGAACGTCGCCTCGCATGTCGGCGCGGCAACCGTGCGAATGAATCTGCTCGGCTCGGCCGATGCGGACCCGACGCCGGAACAGCTCGATGCGATGCGCGGCATCGTGAGGCGCGCGATGGAGGACGGCGCGCTGGGCGTCGGATCGTCCCTGATCTACGCGCCGGGCGTTTTCGCGGAGACGGATGAACTCGTGGCGCTCGCCGAGGAGGCGGGCCGCTGCGGCGGCATCTACGTGACGCACATGCGCAGCGAAGGCAAGCGGCTGCTCGAGGCCATCGACGAGACGATCGAGATTTCGCGCCGTTCCGGGACGCCTGCCGACATCTACCACCTGAAGGCCGCAGGCCGTGAGAACTGGGGCAAGTTGGGCGATGCACTCGAGCGCATCGAGGCAGCACGGCGATCCGGCCTTCGAATCTCAACGGAGATGTACAGCTACCCCGCGGGGAGCACGGGCTTCGATGCCATGATGCCGCCATGGGTGCAGGAAGGCGGCAATGCCGCCTGGTATGCGCGACTGCGGGATCCGGCCATCAGAAAGCGCGTCGCGGCGGAGATGCGCGAGTCCGACACGGACTGGGAGAACCTGCTGAAGGACGCCGGAGGCGGCGAGCAGGTGCTGATCGTGGTGCTCAGGAATCCCAAGCTGAAGCCGCTGATCGGTCACACACTGGCACAGATCGCGGCAGAGCGCGGTGTCAGCGTGGAGGAAGCGGCGATGGATCTGGTGGCCGAGGATGAAAGCCGCGTCGGGGCAATCTATTTCCTGATGTCCGAGGACAATGTCCGCCGCGAGGTCCAGCTGCCCTACATGACCTTCGGTTCCGATGGCACGGCCGTCTCGGCCGAGGGCGTGTTCCTGAAGAGCAACCTGCATCCGCGCGGCTACGGGAATTTCGCGCGCGTGTTTGCGCGCTACGTGCGCGACGAGAAAGTCCTGACGGTCGAGGAGGCCGTGCGCCGCATGACAGCACAATCGGCAGCCGTGCTCGGATTGCAGGAGCGAGGCCAGCTCAAGGAAGGATACTTCGCGGACATCGTCGTATTCGACCCGGCGACCATCCAGGACCACGCGACCTATGCAGAGCCGCATCAATACTCCACCGGCGTCTCGAACGTGATCGTGAATGGCGTCGAGGCGCTCCGTGACGGCGCGCCGACCGACGCGCGCCCGGGCCGCTTCGTGCGCGGACGCGGCTGGACTGGCCGCGACGGCGGCGGTTGCCGCGCGTCGCCCGCGGAATGGGACTGGCCGATGTGGGGGCCCACTGACTGGGATGGCGCAAAGAATCCGGCGGGATAGGACCTGCTATTGCTCATGAGGAAAGTTACGTAACTTGTTGAAATACAATATGATAAAATGATCCATTTCGAGTTCCTGCTGTTTGGACTGACTTTGCTCGGCGTCGCCGTTTTTTTCCGCAAGGCGCTCCCGATCGCGGCTTTCGGACTCGCGGCGGTGATCGCCTACGAATGGTTCTTCACGCAGTTCCCGGCCGGCGCGGGACTTCCTGCCCTGGTCGCGCAGGTCTCGCACGAGTGGGTGCTGCTCGCGAACCTGCTGTTCCTGCTGACCGGCTTTGCGCTGGTGTCGCGGCACTTCGAGGACAGCGGGATTCCCGCGGCGCTGCCGCGCTACCTGCCGGACGGCTGGACCGGTGCTTTTGCATTGCTCGTGATCGTGTTCGTGATGTCCGGATTCCTCGACAACATCGCGGGCGCGCTGATCGGCGGCGCAATGGCCCACACATTGTTCCGGGCGCGCGTCGGCGTCGGCTACCTCGCCGCGATCGTGGCGGCCGCGAATGCCGGCGGTGCCGGCAGCGTGATCGGCGACACGACGACGACGATGATGTGGATCACCGGTATTGCGCCGGTCGAGGTTGCACATGCGTATGTCGCGGCAGCAGCGGCGCTGCTCGTGTTCGGCATTCCGGCAGCGCGGCGCCAGCAGCGATTCGCGCCGATCGTCAAGGATTCCTCGCCGGCGAGCCGCATCGACTGGGTCCGCGTCGCGGTCGTCATCTGGGTACTTGCGAGTGCGGTCGCGGTGAATGTCTTCGTCAACCTGGAACATCCGGATATTGCGGAGCGGTTCCCGTTCATCGGCGCAACGGTCGCCTTGACATTGCTGATCACGATCGGCATCCGCGCGCCCGACTGGCGCGCGCTGCCTGGCGCATTCAAAGGATCACTGTTTCTGCTATGCCTGGTTGCGTCCGCCTCATTGATGCCCGTCAAGTCGCTGCCGCAGGCTTCGTGGCAGTCGGCGCTGGCCCTGGGTTTCGTCTCGGCCGGCTTCGACAATATTCCGTTGACTGCGCTTGCGCTGAAGCAGGGCGGCTACGACTGGGGCGTGCTCGCCTATGCCGTCGGCTTCGGCGGCTCGATGCTGTGGTTCGGCTCTTCGGCGGGTGTCGCGATCTGCGGCAGCTATCCGGAAGCGCGCTCTACTGCAAAGTGGCTGCGCGAGGGCTGGCTGATCCCGGTCGCCTATGTCGCGGGATTCGCGCTGCTGCTCGTGACGCTCGGCTGGCGGCCGGGCTCCTGAGTGCCGGCCTGGGGCGTATTCGCGCCGATTCCGCGGCGCGGCAGCCATTGCCAGAGGGCCAGAGAAATGAACCATGCGATTGCGGCGCTGGCGAGATCGTGAGAGAGGAAATGCGCGCCGCGGGCCTGCTGGCCGAAGGAGAAGACCATGCCCAGCAGGATCACTCCGGCGAGTGACCAGCGCGCCGCGCGCGGCCGGCGGTCACGCAACAGGAAATAGACCGCCACCAGCGCGAAACCCGAGGACGCGTGCGAACCGGGAAAGCATTTCGCGCGCGGAAGGTCGTCCGGCCGGTCGCCCAGCAGGCTGACATAAGGCCTGTCGCCCCCGTGGCCTTCAAGATCGCGGGGGCAATCGACGTTGGTCACGATCTGCAATGCGCCGACCACGCTGGGAATGAGGATCATCGCGAGCGTGAGGTAGGCCGCATCGAGGCGCCAGCGGCGCAGCTTCGAGACCTTGAATCCGAGCAGAAAGGTCAGCAGGGCCGCAAGTCCGATCGCGCGCACGAGCCAGCCGCCACCCGTATGTATCAGGTCCACCGCCCACCAGGTTCCGGCGCCGATCCATTCGTGGCTTGTGCGGTCATAGAAAAGCGCGTCGGCCAGCCGCAGGTCCAGGTGCGTGGTCCAGATAATCGGGAAGGCGGCACTGAACAGCAGCGCCGGCCACAGAGCATGACGGCGCCAGAAGGCGCCGGTCTGCGGCCGTGGCTTACTGGCCTCCGGCATCAAAATGTGCGCTTCGTCTGCACCAGGAACTGCACGCTGTCGATGGAGCTGTCGCCGTCGAGCGGGAAGGCGACATCCAGGTGCAGGACGTTGCCGAGCGCCGAGCGCGAGTTTCCGAGCCGCAGGCCGAAGCCGATGTCCTTCAGGAGGCCTTGCCCCTGGGTCGGGCCGAATAACGAATCGCCCCAGGTGCGCCCCATGTCGAAGAACAGGGCGCCGCCGACATCCGCGATCTTCCAGAGCGAGTACTTCGTGTAATAACGCTGCTCGATCGTCAGGATCGCGCGGCTGTCGCCGGTCTGGTAACGCAACGGATAGCCGCGCAGTCCGTCCTCGCCTCCGAGCACGAGTTCATGATCGGCATCCAGATCCTGGGCCGCATCGCCTGTCAGCGAAACGAAGAACGTGCTGCGCTTCCCCGTCTGCCGGTAATAACGCAGGTTGGCGGAGAGCAACGTGTCCATTGCCGAGCCACTCTCGAGCCGGCCCGTCAGCGAACTGCCGAGAAACAGTGACTGCCGGTCGCCAAGCCGGAATCCACGGCTGGCCGCAGCGCGCAACATCGCCGCGTTCCGGTCCGAACCGAGTCCCGTCGCCGCCCACCCGAGCTCGAGGGAATACCGCCAGCCGAAATGCAAGTCCTCGGTGCGCGCGATCTGGTCGAGATTGCGCGTCGTCTCGAAGTCGTCCTCGATTGCCTCCAGGCGCAGGAACGGATAACGCAGGTCACGATCCTCGGGCAGCGCCGCCGGCGCGGCGGCGCCTGGCACGAGCGCAAATTCCGCCGACTCGCGCCGCAGTCCGGCGATCCAGCGGCGTGTCCAGCCATCCTGCAGGCCGCTCGACCAGCCGTACTTGACCTCGGCGTCCTGCCGGTTGCGCTGGTACTCGGCAACCTTGTCGCCGAGCCGATAGACGCTCTGGACGGCGTCTGCGTGCACGAAATCAACGCCGGCGCTCCAACGGGTGTCGAGCGAGAAGAATGGCCGCTCGAGCAGGAAGGTCTGGCCGGTGCCGTCATCGCTGTCCGTGAGGGTGGCTTCGTTCTGCCAGCGGCTTCCGAAGACGTTGGGATCGACCCAGGTCAGCACATAGGAGTTGCGGTCGACATTGTGCTTGTAGTCGATCGCAATGTGCTTGCCCGTACCAAAGAGATTGAGTTCCTCGAGACTGATACTCCCGGAGTCCTTGCCGCCGGCTCGGCCATACGAGACGCCGGGATTCAGGGTCCAGACGTCGTGCACGATGACCTCGAGATCCACGAGGCCGTCGTGATAGCCGGACACGCGGATTTCCGGCTCGTGAATGAACCGCAGGTCGCGCAGATTACGTTCCGTCTCGTCGAGGATGCGGCGCGAGTAGAGGTCCCCGGGCTTGAACAGCAGTTGCGGGCTGATGGCGGATTCGCGCGAATCCATGTGCCACTTGTCCGCCAGCCGGTACAGGGCCTTGTTCTCGCCGGATTTTGTCGGATCGAAGATGGGCTTCACCAGGATTGCCACAGTGCCGATGCGGGCGCCCTGCGCTTCGAGATCGGCATCGCTCGGCAACGTTGAAGTGGCAGCCTCCGATGTATCGACCGCCTGCGCCGCCGCGATCGCGGCCGGGCAACAGGCAGTCAGCACCGCCAGCACGCAATCAACGAGAATCCCGGTTCGCATGGTCACTGTACTGCTCCGGCGGCCGCAGGCATGTCCCGCGCCGGGCCCGTCGACGCCTCGTAGCGGTGCGTAGCAAAAAGATCGTAAGCGGTCTGAAAGTAGGCGATCCCGAGGCGCTCGAGTTCCGGATCCGGGGCGGCCGGCGCGTAGCTGTCCCTGGCGGCATCGTAGTCGTAGTAATTGACGGCCTGCTTCAGGCCGAAGACGACGATGCGGCCGTTCCGGAAGATCGCGATGTCATGGTTGTGATTAAAGAGCGCCACGCGGCCATCGGCCGGCGAATGAAGCACGTCCTGTCCGAAGAACGGGGCTTCGTAAGGCAACCCGAGCAGGCCGAGCACCGTGGGGGCCACGTCGACCTGCGTCATCATCGTGTCCACGCGGCGCGGCGCAATGTGCTTCGGCGAATAAATCATCAGCGGAATCTCGTAGGTGCGCAGCGGAATCTGCTGCGCGCCATAGACCCGCGCTCCGTGGTCCGCGACGACCACAAAGATCGTGTCGTCGAACCACGCGTGCTGCTCTGCGTGGAGCAGGAACTGGCCCAGGGCATAGTCGGCATAGCGTACGCCGGCAGGGCGCTTGCCGCCGGTTGCCGGTATGCCGAATTTCTCGAGCCCTGCCGGGAATGTGTATGGCTTGTGATTCGACGTCGTCATGATGATCGAAAAGAATGCCTTGCCGTCTGCGTGCAACTGGTCGAAGTGCGAGAGCGACCGGTCGAACAGGTCCTCGTCGCTGACGCCCCAGACGTTTTCGAAGCGCACCTTGTCGATGGCACTCCGGTCCAGCACTTCAAAGCCGTTGTTGCCGAAGAAATAGTTCATGTTGTCGAAATAGCCGTAGCCTCCGTACAGGAAGCTCGTGTGATACCCGAGCGAGCGCATCACGGCGCCCCAGGTCGCGATGTTCTCGTTGCCCGGGCGCCGCAGGATCGAGACGGTCGGTATCGGCGGTATGGAGCTCGCGAGCGCTTCCAGTCCCCGCACCGTGCGCGTGCCGGATGCATAGGTGTGGCGGAACCACAAGGCTTTCTGCGCGTAACCGTCGAAGAACGGCGTCAGGTCTTTGCTCGAGCCATACAGCTTACTGAATTCCGCACCGAAGGACTCACTCGATACCAGCACGACATTGAGCCTGCCCAGGCCGTCCGCTCGCGCCGGGAATGCGCGGTCGAGACGCCCATCGGCAAGGCGGGTGAAGCGGCCACCGCCGCGGCCCAGTTCCGCTGCGATCAGCTTCAGGTTTTCGGCGGGGTCGCCGCTTCGATAGTACGCGTGATAGTCGATTTCGTTTGTCTTGGCAGCCAGGAAGAAACTGCTGATGCCATTCTGGACGAGCTCGTTGGTAATGCGGCTCGCGCTCAGCGACAGCAAGTCGGTCGGATAGAAGAACCCGCACAACAGCACCACGGCCGAGTGCAGCAGCATCGGCTGCACGCGCCTGACGAGTGGCGCGGAGGCCGATGGGTCGCTCCGGAAGCAGCCGCGGATCCTCCACAGTACGGCGGCCGCGAAAATCGCCGACACCAGTGCGACGCGAATGACCGGGTACTCCTCCCAGACATCGCCGACAACCTCGGTCGGATACATCAGGTAGTCAAACGCGACCAGGTTGAAGCGCGCGTCGAATTCGTCGAAGAAATAGGTCTCGGCAATGGCGAGGAAGGCGATCGTCGCAAGCATCAGCCAGCTGCCAGCCGCGAGCAGCCAGCGGTTGGCCTTCGAGTTGTACCAGCGGTCCGACATCAGCGCCGAGTAGACGGCGAGTGGCGCAAGGAGATAGATGGTCACGACCGCGTCGTTGACGAGGCCGCCCGCGAGGATTGCAGGCAGCAACCAGGCGCCGACGCCGGCATGCAAGCCAAAGCGCCACCAGAGAACAAGTCTCAATACCGCCCCCACGGCCAGGCAGGCTGTGGCCAACGCGAGCACGAGGCGGTATCTGCGCATCAATGGCACCGCGAACAGGACCAAGTTACCTCCGATTGTCCGCGCTTTTCAGGGAGCGGGATACTGCCAGACGGCGGACGAGCGGGTACGGTTCCCACACAACGGATTGGACGTCCGACGGCGGAAAATCCTTCGATCAGCGCAGCGATGAAATGTTCAACGAGTGTCGAACGGGCCGGGGCGGCAATCAGTCGCGCCGGCAGGCAGGATCAGAGGGCAGCCGCGACCGTCGCTTCCTGCTCGACGACCTGGCGCCGTGCCTCGAGCCACGACCACAATTGTTCCCACTGCACGAGTTCCGGATGGACCCGCGCCGGATTGAGGTCGTGGATGCCGAGCCCCAGCTCGCCGGCATGGACGTAGCTTTGCGAATCGCGCAGCGTCGTGATGACGGGAATCTGCAGCTGGTCGAGGAAACGCATCAACGTGCGACAGATGATCGTGTTCGGCTTCACGCGATTCGCGATGACGCCCAGGCGGCTTTCGCGCCGCTTGATCTTGCCCGATATCAGCAGGTGCCCGATGCAGCGCGAGCAGGCATGGATGTCCGCATCCGACGGCATCACCGGCACGAGCACCGCGTCGGCGTCCCTGACGTGCTCGAGGAAGTGCGGGGTCTGGAGCGCAGCCGGCGTATCGACGATCACCGGATCCGCGCCGTGCGGGACGCGCAACTGAAAGCTGCGGGTGACGGCGATCGAGCGCGCGTAAGCCGCAACGCCGTGGATTTTCGGGCGCTCATGCGAGCGTTTCTCGAGCCAGCGCGTGCTGGTGCCCTGGGAATCGAAGTCCATCAGCGCCGGGTGGTAGCCGCGGGCTGCGTACATCGCTGCAACCCCGGTCGCGACCGTGGACTTGCCCGAACCGCCCTTGGGATTCAGCACGACGATACGCAACATGGCACCCCCGAAGCCGTCGGCCAGCGTACGCCCGTGGCGGGCCGTGACGCAAGGGAAGGGCCGGGCGGGGGGGTCTGCCGGGCGGCGATGATGGCTGCTTTATCATCGTCGGGCTGGTAATCGGCCGGCTGGGAGGCAGGTGTAATGAAAATGACGAGACATGGCGTGGTCCTGGGCCTGGCACTGCTGCTGGCCTGGGGGGCCGGCGGCCCTGGCGGCGTGGCATTTGCGCAGCAGGCCGAGCCGGAGCCGCCGGCCGCGGATGTGCCCGAGGACGAGGATCAGAGCCAGGACCAGAGCGTCGACGAGCCGCCGGACGAAGACGCGGTCGACGAGAGCGGCGCTGACGAAAGCGACGCTGACGATAGCGACGCTGACGATAGCGACGCTGACGATAGCGACGCTGGGGAAGCGCAGCCAGTCGACGATTGGCCCGATGACGACTGGGCGCCCGACGTGGTCGTCGACGAGTCGGACGATGCGATCCCGACCGATCATGAACTGAATCCCACCGGCGAATCCTGGGACGTCGTCGAGTTCGTCGATGACGGCAACAATCATGAAGACACGCCGCCGACCTCGGCGAGCGACATCAGGGACTCAGAGGACATGCCGATCGTCAGGCGACCGGTACCACGCACGCCGGGTTCACAGGGCAAGCCGGGAACGCCGGGCGGAAATGAAGACACGCCTTATTCGACGGGCGGCAAGCCCGTCCGCGCGGACGGCGCGCCGTGGCAGGCGCAGATCTACTATCCGAAGAATGCGCCGCAGTGGGCGGAGAAACTCAGCAAGGGCAAGCCGCTATGGCAACTGCAGCATTTCTGCGGCGGAACGCTGATCGCCAACGACTGGGTACTGACGGCTGCCCATTGCATAGACGAAGGAATGGTCAAGGCGGGTTACCGGGTGCGCCTCGGCGCCAGCGACATCTCGAAAGACGAGGGAATGAATTTCAAGATCGACCGCATCGTCAGGCATTCCCAGTACGGGGAAAAGGCGCTGCCGGCGCCGCCGCCGAACATGTATGCCAACGACATCGCGCTGATTCACATCGTCGACGACGGCAAGCCGCGTACGCGGAATCCCGCGCAAATTCACGCGATTCCACTGTATGAAGGGCCGGTTGCACCCGGCGCCGAAGTCTCCGGAACGGGCTGGGGCAAGACCGAGGCGGTCGAGGGTCAGGCACCGAGCGCAGTGTTGATGAAGGTGGACCTGCGGGCGATGGATACCGAAGCCTGCAAGATGAGGCCGGACTACGGTCCGCAGAGAATTCACGGCAACGTGATCTGCGCCACCAACCCGCATCGGTCGACCTGTCAGGGCGACAGCGGTGGTGCGCTCACATTTACGAATGGGGCTCCCAAGGTCGTCGGCATTGTCAGCTGGGGCAAGATACGCTGCAGCGGCGATGGCCGGCCAGGCGTTTACACGCGCGTCGAAAACTATCTCGGCTGGATCAAGCAGGCGATGCAGCTCGATCCTTCAAAGAACGCGCTGCCGTAAGAGCGGATATTCCGGAATGAAATGTCTGCAGCCGGCGCTGCCCGCCGGCTGCAGACCCGTGCAACAGATCAGCCTGTCGGCGCGACCTTGTCGCCGCCCGACTGCCCGGCGTCCTCTTGCGCTGCGTCCGCCGGCGGCGTCGCTGCGTCCTCGGCCGGTGCCGGCGCGGGCTCCGCTGCCGGCGGCGGCGCTGCTTCCGGCGCAGCAGCTGCTTCTTCCTTCTTGGCGCAGGCGGCCAGAATCAATGCGGCCGCGAATACCATCACGGCTGTCTTCACTGCTTTCATGCTCAGGTCCCCCGTAAGTTCTTTGTGGGTGAAAATAGCTCGCAGACGGTCCCGAGCCTAATCGAAGCCAATGCTGCCAAGCAACCGGGAAAAGCGCGGTTCGCCGCGCAGAGGGTCGAGGAGCGGGTCGTTGCGCGCATAAATGAGGCCGGAATCGCCGACCTGCAGCGCCTTCTCGAGCCGGGCCAGCGAGGCATCGCGCTCGCCCCATTGCGCGAGGACCTCCGCCTGCTGGTAGAGGACCCGGTCGCCCAGGCTGGCAATCAGCTCTTTCATGGCCGCCCGCGCGGCCGCTTCATTGCCGAGATTGTGCTCGACGATGGCGATGCCGCTGAGGCGAAAATCCGCGGATGGCTCCGCCGCGTAGGCGGCAAGGGCCTCCTTGCTGCGCCCGAGCATCAGGAGGGCGTCGCCGATCGCAGCGTTCGCGCGCGACATGCGCGGGTTCAGGGCAAGCGCCCGGCGCGCGGGCGGGATCGACTCCGCATAGTTGCGTGCGGCGTACTCGATTGACGCTGCTGCGCGGTGAATGAGCGGGTTCAGCGGATCGAGCAGCAACGCGCGTTGCATCGCCTCTGCTGCCTCGCGCTTGCGGCCGATGCGCGCGCTGAACTGCGCATAGCGCGCCATGACCGTCGCCTCACCGGCGCCGAGTTCGCGCGAACGCTCGAAGGGCTGGCGCGCGGCGCGTGCGTCCAGTCGTCCCTGGAAAAGCGTGAATCCGAGCGTCGAGTGCGCATCGGCCAGGTCCGGCGCCAGGGCAATCGCGCGCTGGGCCGCGGCGATCGCCTCATCGTACAGTGTGGAGAGTTGCCCGACCTCGCCGTACTGATTCGCAATGGCCGTCAGCGAGCGGGCGCGCGCCGCGTGGGCGGCCGCGTAATCGGGATCGGCTGCGATCGCCTCATCGAACTGCGCGAGTGCAGCGCGTTCCGAGGCCTCATCGGCGCTCAGGTCGTACAGCGCGCGGCCGCGCAGGTAGGCGTCGTAGGCTTGGACGCTGCTCGTGCCTCCGCTCACTGTCGCGGGCTCGTCGTCGGGCGGCGCCGTGTCTCCCGCTGGCGCGACCCGCGCGACCAGCGCCCCGGCGACAGTCCCGGCGATCTCGCTTTGCACCGAAAAAATATCCCGCATGACGCGATCAAAGCTCTGCGACCAGCGGCTGAATCCCGTATTGCCGTCGATCAGGTCCGCCGTGATGCGGAGCGTTTCGCCCGATCGCCGCACGCTGCCGTCCAGCAGGTATGCCACGCCCAGTTTGCCCGCGATGGTCACGGCATCGTCCTTGCGATCGCGGAACTTCGCAGTGGAGGCCTGGGCCATGACCTGCAACTTGAGATTGCGCGCCAGCGTCGCGCGCAGTTCTTCCGAGAGGCCATCGGAAAAATAGTCCTGGCCCGGGTCGCCGCTCAGGTTTTCGAATGGCAGCACGGCGACACTGTTTCCGGAAGCGGCGCCGGGACCGCCGAAGAGGCCCTGCCGCCATGCAAGGAAACCGGCGACTCCCGCAAGTGTCGCGCCGGCGCTCGCAACCAGCACGCCGCGGCGGGAGACGGCAAACGTATGTCGCTGTGCATTTGTCGTAGCCGGCACATGCTGCACAGCCTGGCCTGTCGCGGCGTGCACGCCGCGGACGACCGCGATGATTTGAGTGGCGTCCGCGTTTCCCTGCCAGCGCGACAGGTCGATGGACTGATACTGGCGAAAGCCCAGCGGCGGTCCGGTGCCGTCGATCGAGACCGGCACCAGCTTGCGCAGGTCGCGCCCCTTTGCCGCCTCGTCCAGAACCCAGTCCGAACCGACCGAAGTCGTGGACCACAGCACGATGACCGCGTCACAATCATGGAGCGCCGCCTCGATCGACTTGGCGAACGCGGCCCCGCCTTCGATCAGCGCATCCCACCACAGCTTGAGACCGGCGGCCTGCAGGGCTGCGGCCAGTTTGGCGGCCTGCGCCTGGTCGGCCCGGGCGTAACTGAGGAAGGCGGTCGGGCGAACGACACCGTCGCGAACGTCCTCGTTGCCGGACATCATCCAGGCTCCCTTGTTCCGGTTGCGCGTTCAGTCTAGCGCGCCGACGGTTGGACAGCCTGCACGATTGACCAGGGGGAGTCGCAGCGTCGACACTGCAGCATGTCCGAGTCGAGCCGATTGCCGCAGTTTCACGTCGTGGGCTTCGCAGGCCACCGCCGGCTTGAAGTCCCCGATCTGGCGGCGAGATCGCTTGCCGAAGTGCTGGCCGGCCTGCGGACGCAATTACCGGGCGAATGGATTGGTGTTTCGTCTGCCGCTGCCGGCAGCGACCTATTGTTCGCACGCGGCGTACTGGATCTCGGCATGCCATGGCAGGCGGTGCTGCCGTTGCCGCAGGCGGAATTCCAGAAGGACTTCACGCCGGACGAATGGCAACGAGTCGAGGCGCTGCTCGCGACGGCCGAGTCGGTCACGGTGATCGGGGCCAGCGCCGTTCGCGAGGAGGCATACCTCGACTGCGGCATCGAAATCGTGAATGGCTGCGACGTGCTGGTGGCGCTGTGGGATGGCGAGCCGGCGCGCGGACGCGGCGGCACGGCCGAGGTCGTCGTATACGCCCGCGAATGCGGCAAGCCGCTGGTCATCATCGATCCCGACACGGGCGAGGTGCGTCGCGAGACATTTCAGCAGTTCGCCGCGGCGGATGCAGAACTCGAATTCCTGAACGGGCTGCCTGAAGCCCCGGCATCCGGCGTGGCGCATGACGGCGCGCGCGGCATCGTGGAACGATTCATGCGGAATGCCGATGACGCCGCGAATCGCAGCGCGCCTCAGTTCCGCCGGCTGACTGCGGCAACCGTGCTGTTGCATGTAGCAGCGACGATCATCGCCACCGCCGGCCTCGCATTCGACTGGCATCCATTGCCATTGCCCTGGGCGAAACTGCTGTTCGTGCTCGGCGCGCTCGCTGCTGCGCTCGGCATCCGCCACTATCGCGCGCAGCACAACTGGGTGCGATGCCGGCTGGCCGCCGAGATCGGCCGCGCGGCGCTGGCGACCTGGGGCATGCCGCGCCGGGTGGCGCTGTTCGGCGACCTGGATCTGCCGCAGTTGCGCCAGCTGGTGCGGACGCTTCATGTATTGCACCGGCGTGGCGCGCCCGAACGGCGAGCCAACCTCGATACTTTCCGGCAGAACTACCGGATTTCGCGCATCGAGGACCAGCTGCACTACTACCAGCGCCGGCTCGAAAGGGCGGCGCCGCTGCTCAGCCGGCTGCGCTTCGGCTTCGCCGTCAGCACGATCCTGGCGATTATCTGCATGACGGCCTATGCGCTGCACAGCACCCTCGGACTTGCGCCGGTTCCGCCGCTGGTCGATGCGCTGGTCTTCCAGTTCCTGCCGATCGTGCTGCCCGCGATTGCCGCGGCATTCATCGCGCTGATGTCCATCAATGACCTGCACCGCAGGGTCGCCCGTTACCGCGAGATGTGCCTGATGCTGGAAGCGGCCCGAGTCCAGATCCGCGTGACGCACACCTGGCACAGTGTCGAGCACCTGGTGCGGCATACCGAAAGGGCACTGCTGCAGGAAGTGCTTGAGTGGCACACGCTGATGAGCCACCTGGAATCGCGTTGACGGCATGGTCGCGCGGGTCGTCATCGTCGGCGCGGGATTCGGGGGCCTTGCCACTGCGCGCCGGCTCGACGGACTGCCGATCGAAGTCACCCTGATCGACCGCCAGAACCACCACCTGTTCCAGCCACTGCTGTACCAGGTCGCGACTGCCGGCCTTTCGCCCGCGGACATCGCCTGGCCCATCCGTCAGCTGGTCCGGCGGCAGCGCAATGCGCGTGTTCTGATGGGCGAGGTCACGAGCATCGATGCGTCGCGCAAAGTCGTGATGCTGGGTGACGGCCCGATTGCATATGACTGGCTGGTGCTCGCGACTGGAGCGACACACGGCTATTTCGGACACGACGAATGGGCCGTGCACGCGCCGGGCCTCAAGGACCTGGATGACGCGACCGGAATCCGCCGTCGCCTGCTGCTCGCGTTCGAGCGCGCGGAGATGGCGTCGAGTCCCGACATGTGCGCGCGATTGCTCACCATCGCGATCGTCGGCGGCGGTCCCACGGGCGTCGAGATGGCGGGCGCCGTCGCAGAACTGGCGCGCCGCGCGCTCGCCGCCGATTTCCGCGAGATCGATCCGAAAAGGACGCGCGTGCTATTGATCGAAGCGGGGCCGCGACTGCTGCCGAGCTTTCCGGAAAATCTGTCGCGCTACACCGAGGCGGCGCTGATTCGCCTTGGCGTCGAAGTGCGGCTCGGCAAGGCAGTCACCCGCTGCAGCGCGGAGGGAGTCGCGATCGGCGACGAGTTCATCGAGGCGGGCACCATCATCTGGGCGGCCGGCGTCAAGGCTTCGCCGGCGGCGCGATGGCTCGGGATCGCCGGCGACCGGACGGGCAGGGTGCCGGTCGGGCCGGATCTCAAGCCGCCGGGGCACGACGACATCCATGTGATCGGCGACACGGCCGTCATGCGCGAGAAGCCGGCGCCGGGCATCGCGCCTGCAGCCAAGCAACAGGGAGCCTACGTTGGTGCCTCGATTGCGGCGCGGATCCTGGGCGGAAAGCCGCCGCCGCCATTCGAATATCGCGATCGCGGCCTGCTCGCGACGATCGGCCGGAAGTCCGCAGTCATCGCCTACAGGCGACTGAGCTTGAAGGGCCGGTTCGCGTGGTGGCTGTGGGGCGCGGCACACATCTATTTCCTGGTCAACCTGCGCAATCGCCTCATCGTCATGACGCAATGGCTCTGGTCGTACCTGGTGTTCGAGCGCGGGGCGCGCCTGATTACGGGCCTCAAGCGGCACTAAGTCGCAGCGGCGCCGGAACCGGGGACCGGACTCAATCGAGCAGCTGGATCAGCGCCTGGTCCGTGGAGAGCCGCGCGATGTCCTTGGCGGTCAGGCCATCGCCATTGCGCACACGCGTGCTGGCGCTGGCGGAGAGGAGGCTCTTCGCACAGGCGAGGCAGTGCGACTTGACGCCGAGCATCAGGGCCGTGTCGCCGTGGGTGTTGACACCGTCGACTGGCGCACGGGCGGCGATCAGGAGCGGGATCAGCGCCGCTTCGCTAGAGGCAGCAGCGAGATGCAGTACGCTGTTCTCGTTGCGGGTCCTGATGCGCGCGTCCGCGCCGGCCTTCAGCAAAGCCTCGACGACAGGGCGGTGCCCGCGACCCACCGCAATGGCAAGCGGCGTATTGCCCTCGTCGTCGATCGCGTTCAGTGCCGACTTCACCGCCAGTATCGACACGGCGCCGGACGCGCCCTGGCTCGCCGCGTACCAGAGCGCGGTGCGCTTGTGCCGGTCAGTTGCTTCCGGGCGCGCACCGACCGCGAGCAGTGCCTTGACCGCATCGGTGCTGTTGGCAGACCCTGCCGCCATCAACGGCGTCATGCCAGAGTCGTCGCCCGCATTGGCGTCGGCGCCAGCGTCTACAAGGCCCCGGATCGCGTCCGCACTGCCCGACTCGATGGCGAGGAGCAGTACTGACTTGCCATTTGCCTGGCGCGTAGCCGGATCCGCGCCGCCGCGCAGCAATCGGCGCGCCACATCGACCTGGCCAGCCCGCAGTGCATGGCCCAGGGCAGTAGAGCCAGCGCGATCGCGGACATCGACGCGCGCGCCCGCCGTGAGCAGCGCCTCGACGACGGCCACCTTGCCCGCGCGCGCCGCGAGTGCGAGGGCCGTCATGCCCTGGGCATCGATCGCGTTCTTGTTGTCCCCGGCTGCCAGGCGCTTGCCGAGCGACGCGATGTCGCCGCTCTCCGCGGCGATCATCAATGCTGTCTGGCCCGCATTCAGGGCGGCAACGCGGGATGGGCCGGTGGCAGCACGCTTGGCCTCGACGCCGAGCTGCCGGGCAAGATCCGAGTGGCCGGCGCGCGCCGCATAATCCCCGGCGCGAAGGCCGGCGGTATCAAGCAAATCGCGGCTGGCGCCGGCAACGAGCAGTTGATCGCACAATTCGCGCGAGCCGGCGCCCGCCGCAAGCATCAATGGCGTCGTGCCCGATCGATTGGCCGCATCGACGGGTGCGCCGCGGGAAATCAGCAGCGACAGCAGTACCTTGTCGCCGCTGCGCGCGGCGAGAAGCAGGGGCGTGTCGCCATTCCTGTCTGACTTGGTCAGCGACGCTCCACGGTCCACGAGTTCGCGCGCGACCACCGGCTTTTCCGCCTCGATCGCCAGCATGACCGGCGTGCGGCCAAATTCGTCTGTGAAGTCAATTGGCTGCGTCGCAAGCAGGCGACGGACCTCGGGAAGATCACCGGCCCGTGCCGCCCTCAGCAACTGCTCGGGTCGCGGTGCGGCTTCACCCTCTGACTGGTTCGTCGATGCAGCTGGCGGTGAATAGCCGGCGGCACGTGCCGCCGCGCGCCATTCCTCCGGTTTTCGCGCCGAAGCCGTGCATTCGCCCGACTCGAGCATCGCGGCAAGGCTGCCAGCTGCGCGCGCATGGCCGGTCGTGGCGGCGCTTTCCAGCAAGCGGCAGGCCTGGGGAAGATCGCGCGCGACTCCGCGGCCGTAGCGCGACAGCTGTGACAGCAGGAATGACGCTTCCGCATCGCCGGCTGCGGCGAAGGGACCCAACAGGGCGGCAGCGCGCTCGTATTCATGCCGGCGGATGGCATCGCGCGCAGGTTCCAGTTCGGCGGCCCGCGTTGGCCCAGCATTCGCGAACAGAGTGAATGCCAGGAATATAGCGGCGAAGCGCTTCACGCGGTGCCGTACTTGGTCTCGATCTCGATGCCGACCGAGCGCAGGAAATCGGTCGGCAGGATGCCGCCGGCGCTGATGATCACGGCGTCATTCTCGATCGTGCGCACAACGCCGTCTGCCTGCAGTTCGACGGACCCGGGTTCGATCGACTGGACCTGGGATTTGAGCATCACTTTCAGCCTACCGCTTTGCTCGGCTGCCGCGACGCGCTCGCGGTTGCGCGTCTTCGCACGGCCGAAGGCATCGCCGCGATATGACAGTATGACTCTGCCGCGCTCGCCGACCTCGGCGATGCTGGCGGCAGCTTCCAGTGCGCTGTCGCCGCCACCGACGACCAGTACCCGCTGACCGGCGTATTGCTCCGGCTCGATCAGGCGGTACGTCACTTTCGGCAGATCCTCGCCGGCAACGCCAAGCTTGCGCGGCGTGCCGCGTCGCCCGATCGCGAGCAGGACACTCTGCGTACGGTATTCACCACCCGTGCTGCGCACAATGAACCCATTGCCTGTCCGCTCGATTGCTTCGACGCGCTCACGGTAGCTGATCTTCAGGTTGACCTTTTTCTCGATGCTGCGCCACAAATCGAGGAGAGCCTCCTTGCTCGTGTTGCGCAGCTTGAAGTCACCCACGATCGGCAGATGCGCCGGCTGCGTCATCACAATCTTTCCGCGCGGGTACTGGAACACGCAGCCGCCCAGCGATTCCTGCTCGAGCGTCTTGAAACGCATGCGCCGTTCCAGTGCTGCGAGCGAGCCTGCAAACCCGGCGGGTCCGGCGCCGATGATGACGACATCCAGATCCTTGCCGTTGCCGGGGCGGCGGGTGTGGATCTGGGTGACCGCCTGCTGGCCTTGTTCGACTGCATTGCGAATCAATCCCATTCCGCCCAGCTCGCCTGCGACAAAAATCCCGGGAACATTGGTCTCGAACCATGGCGTCACCCGCGGCAGGTCCACCCCGCGCTTGGCCGTGCCGAAAACCAGCTGGATTGCACCGACCGGGCAGGAGCTGCGGCAGGCCCCGTGGCCGATGCACTCGGAAGGGCTGATCAACTGGGCTTTCCCACTGATCAGTCCCAGAACAGCGTGCTCTTCTTGTTCGGGGCAGGCCTTGACGCAGGAGCCGCAACCAATGCAGGTCACCTGATCGATGACCGGATGCAGCGAGGCCGGCTCCCCAAGACCGGCCTGCATGGCTTCCTCATGGATGCGCAGGTTGCGATGGTGCAGGCGGTGACGCCGCCAGGAATAGACCGCCAGGGCGATCGCAATGGGCACCAGGTAGACGAGTAGGTCCATTAGGCCTGCAGTGTGGCTTGCAGCGAGGCACGCGCCGCGCCACATCCCCAAGCTGGCGCTACGGCTCGTAGCATGTCAATTCGATGTCGGTGGTTACTTGCGACGGATCACACATCCATACGCTTCAGGAACATGGACGCTCCAAGTACGCCTTTTCCAGTATTGCTTGTCTCGCTTTTGCGACAGCACAATCAGGTACGGCTGCCTGCCCGCAAGGATACTAACGCTCATAGCTTAATTCCGTGAAATATGTGAAGTACGCCAGATTCATGCTGATCGCGGGGCCGGCCGTTTGTCTGGTCGCCGGAGTCCTTTGGTTCCGACCTTGGAATGAGTCGGCCGTTGCACCTAGCCCGTGGATTGTCGAGGCGGCGGCCGCCTTGAATCGTTCGGCGGTGACGAGCACTCCACATGGCGGCATGGGCGTGGCGGCGGGCGGCCAGGAAGCTGGCCGCCAACTGGCGCTCGCGGGGCAGAAGTTGCGCGTGCAGCGACGGTTCGCAGAGGCGCAGGCATTGTACGAGCAGGCCGTGAAGGCGAACCCGATGGATGCGGACGCCTGGGCCGATCTCGCGGACAGCGCAGCTTCTGCGGCTGGCAATGACCTCACCAGGGGCCGCGACGCGATCATGCATGCACTTGCAATAGATCCCCGGCATCTCAAGGCCCTATGGTTGCGGGCCAGCCTCGAATTGCAGGAACAGCATTTTGCGACTGCTGCCGCCACCTGGCGCGAGCTGCATTCGCTGGTGGCGCAGGACTCCGCAGACGCGCGGGTGATCGCGGCCAACATCATAGAAGCAGATAACCTGGCAGCCGCTTCGCGCGATTCCAAAGGGCAGGGATCCTGATGGCAGCCGTCACAGAAATAGCAGCACGCCCCGACGCCACCGGAGCGGCGAAGCTGGCGCGACCCGAAACTGTCGGTACACCCAGGCCGCCACGCCCCGCAACTGCCGGGACGCCCAGGCAACCTCGCCCGGAGTCTGACCAATCGCGCAAGCTGGCGCGCGGCGAAGTTACGGAGTCCCGTCGGCTGCCGAGGCCGTCGCACGTCGGCCTGTGGCTGTCGCTGGCCGCGATCGTCGCGGGCTACATGGTCCCGACCGAGATTTACCTGTCGCCGCAGGACGGGTTCGGCTATGTACTCGGAATCATCGGCGGCTCAATGATGCTGGCCCTCCTGATCTATCCGGCGCGCAAGCGCATGCCTTCCCTCGCGGTGATCGGGAGCGTGAAGGTCTGGTTCAGGATCCACATGGTGCTGGGAATCCTCGGTCCGCTCGCGATCCTGTACCACTCGAATTTCAGCCTCGGTGCAACCAACAGCAATGTCGCGCTCTTTTGCATGCTGGTTGTGTCCAGCAGCGGGCTGGTCGGCCGCTACCTGTATACCCGCATCCACCACGGCCTCTACGGCCAGCGTGCAACATTGCGGGAGCTGGCGAGCGATGCCGAGAACCTGCGCCAGCAATCCGGGGCGCTGAAGATGCTGCCGGGGCTGATGGACGCGGTTGAGCTCGCTGAAAAGCATATCGGCGCGCCCGCACCACTCGTGATCCGGCCGGTGCTGGCGGCGCTGCGACAGCGGGGCGAAAAGCGGCGTCTTGCGCGCCTTGTGAGGAGCGCGGTTGCCATGGCGGCGACCCGCTCCCCGGTCCTGCGCCAGGAATGCGAACGATTCACGCAGGTCGCCAGCGGCTACATATCGACGCGGCTGTTGGCCGCGCGGCGCGTTGCCGAGTTCGAGGCATCGGAAAAGTTGTTTGCGGCCTGGCACGTCCTGCACCTGCCGTTGTTCTTCATGCTCGTGATCGTGGGTGTTGTGCACGTCGTCGCGGTGCACGTGTACTGACGTGCGCGCGGCGAGGGGGATTGGACTAGCAATGACATTGGGGCTTGCGACACTGGCGCTTCCGTCTCACGCCACGCAGCTCGAAAAGCTGCTGATGCCGGGCGAGCTTGCGCGCGCACATGCGGACATCGAGGCTCAGTGCGACAAGTGCCATGATCGAACCGACAAGCCCCGGCAGCGCCAGTTGTGCCTCGATTGCCACAAGGAGGTAGCCAGCGACGTCGCGAGGAAATCAGGATTCCATGGCCGTGCGGCGGCGACCGCGCAGTGCAATACCTGCCACACCGAGCACAAGGGACGGGGCGCCGATACCGTCGGCTTCGCACCGGAAGCGTTCGACCATGCGCGGACCGATTTTCCGCTGGCCGGGGCGCACGCCTCCGTGAGCTGCGCGAGCTGCCACAAGGGCGGCAAGAAATTCCGGGAGGCGCCGCGCGCCTGCATCGACTGCCACCGCGACGACGATGCACATGACGGCAAGCTCGGAACGGACTGCGCCGACTGCCATGACACGGCACGCTTCAAGACGACGAAGTTCGACCATGCGAAAACGCGATTCCCGCTCGAGAACGCGCACGCCAAGGTCGCCTGTTTTGCCTGCCATCGCGACCCGACATTCAAGGGCGCGCCGGGCCGTTGCGTGGACTGCCACGCGTCTGACGACGTCCATCATGGATCCCGCGGGCCGGACTGCGCGAGTTGCCATGGGACCGTCAGCTGGAAGAAGACGCGTTTCGACCACATGAAGGCGAGCGGATACGCGCTGCTCGGAAAGCATGCCAGGCTCGCCTGCGACAGCTGCCATCGCGGCGGCGACCTGAAGGCGGAGCTTCCGAGGGAATGCAACGGTTGCCATGCGGCCAGCGATCCCCACGCGGGGCGGTTCGCCACCGCCTGTGCCGACTGTCATGAACAGGACCAGTGGCCGATTGCAGCATTTGATCACGAGAAGCGTGCCAAGTTTGCGCTCCGCGGGGCGCACGCAATGCTCGAATGCCATGCCTGCCACACGGGCGTGCTCAAGCAGCAGCAGATGGCCAAGGACTGCGTCGGCTGCCATGAAGTCAATGACGTGCATAAGACCTCGATGGGTCGCGACTGCCAGAACTGCCACAAGGAAACCGGCTGGCGCGATCAGGTGAAGTTCGACCACGACCTCTCGAAATTTCCGCTGGTGGGCCTGCACGTGAACGTTCCCTGCGAGGAATGCCACGCAAGCCGCGCCTATCGCGATGCGCCGGACCGGTGCTTTGCCTGCCACAGGGCCAAGGACGTGCACAAGGGCAAGCTCAAGGAAGACTGCGGGTCCTGCCATAACCCGAATGGCTGGGATTTCTGGCAGTTCGACCACGGCACGACGCATTTCGCGCTTACGGGCGCGCATGCGCGCCTCGGTTGCCGCGACTGCCACCGCAAGCCCGACCATGACTTGACCCTGGCGCGCGATTGCATCAGCTGCCACCGCGCCGACGACGTGCATGACGGCCAGTTCGACGCTGATTGCGGCCGCTGCCACGGGACCGAGTCATTCGACCGCGCACAGATGCATTAGCGACAACGAGAAGCTCCATGAACAAGCTTTCGAGGACGCTGATCAGGTTTTTCGCGGTGCTGCTGCTGGCCTCGCCGGGCCTCGCATTCGCAGCCGCGACACCACCGGCATTCGATCACCTGACGACCGGGTTCGAGCTTACGGGACAGCACCGGATCGTGGGCTGTGAATCGTGCCACGTGGACTCGGTCTTCAAGGGCACGCCCCGGGAATGCGTCGCGTGCCACGCACCGGGCAGCCGGATTCGCTCGACCTCCAAGCCCGCAACGCACGTGGTCAGCTCCGAGAATTGCGGCCAGTGCCATTCGACTTCGGCCTTCGTGCCGGCAGCGCACTTCGACCACGGTGAGGTGCGCGGCAGCTGCGCCAACTGCCACAACGGCGTGCAGGCCGTCACCAAGCCGATCGGCCACGTCCCCACCACGCTGAACTGCGACGCCTGCCACCGCACGACGGGGTGGACGCCGGCGCTGTTTGATCATTCCCGAGTCCAGCCCGGCACCTGCATCCAGTGTCACGACGGCGTCAATGCAACCGGAAAGGGCCCGCAGCACATCAGTTCGACAAGCAACTGCGACGCCTGCCATTCCACCACCGTCTGGACGCCGGTGACGCGCGTCGATCATGCGGAGGTCATGGGCACCTGCTCCAACTGCCATAACGGCACGACGGCGACTGGAAAGAGCGCGACGCACGTCCTGACGACGATGGAATGCGACACCTGCCACGTGACCAGCGCGTGGCAGCCTGCGCAATTCAGCCACGCCGGCATCGCGGCGGGCACCTGCATCCGGTGCCACGATGGCGTGCAGACGACCGGCAAGAACGCAACGCACATCAATACGACCAATACCTGCGACGCCTGCCACAACACGACTGCCTGGACTCCAGCGATTCGAGTCGACCATTCCCAAGTCATGGGTACCTGCACGAGCTGCCATAACGGCACGACGGCGACCGGCAAGAGTCCGGCGCACATCCCGACCACCCTGGAGTGCGACAACTGCCATGGCACCACCGTCTGGCGGCCGGCGCTGTTCGACCATACGGGCGTTGCCCCCGGCACTTGCATCCAGTGCCATGACGGCGTGCGCGCAACTGGCAGGAATGCGCAGCACATCACGACGACCACGGCCTGCGATGCGTGCCACTCGACGGCGGTCTGGACCCCGGTGACGCGCGTCGACCATGCGGAAGTCATGGGCACCTGCACGAGCTGCCACAACGGCACGAAGGCAAGCGGCAAGACGCCCAATCACATACCGACGACACAGCAGTGCGACAACTGCCACACGACCACGGCCTGGCTGCCAGCCCGTTTCACGCACAACGGCGTCGTGCCCGGGACCTGCGCCACTTGCCATGACGGCGTGCGCTCTACCGGCAAGACGCCCACGCACATCGTCACATCAGCAAGCTGTGACGCCTGCCACTCGACCATTGCCTGGTTGCCGGCGCAGTTCAGCCATGCAACCGTCGCACCGGGCACCTGCGCCCAGTGCCATGACGGCGTCAGCGCCACCGGCAAGACGCCAACGCACATCGTGACGACAGCAAGCTGCGATGCCTGCCACAACACCACGGCCTGGCTGCCGGCGCAGTTCAGCCACGCGACCGTGGCGCCGGGCACCTGCTTCCAGTGTCACAACGGCACGACGGCGACGGGCAAGAACGCCCAACACATCAACACGACCAATGCCTGCGATGCCTGCCACAACACGACTGCATGGACACCGGCAATCCGTGTCGACCATTCCGAAGTGCTCGGCAGCTGCTCGAGCTGTCACAACGGCACGACGGCGACCGGCAAGAGCGCGACGCACATCGCGACGACATTCGAGTGCGACAACTGCCATGTCACTTCGGCGTGGATGCCGGCGCGATTCGACCATTCGGGCGTCGCTCCCGGCACTTGCTTCCAGTGCCACAACGGAACGCAGGCGACTGGCAAGAGTGCGCAGCACATCAGTACTACCAATGCCTGCGATGCCTGCCACAACACGAGCACATGGACACCGGCAATCCGGGTCGACCACGCCGAAGTGCTCGGCACCTGCGCCAGTTGCCACAATGGCACGACGGCGATCGGCAAGCCGGCCAACCACGTGCCGACGACACTCGCCTGCGACAACTGCCACATGACATCGGCGTGGCTGCCGGCGCGCTTCGATCACACAGGCGTTGTACCGGGCACCTGCGCCCAGTGCCATGACGGCGTGCGCGCGACAGGCAAGACGCCGACGCATATCGTGACGTCCTCGAGCTGCGATGCCTGTCACTCGACCATCGCATGGCTGCCGGCGCGCTTCGACCATGCCAACGTGGCGCCCGGCACCTGCTCGCAGTGCCATAACGGCACCAGTGCGACCGGCAAGCCGGCCAATCACTGGCTGACCAGCCTCGAATGCGATCAGTGTCACAGGACGACCGCCTGGACGCCGGTGACACACAACCACCTGTCACCGAACTACCCGGGCAACCACCGCACCTCGGTCACGTGCCTCGACTGCCACACGACCAACCGCGATGCCGTGACGTGGAGGACGCCGACGTACCAGCCGGACTGCGCGGGCTGTCATGCCGGCGACTACAAGTCCGATCCGCACAAGAAGACGGACCAGGGTGTCCGGTACACGGTTTCGGAGTTGCGTAACTGCGCCGGTGCGTGCCACACGTACACCGACGCGACGCTGACGACGATTTCCAGGACGCGCAATGGTCCGCAGCATCGACCGAATGGCAGCTTCTGACATGCGCATTGGGCCCATGCTGCTGGCAATTCTGTTGGCCGGCTTCTTCGGTGTCGCCATGGCCGACGACGGCACGGACATTGCCGGGCGGGTCCTCGAGCAGGTCGACGTCGTCCCTCAGGGGAACGGCGCGCGCGTTTCCGTCCGCTTCGGCTGCCCGCTGCGCTATTCGAGCCACTTTCCAGCCACCAGCGCAACCGAGCTTCGCATCAGCCTGGTGCCGCTGCCCGGCTGCCTGCCGACGGATATCGTGGACAGTGCGTTACGCGCGCAGGGCGGCAATGCCGCCGGACTCGGCGACGTGCGACTCGAGCCGGTCGGCACGGCGCTGGTGCTGACGATGTCGTTCAGCTCGCCGGTCGACGTGTCTGTGCGGCCATCGCCTGATTTCCTCGGTCTGGAGGTTGCGGTCATCGGCCAGGTGACGTTGTCGCGCGCCTTGGCGCAGGCACCCCGCAGGACCGCACCCGCACCGGCGCCGGCCCGGTCCTTGCCCACGGCCGAGGTCCTGGAGGCGCAGTGGATCGAGGCGAAGACCGCCTTCGACGCGAGCGACAATCCGACCGCGATCCGCCTGCTGACCCGGCTGATCGAATATCCCGAGCACCCGCGACGCGCGGAGGCGCAGGAGCTCCTGGGCCTGGCCCGCGAGCGCAATGGCCAGCTCGCGCAAGCGAAGGCCGAATATGAGGAATACATGCGCCGCTATCCAGAAGGTCCGGCGGTGGCCCGCGTGGGCCAGCGACTCTCGGCGCTGACGACCCTGGATTCGCGGCCGAAGGTCGCTGCCGTCGGGAAGCAGCGCGAGGGCGGCATGGTTTGGTCGAGTTTCGGCGGCTGGGCGCAGGAATACCGCTACGACTCGACTTCGCTCGACACCGCGGACACGACAACGAATTTCACCAGCCAGTCGATGGTCATCACCGACGGGGATTTCTCGCTGCGTGGCCGCGGCGAGCGATTCGACCTCCAGGCGCGTGTCAATGCGGGCTACCTGTATGACCTGCTGCCGGACGGAGCTGGTAGCCAGACCCGGGTGAGCACTGCCTACGCGGAACTGAACGATCGCCGTTTCGACCTCAACGCGCGGCTGGGCCGGCAATCCAAGCACAGCGGCGGAGTTCTCGGCAGCTTCGACGGGCTTTTGTTGGGCTGGCGCACAACTCCGTCGTTGCGGCTGAACCTCATGGCGGGCAGTCCCCTTGAGACGACGACCGACTCCTTTTCGACCGATCGGCAGTTCGTCAGCCTGAGCGCCAACTGGTCGGGCTGGATCGACGGCCTCGAAATCAGCCCGTTCGTGATCGACCAGACCTATGACGGCGTCTCCGATCGCCGGGCGGTCGGCAGCGAGTTGCGCTGGTTCAGGCCGGGCCGGACGGTCGTTGGCCTGGTGGACTACGACATCGACTACGCTGCCCTCAATATGGTGATGCTGCTCGGCAACTTCGAGCTGCCCGGGCGCTGGACCATCACCGGCACGCTCGATCATCGCAAGAGCCCGTTCCTGACGACGCGCAACGCGATGGCCGGCCAGGCCGTCCAGACGCTCGGCGAACTGGTGGCGCAGATCGGCGAGCCCGCGGTCCGCTTGCTGGCCGAGGACCGCACAGCTGACGTCGACACCGTGTCCCTCGGCGTGTCACGCCCGCTGGGCGAGCGATTTCAGTGGATCGCCGATGTCGGAGCGACGCGCATGTCAGAAATGCCGGCGTCGGGTGGCGTCGAAGCGATTCCGGCGACCGGCACGGAACTGAGCTTCGGTGCGCAGCTCATCGCCAACAGCCTGCTGCGCTCCGGCGACGTGTCCATCCTCGGCCTGCGATTCTCCGACGGCGGCCTCGCCAGGACCTCGTCCCTGTCGCTGAGCTCGCGCTTCCCGTTGTGGGGCCGGCTGCGTGCCGGGCCGCGGCTGCGCTTCGACTATCGCGAATTCAGTGCGGATGGCACGACCCAGTGGCTGGCAAGCCCCGCATTGCGCGTCGACTGGCACTCGGATCGCAGTACAATCGAGTTCGAGGCGGGCGGCGAGTGGATGTCACGTGAACTCGTGGTGGACCAGGAAAAATCGAATCGCTACTGGTTCAGCCTTGGCTATCGCGTCGGCTTCTGAACCACGCATAACACCGGGGATCGTCCTGCTGGTGGCCCTCGCCATAGCGGGTTGCACAGCGAAACCCGATCTCTGGCCTGAAGAGCGCCTCGATCCGAATACCGCGGTCAATGTCACCATCATGGCCGAGCCGTGGATCTATTCCCGCGACGTTCCGATGCTCGCCGCCAATGCGCGCGATTACCTGAATGTCGGCCTGGTCGAGACGAATCGATCCGGCACGCGCGCGTACTGGCTCGGCATCGTCGCCTGGAGCACGATCGATCGCAGCGTGCTTCCGGGCCAACCGGCTCCCTTACAGCCTGACAAGGTGCGCCTGGTCTGGGCTGACTCGAAACTCGAGATGCCCGCGTCAAGCAAGGGCCGATCGGCCGTCGGCCTGACCGATCCCGTATTCATCGATGCCGGGACCAAGTTCACCGAGGCATGGTATCCACTCTCGACGGCGCAACTCGCCCAGCTGACCGCGGCTGCACCTGCATCCGTTGCGCTCTTGGGTGACGAAGAACAGCTGACGACCTACCAGCCGTGGCGCGTGGACCCGGCGTCCATGGCGGAGTTCCTCAAAGCCACGGGACTCTGACGCGACTGATACGCGGCGCGCTATTCCGCCGTCGCAGGATCGATGACATTCGCCACCATCGCGATCTTGTTGGCGGGAAAACCGCCGAGTTCTGCGTGGCGCCGCACCAGCGATTCGTCGGTCGCGTGGTACACGCAATAAATCTTGTCGGCGGTGACATAGCTCTGGATCCACTGCACGCTGGGTCCGAGGCTGCTGAGCACGCCACAGGACTTCTTCGAGATAGCCTTGAGATCGGCGGGGGTCATCTTGCCCGCGCCCGGAATTTCCCTCTCGATGACAAACTTCGGCACGGCATTCTCCTCTGTCGAATTGTTGGCTGGAACGTTCAAGGACAGGATCTCCTGTTTGGCGGGCTGAGTCTTGAAGCCCGGATGAAATAATTCTGAAAGTTCGGCGCCGGGCAGCCCGGCAGAATAATACTATATTAATCAACAAGTTAGGATGACCGCAGGGTCGCGTCGGTGCCGCGGCCCTGCGGCCAGTTGCGCTTACTCGGGCGACAGCGTCTCGGGAACCTCCGTCACGCTGTCGACGGGGATGCCGTTGGCAGCCGCGGCTTCGCGCACTGCGGCCTCGGTCGGGCCTTCATAGATGCAGAAGGTCTTCGTCTTGTCGGCATTGGCGTAGGACGTCACCCAGCGCACGCCGAATTCGGCGTTCGTCGAGTTGATCCTGGTCTTTCCGGCTGTGTCGAGGCCGTCGAGCGCGCCGGGCGGGAAGGTGCGCTCGATCAGATAGCGATGAGCCGCCGCATGGTCGGGGGCATCCGCAAGGGCCGGCGCAATGAGCAGGACTGACAGGAGTGCAATGAGTGCTTTCATCGTCGTCTCCAAGGTTGGTGGTGGAACAACAGTCGCATGCAGGATTCACTGTCTCGCCTGCCACGTCTTGAATCGCGCTTGAAATTTTCATGAATATTCGCTATCGCGGTGATAATTTCGCGTATGGACCGGATACGCGTCGGCAGCCTTGATCTGTTCCCGTCGGAACGAAAATTGTGCGCGGACGGAAAGCCGGTGGAACTCGGCGCGCGCGCGTTCGACCTGTTGCTCGTCCTCGTCGAACATCATGGCCGGCTGGTGACCAAGGCAACCCTGCTGGAGCGCGTCTGGCCGCGCGTCATCGTCGACGAGAACAATCTCCCCGCGCAGATTGCGAGCCTGCGCCGCATCCTCGGCGCCGGCGCGATCCGCACGGTGCCCGGGTTCGGTTACCGTCTTGAACTCGAAGTCTCGCCGCTCGACGCGGCCGCGGAAGTTCCAATAACGGTCGCGACGGAGCGGCAGGCTCCACTCACGGTGTCGCGCCGCGCCTGGCCAGCGCGGCTCGGTCCGCTGGTCGGCCGCGAAGAGGACTTGCGTGAACTCGATGTGGCGCTCGATCGCTCCTACATGGTGACGATCGTCGGCATCGCTGGCGTCGGGAAGACCCGGCTCGCCCGCGAAATACTGGCGCGCAGATCCGAGAGTCCCGGGCCCGCCGTCGCGTGGGTATCGCTCGAGTCCCTGCCGGAGGCCCAGCACGTGCCTTCCGCGATCGCCCTTGCGCTGGGGCTCTCGCTGCCGGACGGCATTGACGGATTCACGGCGCTGCACCAGGCACTCGAAAGCGTGCCGTTGCTCCTGATCCTGGACGGCGCGGAGCACATCGGCGATGCACTCGTGAAGCCTCTCGCCGGACTCGTATCGCAGACGCGGGGAGTGCGCGCGCTGGTGACCAGCCAGGCGCCGCTCGGAATCGCCGGAGAAACGGTTTATCGGCTGTCGGTGCTGCCGGTTCCCGAGCCCGGCACACCGGATGCGCAGGCCGCGGGTTACGCGGCCGTTGCCATGTTCGCGCATCGGGCGGCGGCGGCGGACCGGCGTTTCGAGCTGAACTCCGCCAATACGCCGCTGGTCGCCGAGATCTGCCGCAGGCTCGACGGAATTCCACTCGCGCTCGAGCTCGCCGCCGCGCGCGTTCCGTCGCTGGGGCTCGCCGCCCTGCTCGAGCGACTCGGCGACAGATTCCGGCTGTTGAAAGCCGGTGGCCAGCCGGCTGATCAGCGCCATGGCGCCCTGCACGCCGCATTCGACTGGAGCTACGGACTGCTGACGGCATCGGAGCAGCAGGTCTTCAGCCGGCTCGGCACATTTGCGGGCAGCTTTTCGCTGAAGACCGCCGCGCACTGTGTCGCGGATGAAACGATCGACACAACCGAGGCCATCGACCTGATCGGGCGGCTCGTGGACCGGTCGCTCGTGACGGCGCTCGGCGTCGATCCACCGCGCTACACGCTGCTCGAGAGCGCGCGTTTCTATGCGCTCGGGAAGCTTGCCGCCAGTGGTGAACTGGAGGCCGCCCGTGCGCGAATAGCCGCCACGATGCTCGAGCAGCTCGACCTGGCGTACCAGGAGTACTGGTCGCTCGATGAGGCGATCTGGCTGCATCGCTACGAGCCGGAACTCGACAACGTGCGCGCGGCGATCGACTGGGCGACGGACAACGACCACGCGCTCGGCGTCGCCTTGTACGGCTCGGCCTGGCCCTTGTTCGTCGAGACCGATCTCTATGCAGAAGGCCGCAAGCGCTACGAGCAGGTGCTGGCGATCCTCACCGATTCACTGTCGCGCGAACGCGTGGGCCGGTTCTGGGAAGCCATCGCAACCTACGACTCGACGCGCCAATCCGACCGCGCGCGCTATGCCGCGGAGCTCGCGGCTGCGATGCACGCGGCGACCAGCGACACGCGTTCCCACTACTACGCCCTGATGCTGCTGGCCTTCAACTCGTATGCAGACGCCGCGGCAGCGCGCAGGAAATTCGACGCCGCACGGCGCCTGGAAGACCCCACGTGGCCGTCGCGACTGCTGGCCCACGGCGCATTGACGGAGGGCGCGTTGCTGATGAGCGCCGGGCAGTACGTGGAGTCCCGGGCTGCGTACCTGCGCGCGATGAAACTCGCGCTGACAACCAGCGAGCGCCAGGCGCTCGTGGCGACCGTCAACATCGTCGAGCTGGACATCGCCAGTGGCGACACCGCCGCGGCATTGCAGCTGGGACGACCGCTCGCCATCAGCCTGCGCCACCTGGGTCGCCGCGAGACACGATTCGAGCTGCTGGTGATGATTTTCAGCGCGCTGCTCCTGGCCGGCGAGACCGACGAAGCGCGCGCGACCGGCGCCGAATTGTACGATCTGGCGATGCGACTCGACACCAGCAAGCTGTACTCGGTGCTCGATGCCATGGCATTCCTCGCCTGCGAGGACCGGCACTTCGATGTCGCAGCCCGGATCGCCGTCTGCTCCGATGCTGCCCACGATGCCCATGGAGAAGGGCGGCGTCGTCCGGCCGAAGAGCGCATGCGGCGGAGCGTGGAAGCGGTCCTCGAGAAAAACCTGGGATCCGCGTGGCGCGCTGCGGCCGGAAAATCCACTCAAGCGCTCGACGAAGTCGCGGCTTGTTCGCTCGCGCTCGGCCTGCAATGAGGTGGCTTGCCATCCCGTTGGCTGCACTCGCCGGGATCATGCTGGCTTCAGCTGAGCAGCCGTCCACTCGGCAACCTGATGTCGGCACAGCGGCCCCCGAGTTCACACACGCGGCGAAGGCCGACTGGATCAATTCGGAGCCGCTGTCGCTCCAGGCACTGCATGGCAGCGTGGTCCTGATCGACTTCTGGACCTTCGACTGCTGGAACTGCTACCGCTCCTTCCCCTGGCTCAACGGATTGCATGATCAGTTTGCCGGCCGCGGGCTCCAGGTGATCGGCGTGCATTCCCCGGAGTTCCAGAACGAGCGCGTGCCGCAATCGGTCGCGTCGAAGGTGCGCGAATTCAAGCTCGATCATCCGGTGATGATCGACAATGATTTTTCCTATTGGAACGCGATCGGCAATGAGTACTGGCCGGCCTTCTATCTGGTCGACAAGCGCGGGCGCTTGCGCTATCGGTTCGCCGGCGAGACGCATGCCGGGGACAGGCGAGCGCTCGAAATCGAGGGGCGCATCGACGAGCTGCTCAGCGAGTGACGGCTCCGAAGGATGTCACGGGGCGCTTTCCTTCGCGACGAGATAATTGACGAGCCCGATCACTTCATCGGCGCTGCGCAGCGATTCCATCCGCAGGCGGTACTTTCCCTTGACGATGATGGACGGTGTGCTGTCCACCTTCATGGCGACGATCAGCTGGTCCGCCACCTGCATCTTCAGGCCCACGCTGAATGAATTCGCCGTGGCCAGAAACGTCTCAGGCTTCACGCCGGCCGCGCTTGCGTAGAATCGGGCGGCATCCTCGAGGGACGGCATGGGATTCTTCAGCCGGCGCGTGACCGGATCGCTGATCGCGAGTTCGCCGGTCTTCCAGATCGCGTCGTACATCGCCTGGTGCGTGCGTTCCGCGACGCCGAGGGCCTTCGCGGCGAAATATGAGCGCTGGAACATCGGCCAGTCTTCGCCCGGATTGAACGAGGCGGGCAGGAATGCCATCTGCGCATTCAGCGGCAGGCTCTGCTTCAGCTGTTCCAGCACGGGCTGGAAGCGATTGCAGGCGATGCAGGCGTAGGAGAACACTTCCAGAACCTCGACCTTTCCGGCCGGCACGTTCGTATGCTGTTCCGGAACCAGCCGCTCGTAATGCACGCCCTCGGTCCAGGCCGGGGCGGCCACGGCGGCAACCGGAAGCGCCAAAACGAGCGATCCAAGCAACTTTGCGATGAAGCGATTCATGGTGCTTCGACTTCCAGTCACAGCATGAGTTTCATCAAGCCCTGAAGCGCCGCACGCCCACGATTCCGAACAGGATGAAGATGCCGAGGGTCAGGAGCTGGGCAATCGCGAAGGGAGGCTCGGTCTGGGTCGGTGCGAGCGCGTTGAAGAACGGGATCTTCTGGAATGACTGCACGACCAGGACGAAGACATTGAAGTACAGGGCGGCGACCGCGGTCACGACATAAATCCAGCGCCAGGCACCGGCGAGCCGGCGCGCGTAGAGGGCGTAAAGGGCGGCGGCAAGGACGACCAGGCTGATGATCACGTGCAATTGCGTGAAGGTGGCGACGGACATTCCGAGAATCATGCGATTGTCCTCCTGCAATCATGGTAATAGAGTGAAGAAGATGCCGCAAAAGAAAGACCCGGAAAAGCGCGTATTCACGGGCGTCTATTTCGATCGTCCGCAACACGATGCCCTGCGCCGGTTGAGCAAGGAAACGCGCGTGCCGCTTGCGGAGTACCTTCGGGAAGCGGTCAACGACTTGCTGAAGAAGTATGGTGTGAAGGTACCGAAGCCCAGGGTCGGCCGGTGAGCGCAGGGGCGCTCGGTAGTGGTCGGGGTGAAAGCCTACCCGCAGTCCCTTTTGCCCCGCCTTTGGGAGGTTGAAATGACGACCAGCGAACAAAAAGTGCTTTGGCGCGGAGTAGCTGCCGGCACGCTTCTGGGTTTGGCCATCGGCGGCATGATCGCATTGGTCATTGCGATGAAGCCGGAATTCTTTGCAGGGCTGATCCAGTAACCAGGCTGCTTCGGCAGCCTCAATCATGGTCGGGGTGAGGCGATTACCGCTGTTCCGGCGCAGGCTATCAGGGTCCGGGTGAAGCAGGGGAGTCCGATCCGGTCTCCCCTGATCGCCCCGAGTTGGCCTGTGACTGGTACGCCGAAATGGCGTAAAACATCACATCATTGATGATGTTCAATTGTGGTGCCGCGGTATGGTATCCATCACCATCTCACGACTGAAGGAGAAAGAAAAATGAAAGCGACATTCTCTCCCGTATGGAGAGTGGTACCCATTTTGTGGCTGGCGCTGGGCGTCTGGGCACCGTACGCCAGCAGCCAAGCGGTCATGAACATCCAGCAGGCCACCCTGATGGAGCCTGACCAGAAGACACCAGAGCTCTCGACGGAAGAAATGCGAAAGATCCTGGCGGAGAAGAGCGCCACAGTCTTCGACGCACGCCCGTTCAACGAGTACGCCGTCAGTCATATTCCCGGTGCCGTCAATGTGTCGGCCAAGCCAGGAGTTTCGATCTCCCTGTATGTCTCAGACATCGCAGAAGTCGGGCGTGTTGTCCACGACAACAAAGCGGCCCCGATTGCGCTCTACTGCAATGGTCCGTTCTGTGGCAAGAGCAAACGTCTGGCGCAGGAACTGCTGACGGCGGGCTATACGAACGTGCGGCGTTACCAGCTCGGTATTCCGGTGTGGCGGGCCCTCGGGGGGATCACGGAGATTGAAGCGGAAGGCGTGCAATACGTCAGGGAGAAGGATCAGACCGCGGTGTGGATTGACGCCCGTGACCAGGAGGAGTTCGCGGCCAACCCCATCCCGAACGCCCGCAATCTGCCTCTCAGTGGCGTTTTGCCTGGCAAGGACGTGGGGGAGGTGAAAAAGGCGAAGGACGATGGGCGCTTGCCGATGAACGACCACAACACGCGCATTATTGTGTTCGGACGTGATGGGGCGCAGGCCAGAGCCGTGGCGGAAGCGATCGCCCGGGAAGCCTTTCACAACGTGTCCTACTTTGCTGGGCCACTGGAGAGGCTGCGGATGGCGGCAGTCCCGTAGTCCATCAAGTCCAACCCCGGCAGTGCGACAAGCGCCTCGCCGAATAACCGGCTGCAGCCGACGCCTTACAGTTGACGCTTCGGTTCAGCTTCCAGGCGCGGCTGAGCCGCAGCGTCAGGCGTCATTCAATGCGCATTACCATCCACGTCTTGTTATTCGTCATCGCGGGATGTGCATTTGCGTGGGTGCCGATGGCCGCAGTCTTTAGCCCGGGGAAGAAAGGCGACGTGTGGGCGAGCTAAAGGTTGAATCCCGCCGCGCTAGTTAAAACAGGACCAGCTGGTCGGGGTGACAGGATTTGAACCTGCGACTCCTACGTCCCGAACGT
Organism: uncultured Gammaproteobacteria bacterium; assembly: GCA_963747145.1. Taxonomy (GTDB): domain Bacteria; phylum Pseudomonadota; class Gammaproteobacteria; order Steroidobacterales; family Steroidobacteraceae; genus SCUD01. Next base: position 230,415 of record CAVVDZ010000005.1, on the reverse strand, counting down.
AGTGCTCTACCAGGCTGAGCTACACCCCGAATTGGCGGGAAACCGGGCCGGTCAGGCGTTTCGGGTCACTGCAAATCGCGCGAGTGCCCCGAGTGCGTCGCGATAAGCCGATGCAGGAATCTGGGCCAACGCCTCGAGGGCCAGTTCCGCCTCGCTTTCAGCGAGTCGGGCAGTGTAATCAAGGCCCCCGGTGCTTTCAATGACGGCGAGGATCGGGGCCTGGTCCTCGGTGCCACCCTGTTCGATGGCGTCGCGGATCAGCTTGGCAGTGGCGGCATCGCCGTGCCGCAGCGCGTGGATCAGGGGCAGCGTCGGCTTGCCCTCCGCGAGATCGTCGCCGACATTCTTGCCGAGTTCCTCGGTGTCGCCACGGTAGTCGAGCGCGTCGTCGATCAGCTGGAATGCGATGCCCAGGTGCTTTCCGTAGCGCGCTAGCGCTGCCTCGATGACGGGCGGCGCATGCGCGACGATCGCCGCGATCTGCGCTCCCGCCTCGAACAGGCGCGCGGTCTTCCGATAGATGACCTCGAGATAGCGCACTTCCGTCGTGTCCGGGTCCCCGGATTGCATCAGCTGCAGCACTTCGCCGGCAGCAATCGTGTTGGTTGCATCGGCCATGACGCGAATCACTTCGGCCGACTGAAGTGCCGCCATCATCTGGAAGGCACGCGAGTACAGGAAATCGCCGACCAGCACGGAGGCGGGATTGCCGAAGGTCTCGTTCGCGGTGTCGCGGCCCCGGCGCTTTTCGGAATCGTCCACGACGTCGTCGTGAAGCAGCGTCGCCGTGTGGATGAATTCGATCAGCGCAGCGGCAGGTATGTGGGCTGAATTGGTCGCGCCCGCGGCGCGCGCAGCCAGCACGACCAGGAGCGGCCGCAGGCGCTTGCCGCCGCCGCCGACGATATAGTCGCCGACCTGGCTGACGAGCGCGACGTCGCTTGCGAGCTGTTGCCGGATCTCCCGGTCAACCTCGGCAAGGTCGGTCGCGACCAGGGCTCGTATGTCCTTGAGTTGCATGGCATCCCGGTGGCCCGGCGGGGCTCGCGCATCCTAGCGGCAATCGTGGCCGCGGGAAATGCGGGATTGGCCGCTCCGGTTTGACCGGACCCCCCCGGGTCACTACAATTGCCGGCTCATTTTTGGAGTCTAGTCAATCATGTACGCCGTCATTGCCACCGGGGGCAAGCAGTACCGGGTGAGCGAAGGCACCATCGTGCGCGTCGAGAAGCTCGACGCCGATGCGGGTGCCTCGGTCGAGTTCAACCAGGTCCTGCTGGTGGGCGAGGGCGCGGACGTCGCCGTCGGCACGCCTTATGTCACGGGTGCCCGGGTCATGGCGACCATCCAGGCGCACGGCAAGGCAGACAAGGTCGGCATCACCAAATTCCGCCGTCGCAAGCATTACCTGCGCCAGAAGGGCCACCGCCAGCCGTACACCGAGATCAAGGTGACCGGCATCACGGCAGCCTGAGCGCGAGCGGAGACCGAAATGGCACACAAGAAAGCAGGCGGCAGTACCAAGAACGGCCGCGAGTCGCAGTCAAAGCGCCTCGGCGTCAAGAAGTTCGGCGGCGAGCGGGTGCTGGCCGGCAATATCCTGGTGCGCCAGCGCGGCACGCCCTACCGGGCCGGCGAGAATGTCGGCGTCGGAACGGACCACACGCTGTTCGCAAAGAAGACCGGCCGCGTGCAGTTCCGCAAGAAAGGCGCCGAAAAGCGCACTTTCGTCAGCGTACTGCCGGAGTAAGCCGGGCTCGCAAGGATCGAAGAAAGACCCCGGCCCGGCCGGGGTTTTTCATTGGGACGGCATAAGACATGAAGTTCGTCGATGAAGCGATCGTGAAAGTGATGGCCGGCCACGGCGGCCGCGGCGCGGTCAGCTTTCGTCGTGAGAAATTCGTGCCTTTCGGCGGCCCGGACGGCGGTGACGGCGGGCATGGCGGCAGCGTGTACCTGCGCGCCCAGGAAGGCATCAATACGCTCGTGGATTACCGTATCAAGCGCACTTTCCGCGCCCAGAACGGCGAGCCCGGCGGCGGGCAGGACTGCTCGGGCAAGGGTGGCGACGATCTCTACGTGCCGATGCCGGTCGGCACGGTCGTGTTCGACGACGACACCTCCGAAACCCTGGGTGACCTGTCGGTCGCAGGCCAGACGCTGCTCGTTGCCCAGGGCGGCAAGGGTGGCTGGGGCAACCAGCGCTACAAGAGTTCCATCAATCGCACGCCGCGCCAGAACACGCCGGGACTTGCGGGCGAGGCGCGGAGCCTGCGCGTTGAGCTGCGCCTGCTGGCCGATGTCGGGCTCCTGGGCCTCCCCAATGCCGGCAAGTCCACGCTGATTCGCGCAGTGTCCGCGGCAAGGCCCAAGGTCGCTGAATACCCGTTTACGACCTTGCATCCACAGTTGGGCGTCGTCGCGGTCGGTCCGCTTCGCAGCTTCGTGATGGCCGACATCCCGGGCCTGATCGAAGGCGCCGCGGAAGGCGCGGGCCTCGGCATCCGCTTCCTGAAGCACCTGCAGCGCACGCGCATCCTGCTGCATCTGGTTGATATCGAGCCGCCCGATCCCGATGCGGACCCGGTTGCGGGCGCGAGGGCGATCGTCGGTGAGCTCAAGAAATTCAGCCCGGAACTGGCGAAAAAGGACCGCTGGCTGGTGCTCAACAAGATTGACCTGATGCCGCCCGAAGAATGCGCGAAGCGCTGCAAGGAAATCGTGCGGCGGCTGCGCTTCAAGGGGCCGGTGTTCCGGATCTCGGGCGTCACGGGCGCGGGCACGAAGCAGCTCTGCCAGGCGGTGATGACTCACCTCGAGCAGCATCCGATCGCCGCCGCCAGCTGATAGCGGGTGGATCGCGGGCGAAAAAAAGCCGGTCTGCGACCGGCTTTTTCGTTGGAAAGACAGGGTGGCTTACTTGCCGGCCATCGCCTTGGCCTGGCGGGCGAGGCGGCTCTTGTGCCGGGCGGCCTTGTTGCGGTGGATCATCTTCTTGCGCGCCATCGCGTCGATGATCGGGGTCGCGGCAAGCAGCGCCTTGGTCGCCTCGGCCTTGTTTCCGGACTGGATCGCTGCGACGACCTTGCGGACTGCGCTCCTGACTTGCGAGCGCTGCGTGACATTTTGGGTGCGGCGCGCGGCGGCCTGATGGGCCCGCTTTTCCGCTGATTTGGTGTTGGCCATAAGGGCGCGCATTCTGCGGATGCGGGGCCCCCTTGTCAACGCGGTATAGTGCCCGGCCAATGAGTCGCGGCTTCCTGCGCAGCACCGGTGTTGTCGGTTCCCTGACCCTGCTGTCCAGGATCTCCGGCGTCGTCCGCGACATGGTCTATTCGCAGGCTTTCGGCGCCGGGACCCTGATGGACGCCTTCCTCGTGGCGTTCAAGATCCCGAATTTCCTGCGCCGCCTCACGGCCGAAGGCGCGTTCTCGCAAGCCTTCGTGCCGGTCATCACCGAGTACAAGGTGCGGAAGGAACACGCCGAGGTACGGCGATTGATCGCTGGCGTCACCGGCGTGTTCGGCGCGGTGCTTTTTGCGATCACCGCGATCGGCGTCATCGCCGCGCCGGTCCTTGCCTTCCTGTTCGCGCCCGGATTCCGCGACGACGGCGACCAGTTCGACCTGACGGTCGAAATGCTGCGCTTCACATTTCCTTACCTCTTCTTCATTTCGCTGGTGGCGCTCGGCAGCGGCGTGCTGAACAGTTACGGCCGTTTCGGCGTGCCGGCTTTCAACCAGATCCTGCTGAACGTCGTCATGATCATCGCGGCGGGCTTCGTCGCGCCGTATTTCCCGAAGCCGGGCCTGGTGCTCGCGCTCGGCGTGTTCGTCGCGGGCGCCGTGCAGCTCGTCGCCCAGTTCCCGGCCCTGCACAAGCTGGGACTGCTGCCGCGGCCGCGCTGGGACTGGGCGCACGAGGGCGTGCGCCGCATTGCGCGGCTGATGCTGCCCGGCATCTTCGGCTCATCGGTCGCACAGGTCTCGCTCCTGCTGGATACGTTGATTGCGTCCTTCCTGATGGCCGGCAGCATTTCGTGGATGTATTACGCGGACCGGCTGGTCGAATTCCCGATGGGCGTGTTCTCGATTGCGCTCGCGACGGTGATCCTGCCGGGGCTTTCGTCGCACCATGCCGGCGAGGCGCCGGAGAAATTCACGCAGACGCTCGACTGGGCGCTCCGCCTGACGGTCGTCGTCGCGACACCGGCGGCGGTCGGGCTCCTGATGCTGTCGGGGCCGTTGATCGCGACACTGTTCGGCTACGGCGCCTTCAGCGCGCGTGACGTATTGATGTGCAGCTACGCGCTGATGGCCTATTCGCTGGGCCTGATGGGCTTCTCGCTGGTCAAGGTGCTGGCGCCCGGCTACTTCGCGCGGCAGGACACGAAGACGCCGGTCAAGGTCGGCATCATCGCGCTCTCCATCAACATGGCATTCAACCTGGGGGTCGTGGTGCCGGCCTACCTGAACGGCTTTCCGGTGCCGCACGCGCTGCTCGCGCTGTCCACCGGGCTCTCCGCGATCGTCAATGCGACGCTCCTGTATCGCGGGCTGCGCCGCCAGGGCGTCTACACGCCTTCCGCGCAATGGCGGCGGCTGCTGCCGCAGGTGCTGTTTGCGAGCGTCGCGATGGCGGCCTTCCTGTGGTGGATCACGGGCGACTGGTCGGCGTGGTCCGGCTGGCGGGCGACGGAAAGGGGCCTGCAGCTCGCGCTCTGCGTCGGCGGCGGCGCCGGCGTCTACTTCCTGGCGCTGTGGCTCGCGGGCGCGCGCCCGCGCGACCTCAGGACACTATAATTCGCGCTGGTTCCGGCCGGCGCTCCCAGGCGATGTTGATCACGCGCGGTTTCGACTCCGTCCGCACCGCAGGCCGCGGTTGCGTCGTCGCGATCGGCAACTTCGATGGCCTGCACCTGGGCCACCAGGCGATCCTGGCGACCCTGGCACAGCGCAGCCGCGAGGCGGAGCTGCCGGCGGCGGTGCTGACCTTCGAGCCGCATCCGCGCGAGTACTTCGCGCCGCTCGCGCCGCCCGCTCGCTTGATGCGCCTGCGGGACAAGGCGGAGCTGCTCGAGGCCGCTGGCGTCTCGATGCTTCGAGTGCTGCGCTTTGACGCGGCATTGAGCGCATGGGACGGCGTGACATTCATCGAACGGGTACTGGATGGTGCCCTGGGAGCGAAGCGGGTCGTGATCGGCACGGGATTTCGTTTTGGACGGGGACGCGGCGGGGACGTGGAGCTGCTGCGGGCCGAAGGCGCGCAGCGTGGCTTCGACGTGGACGAGCTGCCGCCGCAGGAGCTCGATGGCGCGCGCGTCAGCTCGACGCGGGTGCGCATGGCGCTCGCCGCGGGGCGCCTTGCCGAGGCGAAAGCGCTGCTCGGCCGCGACTATCGCATCAGCGGACGCGTGATCGCCGGCGAACGGCTCGGCCGGAAGCTCGGCTTCCCGACCGCGAACATCCGCCTGCGACGGCGCGTTTCGCCGGTCGCCGGCATTTTTGCCGTGCGGGTGTCAGGTGCGGGAGCGGATCGCCTGCCCGGCGTCGCATCGATCGGCACGCGGCCGACGGTGGGCGGCAGCGAATGGTTGCTCGAAGTCCACCTGTTCGACTTCGAGCGCGATCTGTATCGTCGGCGGCTGGCCGTGGACCTGATCGCCAAGTTGCGTGACGAAGTGCATTATCCGGACCTTGCGACGATGACCGAGCAGATGCACCAGGATGCCGAGCGGGCGCGCGAGCTGCTCGGCCCCAGGGGATAGAAGTGGATTACAAGTCGACCATCAACCTGCCCAATACCGACTTCCCGATGAAGGCGGATCTCGCGCGTCGCGAACCGGAGTTCGTGGCGGCCTGGCAGGCGAACGACATCTACGGGAAGCAGCGCCGCCAGTTCGCGGGGCGGCCGAAATTCGTGCTGCTCGACGGCCCGCCCTATGCCAACGGCGTGATCCACATCGGCCACGCGGTCAACAAGATCCTGAAGGACATCATCGTCAAGTCGCATTCGCTCGACGGCTACGATGCGCCGTACGTGCCGGGATGGGACTGCCACGGACTGCCGATAGAGCAGCAGGTTGAGAAGAAGCACGGGCGAGTCGGCCAGAAACTCGACGCCAATGCCTTCCGCAAGGCCTGCCGGGAATTCGCGGCGAGCCAGGTGGAAGCGCAGCGCGTGGACTTCCTGCGCCTCGGCGTCATCGGCGACTGGAACAATCCGTACCTGACGATGGCGGCACGCTACGAGGCGGAGCAGCTGCGCGCCTTTGCCGCGATCATCCGCCGCGGCCACCTGGTGCGCGGCTTCAAGCCCGTGCACTGGTGCCTGGACTGCCGCTCGTCGCTCGCCGAGGCGGAAGTCGAGTACGAGGAACGCATTTCACCGTCGGTGGACGTGCGCTTCAGGATCGTGGACCCGCTCGACGCCGCGCGCCGCTTCCGGCTCGCGAGCAAGGATCTCGCCGACGCATCGGTCGCAATCTGGACCACGACGCCCTGGACGCTGCCGGCAAACCAGGCCGTGTGCCTGCACCCGGTGATCGACTACGTGCTGGCGGAATTCGACCGGCCCTCGGGCACGGAGCGCCTCGTGGTTGCCGAAGGCCTGCTGGCCGCGGTCGCCGCTCGCATCGGCGCGACCGGGGCGAAGGTGCTCGCAAAAGCCAATGGCGAAGCGCTCGAAGGCCTGCGTCTCGAGCACCCGTTCTACGAGCGCGAAGTTCCGGTGATCCTGGGCGGGCACGTGACGCTCGAGACTGGCACGGGCGCCGTGCACACGGCGCCAGGCCATGGCGCCGACGACTACGAAATGGGCCGGAAATACGGGCTTCCGATCGACAACCCGGTCGGGCCCGACGGCCGCTTCGTCGCCGGCACGCCGCTCTTCGAGGGCCAGTCGGTGTTCGACGCCAATGCCGCGATCATCGAGACGCTGCTGAAGGAAGGCCGGCTGATCCATCACGAGCCCTACCGGCACAGCTATCCGCATTGCTGGCGCCACAAGACGCCGGTGATCTTCCGCGCCACGCCGCAGTGGTTCCTCAGCATGGAGAAGGAAGGCCTGCGGCGCGACGCGCTCGCGGGCATCCGCAAGGTGCGCTGGGTGCCGGCATGGGGCGAGCAGCGCATCACCAGCATGATCGAGACGCGCCCGGACTGGTGCATTTCGCGCCAGCGCGCCTGGGGCGTGCCGCTCGCGATGTTCGTGCACAAGGAAACAGGCGAGCCGCATCCGCAGACGCCGGAACTGCTGGAACGGGTCGCGAAGCTGGTCGAGGAGGGCGGCATCGAGGCCTGGTTCGCGCTGAACCCGCGCGCGCTCCTTGGCGATGAATCGCTCGTATACGAAAAATGCGACGACGTCATGGATGTCTGGCTCGACTCGGGCGTCGTGCACCATTGCCTGCCGGCACTGCGCCCGGATGTCATCCCGTTTCCCGTGGATGTCTATCTCGAGGGCTCGGACCAGCATCGCGGCTGGTTCCATAGTTCGCTGCTCGCCTCGGTCGCGGGCCGCGGCGTGCCGCCCTACCGCCAGGTCGTTACCCACGGCTTCACCGTGGATGAGAAGGGCCGCAAGATGTCGAAGTCGCTCGGCAATGTGGTCGCGCCGCAAAAGGTGATGAGCACGCTCGGCGCCGACGTGCTGCGGCTATGGGTCGCCGCGACTGACTACAGCGGCGAGATCAACGTCTCCGACGAAATCCTGAAGCGGATGTCGGACAGCTACCGGCGCATGCGCAACACGCTGCGCTTCCTGCTCGGCAATCTCGCGGGTTTCGAACCGGCGCGCGATGCACTGCCGGTCGAGCAGATGCTGGAGATCGATCGCTGGACGCTCGCCCGCGCGGCGGCTCTTGCAGGAAGAGGTCATCAAGACCTATCGCGACTACGACTTCCACGTGATCTACCAGAAAGTGCACGGCTTCTGCGTGATCGAGCTCGGCGCGTTCTGGCTCGACATCCTGAAGGACCGCCTGTACACGATGCCTGCCGCGAGCCCTGCGCGGCGCTCGGCCCAGACCGCGATGTACCACATTGCGGAAGCCATGGTGCGCTGGCTCGCGCCGATCCTGTCATTCACGGCCGAGGAAATCTGGAAGCACCTGCCGGGCGCGCGCGACGAATCCGTGCTGCTCGCGACCTGGTGGCCGCTGCCCGAGGTCCAGGCTTCTACGGCGATCGACTGGGACGCCATCATCGCGCTCAAGACCGATGTTTCGCGCGAGCTCGAGCAGCTGCGCGCCGCGGGCAAGCTCGGTGCGCCGCTGGAGGCCGGGGTGGACGTCTATCTCGATGAGGTGCAGCATCGCCGCATGGCTGGCATCGGCGATGAGCTGCGGTTCGTGCTGATCACCTCGTCGGCGCGCATGCTGCCGGCGGACAAGCGCCCGCCCGATGCGGTCGCGGCGACCACGGTCGCGAAGGACGGCGCCTGGATCAGCGTCCACGTGCAGGATTCGCCCAAGTGTGCGCGCTGCTGGCACCGCAGGCCCGACGTCGGCGTCGATCCGCGGCATCCTGAAATCTGCGGACGTTGTGTCAGCAACCTGGAAGGCCCCGGCGAAACGAGGCGCTACGCGTGAACAACGAAGTCTTCCCGAAGCCGACCGGACTCGTCTGGATGTGGCTATCCATCTTCGTCGTGGCGGCCGACCAGCTCACGAAATGGATCGTCACCAACCAGCTGGAACTTTATGAAGTGCTGCCGCTCGGTTCGATGCTGGAGCTGACACGGCTGCACAACACCGGGGCGGCCTTCAGCCTCCTGGCGCAGGCCGGCGGCTGGCAGCGCTGGTTCTTCGTCGGGCTCGCGGGCGCGATCAGCCTCGCGATCGTCTGGTGGCTCTACACGCTGCCAGCGCGCGGCTATCCCTGGCTCACGATCGGGCTTGCGATGATCCTCGGCGGCGCGATCGGCAACGGCATCGACCGCCTCGCGCTCGGCCATGTCGTGGACTTCCTGCATTTCCACTGGCAGGACTGGTGGTACCCGGCATTCAATGTCGCCGATATCGCGATCACGAGCGGCGCGATCATGCTGGTGATCGACGCGCTGAAGCACACGCGCCGCACCAAAGCGCCACCCGGATGAAGGTCCTACTCGCCAATCCGCGCGGATTCTGCGCGGGGGTCGATCGCGCCATCGACATCGTCGAGCGCGCCATCACGCTCTTCGGCGCTCCCATCTACGTGCGGCATGAAGTCGTGCACAACCGCTTCGTCGTGGACCGGCTGCGCGGGCTCGGCGCCGTGTTCGTCGATGAACTCGATGCCGTGCCCGACGGCGCGACGGTGATCTTCAGCGCGCATGGCGTCCCAAGCGCCGTAGAGATCGAAGCCGAGCGCCGCAAACTCTCGGTATTCGATGCGACCTGCCCGCTGGTCACGAAGGTGCACATGGAAGTCGGCCGCTACGCGGAAGACGGGCTTGATGTGATCCTGATCGGCCATGCCGGGCACCCGGAAGTGGAGGGCACCATGGGGCGTTTCGACCCTTCGCACGGCGGGCGCATCCACCTGGTCGAGACGGTTGCCGATGCCGAGAAGCTCACGGTGCGCGATCCTGCGAAGCTCGCGCTCGTCACCCAGACGACGCTTTCCGTGGACGACACAGCGAAGATCGTCGCGGCGCTTCGCGCCCGTTTTCCGACGCTCGTAAGCCCGCGCAAGGAAGACATCTGCTACGCGACCCAGAACCGCCAGGACGCCGTCAAACAACTGGTCGCGCAATGCGACGTGCTGGTGGTCGTCGGCTCGCAGTCGAGTTCCAATTCCAATCGCCTGCGCGAGATCGCGACCACGCGCGGCATCCCGGGCTATCTCGTGGATGGCGCAGAGGACCTGAGGCGCGAATGGTTCGCGGGCAAGAAAGCGGTCGGTGTGACGGCTGGCGCCTCAGCCCCGGAGACTCTCGTTCAACAAGTGGTGGCACGACTTCGCGAGTGGGGCGGGCAGGAAAGTGTCGAGGTAGTCGGGCGCGAAGAGAAGGTCGTGTTCGGGTTGCCGCAAGCGCTGCGTGGCGTCACGAAGACCCAGGCTCTCTAGCAGAATCACCAGCAACGATTCGTCGAATCGTTTCCCGCGCTGTCCAGGGACTGGCGCAGCCCGCTCTCTTCAATCGAGAACTGCCTGCAGTCCATGTCGTCCCGCTGGCCACCGCTTTCGAGCGGCGTTGCAACGATCCGGAAAACGCTGGCGTCGGCGCGCTCGATCGTCAGCGCGTAGCGGCGTCTCAGCGTGATGGAAGGAACCCGCAGACCCGGCGGCTCATCTTCGAGCCTCGCGTCCAGCCTGTCGCTGAAGCGCCCGTGCGCCAGATAAAACCGCTCCTGCTCGGCCGCGGCCGTGAGAAGACTTTCCGCGGCCTCGATTCTGTAGCTGCGCAGCAGGTAGTGTCGGTATGACGCGAGCGCAATGGTAGCGGTGATCGCCACGATCGCGAGTGCCACGATGACCTCGATCAGCGTGAATCCGCTTCGATTGGCAGCTTGCGCCATGAGGTCTTGACCGGGTCGTTTGCAAATCCGGCATCGAAGGTTTCGCTGCCGACAATTCCGAATGGTCTTGCGCGGCAACTGGTACAAGCGCTCTCCCACGGGCGGGGAAATGCGAATCGAAGCACCGATGGCAAACCGGTGCCTGCCAGCTCGTGCTCATCCGGATCATCCGGAAAGACAATGTGGTTTTCCGGCAGGCCATTTCGTACGTCGAGCGTGCGCAGACGCCGTAACGCCTGCGGCGGCCCGCACGCTGTCGCAGGCGGGGCTGCAGCAGGCTGATATGTCAGGAAATGCACGCGATGATCGAATGTCAACGAGGAACCGATGACTTTTTCGCCGGGTCCATGCGAATCCAGTCTCGTGAACCAGCCGGGCGCGCCGGCCGGCATTGCAGTCACGCCGTCGGTTGCATCATGCAAGTCCGGTTCATGCAGGACCGCACCGGGCTGCTCGCGATCGCGAATTGAATAAAACCGGTCCGTGACCTGCGCGTCGCGCGGCCTGGCAAGCCATCCCGAGCCGATCGAAATTGCAAGCTGCAGCCGGCGAGCCTCCCGGACCACGGAGATGTCCGGACTCGAATAGAAACGCTGGCCCTGATCGCCGAGGCGCGCTTGCAGCGTGGTGCGAACGAGATCCGAAGCCGTCGCGCCATTCTGCAGGTCCTTGCGCCACAGGCCACCGGACACGTCGGCGATATAGAGCCGATCGGCGTAGTCATCGCCGTCCATGTCGAGAATTCGCGGCGCAGACGGGAAACTCGCGGTCATCCCCGGCACCTGCACGTCTGGCAGCGACGAGACATTGCCCGCGGCTCGCCACAGCCTTCGCCCCGTCGTCGCATCGTGAATCGAAAGCGATGCACCGGAGGCAACTGCGGGCGGGTCCGGAAAATCGTACGCGCGGTCGTATCCTCCGGCGAGTGCAACGACCCAGGACCCTGTTCCCTGGCCGGAGCCGGCGACCGACAGCCGGAATACAACCGGTGCCGCCCAGCTCTCTGCGTCGTCACCAAGTTCACTTGGCCCGATCGCCCACATCAATCGTGGCTCATCCGGCGATGCGACATCGAGTGCGTAGTAGCCGCTGCCGCCCCGGCCTAGGCCGAACATTAGCCAGAGATGATCGCCGGTGGCAGAGTCGATGCGGCCATCGCCATTGGAATCGTGGCGATGGAGAACCAGCGCTCCGTCGAGTCCGTGACCGCGGGTTGTCGTCGTCTCGTCGCGCATCAGTTCTGGAAGGCGCTTCAGCAGACGCCTGGGAATGAACGCCCATCGTTCGACGCCGGTGTCAGCGTTGAACGCATGCAACAGGCCGTCCTGGGTAGCGAGAAAGACGGTGCCACTGCCGGTGTCAGTGTCACGCGCAATCGCGGGTGCCATCAAACCGGGGTCTCCGAGCTGACGCTGGTTCAGCAGCCACGAAACGACCGCGTCCGGAGATCCGCTGTCCGACAATCCCAGCCCGAGGATTGCCGCGGTGAATGCCGTGTTTCCTCGAGTCAGGCGATTCCGCGAGGATGTCAGGACCTCGGTGGTCACGTCGCTGAATAGCCGCCTCGAAGCGGCATCAGGCAGCTGGCCTGCTGCGCCGCCAACCAGCAGCGCGTCACCGTCCGGTTGTGCGGACCACTCGCTGCTGCTGTCTGGCCACGGCATGCCGTTTTCCGGATCAATTGCCGGTTGCCCATCGCGTCCAATTACGGCAGGTGCGGAGAACGGATCTTTCGGTGACGACAACCCGTAGCGCAGCAGATTGCCCAGCCAACGCGCGCGGGCTTGTGGTGCCGACAGGCCAAAGATAACCGCTGGCTTATGTGTCGAGTCTTCCGCCACCAGCAGCCCGGCAGCCGACAATTGCGGATCCGCTGCGACCGCGGCATCGTGCTGCAGGCTGCGTGCAATGACATTCACGAATGCCAGCGGATCCTCGGCCGATTCGAATCTTCCGCCAGACTTGCCGATTGCAGCAGCGACCAGGGCAGGTGCTGGCGATGGCGCGACCCAGTTCAGCGTTACGAATTGCCGCCCCGGCAGATCCCCGCGCAGATCGGACTGCATCAACCACTGCGCCATGGCGGGCAGGCAGTTGCCATCGCAGCCACCCGTCAGGTCGATGAACTCGGGCAGATTACCCACGACCTGCTGAGCACCTTCGTCCTGCGATGGGATGCCAGCGGTGGCAAATGCGATCGTGACCGGCCTGCAGGGGCACAGAAAGGGTGACTGGTATCGGGCGGGGTTACTCGGGTCACGAGCCGAGTTGTCTGCGCGTGTGTCGTTGCCATAGCGAATATCTCCGCCCGACAACCAGGCAGCGATCTCCGCCATGGACTCTGCGAGCGGCGCAGCGCCGGAAGCTGCAACGCCCGCCAGCAGGGCTGGCAATTGAGTGGACGCCGACGCTGCGGCAGCTGGAGCGAGCAGGACAAAACCGCCCTCAGCATCGGGAACTCCATCGGAAGTGCGGAACATGGCGACATCCAGCTCGTCCGTCGCATCGATTGCCGCAGCGAGCATTGCAGCCACAGCTTCGCTGACCGTCGACTCCGCTGTGCGAACATCGGCTTCGAGGTAATTGAGGTAGTTGCCCGAGTAGAATATGTATGGATCGCCGAGAGGCGTCGAGTCCCAGTTGATTTCGCCGGCCCGTGTCGTATTCCACGGACCGGAAGGGCCGTTCGTCGCGAACCACGGCCCGGCCTCGAGGCCATCGCGTCCACGATCGCTGCGACACTCGACATCATTTGCGCTGTCCGCCCGGAGCGCGCCCCAGTACCCCGCTGGATGCCATTGTGCTGCGCGCGCTGCAACGAAGTAGCCGTGCCGCGACAGCGCATCGCGGGCCGCCTCGCACTGCAAGTTGCCGCGAGCCGTGTCATTGCCGAATGCAATTCCACTCATCGACGAGCAATCGGGCGCTGGCCCGGGTCCGCGCCTCCAATAAACACGTTGCCGATCGCATTGCCTGGCCGTCTCGATCGCGGACGAGTAATTGGTCAGTGGATCGTAAGGAGCGGCAATCATGATCCGCTCGGCCATCGCGGCGGACGTGTCGAGCGCGACGATCAGCAACGGTCTGATGCCCGCGGGTAATGGCGCGCGCACAAGCCAAGCCTCATCCGGATCTGCACGCACTTCACCGCCAGACGCGAACATTCCACACGCGACCGCAGCGAGTAGCATGCGCATCCAGACGCAGCTAATCATGCGCGGGCGCAACGACATAGAAGCCCTGCTCAAGCTTTACCCTGACATCCCGCGTCGCCCAACCCTGCGAAACGATCAGGAAATTCCGCGACTGGAATGCTCCATCGGTCGCGCCGATGCTGAATCCCTCCGGCAGCGCTCCATTGTCATCAAGCTCAGCTGTCCTGGATTCGAAACGTGCAGACGATGTGCCACCGACGGCGTGGGGCATCGCCGCCACGCCGGGGCCAGCATGTTGCGTCGCCACCTGGATTGACCGCGCAATGCCGGCCTCGGCTGCTTCGAGTGCAGCGGCTTCGGCCTGCTGATAACCCGTGAGCGCGAGCGCCGTGACTGCTGCAGCGGCAGCCGCGAGGGCGAGGACGGAAAGGCCGGTCAATAGCACGAGCGCGACGGTAAGTGCGACACCCCTGGAACGGCTCTTCATGGCAAGCCCTGGAGATTCCGCAATTCGATGACTCGACTGGCCAATTTGCGCCGAAACTTGCTTGAAACCGACGGCGCAGCACGATTCGAGTAAGCAATGGCTGGCTGATCGACCACGGTGTTCTCCGGCGTATCGCTTCGTGCGCGGATCCAGAGGCGAATCGCCCGCGGCGTGTCATCGGCCGGAATTCCAGCCGGCGTAACCCAGCGATCGATCGCATCGTCTGCATCGCCGGGGTCGTCGAGGCCGAATTCCACCTGCAGGTCTTCGACACCGGTGACGAGTTCCTCATCCTGGAAAGCGGGGCGTGCGCCGCCGACCAGGCGTTTGCGGCGCAGTGACGGTAAGCCGCGTTGCCCAGTTGAATCGGCGCTTATGTAGAAGACGCTGACTTCCAGGTCATGAATTCGCGCACCGGCGCCAAGACGCGCGACACCGTCCGTCATCAGACGGCCCGCGCGAAGGCCCGATTCGATTTGCAGGCGACCGGCGTCCCCCGGCGCGGATTCCACGGACGCATGGCGAACCGTCAGCGTATCCGCACCGGGGACGACGCGGCCATTCGGACCGGCGCTGCAACGCAGAGAGGCCGCGGTGTCGATGCGGTAGACGCCATCGGCAGCCGTCACTGGCGTTTCCACGTCGTGTGCCAGTGAGTCACCACAACCGCCGGTGACGGCCAGGCCGGGCGCCTCGGCGATTCCAATTGCACTGGCGCCGGTGACTCGACTTCCGGGCGCGGCGAGGCCGAGGTAGCCCGCCATCCGCAGTTCGTCAACCAGGATTGAAAAAGCGGCGTCGGCGATTTCTTCCAGGTTCGCGACCGCTTCGCTCGTTCGCCCTGCCGCCCTGCCACGCGCGACCAGTGCGAGCGCACCAGCGGTCGCGATCAGCGCAAGCAGCATCGCGATCAACATTTCGACGAGCGTCAGGCCCCGGTTGCGATTCAAGTCGTCACCGGCAAGCGAAGACGCTCGATGCCGCCGCCGACGGCCGGCCAGTCGATCGAAACCAGGTATGCCGGAACCAGAGGATCCGGCGCGTCGACATACGCCGATGCGCCTTGCGGCAACGCGGATCCGGCTTCCGCAATCCAGGTGTCGCGCAATCGTTCGGCAGCGCGTTCGGACTCGCAACTGACAGGCTGATCAGCGCAAGCCTCCGCGGCCATCATTCCGGTGATCGCGATGACCGCACGACCGTCCGGCCTGCGCACGGCCCGAAGCTGGTCCGCCATCGAATTCGCAAGACGAAGCGCCGTGCGTCGGCTGCCCGAGTCGCGTTCCTGCGTGATGCTCTTCAACAAGAGTGCAGCCGAGCCGCCAATGCCCGCGATCATGATCACGATCGCGACCAGGGCTTCAACCAAGGTGAAGCCCTTGGTGGCGCCAATCGTCAGCATTGGAGCACCCGGTTTGAGGCGTCGCGTTCGCTGACACGCGGGCGACCACTGCGGCTGACAATGATTGCCCGTGCCGCACGACTGCCGCGCCGGTCGCATACCGTCACGGTTGCCGGGCTCGCGTAGCTGGTTCCAGGCTCGAAATAAATGGCGGCGCGATTCGAAATGACTAGCGGTCCGCTTGTCGATCGCGGAGATGGCAGGCTCCGGAAGACCGTGCCGCCTTCGCCAACAACCAGAAGCCCCGATGACCAGTCAGGCGCGCCGGAGCAATGCGTCGCATCGACGGATCCGCAAAGCTCGACAGACACCGCGCGCACGGCGGCATATTGGCGCGCCGCGTACACCGCATGAAGCGCCGTCAACACCACTGCATCGCGGCGGCCATCGAGCAGCCACGCACTGAAGCCAGGGTAGGCGACAGTTGCCAGGATGGCTGTCAACACAAGCGCGAACAGCAACTCGATCAACGTGAAGCCATTGGACATGAGCCGAGGCTAGCTGGGTCATGCGGGGGCGCCATTGCGCAATTCGATCGTGTTTGAGCGGATATCTGGAGGGGCGTATATTTGCCGGCCATGGACTCAGTCACCCAGACATCCCGGTCCGACCGCAAGCGCATCGCCGCCCGGCTCGAGACCCATGGGATTCACCCGACCGCGCAGCGCATCCGCATCGCGGAGTTGCTGTTCGCGCGCGACCAGCACCTGACCGCCGAGCAGGTGATCCGTCTCCTCGGCAAGGACGGCATGCGGGTGTCGAAGGCGACCGTCTACAACACGCTGAATCTCTTTGCCGACAAGGGCCTGCTGAAGACGCTGGCCGTCGATCGCGACCGCGGGCGCTTCGATTCGAACACGTTGCCGCACCATCATTTCCACATCGAGGGCACGGGCGAGCTGATCGACGTGGAACCCGGCGCCATCGAGTTCGCGAAGCTTCCGGCCCTGCCGCCCGGCACCGAGCCGGTCGGGGTCGAGGTCGTCATCCGGGTTCGCCGCCGGGGCTGACCCACGACATTGCCCGGCGCCCGGGCCTTGCCTATACTTCGCGCCCCAAACGCCGGTGTAGCTCAGCTGGTAGAGCAGTCGCTTCGTAAGCGAGAGGTCGGGGGTTCAATTCCCTCCACCGGCACCAGATTCCTCAGCTTGTCTGCCCGCGATCACGGCCGAAGTAGATCGCAAGGCAAGTGGCAACGGGCCATAGCCAGTAAGGCACGTAGCCCGACAACTCGCCGTAAGTGCGGGTGTATTCCTGAAACATGTTTGCAGCCAGAAATCCGAAGCCGCTGACGAGACCTGCGATCCCGGCGTAAGTCCAGTACCGATGGGATACCCGCAGTTGACCAAGCCACGCCGTTGCAGCGGCCAGAATCCAGGTTGCGCCAAGTACCGTTGGAACCATCGTCACAAAACGCAGATACGCCGAATCATTCCACGCATCCAGGGCCCCTTGCGTGTTGACGACTACATAGACCGACGCGAAGTAGACAGCCCCTGTGATGACGACCAATACGAGGGCTCGAAGCCATCGCCCACGCGTGGCTGTGATGAATGGCGTCAGGACCAGCAGCGCAAACGCGATGTCGTAAAAGGGCGGGACCCACACATACCAGAGATAGCTAAACCAGGTTGGCTCGCCGGGGTACAGCCAGTGGGCCGCGAAATAGATCAAAAGCGCGGCGAAAATTACCAACGACGCCAGAATCAAGCGCGGCACCAGCGTGAGCTGAAAGATATTCAAAGGACCCCCTGTATCGACGATGGCATGGTGGCCCAATCTGCCATGCCGCTGCGCCTGCTTACTCCCGCCCGCGCTGCTGCGCAAGCAAATCGGGCTGGCCAGGCCCGGAGCCGCTAGTCCAATCAGCGACATAACACGCCCCTGACCAGGTCGGCAGGCCGGTTTCTTGCCTTGCCCGGCCAAGCTAGGTTTAATGCCCGGGGGCGGCGACCCAGGCCCGCCAAAAACAAGCCAATAACAGCTATCGGAAGGGGGAAGAAATGCGCGGAACGATCCTGATGTGGAGCGGTGACAAGGGCGTCGTGTCTGCCGATGGGCAGCGCTACGACTTCGGCATCAACGAATGGAAGGGCAACACGGCGCCGGCAGCGAACCTGACGGTGGACGTGGTCGTCACGAATGGCCGGCTGTCCTCCGTGACGCCCGTTAACGAATCGGACCTGGCCAAGGAAAAAATGGCGGCGATGACCGGCAAGGGCGGCGAGGTGGCGAAGGCCGTCTACGCGAATGTCGGCAAGGACGTCGCGATCGCCTACGCGGTTTTCCTGGTCGCGGCCCTGTTCGTGAGTGTCATCAGCGCAGGCATGCTCGGCATCTCGCTGAAGCTGACCAACCTGCTGAGCGACAACATGGGAATGATGGGGAACGGCAAGGGCACCTTCCTGGTGCTGCTCGCGACGGCGACGATCGCCGTGCCCTATTTCTGGAAGCACAAGTTCGCGCCGCTTGCATTCATCGTGCCGGCGCTCGTCACGCTGATGGCGTTCTATCCGCTGTGGGAACAACACCAGCAGCAGAAGAAGCAGATGGAGGCGATGGGTGAGTTCGGCCAGATGATGGGCCAGATGGCCCAGCAGATGGGCGGCGGCACGGGTGGCATCAGTGACCTGGGCGTCGGTGCCTGGGTCATCATCGCGGCCAGCGCCTATCTCGCGTTCAAGGGAGTGATGCGATTCCTGAGCCGCTCCTAGAGCGTCTCCTTTCGATACTGGGTCCTGAAGGCCTGCTGACCGGCGCGTCCGTCCGCGGACGCACGGTCGGCTGGGCCGACCAGAGTCCCTGTCTCGCGCTTGCAATCGCAAGGCCGGCGAGCACCGAACAAGTCTCCCGCGTTCTCGCCGCCTGCCACGAGGCCGGCCAGCCCGTCGTGCCGATGGGCGGGCTCACGGGCCTCGTGCAGGGCGCGGTCGCGGGCCAGGGCGAAATCGGCCTCTCGCTCGAGCGCATGAACCGCATTGAATCCATCGATGCGCTCGGGCGCACGATGCTGGTCGAGGCGGGCGCCACGCTGCAGCAGATCCAGGAAGCAGCCGAACGCGAGGGCCTGATGTTCCCGCTCGATCTGGGCGCGCGCGGCTCCGCGTCCATTGGCGGCAATGCCTCGACCAATGCCGGCGGCAATCGCGTGATCCGCTACGGGATGATGCGCGACATGGTGCTCGGCCTCGAAGCCGTGCTCGCCGACGGCACGGTGATCCCGGCGCTCAACCGGATGATCAAGAACAACGCCGGCTACGACCTCAAGCAGCTCTTCATCGGCAGCGAGGGGACGCTTGGCGTGGTCACGCGGCTCATCCTGCGGCTGCGTCCACGGCCCGAGAGCAACCAGACGGCATTGCTCGGCTGCGACGCGCTTCGACCAGGTGACAGGCCTCCTGGGACGGCTGGACGGGCTGCTTGGGCGGCGCGATGTCTTCATTCGAGGTCATGTGGAGCGATTACTTCCGGCTCGTCACGACGCCTCCTGCGAAGGGCAGGAGCCCGCTCTCGGGCGAATACCCGTACTACGTGATCGTGGAGTCGCAGGGCGGCGACCAGGCGGGCGACCAGGCGCGTTTCGAAGCCGGCCTGACGGCGGCCGCGGAAGAGGGGCGATTCGCCGATGCCGCGATCGCGAGTTCGCAGGCGCAGCGCGATGCGATCTGGTCGTTGCGCGACGACGTCGCGCAGATGTTCCGCCTCGGGCATCCCTTCGTGTTCGACGTCAGCCTGCCGGTCGCGGAAATGGAAGGCTATGTCGCGGAAGTGCACGCCGGTTTTGCCGCGCGGCTGCCGCAGCAGCAGTGCTTTACTTTCGGCCACTTGGGCGACGGCAACCTGCATTTCGTTGTCGTAGGGCCTGCGGGGCCGGAGGCGCGCGGCGAAGTCGAGGAGATCGTCTACCGGCCGCTCGCGGCGCGGCGGGGTTCGGTCTCGGCGGAGCACGGCATCGGCATCGAAAAGCTCGCCTGGCTCGAGCTGTCGCGAAGTGAGGCCGAGATTGCGCTGATGCGGCAGCTGAAGCAGGCGCTCGATCCGCGCGGCATCCTGAATCCTGGGCGGGTCGTCGGCTACCGGCGCAGGCCAGACGGCCGCCGGCATTAGGCAGGGGCGGAACTACGCCCGCAACTTCGTGGCCAGTGCAGAAAATGGGACCATGCACCTGGCCTGCGCATCCCAGAGCCGCAGCCGTGCTGAGCGCAGGCTGGTCCTGAGCGTCAGGCGCGGAGCCCGCTGCAGACGCGGGTGCGATTCGAAGCACTCGCGAAGCCGGTAGTTCGGAACCCGGGTCGCCATGTGATGCAGGTGGTGATAGCCGATGTTGCCACTGAACCAGTGCAGGATCGCCGGCAGGTCGTAGTAGGAACTGCCCTCGACCGCCGAGCGCTCGATTTTCCAGGCGTCACTCCTGGTCCAGTAAGCGCTCTCGAACTGGTGCTGCACGTAGAAAAGCCAGACGCCCGTTGCTCCCGCCAGGAGAAACACGGGCAGGTGCACAAGCAGCACCGTCTGCCAGCCGAGCGTCAGCGATAGAAGGATGAACACCAGCGCAAGCACGACATTGTTGACCCAAACGCTGGCCCATTCTTTCCTGAAGGAGCGCGGCAGGTCGAGCGGCAGACGTTGCTTGAGGAAAAACTGGACCAACGGCCCAAGGCCCAGCAGCACGGGCATGCTGCGGTAGAAGCGATAGCACATGCGCCGCCACCAGCTTGCAGCGACATACTCGCTCACACTCAGGGTGACGATGTCCCCAACCCCACGACGGTCCAGGTTGCCGGACGTCGCATGGTGGATCGCGTGAGTGCGTCGCCAATAGGCATACGGCATCAGCGTCACGACGCCGAGCACACGGCCGACTGCGTCGTTCAGGCGCTGGCTGCTGAAAAACGAGCCATGGCCACAGTCGTGCTGAAAGATGAATAGCCGAACGTAAAGCCCTGCGACCGGAAGCGCCAGCAGCAGCACGACACCGTAGTTCCAGGCCAGCCGTACGGCCAGGGCCATGGCGCTCCAACCCACGATGAACAGCAAGCCCGTAGTCACCAGCTGGAACCCGGCGCGACGATCATCGGCGCGGGCAAACGGCGTGAGCAACTGGCGCAATGGCGGCTCGGCGACCGCGCCTTGAGCATCGGCGAATGTGAGATCGGTCAGACATGTTCACGATTGGCTTGCTGCTCTTTAACACGTGGTGCCTGACACGGGAAGAGCTGCAGCAGGAATTGTGACGAAATCCCCGCGCGGGGAGGGGGCTTCAGTCAATTTGCTTGGATACAACGGGAGATTGAACGCTCTCCTGAGATCCGCTGTCGAAGCTCGCAATGGCGAAGTACCAGGTGCCAGGTGAGAGTGCCGTCACCTTCCACGTGGTCACCTTCGGATCGCTGATCTCGACCTGACAGCGCAGCTGGTCAGGCATGACTCCGTAGTGGATCCGGTATCCCGCAAGGTCGTTGAAAGGCGACCCATCGGTTCTCTTTGACGGCACTTCCCAGGTCAGTTGCGCGGTTCCATCGGGTGGAGGCACGGAAACGGGTCTTCCCAGGCAATCCGTCGCGATCTCCTGCTCGGCAGTGCAGGCAGCGATGACAACAAGCGTTAAAGGAAGCATCCAGCGGGTCACAAAAAAACTCCTGGATTCTGCAATTTAGCTGGAGCCGGCGCCAAACCGGTAGTCCTTGAACTGCTGGCGCAGTTCGATCTTCGAGATCTTGCCTGTCGCGGTCATCGGGATCTTCTCGACGAACACGACGTCGTCCGGAATCCACCACTTCGCCACGCGGCCGTCGAGCCAGCCGAGCAATTCCTCGCGCGTCGGTTTCTCGCCCGGGCGCGGCACGACGATCAGCAACGGCCGCTCGTCCCACTTCGGGTGCGGCACGCCGATCACGGCCGCCTGCAGCAGCTTGGGATGACCCGCGGCAACGCACTCGAGGTCGATCGAGCTGATCCATTCGCCGCCGGACTTGATGACGTCCTTGGAACGGTCCGTGATCTGCAGCGTGCCGTCCTCGCTCAGGTTGCCGATGTCGCCGGTCGCAAACCAGCCGTCCGCGTCGTGCGCCGCGCTTTTCTCGCCGAGGCGGTAGTAATCGCTGCAGATCCACGGCCCGCGCACCTTCAGCATGCCGGAGCTCTTGCCGTCGCGGGGCAGCTCGCGGCCGGCGTCGTCCACGATCTTCATTTCCACGCCGAATGGTGGACGGCCGGGCCGCGTGCGAAGCGCGTCCTTCTCGGCATCGCTCAAGCGGTCCCAGTCTCGGCGGCCTTGAAAGGGTCGAGCCGAGCGGGCTCATCTCGGTCATGCCCCAGGCATGGATGGTCCAGACGCCATGACGGTCGCGGAACTCGTTCATGATCGAGAGCGGGCAAGCCGAGCCGCCGACCAGCACCTTTCTGAAGCGAGTCGAGCACGATGCCTTTCTCGCGGGTATAGGCGAGCAGGTTCTGCCAGACGGTCGGCACGCCGGCGGCGAGCGTCACCTTCTCCTCGTCGATCAGCGCCGCGAGCGTCGCGCCGTCGCCCATCTTCGGTCCCGGGAACACGAGCTTCGCGCCGACCATCGGTGCGCAGTACGGCAGGCCCCAGGCATTGGCGTGGAACATCGGCACGACCGCGAGCATCGTTGTCCGCGCGGCCGAAGCCCATCGTGTCCACGAGCGCCGAACCATAGCTGTGCAGCACCGTGGAGCGATGATCGAACAGCACGCCCTTCGGATTGCCGGTCGTGCCCGAGGTGTAACAGAGCGAACTCGCCGTGCGCTCGTCGAGATCCGGCCATTCGAAGCTCTCGGATTCGTCCGCGATGAAGGCCTCGTACGAATCGTTGCTGAGCACGACGATGCGCTCGACGGTCGTGAGCGCGGGCTTCAGCTTCTCGACCAGCGGCATCACGGTCGAATCCGCGAACAGCATGCGGTCGGCGGCATGATTGATGATGTACTTGAGCTGCTCGGGAAAGAGGCGCGGATTCAGCGTGTGCAGGATCGCGCCGATGCAGGAGACCGCGTAATAGAGCTCGAGGTGCCGGTAGTCGTTCCAGGCGAGCGTCGCGATGCGATCGCCGGGCTGCACGCCGGCCCTGGTCAGGGCATTGGCGAGCTTGCGCGCGCGGCGGAAGACATCCCCGAGCGTGCAGCGATGGCGCGGATTCTCGGCCGTGACCGAGACGATCTCGGTCTTCGAATTGATCCGCTCCGCGTGCCGCATGATCCCGGTGATCAGGAGCGGCGTCTGCATCATGAGGCCGAACATCACTTCATCGTCGGCATCGTGAATTCGGCGCCCTTCGGAGCCGGTCGGCCAGCGCGCCGTCACGGTCTTGAGGCGCGTGTAGAAGCGCACGCCGTCCGGCCCGTGCATGTGCATCGGCGCCGAACAGCGAGCGCTTCCAGCCGCCGAAGCTGTGGAAGGCCATCGGCACCGGTATCGGCACGTTGACGCCCACCATGCCGGCCGTGACCCGGCGGCAGAATTCGCGCGCGGCGCCGCCGTCGCGCGTGAAGATCGCCGTGCCGTTGCCGTACTCGTGGCGCGTCGATCAGATGCGAGCGCGGCATCGAGATCCGGGACGCGCACGATCACGAGCACGGGCCCGAAGATCTCCTCGCGGTAGATGCGCATCGCGGGCGTCACCGAGTCGAACAGCACCGGTCCCATGAAGAAGCCGCGTTCGTGACCGGCGACCGTCGAGCTTGCGGCCGTCGACGACGAGCTTCGCGCCTTCCTGCACGCCGGTCGTCACGTAGCCGAGCACGCGATCCAGGTGCTCGCGCGTGACGAGCGGTCCCATGTCGGCGCCTTCGGCCGTGCCCGGCAGCACGCGGATCGCCGCGAGCTCCTTCTGCAGCGCCTCGACCAGCCGGTCGCCCGCGTCGCCGACCGCGACCGCGACCGAGATCGCCATGCAGCGCTCGCCGGCCGAGCCGTAGGCGGCGCCCGCCAGCGCGTCGCGCCGCGCCGGCGGGATCCGCATCCGGCATCACGACCATGTGATTCTTCGCGCCGCCCAGCGCCTGCACGCGCTTGCCGTGGTTCGAGCCGGTCCGGTACACGTGCTCCGCGACCGGCGTCGAGCCGACGAAGCTGACGGCATCGACGCCGGGATCGGTCAGCAGCGTATCGACCGCCTCGCGGTCGCCGTTGACGACATTCAGCACGCCCGGCGGCGGCACCGGCCTCGGTGAACAGCTCCGCGAGCCGCAGCGGGCAGCCCGGATCCTTCTCCGAAGGCTTCAGCACGAAGGTGTTGCCGCAGGCGATGGCGATCGGGAACATCCACATCGGCACCATCGCCGGGAAATTGAAGGGCGTGATGCCGGCGCAGACGCCGACCGGCTGGCGCAGCGACCAGCTGTCGATGCCGCGCCCGACCGCTGTCGCTGAATTCGCCCTTCAGCAGATGCGGGATGCCGCAGGCGAACTCGACGATCTCGATGCCGCGCGTGACTTCGCCGCGCGCGTCGGCCAGCACCTTGCCGTGCTCGCGCGTCAGGATTCCGGCGATTTCGTCGGCGTGTTGTTCGATCAGGTCCCGGAAGCGGAACAGCACGCGCGCGCGCCGCAGCGCCGGCGTGTCGGACCATTCCGGCAGCGCCGCCCGGGCGGCGGCGATGGCGGAACGAGTCTCAGTGGCCGAGGCGAGCGCCACCTGCGTCGTCGCGACACCGAGCGCGGGGTTGAATACCGGCGCCGAGCGTCCCGAGGCGCCCGCAACGCGGCGCCCGCCGATGTAGTGGCCCAGATGTTCCAGTTCACCGGTCATGGTCACAACCCGCTGTCGCCAACTTGCGTCGTAGTACGGATGGATTGTCGCGCTATCGGCCGTCATAGTCACTGGACCCAGTCCCCATCGGGGGAGTGAACCATGTTTCAGCGCTTATTGCTGCTCGCGGCCCTCCTGGCTGTCGCGGCTGCCCGATGACCAGCAATGACATGCCCGGCGAATGCAATCACGGTCCAGGCGCTCGTCGAGACGCCACCCGTCGCATCATCCGGTGACGCTGCCGATGACCCCGCGATCTGGGTGAATCCGGCCGATCCGCTGCTGAGCCTGGTCATCGGCACCGACAAGGACGCAGCCTCAATGTCTACGACCTCGCGGGCAACCTGCTGCAGACCCTGCCCGATGGCCGAATCAACAACGTGGACCTGCGCGACGGATTCATGCTGGGTGGCCAGAGCGTCACCGTCGTCGCGGCCAGCAATCGCAGCAACGACAGCATCATGCTTGTACGTGCTCGACCCGGTAACGCGCCGGCTCGCGAGCGCCGGGCCGCCGGTGCCGACGAGGTCTCGGGGATTCCGACGGTCTTTGCATGTACCGGAGCCAGGCGACCGGGCGTACTTCGTGTTCATCGACGACTCCGGCCTGGCTCGATTCCAGCAGTGGCAATTGAGCGACGACGGAGGCCAGATCGGCGCCGCGATGGTCCGCGAGTTCGAGGTCGGCTCGCAGGCCGAGGGTTGCGCGGCGGACGACGAACTCGGCAATCTCTACGTGGCCGAGGAAGACGGCGCCCTCTGGCGCTATTCCGCCGAGCCCGGCGGCGGCGACGCAGCGCACCGAGATCGACCGCGTCGGCGGGCCCAACGGCACTCGAGGAGGACCTCGAGGGCGTCGCCATCTGGCGTGGAGCCGGCGGGCAGGGCTACGTCGTCCTGTCGAACCAGGGCGCCAACAACTACGCGGTCTACCGGCGCGAAGGCAACAACGAATTCCTCGGCATCTTCTACATCGTCGCCGATGCCGCGGGCAGCATCGATGGCGCCAGCGATACCGACGGCGTCGACGTCGCGAGCCAGCCGCTGGGGCCGCAATTTCCGCATGGCCTGCTGGTCGTCCAGGATGGCTTCAACACGTCGCCGTCAGCGCACCAGAACTTCAAGTACGTGTCCTGGCAGGACGTCGAAGTGGCGCTCGGATTGCCTGGCGGCTGAGGAACGAAGCGCCGGCGGCGGTACGCAGATCAAGCGACGGTGCCGCCTGCGCGGCTGGTTCCGGTAAGCTGCGCCGCGGAATGTCGCTTCCATCGCAGATCCACAAGGCACGCGGCCCACGTCCCCGGCGCCGCTCGGTCGACACCGAGTATCGCGTGCCTTTCAAGCGCGTGCCTGCATGGCTGCGGGCGCTGTCGTCGCTGCCATTGCCGGTCTGGTATGGCATCGCGGCATGTCTGCGCCTGGCTTGCGGAGTACGTGGCGCGCAACCGGCTCGACATCATCGACATGCAGCTCGCCGCCTGCTTTCCGGACCGCGATGCCGACTGGGTCCGGGCCACGCGGCACGCCTTCTTCAAGAGCTTCGGCAACGTGGCGGCCGGAGATCGTCAAGGCGGCGACGATCACGCCCGGACGAAATCGACAGGCGAGTGACGCTTCGACAGTGCGGAGGCGGCCCGCGCCGCGCTCGATGCCGGCCAGTCGATCATGGTCGTCACATCGCACAACTGCAATTGGGAATGGACCCTGCTCAAGCTGTCGATCAGCATGGGCCACCCGGTCCACGCGGCGTACAAGCCGCTGAAGGGACGCTTCGGCGACCGGCTGATGCTGACCATCCGCTCGCGCTTCGGTGCCGAAATGATTCCGGCGCGCAAGCTGCTGATGCGCGTGCTGCGCCACCATGGCCCGGCGCGCATCGTTGCAATCGTCGCCGATCAGGCCCCGACATCGGCGGGCGGTTCGCTACTTCACCCGCTTCATGGGCCTCGACACCGCGTTCTTCCTCGGGCCCGAGGCGATCGCGCGCGGAGCGCGTCTTCCGGTCTGGTATCTGGCGATGCGGCGCGAAGCGCGTGGGCGCTACCGCGTGGAGTTCGTGCCGCTGTGCGCGGCCGGCGAGGAACTGGCGCCTGGCGAGCTGATCGAGCGCTACTCGACCGCCGTCGAAGCGCTCACGCGTGAAAGCCCTCCGGAATGGCTCTGGAACTACCGGCGCTGGAAGGTCCAGCGCGATGCGGAAGGCAATCCCTACGTCGTCAAGTCCGGAAAGATCCCTGACCCGGGCTGATTGGCCGGCCAGCGCCCCGGTCCGGCGCACTAT
Organism: uncultured Gammaproteobacteria bacterium; assembly: GCA_963747145.1. Lineage (GTDB taxonomy): Bacteria > Pseudomonadota > Gammaproteobacteria > Steroidobacterales > Steroidobacteraceae > SCUD01. Next base: position 203,816 of record CAVVDZ010000005.1, on the reverse strand, counting down.
TTGGCGACGAGATTATAGCAAATACATACGCTTACCTTGCATTCCTCAGGGTTTCTGACAAAATGCGCCGCAAGTACCGGTGCTGCGGGATGAGACCGAACCGTTAACTGGTTCCTACGGTGGCCAAATCCCGAACTGAGAGACTGCCGGGTATTCAGGGGGATCAAATCCGGGTGCCTACCGTGCAAGGCGAGTCGTTTCCCGAGTTCACGGCTTCGGACATCCTGTCGCCGAAGTTGTGGCAGCAGCGGGCGGAACGCCCGCCGCTTGGCATTGACATCACCTGCACCAAGGTCGCGGTCGATTTCCAGAACATCAGCGCCGGCAATGCCGACGCGGTGATCCGCCAGAACCTCGACGTCCTGCGCGAGGCGACCAATACCGACGCTGTCTTCCTGGCGCTGCTCGACGGGCACGGCGAGCGCATCGATTCGCTCGCGACCTCCAAGGGACCTTTCGCCCAGTGCCGGCCCGAGGTGCTGAAAGGCGAGCACCTGGAAGCGCTGCCCTGGATCCGCTCTCGGCTCGAACATGTCCGCATCCTCGAGATCCGCGACACCGTCGGCGTGCGCCCCGAACAGGCGAGCGACGCAGCCCGGCTCGCCGCACTCGACATCCGCTCGCTGCTCCTGATCGCATTCGCGGTGCAGGGCACGGTGCGCGGATTCCTCGCCTTCGCTTCGTCAACGCCACGCGACGGCTGGGACGTCAACCTGCACCTGCTCCTGAAACTGGTCGGCACGAGCCTCGCGACCGGCCTCGAAAAGATTTCGCTGGCCGACCGCATGGCCGACATGCAGGAGCGCCAGGACATGGCGCTGCCCTGCGCGAATGACGGGCTGTGGGATTACGACGCCCAGGGAAACCGCACCTGGTTCTCGCCGCGCTGGAAGGCGATGCTCGGATTCGCCGAGGACGACGTCATCACGTCGCCGGACTGGCATCGCATGGTGCATCCGGAGGACCTTGCGCGCGTTTCCGCGGCGATGCGCGATCACATTGCCGGCAAGACGCCGATGTTCGAGAGCGTCCACCGCCTGAAGCACACCGACGGCGAATGGCGCTGGGTGGTCGGGCGGGCCCGCGCCCGCGTCGACGACCAGGGCCGGCTGCGCCGGCTGATCGGCGTCGAACTCGACATCACCGAGCGCAAGCTCTACGAGGAAGCGCTGTTCCGCGAGAAGGAAAGCGCGCAGATCACGCTGCAGTCGATCGGCGACGGCGTCATCACCTGCGACGCGCATGGACGCGTCGAATACCTGAATCCGGTTGCCGAGGAGCTGACCGGCTGGCGGCTCGAGGACAGCCTCGGCCGCACGATTGACGAGATCTTCCGGGCATTCCACGAGGAAACCTGCGAGCCGCTCGAGAACCCGCTTGCGGTCGCGGTGCGCCGGATCCGCTCGATCAAGTCGGTGCGGCCGATGCTGCTGATCCGCCGCGACGGCAACGAACTCTACATCGAGAGCACGGCCTCGCCGATCCGCGACGGTAGCGGCACGGTGACCGGCGGCGTGCTCGTGTTCCACGACGTGTCGGAGTCGCGCGAGCTGAACCGGCGCCTGTCCTATCACGCGAGCCACGACGTCCTGACCGGGCTCGTGAACCGCCGCGAGTTCGAAACGCGCCTGGAACGTGCGTTGAAGAGCGCCAAGGCACGCGAGACCTCGTATGCGCTCTGCTACATCGACCTCGACCAGTTCAAGATCGTCAACGACACCTGCGGCCACAGCGCGGGCGACGCACTGCTCGGGCAGGTTGGCGCACTGCTGAAGTCCAAGGTCCGCTGGCGCGACACGCTCGCGCGGCTCGGCGGCGACGAATTCGGCGTGCTGCTCGAGAGCTGTTCCCTCGAGGAAGCGCTGCGCACGGCCGAGACGCTGCGCGAGTCGATCCGGAACTTCCGCTACACCTGGGAGGACCGCACCTTCCGGCTCGGCGCGTCGATCGGCGTCGTGCCGATCACCGCGGAGAACGAGGACGTCGCATCGGTGCTGTCGGCGGCCGACTCGGCCTGCGGCGCGGCCAAGGAGTCCGGCCGCAACCGCGTGCACTGCTTCGAGGAAAACGACATCGACCTGATGCGCCGCCGCCGCGAGATGCAGTGGGCGGCGCGCATCAACAATGCGCTCGAGGAATCGCGCTTCGAGCTGTTCCGGATGACGATCCAGCCGCTGCAGACCGAGGATGCGGGCGAGCACTTCGAGCTCCTGCTGCGGATGCGGGACGAGAGCGGCAAGATCGTGGCACCCGACCAGTTCATCGCGGCCGCCGAGCGTTACGGCATCACGCCATCGATCGACCGCTGGGTCATCGACAGTGCGTTCCGCTGGCTGGTGTCCGAGGCGGACGAGCGCCGACGCCTGACCATGTGCTCGATCAACCTGTCGGGCCAGAGCCTCGGCGACGACAAGTTCCTGCCCTTCGTGATCGAGCAGTTCCACCGCAGTGGCATCGACGGCAGCAAGATCTGCTTCGAGATCACCGAGACCGCGGCGATCGCGAACTTCTCGCAGGCCAGCCGCTTCATCCAGGCGCTGAAGGAACTCGGCTGCAAGTTCGCGCTGGACGACTTCGGCACCGGCCTGTCGTCGTTCGGCTACCTGAAGCACTTCCCGGTGGATTTCCTGAAGATCGACGGCAGCTTCGTCAAGGGCCTGCTGCACGACCCGATCGACCGCGAGATGGTCCGCTCGATCAACGAGATCGGCCACCTGACCGGCAAGAAGACGATCGCCGAATGGGCGGAGAACGCCGAGATCGTCGAGGTGCTGCGCGGCCTGGGCGTCGATTACGCCCAGGGCTACGGCATCTCGCAGCCGCAGCGCGTGCAGCGCGCCGCGATCGCCTAGGGCTCGAGCGCTAAGGCCCCGGCACGAAGGTCACGACCTGGTCCGGCGAAGTGCGCGCGGTCCCGCGCTCGCATTCCTTCACCCACTGTTCGATCTGGCTCCGCGGAGTCGGGGACGAGACCACGCCAAGATTCCTGCCCCCGTCCATTGCGCTCACGGTGCTGCAGCCAGGGTCGGGACCGCTAGCGCAGGACTCGATGATGAGGAGCGAGTTTTCCTTGCATCGGAACGCCGCACCCGCGGTAACACGGGAGGATCCCGTAGCGGCGCTGGCGACGGCCGGCCGCGCCGTTGCCGGCGCGGGCGTTGGTGCTGCAGCGGTTGGTGCAGATGCCGCGCCGCCCACGCGTGCGAGCTTGCATTCCTCGAGCGTCGCCGAGCTGGATGCGATTGGTCGAGACGAACTCGAAGAACATCACGTAGAGGGGCGTCAACGCGTACACACCGCCCTTCCCGCTGCGATAGTTGGCGGCCGCCGGGGACCGTTCGCCGTCTCCAGCGATGCTCACCATGCTGTCGGGCAGGAACTCGATCTGGCTGGCGCCCACCAACGGGCCGCAGCTGGCGAAGCTCCCGATCACGCCGAAGAGCTGCGACAGGGCGTCGTCGGACGCGCCATGGCCGGCGTTCGGCAGTGACCAGCGGCCGAGCAGGGGGTTTTTCGCTGGCGACAAAGCCGGCTGGCGCATGAGGGAGGCCCGGAGCTCCGCGAACTCCTGCTGCGTCTTCAGCTGATGGCCGTAGTTCTCGAGCGACGCCTCCCGCGTGCAGCGTCCCTGGCGATCGTCCTCGTCCTCGCCCATCTTCGCCGGACATTCCAATGAGGTAGTTTGCGCAGCGGCGCCCGTCATCGAGCCCAGGCCCAACAAAAGCGCGACCGCCAGAGCAAGCTTCATCATCAAGAGCGCCCCGTTGGCGCCGCCAGCCATGCGTCAGGGGCGTTCAGGCCTAGAACGGCAGTCCGTGGCTCTGGCCGCCCATGCACATCAGCATCGGGACGGAAAGTACGAAGTTGATCCGTGACGCAAGCAGCGCAATCTTCCGCGCCTTGGCCTTCTGCTCGTCGGTCGCCGCGATGATGCCAAGGATCTTCTTCTGGTTCGGCCAGATCAGTGCCCAGACATTGAACAGCATGATCGTGCCTAGCCAGGCGCCGACGCCGATGACCCGGAATCCCGGTTGCAGCGTGAATGCTTCGTCGAGGATGTTGACGCCGCCAAAGCCCGTCGAAAGGTAATAGGCGCCCGTGATCCAGGTCAGCACGGCCGCCCAGCGGAACCACCAGAGGGCCCGCGGCGCGATGTACTTCGTGATGCCCGCACCGCCGGGTCCACCCTTGTCGGCGGCCGCGTCAGCGAGACCCGGAACTTGGACGACATTGAAGTAGTAGAGGAGGCCGATCCACATCACGCCGGACACGATGTGCAGCCAGCGGCCTGCCTGGGCGAAGTGCGCGCCGATCTCGGCGCCGCCGAGAATCGTGAGCCAGATGCTCAAGATGGCCGCCAACACGAATGCAGTAACGATCGAGCCTTTTACGCTCATCAATGGATTCATGATGTGCCCCCCGGTTTCATTGAAGAATAGGGTAGCGTACCCCATAATTCAACGATCGATCGCGCCCCCAACTCGCCCTGCCTGAACATCTGCTCGCTGGACGAGCAAGGCGTCTGCCGCGGCTGTTTCCGCGAGATCACCGAAATCGCAGGCTGGACGCGCATGAACCCTGACGAGCAGTGGGCGGTCATACGGAGGGCGGAGGACCGCCGCAAGGCAAGTCAACTGGACCGGAGCAAGCAATGACTGACACCGACATGACCCGGCGAATCAAGGAGCGGCTCGACGCGGCTCCGGTCGTGCTGTTCATGAAGGGCACGCCGGATTTCCCGCAATGTGGCTTCTCGGCGCAGACCGCGGCCGCCCTGCGTGCCGTCAAGGCGCAGTACAGCCACGTGAACATCTTCGAGGAGCCGGAGCTTCGCGAGGCGCTCAAGTCCTATTCGAACTGGCCGACCTATCCCCAGCTCTACGTCAAGGGCGAGCTGGTCGGCGGCTGCGATATCGTCCTCGAGATGTACCGCAGCGGCGAACTGCAGACCCTGCTGCAGGAAGCCGGCGCGATCGCCTGAGACGGCGTCACTCCGGGGCAGGCATCACTCCGGCGCCGGTTCCAGCATCGGATTCGGCGGCTCGTCATCCGCCGTATCTTTCAGGCGTCGCACGGCCGAATCATAGAGCGGGCGGAACTGGTTGCAGACTGCACAAAAGAGCTCCGCGGTCCGTTCCGCGTCATAGGCCGCGGAATGCGCGTCCTTCGAGTCCCATTCGAGCCCGGCCGCCAGCACCGCGCGCGACAGCACGGTCTGCCCGTAGGCGACGCCCGCAAGCGTCGCTGTGTCGAAGCAGGAGAAGGGGTGAAAAGGATTGCGCTTGATCCCGGCGCGGGCTGCGGCCGCATTCAGGAAACCGAGGTCGAATGAGGCGTTGTGGCCGACCAGGATCGCGCGCGTGCAGTCCTGCTCGCGGATCACACGGCGCACCTCCCGGAATATCACGCCGAGCGCGTCGCCCTCGGTGACCGCGATGCGCAGCGGATGCCAGGGATCGATCCCATTGACCGCAAGCGAAGCCGGGTCGAGGCGGCTGCCCTCGAACGGCCGCACATGCTCGCGGATCGTCAATTCACGGACCAGGCGTCCCTCGCCATCGACCTGCAGCAGCACCGCCGCAATCTCGAGCAGCGCATCGGTCGTCGAATTGAAACCGCCGGTCTCGACGTCGACGACCACCGGCAGGAAGCCGCGGAAGCGATCGCGCATCATCACGGACTCGATGCTCATGACGGGGCGGCCGCCGGCGCCAGTCTCCACGCAAGACTCTCGCCCGCGAGCAGGGGCACGAGCGTGCCGCTGCCGAAGGGATAGGAATCCGGGACTTTCCAGGCCTCGCGCGCGAGCGTGATGCGCTCGCCATTGCGCGGCAGTCCGTAGAAATCCGCGCCGCGATGACTCGCGAATGCCTCGAGCCTCTCGAGGGCGCGGGCCTTCTCGAACACCTGCGCATAGATCTCGATCGCGGCATGGGCTGAGAACACGCCGGCGCAGCCGCAGGAGGATTCCTTGGCGGTGCGCGCATGCGGAGCGCTGTCGGTACCGAGGAAGAAGCGCGAGTCGCTAATCGCCGCGCCGATGAGTGCTTCGCGATCGCGCTCACGCTTCAGGAGCGGCAGGCAGTACAGGTGCGGCCGCAGGCCGCCCGCGAACATTGCGCTGCGGTTCATGAGCAGGTGCTGCGGCGTCAGCGTCGCGGCGACGCGTGGACCCTGCGCGCGCACGAACTCGACGCCAACTGCCGTCGAAACATGTTCAAGCACCATGCGCAGCCGCGGGAATCGCCGTACCAGCGGGGCCAGCTCGCGGTCGATGAAGACGGCTTCGCGGTCGTAGGGATCAACGTCGAGGCCCGGCACTTCGCCATGCAATTGCAGCACGACGTCGAGTTCCTCCATGCGTGCGAGCACGGCATCGCAGCGGGCGAGCGACGTGACACCGGCATCCGAGTGTGTCGTCGCGCCGGCCGGGTAGTACTTGACGCCGCAGACGAAGCCGCTCGCCCGCACGCGATCGATCTCCACGGGCTCAGTGCCGTCGGTCAGGTACAGCGTCATCAGGGGCTCGAAGCGGGCGCCGGCGGGCAATGCCGCGAGGATGCGCTCCCGGTAGCGGCGTGCGGACTCGACCGTCGTGACCGGCGGCTTCAGGTTCGGCATCACGACGGCGCGGGCGAACTGCCTTGCGCTGAAGCCGGCCACGGCCGCGAGCGCCTCGCCGTCCCGCAGGTGCAGGTGCCAGTCGTCCGGCCGAGTGATCGTCAATGTGTCCATCTGGCTCGGCAACGGAGTGCAACCTTGACCCGCAGGCACCGCAGCTAGGATCATATCGGGCCGGCCGCCGGCATGGGAGTATCGCTGATGGCTGACGGCCCGCAGTCAGACGACCTCGATCCGCTCGAGACCCAGGAGTGGCTCGAATCGATTGACTCCGTGCTCAAGGTCCATGGACCGGTCCGCGCGCATTTCCTGCTCGACCGGCTGATCGACCACGCGCGCCGCTCCGGCGCCTACCTGCCGTTCAAGGCCAATACCGCCTACCTCAACACGATTCCGGTTTCACGCGAGAAGCCCTATCCGGGCGACCGCGCGCTGGAACGCCGGATCGAGGCATTGATCCGCTGGAATGCCATGGCGATGGTAGTGCACGCAAATCGGGTCAGCTCCGAGTACGGCGGCCACATCGCGACCTATGCGTCGTCGGCGACGCTCTACGAGGTCGGATTCAACCATTTCTGGCGCGCGCCATCGGATCGCCACCGCGGCGACATGATTTTCGTCCAGGGCCACTCGAGCCCGGGCATGTATGCGCGCGCCTACCTCGAGGGCCGCCTGAGCGAGGAGCAGCTGCGCCTGTTCCGCCAGGAAGTCGCTGGCGACGGCCTGTCCTCGTACCCGCATCCCTGGTTGATGCCGGACTTCTGGCAGTTCCCGACCGTATCGATGGGGCTCGGGCCGCTGCAGGCGATCATGCAGGCGCGCTTCATCCGCTATCTCGAGCACCGCGAGCTCGTTACGCCTGGCGACCAGAAGGTCTGGTGCTTCCTCGGCGACGGCGAGATGGACGAGCCGGAATCGATGGGCGCACTGACGATGCCGGTGCGCGAGAAGCTCGACAACCTGGTGTTCGTGATCAACTGCAACCTGCAGCGCCTCGACGGGCCGGTGCGCGGCAACGGCAAGATCATCCAGGAACTGGAGGCCGCGTTCCTCGGCGCCGGCTGGAATGTCGTCAAGGTCATCTGGGGTTACCGCTGGGATCCGCTGCTCGCGCGCGATACCACCGGCCTGCTTCGCAAGCGCATGGAAGAGGCGGTCGACGGCGAGTACCAGAATTTCAAGGCCAAGGGCGGCGCCTACACGCGCGAGCAGTTCTTCGGCAAGTACCCGGAGCTCCAGGAACTCGTCGCGAACATGTCGGATGAGGAAATCGCGCTCTTGAATCGCGGCGGCCACGATTCCCGGAAGGTCTGGAATGCCTATGCGGCGGCGGTTGCGCACAAGGGCCGGCCGACCGTGATCCTCGCCAAGACCGTCAAGGGCTATGGCATGGGCAAGGCCGGCGAGGCGATGAATGTCACGCACCAGCAGAAGAAACTCGATGACGAGGCGCTGAAGGCATTCCGCGACCGCTTCAACATCCCGATCTCGGACGAGGAGATCGCGCGGCTGCCGTTCTTCCGGCCGGCAGAGGCGAGCCCGGAAATGCAGTACCTGAAGAGCCGCCGCAAGCTGCTGGGCGGGCACCTGCCGGTGCGCCGCACGACCGCGCCGGCGCTTGCGATACCGCCGCTCGCCGCGTTCAAGTCCTTGCTCGACGGCAGCGATGGCCGCGAGATCTCGACGACCATGGCCTTCGTCAGGATCCTGACGCAGCTCCTGAAGGACAAGAACATCGGCTCGCATGTCGTGCCGATCGTCCCGGACGAAGCGCGCACCTTCGGGATGGAAGGCCTGTTCCGCCAGGTCGGCATCTATTCGTCGGTGGGCCAGCTCTACACTCCGCAGGACGCGGACCAGCTGATGTATTACCGCGAGGACCGCAAGGGACAGATCCTCGAGGAGGGCATCAACGAAGCCGGCGCATTCTGTTCCTGGATGGCGGCAGGAACGGCCTACGCGAATCACGGGATCAACATGATCCCGATGTACATCTTCTATTCGATGTTCGGGTTCCAGCGCATCGGCGATTTCGCCTGGGCGGCCGGCGACATGCAGGTGCGCGGCTTCCTGATCGGCGCGACCGCGGGTCGTACCACGCTGGCCGGCGAGGGACTTCAACACCAGGATGGTCATAGCCATCTGTTGGCCTCGACGATCCCGAACTGCATTTCCTACGATCCCTGCTATGCCTACGAACTCGCGGTCATCATGCAGGACGGCCTGCGGCGCATGTATGCCGAGCAGGAAAGCGTCTTCTACTACGTCACCTGCATGAACGAAAATTACCCGCAGCCTGCGATGCCGAAGGGTGTCGAGCAGGGCGTGCTGCGCGGCATGTACCTTCTGCACATCGGCGGTCGCGGCCCGGTCAGGGCGACGCTCCTGGGCTCGGGCACGATCCTGCGCGAGGCGCTGGCTGCCGCGCAGATCCTGGAGTCGGAGTACAAGATTCCCGCTGACGTGTTCAGCGTCACCAGTTTCTCGGAGCTGCGGCGTGAGGCGCAGGACGCCGAACGCGAGGCGATGCTGCATCCGGGCGCAAAATCCCGCACGCCGTACGTACGCGAATGCCTGAAAGGGCGTGAAGGCCCGTTCGTCGCCGCGACCGATTACATGAAGATCGTCGCGGACCAGATCCGCCAGTGGGTGCCGGGCCGCTACGTAACGCTCGGTACCGACGGCTTCGGGCGCAGCGACTCGCGCGAAGCCCTGCGCGGATTCTTCGAGGTCGACAGGCGCTGGATCGTCGTCGCCACGCTGAAGGCGCTGGCGGATGATGGCAAGGCGGAGATGGCGACGGTTTCCGCGGCAATGAAGCAGTTCGGCATCGACCCGTCGAAACCAAATCCGCTGGTTTCCTGATCACGATCGTGGCCAATCGCATCACCGTCAGCGTGCCGGACCTCGGCGACTTCAAGGATGTCGAGGTCATCGACGTGCTGGTCGCCGCGGGCGCCGAGATCGCCGTCGAAACCCCGTTGATCACGCTCGAGACGGACAAGGCGACCATGGATGTGCCGTCCACGGCGGCCGGCCGCGTCGCCGAGCTCCTCGTCAAGAAAGGCGACCGCGTGTCCAAGGGCGATTCGATCCTCATCGTCGAAGGCAAGGGCTCTGCGCCGGCCCCCAAGGCCACTCGCGCGCCGGCAGCCCGGTCAACGCCAGCGCCAGCCGCTGCCAGGCCGGCGGCCGTTGCGGCGGCTTCGAGGGTCGAGGTCAGGGTTCCCGATCTCGGGGACTTCAAGGACGTCGAGATCATCGAAGTGCTGGCGGCCCCCGGCGACAGCGTCGCTCTCGAATCGCCGCTGATCACGCTCGAGACCGAAAAAGCGACGATGGACGTGCCATCGACGGCTGCGGGCCGGATCGTGACGATGCACGTCGCGAAGGGCGGAAGGATCAACGCCGGGGACCTGGTGGCGACCGTGGAGGGGAGCGCCAACGCGCCCGCAGCGGCCGCTGCTGCGGCGACGCCGGCTGCGACCGCAGCCTCGAAGCCAGGACCTGCAGCGGTTGCCACCGCAACGACGCCGGCGGTCGAATCCGGCTCCTCGCGCGCCCACGCCGGCCCCGCGGTGCGCCAGCTCGCGCGCGAGCTCGGCGTGGACCTCGCGAAGGTCAAGGGCTCGGGCGTCAAGGGCCGGATCACGCAGGATGACGTCAAGGCCTTCGTCAAGCGCGCGCTGACGGCGGCGCCGGCGGCGCCGGGCGCATCGCTGCCACGGGTGCCGGACGTGGATTTCGCCGCTTTCGGGGTCGTCGAAGTGCGGCCACTCGGCAGGATCCAGAAGATATCCGCCGCGCGCCTGCAGGCGAGCTGGGTCAACATCCCGCACGTCACGCAGCACGAGGAGGCGGACGTCACGGAGCTCGAGGCGCTGCGCGTGTCGCTGAAGGAACGTGCGGCCGGACTCGGCATCAAGCTGACGCCGCTCGCCTTCGTTGCGCGCGCCTGTGCGCGCGTCATCGCCCAGTTCCCGAACTTCAACAGCTCGCTCGATGCGAGCGGCCAGAACCAGGTGCTGAAGAAATACCTGCACCTGGGATTTGCGGCGGACACGCCCAATGGCCTGGTCGTCCCGGTGATCCGTGACGCCAATCGCAAGGACATCTACGAGCTCGCGCGCGACCTCGCGGAATTCGCGGCGCGCGCGCGGGCCGGCAAGCTGACCGCGGCCGAGATGCAGGGCGGCTGCTTCACGATCTCGAGTCTCGGCGGCATAGGCGGCACATCCTTCACGCCGATCATCAATGCCCCGGAGGTCGCGATCCTCGGCGTCTCGCGCTCGCAGACCCGGCCGGTCTGGAAGGACGGTCAATTCCGGCCGCGGCTCCTGATGCCGCTGTCGCTTTCCTACGATCACCGCGTCATCGATGGCGCCGAGGCCGTGCGCTTCGTCGTCGCGCTCTCCGACGCGCTGACGCATCCGGAGAGCCTCGTCGAGGCCGTCCCTTGAGCCGCATCATCGAGCAGCACGTCCCGGATCTCGGGGAGTTCAAGGACGTCGAGGTCATCGAGGTGCTGGTCAAGCCCGGCGACATTGTCGAGCCGGAATCGCCGCTGATCACGCTCGAGACGGACAAGGCGACGATGGACGTGCCGGCGACCACGGGCGGCGTGGTCCAGGAAGTCCGCGTCGCGAAGGGCGACCGGGTGTCGAAAGGCAGCCTGATTGCCGTGGTGGCGGCTGCGGGCGGCGATACCGTGCGCCTCCCGACACTGACCGATACGACGATTGTGATGGCGGGCCACGGCGAAACCGTCGTGCTGCCGGGCAGGCCGGCTGCGGGCACGCCGGTGACGGAAGACGCCCGTATCGCCGCAGGAGAGCCGGCGGCCGACCTGGTGACGAGGGTGCTGGTCATCGGCGCGGGTCCCGGCGGTTACACGGCGGCCTTCCGCGCGGCGGATCTCGGCCTCGGCGTGATCCTCGTGGACCGCTGGCCGCAGCTCGGCGGCGTCTGCCTGAATGTCGGCTGCATTCCCTCAAAAGCGTTGTTGCACGCTGCTCGCGTCATCGAGGAAGCGGAGTCGATGTCGAAGCACGGCATCCGCTTCGGCGCGCCTTCGATCGATACCGAGGCGCTGAAGCAATGGAAGAACAAGATCGTCGGCAAGCTGACCGCGGGCCTCACGATCCTCGCCAAGCAGCGCAAGGTCGACGTGATGCGCGGCTTCGCGCGCTTCATCTCGCCGCATCGCATCGAGCTGCGCGCCACCGAGGGCACGACGCGCGTGATCGGCTTCGAGCACTGCATCATCGCCGCGGGCTCGGAGCCTGCGCGCATCCCGGGTCTGCCGACTGACCCGCGGGTCATGGATTCGACCGCGGCGCTCGATCTCAAGGACATCCCGGGCCAGCTCCTGGTCATCGGCGGCGGGATCATCGGCCTCGAGATGGCCTGCGTTTACGACGCGCTCGGCTCGAAGGTCAGCGTCGTCGAACTGACCGACACGCTGATGCCCGGCTGCGATCGGGACCTGGTGCGCCCGCTGGAAAAACGCCTGCGCGCACGTTACACGGCGATCATGACGGGCACGCGCGTGATGGGCGTCGAGGCCGGCGACGCGGGCCTGAACGTCAGTTTCGACGCGAAGGACATGCCGCAGGCGCAGATCTACGACCGCGTGCTGTGCGCGGTCGGGCGCGTGCCGAACGGCCGCGTGCTGAATGCCGGGGCGGCCGGTGTCGAAGTGGACGCGCGCGGATACATCGCCGTGGACCGCCAGCAGCGCACCAATATCCCCCACATCTTCGCGATCGGCGACATCGTCGGCCAGCCGATGCTGGCGCACAAGGCGACGCACGAGGGCAAGGTAGCGGCCGAGGTCATCGCAGGCCACAAGCGGGCATTCGATGCGCTGGTGATTCCATCGGTCGCCTACACCGACCCGGAAATTGCCTGGGCCGGGATCACCGAGACCGAGGCGCAGGCCGCGGGCCGCAAGCTGGGCAAGGGGCTTTTCCCCTGGATGGCGAGTGGCCGATCGCTCGCGCTCAATCGCGATGAGGGCTTCACGAAACTGCTGTTCGACGAGGAGACGCACCGTATCGTCGGCGGCGGCATCGTCGGCAGCAATGCGGGCGACCTGATTTCGGAGGTGGCACTCGCGATCGAGATGGGCGCGGATGCCGCCGACATCGGCCTCACGATTCACCCGCACCCGACGCTCTCCGAGACCGTCGCCTTCGCGGCGGAGGCATTCGACGGGACGCTGACCGATCTCTACATGCCGAAGAAGTCCTGACTAGCCCGTCACGCGGCGGACGCGCGCGAGAAAAGCGGACTCATCGGGCGGCAGGCCCGCGCGCTCGGCTTCCCACAGGGTCTCGGCCAGGCATTCCATCAACAGGTGATCGGCGGCGTGCCGGTCCTGCGAGCGGCGCAGGCGTTCGTACGCCGTGCGCAGTCCCGCCGGCCGGTCGGCGGCGATGCCTTCACCGAGCGCGACGTGCAGGCTCATGTGCAGGAACGGATTCGCCTGGCCGCCTTCGGGCGTCCAGTCGCGGGCAAGCGCATCGGGGTCCTCGAGCAGGCCCTGGTACTCGGGGTGCAGCTGCAGCACCTCGGCCAGCATCGCCTCGAGCGCGGTCAAGGGCTGGCGAGCGCGGGCTTTCTGCCAGGCCAGCGACCAGGCACGCCTGAGGTCTCCGCGTCCGCTTGCGCCAGGCAAGGGCTGCATCAGGGCGCGGCCGTTTTCTTCGGATAGCGGCACAGGTCGGCGATCAGGCAGGTCGGGCATGCTGGCCGGCGCGCCTTGCAGACATAGCGCCCGTGCAGGATCAGCCAGTGATGGGCATCCGCGCGGAATTCCCCGGGCACGACCGCCAGCAGGCGATCTTCGACCTCCCGGACATTGCGGCCCGGCGCAAGGCCGGTGCGATTGGCCACGCGAAAAATATGCGTATCCACCGCAATGGTCGGCACGCCGAAGGCGGTGTTCATCACCACATTGGCGGTCTTCCGACCGACGCCCGGCAGGGCCTCGAGCGCCGCCCGTTCGTGCGGCACGCCCCCGCCGTGGCGCTCGATCAAGAGGCGGCTCGCGGCGATGACATGGCGCGCCTTGACGCGCCAGAGACCGATCGTGCGGATGTGGGAGGCCAGGCCTTCTTCGCCGAGCGCGATCATGGCCTTCGGTGTCGCGGCCACGCGGAACAGGTGTTTCGTCGCCAGGTTGACGCTGCGGTCGGTGGCCTGCGCCGACAGCATCACCGAGACCAGTAGCTGGTACGGAGAGCGATAGCTGAGCTCGGTCCTGGGCTCCGGATTGTTCGCGCGCAGCCGCTCGAACAACTGCTGCCGCGCCTCGGCGGAAAGCAGCGAATCAATCCGCCGGCGCGCCATCGTGACCCAGGCTCGCCCGCAGGGACTCGCGCCATGCCGCCTGCGCGCGCGCGAGGCGCGTTCGGCGCGCGTCGTAAAGCGTCCGGTAATGCGCGGGGCGCGCCCGGCGCGCCTGCGGTGGCAGGTCAGCCGGGTTGACCATGTGGATGCAGTCGACCGGGCAGGACGGCAGGCAGAGTTCGCAACCGGAGCAGTCCTCGACGATGACCGTGTGCATGCGCTTGCGCGCGCCGACGATCGCATCGGTGGGACAATCGTCGAGACAGCGGGCGCATCCGATGCAGGCTGCCTCGTCGATCAGCGCGACGAGTTGCGCACCCTCGCTGCCGCAGGCGGGGTCGAGAGGCAATGCTGGCCGGTCCAGCAGCGCCGCCAGCTGTGCGATCACTTCCTGCCCGCCGGGCGGGCAGCGATTCAGGTCGCTTTCGCCGCGCGCCAGGGCTTCGGCATAAGGCCGGCAACCATCGAAGCCGCAGCGCCGGCACTGGGTCTGCGGCAGCAGCGCGTCGATGCGCTCCGCCAGCACCCTAGGTGACCTTCATCCCGGCCGTCGCGCCGGCATCGGGACCCAGCAGGAACAGCGCGTCGCTGCCGTCGGCGCTGGCAACGAGGACCATCGCCTGCGAGACGCCGAAGCGCAGCTTGCGCGGCTTGAGATTGGCGACCACGACAACATGCCGCCCGAGGAGCTGGTCGGGCGAGTAGGCGCTGCGGATCCCCGAGAAGACAGTGCGCTTCTCGCCGCCAAGGTCCACCGTGAGCTGCAGCAACCGGTCGGCGCCCTCGACGAGGCTCGCTGCCTCGACCCGGGCGACCCGGAGATCGATTCGCGCGAATTCCTCCGCGCTGATTTCTGCCTTTATCGTCATCGGCTTCTCCACCAGCCTGCTGACCAGCGCGGGATCCACGCGGGTCGCGAGCGGTTCGTATTCCCTGATCGTCGCGTCGAGCAATGGCTCGGCGATGTCGTTCCAATGGCGCACCGGACTGCCGAGGAACTGCTCGGCCCGTGCCGCCATCAGCGGCATCACCGGCTTCAGGCAGGTCATCAGCACGCGGAACAGGTTGAGTCCCTCGGTGCAGATGGCCTGCACCTCCGCAGCACGGGCCGGATCTTTCGCGGCGAGCCAGGGTTTGTGCTTGTCGATATACAGGTTGGCGCGGTCGGCGAGCGCCATTACTTCGCGCACGGCGGCCGCATACTCGCGGGCCTCGTAACTCGCGCCGATCCAGCCCGTCGCGTCGACGAATTCCCGATACAGCGCGGGATCCGGCAATGCTGCGGCGAGCCGGCCGCCGTGGCCGCGATGGATGAAACCTGCGCAGCGGCTCGCGATGTTGACGAGCTTTCCGACCAGCTCGGCGTTGATCCGGGTCGCGAACTCATCGAGGTTCATGTCGATGTCCTCGAGGCCGGGCCCGAGCTTCGCCGCCAGGAAGTAGCGGAAGTATTCCGGGGGCAACAGGTCGAGGTAGGTCCGCGCGGTGACAAAAGTGCCGCGCGACTTCGACATCTTCTCGCCGTTGATCGTCAGGAATCCATGCGCATGGACGACGGTCGGCTTGCGGAATCCCGCGCCTTCGAGCGTGGCCGGCCAGAACAGCGAATGGAAATACAGGATGTCCTTGCCGATGAAGTGATAGAGCTCGGCCTTGCTGCCGGGCGCCCAGAAGTCGTCGAAGACGAGGCCATTGCGCGCGCAGAGATTCTCGAAGCTCGCCATGTAGCCGACCGGCGCGTCGAGCCAGACATAGAAATACTTGCCCGGCGCATCGGGGATCTCGATGCCGAAGTAGGGCGCGTCGCGCGACACGTCCCAGTCCCTGAGGCCCGCGTCGAACCATTCGTCCAGCTTGTTGGCGACCGCCGGCTGCAGGCTGCCGGAGCGCGTCCACTTGCGCAGCATTGACTCGAAGTCGCCCAGCTTGAAGAAGATGTGTTCCGACTCGCGCTGCACCGGGGTCGTGCCGGAGACCACCGATACCGGGTCGATCAGGTCGGACGGGGAGTACGTCGCGCCGCAGTTCTCGCAGCTGTCGCCGTACTGGTCGGGCGTGGCGCAGCGCGGGCAGGTCCCCTTGACGTAACGGTCGGGCAGGAACATCCCCGCTTTCTCGTCATAGGCCTGGCGGACGATGCGGCGCGTGATGTGGCCGGCCGCGACCAGCGCCTGGTACATCCGCACCGTGAGCCGCCGGTTCTCCTCGGAGTGGGTCGTGTAGTAGTTGTCGTAGCCGATGCCGAAGTCGGCGAAATCTCGGCGCCGCTCCAGGCCGACCGACTCGATCAGCTGCTCCGGCGTTATCCCCTCGGACTCCGCCTTCAGCATGATGGGCGTGCCGTGCGTGTCGTCGGCGCACACGTAGGTGCAGTCGTGCCCGGCGAGCTTCATGTATCGCACCCAGATATCGGTCTGCACGGCCTCGGTCATGTGGCCGAGGTGCGTGGGCCCGTTTGCGTAGGGAAGTGCGTTGGTGATCAGTATGCGGCGGGCCATGACTCGGGTCCGGGGGTGAGTCATGCATTATGCCTCAGGCTACGCTCAGTCGAATTCCTTGACTTCCTCGAACTTGGTCTTGGTGATGGCCTTCTCATAGGCCGAGCGGCCGCTGATCTGCCCGGAATCCAGCAACTGCTGGATCGCCACGTCCATCGTGCGCATGCCGAGCGAGGTGCCCGACTGCATCGCGGTTTCCAGCTGGTCGATCTTGCCCTGGCGGATCAGGTTCGAGACCGCCGGCGTGTTGATCAGCACCTCGATCGCCGCGACGCGGCCCGCCGGGCCCTTGCGCGTGATCAGCTGCTGCGACACGACGCCGCGCAGTGAAGTGGACAACATCGTGCGCACATGACCCTGCTTGTCGGGCGGGAATGCATTCACCATGCGGTCGACCGTCGCCGCCGCGCCATTGGTGTGCAGGGTCGCCATCACGAGAATGCCCATCTCGGAGGCCGTGATCGCGGTGCTGATCGTCTCGAGGTCGCGCAACTCGCCGACCAGGATGACGTCGGGATCTTCGCGCAGGGCCGAGAGCAGGGCGCTCGCAAAGGACTCGGCGTGGACGCCGACCTCGCGCTGGCTGATCAGGCAGTTCTTGCGCGGATGGACGAACTCGATCGGGTCCTCGATCGTCAGGATGTGGCCCTTGATGCGCAGGTTGAGGTCGTCGATCATCGCGGCGAGCGTCGTGGACTTGCCGGACCCGGTCTTCCCGGTCATCAGGATCAGGCCACTCGAGGCCTTGCAGAGATTGCGCACGGCCTCCGGCATCTTGAGCTGTTCGAGCGTCTGCGCCTTGGACGGAATGGCGCGGAATACCGCGCCCATGCCGTTCAGCTGGCGCATCACATTGACGCGAAAGCGCGCGATCGAGCCGAGCGAATATGCAAAATCGGTGCCGTCACGAGTCTCGAAGCGCTCGAGCGGCTTGCGCGGCATGATCTCGTAGAGCGCGTCGCGCACGAAATCGCCCGCAAGCCTTTCGGACCGGAAGGTGGACAGTTTTCCGTACTGGCGGATGCGCGGCGGGTCCCCGGCCATGAAGTGCAGGTCGGAACCTTCCTTCTTCAGGACCTCCTCGAGGTATTCGTCGACTTTTGCCACGCTACCGCCTCACTCCGGCCCGTCGAATTTCGGCAGCAGGCTGCGGTCCACGACATGCTTCGCAAACAGGCGCTTGTCCGTCGAATACGCAAACGCGTCGTCGGGGTCGATCTCCTTGGCCTTGATGGCGGTCAGCAATGACTGGTCCATCAGTTGCATGCCGGCATCGCGGCCGGTCTGGACCTGCGCGGGAATCTGGTGGGTCTGGTCGGTCTGGATCAGCTTGGCGATCGCCCGGTTCATGATCATGACTTCGCAGACCGCCTTGCGGCCCCGGTTCTCGGGTTTCTTGACCAGCACCTGCGTGATCACGGCGAGCAGGCTTTGCGCGAGGAAGCTCTTGGTCTGCTCGCGCTGGTCGGCCGGCAGCGCGTCGATCATCCGGTCGATGGTCTTCACGGCGCTGGTCGTGTGCAGCGTGCCGAGCACCAGGTGACCCGTCTCGGCCGCGGTCATGGCCATCGAGATCGTTTCCGCGTCGCGCAACTCGCCGACCAGGATCACATCGGGGTCCTCGCGCATCGCGGCGCGCACGCCCTCGGCGAAGGAGGGCAGGTGCGTGCCAAGTTCGCGCTGCACGACCTGGCTCTGCTTGCTGCGATGCACGAACTCGATCGGGTCCTCGAGGCTGATGATGTTGAGCTTTCGCGTCGTGTTCAGCAGGTCGATCATCGCCGCGAGTGTCGTCGACTTTCCGGTGCCGGTCGACCCGGTGACCAGGATCATGCCCTGGTGAAAGTCGCAGAGCTTCCGCACGATCGGCGGGAGCTGCAGCGAGTCGAGCGTCGGGATCTCGTTCGGGATCGACCGGAACACCGCTCCGACCCCGGAGTCCTTGCGGAATACGTTGACCCGGAAGCGCGCGCCTTCCTCGGAGACATAGGAAAAATCGACGTCATGGCCGGAGCGGAACCGCTCGCTGAGGTTGCGCGACAGGATCTCGTTGATGTAGCTCTCGAGCTCGGCCTCGGCCAGGTCACGGAACCGGATGGCCACCAGGTCGCCGTTCATGCGCAGCATCGGCGGGACGCCGACCGCCAGATGGACGTCGGAACAGGCCTGGGTGGTGCCTAACTTGAGGAATGCATCAATGCGCGGCATTGGCGCGCGAGTGAATCACAAGAATCGTTCCAGCGCCACATGCAATTCATCCATGGTGGAGGGGCGCTTCTCCTTGTCCACGGACATCGTCTTCATGATCAGTTCGGACAGTGCCGGCGGCAGGGCCGGGTTCAATTCGATCGGCGGCCGCGCCCGGCCCTGGACATGCTGGTACATCACCGACATGTGGTCGCCGCGATGGTACGGGGGTACGCCGGTCAGCATCTCGTAGACCATCACGCCGAGCGAATAGATGTCGGCCCGTTCGTCGACCTTCTTGCCGAGGATCTGTTCCGGCGCCATGTATTTCGGCGACCCGATCACATAGCCCGTCTTGGTCAGTTGCGTGTCGCCCTGGTGCTGCGCAGCCGCGACTCCGAAGTCCACGATCTTCAGCAGGCCGTCGTCATTGATCAAGACGTTCGCCGGCTTGAGGTCGCGATGGACGATGCCGACGCCATGCGCGACCGACATTCCCTTGGCGATGTCCATGCCGAAGCGCAGCGCCCGGCGCAGCGCCACGGGCTTGCCGTCGGCGACTTCGCCACCCAGCGTGTGCGACGGAAAGTATTCCATTGAAATCGCGTAATTGCCGCGGATGTGCAGGAAGTCGTAGATGCGGATCACGTTCGGGTGCGTGATCTTGCGGCTGTAGCGCAGCTCGTGGACGAAGCGCTGCATCATTTCCTCGTCCTGCGAGATCGCCGGGTTCAGGAACTTGAGGATCAGCCGCTCGTCGACGACGGTGTCTTCCATCAGCAGCACGGTGCCGAATGCGCCCTTGCCGATGCGCTCGATGTACTTGTAGCGTCCTTCCAGGACGTCGCCGGGTTGCAGCGTCGCGATGTCGAGCCGGCCCTGGGCCTCGGCGGCTTTCATGATCGCCGCGACATCGGCCGACTCGATCAGCATCGTTCTGGCGACATCGGATCCTGCGCGGACAGGAATGGCGCCCGTGCCAGGAGCGGAAATGCCTGCGAGCGTCGTGCCGCCAAATTTCGCTTCCAGCTCGGTCAATGCACGCTGCGCCGCGCCGGCAACCGTCTGCTCGGCCGAAGTGATCAGCGGCGCGATGCGCGCGCGGATCGGGTCGACCGTGCGGTCATCGGTGAGGCGCACCAGCGCCACCATCGCCTCGACGCGGATGTCGGTCTCCGGCCGGTCGAGCGCCCGCATGATGCTGTCGGTCGCGGTCTGGTCCCCGATCTTGCCGAGTGCGCGCACGATCGTCGGCACGGATTTCGGGTTCGCCTGCATCATCTCGATCAGGCGCGGCACCGCCGTCTTGCTTCCGATCGCGCCGAGGGCATCGACCGCCCGCTCGCTGACCCACCAGTCCGAGTCCTTGGTCGCCGTCAGCAGGTGACTGACCGCGCGCTCGTCCTTGGTCTGGTTCAGGATCTCGACGGCGGTGCGGCGGACTTCTTCGTCGCGATCCGAGACCAGCGCCAGTGCCGCGTTGATGACCACCGGGCCGCCGATCTTGCCGAGCGCGTCCGCCGCGCGGCTTCGGACCCACCAGTCGGCGTCCCGGATGGCCTGCAGCAGGAATTTCACCGAGCTCTCGTCGCCGACGACATTCAGCACCTCGACGGCGGCGCGGCGGGCGTACTCGGACTCGTCCTTCAGCACCTCGACCAGGTGACGCACGGTATCCGGATGCTTGCTGCGGCACAGCAGATCCACGGCGCGATTCTGCACATCGAGCTCCGAGTCGCGCAGCAGCGGCGCGACATGGACCGGATCGACCTGGCCTTCCATGGCCGCAAGCGACTGAAGCGCCGCCCCGCGCACGAGCTTGTTCGGGTCCTTCAGCGTCACCGTCAGCGCGTTGCGGACCTTGGCGGTGTTAAAGCGCGCGAGCAGCGCGATGATGTGCATGCGGGCGATCGGGTCCTTGCCCTCGACCCGCGCGACCAGTTCGTCCACCGAGGTTTCATCCACGATCTCGCCGGCGATGCGGAACAGCGCGGCCTTTTCGTTCGGGTCCTGGAGATAGGCCGCATTCAGCAGATCGCGCAGCTGGAATCGGGATTTTTGCGCCGCAATGACATCGAGGACCGCCTGGCGCGAGACGCCGGGTTCGCTCAAGAGGTCGAGCAGCAGGTGGGGGGAGTAGGCCCGTGAGGTGGACAATGCCCAGGCGACGCCTGCGACCGCGCGCGGGTTCTCCTCGGCGAGCGCCTTGGCGAGGACCGGGAACGTCTTGGTGTCGATCAGCCCGGACAATGCCTCGACGAAAGCAACCGTCTCGCGCTTGTCCGATGTGGACAGCGCGTCGACGATTGGCTTGATGGCGGTGACTCCCAGCCCCTGCAACCTGGCGAGCGCCTGCTTCGCCTTGGGGCTGCCCGGGTCACCGCTTTCGCGCACCTCGGCGATCAGGCGATCCGCGCGATATCCAGTGAATAAACCCATCCGACCCCGGCTCTTGTTGGGACCGATCTGGCAAACGGAAAGTATGACATACCCGTTGTGGGCCTCCCTTTGCGGATTGGCTCCTGGGCTACAATGCCGGCCCCCCGAGCAACGGAACATCGCCGATGGCCACCGGCCCCGAGAGCCGCCTGCAAGCCCTGCTTTCGCAGTATGTCGAGCCGAATACCGGCCTGACGCTAGCCGCTTCCGGGGCCGTCGAGTCTGTCGCGACGGCCGGGTCGGGACTTGTGGCGGCGATCGTGCTCGGCTTCCCCATCGAAGGGTATCGCGAGGAGTTCGGGCGTGCCCTTGCGGGCCATGCGGCGGCGGCCGGATTCCATGAACCCTTTGCAATCGAGTTACGTTCGCAGATAGCGCCTTTCGTCGCCGATCGGCGCATGCACCCGTTGCCCGAGGTTGCCAATATCCTTGCCGTCGCCTCCGGCAAGGGCGGCGTCGGCAAGTCGACCGTTGCCGCCAACCTCGCGCTCGCCCTGGCGGCCCAGGGCGCCCGCGTCGGCCTGCTCGATGCGGATATCTACGGTCCGAGCCAGCCGCGGATGATGGGCCTGGCGGGCAAGCGGCCGACGACGACCGACGGCAAGACCTTCGACCCGCCGCGCGGCCATGGCATCCCGGTCATGTCCATCGGCTTCCTGATCGATTCCGACCAGCCGATGGCCTGGCGCGGCCCCATGGTGACGCAGGCACTGGCCCAGATGCTTTCCGATACGCGCTGGGGCACGCTCGACTACCTGGTCGTGGACATGCCGCCTGGCACCGGGGACATTCAGCTGACCCTGACGCAGAAGGTGCCGGTCAGCGGCGCCATCATCGTGACGACACCGCAGGAAATCGCGCTGCTTGACGCGCGCAAGGGCCTGCAGATGTTCCGCAAGGTCGGCGTGCCGGTGCTCGGCATCGTCGAGAACATGGGCCTGCATCGCTGCCCCGCCTGCGGCCACGAGTCGCACATCTTCGACACCGGCGGCGGCGCCGAACTCGCGCGGCGCTACGAGACGGTGCTGCTCGGCCAGTTGCCGCTCGAGGCGAGCATCCGCGAGCAGGTAGATGGCGGCAGGCCGACAGTCGTCGCCGATCCGGCGTCGCAGGCCGCGGCAATATTTCATACCATCGCGCGGCGGGCCGCCGGCCAGCTGGCGGCGAGCGCGAGGCAGGGCGCGGTCGGCATGCCGGTAATCAGCATCGAGGACGATTGATGAGCATCAAGTCAGACCGCTGGATCCGGCGCATGGCGGCCAAGGGGATGATCGAGCCCTTCGAAGCCGGGCAGGTGCGCGTCGCCGGCGACCACAAGATCATTTCCTACGGTACTTCGAGCTACGGCTATGACGTGCGCTGCGCCGGGGAATTCAAGATCTTCACGAACATCAACTCGACGATCGTGGACCCGAAGAACTTCGACACGAACAACTTCGTAGACCTCCGCTCGGATGTCTGCATCGTGCCGCCGAACTCATTCGCGCTCGCGCGCACCGTCGAATACTTCCGGATCCCGCGCAACACGATGGTGATCTGCCTCGGCAAGAGCACCTATGCGCGCTGCGGCATCATCGTGAATGTCACGCCACTCGAGCCGGAATGGGAGGGACACGTGACGCTCGAGTTCTCGAACACGACGCCGCTGCCCGCGAAGATCTATGCGAACGAGGGCGTGGCCCAGATGCTGTTCTTCGAGTCGGACGAGGTCTGCGAGACTTCCTACCGCGACCGCGGCGGCAAATACCAGGGCCAGACCGGGGTCACACTGCCGCGAACCTGAGCGTCAGCCGGCGGGGCGGTAGGCCTTGATGTACGTCTGCCACTGCTGCTTGCCGTCTTCCCGCTGTATGGCCTGGACGTTGACGTTTCCGAGCGACGGCGCGTACCACAACAGGGTTTCGCCCGGCTTGCCGTCGCGGGCGCTGCGGTAGACCAGCGTGTCGAGCGGACCGAGCGCAGTCTTCAGCCGTTCGCGCCTCAGGAACGTGTAGCGGTAGTACTTGACCTTCTTCTTCTCGATCATCGGGATGAGCCCCGGTTCGGCGCCACTGTTCAGGCGCAGCAGCACGAAGGCCTGCATCGACGCGGCATCCTGCAGGCCGGTCTCCGACGCGAGGTCAACGGGCTCGCCCTCGGCGAAGCCCTTCACGCGGCCGGCGGTCCAGTCGAAATCAAGCGCGACATCCTTCTCGGAACGCTCCATGCCGTCGTCGAAGCGGTAGCTCAGCGGCCACATGCCGCCGGCCTCGAGCTGGAAGGTCGAGCGCTGCACGAGCGTGCCGCCGACGAGCAGGCGGGCAAGCCCGCTCGCCGTCGTGCGCGATTCCATCTGCCATTGTCCCGGCGCGGCAGTCCGCTTGAGCTCCATCCGGCTGCTGCCGACCGACATGCTGCCGTACTTGACGTGATATTCCGCGACATAGGGCGCGAGCTGCGGCTGGTCCGCGCGCGCAGGCACGGCAACCTGCGCGACGAGCGCCGCCAGCATGATGATCGCGACAGCCTTCATGGCGCATCCTCGATGACAGGTGACTCGAGTGGCCGGCCGTCGAGCAGTGCCCTGCCGTCCTTCCAGCCGAGCCGCCCGGTGGCGAACCAGCCTACCGCACGAGGATAAATGATGTGCTCCAGCTGCTGAACGCGGGCTGAAAGCGATTCTTCCGTGTCCCCGGGCCTCACGGCGAGCCGTCCCTGGATGACCGCTGGGCCCGCGTCGAGTTCCTCAGTCACGAAGTGCACCGTGCAGCCGTGCCGCGTTTCGCCTGCCTCAAGCACGCGGCGATGGGTATGCAGGCCGCGATGAGCCGGAAGCAGCGATGGGTGGATGTTCAGCAGGCGGCCACGCCAATGCTGCACGAACCCGGCATCGAGGATGCGCATGAAACCGGCGAGCACGACGAGTGCGGCGCCGTGCCGTTCGAGCGTTGTCGTCAACCGGGCGCCGAGTGCCTCGCGATCGGCGCCGTGCGCCGGCTCGACGACTTCGGCGGAGAGACCCAGGCGCCGCGCCGCGGCAAGCCCCGCGGCATCCGCACGATCGCTGATAACGGCGACGATGCGCCCGGCGATGCGGCCGTCGCTGACGGCACCTGCGAGTGCCAGCATGTTGGAGCCGCGCCCCGAGATCAGCACGGCGATTGGCAGCGCGCGTTCCATCAACCGATCTGCACGCCCTCGCCGGGGCAGGCCTCGCCGACGATCGTGGCACGCTCGCCGCAGGAATCCAGGAGCGCGACTGCAGCAGCAGCGCCTTGTGCCGGCACGATCACCACCATGCCGATGCCGCAGTTGAATGTGCGGTACATCTCGGCATCGGCGATGTCGCCGCTTTCCTGGATCCATCGCCAGACCGGATCGCGCCGCAAGGCGGCCGCATCCAGCCGCACACCCAGGCCTTGCGGCAGGACGCGCGGGATGTTGTCGGTCAGGCCGCCGCCCGTGATGTGCGCAATCGCGTGGACATCGACCGATTGCAGGAGCTGCAGCAACGGCTTCACATAGATCCGCGTCGGCTCCATCAGCAGATCGAACAGCTGCTGCCGTCGCCGACTCGCGTCCCGGCATCGGCGCGCGTCTCTGCGATGAGCCGGCGGATCAGCGAGTAGCCATTGGAATGCGGTCCCGACGAGGCGAGGCCGATGACCGCATCGCCAGCGCGGGTCCGCGTACCGTCGACGATGCGTTCCTTGTCCACGACCCCGACGCAGAAGCCGGCGAGGTCATAATCGTCGCCCTCGTACATGCCGGGCATCTCCGCGGTCTCGCCGCCGACCAGCGCACAACCAGCAAGCTGGCAGCCCGCCGCGATGCCGGCGATGACCCGCGCCGCAACGTCCACCGACAGCTTGCCGGTCGCGTAGTAATCGAGGAAAAAGAGCGGCTCTGCGCCCTGCACGACGACATCGTTCGCGCACATCGCGACCAGGTCCTGGCCGACGCCGTCATGCCGGCCGGTGTCGATCGCGAGCCTGAGCTTGGTGCCGACGCCGTCCGTGCCGGCGACCAGCACCGGCTGTCGCCAACGGCCGACAGGCAGTTCGATCATCGCGCCGAATCCGCCGACTCCTGCCAGCACCTCGGCGCGAAGTGTGCGCGCGACGTGGGGCTTGATCCTCTCGACCAGCGCGTCGCCGGCATCGATATCGACGCCGGCATCCCGGTATGTGAGCGGTTTGCGTGGGGTCATCGGTCCGGATCGGGCGCCGCAGGGGAGGCCCGTGTGCCGGGCAGTGTACTATTGTAATGATGAAACGGACGCGACGCTGGCTCGCTGCATTCGCCGTCGCTGTGCTCGCGCCGCAGGCGGGCGCGGCATCCCTTGGCGACATGTACTCGGTGACGGTGCCGGTCACGGGCCAGGGCGAGTCCGCCCAGCAGGCCGCATTTCGCGACGCGATGCGCGACATCCTGGTTCGCGCCACCGGCCGCCGCGACGCGGCTGACCTGGAAAGCCTGGCGCCGCTGGTCGCCCAGGCCGGCCGCTATGTGCTGAGTTTCCGCCGCGCGACGGGCGGCCAGCTCGCCGTGAGCTTCGACGGTGCGACGATCGAGAACGCCATCGATGCCGCCGGCCTGCCATTCTGGGGGCCTGACCGGCCGTTGACGCTCGTCTGGCTCGCGGTGGACCGCGGCGGCCGGCGCAGCCTCGCGACAGCCGGCGATGAGAGGCAACAGGTCGAGCACGCCGCCATGCGGCGCGGCATCCCGCTCGCGTGGCCGGGCGCCGGCGACGACCTCGCGCGCGGCCTTCAGCAGGCCTGGTCGGGCGATCACGAACCGCTCGTGAATTCCGCGCGCCGCTATGGCGCGGACGGCGTGCTGATCGGGCGCGCGACGGTCACGGCTTCCGGCCAGTCCTCGGTCGAATGGACATTCGCATCGGCCGGCCTGTCCGCGGAGACACGCGGTGGCTTCGAGGCCGGCCCGGAACTTGCCGCGGATCGTTATGCGAGCGCCTATGCGTCGCGCAACGCAGGCCAGCGCGTCGAGCAGATCGTGACGGTCACCGGCATCGACACGCTCGAGTCCTATGCGCTCGCGCTCAAGACCCTCGGGCGGCTGCCGCTCGTGCGCGGCGTCGCGGTCGACGAGGTGACACCGGATGCCGTGTCATTCGCGCTGACCGTACGCGGAGACCCCGATGCGCTGCGCCAGGCGATACGGCGCGAAAGACGGCTGGTGCCGGTGGACGAATCGCGAATGATCTTCTCGCTGGCTCCATGAATTTCTCCACGGTCCCGAATGTCCTGTGCCTGATGCGCATGGCGCTCGCGGTGCCGATCGTCTGGTTGCTGGCCAACGGCCAATACGGGTCGACATTGATCCTGTTCGGGATCGCCGGCGTGTCGGACATCCTCGACGGTTATCTTGCGAAAACCTTCAACTGGGCCTCGGAACTCGGCAAGGTGCTCGACCCGGTGGCGGACAAGCTGCTGCTGGTCAGCGTGTTCATCACTCTCACCTGGCTCGGGCTGGTTCCGCTCTGGCTTGCCGCGGTCGCGGTCGCGCGCGACGTGATCATCGGGGTCGGCGCCTGGGTGTACAAGGAATTGTTCGGCCCGCTGGAAGGTCGGCCGACGATGCCGAGCAAGCTCAATACGCTGGTGCAATTGCTGTTCGTGATCGCCGTGGTCGGGCGCGCCGCTTATCCCGCCCTGCCCGAATGGCTGATCGTGTCGCTGGCCGCACTCGTGTTCGTGACCACGGTTGTCAGCGGCGTGGACTACATCGTCACCTACGTGCGCAAGGCGATCGCGGTCAGCCGCGCGCGCAGCACTGGCGTGTGATCGCGTGCAGCAGCTGCCACTCGGCGTCCAGCTCGGTGTTTCAATGCGCTTCGAGACTTACCACGAAGGCGCCAATGGCGCCGTCCTGGCCGGCCTTCGGCAGCTCGTGCATGAGGCCGGAAGGGCTGCGCTGTGGATCCACGGACCGGCTGGCGTCGGCAAGACCCATCTGTTGCAGGCTTGTTGTGCCCTGGCAGGGCGGCGCGGCCTGACAGCCGCCTACCTGCCGCTGGCTGCGACGAAGGATCTCGTGCCCGGCCAGCTTGCGGGCCTCGAACAGGTGGACCTGGTCGCGCTCGACGATGTCGATGCGATCGCGGGCGACGAGGCCTGGGAGCACGCTCTCTTCACGCTCTACAACGAACTGATGGAGCAGGGCGGCCGGCTCGCATGCGCGGCCGTGCTGCCGCCGGCCGGCCTGGCTTTCAGGCTGCCGGATCTCGCCTCGCGATTGTCGGCCGCTGTCGTCCACCGGTTGCAGCCAATTGCCGAGCGCGACCAGGGCCTCGCCTTGCGGCGCCGCGCCGAGCACCGGGGCCTCGAATTGCCGGACGAGACGCTGTCGTACCTGACGCGCAGGGTGCCGCGCGACTTTGCGACCTTGTGCCGTCTGCTCGACGATCTCGACACCGAAGCGCTGGCGGCGCAGCGCCGCCTGACCGTGCCATTCGTGCGCCAGGTGCTCGAGCGGACGGGTTAACGGCTGCTGCGCAACGCCGCGATCAGCATCGCGAATGCCACGAGTATCAGCGCGAGGGTCAGCGTCACGAGCTTTCGTGCCGGTGCGTTGACCAGTACTTCGGTCAGCGCAAGCGCCAATGCCGGCGCGAGCGTCAATGGCGCCCACTGCAATGTGCGACGCCGTCCCATGAAGAGGCCCGGCAACGGCAGCAAGAGCGGCAGCAATGCGATCGCCGTCGTGAAGGGGCCGATGCCTGCGGCGCCGAATGGCCATTTGGCAATGGAGGCGATCAGCAGGAGCCAGGCAGCCGTCGCCAGACGGCGCAAGAGCAGCGCAGGCCCGGAGCTCACGCGGGTGCAGCGAGTCGCAGTGCGATCTCGGCCACGCGCCGCCCGAGTGCCTGTGCCAGCTGCCTCTCCTCATCGGCGAGTGCCGTGCGCGTTCCATTCGGAACCACGCGGCTCGCGCCGTAGGGCGTGCCGCCGCCGGTCGTCGTCGACAATGCGGGTTCCGTGAACGGCAGGCCGACGAGCAGCATGCCGTGATGCATCAGCGGCAGCAGCATGCCGAGCGGCGTCGTTTCCTGGCCGCCGTGCATGGTGCTGCCGGACGTGAATGCGCCGGCAGGCTTTCCGGCAAGAACGCCGGTCAGCCAAAGGCTCGACGTTCCGTCGAAGAAGGCCATCAGCGGCGCCGCCATGTTGCCGAAGCGCACCGGGCTGCCGAGCAGGAGCCCCGCGCATTCGCGCAGGTCTTCATGGCTCGCATACGGCGCCCCTTCCTGTGGAACGGCGGGGGAGACCGCAGGCCCGCCCGTCGCTGCGAGCGGCGGCACGGTGCGAAGCCGCGCCTTCGCGCCGGGGACGGCGTCCACGCCGCGCGCGACCTGGCGCGCGAGTTCCGCGGTCGTGCCGTGGCGCGAGTAATACAGTACGAGGATATCGGTCATGCTGGCTTGTCGAATGTCGTTGGATTGTCTAGAATTTTATCAATATTCTTAAACACTTACAAACCTTTCAGACAGTGAATTCTAGGCCCTTACCAGTCGCCGCACGCCGCATCCGCGTCCAGGGACGCGTGCAGGGAGTGTACTTCCGTGCGAGCACGGCGGAGCGTGCGCATGCACTTACGCTGCGCGGCTACGCTGTGAACGAGCCGGACGGCAGCGTGCTGGTGCATGCGGCGGGCGAGGCCGGCGCACTCGACCGGCTGGTCGAGTGGCTGCACACCGGTCCGCCGATGGCGCGCGTCACGGCGGTTGCCGTCGAGGTGATCGATCCGGCGACGGTGGACTGGCCGCCGGATTTCCGGACGCGCTGAAATTCCTAGCGCTGCCAGCGCGAACTCAGGCGGCTCAGCACGAGATCCGGATAGCTGCGCCGGCCGAGGCTGCCGTTGTAACGGGCGAGCGCGCGCCGGTAGTCGCCGCGCTCGCGCTCCAGGTAGTAGGCGAGGATGCTGGTGCCCATGCGGATGTTCATCTCGACATCCAGCAGGTCGCGCGTCGTGAGTCCGAGTTGTCGCGGCCAGAATGGCATGACCTGCATCATCCCTACTGCGCCCGCCGAGGATACGGCGAAGGGATTGAAGGAACTCTCGACATCGATCACCGCGAGCACGAGCTGCGGCCGGTCGCGGAGCATGTTCTGCTTGCTCGACTCGCAATGAACGGCGCGCAGGATCCGCTGCGCCGCCGCGCCGACGTCGTCGCCGAGGCGCAGGTCCTGCGGCCGCTGGCGCAGCCGGCGCTCGACGCGCGGCTGCATCAGCGCGTACCAGACCACATCGTCGTATTTTTCCTCGAAGCAGGGCTTACTGCTGATCGCCGCCGCGATGACATCGCGGAGTCCAGGATCGCGCTGGCCGTCCGCGTGCGCAGGATGCGCAAACGCCAGCGATGCGAGGAGGAGGGATGCCAGGAATGGGGTCCGGGCCATGAGTGACCTCCGCCTCAGCGCTCCGCCTCGAGACGCGAGGCGACGAACGCGACGGCCTGCTGCATCGGAATCTCTTCATTGGCGCTCGCGCGCCGGTGCCGGTATTCGAGCTTTCCCGCATCGAGCCCGCGCTCGGAGACGACCACGCGGTGAGGGATACCCACGAGTTCCGCGTCGGCGAACTTGACGCCCGGGCGCGCGTCGCGGTCGTCGAGCAACACCTCGATGCCGGCCTTCAGCAGGTCCCGGTAGAGCAATTCGCTCGCGTCGCGCACGCGCTCCGACTTCGCCCAGTTGAGCGCGACCAGGATCACCTGGAATGGCGCAAGCGGGGCGGGCCAGACGATGCCCTGTTCGTCGTGATTCTGCTCGATCGCGGCCGCGACGATGCGCGTGACGCCGATGCCGTAGCAGCCCATGTACATCGCGATGTTCCTGCCCTGTTCGTCGAGCACGTTAGCGCCCATCGCTTCGCTGTACTTGCGCCCGAGCTGAAAAATGTGACCGACTTCGATGCCGCGCGCGACCGACAGCCGCCCGCGGCCGTCCGGGGCCGCATCACCGTCGACCACGTTTCGCAGGTCGGCGATCGTGGGCTCGGGAAGGTCGCGCCCCCAGTTGACACCGGTCAGGTGCGCGTCCGCGCGGTTGGCACCGCAGGCGAAGTCCGCGAGCGTCACTGCGGAACGGTCCGCAATGACAGGCAGCTTCAGTCCGACGGGGCCGAGGAATCCCGTCTCGCAGCCCGCGATCGCGGCGACGCGCGCAGGATCCGCCATCCGCAATGGCGCAGCGACGCCCGGGAGCTTCTGCGCCTTGACCGCGCTCAGGTCGTGGTCGCCGCGCAAGACGAGCGCGACGAGCCCGCCGTCGGCGGCGTCGACGACCAGCGTCTTCAACATGTGCGCCGGCGCCATGCCGAGGTGCTTCGACACCGCGGCGATCGTGCGCGTGCCGGGGGTCGGCACCTCGCGCATCGGGGCGGTGGCCGCGGGACGCGGCTCGCGTGGCGCGGGCGCCTCTGCGAGTTCCAGGTTGGCGGCATAGTCGCCGGTGTCCGAGAACACGATCGCGTCTTCGCCCGAGTCGGCAAGCACGTGGAATTCCTGCGAGGCGCTGCCGCCGATCGCGCCGGTGTCGGCGTGCACGGCGCGGAAGCGCAGCTTGAGGCGCGTGAAGATCGCGCTGTAGGCGTCGTACATGCGGCGATAGCCCTCGGCGAGCGAGGCCTCATCGGCGTGAAAGCTGTAGGCGTCCTTCATGATGAATTCGCGCGCGCGCATGACGCCGAAGCGCGGGCGGATCTCGTCGCGGAACTTGGTCTGGATCTGGTAGAAGTTGACCGGCAGCTGGCGGTAACTCTTCAGTTCGCGGCGCGCATGATCGGTGATGATTTCCTCGTGCGTCGGGCCCAGCACCATGTCGCGATCATGGCGGTCCTTGAAGCGCAGGAGCTCGGGACCGAACTTGTCCCAGCGCCCGGACTCGACCCACAACTCGGCGGGCTGGGCGACCGGCATCGAGAGCTCGAATGCGCCGGCGCGGTCCATTTCCTCGCGGATGACGCGCTCGACCTTGCGCAGTACGCGAAGTCCCATCGGCAGCCAGGTGTAGAGGCCGGCTGCGACCCGCCGGATCAGCCCGGCGCGCAGCATCAACTGGTGACTCACCACCTCGGCATCGGCCGGGACCTCCTTCAGGTTCTGGATCGGGTACGCGGACAGTCGCATGGATCACCTGTGGCACGGCCAGTGTCGCCGGCCTCAAAGCGCGGTATCTTAGGCGCTGCTCCCCGGCCTTGCCACGGCATCCGCATGAAAGTGGACCTGAACGAAATACGCTCGCGCCGCCGCGGCATCTACCTGCTGCCGAACCTGCTCACGACGCTGTGCCTGTTCGGCGGCTTTTATGCCGTCATCGCGGCAATCGACGGCAACTTCGAGCGCGCGGCGATCGCCATCTTCGTCGCGATGATATTCGACGGCCTCGACGGGCGCGTTGCGCGCCTGACGGGCACTGAAACGACGTTCGGCAAGGAATTCGACAGCCTGGCCGACATGGTGGCCTTCGGGCTCGCGCCCGCGATCGTCTGCTACCAATGGGGTGTTGCGCGCATCTCCGAGTACGGTGCCGCCTGGGGCCGGTTTGGCTGGATCGCAGCATTCTTCTACGCCGCTGCCGCAGCGATGCGGCTCGCGCGCTTCAACGCCCGCTCAGCCGTCCAGGACAAGCGCTATTTCGAGGGATTGCCGAGCCCCTCGGCCGCCGCGGTGGTCGCCGCCTTCATCGGCACCGTGCACAAGTACGAGCCGTCCGGGCTGATCGGACTCGACGTGACCGGCCTGCCGGGGCTGATCCTCGCATTCGTCGTCACGGCGCTCGCGGCGGTCCTGATGGTCAGCCGGTTCCCGTACCGCAGCTTCAAGGATCGCGCGGCCGGCGAGCGCGTGCGTTATTCAAGATTCCTGCTGGTGCCGCTCGCGATTGCGCTGATCGCGATCGATCCGCCGGTCGTGCTGTTCGTGATGTTCGGCGGCTTCGCGCTCTCTGGCCCGCTCGGCTGGGCCTGGCTCAAGTTCCGCAAGAAGCCGCGCGGCAGCGGCGGCACGGTCGAGGGCGGCTGAGCCGATGGATGCGCGGCGAAGCTCGGTCCTGGGCGCCCTCGGCGTCACCGCCTATGTGCCGCGCGGGAGGCCCGCCGGTGCGCAGCTTGCGGTGCAGCCCGCGGTCGCAGGGCCCGGCGGCATGGACTGGACGGCCCTTGCGGAAGCGGTCCGCGAATGCACGCTGTGCGGGCTTTGCGCGACGCGCACGCAGACCGTGTTCGGCACCGGCGACGTCCGCGCGCGGCTGATGGTGATCGGCGAAGCGCCCGGCGCCGAGGAAGACCGCCAGGGCGAGCCCTTCGTCGGCCGCGCCGGCCAGCTCCTGAATTCGATGCTGCGCGCCGCGGGCTTCGAGCGCGGCCAGGTCTACATCGCCAATGTCCTCAAGTGCCGTCCGCCGAACAATCGCGATCCTGCCAATGAGGAAACCGATCGTTGCCTGCCTTATCTGCTGCGCCAGATCGAGTTGGTGGATCCCGCCGTCATTCTCTGCGTGGGCCGCATCGCCGCGCAGCGCCTGCTCGAGCGCGATGAGCCGCTAGCGCGGCTGCGCGGCCACATTCACCGGCTGGGCCGGACGCCGGTGGTCGTGACCTATCACCCGGCTTACCTGCTGCGCTCGCCGACCGAGAAGCGCAAGTCCTGGGACGACCTCAAACTAGCGCTGGGGGTGCTCGCCGATGGCGACCGCGCGTGATTCGTACACCGGGCTGGCGTGGCGGTTCCGGCAGATGACGCAGGCGGACCTCGTGCAGGTATCGGCGCTCGAGCGCGCTTCCTATGCGTTTCCGTGGAGCGACCAGATATTCAATGACTGCCTGCGCGTCGGCTATCACTGCGTGGTCGTCGACACGCAGGCCGGCGTCGCCGGTTACGCGGTGCTTTCGATGGGCGCGGGCGAGGCGCATGTCCTCAATCTCTGCGTCGAGCAGGCGCTGCGCCGGCGCGGCATCGGCCGCGCGCTGCTGCTCGACCTGCTGCGCTACGCGCGCGACCGGGGCATCCGCGACGCATTCCTGGAAGTGCGGCGCTCCAACAAGGGCGCGATCGAGCTCTATCACGAGATCGGATTCGAGTGCGTGGGACATAGGCGCGGCTACTACCAGGCGCACGACGGCCGCGAGGATGCCATGGTCTACCGGCTCGAACTCGGCGCGCTGCGCGACAGCTGATGACCCAGCCACCCGACGAAATCTCGCGACGGCGCAGCTTCGCGATCATCTCGCATCCCGACGCGGGCAAGACGACGCTGACCGAGAAACTGCTGCTGTTCGGCGGCGCCATCCAGATGGCGGGCGCGGTCAAGGGGCGAAAGGCCGCGCGCCATGCGACATCGGACTGGATGCGGCTCGAGCAGCAGCGCGGCATCTCGGTGACGTCCTCGGTCATGCAGTTCCCTTACCGCGACCGCATCATCAACCTGCTCGACACGCCCGGACACGAGGACTTCTCGGAGGACACATACCGCACGCTCACCGCGGTGGACTCGGCATTGATGGTGATCGACTGCGCGAAGGGCGTCGAGGAGCGCACGATCAAGCTGATGGAGGTCTGCCGGCTGCGCGACACGCCGATCATGACTTTCATCAACAAGCTCGATCGCGACGGGCGGCCGCCGGTGGAGCTGCTGGACGAAATCGAGCGCGTGCTGAAGATCACCTGCACGCCAGTCACCTGGCCGATCGGCATGGGCCGCGAGCTGCGCGGCATCTATCACTTTCCGCAGGACCGCATTTACATGTACGACCGGGCGCAGAGCGGCCGCCTCGGGCGGAACCTGACCATCGAGGGGCTCGCCAGCGCCGAGGCCGAGGCGTTCCTCGGCGATGCCGCTCCGGCATTTCGCGAAGAGGCGGAACTCGTCCGCGGCGCGATGCCGCCCTTCGACGTCGCGGCGTACCTGGCCGGCCGGCAGACGCCGGTGCATTTCGGCTCGGCGATCGGTAACTTCGGCGTCGAGGAGCTGCTCGGCTCCTTTGTCGAACATGCGCCGCCACCGCGGCCGCGCCAGACGACGACCCGCCTGGTGCTGGGCAGCGAACCCGCGCTCACCGGTTTCGTCTTCAAGATCCAGGCCAACATGGACCCGGCGCATCGCGACCGGATCGCGTTCCTGCGGATCTGCTCGGGCCGGTACCAGCGCGGCATGCGGCTCCATCACGTGCGCCTCGGCAAGGAGGTCCGCATCGCGGACGCGCTGACCTTCATGGCGGCCGACCGCCAGCAGGCCGACGAAGCCTGGGCCGGCGACATCATCGGCCTGCACAACCACGGCACGATCAACATCGGCGACACATTTACCGAGGGCGAGACGCTGACATTCACCGGCATCCCGAACTTCGCGCCGGAGATCTTCCGGCGCGCGGTGCTCCGCGATCCGCTGCGGATCAAGGCGCTGCAGAAGGGGCTCGACCAGCTTTGCGAGGAGGGCGCGACCCAGCTGTTCCGCCCGCTGCGCAACAACGACCTGATCCTGGGCGCGATCGGCCCGTTGCAGTTCGACGTCGTCGCGTTCCGGCTCGCGGACGAGTACGGCGTCACCTGCACATTCGAGCCCATCAATGTCTCGACCGCTCGCTGGGTCGATTTCCCGGATCCCGCGAAGGAGAAGCTGTTCCGCGAGCGCAACCACGAGCATCTCGCGCTCGATCACGCGGGATTGCTGGTCTACCTCGCGCCGACCCGCATCAATCTCGAACTGACGCTTGAACGGTGGCCGGAAGTGTCGTTCCGGGAAACGCGCGAGCACCTGGCGGTGGCTGCGTGAGCGGAGCGCTCACGCGCCGCCCGGTGGTTGCCTGGGCCCTGTATGACTGGGCCAATTCCGCGTTTGCGACGACCGTGATGGCGGCGTTCTTCCCGATCTTCTTCCGCCAGTACTGGAGCGTGGACGTCGACGCGACGGTCGGCACGTTCAGGCTCGGGCTCGCCAATGGCATCGGCAGCTTCCTGATCGCGATGCTGGCCCCGCTGCTCGGCGCCATGGCGGATCGTGGCGGCGTGCGGCTGCGCATGCTCGCCTTCTTCACGCTGATGGGCGCCGCGACGACGGCGGGCCTCTACTGGGTGCAGCAGGGAGACTGGGTCACGGGAGCCGTCGTTTACGCGCTGGCCGGCATCGGGTTTTCAGGGGGCGTGACCTTCAACGATTCGCTGCTCGTGGATGTCGCCGAGGCCGGCGAATACGACCTGGTGTCGTCCTACGGTTATTCGCTTGGCTATGCCGGCGGCGGATTGCTGTTGCTGCTGAATGCCGCGATGGTCACGAGTCCCGGGACCTTCGGGCTGGCGGGCGCAACCGAAGCGGTAAGGCTGTCGTTCCCGATGGTGGGAGCCTGGTGGCTCCTGTTCTCGCTGCCGTGCCTCCTGTGGATCCGCGAGCAGAAGCCGGTGCGGCCGCTGCCGATTGCATCCGCGGCGCGCGCCGGCTGGCGCGAATTGCGGGCCACCATCGGCGAAGTGCGCAAACTGCGGCCGCTCGTATGGTTCCTGCTCGCGTACTGGATGTACATCGACGGGGTCAACACGATCATCAAGATGGCCGTGGACTTCGGGCTGTCGCTCGGCTTCCCGCAGCAGAGCCTGATCGTCGCGCTGCTGGTCACGCAATTCGTGGCTTTCCCGGCGGCGCTCGCATTCGGGTGGCTCGGCGGCCGCATCGGCGCGAGGAACGGAATCTTCATCGCGATCGCCGTGTATTCGGCCGGCACGATCGCCGCCTACTGGATGTCGAGCGTCCGCGATTTCTACCTGCTTGCGGTCCTCATCGGGCTCGTGCAGGGCGGCATCCAGTCGCTGTCGCGATCGTACTTCGCCTCGCTCGTCCCGGCGGGCAAGCAGGGCGAATTCTTCGGCTTCTACAACATGATGGGGAAATTCGCGGCCGTGCTGGGCCCGCTGCTGGTCGGCTTCACGGCGCTCGCGACGGGCAGCACGCGCGCGGGCATCCTGTCGGTCATCGTGCTGTTTGCCGGCGGTGCGGCGCTCCTGTGGAAGTCGCACCGGGCGACCTGAGCCCGCGAAGAGGCAATCAGGGCTCGAAGCGCCGCACCAGGCCCTGCAACAGCATGAGGTCGCGCGGTCCATGCGCCGGCATGTAGCGCAGTCTCAGGTACAGCTCGGTGATCGCGGTCGTGGCCGGGGCCAGGTCCGGGCGCAGGCGGTGCACGCGCGCGGCGAAATCGCGCGGTGCCTCGTGTGGCGCGCGATCGACGCCCTGCCGTTCCAGCCGTAGCAGGAAGCGGCGGTAGCTCGCGGTCGCAGCATCCGGGCGCCGCGGCCGGAATTCCCAGGCCAGCCAGCCGGACAGCAGCGCAAGGGCGACCCCGAGCCCGATACCGAGCACCAGCGCGAGGTCCTGCCAGTCCGGATCGCCGAAACCGAAAGCACGCAGCAGGTTTTCCTGCTGCAATCGATTGAACTGCACGACCCAGTCATTCCAGCGCGCGTTGACGTTGTCCCAGATCATGCCGGCCTGCCACAGGAGACCGCTGTCGTCGGCGAGCCCGCCCTGCAGCAGGTCCTCGGCAGACAGCGCCGCCGCGAGCCCGCGTTCGATGCGCTCCGGTGCGACCGCGGCCGTCGGATCGATGCGAGTCCACCCTGAGTCCGCAAACCAGACCTCCGACCAGGCATGCGCATGCGACTGGCGCAGGATCAGGTAGCGGCCGATCGGGTTCCATTCGCCGCCCTGGTAGCCGCCGACGACCCGTGCCGGGATGCCTGCGGCGCGCATCATCATGGTGAAGGCGGACGCAAAGTGGCCGCAAAAGCCCTGGCGCGTGTTGAACAGGAAATCGTCCACCGAATCGCGCTCGAGGCCAGGCGGCGTCAAGGTGTAATAAAACTCCTGGTCGCGGAACATCGCGAGCACCGAGCGGGAGAATTCCCGGTCGCTGCCCGCCGCCGCGCGCATGCGCTTCGCGAGCTCGATCGTGCGGGGATTGCGCCCGGATGGCAGCTGCAACTCCAGGTTGCGCAATGCCAGCGAGAGTTGCGCGCCGGCCTCGTAGTCGAGAAACGAGCGCGCCTGGTACTGCAGCACGGAGTTGACCGGATAGCGCGTGCGCAGCTGGTAGTCCCAGGCTTGTTGCGCCATTTCCGCAGGCCACTGTCCGGCCATGTCGAGCGCGAACAGCATGCGCTGGCCTGTCGGCTCGAGCGTGACCGTGTAATCGACGGGCCGGCCATTCAAGTCCAGGCCCGACTGGGGGAAGAACTGGCTCTCGCCGCGCGACCAGGTGTAGCCGTCGAATTCATTCAGGACCGGCCCGCGCCAGTAACGCCGCGACGGCGGTGGCAGCGGGTCATTGAAGCGCACGCGGAAGGCGACGGTGTCGTCAAGCGCGAGGTCTGAGATGTCGCCCGGCGACATCTCATCGGACAGCCCGGAAAGCGCCCGCTCGTTCGATGGCGCGCCCCAGAAGCTGCCGGCGATGCGCGGAAAGAACAGGAACAGCACGAGCGCGATCGGCAGCGCCTTCAGCAGCATGGCGCCGGTCGTGCGGAAGGGCGCCGGCCCGAGGCCCTGGCCGCGGCGCGCGACCCGAAGCAGCGCCGCCGCCAGCAGCCAGACGGTCGGCACGACAAGGGCGACGGTGCGGATGTCCTGTGCGTACAGGAATGCGGCAAGGCACAGGAACCAGCCGATGAAGATCAGCACGACATGGTCGCGCGGCACGCGGGTCTCGAGAAGCTTGAGCGCCGCCATCAATGCGAGGAGCGCGGTGCCGGCATCGAGCCCGGTGATCGTCGTGTAGCTCACGATCACGCCGGCTGTCGCGGCGAGCGCGATGATCGCGCGCAGGAATGCGCCAGGCAGGCGCCAGCCGCGTTGCTCGGCGAGCAGCCGCCACGCGCAGACGGCGAGCACGAGCGCAGTGACCCAGATCCGCAGGTGCAGCATGTGCGGCAGGAGCGCCGCGACCAGGGCAGCGGTCGTCCACGCGAGGCGCCGGAATTTTTCGCCAGCTTCAAGCACCGGGGGGCTCCGGCGCATGGTATTCAGCGAGCGCGGCGAGGCAGCGGCGGCGCTGCTGCATGCCGGGCTGCGGCGGAATCTCGAGGCCGGGCAGGCGCAGGCCGAAGGTCTCGCCGCGCGCCTGCGCGTCCACGATCCATCGCGCCATCACCGACAGGCGCGATTCGAGATCCGCGCCTGGCGCCTGGTCCAGGTCGAAGATCGGCACCGGTTCCGCGGCCCCGCTGAATTCCTTGACCAGCAGTTCGCCACCCTTGGCGTAGGCTTTCCATGCGATGTGCCGCGGCGGATCGCCGGGGTGGTAGTCCTTGAGGCCTGCGAAGTCATCGTCACCGCGCCGGGTCGTTCCGGCCCCGCTCGAGCCGGGTGCCGGCGGCGGAGGAGGCGCGGTGATTGCGGGGTACGGATAGACGAGGCAGCGCCGGCCCGGATGCAACACGGCCCAGGCGCGAAACAGCCCATAGGGAAATCGCGTCGTGATCTCGACGCGCTCGAGAGTGACCCAGCCGCGACGTTCGGTCGCGACGCGGAGATTGACCGTCGCCTCGCCGCCTGCGGCAACCGACACCGGATCGGCGGACATCGCCGCAGTTGCCGCCTCGAGATCGCAGCGCGCCACGCGGCCAGGGTTCGCGAGTGCGATCTGGAAGACCGCGTCCTGGCCCGCGAAGGGCGGTTCCGTCCCGGCCTCGCTCGCAGTCAGCGTCTCGAGATTCCGGTGACAGGCGTGCATCGTCACGAGCGCGAGCGACGCGAGCAGGAATGTGAGGCCGAGGCCGAGATTGTTCGCGTAGTTCAGCGAGCCCAGCAGCATCCCGAACAGCATCAGCCCGAAGGCGAAGCCGAGGCCTGTCGGCAGGATGTATATGCGGCCGCGCCGCAGCGTCACGGCTCCGTGGTCCGGTCCTTGGCGGCGCCGGATCCAGCTCTGCAACCATCGCGTCGGGATTCGGGTCAAGCGCATGCGCCACGCCCGCCGCAGTTTGTCAGGGTATCGGTACCGATTTCAGCAGGGCTGCCGCGATCTCTGGCGGCCGGCGCGTGTCCTGGGCATCGCGCGGCCGCAGGCGGTGCCCGACGACGGACGCGAGCACGGCCTGCAGGTCCTCCGGCAGCACGCCGGCGTGGCCGTGCAGGAACGCCCAGGCCTGGGCGGCGCGCAACAGCGAAATCACGGCGCGCGGCGACAGCCCCGCCTGGTGCTGGCCGTTGTCGCGCGATGTCCGCGCCAGTGCCTGCACGTAATCCAGGAGAGCATCGCTCGCGTGCAGTTCCGGTATCCGTCGCTGCAGCGACTGGATCACGGTGGCATCGAGCACGGCCGGCAGGTCGGCCAGCAGGTCGCGGCGGTCGCGACCGCGCAGCAGCTGCCGTTCGTGGCTGGAAGCGGGATACCCGAGTTCGATGCGCATCAGGAAGCGGTCGATCTGCGATTCCGGCAGCGGGAAGGTGCCGACCTGGAATGACGGGTTCTGCGTCGCGACCACGAAGAACGGTTCCGGCAGCAGGTGGGTCTCGCCGTCCACCGTGACCTGGCGCTCCTCCATGGCCTCGAGCAATGCGCTCTGTGCCTTGGGCGTCGCCCGGTTGACCTCGTCGGCCATCACGAGTTGCGCGAACACGGGCCCGCGGTGGAATGCAAAGCGTCCACTGCCGCGGTCGTAAACCGAAACGCCGATCACGTCGGCGGGCAGCAGGTCGCTCGTGAACTGGATTCTCTGGAATGACAGCCCGAGCACGCGCGCAAGCGCGTGCGCGAGCGTCGTCTTGCCGACGCCCGGGATGTCCTCGATCAACAGGTGGCCGCGGGCCAGCAGGCAGCAGAGTGCGAGCCGGATCTCGCGGTCCTTGCCCAGCACGACCTGGTTCAGGCTCGCGAGCGCCGCCGCGAGCAGCGCGCGTTCCCGGTCCGGGGCTTCGGTCAGCGCATTCATCGCAGCGAGGCTACCCGCTTGAGCTGGTCCGCAAGTTGCGCCAGTTCACGCTTGAACTCCTCGACCCGGGCCTGTTCCTGGGTGACGACCTCGGCCGGGGCATTCCGGACGAAATTCTCGTTTCCGAGCTTGGCATTGGCACGGGCGAGTTCCTGTTCCAGCTTGCTCCGACGCTTGCCGAGGCGCTCGAGTTCCGCATCGACGTCGACGAGACCGGCCATCGGCACGAGGACGGTCATTGCCCCCTGCATCGCGGCGGCGGCCTGCGGCGCCTTTTCACCCGCGGCGAGTGGACGCGCGCCGGCGATTCCCGCCAGGCGCTGGATCGAGGCCGCATTGCGTTCGTAACGCGACAGGTCCTCGGCGGAAGCGTCCTGCAGCAGCACCGGGAGCTTCAGCGATGGCGCGATGTCGAGCTCGCCGCGAATGCGCCGGATGCCGAGGATGAAGTCCATGACCCAGCGCATTTCCGCATCGAGTGCCGCCTGCGAGGCGCCCGGTTCCGCGGATGGGTAGGGCTGTCGCATGATCGAGTCGCCGCTCTTGCCGGCGCGCGGCCCCACGCGCTGCCAGATTTCCTCGGTGATGAATGGCATCAGGGGATGCAGCAGCCGCAACAGCGCCTCGAGCACGATGACCAGCGTGCGCCGCGTGCCGCGCAGTTCCTCGGGCCGGCTGTCGGCGGATTGCAGGACCGGCTTGCTGAATTCGAGGTACCAGTCGCAGAACTCGTACCAGGTGAATTCGTAGGCGGCCTGGGCCGCGAGGTCGAAGCGGTACTGCGCGTAACCGTCGCGCACGGCCGCGATCGCCGCATCGAGACGCGATCGAATCCAGCGATCCGCCAGCGAAAGTTCCTCGGGCCCGGCGCCGATTTCCGCCTCGGTCGCCATCAGCACGTAACGCGAGGCGTTCCAGAGCTTGTTGCAGAAGTTCCGGTAGCCCTCGACCCGGCCGAGGTCGAAGCGCAGGTCGCGCGACTGGGTGGCGAGCGAGGCGAAGGTGAAGCGCAGTGCGTCCGTGCCGTAGGGCTCGATCCCCTCCGGAAACTGCTTGCGTGTCGAACGCTCGATCGCTGGCGCGAGCTTCGGCTGCATCAGGCCCGTCGTGCGCTTCGCGACCAGCTCCTCGAGCGCGATGCCGTCGACGATGTCGAGCGGGTCGATCACGTTGCCTTTGGACTTCGACATCTTCTGGCCTTCGTGATCGCGGATCAGTCCGTGGATGTACACCTCGCGAAATGGCACGTCACCGGTGAACTTGAGGCCCATCATGATCATGCGGGCCACCCAGAAGAAAATGATGTCGAAACCGGTCACCAGCACCGAGGTCGGATAGAAACGCGCGAGCTCGGGCGTATCGCCGGGCCAGCCCAGCGTCGAGAACGGCCACAGCGCCGACGAGAACCATGTGTCCAGCACGTCTTCGTCCTGGACCAGGGTAACGCCCTTCGCGATGCCATGGCGCACGCGGATGTCCGCTTCGCTGCGGCCCACGTAGACCGCGCCGTCTGGACCGTACCAGGCCGGGATGCGGTGGCCCCACCAGAGCTGGCGGCTGATGCACCAGTCCTTGATGTTGCGCATCCATTCGAAATAGGTCCGGTCCCAGTTGG
Source organism: uncultured Gammaproteobacteria bacterium (assembly GCA_963747145.1). GTDB lineage: Bacteria > Pseudomonadota > Gammaproteobacteria > Steroidobacterales > Steroidobacteraceae > SCUD01. The sequence goes on along the minus strand of CAVVDZ010000005.1, from coordinate 162,175 downwards.
CAGGGACGAAGCGGATGCGTCCTTCCTCGACGGCGCGAACCGCCGGCGCCGCGAGCGGCTCGATCCGCACGTACCACTGGTCGGTCAGCCAGGGTTCGACGACGGCGCCGCTGCGATCGCCGCGCGGAACCATCAGACGGTGCGGCTCGATCTTCTCGACGAGGCCCGCGGCCTCGAGGTCGGCGACGACCTTCTTGCGCGCCTCGAAGCGGTCGAGTCCGCGATAGCGCGCAGGCGCACGATCGCCGATGGCCGCATCCGCCGTCAGCACATTGACGAGCGGCAGGCCGTGGCGCTCGCCGACCTCGTAGTCGTTGAAGTCGTGCGCTGGCGTGATCTTCAGGCAGCCCGTGCCGAATGCCGGATCGACATACGCATCCGCGATCACCGGTATCTCGCGATCCGCGAGCGGCAGCCGGATTGAGCGCCCGACGAAGTGACGGAAGCGCTCGTCGTCCGGGTGCACGGCAACGGCGGTGTCGCCGAGCATCGTCTCCGGGCGCGTGGTCGCGACCGTCAGGTGGCCGCTGCCGTCGGCAAGCGGGTAGCGGATGTGCCAGAGATGGCCGTCTTCCTCGACCGACAGCACTTCGAGGTCGGACAGCGCAGTCTTCAACACCGGGTCCCAGTTGACGAGGCGTTTGCCGCGGTAGATCAGGCCCTCTTCGTGCAGGCGCACGAAGGCTTCCTGCACAGCCGCCGACATGCCGGGATCCATCGTGAAGCGGTCACGGCTCCAGTCCACCGAAGCGCCGAGGCGGCGCATCTGGCGCGCGATGGTGCCGCCCGACTGTTCCTTCCAGCGCCAGACTCGCTCGATGAAGCGCTCGCGGCCGAGTGCATGACGGGTCTGTCCCTCGGCATTCAGCTGCCGCTCGACCACCATCTGGGTCGCAATGCCGGCATGGTCCATGCCGGGTTGCCAGAGCGCCGCATCGCCGGACATCCGGTGAAAGCGCGTGAGCGCATCCATGATCGTGTCCTGGAACGCATGCCCCATGTGCAGCGTGCCCGTGACGTTCGGCGGCGGTATCACGATGCAGTAGGCAGGGCCGTCGCCGGCGGGCGCGAACAGGCCCGCCTGTTCCCATTGCCGGTAGATGCGTTCTTCGATGTCCGTCGGGGAATAGGTCTTGTCCATGAACCCGGCGGCCGCGTCAGTCCTCGCCCGGCGCAAGGTGCTCGCGGAGCGCAGCGGCGACGAGTTCCGGCAGTGCCGCGCGCAGGCGGTCGATGACACGTTCGAACATGACGGCCTCAATGTCGCGGGCCGCGGCGTGCAGCAGTTCGTCGGTCAGGTTCATCATCCGGCTGACCAGTGCCGCCTGCAGCGCCGAGACGTCGTCCTCCGACAGCAGGCTCGAGGCATAGGGGCCCGCATCTTCCGCGACGTGATCGGGCCGCGGGAAGCTGCCGGTTGCGTGCAGTTCCACGACATCGGTCAGGATCGGCAGTTCGTCGATGATCTCGCGATTCACGAGTCGGCCCCGATTTCGTGCGTCTGGAGCTCGATGCCCTGCTCGCGGTAGAACCGGAAGCGATCGCGGCCCGACCGCCGTCGCGCGTCGTCAGCGTCGACGACCTCGGCAATGCGCGCGTAGCCCTGGTATCCGGAATGCACGCCCGCGGCCAGATTCACCAGCAGGTCGCGGTCTTCCGGTCCGGAGGAATCGTCGTCGGCAATGACGACCGGTGCGGTCTTTCCTTGCGAGCCGCCATTGGCGGCAAGTCGTTCATGCGGCACGAAGCTGCGATCGGCAAAGGTCCACAGCAGGTCGTCGAATGCCGCGCCATCGCCGCCGGGATCGAGCTGCACGCGGATGCGATGTTCGCGCAGCCAGGCCTTCTCGACGAGCCGGCACGCGAATCGCAGGCGTGCCGCGTGATCACTGCTCGCCAGCACGTAGAAATCCACGCGCGGCATCGCCATGGTCAGTCTCCGTGCAGCAGCCAGTCCACCAGCAGGGGCACCGGCCGGCCGGTGCTGCCCTTCTGGCTGCCGCTCAGGTAGGCGGTGCCTGCGATGTCGAGGTGCGCCCAGCGCAGGCCCTCGGTGAACTTCCAGAGGAAACAGGCGGCGGTGATCGCGCCGGCCTCGCGACCGGCGACATTCGCGAGATCCGCGAAGTTGCTCTTCAGGAGCTCCGTGTATTCGTCGGCAACCGGCATTCGCCAGGCTCGGTCATCCGACCGCTCCCCGGCGGCCGCAAGCGAGGCGGCAAGCCGGTCGTCCGGCGAGAAAAGGCCACAGTAGTACCCGCCGAGCGCGATCACGCAGGCACCCGTCAGCGTCGCGATATCGACCACGGCGCGCGGCTTGAAGCGGCGCGCATAGCTGATGCCGTCGCACAGGATCAACCGCCCTTCGGCATCGGTGTTCAGCACTTCGATGGTTTTGCCGGACATCGAGGTGACGATGTCGCCGGGCTTGGTCGCGCGCCCGCTCGGCATGTTCTCGCAGGTCGGGATGATGCCGACGACGTTCACCGCGGCGCCGATGGTCGCGAGCGCCTTGATCGTCCCGAACACACTTGCCGCGCCCGTCATGTCGAATTTCATCTCGTCCATGGCCGGTGGCTGCTTCAGCGAGATGCCGCCGGTGTCGAAGGTGATGCCCTTGCCGACCAGTGCGACCGGCGCCGCGCCGCGTCTGCCGCCGCGATAGTCGAGCACGATGAGCCGGGCGGGCTCGTCCGATCCGCGCGTGACCGACAGGAAGGAGCCCATGCCGAGTCGGCGGATCGCGCGCTCGTCGAGCACGCGCAGGCGGATCTTGCGATGCTCCTTCGCAAGCCGCCGGGCGGCCCCGGCGAGGTAGGAGGGCGTGCAGACATTCGCGGGCAGGTTTGCGAGATCGCGCGTCAGCGCCATGCCGGCGGCGAGGCCCTGGCCATCGCGGATGCCGCGCCGCGCGCCGGCCAGGTCCGCGCTCTTCACGCCGATGCCGAACTTCGCGAGCTTCGGCCGTGGCGGCTTCTTTCCCGATTTGAGGTCCGGTATCCGGTAGAGGTTCGAGGCCACGGCCTCGATCGCGAGCCGCGCGGCGTAATACGCGTCGAGCCCCGGCACCGGCTCGGCTGGCAGGTAGAGCACGGCATTGGCGGCGCCGCTCTTCGCGAGCCAGCCGGTCGCGGCCGAGACTGCGCGGCGATAAGCCTTGCGGCCATAGCCCTTCTTCGCGCCGAGGCCAGCGAGCAGCACACGCTCAGCCGGCCCCCGCACGATTCCGACAATTGGCAGGATCTCGCCGACCTTGCCGCTGAAGTCGCCGCGGCGCAACACGCGGCCGATGGCGCCGCCGCATGCGCGGTCGAGCTCGCGCGCGGCAGCGGTCATTTCGGCGCGTTCATGGATGCCGACGATGGCGCAGGCCGAGCGCTGTCGTGCTGCGGATGCGCCGGTGGCGTGGAACTGCATGATCGACCATCCCCTGGTTGCGTCGCTGGCCGGCGGGTCGTGCCCGTTGAGTGCGCTGCGACGCTGGTTTACCGTGTGCACGCCAGTTTAATCGAAAAGGACGGATCCGCGCGCCGGGGTCCGCACGATGACCGCCTTGTTCCGCACGTTTGACCGCTATGTCCTGCGCGAAGTCGCTGTTTCGTGGCTGGCGGTGACAGCGGTGCTGCTCGCGATCCTGGTCAGCGCCCAGCTGGCCAAGATTCTCGGGCTGGCGGCGGAGAACGGAATTTCGCGCGACATCGTCTTCCAGCTGATCGGCCTGACTACGCTGCAGAACCTCGTCGTGCTGGTGCCGATCGCCGTGCTGCTCGGGGCCATGCTGGCCCTTGGCCGGCTCTACCACGAGAGCGAGATGACCGCCGTCCGCGCCTGCGGCATCGGGCCAGCGCGGCTCTACCTCCCGGTCTTTGCGCTGGCGCTGCCGGTCGCCCTGGGGCTCGCATGGCTCACCTTCGACGTCGGTCCGGAGGTGCGTGAGATTGCCGCGCACTTGAACCGCAAGGCCATTCGCGATGCACAATTCGGGCGCCTGGAGCCCGGCATGTTCAGGACCTTCGGCGATGGCAAGGCCGTGTTCTACGCCGAGCGCACCGATGCGAGCGGCAGGCTCGCCAACGTGTTCGTGCAACGCTACGTGGACGACCGGATCGAAGTCGCAACCGCCGCCTGGGCTGAACAGCGCGTGCTGGACGCGGGCCAGACCCAGCTCGTCGTGCTGCATGACGGCGAGCGCGTCGAGGGCGTGCCGGGCCGCTCCGATTTTCGCCGCATCCGCTTTGTCGAGCACGGCATTCCCGTGGTCGTGCCGGAACCCGGGACGGGCCGTGATAGCCCCGAACGCAAACCGACCCGCGACTTGATCGGCTCCGCGGCGCTCGCCGACGTCGCTGAACTGCAGCGGCGCATCTCGATGCCGGTCATGGTGCTCGTGCTGGCGCTCGTCGCGGTGCCGCTCGCCGCACTCAGGCCGCGCGAGGGACGGTATGCGCGCGTGGCGCTTGCGATACTCGTCTACTTCTTCTATTCCAACCTGATCTCGGCGGCGCAGGTGTGGGTCGAGAAGGGCAGCATCCCGCCGATCGTCGGCAGCTGGTGGGTGCACCTTCTCGTCATTGCGTTCGGGCTCATGCTGCTGCACCGGCAGAGTCCGCTGACCGGCTGGCTGACGACGGCCAGGAGCAGGGCGTGACGCTGCTCGACCGCTACATCGCGCGGACGGTGCTGATCCACACGCTGATGGTCGTGGCCGTGCTGACGGCGCTCTTGACGCTCGTGACATTCATCGGCCAGCAGGATGACATCGGCAAGGGAAGCTACGACGTCGCCGACGCCTTCCTGTTCACGGCGCTGTCGATGCCGCAGCAGGTATACGAGATGTTGCCGATTGCCACGCTGATCGGCGCGATCATCGGCCTGGGTTCGCTGGCACGCGACAGCGAACTGACGGTCGTGCGCGCGGCCGGCGTGTCCATCGTGCGCATCGCCGCGTCGGCCGCAATCGCGGGCCTGGCCATCGCGGGAATGATGTGGCTGGTCGGCGAATATTTCGCGCCGCCCGCGGATCGCTATGCGCGCCAGCACAAGATTTTCAGCAAGTTTTCCCAGCTGGACATGGCCGGCAGCAGCGCCTGGGTGCGGCAGGGGTCCTGGTTCCTGAATGTCCGCCAACAGTCTGCGGCCAACCAGTTCGGCGGCGTATTCGTCTACGAACTGGATCCGGATCGGCGCCTGCAGCTGGTCGGCCGCGCGGAGACCGCGGCGCAGGATCCGGCGGGCCGCTGGATATTCTCGAACTATTCCGAGACCCGGCTCGCTTCCGACCGCATCGAATCGCGCGGCAGGGACCAGGAGGAAGCCGGGGCGCAGTTCAACGCGGATTTCCTGGGGCTTGCCGTGACCAGTCCGAGGGCGCTGCCGCTGACGGATCTCTACGCTTATGTCGGCCACCTCAGGGCCAACAACCTCGACTCGCGCGGCTGGGAAATCGCCTTCTGGGCGCGCATCGCGCGCCTGGTCGCGGCGGTCATGGTCTGCATCTTCGCCGTGCCGTTTGCGCTCGGGCCGCTGCGCTCGGCCGGTGCGGGTTCACGCACCGTGCTCGGCATCATGGCGGGCGTGCTCTTCATCCTGCTGACCCAGACGCTGGAGAACAGCGGCCGGGTCTATGATCTCAATCCGCTGCTCGTGGCCTGGGGGCCGACGCTGTTACTGGCGGTGATTTCCGCTTTCGCGATCCGGCGCGTGCACTGACACGCCGATCCGCAGCAGCCGTGTGCCGCAGGCGACATCCTGCAGGCTGCGGCCCCCGGAATCGAACGGTATCCACGCGAAGTTCGCGGCGAGCGGCAGCAGCAACAAGCCGGCCGCCACTGTCCACACCGCCCCACCGGGATCGTGGGCGAGACGCAGGCCGCATTCGGCGGCGACGGCGAGCGAAAGCCCGACGGCGAAGCGCCGGAGCGCGGCGGGCCACGCGGGCACGCGGCCATCGCGATCCACGAGGCGCAACTTCCAGGCCACCATCCCGATCGTCTGCCCGCCCCGGGTCCAGGCCAGGCCGAAGTATCCGAGCGCCAGCAATGCGAGAAACACGCGGTAGGCCAGGTAGGCAGCGAGGCCCTCTGTTGCCGGCGTGATCGCCTCGCCGCCGGTCAGCGGCAGCACGGCAATCGTCCCGACGAACAGGATGGCGAAGAGCGGCAGGCAGTCGTAGACGAGCGCGGCGAGGCGGCGAAAGAGGCCGGCTGCCGGTGCGCCCGTCGTGGATTGTTCATCCATGAGGGCGCGGATTGTAATGATTCAGCGCTTTGGCTGCGCGCCCGCGCGTTCGATCTGGCTGCGCTTGCTGCGCAGGATCTGGCGCACCTGGGCGACGTCCGGCCGGTCCGCGATGCGCGCGATGGCCTCAGGCAGTTCGTGCCAGGCGCGGCCCCAGCTCATCAGCCGGGTCGCGTCCTTGACGACCATCGTGATCGTCGAATCATTCGCCGGCTTGCTCGCCCTGCCGGCCGGCTTGGACTTTGCCACGGGCGTGCGGCCCGGCTTGACCATCGTCGAAGTGGAGTTGGTGCTCGCCGCCTTGGGCGCCGTCACCGGTTCGAGCTGGCGCTCGCGTTCCGGCTCGGCGACCGGCACGAAGCGTTCGACATGCTGCGAACCGACCAGGTTGGTCAGGAAGGACATCAGTTCGAGCGCTTCGGAGAGCGACGGGTCGCCGGCGGCGAGCCGCATCTTCACGATGTTCTGGAGATCGGCGAGCCTTTGGCGCGCGAGATCGATGACCCACTTGGTCGGCCGCTGGTGCGTTGGCCAGGGCTGGACGAGCCAGTACTGGTCCTCGGGCAGGCCCGCATAGCGGGCGTGCAGTTCCAGGCTCTTCTGCCACTTTTGCAGCAGCTGGAGTACGCGTTCGTCGGCCGGGGTCATCGCATGTCACCGATCCAGGGACCTGCGAGTCAACATAAGCCAAGCCCCCGCGGGACGCATTGGTTTCGACGCAGTTCTTGAGGTCCGTCACACTGAGCGGCGCGTCATCCTGCGTCGCAACCGGCCGGCGGCGGCTGTTCGAGCGCGGCAGTGAGATCGTTTCCGATCGCGCGCTGCCAGGAGCCATACATCGGGTTCGGAATCACGAACCAGCGCGCACCCCACCAGTCGCGATGGATGCAGCGCGCCTTCTCACGCTCCACAGGCGGCTTGCCGCGCACATCCGGGATGAAGTCGGCAAGGTCGTCCCCGACATTGAGCACGATGCGATAGTCGCGCGCGACGAACTGGCGGCGCGGCAGTTTCTCGCTGACCCACTCCGGCAGTTCGCCCTTCATCATCAGGTCTTCCTCGAGCGTCGGTGAGTCGAGCCCGAGGGCGCGCAGGTTTGCGACCGTGTCGTCCTGCTGCGGGCAGGCGGCCCTGGAGCCGGCACGCGCCTTGCACTCGCGATTGGTGATCAGGAACACGCGCACCGGCCGGCCCTCGGCGTCCTTCGATTCGCGTGCGGCGCGGATGAAGGCTTCTGCGCCGGGGATCGCGGGCGCCGCGCGCTCGGCGAGCCAGGCATCCCACAGGGCCTCGAATTGGCCGGGGCAGGTGCCTTTCAGCATCATCTCTGCCTGCGGTGTGCTGTTGTCGAGCACCGTCTCGTCGATGTCCATCACGACGGCTGGCGGCAGGCCGGAGAAATCGTGGGTCTGCATGGGTTCGGCCGACCAGCCGGTATCGGCGAGGCCCTTCTGCAGGCCGAGGAGTGCCGAGCGATAAATTCCTTCGGCCGAAGAACGATACTCGGCCGAGGTGCGAATCCAGAGCGTCGCGCGCTCACCGCCCTCGGCGAAAGGCCGGTCCGCGCCGCAATCCGGCTGTGGATCCTGCATTCGCACATGAACGTCGGCGCATCCGGCCAGCGCCATCACGACGATTGGAACAATCCAGTGTTTCGGCATGGGTTGCAGGCCTCGCAGGCTCAATCCACGACGCGCGTGCCGCCGGCGGCGGTGCGCTCGGCGTACAAAGACGTCAACCGCTTTGTGATCGGCCCGATGCTGCCATGGCCAATCTGCCTGCCGTCCACCTCGGTGACACCCGCCAGTTCGCCCATCGTCCCGGTGCAGAAGATTTCATCCGCGCGATAGAACTCGGTCAGCGACAGGTCGCGCACTTCGCAGGCGATGGACTGCGCGCGGCAGATGTCGAATACCGTCCGGCGCGTGATGCCTTCGGGGCAGGCGGCGAGCGTCGGCGTCGCGAGGCGGTCGCCTTCGACGATGAAGAGGTGGGTCGCATTGGTCTCGGCGACGAAGCCGCGCAGGTCCAGCATGATCGCGTCGTCGGCGCCTGCCGCATTCGCCTGGATCTTTGCGAGGATGGACGACAGCAGGTTGGCGTGATGGATCTTCGGGTCGAGACAGTCGGGCGGTGAGCGGCGCTGGCTACTGGTGATCAGCTTGAGGCCCGCCTTCGAATAGACAGGTGCCTTGTGCTCGGCCAGCACGATCAGCGTGGGGCCTGCGCGATTGAGGCGCGGGTCCATGCCCGAGGTGATCTTGACGCCGCGCGTCAAGGTCAGGCGGATGTGCACGCCGTCCTTCATGGCATTCGCCTCGAGCGTGCGGCGAATTTCCGCGATGATCGCCGCGTCATCCGGAATCTGCTCGAACGCGAGTGCCTGCGCAGACGAACGCAGCCGCTCGAGATGCTCGGTCAGTGCGAAGATCCGGCCGTTGTACAGGCGCAGTCCTTCCCAGACCGCATCGCCGCCCTGCACGGCGGAGTCAAAGGGGCTGACGCCAGCCTTGTCGCGGTGCAGCAGCTGCCCGTTGATGTTGACGATCAGGTCGCGATTGCGTTCGTCGAACTTCTGGAGCATGGCAACCTCAGGGCGTCAGCCGGTGCGGGTGAAGTTTCTCATACCAGCGCCGGCAGTCGGCCAACAACGGCTGCTGCGATGCGGGTAGCGTCACGGGTCTCGGCTTCCAGGGCTCGAAACCCGTGGATGCCTCGACCGCGGCATACCAATGCGGTGCCCAGACGCCGTCCGTGTCCCGCCGGCCCGGCGGCCAGGACAACATCGCAGGCAGGAAAGCGATTCCGAGCGCCTGGCAGAGCTTCGTCAGCATTGCCCCTGGGTCGCGCAGCACATCGCTCGACAGCACGACCGGCGGCGCGCGGCCGAGCCGCTGGGACACGCGTTCGAAGATCTCCCATTGCTGCGGCAGCCCCGTGTCGGCAAGACCCGCTTCCGGAAATGTGCGCAGGAGCGACGCGAGCATTTCGTCCGGCTCGCGGATCAGGAAGGCATGTGTCAGGCGATCGAGCCAATCGCGGCCGACGACCGGCAGCAGGTGATGGGCCATGTGCTTCTGGTACCAGATCGCGCGGCCGCCCGGCACCGGGCCTGTCAGGGCCTTCGTCACCTTGCGCCAGTCATTTTCCTGTGCGGCGATGACCTCGTCGCGACCAGGGTGGCCGACGCCCGTGACAAGAAGGTAATGCGCATAGAGAGGCTCGTCGCTGACTGCCGTGTCGGGACGGCTGCCGAAAGCGCGCAGCATCGCGGTCGAGATGTTGCGCGGTCCGGACCACATCGCGATGCGCAGGGCGTCTGGTGTACTTGCGGACATGGCTCTAATGGCGCTCCCAGAGGGATTCGAACCCTCGTACCAGCCTTGAGAGGGCTGTGTCCTAGGCCTCTAGACGATGGGAGCGAGGCGCCTTTGCATCCGTCCGGGGGCCGGAACGGGGGCTGGTATTATATAGGCCCATCACCCGACCTCAAGCAGACCGGAATTTCTTGAATCAACCAATTGACGGGGCTCCCGCCCCGGTGATCGTCGCTCGCGCCGATCATCCGATCTCGCGCTCGATGATCTCGACGAGTGCGCTCAAGGTGCTGTACCAGCTGAAGGACGCCGGATACCAGGCGTTCCTGGTCGGCGGCTGCGTGCGCGACATCGTGATCGGCATGGAGCCGAAAGACTTCGACGTCGCGACCAACGCGTCTCCCGAGGAAGTGCGGCGGCTGTTTCGCAGTTGTCGCCTGATCGGGCGGCGCTTCCGGCTCGCCCATGTGCGCTTCGGCCACCAGATCGTCGAGGTCGCGACCTTTCGCGCGGCCGGCGATCCGATCGTGCCGGATGCGGACGACACGGACGACGAACCTGCGGAGGAGCAGGCAGACGACGACCGAGTTCACGACGACGGCGGCCGGCTGCTGCGCGACAACCGTTACGGCACGGTCGACCAGGATGTCTGGCGCCGTGACTTCACCTGCAACGCGCTCTACTACAACATCGAGGATTTCTCGATCTGGGATTACGTCGGCGGCGTTGAAGACGTCAAGGCGCGGACACTGCGCCTGATCGGCGACCCGGAGACGCGCTATCGCGAGGATCCGGTGCGCATGCTGCGCGCGATCCGCTTCCAGGCGAAGCTCGGATTCAAAATTCACGAGGGCACGCGCGAACCGATCGCGCGGCTCGCGCCGCTGCTCGAGCAGATCCCGCCGGCGCGGCTGCTCGATGAGTTCCAGAAACTGTTCCTGGCGGGCTTCGGCCAGCGCGCCTTCGAGCTCTTGCGCGAACACGGGCTCCTGGCGCATCTCTTCCCGGCGACGGCCGCCTGGCTCGAGCAGGACGCGGATGGCATGGCGGCACGCTTGATCCGCGCCGGGCTCGCGAATACCGATAAGCGCGTGCAGGAGGACCGGCCGGTGACGCCGATGTTCCTGTTCGCCGTGCTGCTGTTCGGGCCGATCTCTGCCGCCGCGCAGAAGCGCTTCGAATCCGGCTCGCAGGCCGGCCAGGCGATCGCCGAGGCGGCGGACGAGATCGTCGTCCAGCAGAACCGGCGCATCGGCATACCGAAGCGCTTCTCGATCCCGATGCGCGAGATGCTGGCACTGCAGCCGCGCTTCCATCGCCGCGAGGGCCGTCGCGCGCTCGCCTTCATCGGCCATCCGCGCTTCCGCGCCGCCTACGATTTCCTGGTGCTGCGCGCCGAGGCGGGCGGCGAAGACCCGGCGATTGCAAAGTGGTGGACCGAATTGCAGGAACTGCCTCAGGAAGAACAGCACAAGCGTGTCGGTGCTGACGATGCCCATTCAGGTCAGCCGGCCGCTGCGGGCCGCCGCCGCCGCCGTCGCGGCGGCCGGCGACGCAAGGCCCCGACGACCGAAAGCTGATGCAGCGGGCCGTCTGGCAACCCGCCTATGTCGCCCTCGGCAGCAACCTGGACGATCCACGCCGCCAGGTCGATCGCGCATTCGACGCCCTGGCGAAGCTTGGCGACACGCGCGTCGTGCTGCGTTCCGGCCTGTGGCGCTCCGCACCGCTGGGGCCGAAGGACCAGCCCGACTTCATCAATGCGGTCGCGGGCCTGTTGACCCGGCGCGAACCGCGCGCCCTGCTCGAGGACCTTCGGGGAATCGAACGGCGCATGGGCAAAGTCGAGCCCGCCGTCCGTTGGGGACCGCGGGTGATCGACCTCGACCTCCTGATGGTCGGCGATGCCTCCTGCGACGATCCCGGACTGCAGTTGCCGCACCCGGGCCTGCACCAGCGCAATTTCGTGCTGTATCCTCTGGCCGAAATCGCCCCGTCGCTCTGGATTCCCGATCGCGGCCGCGTCTGGCGGCTGCTGGAAGGTGTTCCGGGCGACGGAATCGAACGTCTTGCCGCACGGAATTCCGGTGCCTGAATCAAAGAAGGAAGACTGGCCCCACCGGCTGGTGGTGGTGGAGGGCCTGATCGGAGTCGGCAAGACCAGTCTTGCGCGCAAGCTCGCGGCCGCCGTCGGCGCGGAGACGGTGTTCGAGCAGCCGATGGAAAACCCGTTCCTCGAGCGCTTTTACAAGAGCCCGAAGGCCGCGGCCTTCCCGGCGCAACTCTTCTTCCTGTTCCAGCGCGCGCGCCAGCTCGCGGAGTTGCGCCAGCACGACATGTTCGCGCCGTTGCGCATTGCGGACTACATGCTGGAAAAGGACCGGCTGTTTGCGCGCGTGGTGCTGGACGAGGAGGAGTTCAAGCTGTACGAGCAGGTCTACAACCGCCTCGCGCTCGATGCGCCGGTGCCGGACCTGGTCGTGTTCCTGCAGGCGCCTGTCGATGCGCTCCTGCAGCGCATCGACAGGCGCGGCATCACCTACGAGAAGTACATCGACGCCGCTTACCTGGAACGGCTTGGCGAGGCCTACATGCGCTTCTTCCACCAGTACACGGCCTCGCCGCTGCTGATCGTCAACACCGCGGAGATCGACCCGGCCAACAATTCGCGCGACTTCGACGACCTGTTCGAGACGATCCGCCAGACGCGCAGCGGGCGCCACTACGTGAATCCCGTCAGGAATCAGTGGTGATTCGCGTGGCGCGCGAGCGCCCACTCGACATGCTCGCGCACCAGCGCATCCGGTTCCGCCCGGCGCGCCTGGAGCGCGGCCACGACTTCGGGTGATGTCGGCGCGTTGCCGAGCGCCACCGCGACATTCCTGAGCCAGCGCGCATAACCCAGCCGCCGCAGCGCGCTGCCGGCGCTGCGCTCCAGGTACTCCGCCTCGGACCAGCCGAACAGCTCGACCAGCCCGGGCGCATCGAGGCCGTGGCGCGCGCGGAATCCGGGCTCGGCGGCAACCACCGCGAACTTGTTCCAGGGACAGGCGAGCTGGCAATCATCGCAGCCGAATATCCGGTTGCCGATCGCGGGCCGCAATTCCTCCGGTATCGCGCCGTGATGCTCGATGGTCAGGTAGGAAATGCAGAGCCGCGCGTCGAGCTGGTAGGGCGCCGTGATCGCGCCGGTCGGGCAGGCGGGAATGCAGGCGTTGCAGGTGCCGCAGCGGTCCTTGGCGGGTGTGTCCACCGGCAGCGGCAGGTCCGTGAACAGCTCGCCGAGCATGAACAGCGAGCCCGCGCGCGAGTTGATCAGGTTCGTGTGCTTGCCGATCCAGCCGAGGCCGGCGTCGCGCGCGAGCGGCTTCTCCATGACCGGCGCCGAATCGACGAAAGCGCGATAGCCGAAAGGGCCGATCTCGGCTTCGAGCCTGCCTGCCAGCTTTACGAGACGCTGGCGCAGGATCTTGTGGTAGTCGCGCCCCAGCGCATAGCGGGCGACGTAGCCGCGCCGCCGGTCGGCGAGCACCGATTTCGCCGGTGCGGCGTCGGGTGCAGAGCTATTCATGCGCACGCTGATGATGCGGAGCGTTCCCGGGAGCAGTTCCGCGGGCCGGCTGCGACGCCGCCCGTGCCGGGCCATGTATTGCATGCCGCCGTGCCGCCCTTCGGCGATCCAGCGCTCGAGCCGTGCCTCGTCCTCCGGCAACTCGACACCCGCGACGCCCACCTGGTCGAAACCGAGCTCGGCCGCGAACGCGGTCAGGCGCGATCGCAGGGTGGTGAGCTGGTCGGCGGTGAGATGGCTGGCCATGGGCGGGGACTGGCGGCTGGCCAGTATAATCACCTGCATGGAATCGCTGCCCGCCCTGGTCTACGCGGCCGCGCAGGTGCGTGCGATGGACCGCCACGCAATCGACGTGGCGGGCATACCCGGCTATACCCTGATGCAGCGCGCCGCCGCGGCGGCGCTCGAACTGCTGCGGCAGGAATGGCCGGACGCGAATCGCATCACGGTCCTGTGCGGCGCCGGCAACAATGCGGGTGACGGCTATGTGCTCGCGCGCTTCGCGCGCGATGCGGGCCTGTCGGTCAATGTCTGCGCGGTCGTCGATGCGCTCGGCCTCTCCGGCGATGCGGCGCGCGCCTACGCGGATTTCACGGCGGCGGGCGGACGCGACACGGGATTCCAGCGCGCGATCCTCGCGGCGACGGATGTCGTGGTCGATGCGCTGCTCGGCACCGGGCTCGACCGCCCGGTCGACGGCGCGATGCGCGACTGCATCGATGCGGTCAATGAATCGGCACTGCCGGTGCTGGCGCTCGACCTGCCATCCGGTCTCGATGCCGACACGGGACTGGTCCAGGGTGTCGCCATCAGGGCGACGCGCACCATCACCTTTGTCGCGTTGAAGGCAGGTCTCTATCTCGGCGAGGCCTGGGACCGGGTCGGCGAACTAGTCTTTGCCGGCCTCGGCATCCCGGAATCGGCGCGCAAGACGCACGTCCCGGTCATCCGGCGGATGGAAGGGCGCCTGATCGAAGAAGCCCTGCCGCTGCGGCGCCGTTCGGCGCACAAGGGCGATCACGGCCGCGTGCTGATCGTCGGCGGCCTTGCGATGCCGGGTGCCGCGCGCCTCGCGGGTGAAGCGGCGCTCAGGACCGGTGCCGGGCTCGTCACCGTCGCGACGAATGCAGAGGGCGTTGCGCCGATCATTGCAGGCCGGCCGGAACTGATCTGCAATGCAGTGAAATCCGCCGCCGAGCTGGAAAAGCTGGTCGACACGGCCAATGTCGTCGCGATCGGGCCCGGCCTCGGCCACGGCCGCAGCGCGCGCGATTTCTTCACCACCGTGGCGGGATGCGGCAAGGCCATCGTGCTCGACGCCGACGCGCTGACGCTCCTGGCGGAAAAGCTGCGGCGTCGCGATGACTGGATCCTCACGCCGCATCCGGGCGAGGCTGCGCGCCTGCTCGCAACCGATGCCGCGACGATCCAGCGCGACCGGTTGGGATCGGCACGGGAGATTGCCAAGCGCTACGGCGGAATCTGCGTGCTGAAGGGCGTGGGCACGCTGGTCGCGACCAAGGACTCGCTGCCCTGGGTCTGCGACCGCGGCAATCCGGGCATGGCGACTGCCGGCGCCGGCGATGTGCTCACGGGAATCATCGCGGCACTCGTCGCCTCCGGCTGCGAGCTCGAGCGGGCGGCGGCGGCGGGCGTCCTCTTGCATGCGCGCGCCGGGGATCGCGCGGCAGAGGCCGGCGTGCGCGGTCTCGTCGCATCCGACCTGATCGACGAGTTGCGTGCTGTCGCGAATCCGCCATGGAACTGAGCCTGCCCGACGAGGCAGCGATGCAGCGATTCGGGGCAGCACTCGCAGGGAGTCTGCCGGACCTGCACCGCGCGAACCTGCTGCTCGCATTGCAGGGCGAGCTCGGCACGGCAAGACCACGCTTGCGCGCAGCCTGCTGCGAGCGCTTGGTGTCGAGGGCGCGGTGCGCAGCCCGACCTTCACGCTCGTGGAACCCTACGAGACGAGCGCCGGGACGATTCATCACCTGGATCTCTATCGGCTGCGGGCCGAGCCGGCGGAACTGGATGCACTGGGTTATCGGGACATTCGAGGATTGCCGGGCCTCGTGATTGTCGAGTGGCCCGAGCGCGGCGGCGCGTGCACTCGGTGATGCCGACCTCGAGATCCTGATTGAACATCAGCCGGCGGGGCGGCACCTTCGCATCAGCGCAGCGACCGAAGCCGGGCGGGCATGGCAGGGCGCATTAAGAGATGAACGTATCTGACTGAAATGCTTGAGTTAAACCGGATCCGCCGCTAGAGTAGAGCGAGCTTCGCCCGACAAGAGCCCTCATGCGCTCGCTGCACCGGATCTGCGCCTTCATCCTCACGACCCTGTCGTTCGCCGTCGCGCCTGCGGCGCTTGCGGCAAGTGCGGAGCTGCAGGAAGTTCGACTGTGGGCGAGCCCCGATTCCACCCGCGTCGTGCTCGACCTGTCGGCGCCGGTCAGCTATGCGGTATTCACGCTCGCCGATCCCGATCGCATCGTGATCGACCTCGAGGACGTTGCCGCCGGTGCGACGCAGCTTCCGGCGGCGGCCACGGTCGGCGTCGTCAGCGGCGTGCGCTTTGCTGCGCGCGAGAACGGCGGGCTGCGGGTCGTCCTCGACCTGACCTCCAAGGTCGAGCCGAAGAGTTTCCTGACGCCGCCGAACGAGACCTACGGCCACCGGCTGGTCGTCGATCTCGGCTTCCAGCAGGCGCTGCGGCCGGTCAAGGCGGCCACCGACAGTAACAACCAGCGCGATGTCGTGGTCGCGATCGACGCCGGCCACGGCGGCGAGGATCCGGGCGCGGTCGGAAAGATCCGGCACGCGCGAGAAGACGGTCGCGCTCGCGATCGCGCGCAGGCTCGCCGACCGCATCAATGCGGAGCCCGGCATGCGCGCGGTGCTGACGCGCGATGGCGACTACTTCGTGCAGTTCCGCGAACGCATCCGGCGCGCGCATGACCAGAATGCGGATCTCTTCGTCTCGGTGCACGCCGACGCCTTCGTCAACCGCTCGGTGCGCGGCTCGACCGTCTATGTGCTGTCGACTCGCCGTGCGAGCAACGAAGCGGTGCGCATCCTGGCCGATCGGGAGAACGCCGCCGACCTGATCGGCGGCGTGTCGCTGGACGACAAGACCGACGTGCTCGCATCGGTGCTGCTCGACCTGTCGCAGAACGCCTCGATCAGCGCCAGCCGCGAAGCGGCCGCTCGCGTGCTCTGAAGAGCTGGATCGGGTCGGCCAGCTCAAGAAGAGCGAGGTGCAGCATGCGAGCCTGATCGTGCTGACCGCACCCGACATTCCGTCGATGCTGGTCGAGACCGCCTACATCTCGAACCCCGAGGAGGAGCGGCGGCTGCGCGATCCGGACTACCAGGCGCGACTCGCGGGCGCGATGCAGGCCGGCGTGCGCCGCTACTTCTACGACAACCCGCCGCCGGGCACGCGCATCGCCATGCTGGCAGCCCGCGAGCGCGGCCAGGCCCTGCGTCACGTCGTTTCGCCGGGCGAAACGCTGAACGACGTCGCCGGGCGTTATTCGGTCAGCGTGGACGCACTGCGCCGCCAGAACCGGCTGGGGGACGGCCAGCTCTCGAGCGGGACGATCCTCGAAATCCCCGTCACCGGCACCTGATTCGCGCCATACCGCGCTGCTAGACTGGCGTGGCCCCGCCGGACGTGCCATGCCGATCCAGATCCTCGCCGACACGCTCATCGACCAGATCGCCGCCGGCGAGGTCATCGAGCGCCCGGCCTCGGTCGCCAAGGAGCTGATCGAGAATGCGCTCGACGCCGGGGCGCGGCACGTCACCGTGGACGTGGAGCGTGGCGGCATCGGGCTCCTGCGCGTGCGCGACGACGGCGCAGGACTCGAGCAGGGCGAGCTGCCGCTCGCGCTTGCGCGTCATGCGACCAGCAAAATCGCATCGCTCGATGACCTCGAGCGCGTGATCACGCTCGGTTTTCGCGGCGAGGCCCTGCCGTCGATCGCATCGGTGTCGCGGCTGCGGATCGCGTCGCGACCCGCAGCTGCGCCTGTCGGCGCCGAGATCGAGGTGGCGGACGGCCGTGTCGGCCGGGCGCGCCCGGCCGCGCATCCGGCGGGCACGACCGTCGAGGTCCGCGACCTGTTCCACAAGGTGCCTGCCCGGCGCAAGTTCCTGCGCGCGGAGGCAACCGAATTCCAGCACGTGATGCGCACGGTGACGCGCCTGGCGCTGTCGAGATTCGACGTGGCCTTCACGCTGACGCACAACCGCCGCGAGCAATTCTCCCTGCCGGTGGCTCCGGGCCGCCTCGAGAAGGAGGCGCGCATCGCGCGTCTCGTCGGCGCCGACTTCATCGCGAACTCCCTTCATGTGGAACACGAACGGCTGGGCCTGAGGCTCGAGGGCTGGATCGGCCTGCCATCGCAGGCGCGCGCGCAGGCGGACCGGCAGTACCTGTTCGTCAATGGCCGGATGGTCCGCGACCGGCTGCTTGTCGAATGCCGCTCGGCTCGGATACCAGGACGTCATGTATGGCGGCCGCCATCCGGCGTGGCTCCTGTTCCTGTCGCTCGATCCCGTGCAGGTGGACGTCAACGCCCATCCACAGAAACTCGAGCTGAGGTTTCGCGACAGCCGCGGCGTGCACGATTTCGTCTTCCGCACCCTGGAGCGCGCGCTCGCTGATACGCGCGGGCAGGGCGCAGACGCGCCGCCGGTTCCGGCGGCCGGACTGCTGGGCGTGGCCGCGCAATACACGCCGGGGATGCTGCCAATCGGTGAACCGCCGCCCGGCGCCTATGGCGCGCCGCGATACGCCGAGCACGCGCGCGCGGCCGAGCGGTCAGCGGACCCGGCGGAGGCGCCGCTCGGCTACGCCGTGGCGCAGCTGCACGGGATCTACATCGTCGCGCAGACGGCGGATGGCATCGCGCTCGTGGACATGCACGCGGCGCACGAGCGCATCCTCTACGAAAGGTTGAAATCCGCACTCGACTCGGGCCAGGGCGCGCGCCAGCCGCTGCTGGTGCCGGCCATGGTCAACAGCACCGAAGCCGAGGTTTCACTCGCCATGCAGCACCGGGACGAACTTGCCGCCGCGGGCCTGGTCGTGGATCGCGTCGGACCCGCGACGCTTGCCATCCGCGAGGTACCGATCGTGCTCGCCGGCCAGGATGTCGCCGCGGTATTGCGCGACGCGCTCGCCGACCTTGGGGAGCAGGGCACGACCCATCGTATCGCCGAGCGCCAGAACGAACTGCTGGCGAACATCGCCTGCCGCAGCGCGGTGCGCGCGCACCGCGCGCTCTCGATCGAGGAAATGAATGCGCTGTTGCGCGACATGGAGCGCACCGAGCGCTCCGGGCAGTGCAGCCACGGGCGCCCGACCTGGACACGTGTGACGCTTGCCGAGCTCGACCGGCTGTTCCTGCGCGGCCGCTGATGCCCGCGCATCCGGCGATCCTGCTGATGGGCCCGACAGGCGCCGGCAAGACGGCGCTCGCCGCCGGGCTCGTCGCGCGCCTGCCGCTCGAGATCGTCAGCGTCGACTCGGCGATGGTTTTTCGCGGCATGGACATCGGCACGGCGAAGCCCGGGCCCGAACTGCTGGCGCGTGCGCCGCATCACCTGATCGACCTGATCGATCCGGCTGAGAGCTACTCGGCTGCGCGTTTCGTCGCGGATGCGAATCGAGTGATGGGCGAGATCCGCGCGCGGGGCAGGGTGCCGCTCCTGGTCGGCGGCACGATGCTGTACTTTCGCGCGCTGCAATCCGGGCTCGCGAAACTGCCGCCGGCGGATGCGACGGTCCGCGCGGGCATCGAGCGGCGCGCAACGCAACTCGGCTGGCCTGCACTGCATGCCGAGCTGCGGCAGTTCGATCCGGTTGCGGCACTGCGCATCCTCCCCGGCGATCAGCAACGCATCCAGCGCGCGCTCGAGGTGATCGAGCTGACCGGCAGGCCGATTTCATCCCAGCAGCGTGAAGACCTGCGCGGCGCAGTGCGCGATGCCGACCTGCGCCTCGTGCTCGGACCCGCGGACCGGGCGGGCATGGGCGAGCGCCTTGGCGAGCGTTTCCACACGATGATGAGTGACGGCCTGCTGGAGGAAGTCCGGCTGCTCCATGGGCGTCGCGACCTGCACGCCGGCCTGCCCGCGATGCGCCTCATCGGCTACCGCCAGTTGTGGGCACACCTCGACGGCGGCCTGGACCTCGACGAGGCCATCGAGCGCGCCATCATCGCGACCCGGCAGCTTGCCCGGCGGCAATTGACCTGGCTGCGGGCCGAACCGGCCGCCGAATGGCTCGATGCCACGGACCCGGGCTTGATCGACCGGCTGTCCGCCCGCATCAAGGTCTGGCTGGCTGCTTACTGAGAATCGTTCCAGGCCTGGTGCTAGACTCCAAGGCTTGCGGGTCACGCCATTTGCGTTTGACATAAACCCGCGGCGATGATGGTGGAGCCGCCGAATCCCTCGAGAGCGGCATCGAAGTACGACAAAAAACAAGGAGTTACCATGGCCAGAGGTCAATCACTGCAGGATCCGTTCCTGAACGCATTGCGCAAGGAGCGGGTGCCGGTCTCCATTTACCTGGTCAATGGCATCAAGCTTCAGGGCCAGATCGACTCCTTCGACCAGTTCGTCGTGCTGCTGAAGAATTCGGTCAGCCAGATGGTCTACAAGCACGCGATCTCGACGGTCGTGCCGGCGCGCAATGTGCGCCTGCCGTCCGTGGAGGGAGATGAAGTGGAACCCGCCAAGGAGGCGGAGCCCGCTTGATCGACAACCCTGTGCGGCTGCCGAGGGGAAGCATTGTTCGAACGGCCTGAGCGGGGTGAGCGCGCGATTCTCGTGCGCATCGGCCTGGGCAAGCCGGTCAGCGCGGACGACACGGCCGAATTCGATGCGCTCGCGCGTTCCGCCGGCGCATTGCCCGTCGAGACGATCTACGGCTCGCGGCGCGTGCCCGATCCCCGGTACTTCGTCGGCAGCGGCAAGGCGGAGGAAATCCGCGTGCGGGTTGCTGCGACCGAAGCCGAACTCGTGCTCATCGATCACCCGCTGTCGCCGAGCCAGGAACGGAACCTGGAGGAACTGATCGGCCGCCGCGTGCTCGACCGCACGGGCCTGATCCTCGACATCTTTGCGCAACGGGCGAGAAGCGCCGAGGGCCAGCTCGAGGTCGAGCTCGCGCAACTGCGCCACCTGTCGACGCGGCT
Source organism: uncultured Gammaproteobacteria bacterium (assembly GCA_963747145.1). Taxonomy (GTDB): domain Bacteria; phylum Pseudomonadota; class Gammaproteobacteria; order Steroidobacterales; family Steroidobacteraceae; genus SCUD01. Next base: position 141,835 of record CAVVDZ010000005.1, on the reverse strand, counting down.
GATCCGTGGCTGGACCCACCTCGAGCGGCAGAAGGGCGGCATCGGCCTGCGCGGTCCCGGCGAAACGCAGCTCGAAACCGACCGGCGCCTGATCGGCAAGCGCATTCGCACGCTTTCGGGACGTCTCGAAAAGCTCGCGCGCCGCCGCGACACCGGGCGCTCGGTCCGCAAGCGCGTGCCGGTGCCCGCAATCGCCATCGTCGGCTATACGAATGCCGGAAAATCCACCCTGTTCCAGTCGCTGACCGGCAGCGACGCCTACGTCGCCGACCAGCTGTTCGCGACCCTCGACCCGACGGTGCGGCGCCTGCGCATGCCGCATACGCCGGACCTCGTGATTGCCGACACTGTCGGCTTCGTCCGCGAGCTGCCGCACGAACTGATGGCCGCCTTCCGTTCCACGTTGATGGAGGCGCGGGACGCCGACCTGCTGCTGCACGTCGTGGACACCTCCGATCCGGAACATGACCGGCGCATCGAGCAGGTGGACGAGGTGCTCGCGGGCATTGGCGCGGGCTCCATTCCGCAGCTTCGGATCTACAACAAGATCGACCGGCTGGAGCGGCCTGCCGAACTGAAGCGCGATGCAGAGGGCCGCCCGGCCGCGATCTGGCTGTCGGCGGCGAATGGCGCGGGTCTTCCGCTGCTGCGCAAGGGCCTGCAGGAGATCTTCGGGCAGGCCGCGATGCTCCTGAACCTGGCGCTGCCGCCCGCGCAGGGCCGCTTGCGCGCACGGCTTTTCGAGCTCGGGCTCGTGCAGAGCGAAGCGACGCAGGACGATGGCGGGTTCCGGATCGTCGTCGAGGCGTCGCACCAGCAGGTCGAGGCCCTGTGCCGCGAGGCAGGGGTGGACTTCCAGGCAGTCGTTTCGCCTTGTCTGCCCGCCGGGGGCTTCGTAGAATTCCCGGACGTGACCGCATCTTCCGCGGCATGATGAAGATCCCCACAGTGAGCGAGCGAAATGGCCTGGAATGATCCCGGCAAAAAAGAGAATCCCTGGCAGCGCCGGCCGGAGCAGGGTCCGCCGGACCTCGACGAGCTCGTCAGGCGATTCCAGAAGAAGCTGCGGGCGATGTTCGGCGGCGGCTCGCGGCCGCCCGGCAATGGTGCGAGTGGCGGGGGCCGCGCATTCGGTGTCAGTTACATCTCGGCCGGGCTGCTCATAATCTGGGTCCTGAGCGGTTTTTACCAGAATGAAGCGGCCGAGCGTTCGGTCATCACCCGCTTCGGCAAGTATGTCGGCACGACGACGGCCGGGCTCAACTGGCGGCTGCCCTGGCCGATCGACCGCCGTGCGGTCGTCAATGTCACCGAATTCAAGAGCTTCCTGTCCACGCCACGCATGCTGACCCAGGACGAGGCGCTCGTGGACATCGATCTCGCAGTCCAGTACCTGCGGGCCGACCCGGTGAAGTTCACATTCAACGTTCGCGATCCGGAGGCGACCCTCGGCGAAGTCAGCGAGAGCGCCATCCGCGAGATCATCGGGCAGAACACATTGGACTTCGTGCTGGAGCAGGGACGCCAGGAAATCAGCACAAAGACCAAGGACCTCGTGCAGCGCACTATCGCCGCGTACAACACCGGCATCGAGGTCATCAGCGTCAATCTGGTGGACGTCAGGGTCCCCGAACAAGTTGCGCCCGCGCAGGCGGACGCGACCAAGGCGCGTGAGGACAAGGACCGCGCAAGCCTGACGGCCCAGACCTACGCCAGCGACATCGTGCCGAAGGCGCGCGGCCGCGCGGTCAGCGTCGTCGAGGATGCAAAGGCGTACAGGGCACGCGTCATCGCCGATGCCGAGGGCGAGACTGCGCGATTCGGCGCGCTCGCCGCCGAATACGAGCGCGCACCGGCCGTTACGCGCCAGCGCCTGTACCTCGAGACGATGGAACAGGTCCTCGGATCGTCGACCAAGGTGATCGTCGACACCAAGGGCACCGGCAACATGATCTACCTGCCACTCGACAAGCTGCTCGAACAGCGCGGCCAGCGCCAGCCCGTCGAGACACCGCCAACAGTCCGGCTCGAAGACGGCAGCTCCGTCGAGACGCCGGACCCGCGAGCCAGGAAGGATCGCTGATGGCCGGTCGCATACTGACGATCCTGATCGGCACGATCGTCGCCGTCTGGCTGATCACGAGCTCGGTATTCCAGGTTCAGGAGACCGAAGTCGCGATCAAGTTCCGGTTTGGCGAGATCGTAAAATCCGACTACGAGCCAGGCCTGCATTTCATGATCCCGGTGGTCAATAGCATCCGCATATTCGACCGGCGCGTCCTGACGCGCAATTATCCCGCGGAAAAATTCCTGACCAGCGAAGGCAAGAGGCTCAACGTCGACTTCTATGTCAAGTGGCGCATATCGGACGTCGGGCAGTACTACCAGGCGACCGGTGGCGACGAGGAAGTCGCTGCGGCGCGTCTCGCTGAAATCGTCAAGGGCGGTCTCAAGGGCGTCATTGCCAACCGCACCATCCAGCGTGTGGTCGCGGCTGAACGTGCCGAGTTCATCGCTGAAATCCTGAAACCCGCCGGTGAACCGGTCAGCCGGCTCGGCCTGACGCTGGTCGATGTCCGCGTGAAGCGCATCGACCTGCCGGACGAAGTATCCGAATCGGTGTTCAATCGCATGCGCCAGGATTTCCTTCGCGTAGCCTCGCAGCTGCGGGCGGAAGGCGACGAACAGTCGCAAAGAATCCGGGCCGAGGCGGAGCGGGAGCGCACCGAAGCGCTCGCCATCGGCAACCGCGACGCGGAAAAAATCCGCGGCGAGGGCGATGCCATTGCCGCCGCGACCTACGCGCGCACATACCAGCGTTACCCGGAGTTCTATTCGTTCCATCGCAGCCTGCAGGCCTATCGCCGCGCGATCGGCACACCGGGCGACGTGCTCGTGATTGCTCCCGACGGCGAGTTCTTCAAGTACCTGAAACAGCCGGGCCGCTGAGGCGCGGGTGGGCAAGATCGTCGTCATCGTCGGCGCCCAGTGGGGCGACGAGGGAAAGGGAAAGGTCGTCGACCTGCTGACCGAACGCGTGACCGCCGTCGCGCGGTTCCAGGGTGGCCACAATGCCGGCCATACGCTGGTCATCGGCGGGCAGAAGACCGTACTTTCGTTGATTCCGTCGGGCGTGCTGCGCGACCAGGTCCGCTGCTTCATCGGCAATGGCGTCGTGCTGTCGCTCGAGGCGTTGCTGTCGGAAGCGGACATGCTGGCCGCGCGCGGCGTCCCTGTCTTCGACCGCCTGCAGGTCAGTCCCATGTGTCCGCTGGTGCTGCCTTCGCATGTCGCCATCGACAAGGCGAGCGAGCGCGCGAGCGGCGATCGCAAGATCGGCACGACGGGGCGCGGCGTCGGCCCCGCCTACGAAGACAAGGTCGCGCGCCGCGCGGTGCGGGTCAGCGACTTGTTCGAACCCGCGCAGTTCACGTCCAAGCTCCGCGAACTGGTCGAATACCACAACTTCGTGCTGCAACAGCGCTTCAAGGAACCACCGGCCGATTTCAATGCGATCCTGGAACAATGCCTGGCGCAGGCCGAGCGCGTGAAGCCGCTGGTCGGCGATGTCGCGCTCGGCATCAAGCGCATCCAGCAGTCGGGCGGCAGCATCCTGCTGGAGGGTGCGCAGGGCACGCTGCTTGACGTGGACCACGGCACCTATCCGTTCGTCACCTCGTCAAACACGGTGGCGGGCAATGCCCCGGTCGGCGTCGGGCTCGGCCCGCGCGACATCGACTATGTACTCGGCATCACCAAGGCTTACACGACGCGCGTCGGCGCCGGCCCGTTCCCGACCGAACTCTTCGACGACGCCGGCAGGCACCTGTCGCGGATCGGCCAGGAATTCGGCGCAGTCACCGGGCGCGCGCGGCGTACCGGCTGGTTCGATGCCGTGGCGCTCAGGCGCTCGATCCTTAACAACGGCATCACGGGCCTCTGCGTCACCAAGCTCGACGTGCTCGACGGGCTCGAGCGCGTGAGGCTGTGCACGGGCTACCGCCAGGGCGGCGTAATCTCCGACATGCCGCCGCTCACCGGCGATCAGTACGCCGACTGCGAGCCGGTCTACGAGGAAATGCCCGGCTGGAAGGATTCGACCGTCGGCAGCCGCTCACTCGGGCAATTGCCGGAGGCCGCACGCAAGTATCTTTCGCGCCTCGAGGATCTGTGTGCCGTGCCGGTCACGATCATCTCGACCGGTGCGGACCGCGACCACACGATCATCCTCCGTCATCCGTTCGACTGACCGACGCCGGATCAGCCGCGCGCCGCCGGCAACAGTCCCTGCAGGCGATCGAGCGTGGACGAAAGCTGCTGCATCACGCGCCGGTCGTCGCTGCGCTGGCGCTCGAGCGCGGCGTCGAAGCTGCGCGAGGGATCCTTCAATGCCGACCGCTGCAGTCGCAGGCCGTGGCGTGCGAGCAATGGCGCGATCTCATCGGCTCGCCGAAGCAGGTCGCGACGCGTGCTCTGGTAGGCATGATCGACCAGACGGCGCCTGCCCGAGTAACGGAGCATGTTCGCAAAGAACATGCGGCGGTCGGCGCGATCGGGCTCCAGCAGCAGGATCTCGGCGCGCGGGAAGCGGTCCTTGTAGGCCGCCATGCCGACCTGCATCCGCGATTGCACCAGCGAACGCAGCGTCTGGCTGAGGACGACCGGCAGGCCGTAGTCGGTCAGGTCGACCTCGCGCACGCGGCTGCCGCCGTCGGATGCATCGAATGGCACGAGGGGATTGATCCCGAACAGCAGGTCGACGCCGGCTTGCAGCACGACCGAGGCGTGCATCGTCCGGAGCAGCGCGCCGTCCGCATAGATTTCGCCGTCTATCTCGACCGGCGAGTAGAGCCCTGGCAATGCGGTGCTCGCCTGGATCGCGCGCGAGATCGGCACATGATCGAGGCCGGGCTGGCCGAACAGCGCCGCCTCGCCGGTATTCAGTTTCGTCGCGACGATGAACAGGCGCCGGTGCAGCCTGCGGAAGTCATTGGTCCTGCCGCCGCTCTCGTAAAGCCGGCGCAGGTAGCGCTCGAATGGGGCGCTGTCGAAAATACCCGCGGGCAGCGCCGCCGCGTACGGCGCCAGCAGTTCCGCAAAGCTCTGCGACAGCGGCGCGCGCAGGAACTGGTCGGTCGCATTCCAGACGATGCGAGGCAGGCCGGCGAGCCGCCGCGCGTATTCGCCAAAGGCCGGCCGCAGGAACAGGCCCGGATGCGCGGGATCGTGGCCCGAGTCGTTGCTGATGACGATGCGGCCGATGTCGACCGGCGTCAGGCCGTTCGCGAGGCCGGCCGCGAGCATCGAGCCTGAGCTGACGCCGCCGTAGGCATGAAGGTTGTTGAGCTCGAGGCCCTCGATGCAGTCGGCGAGCGCCTGCAATGCACCCAGTTCGTAGAACGCCCCCAGCGGCCCGCCACCGGCGAGCGCAATCCCGATGCGGCACGTCTTGCGCGGCCGGTTCGCGATCTGAAGGGTCAACACGCTGGTTGCCGCGTTGCCCGGCCTTACTTGTGCTTCGCCGGCTTGCCGGCGAGCTTGTCGACGCTTGCCGCGAGTTCATGGACCCGGCGCGACAGCGCCGTGATTTCCTCGGCGGTCGGCATGCCGAGCTGGTGCATCGCGCGCTGGACGCGCGTCTGGAAGATCTTCTCGAGGTTGTCCCAGGTCTCGCTCGCCTGTTCTTTAACCGTGTCAACGCGCTGGTTGACGCTCTTCTGCGCACCCTGGAATGCCTGCATGACGACCTTCTGCGCGGCGTCGAGCGCGCCCCCCTGCAGTTTCGAGCCCTCGCGCATCAGCTCCTCGAAGACCTTCGGCGCGCCGGCCTGTGCGCGGGACATCGCCCCGAGCCCCGCGAGCCAGATCTGGTGGGCCGAATACAGCAGGTTCAGGTCGCCCTTGGGCTGGCTTGAACCGCCGAGCTTGCCCTTTTTCTTTGCCGCCATGATCCTCTCCTTGCCGCGGGCTGGCAGTGCTGCCGTCCTGCGTCAAGAATACCGCGTTCCGCCCGGGAGTTCATGATGGCCACCGCGAAGTCGCTGCGCTTCCCCTACGACCAGAAGCCCTACACCTATGAGGCAGAGGGCCTGAAGAAAGCCTGGGACCGCCTGCACGCCGGGGATCGCGAGCCATATCCGGCGAATGCGCACCAACAGGCAGCCTGGCGCGCATTCCATCGCGGCGATTTCAGCGATGCGATTGCGCAGGGTTCGAAACTCGGCCCTGCCGGCGCCAATGCCGCCAACAAGGCGGCGGCGGTCGCCGCGACCTATCTCGAGGAAGACGATCGCCGCGCGATCCGCCTGCTCGAGGAGGCTGCAAGGAGGGCTGAAGAGGCGGCGGCAAAATTACCTGACAATGCCAATGCCTGGTACATGCTGGCATTCGTGCTCGGCCGCTATGCGCAGCGCGTGTCCATCGTCAAGGCGCTCGCCGAAGGGATCGGCGGCAAGGTGCACGATGCTCTCCAGCGCTGCATTGAACTGGAACCAAAGCACGCCGATGCGCACATCGCACTCGGGCTCTATCACGCGGAGATCATCGACAAGGTCGGCGCATTCGCAGGCCGGCTGACCTATGGCGCCGACGCCGCGAAGTCGGTGAAGTACTTCGAGCAGGCAATCAAGCTGAATCCCGGCTCCGCGATCGCGCATATGGAGTATGCGAATGGCCTGCTGATGCTGCACGGCGACAAGCAGAAGGCGAAGGCAGTCGAGTTGTACAGGAAAGCCGCGGCCTGCAAGCCCGCCGATGCGATGGAACGGCTCGATGTCGAGCAGGCGAAGGCCGAACTGGAGTAAACCTGCCCGGGCTCAGCGACCGTGGCTGAGGTAGGGACCCAGCAGAAGCGATAGCACGACCTTTTCGAACTCGTCGTGGAAGCGCGCCGTGACGGCGGCCGGGTCCGGGATGCGCTTGTAGTCGGCGATCAGGCCGAATTGCACCTGGCCGGCGTAGGACAGGATGCTGACGCCGAGGCCGATGTCGCCGGACTGCGGCACCCAGAAAATCAGCCGCGAAATGCGCCGGCCGGCGAGGTACATCGGGTGCGACGGCCCCGGCACGTTCGTCGCGACCAGGGTCGCCTTGGTGGACAAGAGGTCGATCGCCGCCGACTGCGCAGCATTCGGCAGCATCCCGAGCGCCGCCATCAGTCCGAGCGTCAGCACCGGCTGGTAGGAACTCTTCAACGCGCTCATCGCGGCGTGGATGGCGAACACCCGTTCGAGCGGATTGCGAATCCCGATCGGCAGCTCGAGGAATACGAGCCCGAAGTGATTGCCGAGCGAGGCCGCCGCCTTCGGGTCACGCAAGTTGACCGGCACGGTTGCCCGGATCGTCTTGCCCGCCGTGTCTTCGCCGTGATCACGGAGGTATGCGCCCAGCGCCCCGGCGACGGTGGACATCAGGAGATCGTTGACCGTGCAGCCGAGCGCTTTCGACACGGCTTTCACATCGGCGAGCGGCAGCGGGTCGGTCCAGGCAGCGATCTTGCGCGCGCCGAGCTTGCCCTTGAACCGCGTCGGGGGATCGTCGGCGAGCGTCGCGACGCGCGTGAGCTCCGAGACGATGCCGAGTGCGTGCCGTGCCAATTCGTTGGCCTGCTCGGGATTGCGCGTCAGGTCCGCGGCCTTTGAGAACCACTGCGCTCCCTCAGCCAGCGCCTTCTGAAGGAAGCCCGCGCCCGGAACGTTCAGGCGGCCGAGCCAGGCGAGCGTCTCGTCATCGCCCGAGGCCTGTGGCTCCGCTGCGGGCTCCGGTTCCGGCAGGCCCGGTTCCGCCTGCAGGTCCGTCAGCGTCAGGAATACACGGATCATCGCCGTGCCGTCGGCATAGCAATGGTGGATACGCTGGATCACGGCCGTGCCGCCGCTGAAGTTCTCGACGAAGTGGAATTGCCACATCGGCCGGCGCCGGTCGAGGTCGGTGCCGGCGAGCTGCGATACCAGCGTCTCGAGTTCGGCCTGGCCGGCGGGCGCCGGCAGCGCGATCTTGCGCACATGCTGGTCCAGGTCGAAGTCGGGATCCGGCTCCCAGCTCGCGGTCATCGCGTCCTGTACGGCGCGCCAGCGGAAGCGGGGAAAGCGGAGAAATCGCTCCTCGATCGTGCTGCGGAACCGCGCGAAATCGACATGGCCGTCGAACACGATGACGCCGACGATCATCATCAGGTTCGTCGGCCGGTCCATCCGCAGCCAGGCGGCGTCCACTGCGGACATGCGTTCCGTTTCGCCGCTCATCGGTTTAGAGTATCTCAAATGGCGTATTTCGTAACCGGCGCGACCGGATTCATCGGCCGCTACCTCGTCGAGCGGCTGCTGGCCCGCGGCAATCGCGTCTACGTGCTGGTGCGCCCGCAGTCCATGCAGAAGTTCGAGGCACTGCGCGAATGGTGGGGCACGCGCGGCAGCCGCGTCGTGCCGATCGCCGGCGACCTGGTCGAGCCGAATCTCGGCGTGTCAGCGGCCGACCTCAGGAAACTGTCCGGCAAGGTCGACCACCTGTTCCACCTCGCCGCAGTCTACGACCTGAAGGCGAGCGCCGACGAACAGGAGACCGCGAATGTCGTCGGCACGGACCATGCGATGCAGTTTGCGGAGAGCGTGCAGGCCGGCTGCTTCCACCTGGTGAGTTCGATCGCGGCCGCGGGCCTCTACAAGGGGACCTTCCGGGAGAACATGTTCGAGGAGGCCTCGGGCCTCGATCATCCCTATTTCCGGACCAAGCACGAATCCGAGGCGCTGGTCCGCAACCGTTGCAAGAGGCCGTGGCGCGTCTATCGCCCCGGCATCGTCGTCGGCCATTCGCAGACCGGGCAGATCGACAAGGTCGACGGTCCCTATTACTTCTTCAAGATGATCCAGAAACTGCGCCAGTCCCTGCCGGCGTGGTTCCCCCTGATCGGCGTCGAGGGCGGGTACATCAACCTGGTGCCGGTCGATTTCGTGGTCGCGGCAATGGACCACCTCGCGCATGTCGAGGGCCAGGACGGCCAGTGCTTCCACCTGATCGATCCGCGCCAGCGCCGCGTCGGCGAAGTGCTGAACCTGTTCGCGCGCGCTGGCCACGCACCGACCATGGCGTTCCGGATCGACCCGAAGCTGCTGGAGATGATCCCGGTCAGCGTCTCGGCATCGCTCGCGAGCTACCGGCCGCTGCAGCAGGTGCTCGACACGATCCTGCGCGACCTGCAGATCCCGCGCGACGTGCTGCAGTTCTCCAACTGGCAGACGAGATTCGATGCGACGCGCACCCAGAGGCTGCTGGAGGGCACTGAGATCCGCGTGCCGCCGCTCGAGGACTATGCGTGGCGGCTGTGGGATTACTGGGAGCGCCACCTCGACCCGGACCTCTCCCTCGACCGCAGCCTGGCCGGCGCCGTGCGCGGCAAGGTCGTGCTGGTCACCGGCGGCTCGTCCGGCATCGGGCTCGCGGCCGCCGAGCGCTGCGCCGACGCGGGCGCCAATGTGCTGATCGTCGCGCGCGACCCGGAGAAGCTCGAGGCTGCGCGCGCGAAGCTTGCTGAGCACGGCGGCAAGGTGTTCGCCTACCAGTGCGACATCGCCGACTACCAGGCCTGCGATGCGCTCGCCAGGCAGGTGCTCGCCGAGCACGGAGGCGTGGACGTGCTGGTCAACAACGCGGGTCGATCGATTCGCCGCTCGATCGACCTGTCCTACGACCGGTTCCACGACTTCGAACGGACCATGCAACTCAACTACTTCGCGGTGGTCCGCCTGACGATGGCGCTGATGCCGTCGATGCTCGCGCGCGGCAACGGACACGTCGTCAACATCTCGTCTATCGGCGTGCTGTCGAATGCGCCGCGCTTTTCCGCGTATGTGGCGTCAAAGGCGGCGATGGAGGCGTGGACACGCTGCGCGGCCGCCGAGTTCGCCGATCGCGGCGTCAGCTTCACGATCATCAACATGCCGCTGGTGCGCACGCCGATGATCGCCCCGACCAGGATCTATGACCAGGTGCCGGTCGCGACGCCTGACGAGGCGGCCGACATGGTCGCCGAGGCCATCATCGACCGGCCGAAACGCATTGCGACGAAGCTCGGCCTCGCCGCCGAGGTGCTGCACCTCGCGGCACCGCGCATCACCGAGGTCGTGATGAACACCGCCTACCGGATGTTCCCGGATTCATCGGCCGCGAAGGGCGATACTTCCGACAAGAAGCCCGAGCTGCCGCCGACCAAGGAAGCGCTGCTGTTCGCCTCACTGCTGCGAGGCGTGCACTGGTAAGCCGGGGTCAGGCGGCCTGTGCGGCCGCGCGGCTCTGCAGCGTGTTGAATGGCGCGCGCTCGGGCCAGCGCATGCGCGAGCGCCGCACGATCATCGTCGTCACCAGCGCGAACTGGCCCTCGAGGCTCGCGTGGCTGACGCCATCGGTGAAAACGGTCCAGGCTGTGTTGGGCGGGAAGCGGATCTCCTGGTATCCGGTGAGATCCTTCTTGAAGGTCTCGTCGTCCTTCATGTAGTTGTGCAGGCGCCGCATCGCGCGGTCGTAGGGGCTCGAATCGAGGACTGTCGCCAGCGGATTCACCTGCGCGAGCCCGGCGACGACGGCGCTGAATGCCCGATCCACGCGGCCCTTCGTGATGCCGACCGACAGGCGGCCTGATTCATCCAGCAGGCCAGCCTTCTTTCCGCAGCGCTCCAGCACGTCCTCGAAGCTGCCCTTCGTCGCCCAGACCCGGTCTCGCTCCGCATTGACGTTGACGAAGAATCGCAGGATGCGGTCGCCATTGGTCGCGCCGTAGGCGCCCGCGTCGACGTGCACGAGCTCGTTGCTCGCGTGCGGCTTCAGGTTGCGGCCCTTCTCTTCGATCGGCCGGAAGCTGCAGGTGCCGATCCGCGCGTCATTCGTCAGGTCTCCCGTCACCCGGCGCAGGAACGAGCTGACGTCATTCAGGTGCGAGCGCAGGAGGTCGGTCACGCGCGAGGTCGTCGCCGCATCCGCCTCGATGCCGCTGACCTTGCCGGCTTCCGGGTGATAGCTGATGTTCTTCAGCTTCAGCTTCGACGGCAGTTCGCTGCGCAGGAAATCGAGTGTCGCCCGGCCGGGCAGCGGCACCGGGCAGGTCGGGAAGTAGACGATCCGGTTCGATTCGAGCGCATCGCGCACAGCGTCGGGATTCGAGCGCCAGCGCGCGTCGTCGAACGTCATGATCATTCGAAAAATCTACGCCCCGTGCCATACACTGTCAATTCATGGTATTCGCGTCGCAGGCATTCCTCGCGTTCCTCGCCGTCACGCTCGGCGTCTTCTGGATCCTGGGCAGGACTCACGAGCGCGCCGGCAAGGCCTGGATCATCGTCGCGTCGCTCTTCTTCTATGGGTACTGGGTCCCAAGCTACCTCTTCCTGCTGATCGGGTCGATCCTGGCCAACTTCACGGTTGTCCGCGCGCTGATCGCCTGCAAGGACGCGCGCCTGCGCGCCCTCATCGTGACGCTCGGCATCCTGTTCAATGTCGGCCTGATCGCCTACTACAAGTACTTCGCGTTCCTGGTCGACTCGCTGAATGTCGTCGCGCACACGGACTGGAAGGTGCCGGCCATCGTGTTGCCGATCGGCATCTCCTTCTTCACGTTCCAGCAGACCGGCATGCTGGTCGATGCCTGGAAGGGCCGGCTCACGAAGCTGCCATTCTGGAACCACGTGTTCCTGGTGTCGTTCTTTCCGCACCTGATCGCGGGTCCGATCGTCGCCCAGCACGAGATGCTGCCGCAGCTTGCGGCGGCGCGCCGCTGGTTCCTGCATCCCGGCAGGCTTGCGGTCGGCGCGGCGCTCTTTTCCGCGGGCCTGTTCAAGAAAACCGTGCTGATCGATCCCTTCGCGCCGCACATCGACGCCATTTACAGCGCCGCAGCCCGGGGCGACCCGATCGGGCTGCTCGACGGCTGGGCCGCGGGCGTCGGTTACGGATTCCAGGTCTACTTCGATTTCTCGGGCTACTCGGACATGGCGCTCGGGCTCGCATTCATGTTCGGCATCCGGCTGCCGCTCAATTTCTTCTCGCCCTACAAGGCGACCAGCATCCGGATGTTCTGGCGCCGCTGGCACGTGACGCTTTCCCGTTTCCTCAGGGACCTTCTGTTCATCCCGCTGGGCGGCAGCAGGCACGGGCTTGCCCGCACCATCGCGGCCCTGCTCGTGACCATGGGCATCGGCGGCTTATGGCACGGCGCGGGATGGAAGTTCGTGATCTGGGGGCTGCTGCACGGCGCATATCTGTCGATCAATCACCTGTGGACCAGGCTGGCGCTGCCGCGCATGGGGCGGCTCGCGTCCACGGTCCGCGAGTCGCCGCATCTCGCGCGCCTCGCGCAGGCCGGCGGCCTGCTGCTGACCTTCGCCGCCGTGTCGTTTGCCTGGGTGTTCTTCCGCGCGCCGGATTTCGACACGGCGCTGCGACTCGCGGGCGCGATGCTCGGCTTGTCGCACAGCACGGTCGCTGCGACCGTGTTCCCGAGCATCCTGCCGAAGCTCCTGCCGTATTTCCTGATCGTCTGGTGCCTGCCGAACACGATGCAGCTGTTCGGCCGCTCGGGCGCCATCCTGCATGTCGAGGACTATGCGGTGGCGCAGGAGCCCCCCGCGCTGCTGCGCCGCTTCGCCTTCACGCCGTCGCGGGCCTGGGCGGTGTGCGCCGCGCTCGTCTTCGTCACTGCCTGGTTCGCGATGTCGAACCTGAGCCCATTCATCTATTACCAGTTCTGAGCCGCACCGCCATGAATGAACCGGAGGCGATTGAAACCGTGCAGGCCGGCGCCGGCCGCAGGTTCCTGCGGACATTTGCGCTGGTCGTCGCACTGATCGCGGCGGCAGTCGCGATCGTCAACCGCATCGCCTACCGGCAGATGCTGTTGTCCGAAAACCAGTCGATCGTGCAGCTGGTCGACGGCTGGTCGCGCGTGTACAAGCCGATCCTGTTCGATTATTTCCAGCCGCAGGTGTCCGTGTACGGCGCATCCTGGGCGCGCGACGCTTTCGATCCGGCGGTGATCGGGCCGCTGATCGGGCTCGACCTGTTCAATCACGCCGTGTCTGGCTCGACAGCTTATGAGATGCGCCGCTTCGTCGAATCGTCGCTCGACGACCCGAACCTGAAGGCCGTCGTGCTCAATCTCGACACGGTGCTGCGCCCGACGGTGGACGTGAAGATCAAGTACGGATTCGACGAGGCGCTGCTGGACACCGACCCCTCCGGAAACCCGACGCGCCTGCTGGCCGCGCGCCGCGCCTTCGCGACCACGCTGTCGGGGGCAGCGATCGGCAACAATCTCGAGATGCTGCGCGCGCTGCGCATGCGCGATTCGGGCGCCGATGTCTCCGAGTACATCGAGTCCTACGATCACTTCGATTTCGCGGGACATGAAGGGGACATCGAGAGGCTGAAGAGGGAATTGCCGCAGCTTGACGCGACATTGCCGGCGGACCGGGGTCCGCCGCTGTCGCAACTGCCGGTGCCGCCCTACGCGGAGGAGCTCGAGCGGATGCTCGACAGCCTGTGCAAGCTCGACATCGACATCCACGCGTATTTCACGCCGGACCTCGCCGTCAAAGGGAGCCGGGGCCGTAGCCTCGCCGAAACTTTGCACGGGCTCGACCTGCTGCGCCGACGGCAGCATGGCTGCCGCGCGCGGCTGCACTACTACAACTTCAATTACCCGAACGCGGTGACGCTCGACGGGCTCGCGATGCCGGAAAGATACAGCGGCTACTTCCGCTCGGACGGCCATCCGCGACCCGCCGTCGGCATCCTGATGGCGGCGCGCATGTTCGGGCGGCCGTTTCCCGACGGAACGCCGCCGGAAATCAGCGCTGACTTCGGCGTGGACCTGCTGACGGTCAACGATGCGGAAGCGCGCCTGCGTGACCAGGCGCGACGGGTGGAGCAGTTGCTCGCAGCCGTCCGCTCAGCTGGCGTACAATGACAACGAGAAAATGGTGCCCAGGAGAGGACTCGAACCTCCACGCCTCTCGGCACTAAGACCTGAACCTAGCGCGTCTACCAATTCCGCCACCTGGGCACAGGCTGCGGCCGGGGGACCCCGGCGAGGGCGCGTCAATTTACGCAGGCACCCGTTCGATGTCAATTATGCGAAACCCATGAGCCGCAAGTCAGACTGGCAGGATCAGGACCCGCGCTTCCGCGAGGAGTCCGAGCGCTACGGAAAGCCGGTTCCGAGCCGCGAGCACCTGCTGAAGACACTCGCCGATGCGCAGCAACCGCTCGGCTTCGATGCACTCGCCGATCGCCTCGGCATCCAGGACCGCGCGCTCCGGCAGGCGCTGACGAAGCGGCTGGGCGCGATGGTTCGCGATGGCGAACTCCTGTTGAACCGCACCGACGAATACTGCCTGCTCGACCGGCTGCAGCTGGTCGTCGGCACGGTCAGCGGCCATCGCGACGGGTTCGGTTTCCTCGTGCCCGACGCCGGCGGCGACGATCTCTTCCTGCCTTATCGTGAAATGCGACTCGTGATGCACGGCGATCGCGCCGCGGCGCGCGTGACCGGCCGCGACGAGCGCGGCCGTTCCGAAGGCTCGATCGTCGAAGTGCTCGAGCGTCGCACGAAGCAGGTTGCCGGCCGTTTCTCGCTGGAGGCCGGGGTCGGTTTCCTGGTGCCGGACAACCGGCGCGTCAGCCATCGCATCGTCATTCCGCCGCAGCAGGTCGGCGATGCGCGCCACGGCGATCTCGCCGTCGTCGAGATCATCGAACAGCCGACCCGCAATCGCGATCCGGTCGGCAGGGTCACGCGCGTGCTGCCGCAGGGCGGCAGCGCCGACACCGCAATCGACCTGGCGATTGCGTCGCATGGCCTCCCGCATGAATTCGGCGCGGCGGCTGTTCGCGAAGCTCGCAAGTTCGGCCGCGAAGTCGACTCGGCGGGCCGCTCGGGCAGGCTCGACCTGCGCGAGCTGCCGCTGATCACGATCGACGGCGAGGACGCGCGCGACTTCGACGACGCCGTCTGGGCGCAGGAGCAAGGCAGCGGATACCGGCTGATCGTTGCGATCGCCGACGTCAGCCACTACGTGCGCCCCGGCACCGATCTCGATACAGAGGCGCGCGAGCGCGCCACGTCGGTGTACTTCCCGAGCCGCGTGCTGCCGATGTTGCCGGAGCCGCTGTCGAACCACCTGTGTTCGCTGATGCCGAGCGTCGACCGGCTCTGCATGGTCTGCGACATGCAGGTGACGAAGGCGGGCAGGGTGTCCAGCAGCAGCTTCCACTCCGCGGTCATGCGCTCCGCGGCGCGGCTGACCTACACGCAGGCCGCAGCGATGCTGGAAGGACGCGACCTGAAGGCGCGGCGCGAAATGACGGCGATCCTGCCGTCGCTCGAATGCCTGCATCACGTCTACGAGTCACTGCGGCGCTGGCGCGAGACCCGCGGTGCCCTGGATTTCGAGGCGCCCGAGGTCAAGGTGCTCGTCAACGAGGCCGGCAGCGTCACCGACATCCGCGAGTACCCGCGCAACGACGCCCATCGCCTGATCGAGGAATGCATGATCGCGGCCAATGTCGAGGCCGCGCGATTCCTGAAGAAACACAAGTTGCCGGCGCTGTTCCGCATCCACGGCAGGCCCGAGGAGGAGCGCATCCAGGACCTCAAGCGCTTTTTGTCGCTGCGCGGCGTCCACCTCGACATCGAAGGCGACCTGAAACCGGAACGCCTGCAGAAAGCACTCAAGCTGATTGCCGCGCGGCCCGATGCGGGCGTGCTGCAGAACGCGATCATCCGCTCGCTGCCGCAGGCCCTGTACCAGCCGCTCAATATCGGGCACTTCGGCCTCGCGCTCGCCGAGTATGCGCATTTCACCTCGCCGATCCGCCGCTATCCCGACCTGCTCGTGCATCGCGGGATCCGCCATGCGCTGGCCGGCGGCACGGCGGCCGATTTCGAGCATTCACCGCGCGAGATGGAAGTGCTGGGCCAGGAATGCTCGATGCGCGAGCGGCGCGCGGACGAGGCCGCCCGCTCGGTCGTCGCCTACCTGAAGTGCGAGTACATGCGCCCGAAGGTCGGCGAGGAATTCGACGCGGTCGCGACCGGCGTCGCCGAATTCGGCGTCTTCGTGCAACTGAAAGGCATCCAGGTCGACGGCCTGGTGCACGTCACGTCGCTGCCGCGGGACTATTTCCGCTTTCACGAGGGCGACCGGACCCTGGTGGGCGAGCGCACCGGCATGCGGCTCAGCATCGGCGACGAACTTCGCGTGCGGCTGATCCGCGTGGACTCCGCCGAGCGCAAGATCGACTTCGAACTCGTCGACAAGACCGGCACGCATTTCCATCCGCGCCGCCGCAGCAAGGAACGGACCCCGCGCAAGCGATGAGCGAGACTGCGATCGTCTATGGCCTGCACGCCGTGCGCGCATTGCTGATGCGCCGCCCCGGCGACGTGATCCGCCTGACGCTGACGCAGGAGCGCGACGACCTGCGCCTGCGCGAATTGCTGCGGCTCGCGAAGGAAAAGGGACTGAAACCCACACTCGCATCCACCGCGGAGCTGGACAGCCTCTGCGGCGGTGCTGCCCACCAGGGTGCGATCGCGGAAGTCCGCCCGAGCGCCGCGCTGAACGAGAACGGCCTGCTCGACCTCCTGGTCGCGGCGCCGGCACCGGCGCTCGTCCTCGTGCTCGACGGCGTGACCGATCCGCACAACCTGGGCGCGTGCCTCAGGACGGCCGAGGCCGCGGGCGTAGTCGCCGTCGTCGCGCCGCGCGATCGCGCCGTGGGCCTGACGCCGGCCGTGCGCAAGGTTGCCGCCGGCGCCGCCGAGACCGTGCCCTTCGCGCAGGTGACCAATCTCGCCCGCGCGCTCCGGGACCTGAAGTCCGCGGGCGTCTGGATCGTCGGCACCGCCGGCGATGCCGAGCGCGAACTGTATGCGGCGGACCTGACCGGCCCGCTCGCGATCGTCATGGGATCGGAAGGGCAGGGCCTGCGGCGCCTGACCCGCGAATCCTGCGATTTCTGCGTGCGGCTGCCGATGCAGGGGGCGGTCGAGAGCCTCAATGTCTCGGTCGCGACCGGCATCGTGCTGTTCGAAGCCCTGCGGCAGAGACGCAAACCCTGAGAATTTGCAAAACCCGAGGGAGTCCGGTAACTTACGCGCCCCTCGTCCCTGACTCAGGGGCGATTTTCTCCTTGCCTCACCGCGATCGCGTCAGTGGGAGGCTTTAACCACAGGGAGCTACAAGATGCGGCATTACGAGATCGTATTCCTGGTCCATCCGGATCAGAGCGAGCAAGTCCCGGCCATGGTCGAGCGTTACCGCGGCATCATCGCCGTCGGTGGCGGCGCAGTGCATCGCTTTGAGGACTGGGGCCGGCGCCAGCTGGAATTCCCCATCGCCAAGATGCACAAGGCGCACTACGTGCTGATGAACATCGAGTGCGATGCCAAGGCCCTCGAGGAACTGACCGGCGCCTTCCGGTTCAGCGACGCGGTGCTGCGTCACCTGGTCATCAAGATGGACCAGGCGGTCACCGAGCCTTCGCCGATGGCCAGGGAGCCGGAGGAGAAGGAGCGTGGCGATCGCGGCGACCGCGACGACCGCGACCGCGATCCGATGGGCGATTCCATGGGCCTCGACTGAGATCACCGGAGACCAACCCGATGTCACGTTTTTTCCGTCGCAAGAAATACTGCAAGTTCACGGCCGAGGACACCGGCCAGATCGACTACAAGGATCTGGCGACGCTGAAGGCCTACGTCACCGAAACCGGCAAGATCGTCCCGAGCCGCATCACCGGCACGCGTTCGTTCTACCAGCGCCAGCTGGCCGTCGCGATCAAGCGCGCGCGCTACCTGGCCTTGTTGCCGTACACGGATCAGCACTGAGGCCGCCGGGCACGAGCCCGCGACCTGGCGCTCTCCGATGACTTGGCTGATTCACTGGGTGACCGGCCATCCCGCCCGGGCCTTCCTGGCGGCGGGCCTCGCCGCGCTCGTATCGCTGTTTGCGCTGCCGATGGCCGCATGGCTGCCGGCCGGTGTCGTCGTGCTCGGCCTGCTGGCGGGCGGCCCGGTGCTCGCGCTCGCGGCGGCGCTCGGCGCTGCGACCGGCCTGCTGTGGGTGTTCCTGCCGGCATTCGGCACGGGCCCGGCGCTCATCATCGCAGTCGCGGTGCTGCTGCCTTCCTATATGGCCGCGACCGCGCTCGTCGCGACCCGCAGCCTCAGCTTCGTGTTCCAGGCGGCGACCATCGGCGCCGGGCTCCTGGTGCTCGCGATTCACGGGCTCCTGGGCGATCCGCAGGGCGTGCTGATGCCCCTGATCGGCGCACTCGAACCGATGCTCCAGCGCGCCTCGGACCTGTTTTCGCAGTTCGGCATCGAAAGCTCGCCGCAGGAAATCGGCGCGGCCACCGTGCATTCCGCGTGGCGGACGCTCGCCTGGATGGTGCTGCTGCAGGCGATGCTGGCGCAGTTCGCCGGCCTGTGGGCTTTCGGGCAGCTGCGTGAACCGGGTCTTTTCGGCCGCGAGTTCCGGCAGCTGAAGCTTGGGCGCGTGGTCGCGTGGATTGCGGTCGCCGCATTCGCCGTGAGCCTCGGTGCGCAACTGGCCTCCGGCCAGCCCTGGCAGGCAGCGGACGACCTGGTCTTCGTGCTGGCCGCCGCATTCCTGATGCAGGCGCTCGCCGTCGTGCACGGCCTGCGCGAGCTGCAGGTCATCGGCCTCGCGCCCGTGGTCCTCGCATACATTGCCGTGGTGCTGCTGCCCATGGCACTCGTCGGTATCGGTTTCGCGGACACCTGGGTCCGCTTTCGGGAACGGTTCGGGCGCAAGCCGGACGGCGCGACGCCCTGAGGGCGCGCCCCAGCAGGCCTCGGACAGACAATGGAGACGGTGTAATCATGGAAGTCATTCTTCTGCAGAAGATCGCCAACCTCGGCGACATCGGCGATCGTGTCAGGGTCAAGCCTGGCTTCGGCCGCAACTACCTGCTGCCCGGCGGCAAGGCGACGCTTGCGACGCCCGCCAACATCGCCAAGTTCGAGGCGCGGCGCGCCGAACTCGAGGTGAAAGCGGCGGGCGACCTTTCGGCCGCGAAGACGCGGGCTGCGGCGCTCGAGGGCTTCAAGCTCACGTTGACCGCCAAGGCGGGCAGCGAGGGCAAGCTGTTCGGCTCGGTCGGCACGACCGATATCGCCGAAGCCTGCGGGGCGGCCGGCCACAAGATCGAACGCGCGGAAGTGCGCCTGCCAGGCGGCCCGATCCGCACCGTCGGCGAGCATGTCATCACCCTGCACCTGCACAGCGACATCGACATCGAGGTGCCGCTGACCATCGTCGCGGAGGAATAATCGCAGGCGGCGCCCGTGCGCCGCGACGCTGTATGCTCAAGCCATGGTTGCGATGATCCGCCCTGACGAGGTCCGCATGCCGCCGCATTCGGTCGAGGCGGAGCAGGCGGTGCTGGGCGGCCTGATGCTGGATGCCAACGCCTGGGATGCCGTCGCCGACATCGTCACGGCCGGCGATTTCTACCGGCGCGATCATCGCCAGATTTTCGAGGCCATCGCCGAGGTCGCCGAGAGCCGCGGCTCCTGCGACGCGGTGACGGTCTCCGAGCACCTCGAGCGCAAGGGCAGGCTCGAGGAAATCGGCGGGCTCGCCTACCTCGGCACCATCGCGCGCGACACGCCGAGTGCCGCCAATGTCCGCGCCTATGCCGAAATCATCCGCGAGCGCTCGATCCTGCGACAGCTCGTGACGGCCGGCGGCGAGATCGCGGCCGCCGCCCTCGACGGCAAGGGCCGCAGCGCCACCGAACTCGTGGACGAGGCCGAGCGGCGGGTCTTCGAGATCGCCGAGCGCGGCAGCCACGGAAAATCCGGATTCATCGCGATCAAGGACGTGCTGCCGCAGACCATCGACCGGCTCGACCTGCTGCACCAGACACCGGGCGAGATCCGCGGCGTGCCGACCGGGTTCGCCCAACTTCGACAAGAAGACGACGGGATTGCAGGCAGGCGACCTGATCGTCATCGCCGGCCGGCCGTCGATGGGCAAGACCACGCTCGCAGTCAACATCGCCGAATACGCAGCGATCGCGACGGCGCGTGCCGTCGGCGATCTTCTCGATGGAAATGTCGGCCGAGCAGCTGACATTGCGCCTGATCTCGTCGCTCGGGCGCGTCAACCAGACCGCACCTGCGCACCGGCAATTTCACCGAAGAAGACTGGTCGCGAATCACAGGGCGCCATGGCGCAGCTGTCGAATGCGCCTCTGTACGTCGACGAGACGCCGGCGCTGACGCCGACCGAAGTCCGCGCGCGCGCGCGACGCCTGAAGCGCGAAAAGGGCCTCGGCCTCATCGTCGTGGACTACCTGCAGCTGATGCAGGTCTCGGGCACGAAGGAAAACCGCGCCACCGAGATCTCCGAAATCTCGCGCAGCCTGAAGGCGCTGGCGAAGGAACTGCAGGTCCCCGTGGTCGCGTTGTCGCAGCTCAATCGCGCGGTCGAGCAGCGCACCGACAAGAAGCCGGTGATGTCGGACCTGCGCGAGTCCGGGGCGATCGAGCAGGACAGCGACCTGATCCTCCTGATCTACCGCGAGGAAGTGTACGACCCGAATACGACGCGCAAGGGCATTGCGGACATCATCATCGCGAAGCAGCGCAACGGACCGATCGGCGAGGTGCAGCTCACCTTCCTCGGCGAATACACGCAGTTCAAGGACCTCGTTGCCGAATCGTACGGCGAGGGCGTGTTCTGACCCCTGTGATCTGCGCCGTCATCGATACGGCAGCGCTGCGCCACAATCTCAACCGGGTTCGCGAGATCGCGCCTGCCTGCAAGGTGCTCGCGGTACTGAAAGCCAACGCCTACGGCCACGGCATGCTGGCCGCTGCATCGGCGCTTGCAGGCGCGGATGGATTTGCCGTCGCCCGGCTCCCGGAGGCCGTTTCCCTGCGCGCTTCCGGTCATGCGCATCGCATCCTGCTGCTCGAGGGAGTGCAGGGCGCCGAACAGCTGCGCGAAGCCGCCGACAACGATGTCGACCTGGTCGTGCACCAGCCGGAGCAGATTGCCCTCCTCGAGGAGTGGCGGGGGGGCCATTCCTTCCGGATCTGGCTGAAAATCGACACCGGCATGGGCCGCCTGGGATTGCGGCCCCCCGCATTGCCGGCGGCGCTCGAGCGCCTCGCGGCCTGCAGGGCGATCCGGCGGCCGTTGGCGCTGATGACCCACCTCGCTGAAGCGGAACTTCCGGACAACGAGCGCACCCGGGCGCAACTCGACTGCTTCGAACGCGCCACCGCTGGCCTCCCGGGCGAACGCAGCGTCGCGAACTCCGCCGGCCTCATGGGCTGGCCCGCGGCGCGCGCCGACTGGGTCAGGCCCGGGCTGATGCTGTACGGCATCTCGCCATTCGCCGGCGCCACCGGCGTCGATCTAGGACTTCGTCCCGTGATGACGCTCCAGAGCCGCGTGATCGCGGTGCGGGAACTGGCGGTGGGCGATCGCGTCGGCTACGGCGGGAACTGGACCGCCACGCGTGCAACGCGCATGGCGGTCGTCGCGGCGGGATACGGCGACGGCTACCCGCGCAACACCGCGAACGGGACCCCGGTCCTCGTCAATGCAGAGCGCGCGCCGATCGCCGGCCGCGTCTCGATGGACATGCTGACCGTCGATGTCACGGAACTTCCGCAGGTCGCGATCGGCGACCCGGTCATCCTGTGGGGCGGCGCCCTGCCCGTGGAAACCGTCGCCGCTGCGGCCGGCACAATCCCCTACGAACTCGTGTGCCGCGTCAGTCAACGCGTGCACGTCGAAGTGCGCTGAGCGGCCCGTGAGGATCCTGGTCACGGGCTCCTCGGGACGGATCGGAGGCGCGATCGCCGCAAGGCTTTCGCTGCGGCACCAGGTGACCGGCCTCGACCTGAAGGCCGGGCCGATGACCTCGTTGCTTGGTGACATCCGCGATGCCCGGCTGCTCGCGACCGCCTGTGCCGGCATCAATGCCGTGATCCACACGGCCTCGCTGCACGCACCGGACCTGGGAATCCGCGCGGAGCAGGATTTCCGCGAGATCAACATCGGGGGCACGCAAGGGCTGTTGAGCGCCTGCGGCGCGGCCGGCATCCAGCGCTTCGTCTACACGAGCACGACCTCGCTCTACGGCCGCGCGCTCCTGCCTTCTGGCGGGCAAGCCGTGTGGGTCACGGAAGATTTGCCGCCGGAGCCGCGCGACATCTACGACGAGACCAAGCTCGCAGCCGAGCAGGCCTGCGCCGAGGCGGCGCAGGGCGGCATGACCTGCATTAGCCTGCGCATGTCGCGCTGCTTTCCCGAGCATCCACGGCTGCTCGCGATCTATCGCCTGTATCGCGGCGTCGACGCCGCGGATGTCGCGCAGGCGCATGAGCTCGCGCTGGCGCCGGGCCTGTCCGGTCACCAGGTCTTCAACATCTCGGCCCATTCACCATTCTCGAAGTCCGAATGCGGCGCGCTGCTGTCCGCGGCGGGCGGCGTGCTGGCGGCCCATCATCCCTGGTCGGTCGCGGAGTTCGCGCGCCGCGGCTGGGGGTTGCCGGAGTCCATCGACCGTGTTTATGTAGTGGACAAGGCGATCGCAGGCCTCGGCTACCGGCCGGAGCATGACTTTCAATCGCTGTTTCGCTGAGGAGAAGTTCCATGTCGAGTGTCGGTTACCACGAGCCGGTCGAGGAACTGTCGGACGAGACCCGCGACATGCACCGGGCAATCGTCTCCCTGATGGAGGAGCACGCAGCCATGGTCCTCGAATGGATCCGGCGCCACGACGCCGTGCTGTCGAAGCAGTTGAAGAACTTCCTGTTCACCAGAAAGCCGATCGCCCACGGCTGAGCGCAGACCGGAGCAACAACCATGACAATCCTCTGGCCCGCATTCGCGCTGTTCGCGCTGACGATGGCCATCGTGTTCCGGCTTGCGACACTTCGCTTTCGCGCGGTCCGCGGCCGCAAGGTCGATCCGCGCTTCTACAAGATCTACCGCGGCGACGGTGAGCCCGAGGAAGTCGCGGTCGTATCGCGCCATCTCGTCAATCTGTACGAGGCGCCGACACTATTCTATGCAGCCACGGTGATTGCCTTTGCGGCCGGCATTGAGGCGACGCCGCTGGTCGCCCTCGGCTGGGCGTTCGTGGGCTTGCGCCTCCTGCACAGCAGCATCCATCTCGGTTCGAATGACGTGCTCTGGCGTTTTCGTGTCTTTGCACTCAGCTGGCTTGTGCTCGTCGTCTATTGGGCGGTCCTCGCATTCGAACTCGTGACCAGGCCTGCCGGCGCCTTGCCCGGCTGAAGTGCGGGCGCCGCCACGGGTGCAATGACAAGCGAGTTCCTGAAGGCACTGGCGTTCGGCCTGCTGGTCGCGGCTTCGATCGGGCCGATCGCGATGCTGATCCTCGCGACCGCGGCCGCGCGCGGCTTGTGGCCCGGAGTCTTCGCAGCCCTGGGCGCGGCGCTTGCAGACCTAACCTATGCGCTGCTCGCTTTCTCGGCCGGCGCCTGGGCACTGCCGTTCGTGGAGGCAGAGGCGCGGTCGATCCGCATTGGCTCGTCGCTGGTGCTGATCGGGTTTGCGATTGTGATGTTCCGCCGCAGTTTCAAGGCCGGCGCGGCGCGCTCGGCGCCGCCGCGGGCGGCGCTCGGGACGCTGCTGCCGACCTTCCTGCTGACATTGCTCAACCCGGCGACGTTTGTGATATTCGCAGGCTTCGTGCCGCAATTGCCGGTCGCCGGGGCACCTGCGCTTGCGGCCTGGCTCGCATTCGGCCTGTTCCTCGGCAGCCTTTTCGTGCAGCTCGCGCTCGCCGCGTCTGGCTGGCTGCTGGGAGCCGCCTTGCCGGGCCGCGGCTGGCAGTGCAGCATCGGTGTCGCAGGCGCAGCCGGCATACTGGCATTCGGCCTGGCCGGGCTGTGGTCTTCTCGGTGAAAACAATGGGGGATGCAATCATGACGCTCGAACTGAAATACCTGGTTTACGTGACGGTGCTGACGGCGCTCTTGTGGGTGCCGTACATCCTGAACCGGGTCTCGGTACGCGGTATCAACGACGCGATGGGTTATCCCGACAATCCCAAGCCGGGCGCGAAATGGGCGTCTCGCCTGCAGGCGGCCCATTCCAACTCAGTGGAGAACCTGGTGGTGTTCGCGACCCTGGTGCTGGTCGCACATGTCACGGGCGTGTCAAACGAATCGACCGTATTCGCCTGCTGCCTCTATTTGTGGGCGCGGATCGCGTACACGATTGTCTATACGCTCGGCCTGCCGTGGCTGCGCACGCTGACGTGGACCGCGGGTTTCGTGGGCCAGGGGATCCTCGCCTGGCAGCTTCTGGCCTAGGGGCGGCGCGACTCAGCCGTCGAAGAAGCCCATCTTGACGCCCGCGAGCGTGATGACGTCGTTGTCATGCAGCCTGCGGGCCTGCGGGCCGATCGGCTGGCCGTTGACCAGCGGGAAATCGCCCGGCTTGCTGCTCTCGACATGGACGACGTAGTAGCCATCGGCACGCCGGCTGATCGCGGCCACCTGCACGCCGGGTCGGCCGAGCGTGGTCAGGGTCTTGGCCAATTCCAGCTCGCGTCCCGCAAACTGGCCTGACAGCACCTGGAGCTTGGCCGGGCGCGACGGTGGGGGCTTTTCGCCCATCATCGCTGAGGGAATTGAGTGTGACGGCGCAGCAGCCGGCGCAGCGGCGCGCGGTGCCGGGGCGCTCGCGGCAGCGGTCGCCGCAGCAGCCGCCGCGGCAGCGGCTGCCGCATCGGAAGCCGCCTTCAGGCGGCTCTCATTGACCTGGCCCGGCCGGAATGACCATGGTCTTCTCGAACTCGTCCTGTTCGGCGTCGTTGGTCTGCTGATCGACAAACCGCAGCTGATGGTGACCGATCGTGATCACGTCACCGTGCTCAAGGCATGCTTCTTGATCAGCTTGCCATTGACGTAGGTGCCATTGGTGCTGTTCAGGTCCTCGAGAAACGAGTCGTTCAGAATATTGATGATCAGCGAGTGATGGCCGCTGACGGCCGGGTTGTCGATTCGAACGTCATTATCCGGCAGCCGTCCAACGGTGTATCGCTCCTTGGACATGTTGTATTCAGCCAGAACCTGACTATCCAGACTCAATATTAACCGTGCCATAGTCTCATCGCCGCTCTTGTCTAATCCGATGATCGCGGGGCCACCAGGAATGCTGCGTCAAATCGCAGTTTCCTCGTACCCTGCCTCCCTTATTTGCGAAATAGATTCGCAATTTTCGCCAGAATACCTCTCCTGGCAGCAAACGACTCCAGAACCTGCGCCAGCATGACAGAGACGTTGTCGCGCCCGCCATGATCGTTGGTCAGCTGTACCAATTGTTGACCAACCACATCAAGGCTAGCATTAAACGTCCTGATAGTTAAGTGAATATCCTCATCTTCGACCATGTCTGGCAGGCCGTCGGAACACAAGCAGATAGACATCCCCGGGCTCGACGTCGTACTCCTGCACCTCGACCTCCACGGTTGGTTCGACCCCGAGCGCCCTGGTGACGTAGTTGCGGTTGGTCGATCGCTGGGCCTCCTCTTCCGAGTAGAAGCCACGGTCCACCAGCTCCTGCAGCAGCGAATGGTCCAGGGTCAGCTGCTCGAACCGCTCGCCGCGCAGCCGATAGGCCCTGAGTCGCCAACATGAGCAAGGGATATTCGGTTGTCGTAGAACATTGCAGCCACGAGGGTGGTTCCCATGCCCTCGCAGTGCGTCTGACTTTGCGCGGTCTGGAAGATGATCTTGTTGGCGCGCGCAACGGCGTCGCGCAATACAATTGACTGGCGCATGAGCCCGGTCGTGGCTGTCGACGTCATTGCGCTTCTCTGTGCATGGCGCCCTCTGCTGCCAGATTCGGTAATGGTCTTGTACAGCGATGCCGCTCGCAACCTCGCCGGCATTGTATCCGCCCATGCCATCCGCCAGAACCATCAGCCCGATGTCGGCATTGGATCCGATCGCATCCTCGTTGTGCTCCCGCACCTTGCCGGTATCGGTCAAACCGACGGCCTGCACGCGATTTCGCAGCGAAACGTAGCGTCCCATTAACGCAGTGCCGGATCGATGCTACGGGAGCAGTCGCGGAGCGCCTGCGCCATCTCGGCGCCATTGCGATAGCGCAGTTCAGGGTCCTTCTCCAGCGCGCGATCGACGATTGCAGACAGGGATTCCGGCAGGTCCGGTCGCACGACGCGCAGTGGCGGGTGCGGTTCGGACGAGATCTTCTGCATCAGGCCTGGAATCGAATCGGAGCGGAACGGCAGCATGCCGGTCAGCAGCTGGAACAATGTCACGCCCAGCGAAAACAGGTCCGACTGCGCCGTCACGGGCCGGGCGTCGAGTTGCTCCGGCGCCATGTACGACGGTGAACCCAGGATGACGCCGGTGCGGGTCGCACGGCTGTTCTCGAGCCTCGCGACGCCGAAATCCATGACGCGGACGCGGCGGTTGCGCTGGTCGAACACGATGTTCGCCGGCTTGATGTCACGATGGATGACGCCGCGCTGGTGCGCGAAATAGAGCGCGTCTGCGACCCGTGCGCACATCTCCGTGACCATGCGCGGCGGCAACAGCTTGCCCTCGAATGCGTGCATGCCGAGGTTGACGCCCTCGACGTATTCCATCGCGAGGTAAACGAGCCCGTCGTGAACGCCCGATTCGCGGACCTCGACGATGTCCGGGTGGGCGAGGCCGCCAGCGGCGTCCGCTTCGCGCAGCAGCCGGAGCTTGGCGTCTTCGATCAGGTCGTCCGGCCAGTCGTCGGCGATCGTCAGCATCTTGAGTGCAATGACACCGCCATTGCTCTCGTCGATCGCCTTGTAGACCGTCGCATTGGCACCGCGGCCAAGCTGCTGCTGCAGCCGGTAGTGGTGGAACACCTGGCCGGGGCGTAGCGCGAATCCCGGCGTTCCGCGCGCCTTGTCGGCGCCGGGGGCCGCTGCCTGGGACGCGACGGCGGCGGGCGCGGCTGCGCCTGCAGCCTGACCCGGTGGGCCGGATCGGTTGCGCAGCCAGCGACCAAAACTGGATTCGTCAGGCATGCGCCATCCGACCCAAAACTCCCAACATCCCCGGATCATAAACGGGCGTGCCGCCCGCCGGTACTGTCTTGGCCGGTTTTTCAATGCGTTATCGCCCAAACCGCGACCTGGGCCGCAGTCCAATCGGGCGCCAGAGCGCGTTTCCTGCGTGCTAGCATCGCCGCTCCCCCGGCGGGACCCGAGCGATGCCAAAGCCACGCACCGTGTTTGTCTGCTCGGCCTGCGGTGCCGATGCCCCCCGCTGGCAGGGCCAATGCCCGTCATGCGGCGAATGGAACACGATGTCCGCATTCAACACGCCCCGCGAGCAGCGCAGGGCGCGGTCGGGCGCCCCGGAGAACGCATTGGCCCAGGCGGAACCGATCGGCCAGATCGCCGCCGCAGATGACGACCGCCTGCGCACTGGCTACACGGAATTCGACCGCGTCCTCGGCGGCGGACTGGTCGCCGGCTCCGTCACGCTGATCGGCGGCGATCCGGGCATCGGCAAGTCCACGCTGCTGCTGCAATGCGCCGCCGCGATGTCGGCCAGGGTCCCGGTCCTTTACGCAACCGGCGAGGAATCCGTGCGCCAGGTCGCCGAGCGCGCGCGGCGGCTCGCGGTCGAGGGGCCGGCGCTGTCGTTGATTTCGGAAACCGCGGTCGAGCGGATCCTGGAGGAATGCGCGCGCGCCGGCGCCCGCGTGCTGGTGATCGACTCGATCCAGACCATGTCGGTCGGCGACGTCGAAGCCGCACCGGGCGCGGTGACGCAACTGCGCGAATCGACGGCGCGGCTCGTGCGTCATGCCAAGGCCGTGGGCACGGCGGTTCTCCTGATCGGCCATGTCACCCGCGAAGGCGTCATCGCCGGCCCACGCGTGCTCGAGCACATGGTGGACACGGTGCTGTACTTCGAGAGCGATTCCGGCAGCCGTTATCGCGTTATCCGGGCCGTCAAGAACCGCTTTGGCGCGGTCAACGAGATCGGCGTCTTTGCGATGGATGAGCAGGGCCTGCGCGAGGTCCGTAATCCGTCGGCGATTTTCCTGTCGCGCGGCAACGAGCCCGTGCCCGGCTCGGTCGTGACGGTGGCCCGCGAGGGCACGCGCCAGATGCTGATCGAGGTCCAGTCGCTGGTGGACCCGAGCCACGCCGCGAATCCGCGCCGCGTCGCGGTCGGATTCGAGGGGAACCGCGTGGCGCTGCTGCTCGCCGTGCTGCACCGCCACGCCGGAATCGCATTGCACTCGCACGATGTCTTCGTCAACGTGGTCGGCGGCGTGCGCCTCGCTGAGACGGCGGCCGACCTCGCCGTGGTCGCTGCCATCGCTTCGAGCATGAGCGGCGGGCCATTGCCGAAGGAACTGGTCGTGTTCGGCGAGCTCGGCCTGACCGGGGAGATCCGCCCCGTGCCTTATGGAGAGGAACGGCTGCGCGAGGCGGCCAAGCACGGATTTCGCCGCGCCATCGTCCCGGCGGGGAATGCGCCGCGCCAGCCGGTGCCCGGCATCGACGTCGTGGCCGCCGCGAGGCTGCCGGACGCGCTCGCGGCCCTGCGCTGAAATCAATCGCCGGCGGGCGCCGGCAGGATGCGCGCCGTCCGCACGGCGTTGTCGGCGACCTGCAGGACCTCGACGGTGCGTCCGCCGAGCGTGAGCCTTGCGCCGGGCTCCGGTATCGCCTCGAGCTGCTCGACGATCAGGCCCGACAGCGTCCGCGGTCCGTCGGTCGGCAGGCTCATGCCGAGCGCCCGGTTGACTGCTCGCAGCGTCACGCCGCCGGGGACGACGGTGCTGCCGTCGGGCCGCGCGCTGAAATCGAGTTGTGGCAGCGCGGGCTGGGTCGTGAATTCGCCAACCACTTCCTCGAGGATGTCCTCGAGCGTCACCAGGCCGCGCACGTCGCCGTATTCGTCGACGACGAACGCGATGCGCCGGCGCAGCCTGCGAAACCGGAGGAGCTGTGCGTAGAGAGTCGTGCCCTCGGGCGTGAACAGCGCCTCGCGCTGGCCGGCGATTTCCCGCAGCCGTTCGCGCGTCAGGCGGCCGGCCGCGATTTCATTGGCGACGAGGCGCATGTGGACGATGCCGTGGACGCGGTCCAGGTCGCCCTCGAACAGGGGCATGCGCGTGTGCTGGGTGCGCCGCAGGAGGCCGGTGATTTCATCCCAGTCCGCGGCGATGTCGACGCCTTCGATCTCGCTGCGCGGCACCATGACGTCCTCGACGCTCTGCCGCTCGAGATCCAAGAGCGCCTCGACCATCAACTGGCGTTCCGCGGATTCGGTCGCGAGCGCGTCGGCGATGTCGGCGATGGTCTCGTCGGGGTCGCGGGCCTTGGCATGCTTGCCACTCGGCGCGGCCGGCAGCAGCAGGAAGAAGGGCGCGAGCAGCCACAGCATCACGGAAGCCGCGAATTCGCTCTGGATGCCGGGACGCCGCAGCGCGCCGCCCGCCGTCAGCACGAGCAGCAGGCAAAGGCCCGCGACAGCGATCAGCGCGACCGTCATCCGCCCTTCCGCCGGCGCGAGCAGGACAGCGGCCACCACCGCGCCCAGCAAGCTGATCCTGAGCAACCAGGCGGCGCGGCGCGCGCGGCGTGGCTCGGTGGCGAAGCGGCGGCGCAGGCGGCGCACGGCGCCGTCAGTCGGCCGGCGCGCGGGCAGGCGCCGCGATCGCAGCGCCGGCGTTGCAGTCTCGAGCAGTGCGATCAGGATCAGCAGCGCAATGGCCGCAAGGCCGGTCAAGCGTTCAACCCCAATGCCGGCCCAGCAGGAATTCGAGCACGAACTTGCTGCCGAAGTAGGCGAGCGCAAGCACGACGAAGCCCGTGATCGTGTAGGCGGCCGCCTTGCGGCCGCGCCAGCCAAAGCGCCAGCGTCCGATCAGCAGCACCGCGAATATCAGCCAGGCCGTCAGCGCGAGGGTCGTCTTGTGGATGAGGTGCTGTGCAAAGAGGTCCGTAACGAACAGCAGTCCCGCCAGGATCGCCACGGTCAATGCAGCCAAGCCGGTGCCGATCACCGTGAACATCGCGTACTCGAGACTTTCGACGGGCGGCAATGACGTCAGCCATTTTGCGGGACGCTTGCTGCGCAATTGCCGATCCTGCAGCGCCAGCAGGATGACGAGGACCGCGGCAACCGTGAACATGCCGGCCGACCCGAGTGCCAGCGTGATGTGCACCGCCAGTGGCCAGCCAGCGCCTGCGACCTCGCGTGTCTGCGGCAGGCTGCCGGTGCCGGCGGCAAGCATTGCCGCGATCCCGAGCATGAGCGCGGCAATCGAACGATAAGCCGGCAACAACATTGCAATGACGCCGCCAGCGCCGATGACGAGGCCCATCAGCGACGCGCTGTCGGCGATGCTCATCGCGACCTCGCCGAGGGGCCCAACGGCGCTGGCGAGCCAGAATGCATGGGCGAGCCATCCCGCGGCCGCCAGGTACAGCGCGGATTCACGCAAGGCGGAACGGCCGTCAGGCCGGCGCGCGGAATGTACCGCGGCGGCGACGGCGGCGAGATACAGCAGAATGACGACAGAACCGCGCAAGACTGGCTCCCGGATCGCGCCCGGCCATTGTACAGGGGGCGCCTTATAATCGGCGGCAGCACGATTTATGCGGCTCGCGCCGCCAGGCTGCCTTCCCGATGTTCGACACGCTCGCCACGCGCCTGGGCCAGGCGGTCAATTCCCTGCGCGGCCGCGGCCGCCTGTCCGAGGACAACATCGCCGACACGCTGCGCCAGGTCCGCATGGCGTTGCTCGAGGCCGATGTCGCCGTTTCAGTGGTCAAGGCATTCATCGACGCCGCGCGCGCGCGCGCGATCGGCGCCGAGGTCACGCGCAGCCTGACGCCGGGTCAGGCCTTCATCAAGATCATCCATGAGGAACTGACCCGGGTCATGGGGGAGCCGGGGCGCGGTCTCAACCTGCGCGCCCAGACACCGGTCGTGATCCTGCTGGCCGGCCTGCAGGGCGCCGGCAAGACGACGACGGCGGCAAAGCTCGCGCGACTACTGATCGAACAGCAGAAGAAGCGCGTGCTGCTTGCGAGCACCGACGTTTACCGGCCCGCCGCGATGACGCAGCTCTCAAGGCTCGCGGGCCAGGTCGGCGCCGACTACTTCGAGGCGGCCGCGGACGCGAAGCCGGTTGCGATCGCATCCGCCGCCGTTGCCCACGCGCAAAGCCATGTGCATGACGTGCTCATCATCGACACGGCCGGGCGCCTGCACGTCGATGAGGAAATGATGGCCGAGGTACAGGCGATCGACCGCGCCGTCGCCGCGACCGAAAGGCTCTTCGTCGTGGACAGCATGGCGGGCCAGGACGCCGTCAATGCCGCCCGCGCTTTCGACTCGTCGCTGGCGCTCACCGGCGTGATCCTGACCAAGGCGGACGGCGATGCGCGCGGAGGCGCGGCGCTCTCGGTGCGCCATGTGACCGGCAAGCCGATCCTGTTCCTCGGCGTCGGCGAGAAGATCGACGCGCTCGAACTCTTTCACCCGGAGCGCGTGGCCTCACGCATCCTCGGCATGGGCGACGTGCTGGCACTCGTCGAGCAGGTGCAGGCCACTGTCGACCAGGACAAGACAAAGCGCCTGGTGGACAAGCTGGCGAAGGGCCGCGCCTTCGATTTCAGCGACCTGAGGGAGCAACTGGGCCAGATCCGCCAGATGGGCGGCATGGCGGCGCTGGTGGACAAGCTGCCGGCGCAGGCCCTGCCGCCCGGGGCCCTCGCCCAGGTGGACGAGCGGTCCATCGGGCGCCAGATCGGCATCATCGATTCGATGACGCCGGCCGAACGCCGGCGCCCCGCACTCATCGACGGCTCGCGAAAGCGGCGTATTGCTGCGGGGGCGGGCGTCCAGGTCCAGGAGGTCAATCGGCTCCTGAAGCAGCAGCTGCAGATGGAAAAAGTCATGAAAAAGATGAAGGGGGGCGGCCTTGCGCGCATGTTGCGGGGGCTTGCAGGGCGAAATCCCGGCGGCCAGGGCCCGCGTGGCTAGGAGCGTCGTTCGGGCCGGCGTAAGCCTTTCATTGGCCGGATGATTTGAGTAGAATGCCCGGCTCTTTTGACGGGGCCCTGCGGCTCCGGGACTGCGAGGAATTCATCCGATGGTGACGATTCGACTGACACGCCGTGGCGGCAAGAATGCGCCGTTCTATCACGTCGTCGTCACGGACAGCCGCAAGCGTCAGGGCGGGCTGGTGCTGGAACAAGTCGGGTTCTACAACCCGGTCGCGCGGCGCAAGGACCAGAAGATCGAGCTGGATCTTCCGCGGATCGACTACTGGACCGGAACGGGCGCCAAGATGTCCGACCGGGTCCGCACGCTCGTGTCGGGCTTCCGCAAGCACGCGGCGGCCTGATCGGCCAGCGGGTCTCCGCATGGCGGAGCCACGGTCGCAAGCTACCGGACCGGGCGACAGCCGGATCGCCCTGGGCCGGATCACGGGTTCCTTCGGTGTCCGCGGTTGGGTCAAGGTCCTGTCCTACACGGAACCGCCGGAGCAGATACTCGAATTTCCGCTCTGGCGGATGGACTTGCCGGAGGGCGGATACCGGAACCTGAAGCATCTCGAGGGCCGTCGCCATGGCAAGGGCCTGGTGGCGCGACTCGAGGGCATCGAAGACCGTGACCAGGCCATCGCGCTGGCGCGGCAGGAATTGTGGATCGAGCGTCGCGAATTGCCGGCGCTCAAGGGCGGTGAGCATTACCAGGCCGACCTGGTCGGGCTCGAGGTCGTGAATCTGGAAGGCCATGTGCTGGGGCGCGTGGATCATTTCCTGGAGACCGGGGCCAATGCCGTCATGGTCGTGATCGGCGCGAAGGAACATTGGCTGCCGATGGTTCCCCGTCATGTGCGGCGCGTGGATCTCGGGCAGCGGCGCATCACGGTGGACTGGGATCCCGATTTCTAGATGCACATAGAAGTCGTCACGTTGTTCCCGGAGATGATCCGGGCGGGTCTCGCGGAGGGCGTCGTCGGACGCGCGGTGACGGCGGGCCTGTTGCGGGTCGGCACCGAGGATCCGCGTGGGCTCACGACGGATCCGCACCGGACCGTGGACGATCGTCCTTATGGCGGCGGACCCGGGATGGTGATGAAAGTCGAGCCGCTGGCGGGCGCCATCCGGGCCTGCAGGACGCGGTTGCCGCAGGGCTCGCCGGCGATCGGCATGTCCGCGCAGGGCCGGCCGTTCACGCAAGGGGAGGCGCGGCGACTCGCGGGGCTTCCGGGCATGATGCTGGTCGCTGGCCGCTACGAGGGCATCGACCAGCGGGTGATCGATACGCTGATCGACGAGGAGTTGTCGATCGGTGACTATGTGGTGTCGGGCGGCGAACTGCCCGCGCTCGTGGTGATCGATGCGGTGGCGCGGCTGCTTCCCGGGGTGCTGGGCGATGCACAGTCGGCGGCGCAGGATTCGTTCGGCGACGGACTGCTCGACTGGCCGCAGTACACGAGGCCGGAGACCTGGGAGGGCCACGTGGTGCCTGCCGTTCTGCAAGGCGGGAATCACGCCGAGATCCGGCGCTGGCGGCTGAAGCAGGCGCTGGGCCGGACCTGGCGCATCCGGCCGGAACTGGTTGCGACGCGGGCGTTCTCCGGCGAAGAGCGCGCGCTCCTCGAGGAATATTGTGCCGAGGCGGGGATCGATCCGCCGCGGTGAGTGACGAAGTCAGGACAACAGCTGAAATCGGGAACAGAGCCATGAACAAGATCATTCAGGAACTGGAATCACGCACGATGAGCCGCAAGCTGCCCGAGTTCGGGCCCGGCGACACCGTGATCGTCCAGGTCAAGGTCCGCGAGGGCGATCGCGAGCGCATCCAGGCCTACGAGGGGGTCGTGATCGCCTGCAAGAACCGCGGCTTCAACAGCTCCTTCACCGTGCGCAAGGTGTCGCATGGCGAGGGCGTCGAGCGCGTTTTCCAGACGCACAGCCCGTCGATCGCCGACGTCGAGGTGAAGCGCCGCGGCAGGGTGCGCCGCTCCAAGCTCTATTACCTGCGCGCGCGTTCCGGCAAGTCCGCACGCATCGAGGAAAAGCTGAGCACCTAGGATGGGCCTGATGCGCGCACTCGGGTCCTTCCTGAAGGGCTTGTGGCATGCCCTCGACGGCCTGCGCAAGGTCCTGCACCTGGTGCTGCTGCTGGTCATCTTCGGCGCGCTCCTGGCAGCCAGTCACACGACGCTGCCGATCATCCCGCGGCGCGCGGCACTCGACCTCGCGCCGCTCGGGAGCATCGTCGAGGAGGAAGCCGGCGATCCGCTCGATCGGGCGCTCGACGACATCACGGGCGAGGACGAGCACGAGACCCGGCTGCGCGACCTGATCGACGTCATCGACCATGCGCGCGACGACGACCGCATCCGCGCACTGGTGCTGAACCTCGACGGACTCGACCACGCCGGCCTGCCGGCGCTGCAGGACCTGGCGCAGTCGATACGCTGGTTCCGCGAGTCGGGCAAGAAGGTCTATGCGCACGGGCTCGCATTCACGCAGCGCCAGTATTACCTCGCGGCGCAGGCCGATGAGGTCTATCTCGATCCATTCGGGTACGTGCTGCTGGACGGTTACTCGTACTACCGCAGCTACCTGGGCGGCACTGCGGAGAAACTCGCCATCGACGTGAATGTCTTCAAGATCGGCACGCACAAGTCCGCGCCCGACACCTGGACCCGCGCCGACATGTCGCGCGAGGATCGTGAGAACGCGAGGGTCTGGGTCGGTGCGCTCTGGGACAGCTACAAGGCCGATGTCGCGGCGGCGCGGAAACTCGAGCCCGAAACGATACAGGCCTATTCCGACGAGGCGGCCGCCGGCGTGCAGGCGACCGGGGGCGACCTCGCGCAGTACGCGCTCGCGCGCGGCCTGGTAGACGGCCTGAAGACGCGCGAGGAATTCGACAAGATCGTCGCGGGCGTCGCCGGAAAGGACGAGGACACGGAAAGCTACAGGTCCGTCGACTGGCGGCCCTACCTGTCCATCGTGCGTTCGGACGAGGCGCTCGCGGGTTCCGAGGACCACAATGTCGGCGTCGTCGTCGCCTCGGGCGAGATCCTGGATGGCGAGCAGCCGCCGGGATTCGTCGGTGGCGATACCCTGGCGGCGCAATTGCGCGACCTGCGCGAAGACGACGATTACTCGGCCGTCGTGCTCCGCATCGACAGCCCCGGCGGAAGCATCATGGCGTCGGAAGTGATCCGCCGCGAGGTGGAGGCGCTGCGTGCCTCCGGCAAGCCGGTCGTCGTGTCGATGAGCACGGTCGCCGCATCGGGCGGCTACTACATCGCGATGAACGCGGATCGCATCTACGCGGCCCCGACCACGATCACGGGTTCGATCGGCGTGTTCGCCGTGATCCCGACTTTCCAGCGAACGCTCGCGAAGCTCGGCGTCACCAACGACGGTTTTGGCACGACTGACCTTTCGGGCGCCGGCGATCTCGACCGGCCGTTGAATGGCGAGGCGCGGCAGATCCTGCAGGCCAGCGTCGAGCATGCCTACCGGACATTCGTGGAAAGCATTGCGCGCGCTCGCGACCGCCGGCCCGAGGAAATCGAAAGCCTGGCGCAGGGGCGGGTCTGGACCGGCGCCGATGCCCGCGCCGCGGGAATTGTCGACGAGCTGGGCGGCGTCGACGACGCGATCGCGGAGGCTGCGAAGCTCGCCAAGCTCGAGGAGGGCTACGGCGTCGTCTGGGTCGAGCGCAGCCTGTCCTGGCGCGACGTGATCGCGATGCGCCTGCGCACCGCGGCTGCGTGGATGGTGAAGTCGATTGCGCCGCGTCGCGCGCAATTGCCGGGGCTCGGTTCCGCGATGGCGCAGGCCCGCGGGCTCCTCGAACTCGCCGCAAAGGGGCGGCCGGTCTACCTCTGCAATTGCCGCATCGACTGAGCCGCGTTCAGGCCGCCCAGTCCAGGATCACCTTTCCGGACTGCCCGCTGCCCATCGTGTCGAAGGCCTTCTGGTATTCAACGGCGGCGAATCGATGCGTGATCACCGGGCGCACGTCGAGGCCGCTTTGCAGCATGCTCGCCATCTTGTACCAGGTCTCGAACATCTCGCGGCCGTAGATGCCCTTGATCACGAGGCCCTTGAAGATCACCTGGTTCCAGTCGATGGCCATCTCCCCGGGCGGGATGCCGAGCATCGCGATGCTGCCGCCATGGTGCATCACGCGCAGCATGTCGCGGAAAGCCGAGGGATTTCCGGACATCTCGAGACCCACGTCGAATCCTTCCTCCATGCCGAGCTCGCGCATCGCGTCGTCGATGCCCTCGCGCGAGACATTGAGCGCACGCGTCGCACCCATCTTCCGCGCAAGCCCGAGCCGGTAGTCGTTGACATCGGTGATCACGACGTGGCGCGCGCCGATGAAGCGCGCGATCGCGACCGCCATGATTCCGATGGGGCCGGCGCCGGTGATCAGCACGTCTTCGCCGACCATGTTGAATGACAGCGCCGCGTGCGTCGCGTTGCCGAGCGGATCCAGGATCGAGGCGATCTCGTCGGTGATCGCGTCCGGCAGCCGGAACACGTTGGCGGCCGGCAGCACCATGTACTCGGCGAAGCAGCCCGGCCGGTTGACGCCGACTCCCAGCGTATTGCGGCACAGGTGCCGGCGTCCCGCGCGGCAGTTGCGGCAATGCCCGCAGGTGATGTGGCCCTCGCCGGATACGCGATCGCCCTTTGACAGGCCGCGCACTTCGCTGCCGACCTCGACAATCTCGCCGCAGTATTCGTGGCCGACCTGCATCGGCACCGGGATCGTGCGCTGCGCCCAGTCATCCCATTTGTAGATGTGGATGTCGGTCCCGCAGATCGCAGTCTTGCGCATCCGGATCAGCACGTCATTGTGCCCGGTCTCGGGCCGGGCCAGCTCGCCCATCCAGATGCCGGGTTCCCGGCGCGACTTGATCAATGCCTTCATGTGGACCTCAGCCCTTGATGATTCCAAGCTCGCGCCCGGCCTCTGCAAATGCGGCTACGGCAGTCTCGAGTTGGGCACGCGTATGTGCGGCGCACATCTGCGTCCGGATCCTCGCCTTCCCCATCGGCACCACCGGGTAGGAGAAGCCGATCGCGTAGACGCCAAGTTCCAGCAGGCGCTCCGCCATGCGCCCGGCGAGCCCCGCGTCGCCCAGCATCACGGGGATGATCGGATGACCGCCGCCCGCGAGCACGAACCCGAGCGACGCAAGCCGCTCGCGAAACCATGCCGCATTGTCCGCGAGCTGCCGGCGCGGCGCCGGCGACGACTCGAGCAGGTCGAGGACGGAGAGCGTCGTCGCCGCGACCACCGGCGCAATCGAGTTCGAGAACAGGTAGGGGCGCGAGCGTTGTCGTAACCACTGGATCACCGGCGCGCGCCCCGATACGAAGCCGCCGCTTGCGCCGCCGAGAGCCTTGCCGAGCGTGCCGGTCAGGATGTCCACGCGCCCCATGACGCCGCAATGCTCGTGAGTGCCGCGCCCGCCGGCGCCCATGAAACCCGTCGCGTGCGAGTCGTCGACGACGACCGAGGCCGAATACCGGTCCGCAAGGTCGCAGATCTCGCGCAGGTGCGCGATCGTGCCGTCCATCGAGAACACGCCGTCAGTCACGACGAGGCGCGTGCGCGCGTCACGGGACTCCTTCAGCCGCTCCTCGAGCCCACCGAGGTCGCCATTGTCGTAACGCAGCCGCCTGGCCTTCGACAGGCGGATGCCGTCGATGATGCTGGCATGATTCAGCGCATCGGAGATGATCGCGTCATTCTCGTCGGTCAGCGTCTCGAACAGGCCGCCATTCGCGTCGAAGCAGGACGAGTAGAGGATCGTGTCGTCGGTGCCGAGGAATGCGGACAGGCGTTTCTCGAGCTCGCGATGGACCGTCTGCGTCCCGCAGATGAACCGCACCGACGCCATGCCGTAGCCGAAGCGGTCGATCGCCTCGTGCGCGGCCCGGCAGATGTCCGGATCGTTGGCGAGGCCGAGGTAGTTGTTGGCGCACAGGTTGATGACCTCGCGCCCGTCCTCGAGCCGCACGACGGGACCCTGGCCCGAGGCGATCACGCGCTCGCGCTTGAAGAGGCCGTTCTTTTCCAGTTCAGCGGTCTGCGACTCGAGCCGCCGCAGCAATGCCTGATCCATGATGTTCCGCCCGTCTGCGCCTGCCGCGGATTATAGCGGTAGGCCTGAGCGCCTCCCCGTATAATCCGCGGGCCGGGGAGGGCGGGTGACCGGGAAAAATCGGGTGGCGGATGCGTCTGGCGGCAGGCATCGGATCGATCGATGGCTCTGGTGCGCTCGCTTCCAGCGCAGCCGGACGCTTGCCGCCGCGGCGGTCAGCGGAGGCAAGGTTCATGTCAATGGCGAGCGCGCCAGGGCATCACGTGATGTCGTGGTGGGCGACCGGCTGGATATCACGCAGGGCACTGATGTCTGGACCATCATCGTCCGGTCCCTGCCGTCGCGCCGCGGGCCGGCGACCGAGGCGCGCAGCTGCTACGAAGAGACGACCGACAGCCTGCTGCGCCGCGCCGTGGCGCGCGAGCGTCGCCAGATCGAGCGCCGCTCGGACACCGCACCGGCGGGCCGGCCGGACAAGCGCGGCCGGCGCGCGATCCGGCAACTGCAGGGCCGGAGCTGAAACATGAATACACGGCCGGCAGATGGGCCCTGGGCCGTGCTGAACTCGAAGCCGGCGCGGCTGTTCATCGTGCTGACGGCGCTCTTCGTCACCAACGCGATGATCGCCGAGTTCGTCGGCGTCAAGATCTTTGCACTCGAGGACACGCTCGGCCTGCCGCCATTCGACTGGCGGCTGTTCGGCCAGAGCGGCTCGCTGTCCTTCACGGCCGGCGTGATGCTGTGGCCGATCGTGTTCATCATGACGGACGTCATCAACGAATATTTCGGCGTGCGCGGCGTCCGGTTCATCTCGTGGCTGGCGGTCGCCTTCATTTCCTATGCGTTCCTGTTCGCCTACCTTGCGATCAGCCTGACCCCGGCCGGCTGGTGGGTCACGGTTGGCAGCGAACGCGGCGTGCCGGACATGCAGGCGGCCTTCGCGAGCATCTTCGGCCAGGGCCTGTGGACCATCGGCGGGTCCATCACCGCATTCCTGATCGGCCAGCTGATCGACGTCGTCATCTTCCATCGCATCCTTCAGGCGACGGGAGAGCGATACGTGTGGCTGCGCGCGACGGCATCGACCGCAGTTTCCCAGCTCGTCGACAGCTTCGTCGTGCTGTACATCGCCTTCGTGCTGGGGCCGCAGCATTGGCCCACGGGGCTGTTCCTCGCGGTCGGCACGGTCAACTACTGCTACAAGATGCTGATGGCGGTCGCGCTGATCCCGCTCCTTTACATCGGCCGCCGCCTGATCCACGCCTATCTCGGCGCTGAAACCGCGGAACGCTTGCGCGCCCATGCGGCTGGCGCGGATGACCGGGTGCGCGCCTGATGCCGCGGCCCGCAACCCCCGCGCTCGCCGTCGACGTCATCATCGAACTCGAAAACCGGCCCGGCAGGCCCGTCGTGCTGATCCTGCGCGGCCACCCGCCTGCCGGGCACGCCTGGCCGGGCGGTTACGTGGACATCGGCGAAACCGTCGAAGATGCGGCGCGCCGCGAGGCGCGCGAGGAGACTGGTCTCGACATCCGGCTCGGAGCGTTGCTCGGCGTGTACTCCGACCCGGCGCGCGATCCGCGCGGGCACACGGTGAGCCTCGTGTACATCGCGAGCGCCGCTGGTGAGCCGGTCGCCGGTGACGATGCGGCGGGCGTCCTGGTCATCGATCCCGAAGCGGCGCCAGCGCTCGCATTCGATCACGGCAGGATCCTCGCCGACTACCTCGCGATGCGCAGGGCCGGCGGGTCCGGACACGGATAGAATTCCACCCATGACGAGCGCCCCGGGCAACCCATTCCTGCGCAGCGGCGGGCCATTCGAAACGGCGCCGGGCACGGCGATCAACCGCCTGTACCTCGCAGACGAGGCGGTGGCGGTGGCCGAGGCGCTGGAACTCGCGCGCCTGCCTGCCGTGGTGCGGCAGGCGACTCATCGCGATGCAATTGAACTCGTCGCCGCGGCGCGCCGGCGGCGCGCTGGCAAAGGCGGGGTCGAGGCATTCCTGCAGCAGTACCACCTCGCATCGCAGGAAGGCGTCGTGCTGATGTGCCTGGCGGAGGCGCTGCTGCGCATTCCGGATGCCGAGACGGCCGACCGTCTCATTGCCGACAAAATTTCGACCGGCCAGTGGTCGGATCATCTTGGCGAGGCCGAGTCGCTGTTCGTCAATGCCTCGACCTGGGGACTGATGCTGACCGGCCAGCTGGTGCGCCCCACGGACGGCGACCTGCGCGATCCCGCCTCCGTGCTGCGCCGTCTCGTGGCGCGGCTCGGCGAGCCCGTCGTGCGTGCGGCATTCCGCCAGGCGATGCGGATCATGGGCCACCAGTTCGTGATGGGCCGAACGATCGGCGAGGCGCTCGAGCGCGCGGCGACCGGCGAGGACGCGCGCTATCGCCATACCTACGACATGCTGGGCGAATCGGCGCTGACCGCACCGGACGCACTGCGCTACAGGCAGGCCTACAGCGACGCGATCAAGGCCGTCGGCGCCTCGGTGCAGGCGGGCAGCACGCCCGCGTCCTGGCCCAGCA
Source organism: uncultured Gammaproteobacteria bacterium (assembly GCA_963747145.1). Classification (GTDB taxonomy): domain Bacteria; phylum Pseudomonadota; class Gammaproteobacteria; order Steroidobacterales; family Steroidobacteraceae; genus SCUD01. The sequence goes on along the minus strand of CAVVDZ010000005.1, from coordinate 101,088 downwards.
TCTCGGTCAAGCTGTCGGCGCTGCACCCGCGCTACGAGTTCGGCCGACGCGATCAGGTCCTGTCCGAGCTCGGTGATCGCATCGAGTCGCTGGCTCTCGAAGCCCGCGACGCCGGCATTGCGCTGACAATCGACGCCGAAGAGGCCGACCGGCTCGAGCTGTCGCTGGAACTGCTCGACCGGCTGCTGCGCCAGCCGAAGCTGGCGGGGTGGGACGGCCTCGGCCTCGCCGTCCAGGCTTATTCGAAGCGCGCGGCCGATGTGCTGCGCCATGTGGGCCGCCGCGCGGATGCCACCGGGCGCGTGCTGAATATCCGCCTGGTCAAAGGCGCGTACTGGGACAGCGAGGTCAAGCGCGCGCAGGAGCGCGGCCTGCCCGGCTACCCGGTCTTCACGCGCAAGCAGAACACGGATGTCAGTTACCTTGCCTGTGCCCGCATCCTGCTGGACGGCAGCCGGCGCGTCTATCCGCAGTTCGCGACCCACAACGCGCACACGGTCGCGAGCATCATCCAGCTCGCATCGGCAGCGCGGCCGCGAATTCGAATTCCAGCGCCTGCATGGCATGGGCGAGGAGCTCTACGCCGAAGTGACCGATCCGGCGGGACGCGCCTTGCCCTGCCGCGTCTATGCGCCGGTCGGATCGCACGAAGACCTGCTGCCCTACCTGGTGCGCCGCCTGCTGGAGAACGGCTCGAACACCTCATTCGTCAATCGCGTCGTCGACGAGTCGCTGCCGCTCGAGGAAGTGGTCAGTGACCCGGTCGCGGAGGTCGAGCGCGCAGGACCGGGGCCGCATCCGCGCATCCCGCTGCCCGCGGCGCTCTTCGGGCCGGGGCGCCGTAATTCCGCCGGCATCAACCTCGCCGACGGCCGCGAGCAGAAGAGCCTCGCCGAGGCCTGCCGGCAGGCGCTCGCGACGGCGCTGACTGCGGCGCCGATCGTCGGCGGGAAGGAATATCCGGGTCGCGCGCGCAAGATCCTGTGCCCGGCGGATCTCGGGCGCGTCGCCGGCGAGGTGATGGAGGCGGATGTCGCACTCCTCAATCAGGCGCTCGCGCTCGCGGCGGCGGCCCAGCCCGAATGGGACCGGCGGCCCGCAGCCGAGCGGGCAGCCGCGCTTCGCGAAGCGGCCGACCGGCTCGAGCGCGACGCCGCGCGCTTCATCGCCATCTGCGTCACCGAGGCCGGCAAGTCCGTGCCAGATTCGATCTCCGAGGTCCGCGAGGCCGTCGATTTCCTTCGTTACTACGCGGCGCGGGCCGAGCAGGAATTCGGCGAGCCGCTGGCGCTGCCCGGCCCGACCGGCGAATCCAACCGGCTCGTGCTGCGCGGGCGCGGCGTCTTCGCCTGCATCAGCCCCTGGAACTTCCCGCTCGCGATCTTCACGGGCCAGGTCGCGGCGGCGCTCGCGGCCGGCAACTGCGTCATCGCGAAGCCGGCTGCACAGACGCCGCTCGTCGCCGCCGCGATGGTCCGGCTGCTTCACGCATCCGGCGTGCCGGGCGACGTCCTGCACCTGGTGCCGGGTCCCGGTTCGACGATCGGCAGCGCGCTGATCGCCGATCCGCGCATCGCGGGCGTCGTGTTCACCGGCTCCACCGAGACTGCGCGCCTGATCAACCGCACGCTCGCTGCAAAGGAAGGCCCGCTGCCGGTACTGATTGCCGAGACGGGCGGGCAGAACGCCATGCTGGTGGACAGCTCCGCGCTGCCCGAGCAGGTAGTCAACGACGCGATCCAGTCGGCATTCAATTCGGCGGGTCAGCGTTGCTCGGCGCTGCGTGTGCTGTATGTCCAGCAGGACATCGCGGAACGCGTCCTCGAATTGCTGGCCGGCGCCATGGACCAGCTGGCGATCGGGAATCCGGCGCTCCTGTCGACCGACGTCGGCCCGGTCATCGATGCGCCCTCGCTCGCGACGCTCGAGCAGCATGCTGCGGCCATCGTCGCGGGCGCGCGCTGGCAGCATCGCGTGCCGCTGCCTGCCGGGCTGCCGCGCGGGCATTACTTTGCGCCGCTCGCGGTCGAGATCGACGGCATCGCGCAGCTCGAGCGCGAGGTGTTCGGGCCCGTGCTGCACATCGTTCGCTTCGCCGCATCCGGGCTCGACGCCGTCATCGACGCGATCAACGGCAGCGGCTACGGACTGACGCTCGGCGTGCACACGCGCATCGACAGCGTCGCGCGGCAGGTCGCCGCCCGCGCGAAGGTCGGCAATGTCTATGTCAATCGCAACATGATTGGAGCAGTCGTGGGCGTGCAGCCCTTCGGCGGCTGCGGCCTCTCCGGCACCGGCCCGAAAGCCGGCGGCCCGCACTACCTTCCCCGCTTCGCCACCGAACAGACCATCACGACCAACACCGCCGCGGTCGGCGGCAACGCAACGCTGCTCTCGCTCGGCGAATCCTGAAGCTGCCGCGCGCACGCGCGCCGGAATGCGGCACGACATCGGCTTGCTTCGGGCAGGCCTCCTCAGGATCGTGCGCGACAGGGATGTCGCGCCCGAAGCCTACAGGGATGTATTCACGGCGGTCCTGAGGAGGCCTGCCTGAAGCAAGCCAAAGCTTCACATCATGCCGGTCTGCAGTTTCGCGGCCTCCGACATCATCGACTGATTCCACGGCGGGTCGAACACCAGGTCGACGCTCGCCTTGCGGATCGTCGGGATGATCAAGAGCTTGTCGCGCACGTCCGCAACCAGCACCTCGCCCATGCCACAACCCGGCGCCGTCAGCGTCAGCTTGATGTCGACATCGCGCGTGCCCTCGTCGTTCGGCTTGATCGAGCAGTCGTAGACAAGGCCGAGTTCGACGATGTTGATCGGGATCTCCGGATCGAAGCAGGTGCGCAGCTGGTCCCACACCAGGCGGCCGACATCCTCATCCGTCGCGCCCGGCGGCAACTCGGGCGGTCGCAGCGGCTCCTTGCCGATGGCATCGCCGTCGCTGCCTGCGATCCGGAACAGGTTGCCCTCGATGTACACGGTGAAGCTGCCGCCGAGCGACTGCGTGATATAGCCGACGCTGCCGGTGCGCAGCTTGACCTCGACGCCGGCCGGCACGATCACCGCGCGCACGTCGCGTTGCACGACGACGGGCTCGTGTTGTGCGCCGCGCATGCTCATTCCGTGGAGACCGGCGCCGCGGTTCCCGCGAGCGCGGCATTCAGCGTGTGCCAGCAGAGGCTCGCGCACTTGACCCGCATCGGGAACTCGCGCACGCCCGCGAGCGCGGCGAGCTTGCCGAGGCCGGGATCCGCGGTGGCGTCGTGGCGCGTCAGCATGCCGTGCACGCTGGCGAAGAGGGCGGCGACTTCCGCGCGGCTCTTGCCCTTGACGGCTTCGCTCATCATCGAGGCCGAGGCCGTCGAGATCGCGCAGCCGCTGCCCTCGAAACGGAGGTCGCGGACCATGTCATCCTGCATCTCAACAAAGACATGTAACTTATCGCCGCATAAGGGATTATTACCCTCAGCAGAGTGCGTCGCGCCCGCCAGCCTGCCGAAATTCCGCGGCCGCCGGTTGTGGTCGACGATGACATCGCGATAGAGATCGGCCAGCTCCATCAGCGCAGCATCCGGATCGCATAGAGCACGGCGTCGCGCAGGGCGTCGATCTCCGCGCGCGTGTTGTAAAGGCCGAAAGAGGCGCGCGTCGTCGCTGGCACGCCGAAGAATTCCATCACCGGCATTGCGCAATGGTGACCGGTGCGCACTGCGATACCCCGCGAGTCGAGCACGGTGCCGAGGTCGTGCGGGTGCAGGCCCTCGATCGTGAACGAGACCAGGCTCGACTTCTCGGGCGCCGTGCCGATGAAGGCGAGCCCGGGGATACCGGCCAGTTCGCGCGTCGCGTACTCGAGCAGCATTCGTTCATGAGCCGCGATCCGGTCGATGCCGATCGCGCCGAGATAATCGATCGCGGCGCCGAGCCCGACGGCGCCGCCGATATTCGGCGTGCCGGCCTCGAAGCGATGCGGCAGGTGGTTGTAGGTCGTGCGATCGAAGGACACCGACAGGATCATGTCGCCGCCGCCCTGCCAGGGCGGCATCGCCTCGAGCAGCCGCTCGCGTCCGTAGAGGACGCCGATGCCGGTCGGCCCATACATCTTGTGGCCGGAGAAGGCGTAGAAGTCGCAGCCGATTGCCTGGACGTCCACGGAGAGATGCGGCACGGCCTGGGCGCCGTCCACCAGCGTCGTGATGCCGCGTTCGCGGGCGGCGGCAACGTACTCGCCTATCGGCAGCACGGTGCCGAGCGCATTCGACACATGCGCGAGCGCGACGATGCGCGTGCGGGGCCCCAGCAGCGCGCGGTAGGCATCGAAGTCGACGACGCCACGCCGGTCGATTGGCACGACACGAAGCCGCGCGCCCGTCTGTTCAGAGACCAGCTGCCACGGGACGATGTTCGAATGATGCTCGAGCCAGGACACGACGATTTCGTCGCCTGACTTCAGCTGCGGCCGTCCATGGGCCTGCGCGACCAGGTTCACGGCCTCCGTCGTGCCGCGCAGGAAAATGACCTCGGCGGTCGACGCCGCATTGACGAAGCGGCGGGCTTTCTCGCGCGCGTCCTCGTAGAGCGCAGTCGCTTCCTGCGACAGCGTGTGCACGCCGCGATGGACATTGGCGTGGTGCGAGCGCCCGTAGTCGGCCACGGCGTCGATGACGGCCGCCGGTTGCTGCGCCGAAGCGGCGTTGTCGAGGTAGGCGAGCGGATGGCCGTTCACGAGGCGTGCGAGGACCGGAAAATCCAGCCGCAGGCGCTCGACATCGAATACCGGCTGCAGATCGCGCACGGCGGCCATCAGCGGAAACTCCGGATCACGTCCCGGTCCGGCAGGCGGCCGACCACCAGCTCCTCGATGCCGCGTCGCAGTTCCGGCAGCGGCACGCCGGCAATGACGTCCTCGCAGAATGCGAAAGTCAGCAGGCTGCGTGCGGTTTCGGGGTCGAGGCCGCGCGCCAGCAGGTAGAAGAGCTGCGCGGGATCCAGCGTGCCGACGGTTGCGCCGTGCCGGCATTTCACGTCGTCCGTGTGGATCTCGAGCTGCGGCCGGGCATTGATCTCCGCGAGCGGCGTCAGCAGCAGGTTACGGCTCGACTGGCTGGCGTCGGCGCCGCGCGCCGCCGGGTGCACGACGATTCGGCCATTCAGCGCGCCGCGCCCGCGCTCCGAGGCGATGCCGCGGAAATTCTGGATCGTGCGCGTGGCGCGGCCGTGATGCGCGACGCGGGTGTAGAGATCGGCCTGACGCTCGCCGTCCACCATGAAGAGGCCGGCCAGGCGGCATTCCGCCCGGTCGCCGGAGAGCGCCAGTTCCAGGTTGGAGCGCAGCAGCCGGCCACCCAGCGCGAAGAGATGCTGGCTGTAGCGGCTGTCCGCCTGCTGCTCGACGACCCAGGTCTCGAGCTGTGCGGACTGCGCGCCCGCCTGGTGCAGGCGCAGGTGTTCCACCGTCGCATCCGCGCCGATCCGAAGCTCGGCCGCAAGATTGGAGAGGGCAGGCGCATCGCCGAGCGAAATGAAGTGCTCGACGAGCCGCAGGCTGGCGCCGGCCCCGACGTCGATTGCGACGCGCGCGTGAGTAGCACCGGACTGCGATCCCGATGCGACGTGAACCAGGTACAGCGGTTGCGCCGGCACCGCGCCCGCGCCGACGCGAAGCACCAGGCCCCCGGCGGAGAAGGCGTCGGCCAGCAGCGCGAAGCGGTCATCGGCGTCGTCGCCGGGCGCGCGCAAGAGGCTCATCGCGCGCGCCGGATCGGCCGCGAGAATTGTCGCCAGGTCCTCGACCGTGACGCCGGCGCTGGCATCGGCGTCCGACAAGGCCGGTTCGAAGCGGCCGTCCACCAGCACGAAGCGGCGCGCATCGGGCAGCGGCAGCAGCCAGGGTGCGAGCTGGCCGGCGCTGACGACTGCGCGCGCCGGAACGTCGAATTCGCGCTCCGCGATCTTTGCATGATCGAGGTACTTCCAGTTTTCGTCGCGGCGATCCGGCAGGCCACGCTCCATGATTCGCGCAAGCGACTGCTCGCGACGCCGGCCCCAGGCCGCGCCGCCCGCCATGCGCGGCGACTGGCCGGCATGGCTCGCCGCGATCCGTTGCATGACGGATTCCGCGTTCATGCGGCGGCCGTCCCTTCACGCAGCCAGTCGTAACCGCGCCGTTCGAGCTCGAGCGCGAGTTCGCGGCCGCCGCTCTTCACGATGCGGCCGCCCGCCAGCACGTGGACCTGGTCGGGCACGACGTAATCCAGCAGCCGCTGGTAGTGCGTGACCAGAACCATCGCGCGCTCCGCCGAGCGCAGCGCATTGACGCCATCCGCGACGACCTTCAGCGCATCGATGTCGAGGCCCGAGTCGGTTTCGTCGAGCAGCGCGAGCGTGGGTTCGAGCAGGCTCATCTGCAGGATCTCGTTGCGCTTCTTCTCGCCGCCCGAGAAGCCCTCGTTGACGCCGCGATTCAGCAGGCTCTCGTCCATCTGCATCTGGCGGATCTTCGCGCGCACCAGGTTCAGGAACTCGAAGGCGTCGAGCTCAGGCAGGCCGCGGTGCTTGCGCAGCGCATTCAGCGAGGCCTTCAGCAGGTAGACATTGTTGACGCCCGGAATCTCGACCGGATACTGGAAGGCGAGGAAGAGGCCTTGCCGCGCGCGTTCCTCGGCGGGCATCGCGAACAGGTCGCGGCCCAGGTAGGTCGCGCTGCCTGACACCACTTCGAGGCCCGGGCGGCCGGCCAGCACGCCGGTCAGCGTGCTCTTGCCGGATCCATTGGGTCCCATGATCGCGTGCACCTCGCCGGCACCGACCTCGAGCGACACGCCGTCGAGAATCAGGCGCTCGCCGGCGCGCACGCGCAGGTCGCGGATACTGAGGATCGTCATCCGACGGCTCCCTCGAGGCTGACCGCGAGCAGGTTCTGCGCCTCGACGGCGAATTCCATCGGCAGTTCCCTGAAGACCTGCTTGCAGAAGCCATTGACGATCATGTTGACGGCATCCTCCGCGGCGATGCCGCGCTGCAGGCAGTAGAACAGCTGGTCGTCCGAGATCTTCGAGGTCGATGCCTCGTGCTCGACGACCGCGCTCGGGTTCCTGACCTCGATGTAGGGGAAGGTGTGCGCGCCGCAGGTTTCGCTCATCAGGAGCGAATCGCACTGCGTGTAGTTTCGCGCGCCCTCGGCACCGGGCAGGATCTTTACCAGGCCGCGATAGGCGTTCTGCCCGTGCCCGGCGGAAATGCCCTTCGAAACGATGGTCGAGCGCGTGTTCCGGCCCATGTGGATCATCTTGGTGCCGGTGTCGGCCTGCTGGTAGTGATTGGCGAGCGCCACGGAGTAGAACTCGCCCACCGAATCGTCGCCGCGCAGGATGCAGCTCGGGTACTTCCAGGTGATCGCCGAGCCCGTCTCGACCTGGGTCCAGGAGATCTTCGAATTCCGTCCGCGGCAGTCGCCGCGCTTGGTCACGAAATTGTAGATGCCGCCGATACCGTTCTCGTCGCCGGGATACCAGTTCTGCACGGTCGAGTACTTGATCTGTGCATCGTCCAGCGCGATCAGCTCCACGACCGCGGCGTGCAGCTGGTTCTCGTCGCGCATCGGCGCGGTGCAGCCCTCGAGATAGCTGACATGCGATCCCTCGTCCGCAATGATCAACGTGCGCTCGAACTGGCCGGTCTTCGATGCGTTGATCCGGAAATAAGTCGACAGCTCCATCGGGCAGCGCACGCCCTTCGGGACATAGACGAAGGAACCGTCGGTGAACACGGCCGAATTGAGCGTCGCATAGAAGTTGTCGCTGACCGGCACGACGGTCCCGAGGTAACGCTCGATGAGGGCAGGGTGGTTCCTTACCGCCTCCGAGAAAGAACAGAACACGACGCCGGCCTCGGCAAGGCGTTCCTTGAACGTGGTCGCGACCGAGACGCTGTCGAACACCGCGTCCACCGCGACACCGGCGAGCCGCGCCCGCTCGTGCAGGGGAATGCCGAGCTTGTCGTAGGTCTCGAGCAGCTTCGGGTCGACCTCGGCCAGCGACTTCGGGCCGTCGCCCTGCTGCTTCGGCGCCGAGTAGTACGAAATCTGCTGGAAATCGATCGGCGGGTAATGGACATGGGCCCAGCCCGGCGCGGTCATCCGGAGCCAGCGCCGGTAGGCCTTCAGCCGCCAGTCGAGCATGAACGCGGGCTCGCCTTTCTTGGCCGAGATCAGCCGGATGACATCCTCGCTGAGGCCCGGCGGGACCGTGTCACTCGCGATGTCCGTGACGAAACCGTGCCGGTACTTGCCACCGACCAGCGATTCCAGTTCCGGTTGCTGTGTGGTCATTGGCGAGCAGGCCTCAGCCGCGGACCAGCGGGCGCCACTCGCTGCCCGCAGGACGGCGCAATTCCGGCGTCGGGAAATTGCCGCGGCGGCTCACGAGGTCGGTCAGGCTGATGCCGACCAGTGCGCGGCGGATCGCAAGGCTGACGCCCTGCCAGCCGTGGCCGACCGTGCAGGTGGTCTCGATGTCGCACTGGCCGCTGCCGCTCGCGCATTCGGTCAGCGCGACCGGTCCCTCGACCGCATCGATGATGTCGGCGGCGCTGATCCCGGCCGCGGGCCTTGCGAGCAGGTAGCCGCCGCGCGCTCCGCGCATGGATTTCACGAGCCCCGCGTGCTGCAATTCCTTCAGCAGCTTGCTGACGGTCGGTAGCCCGATGTGGGTTCGCTCGGCAATGTCGGCAGCGCTTGCAAGGCTGCCGCCACCGAGGCTTGCCAGGATCACGGTCGCGTAATCGGTCAGCCGGCTGATGCGCAACATGGCTCGCTCCAGGGTCCACGGTATACAGTACGATTTTAGTACTATTATGGCTCCAGGGGTAGTGGGCCTTGGTGCTCTGCTATCCTTCTGCGCATCCCGCGAAAGGACCCGGAAACATGGAAAAACAGGCACTGGAATCGATTGCGGCCGCGATGGTGGCGCCCGGCAAGGGCATCCTGGCGGCCGACGAGTCATCCGGAACGATCAAGAAGCGCTTCGACAAGATCAAGCTCGAATCGTCCTTCGAATCCCGGCGCGCCTACCGCGAACTCCTGTTCACGGCGGCCGGTGCCGAGAAGCATATTTCGGGCGTGATCCTCTACGACGAGACGCTGCGCCAGAAGGCGTCGGATGGCAGGCCCTTTCCAGAACTCCTGGCGTCACGCGGCATCCTGCCCGGCATCAAGGTGGACGCGGGCGCGAAGCCGCTCGCCGGATTCCCGGGCGAGACCATCACCGAGGGCCTGGACGGATTGCGCGAACGGCTGGCGGAATACGCCGGGCTTGGCGCGCGCTTCGCAAAATGGCGCGCGGTGATCGACGTGGGGGCGGGCATCCCGACGCGCTATGCAATCGATGCAAATGCCGCGGCGCTTGCACGCTATGCGGCCCTGTGCCAGGAAGCGGGCATCGTGCCGATCGTCGAGCCCGAGGTGCTGATGGACGGCGATCACACGATCGAGCGCTGCGAAGAGGTGACCGATGCGGCGCTGACTGCGGTATTCGATGCGCTGTACGCCCATCGCGTGCACTTCGAAGGCATTGTGTTGAAGCCGAACATGGTCATCGCCGGCAAGAAATGCGCGGTGCAGTCGAAGCCGCAACAGGTGGCGGACGCGACGCTGCGCTGCCTGCGGCGCCGCGTGCCTTCGGCCGTGCCGGGAATCGCATTCCTGTCCGGCGGCCAGAGCGAGGCCGAGGCGACGCTGCACCTCTCGCTGATGAACCGGGCGGGCCCGCTTCCCTGGCAGCTTTCCTTCAGCTACGGCCGCGCGCTGCAGCAGAGCACGCTCGATGCCTGGCGCGGCGAGGCCGCGAATGTCGCTGTCGCGCAGCGCACCTTCCTGCGGCGCGCGCGTTTCAATGGCCTTGCCCGCGACGGATCCTACGACGCCGCAATGGAACAGGCGGCCTGAGGCCGCAGCGGCGGAAGCGGCACGTGCCCGTCCACCAGGGTCGCGAGGCATCCGCAACGGCGCGCGATGCGATCGTGCGCGTGCGCGGACTCCACTATTCCGTGTCGCAGCGCGCCATCTTTTCCGGCGTCGATCTCGACATCCAGCGCGGCTCGGTCACGGCCGTGATGGGGCCGAGCGGCACGGGCAAGACCACGCTCCTGCGCCTGATCACCGGGCAGCTCCTGGCGGATCGCGGCGTGGTCGAAGTCGAGGGCCAGGATGTCGCGGGCCTGTCGCGGGAGGCGATATACCGCATGCGCCGCCGGATGGGCATGCTGTTCCAGAATGGCGCGCTCCTGACCGACCTCGACGTCTACGAAAATGTCGCGTTTCCGCTGCGCGAGCACACGCGCCTGCCTGAGCGGCTGCTGCGTCACGTGGTCCTCGCCAAGCTGCAGGCCGTCGGGTTGCGCGGGGCCTGCCAGCTGATGCCCGCGGAACTGTCGGGCGGCATGGCGCGCCGCGTCGCCATCGCCCGCGCGATCGTCATGGATCCGGAACTCCTGATCTACGACGAGCCCTTTGTCGGGCTCGATCCGATCTCGCTCGGCGTCGTGCAGCGCCTCATCCGGCTGCTCAATGACACGCTCGGTCTGACCAGCATCGTCGTGTCTCACGACGTCCATGACCTGGCGACGATTGCCGATTTTTCCTACCTGCTGTCGGGCGGCGGCGTGATCGCCTCGGGGCCGCCGGCGACGCTCGCGACCGACACGCGCGAGGAAGTCCGCCAGTTCATGCATGGGCTCCCGGACGGGCCTGTGCCCTTTCACTATCCGGCGCCCGATTACCTCGAGCAGCTGCGGCAGCTCTCCTGAATGCTGATTTCACTCGCCCGCGAGGTCCTGGAAAGCCTGCGCGTCGCATTGCAGGCGCTCGGCGCCTACACGATTTTTGGCGCACGGCTCCTGATGGAAGTGCCGCGTGCGCTCATGCGCTTCAGCCTGGTCGTCGAGCAGGTGCACAACGCAGGCGCTCTGTCGCTCGTGATCATCATGCTGTCCGGCCTGTTCGTCGGCATGGTGCTCGGCCTGCAGGGATTCGACCTGCTCCAGCGCTTCGGCTCCGAGGAATCGCTGGGGTCGGCAGCCGCCCTCGGCCTGCTGAAGGAACTCGGTCCCGTGGTCACCGCTCTGCTGTTCGCGGGCCGCGCGGGCACGGCGCTTGCATCGGAACTCGGACTGATGCGCGCGACCGACCAGCTGGCGGCGATGGAGATGATGGCCGTCGATCCGGTGCGGCGCGTCGTGATGCCGCGCTTCCTGGGCGGCGTGCTGTCGATGCCGTTGCTCGCCGCGATCTTCGGAATGATCGGGATATTCGGCGCTCAGCTTGTCGGGGTGCAGCTGATGGGCGTCGATGCCGGGCAGTTCTGGTCGCAGATGCGCTCCGCGGTCGAATTCGGGGACGTCATGGAAGGCGTGGTCAAGAGTTGCGTTTTCGGGGTTGCCTGCAGCCTGATCGCGGTCTACGAGGGCTATCATTCAGTGCCGACGGCAGAAGGCGTCGGCAGGGCGACGACGCGCACGGTGGTCATATCCTCCGTCGTCGTGCTGCTGCTCGACTACATGCTGACGGCAGCGATGCTGTAAAGGAGAGATGACATGCGCCAGACGCGCGCCATCGAGCTGGGAACCGGGCTGTTCGTGCTGCTCGGCTTCTCGGCGCTGTTCTTCCTGGTCACGCAGATCACGAACCGCGAATTCGGCCTCGGCGACGGCGGCTACCGCCTGCTCGCCTCATTCGAACAGGTCGGGGGCCTGAAGCCCGGTGCACCGGTGTCGATGTCGGGCGTGACGATCGGCCACGTCGAACGCATCGATTACGACTTCAGCGAATACAAGGCGCGGGTGACGATGCGCATCGACGGCCAATACGATCGCATACCCGACGACAGCGATGCCGGCATCTACACCGCCGGCCTGCTCGGAGGCCAGTACATCGGCATCGGGCCGGGCGGTTCTGAAACTTACCTGGCCGATGGTGCTCAAATGCAGTTTACGCAGTCGGCGATCGTGCTCGAGAACCTGATCAGCAAGTTCCTGTTCTCCAAGGCTGCCGACAAACAGGCCGATCCACCGGCGGAGGGATCGAAGCCATGATGAGACGCGCCTTTGCAGCCCCTGGCATCGCGGCCCCCCTGCTGATATTGGCGGGCGTCGCCTGCGCGGCCGACAGCGTGCCGGGGCCCGGGCCCCAGGACCTGATCGAGAAGACATCGATGAATATGTTGCAGGCCCTGGATGCCGACCGGCAAGCCGCGAAGAGCGATCCCGCGCGCGTCAGGAAAATGGTGGACCAGATCCTGCTGCCGCATTTCGACACGGACTACTCGGCGAAGCTCGTGCTCGGAAAGCACTGGCGCGATGCGAGCCCCGAGCAGCGGCAGCGATTCATCGACGCGTTCTACCAGTCACTGCTGCGCAACTATGGCTCGGCCCTCGCCGAGTTCACAGCCGACCGAATGACCTTGCTGCCATTCCGCGGCGACCTGGCAACCGGCCAGGCGACGATCCGGACCGAGGTCAAGCGCAGCGACGGGACGCGCGTGCCGGTCAATTATTCGATGCGCGCGACGGCCGCCGGCTGGAAGGCATGGGACGTCACGATCGAGGGCATCTCCTACGTGCGCAACCTGCGCAATGACGTCGGCGCCGAGGTTGAGCAGCGCGGCCTCGATGCCGTCATCCAGCGTCTCGAGGCCGAGAGCAAGAATGGCGACGGCAAAAAGTCCGGCTGAGCCGGCGAGCGCGCCAGCGGCACTTGCGAGCCTCGGCCAGGGGCGGTGGAGCCTGTCCGGCGATCTCCTGTTCGAGAATGCCGCGCGGCTGCTGGATGAGGGCACGGCGGCATTCGGCGCGGATCCGCGAGCCGACATCGACCTCTCGCAGGTGGGGCGCGTGGATAGCGCGGGACTTGCGCTGCTGGTCGAATGGTCGGTCGCGGCCCGGGGCGATGGGCGCGCGGTCCACTACCGCAATGCGCCGGCGGTGCTTGGCGCGCTCGCCGGCATCAGCGATCTCACGAAATTCCTCGACGACGCCTAGGGATCGTCCGGCTCGGGTTCGAGCGGTGCCTCTTCGGGCACGTCCCCGTCGCGCACCAGGTATTCGCGGCGCTGTTGCCAGGCATTGCGGATGAACGCATAGCGGTCGAAGGCGCTGTCCAGCGTCTCATCGGCGCCCAGAAGCGATGCACGGCCATCCACGACGGTCAGCACGCCGAGCGCGATACGCGTCTCCGTGTCGAAGTCCAGCTGCACGCGCAGGTCGGTCTGGGCATCCGCGGCAAGTGCGGGCGCATCGCGCAGCGACGACGGCCCGAGCAGCGGCAGCACGAGGTACGGCCCGGCCGGCACTCCCCAGCGGCCAAGGGTCTGCCCGAAATCCTCGTCATGGCGCGGAATGCCGACGCGGGTGGCAGGATCGAGCAGTCCGCCGATCCCGAGCGTTGAATTCAGCGCGAAGCGCCCGATGTCGGCTCCCGCATCGACGATCTTCAGCTGCAGCAGGTCATTGACGATCGTGGTCGTGTATTCAAGGTGCCCGAGCAGGTTGCTGACGCCGGTGCGGATCACGCGTGGCACGTGCTTGTGGTAGCCGGTCGCCACCGGCCTCAGCACGGCGCGGTCGAGCGCGTCGTTGAAGCGCTGCGTGCCGCGATTGAACCGCTCAAAGGGATCGTGCAGCGTGGATTGCGGCGTGGTCGCGCAGCCCTGCAGTGCCAGCAGCAGGCCGATGGTCGCGGTGATGCGGACTCCGAGGGTCATGCGGCGATTCCGTGGCGGGCCCGGATCACCGAATTCTAGCTGCTGCGGCCGTCGTCCGGCTGCGGATTCTTGGGACCGGCCACTTCGCGCGAGCGCTTGCCTTTCGGCAGGTACTCCTCCAGTTCGTGTATCCGGGCGTCAAAGCGCTCGCGCTGTACGACATTGAGGCCCGGAACCGCCTGTGCGAGCTTCAACTGGTCGATCGCGAGCGCCAGGTCGCCGCTGATGACGTGGTATTCGGACATGTAGTAATAGGCGTCGGCGACATCGCCGGCGGCATTTGCCGCGATCGCCGTGAAGCGGGCCTGCTCCGGCGTCGGCGGGACATTGTTGAAGAGGTCGAGCAGCACGAGATGCGCCCGCTTCGCGTCACCGGCCCGCAGCAGCGTCTCGGCGTATCGCATCGTGACCGGGACGCTGCGCGGAAAGAGGCTCATGGCCTTCTCCAGCGTCGACCGGGCGTCATCGACGCGCCCTGCCGCCAGGCAGGCTTCACCCAGCGCCGCGTGGTACAGGATCACGTCGGGCCGCCGCGCGACCAGGCTCTGCAGCACTGGAATCGCCTCGTCGGCGGCGTCGGAGCGGATCAGCGCGAGCGCACGGCCGTACATATCGCCGTCGCTCGACACGAAGTCCGGATGCTGCGCGTTCTGGTAGAGCTCGCGGAAATTGGTCTCGGCCGGCAGCGACTGCACCGCGATCCGTTCGCGGATCAACGAATAGCCCGTGCTGTCTTCGTGGCGCGGCACTTCGAGTTTGCTGGCGCGATCGCGGGTCTCGGCGATGCGCTCGCTGGTGACCGGGTGCGAGCGCAGCAGGTCCGGAATGTTGCGGCCGCTGCCGCCGCGCTGCTGCAGGGTCCAGAAGAAATCCGGCATGCCGCCCGGGTCGAACCCGGCCGCGGCCAGGATGCCGATGCCGACGCGGTCCGCCTCGGCCTCGTTTCCGCGCGTGAAGTTGATCTGCTGCTGCGCCGCGAGGCCCTGGGCCGCGGTCACCGTGCCCATCACGGCGTCGCCCGGCATCCCGGTCGTCGCGCCGATCAGTATCGCCGCGAGGATTGCGGCGACCGAAGCCAGGTTGGCGCGTCCGGCATTCTGGACCGAGCGCGCGATGTGCCGCTGGGTCACGTGCGAGATTTCGTGTGCGAGCACGCCGGCCAGCTCGCTCTCGTTGCGCGTCGCCGTGACGAGGCCCGCATTGACGCCGATGAATCCGCCGGGCAGCGCGAATGCATTGATGCCGGAGTCCTTGACCGCGAAGAACGTGAAACGATAAGCGCCCTCGTGCGCGTTGCTCGCGAGCTTCATGCCGAGCGACTGGATGTACTCGTTGATCTCCGGGTCCTCGACGACCTGGCCGGCGTCCCTGAGGCTGCGCAGGATCATCAGCCCGATCTTGTATTCGTCCGCCAGCGACAGCGTGGTGTTCGCGGGCGTGCCGATGTCCGGCAGGTCGCCGTCATGCACCTGCGCCTGGACGACGGCGCCGTGCAGCGTCAGCAGCAATGGGAGGATTATCCGGGTCGCGCGCATCAGGTCGTTCCTGCCAAAGCGGATTCGACTGCCCGTGCAGGCTTTGGTTCGCGCCCGTCGCGGCTACAGCGCTTCGGAGGCGAAATCGGCCAGCCGCGAGCGTTCACCACGCACCAGCGTCACGTGGCCCGCATGCTGCCAGCCGCGAAAGCGGTTGACGACGAATGTCAGGCCCGATGTGGTCTCGGTCAGGTAGGGCGTGTCGATCTGGCCGATGTTCCCCAGGCAAACGAGCTTGGTGCCGGGACCCGCGCGGGTCACGAGCGCCTTCATCTGCTTTGAGGTCAGGTTCTGTGCCTCGTCGAGGATCAGGTAGCGGTTCAGGAAGGTGCGCCCGCGCATGAAGTTCAGCGAGCGGATCTTGATGCGGTGGCGCAGCAGGTCCTGCGTCGCGGCGCGGCCCCAGCTGCCGCCGTCCTGGCTCTGCGTGAGCACCTCGAGGTTGTCCATCAGCGCGCCCATCCAGGGCTCCATCTTCTCCTCCTCGGTGCCGGGCAGGAAACCGATGTCCTCGCCGAGAGGAATCGTCACGCGCGTCATGATGATCTCGCTGAACCGGTTGGTCTCGAGCGTCTGCATCAGCCCGGCGGCGAGCGCCAGCAGCGTCTTGCCGGTGCCGGCCGGACCGAGGATCGTGACGAAGTCGATCTCGGGGTCGAGCAGCAGGTTCAGCGCGAGATTCTGCTCGCGATTGCGGGCCGTGATGCCCCACACGGCGTGGCGATCGCTGCGGTAGTCCTGTGTCAGCTCGAGCTTCGCGACGTCGTCGTCGACCGAGCGGACAATCGCCTCGAAGGAATCGCCGCCGGCGTCGAACAGGAACTGGTTTCTCTGCCATTCGCGGACCAGCGGGCCGCGGACCCGGTAGAAAGTGCGTGCCTGCTCCTGCCAGGATTCGACATTGGTCCCGTGCGTCTCCCAGAAATTCGCGGGCAGCGCCGTGACGCCGGTGAACAGCAGGTCGGCGTCCTCGATCGTGCGGTCGTTGTAGTAATCCTCCGCGTGTACGCCGAGTATCGCCGCCTTGATCCGCAGGTTGATGTCCTTCGACACGAGCGTCACGCGCGTTTTCGGCATCTCCATCTGCAACGCGAGTGTGTAGCCGAGCAGGGCGTTGTCGATGCCATGGCCCGGCAGCGTGTCGGGGAGGCCGGCGGCGAGCCGCCGCGTCTGGAAGAACAGGCGGCCGCTCGACGGCTTCTTGCCGTGGTTGCCGCTGCGGCCGACCGGCAGCTCGAGGCCGCGGTCGATCTGTTCCTTGGTCGCGCTCGCCATCAGTTCATCGAGGAAGCGGCTGACCTGCCGGACATTGCGCGCGGATTCGGAAAGTCCCTTCTTCCCGGCGTCGAGTTCCTCGAGCACGCCCATCGGCAGGTAGATGTCGTGTTCCTCGAAGCGGAAGATCGCCGCGGGATCGTGCATCAGCACGTTCGTGTCCAGCACGAATGCGCGCCTGGCGTCCTTCTTCACAGATCGCGCGCCGCCGAAAGGACGAGCGCCGCGTGGCCGGCCACCCTGACCTTGCGCCATTCCTGGCGCAGGACGCCTTTGGCATCGATCAGGAACGTGGAGCGCTCCACGCCCATCATCTTGCGGCCGTACATGTTCTTCTGCTTCCAGGCCCCGAATCGCGACGCGACGGCATGGTCCTCGTCCGAACCGAGTGCGAACGGGAAACCCATTTTCGCCCTGAACCTGTGGTGCGACTCGAGCGTGTCGGTCGAGACGCCGAGGATGGTCGTGCGGGCGCGGCCGAAAGCGGGCGCGAGGTCGCGAAAATCGCTGCCTTCAATCGTGCAGCCGGGCGTGTTGTCGCGTGGATAGAAGTAGATGACGACGTTCCTGCCGCGCTGCCCGCTGAGCCGGAAGTCCCCGCCGGTCGTCGGGATCGCGAAATCCTGCAGCTTCCGGCCGACACTGATCGTGGTCATGGCGATGGCTGGACCCCCGTTGCCGTCCGCAGCGGTCAATTCTTGACTGGCTCGAGTATCGCGTCGAGGTTCATCTGGTCGCAGAAATCCATGAACTCTTCGCGCAGCGCGCCGACATGGATGCGTGCCGGCACGTTGACGATCATGTAGACCGAGAACATCTGCGCTCCAGTGTGCGCGGCGGCATAGCCGCGCGTCGAAAGCTCGCCGATGTCGATGCCCCGCGCCGCGAAGAACCCGGAGACCGCCGAGACGATGCCCGCCTGGTCGAGGCAGACGACGTCGACGGAGTAGGGGATCATGTCCTCGCGCACCGCACGTTCGGCCGTCCGGCGCAGCTGGATCGTGACGCCCGAGGTTTCCGCCAGCTTGTTGAGCTCGGTCTCGATCCGGGCGATCGAATGCCAGTTTCCCGAAACCAGCAGCAGCATCGCGAAATCCGAGCCCAGGGCGGTCATCCGGCTCTCGCTGATGCTGCCACCGCAGTCGGCGACGGTCTTCGAGAGATCGTGCACCAGACCGATGCGATCGTTGCCGATGGCCGAGATTGCGATGAATTGTTTCATGCGGGAAAGAACGGGAATGACAGCCGCAGTCTACCGGGATCGGCAGGGCGATGATACGCCGGGCCAGACGTCGCTTGCGTCGGCGAGCCGCGCGCCAGTACGATCCCGCCTCCGCTGGCCATGCGGCTGGAGGTTCGATGTTCCGCGGCAGCCTGGTGGCGCTCGTGACGCCGATGACGGAATCGGGCGAAGTGGATCATGTCGCGTTCGGGCGGCTGCTCGACTGGCATGCCCGCCAGGGCACCGACGGCATCGTGGTCGCCGGCACGACCGGCGAGTCCGCCACGATCTCGGTCGGCGAGACTGCGGAGCTCCTGCAGATCGCGGTACAGCGCATCGGCGGGCGCATCCCGGTGATCGCAGGCACCGGCAGTAATTCCACGACCGAAGCGATCGAACGAACTCGAGCCGCCTGCGAACTGGGCGTCGACGGCGTCCTGGTCGTCACTCCCTATTACAATCGCCCGCCGCAGGAGGGCCTGTACCGGCACTTCAGCGTGGTAGCCGATGCGGCGAGCGTCCCGCTGATCCTCTACAACGTGCCCTCGAGGACCGCCTGCGACCTGCTGCCCGAGACGGTCGAGCGCCTCGCCGCGCATTCCCAGATCATCGGCATCAAGGAGGCGACCGGCAGCATCGAGCGCGGCGCCGAAATCCTGGCGCGCTGCGGGGATGACTTCCTGCTGCTTTCAGGCGACGATGCCAGTTGCAGGGAACTGATGCTGGGCGGGGCACAAGGCGTCATTTCGGTGACAGCGAATGTCGCCCCGAAGCTGATGCGCGAGATGGTCGAGGCGGCGCTCGCGGGCGATCTTGCGCTGGCCGGGGAACTCGACCAGCGGCTCGCTGGTCTGCACAGGGCCCTGTTCGTCGAAGCCAATCCGATACCCGCCAAGTGGGCGCTCGCGCGGATGGGCCTGATCGGTCCGGGCATACGCCTCCCGCTGACCTGGCTCGCGGAGGCGCATCATCGGGCCGTTCACGAGGCCATGCGGCAGGCGGGAGTCATCGAAGAATGAGGAAGAACATGAAGCGCGCGAAATTCCTGTTGCTGCTGCCGGCTTGCCTGCTCGCGGGCGCCTGCGGCCTGCTGCCCGACGCCTACTCGGGTTGCGACAAGGCCCAGCCTTACCAGTCCGCGCAGGACCTGCCTCCATTGCAGGCGCCGAACGGCGCGGTCCCGCCGGACACGCGCAATGCCATGAACATACCCGCTGTCCATGCGCCGCAGGTCCCGCCGACCGCCGGGCGCTGCCTCGACCATCCGCCAAGTTATGGCACGAAGCCTGCCACGGGCTGATGCGTCAGCTGGCTGACCGGTCGGTTGCCGCACCCCTGAGCGTCCGGTAGTCTTCGCAGCCCCGGAGAGGTGGCCGAGCGGTCGAAGGCGCTGGACTGGAATTCCAGTAATACCCAAAAGGTATTCGTGGGTTCGAATCCCACCCTCTCCGCCAGATTCAGTCCTGCTGGCCGTCGGTTCGCGCGGTGCCGCCCGAGGTGATGGCTTCATAGGCACGGGCGAACGCCACCAGGAAGACCGCGGGAAGGCCCGCATCGCCGGTCTGCACCGTCGCGCGGAACAGCTCGCGGTACCGGTTCCACAGCCGCAGCTGCATGTCCGGGGACGCCGTGCCCTTGGCGCGCTTGCCGAGCTGCGATTCCAGTTCATCCGGGTCGAGCTTCTCGAACACCGCGGAGAGCGCCTCGCGCAGGGCCGCCGACACCGCGATCTCGTGGTGCCGTGCGCGCGCGAACTGGCCGCGGATCTCGTCCACCGCCCGCGCGTCCCCGGGTCCACGGCCGGCAAGCATCAATTCCAGCAGCGGCTCGACCGCGGAGATCTGCACCAGCGGGCTCGTCGCGTCGCGGCGGCGCGCGCCCGATGCGATGCCGAATTCGCTCGCGAAGTCGGCGCGCGTGCGCGCGAGCTCGGTGAATCCGACCAGGGTCTCGCGCAGCAGCTGGCCGGCCTGGTGCAGGGCGGCGATGCGCGATTCCTGCGGCAGGGCGCGTGGGTCGATGCCAGCGCCCTTGCAGAGCGCAACGAGGCCCGGCCACAGGTCCTGTTCCTCGCGGGCGCGGCCGGAGGGTTGCGTCGCGGGTGGCGGCACGGCCGCGGGTGGTGGTGCGGGCTGCGGCGTCGCCACGCCATCCGCGCGCCGATGAGGCCGCGAATCGCGCTCGCGCCGGGCGGGCGCAAGCAGAGACTTGACCTCGAAGGATGCGTCGAGGTCCGCTTCGCTGACCGCCTGCGCCTCGTTCGCCGGGAAATCGTTGCCGCCGGAAATCTCGACCTCGATGTCGTATTCGCCGATGCGGATGCGGTCGCCATTCGCGAGCTGGTGCAGGCGCTCCGGTCCGAGCGCGTCTTCCGAGTCATTGATGAAGGTGCCGTTGGTGCTCAAGTCGCGCACCCACCAGGTGCCGCCGCGGTGCTCGATCTCGGCGTGCTTGCCCGAGACGTAGCGGTCGGTATCGCGCAGGACCCAGTCATTGGTGTCGTGGCGGCCGATGCGTCCGCCGTTGACGCCGAACGTCCAGCGCGGGTGCCCGCCCGCGGCCGCAGCATTGTCACTGACGATCTTCAACTTGAGCGCCATCACGAGACCCCGGAGCGGGCTGGCGAGGGAAGCCGGCACCCGCATCACGCCTGACTGGACCGGTATAATAGCGCGGCCACGGCAGGACGACCCCCACCCGGATCATGGCCTCAAGTCACATATTCAAGGTTGTATTCGCCAACCAGGGCAAGGTCTACGAGATCTACGCCCGCAAGGTGAGCCACGGCGGGCTGTTCGGCTTCGTCGAAGTCGAGGAGCTCGTGTTCGGCGAGCGCAGCAGCGTCGTAGTCGACCCGGGCGAGGAACGCATCAAGAACGAATTCGAGGGCGTCAAGCGCACCTACCTGCCATTGCATTCGATCATCCGCATCGACGAAGTCAGGAAGCAGGGAGTCAGCAAGATCAGCGTGCTCGAGGGTGGCAATGTCACCCCGTTCCCGGTCCCGATGTATCCCGCCGGCACCGATCCGGGCGCCAAGCGCTGACGGCGCTCGATGCTGGAACTCGCAGGCGCACCCGCACTCTCTGATTTCCGCCTCGAGAGAATGCTCGCGTCGATCCGGCGCGACATCCCGTCGATCCGCCGGATCCGGGTTCACCATCGCCACTTCGTCGATCTCGCGCGCGATCCGTCGGCAGCGGAACGCTCGATACTGGAGCGCCTGCTCGACCACGAACCGGATCCCGCGGCGACCCGCGGCGAAGCGCAGCAACTGCTGACCGTGCCGCGTCCCGGCACGATTTCGCCGTGGTCGTCGAAGGCGACCGACATCGCGCATGTCTGCGGCCTCGCATTCGTGAGGCGCATCGAGCGCGGCAGGCTGTGGGGAATCGACGCCGATGCGAGGCTGACACCGGCAGAGCTCGCGTTGATTGCCGCATCGCTGCACGATCCGATGACCGAAGCCGTGCTGCCGGATTGCGCCGCGGCCGCACGCCTGTTCGACGCGCATGAACCGCGCCCGATGTCGGGCATCGCACTCGGATCCGCGCCGATGGCGGCCCTGGCAGAAGCCAATGCCGCACTCGGGCTCGCGCTGTCGGACCCGGAGATCGAGTACCTCGCGGATGCCTACGCGCGCATGGGACGCGATCCGACGGATGTCGAGGTGATGATGTTCGCGCAGGCGAACAGCGAGCATTGCCGCCACAAGATTTTCAATGCCGACTGGGTCATCGACGGTGTCGCGGAACGGCAGACGTTGTTCTCGATGATCCGCCACACCCGCGATCGGAGCCCCGAGGGCGTCCTGTCCGCCTACAGTGACAACGCTGCCGTGATCGCGGGCCCCGGCGCCAGCCGGTTCTTCGCGGACGCAGGCGATCACCGCTACCGCTGGCACGACGAGCCGGCCGACATCCTGATCAAGGTGGAAACGCACAATCACCCGACCGCGATCTCGCCGTTCGCCGGAGCGGCGACCGGATCGGGCGGTGAGATCCGCGACGAAGGAGCGACCGGACTCGGGGCCAAGCCGAAAGCGGGCCTGGTGGGATTCACGGTGTCGAACCTGCGGATACCGGGCTTCGTGCAGCCCTGGGAGGCCGACCATGGCCGCTCGCCGCGCATCGCATCCGCGCTCGACATCATGCTCGAGGGGCCGATCGGCGCGGCCGCGTTCAACAACGAATTCGGGCGCCCGGGAATCCTCGGCTACTTCCGCACCTTCGAGATGCAGCTGCCGTCGGATCCCGCCGGCGTCGTCCGTGGTTATCACAAGCCGATCATGATCGCGGGCGGTCTCGGCAACGTTCGGCGCATGCACGTCGAGAAAGGCGCGGTTCCGGCCGGCGCCCGACTGGTGCTGCTCGGCGGACCGGCGATGCTGATCGGGCTCGGCGGCGGCGCCGCTTCGTCGCTCGGCAGCGGCGCGAGCAGTGAGCAGCTCGATTTCGCATCGGTGCAGCGCGGCAATCCGGAAATGCAGCGGCGCGCCCAGGAGGTCATCGATCACTGCTGGGCGATGGGCGAGCGCAATCCCGTGCTGATCATCCACGACGTCGGTGCGGGCGGCCTGTCGAACGCCGTGCCCGAGGTCATCGCCCACAGCAAGCTCGGCGGACAAATTGATCTCCGCGCGGTGCCCAATGACGAGCCCGGCATGACGCCGCTCGAGATCTGGTGCAATGAGGCGCAGGAGCGCTATGTGCTCGCGATCGCAGCGGCGCGTCTCGACGAGTTCCTCGCGCTGTGCCGCCGCGAGCGCTGCCCTTGCGCCGTCATCGGCAGCACGACCGACGACGGGCAGTTGCAGGTGCACGACGCGCATTTCGGGAACCGGCCGGTCGATATCCCGGTCGCGACGCTGCTCGGGAAGCCGCCGCGAATGCGTCGTGAAGCGAAGCGCCGTGCACCGGCAGGCGACGGTTTCGACGCGCGCAGCATCGATCCGGCGCAGGCGGTCGAGCGGCTATTGCGACTGCCAACGATCGCCGACAAGGGATTCCTGGTCACCATCGGCGATCGCAGCGTCGGCGGCCACATCAGCCGCGACCCGCTGGTCGGGCCCTGGCAGGTGCCGGTCAGCGACGTCGCGGTCACGCTGTCGGGCCTGCGCGGACACACGGGCGAGGCGATGTCGATCGGCGAGCGCCCGCCCGTCGCTCTTCTCAGCGGCCCGGCATCGGGGCGCCTGGCGGTCGGCGAGGCGATCACGAATATCGCGGCGGCGGATGTGCGCCAGCTTCGCGACGTGCGGCTGTCGGCGAACTGGATGGCCGCCTGCGGCGAGCACGGAGAAGACGCCAGCCTGTACGACACGGTGCGGGCGATCGGGCTTGATCTGTGCCCGCAACTCGGCATTTCGATCCCGGTCGGCAAGGACTCGCTGTCGATGCGCTCGACCTGGCGGCAGGACGCGCGGGATCATTCGATGATCGCGCCGCTGTCGCTCGTCGTCTCCGCGTTTGCGCCGGTCGCGGACGTACGCCGCACGCTGACGCCGGTGCTCGAAACATCGCTGGGCCCGACGCTGCTGCTGCTCGTGGATCTCGGCGGCGGCCGCGACCGGCTGGGCGGTTCCTGCCTGGCGCAGGTCCACGGCTGCATCGGCGGCGAGCCGCCGGACCTCGACGCCGCCGCATCGCTCGCCGCCTTCTTTGCGGCGATCCGGGAACTCGCGGACGCCGGTCTCGTGCTCGCCTATCACGACCGCTCGGACGGGGGCCTCGCGATCACGCTGCTCGAGATGGCCTTCGCGGGCCGTGCCGGGCTCGAGGTGGATCTCGGCGCCGTCGCCACGCCTGCCGCCGCGCTCTTCAGCGAGGAACTCGGCGCGGTCCTGCAATTGCGTGCAGAGGACGCCGACGCGGCACTCGCAATCCTCTCGCGTCACGGGCTCGACGGCGCCGCGCGCTTGATCGGCAGCGTGTCGCGCGGCCGCCGCGTCGGCATCCGCGCGAACGGCGAGAGCCTGATCGACGATGACCGCGTGCGGCTGCGCGGCGTCTGGTCGGAGACCAGCTGGCGCATGCAGAAACTGCGCGACGACCCGGCCTGCGCCGACGAGGAACAGGCAGCGCGCCTCGACGAGACGGATCCCGGCCTGTCCTGGCGGCCGAGTTTCGATCCGGATGACGATATCGCCGCGCCGATGATCGCGCGCGGCGCGCGGCCACGGATCGCGATCCTGCGAGAGCAGGGTGTCAACAGCCAGGTCGAGATGGCCGCGGCATTCGATCGCGCCGGATTCGAGACCGTCGACCTGCACATGACCGACCTGCTGCAGGGCGGTGCGCGGCTTGACGGCTACCACGGGCTCGTCGCCTGCGGCGGGTTCAGCTACGGCGACGTGCTGGGCGCGGGCGAGGGCTGGGCGAAGTCGATCCTGTTCAACGAGCGGGTGTGCGGAATATTCGCCGGCTGGTTCCGGCGCAGCGACAACTTCACGCTCGGGGTCTGCAACGGCTGCCAGATGCTCGCGGCGCTTTCCTCGTTGATCCCCGGCACCGGCTGCTGGCCGCGCTTCGTCCGCAATCGTTCCGAGCAGTTCGAGGGCCGGCTGTCGCTGGTCGAGATCGGTGAATCGCGCTCGCTGTTCTTCGCCGGCATGGCCGGTTCGCGCCTGCCGATCGCGGTCGCCCATGGCGAGGGCCGCGCCGTGTTCAGGACGGCCGCGGATGAAAGGCTGGCGCAGCGACTGACGGTCATGCGTTTCATCGACCATCACGGCGCGGTCGCCGATCGCTATCCGGCCAACCCGAATGGCTCGCCCCGGGGCATCGCGGGGCTCGTATCGGACGACGGCCGCGTCGCCATCATGATGCCGCACCCGGAGCGCGTGTTCCGCAGCGCGCAGAATTCCTGGCGCCCCGCCGCGGCCGGCGAGGACAGCGGCTGGATGCGGATATTCCGCAATGCGCGGGTCTGGCTAGCCTGAGCGTCCCGGATCGGGGCCGCGGGCGGGCAGCGGCGTGATTTTCGACGAGGCGTCCTCAGCGAAATAACGCCTCACCATCATCGCCTGCTGCAGGCGGCCGCGGCGCACGTAGGCCTGGTACAGCAGGTCCTTGATGACCTCGAGCAGCACGCCCGCCTGGAAATTGTCGACCAGCGGCGGACCGGGGCGGCCCTGCAGGTCGCCCTCGAACAGGACCTTCTTGACGATCGCGAAGGAGTCGTCATCGAGCTCGGCGAGGCGGCGGATGTTCGCGAGCTCGTCGTAGAGCTGCAGCTTGCCGTCCTCGCCGAGATCGGCGAAGACGCATTGCGCGACGCGCCGGCACATCGAGGCGAAGGCGTTGTAGCAGGCAGCCGAGAAGCAGGCGAGTGCTTCCTTGAACAGGACCTCGGCCTCCTCGGGCAGGTGGGTGAAGCTGAACTTCTCGCGCGCCCGTTCCAGCTCGATGAAATTCGGCGCGAGCTCGACGCGGCTGCCCGCATAGAGCTTGACCGTGAAGCGCAGGAATATCGGCGCGTTGCAGGCCTCGCAGCGATAAACGAGGCCGACCTGGCTCGGCTTGTGCAGCTGCAGCGCGTTGAAGTCAGGCACCGAGAGGGGCGTGATGTGCGCGAGCACCTGGCAATGCGGGCAGTTCAGCGCCAGGCCGCTTTCCTGGTCGTGATGCAGGCGACCCGCAGAGTCGATGAACACCGCCATGCCAGTCCCCCACCGGCTTTCCGGATCATTCCAGTCTAGCCGAAACGAGCGACGGGGGTCAGGCGTGCAGCGGCTTGTAGCGCAGGCGGTGCGGCTGGTCGGCGTTTTCGCCCTTGCGCTTGCGCAGGTCCGCCACGTAGTCCTGGTAATTGCCCTCGAACCACATGACCTCGCTGTCGCCTTCGAAAGCGAGGATATGGGTGGCGATACGGTCGAGGAACCACCGGTCGTGCGAGATCACGACCGCGCAGCCCGGGAAACTGAGCAGTGCCTCCTCGAGCGCGCGCAGGGTCTCGACGTCGAGGTCATTCGTGGGCTCGTCGAGCAGCAGCACGTTGGCGCCGCTCTTCAGGAGCTTCGCGAGGTGCACGCGATTGCGTTCGCCGCCTGAGAGCTCGCCGATCTGCTGCTGCTGCTGGTTGCCGCGGAAATTGAAGCGGCCGACATAGCCGCGCGACGAGGTCTCGTAATTGCCGACCTTGATCATGTCGAGCCCGCCGGAGATCTCCTGCCAGACCGTCTTGCCGTCGTCGAGGATGTCGCGCGTCTGGTCGACATGCGCGAGCTTCACGGTCGGCCCGATGCGGACGCTGCCCGCATCCGGTTGCTCGGTGCCGGTCAGCATCCGGAACAGCGTGGTCTTGCCGGCGCCATTCGGCCCGATGATGCCGACGATGCCGCCGGGCGGCAGCCGGAACGACAGGCCGTCGAACAGCAGGCGGTCGCCGTAGCCCTTGCGCAGCTTCTCGACCTCGATGACCAGGTCGCCGAGCCGCGGACCGGGCGGTATGTAGATCTCGTTGGTTTCGTTGCGGGCCTGGAACTCGACCGAGGACAGTTCCTCGAACTGGCGCAGCCGCGCCTTGCTCTTGGCCTGGCGCGCCTTCGGATTCGCGCGCACCCATTCGAGCTCGTGGGCGAGCGTCCGGCGCAGTCCTTCCTGCTGCTTTTCCTCCTGCGCGAGGCGCTGCTCCTTCTGCTCGAGCCAGGAAGAGTAGTTGCCCTGCCAGGGAATGCCGAAGCCGCGATCGAGCTCGAGTATCCAGCCGGCGACGTTGTCGAGGAAGTAGCGGTCGTGCGTCACGCAGATCACGGTGCCCGGGTACTGCTCGAGGAATTTCTCGAGCCATGCGACGGATTCTGCGTCGAGGTGATTGGTCGGCTCGTCGAGCAGCAGCATGTCGGGCTTCGACAGCAGGAGCCTGCACAGGGCGACGCGGCGCCGTTCGCCGCCCGAGAGCTGGCTGATCTTCGCTTCCCAGGGCGGCAGGCGGAGCGCGTCGGCCGCGACGTCGAGCTGCCGTTCGAGGTTGTGGCCGTCGACGCTCGCGAGAAAGGACTCGAGCTCGCCCTGTTCCTTCGCGAGCCGGTCGAAGTCGGCATCCGGCTCGCTGTAGGCGGTGTACACCTGCTCGATGCGCACGAGTGCGTCCTTCACCGGCTGCATCGCCTGCTCGACGATGGTGCGCACGTCGCTCGCCGCATCGAGCTGTGGCTCCTGCGGCAGCAGGCCGATCTTGATGCCGGGCTGCGGACGGGCCTCGCCCTCGATGTCCTGGTCGGTGCCCGCCATGATCCGGAGCAACGTGGACTTGCCGGAACCGTTGAGTCCCAGCACGCCGATCTTCGCGCCCGGAAAGAATGACAGCGAGATATCGCGCAGGATGTGGCGCTTGGGCGGCACGACCTTGCCGACGCGAATCATCGTGTAGATGTACTGGGCCATGGCTCGCTGTTCGTCCGCGCTCGTCCGGGGGCCGCGGATTATCTGCGAACGCGGGCGGCGCCGCCAGCCGGGGCCGCGGCGGCGCTGTGCTAGGCTTCCCGAGGTGTCGAACAGCGGCGCAACCGGTACCTGCATTGTCGTCGGCGAACGCATTGCACGCTATGCATTCGGCGACGGCCACCCCTTCGGGCCCGACCGTCACGACGTATTCACCCGCGAGCTCGCTTCGGAGGGCCTCGACCGGCGCGTGCTGGCGCTCGCGCCGCGCGCCGCGACCCGCAGCGAACTCGAGCTCTTTCACCTGCCGGCCTATCTCGACCTGGTCCAGGCGCGCTCGCTGACCGGCGAGGGCTACCTGGATGCCGGCGACACGCCGGCTTTCAAGGGCGTCTACGAGGCCGCCTGCGATGTCGTGGGCAGCGCGCTGGTCGCGACCGAGGCGCTGATGACCGCTCAGGCCCGGCGCGCGTTCGTGCCGATCGCGGGCCTTCACCATGCGTCGCGCGGCCATGCCGCCGGGTTCTGCGTCTTCAACGATTGCGGCGTCGTCGTCGAGCACCTGAAGAAGGCGCATGGGCTCGAGCGCATCGCCTACATCGACATCGACGCGCACCACGGCGACGGCGTCTATTACGGATTCGAGGACGACCCTGCGCTGATCTTCGCGGACCTGCACGAGGACGGGCGGTTCCTTTATCCGGGCACCGGCGCAAGCGAGGAGACGGGCAGCGGCGCGGCGCGCGGCACGAAACTGAACCTGCCCCTGCCGCCGGGCGCCGGGGATCCGCAGTTCCTCGAGGCCTGGTCAGCCGTCGAGGCGCACCTCGAGCGCCACCGGCCGCAATTCCTGATCTTCCAGTGCGGCGCCGACAGCCTGGAGGGAGACCCGATCACGCACCTGCGCCTGACCGAGGAAGCGCATGCGCACGCGGCGAAGCGCCTGTGCCAGATAGCCGACCGATTCGCTTCCGGGCGGATACTCGGCGTCGGCGGCGGCGGCTACAACCGCCGCAACATTGCGCGCGCCTGGACCCGGGTCGTGCGGGCCTTCGTCGAAGCGGCGTAGCGGGGCGCCTTTCGGTTAGACTTCGCCGCTGCCATGTTCCCCCGCGACCAGAATATCCGGTCATTCGACCCCGAACTCGCCGCTGCGATCGGCGCCGAACGCCTGCGCCAGGAACAGCACCTCGAACTGATCGCCTCGGAAAATTACACCAGTCCCCGGGTGCTGGAAGCCCAGGGCACGGTCCTCACGAACAAGTACGCCGAGGGCTATCCGGGCAAGCGCTATTACGGCGGCTGCGAGAACGTCGATATCGTGGAACAGCTCGCCATCGACCGTGCCAAAAAGCTCTTCGGCGCCGCCTACGCCAACGTGCAGCCGCATTCCGGCTCGCAGGCGAATGCCGCGGTCTATCTCGCGCTGCTCCAGCCTGGCGAGACGCTCCTCGGCATGAGCCTCGACCATGGCGGGCACCTGACGCACGGCGCCAAGGTCAATTTCTCGGGCAAGCTTTTCCACGCGGTGCAGTACGGGCTCGATCCGGCGACCGGCGAGATCGACTACGAGGCCGTCGCGCGCCTGGCGCTCGAGCATCGAGCCGAAGATGATCATCGCCGGGTTCTCGGCTTACTCGCGCGTCGTCGACTGGCAGCGCTTCCGCGATATCGCCGACTCGATCGGCGCCTGGTTCGTCGTCGACATGGCGCATGTCGCGGGCCTCGTTGCGGCCGGCCTCTACCCGAATCCGGTGCCGATCGCCGACGTGGTGATGACGACGACGCACAAGACGCTGCGCGGGCCGCGCGGCGGGCTGATCCTCGCGCGCGAGCATCCGGACCTGCACAAGAAACTCAACTCGATGATCTTCCCCGGCACCCAGGGCGGCCCGCTGATGCACGTCATCGCGGCGAAGGCCGTGGCGCTCCTCGAGGCGCTGTCGCCGGATTTCGTCAGCTACCAGCGCCAGGTCGTCGCCAACGCACGGGCGCTCGCGGCGACAATGATTGCGCGGGGCTATCGCATCGTCTCGGGCGGCACCGACAATCACCTGTTCCTGCTCGACCTGATCGGCCGCGCCTACACCGGCAAGGACGCCGATGCCGCGCTCGGCCGCGCCCACATGACGGTCAACAAGAATGCCGTGCCCAACGATCCGCGGCCGCCCTTTGTCACGAGCGGCCTCAGGATCGGCACGCCGGCGATCACGACACGCGGTTTCGGCCTCGACGAATCGCGCCAGGTGGGCACGTGGATTGCCGACGTGCTGGACGGCATGGGCGACGAGTCGGTCGTGGAGCGCGTGCGCGGCGAAGTGCTCGCGATCTGCGCGCGCCATCCCGTCTACGGCTGACGCGCGGCCCGGAGGGCGGCAGTGCACTGCCCATTCTGCAATCACGAAGACACCAAGGTGACGGACTCGCGCCTGGCGGGCGACGGCCACCAGATCCGGCGCCGGCGCGAATGCCTCGCCTGCGGCGAGCGCTTCACGACCTTCGAGACGGCGGAGCTGGTGCTGCCGCAGGTCGTCAAGAATGACCACACGCGCCAGCCATTCGACGAGGGCAAGCTGCGCGCCGGGATCATGAAGGCGTTCGAAAAGCGGCCGATCCCGCGCGACGACGTGGAATCCGCCATCGAACGCATCTGTCACAGGCTCCGGGTGCTGGGCGAGCGCGAGGTCGCATCGCGGGCGATCGGCGAATACGTCATGGAGGAATTGCGTGCGCTCGACGAAGTGGCCTACGTGCGGTACGCCTCCGTCTATCACCGCTTCGAGGACGCGGATGCTTTCCGCGCGGAGATCGAGCAGATGGGGCAGAAGCAGCGGCAGGACCCGGCGGCCGGCCAGATGTCGCTGCTGCCGACGCAGGGACAGACGCGGAAGAAGCGATGAACGCGCGTGACGCGCTGGACGCGCGCCACATGGCAAGGGCGATCGAGCTCGCGGGCCGCGGGCTATGGACCACTGACCCGAATCCGCGCGTCGGCTGCGTCATCGCCGACGGCGAACGCGTGATCGCCGAGGGCTGGCACGAGCGGGCGGGCGGTCCGCATGCGGAGGCGGCCGCGCTCGCGGTTGCGGGCGAGGCGGCGCGCGGTGCGACAGCCTATGTGACGCTGGAACCCTGCTGTCATCACGGACGCACGCCGCCCTGCGCCGATGCGCTGGTCGCCGCGGGCCTCAGGCGTGTCTGCTACGCGATCCGCGACCCGAACCCGCGGGTCAGCGGCGGCGGCGCGGCGCGGCTCGCCGCGGCCGGCATGGAAGTGGAGAGCGGACAGCAGGCCGATGCCGCGCGGGCGCTGAATCCCGGATTCCTGTCGCGCATGGAGCGCGGACGGCCGTGGCTGCGCGTCACGTCGCCTGCGGTTCCGCCGGCACATCGGTCGCCGACCGAATTGCATTCCATGCGTGCGCGCTCCTCGGCCGTGATGACGACGGCCTCCGTCGTGCTGGCGGACGACCCGCAACTCGGACGGTTGCCGCCGGGGGCGGTCAGGCAGCCCTGGTGGATCGTGCTGGACACGCGCTTGCGGATACCACCATCGGCGCGAATCCTGGCCACCGGGACGGCTCCTGGTGCTGACCGCGAGCGATGACCAGAATCGCAGGCGCGCGCTCGAGGCCAACGGCTCGGATGTCATGCTGCTGCCCGGCGCTCCGGGAGGACTCGATCTCGTGGCCGTGATGCGGCACCTGGCCGGTCTCGAAATCAATGAACTGCAGGTGGAATGCGGCCCGACACTCGCCGACGGCCCTGCAGGCTGCCGGCCTGGTCGACGAATGGATCCCCTGACGCCCGGTACACTGAACAGCATGCAGCAGGAAAGGGTCGACAATTCGGCGCGTGCGCGCAGCGCCGCGCGCAAGCTGCTGGTCCAGGCCCTGTACCAGCGGCAAATGAGCGCCCAGCCCTGGCAGGAGCTGCATGCCCAGTACAGCGCGGACCCGACATTCGAGCGCGCGGACCCCGAGTACTTCCGCCTCGCACTCACCGCCACCTGCGACGGTGCGGCACAACTGGATGAGGAGCTTGCGCCACCACTCGGACATCGAGCCGGCGCGGCTCGACCCGGTCGAGCATGCGATCCTCTACCTTGGCCTCTGGGAACTGATGTCGCGCCCCGACATCCCCTACCGTGTTGTCATCAACGAGGCGGTCGAGCTCGCGAAGCGCTTTGGCGCGACCGAAGGCCATCGCTACGTCAATGCCGTGCTGGACAAGGCATCGCGCGTGCATCGCGGCGTGGAGCGGGGCGAGGTCGCCTGAGACGCTGCGGCGCATCCGAGGTCGCCTGTCATGCCGCCCGGTGAGTTCGAGTTGATCGCACGCTATTTCACCGGCCGCGGCGCGGCGCGTGACGACGTCAGAATCTCCGTCGGCGACGACGCAGCGGTCGTCACGCCACGCGCCGGCGCCGAACTCGTGCTCGCACTCGACACGATCGTCGCCGACGTGCATTTCCCCGCCGACACCGGTGCGCGCTTCGTCGGGCATCGCGCGCTCGCGGTCAACCTCAGCGATCTCGCGGCGATGGGCGCCGAGCCCGCCTGGGCATTGCTCGGCCTGACATTGCCCGCGGCCGACGAGTCCTGGCTTTCCGGCTTCGCGTCGGGTCTCGACGAGCTCGCGCGGCGCTTCGGGGTCGCGCTCATCGGCGGCGACACGACGCGGGGGCCGCTCAGCGCCACGGTGACGGTCGGCGGCTGGGTACCGGCGGGCCAGGCGCTATCGCGCGGCGGCGCGAAGGCGGGCGATGACCTGTGGGTCAGCGGGACGCCCGGCGATGCCGGCGCCGGTCTCGCCATCCTGCAGGGGAAAATCGCGGCGAGCGGCGCTTCCCGCGAGGAGCTGCTGCGGAGATTCCTGCTGCCGGAGCCGCGGGTCGGACTCGGCCTGGCGCTCCGCGGCATCGCGAGCGCCTGCATCGACATTTCGGACGGCCTCGCCGGCGACCTCGAGAAACTCTGCCGCGCGGGCGGCGTCGGCGCCTCGCTCGACTGCGCCCGGTTGCCGCGCTCCGCAGCATTGCTCGAGGCGGCCGGCGAATCAGGCTCGATCCGCCATGCGCTCGCGGCCGGTGACGATTACGAACTGCTTTTCACGGCGCCGGCCGGGGCCCGGGACTCGATCGAGGACCTTGCGCGGCTCGTGCCGGTGCGCTGCATCGGCTCGATCGAATCGGAACCCGGAGTCCGCCTTCGGGGCGCAGCAGCCGAGCGAGACTTCGTTCACGGTTTCGACCACTTCGGAGGCCAGCCCCCCGGCCCCCGGTGAAGCGCGACCCGCTTCACGGTTCCGCCCCGTTTGACGAAATATCCTCACGCGGCGACTGGTGGCTACTGCCCGTCGCGCACCCCTGGAGGATCCGGACATCGTTACCGCAACAGTGCCGACGCTACGCGGGCCAACGGCCGGTGAACCCGTCATTGGCGAGCGTATCGGAAAGTACGAAGTGATCCGCGAGGTCGGCCGCGGTTCGACCGGCACGGTCTACCTTTCGCATGATCCCTATTACGGCCGCGACGTCGCGATCAAGGCGTATCGCGTCGTCGGCGACGACGATCCCGCCCGCGCCAAGGTCGCGCGCAAGATGTTCATGTCCGAGGCGCACATGGTCGGGATGCTGCAGCACCCGAACATCATGCCGATCTACGACGCGGGCGAAGAGGGCGGCTTCTACTACGTCGTGACCGAATTCATCCACGGCGCGCGGACGCTCGCCGCTTATACGCGCCCCGACAACCTGCTGCCGGTGGACGACGTGCTCGCGCTGACCTTCAAGTGCGCGAAGGCCCTGCACTATGCGCATTCACGCGGCGTCATCCACCGCGACATCAAGCCCAGCAACCTGATGCTGACGACGGACAGCGACCTCCGGCTGATCGACTTCGGCATCGCGCTGCACTCGGACGCGGACATCTCGCGGATCGAGGGCATCGCGGGCAGCCCGAGCTACATGTCGCCCGAACAGGTCCAGTCGCTGGAACTGACGAACCGCTCCGACCTGTACTCGCTGGGCGCCGTCATGTACGAACTGCTGACCGGCAACCGGCCGTTCCGCGCGGGCTCGCTGGCGAAGCTGCTGCACCAGATCGTCTATGCGACGCCGCCGCCGATGCTGAGCATCCGTCCCGACCTGCCGCCCGACATCGAGACCGTCGTCGCAACCGCGATGGACAAGGATCCCGGGAAGCGCTATCCGAACGGCGCCGAGTTCGCGGCCGCAATGGCGCGCGTGCACGCGCAGCTGCGCGCGCAGTCGGACCGCATCGACCGCCAGGAGCACTTCTCGCTGCTGCGCCGCCTGAAGTTCTTCCACGACTTCTCGTCGGCGGAAATCTGGGAGGTCCTGCGCTCGGGCAGCTGGGACACGCATGCGCGCGGCGACGAGATCGTGCGCGCGGGCGGCATCGACGACCGCTTCTACGTGATCGTCTCCGGGCGCTGCTCGGTCGAGCGCGAGGGGCTCAAGGTCGGGCGCCTCGAGGCCGGCGACTGCTTCGGCGAGACCAGCTACCTGCGCGGCGCAAAGCGCCAGGCAGCCGTGGTGGCCGACGACGAAGTCACGATCCTGCGGGTCAGCGCGACCCTGCTCGAGCAGGCCTCATCGGCCTGCCAGCTGCGCTTCAACAAGGTGTTCCTCAGGACGCTGATCTCGCGGCTGCAGGGCGGCGACACGCGAGTCGCGAGCTGATTCACCCGCCGCGCTGGTCCTTGTCGCGCTCGATGCGCGCATAGGCAGAGTGGTTGTGGATCGACTCGAAATTCTCCGACTCGATCACATAGGCGCGGACGCGCTCATCCTCGTTCAGCCGGAGCGCGACGTCGCGGACGATGTCCTCGACGAATTTCGGGTTGTCGTAGGCGCGCTCGGTCACGAATTTCTCGTCCGGCCGCTTCAGGATGCCGTAGAGCTCGCAGCTCGCTTCCTGCTCCGCGATGTCGATCAACTCCTCGAGCCAGACATGCTCGGCGATGCGCACCCGGATGGTCACGTGCGAACGCTGGTTGTGCGCGCCGTAATCCGAGATCTCCTTCGAGCAGGGGCACAGGCTCGTGACCGGCACGATGACCTTCAGCCAGGTCTCGGTCCGGCCGTTCTTCAGTTCGGCCGCGAGGGTCGCCTGGTAATCGAGCAGGCTTTCGACGCCGGTGACCGGGGCCTTCTTCATCACGAAGTACGGGAACGACATTTCCAGGTGGCCGCCGTCGGAATCGAGGCGCGCCGCCATCTGCGCCAGCATCTCGTTGAATGACTCGACCGAGATCTCGCGCTCGTGCTCGTTCAGGATCTCGACGAATCGCGACATGTGCGTGCCCTTGAAGTTGTGGGGCAGGGCGACGTACATGTTGAAGTTCGCGATCGTGTGCTGCTCGCCGCGCGAGCGGTCCTTCACGCGGACCGGGTGAAAGATGTCCTTGATGCCGACGCGGTTGATCGGCAGCCGGCGTGTGTCGGGGCGGCCCTGGACGTCGTCGATGACCGCGGTGACCGCGGTGGTCGCAGGTTTCGCATTCATCAGTGGTTTCCGTCCCGGGCAGGGCCCGGTCTGCCGGACAGATTGCAAATCATACCATATCGGTCCTGATTAGCCGGGGTCCAGGCTAGCTGGCGGGCAGTGCCTGCGGCACACCGAGTTTGCGCCAGAAGCGATCGATCGCCGTCCTGACGGACGCAGCGTCGAGGCCGGCCGCAGCCAGGTTGTCCTCGCGCGAGCCGTGCTCGACGAAGCCGTCGGGCACGCCGACCTGCAGTACCGGGATGCCGCATTCGATGCGCTGCAGGAATTCCAGGACCGCGGAACCTGCGCCGCCGGCAATCACATTCTCCTCGAGCGTGACGATTGCGCGATGGTCGGCGGCGATGGCCGCGATCAGCGCCTCATCCAGCGGTTTCACGAAGCGCATGTTGACGAGCGTCGCGTCGAGGGTCTCGGCGACCGCCGTCGCGGGCGCGACCATGGCGCCGAACGCGAGCAATGCGAGGCCGCTGCCGCCGCGGCGGCGCGTTTCCGCGCGCCCCAGGGGCAGGGCCTGCATCTTGCGTTCCACCGCCACGCCCGGTCCGCGGCCGCGCGGATACCGCACCGCAGCCGGTTGATCCTGCGTAACGGCCGTGTACAGCATCTGCCGGCATTCGTTTTCGTCGGCCGGCGCCATCACGACAAGATTGGGGATGCAGCGCAGGTACGAGAGGTCGAATTCGCCCTGGTGCGTCGCGCCGTCGCCGCCGACGAGGCCCGCACGGTCGATCGCGAACACGACGGGCAGGCGCTGCAGTGCGACGTCATGGATCAACTGGTCATAGGCACGCTGCAGGAATGTCGAGTAGATCGCGACCACGGGGCGCAGTCCGTCGCAGGCGAGGCCGGCCGCGAGCGTGACGGCATGCTGCTCGGCGATCGCGACGTCGAAGTAGCGCTCCGGAAAGCGCTTCTCGAACTCGACCATGCCCGATCCCTCGCGCATGGCCGGCGTGATCGCGACGATGCGCGAATCCTGTTCGGCGATGTCGCAGAGCCACTGGCCGAAGACCTGCGAGTAAGTCGGGCCGCTGCCCTGTTCCTTGATCATCGTGCCGCTCGCCGGGTCGTAGGGCCCGGGGCCGTGCCACTTGATCGGGTCGGCCTCGGCCGGCGCATAACCCTTGCCCTTCTGGGTCACGATGTGGAGGAACTGCGGTCCCGCCAGCTGGCGCATGTTCCGGAGCGTCGCGACCAGCGTCGCGACATCGTGCCCGTCCACGGGGCCGATGTAGTTGAAGCCCATCTCCTCGAACAGCGTGCCGGGCAGCACCATGCCCTTCGCATGCACTTCCGAGCGGCGCGCGAGCTCCCAGGCGGCCGGCATCCTGCGCAGGACTTTCTTCGATCCCTCGCGCAGGTGCGAGTACATCCGCCCCGACAGCAGACGCGCGAAATAGCGCGACAGCGCGCCGACATTCTCCGAGATCGACATGTCGTTGTCGTTCAGCACGACCAGCAGGTCCACGTCCAGGCTGCCGGCGTGATTCAGGGCCTCCCAGGCGAGCCCGGCGCTCATCGCACCGTCGCCGATGATCGAGACGACACGACGATCGCTGCCGGCCTTGCGGTTCGCGAGCGCCATTCCGAGCGCGGCGCTGATCGAGGTCCCGGCATGGCCGACGCCGAAGCTGTCATAGACGCTTTCAGATCGCGTGGGGAAGGGCGCGAGCCCGCCGCGCTGCTTGATGCTGCCGAGCCGCCGGCGGCGTCCGGTCAGCACCTTGTGCGGATAGGCCTGGTGGCCCACGTCCCAGACCAGCCGGTCGTAGGGCGTGTCAAAGACGTAATGCAGGGCGACCGCGAGTTCGACGGCGCCGAGGCCGGCCGCGAGGTGCCCGCCCATCTGGCCGACCGTGTGGATCAGGAATTCGCGGAGCTCAGAGGCGAGCGGCACGAGATCGGCCTCGGCGAGGGCACGCAGATCGGCGGGGGACTCGATCGAGTCCAGCAATGCGGCCGGTTTGTCGTCAGCCATCCGCGCAGTGTACTGGAGCGGGGATTCGCGGCATAAGGCCCGCGGGTGCTCAGCGGCTGCGCGCGACCAGCTCGCCGGCGAACTCGCGCAATTGCCCGGCTTCCGGCCCGAAACCTGCCAGGGCCTCGATTCCTGCGCGTGCGAGTTCCGCCGCGCGCCTGCGTGCTGCTTCGATGCCGGCGACCGCGGGGAATGTCGGCTTGCCGCGGAGCGCGTCGGCGCCCGCGGCCTTGCCGGTCAGCGCCGGATCGCCGAGCACGTCCAGCAGGTCGTCGACGATCTGAAACGACAGGCCGATGGCCGTGCCGTAGCGATCGAGCGCCTCGTGTTTCGCGGCGGGAAGCATTGGGGCGGCCGTGCAGGCGATCAGGACGGCGGCGCGAATCAGGGCGCCGGTCTTCCTGGCATGCATCTCTTCGACCTGTGCGCGATCGAGAACCTGACCGACCGCAGCGAGATCCATGGCCTGGCCACCGGCCATGCCCTGGGTGCCGCTCGCATGAGCGAGCAGGCGGATCATTTCAAGGCGACGTGCCGGGTCCACCGCGAGCAGCCTGTCATCGGCGAGGATTTCGAATGCCAGCACCTGCAGGGCGTCGCCCGCGAGCACGGCCGTTCCTTCGTCATAGGCGCGGTGCGTGGTCGGACGGCCCCGGCGCAGGTCGTCGTCATCCATCGCCGGCAGGTCGTCGTGCACCAGCGAATAGGCATGAATCAATTCAACGGCCGCGGCCGGTCCGTCGAACGCTTCGGGCGGCAGGCCGACGGCCGCTGCCGTCGCGTAGACCAGCACGGGGCGGATGCGCTTGCCCGGCCCGAGCGTCGCGTAGCGCATGGCCTGATGGAGCCGGACCGGCGCCGACCCGGCGTCCGGCAGGTAGCGTGCGAGCGCGGCTTCGACGCGCCGGACGTACTGCAATTGCCAGTGGCTGTCTGCTTCGGCGTCGGCGGGCATCGAGCGGCCGCTCAATCCCCGGAGGGTGGCGTGAATGGCTCGACCGTTTCCCCGCCCGGACCGCGGCTCAGGATGCTGATCTTCTGTTCCGCCTGGCGCAGCGCTTTCTGGCAGCTGCGCGTCAGCTCGACGCCGCGCTCGAACTGGCGCAGCGATTCCTCGAGCGGCAGCTCGCCCTGTTCGAGGCGCAGGACGATCTGTTCGAGTTCGGCAAGCGCCGCCTCGAAGTCGGGGGTCGCTGGCTTTTGTCGGGTCAAGTGAGGCGCCTTGCAGGGCAGGTGGGGCAGGTACGTTACACAGCCGTTCGGCAATGGGTCAACTCGCTCGCGACCGGGTCCGGGATGTGGCTGAACTGCCGCGTATCCGCGACTGCTAGAATCGCCGCGCCGGCGGCGCCCGCGCCGCGTCATGCGCAGGTCGAGATGAGCCAGTCGTATAACGCTTCGGACATCGAAGTCCTGACGGGACTCGAGCCGGTTCGCCGCCGTCCGGGCATGTACACGGACACCCGCAACCCGAATCACCTCGTGCACGAGGTCGTCGACAACAGCGTCGACGAGGCGCTGGGCGGGCACTGCAAGAACATCTCGGTCGTCGCGCACAAGGACGGCTCGGTCTCGGTCGACGACGACGGCCGCGGCATGCCGGTGGATATTCATCCCAAGGAAAAGGTCAGCGGCGTCGAGCTGATCCTGACGCGCCTGCACGCCGGCGGAAAATTCTCGGGCCAGAGCTATGAGTCGGTCGGCGGCCTGCACGGCGTCGGCGTCTCGATCGTCAACGCGCTGTCGAAGCACCTCGAGTGCTGGGTCCGGCGCGACGGCAAGGAATGGAACATCGGGTTCCGGGACGGCAAGGTGCGTCTCGAAGCTCGAGGTCGTCGGGCCCGGTCGAAGCGCGGCCAATACCGGCACGACGGTCCGGTTCTGGCCGGACCCCGGCTTCTTCGATTCGCCGAATTTCTCGCTGCCGCGGCTGAAGCACGTGCTGAAGGCCAAGGCCGTGCTGTGCCCCGGCTTGCGCGTCAAATTCGAAGATCGAGGCGACCGGCGAGAGCGACGAATGGTTCTTCACCGGACAACCTGGGCGAGTACCTGATCGAGCAGCTGGGCAAGGACCCGCGCCTGCCGGATGAGCCCTTCACCGGGCATTTCAAGGGCGGACACGAGGTCGCCGACTGGGCGTTCTGCTGGGCGCCGGACGACGCGACGAGTCGGTCGCCGAGAGCTACGTCAACCTGATACCGACACCGCAGGGCGGCACGCACGTGAACGGGCTGCGCGCGGGCGTGACCGAGGCAGTGCGCGAATTCTGTGAGTTCCGCAATCTGGTGCCGCGCGGCGTCAAGCTCGCGCCCGAGGACGTCTGGCATGCACGCCGCATTCGTGCTGTCGGTGCAGATGCAGAATCCGCAGTTCGCCGGGCAGACCAAGGAACGGCTGTCGTCGCGCGAATGCCGCCGCCTTCGTCTCGGGCGTCGTCAAGGACGCATTCGCGCTGTGGCTGAACCAGCACCCGGAAGCCGGCGAAAAGATCGCGCAGTTCGCGATCGCGAACGCGCTCGAGCGCACGCGCGCGGCGCAGCAAGCGTCACGCGCAAGCGCATCGTCAGCGGCCCGGCGCTGCCCGGCAAGCTCGCCGACTGCAGCTCGCAGGAGCCGGAGCGCTGCGAATTGTTCCTGGTCGAGGGCGATTCGGCCGGCGGCTCGGCCAAGCAGGCGCGCGACCGCGAGTTCCAGGCCGTGATGCCGCTGCGCGGCAAGATCCTGAACACCTGGGAAGTGGACGCGGCGGACATCCTGGCGTCGCAGGAAGTCCACGACATCGCGATCGCACTCGGCGTCGACCCGGGCTCGACCGATCTCGAGGGCCTGCGCTACCACAAGGTCTGCATCCTGGCGGACGCGGATTCCGACGGCGCTGCACATCGCGACGCTGCTGTGCGCGCTGTTCCTGCGGCACTTCCGCGCCGCTGGTGGTGGCGGGACACGTCTACGTCGCGATGCCGCCGCTGTTTCGCATCGACGTCGGCAAGAACGTCTTCTACGCGCTCGACGAGGACGAGAAGGACGGCATCCTCGATCGCATCGCAGGCCGAGGGACCGCGCGGCAAGCCGATGATCACGCGCTTCAAGGGCCTCGGCGAGATGAGCCCGCTGCAGTTGCGCGAGACGACGATGGCGCCGGAGACGCGCCGGCTGGTGCAGCTGACGATCGACGCCAAGGACGACGCCGACCAGGTCATGGACATGCTGCTCGCGAAGAAGCGCGCCGCCGACCGGCGCGAGTGGCTCGAGAGCAAGGGCAACCTGGCGAGACATCCTGAGCATGAAGGACCAGCCACTCGACTTCGAAGGCATCGAGCGTCAGCCGCTGCGCACCTTCACGGAGAAGGCGTACCTCGACTACTCGATGTACGTGATCCTCGATCGCGCGCTGCCGCAGCTCGGCGACGGGCTGAAGCCGGTGCAGCGCCGCATCGTCTACGCGATGAGCGAGCTCGGGCTCGCGCACGCCGCCAAGCACAAGAAATCCGCGCGCACCGTCGGCGACGTGATCGGCAAGTTCCATCCGCACGGCGACTGCGCCTGCTACGAGGCGATGGTGCTGATGGCGCAGCCTTCTCCTATCGCTATCCGCTGGTCGACGGGCAGGGCAACTGGGGCTCGACGGACGATCCGAAAT
Organism: uncultured Gammaproteobacteria bacterium; assembly: GCA_963747145.1. Classification (GTDB taxonomy): domain Bacteria; phylum Pseudomonadota; class Gammaproteobacteria; order Steroidobacterales; family Steroidobacteraceae; genus SCUD01. The sequence continues at coordinate 60,760 of CAVVDZ010000005.1, read as the reverse complement.
CCTTCGCCGCGATGCGCTACACCGAGTCGCGCCTGCACGCCTATGCCGAGGTGCTGCTGGCCGAGCTCGGCCAGGGCACGGTGGACTGGGTGCCGAACTTCGACGGCACGCTCGAGGAGCCGAAGCTGCTGCCGGCGCGGCTGCCGAACGTGCTGCTGAACGGCACGCACCGGCATCGCGGTCGGCATGGCGACCGACATCCCGCCGCACAACCTGCAAGGAAGTCGCAGCCGCCTGCATCCACCTGCTCGACGAGCCGGACGCCACGCGTGCGCGACCTGTGCAAGCACGTGCGGGGCCCGGACTTCCCGACCGGCGCGGAAATCATCACGCCGAGATCGGAGCTGCGCGCGATGTACGAGACCGGCAACGGCACGTTCCGCGCGCGCGCGGTCTACGAGGACGGAGGAGGGCGAGATCGTCATCACGGCGCTGCCCTACCAGGTGTCGGGCGCCAAGGTGCTGGAGCAGATCGCCGCGCAGATGCGCGCGAAGAAGCTGCCGATGGTCGAGGACCTGCGCGACGAGTCGGACCACGAGAACCCGACCCGGCTCGTGATCGTGCCGCGCTCCAATCGCGTCGACGTCGAGCAGCTGATGGCGCACCTGTTCGCGACCACCGACCTGGAACGCAGCTACCGCGTCAACCTGAACGTGATCGGCCTCGACGGCCGCCCGAAGGTCATGGGGCTCAAGGAGCATCCTGGCCGAATGGCTGGACTTCCGCATCGACACGGTGAAGCGGCGGCTGGAGTACCGGCTCGACAAGGTCGATGCGCGCCTGCACATCCTCGACGGCCTGCTGGTCGCCTATCCTGAACCTCGACGAGGTGATCCGCATCATCCGCACGCGAGGACGAGCCGAAGCCGGTGCTGATGGCGCGCTTCAAGCTGTCGCGACGAGCAGGCCGAGGCGATCCTCGAGACCAAGCTGCGCCACCTGGCGCGGCTCGAGGAGATGAAGATCCGCGGCGAGCAGGAGGAGCTCGCGACCGAGAAGCGAGGGCATCGAGAAAGCATGCTGAAGAGCCCGGCCAGCTCAAGAAGCTGATCCGCGACGAACTCGAAGCCGACGCCGAAAAATATGGCGACGAGCGCCGCACGAAGATCGTCGAGCGCGAGGCTGCGCAGGCGATCGACGAGACCGAGCTGGTCACCGCCGAGCCGGTGACAGTCGTGCTGTCGAGCCGTCGGCTGGGTGCGCGCGGCCAAGGGCCACGACGTCGACGCGCTCGCACTGTCGTACAAGACCGGCGATGCATTCCAGGCCGCGGCGCGCGGCCGCAGCACGCAGCAGGCGGTGTTCCTCGACTCGACCGGACGCGCCTATGCGCTGCCGGCGCACACGCTGCCGTCGGCGCGCGGCCAGGGCGAGCCGCTGTCGGGCCGGCTCGATCCGCCGGACGGCGCGATCTTCGCGGCGTGATGATCGGCGAGCCTGCCGATCCCTGGCTGCTCGCCTGCGACGCCGGTTACGGCTTCATAGCGAAGCTCGAGGCGCTCTATTCGCGCAACAAGGCGGGCAAGGCCGTGTTCAACCTGCCCGAGAACGCGAAGGTGCTGGCCGCTGCACCGGTACCTGCGACGGAAGGCGCGCTGGTCGTATCGGTCAACAGCGAGGGACGGCTGCTGGCATTCCCCGTCACCGACCTGCCGGAGATGGAGAAGGGACGCGGCAACCTGATCTTCGGCATCCCCGGCAAGAAGTCCCGCGCCGGCCTGGAACTGATGGTCGCGGTCGTCGTCGTCGCGCCGGACCAGGGCGTCGTCGTCTGGAATGGCGAGCGCAAGATGACGCTCAGCTGGAAGGATTTGCAGCACTATCTCGGATCTCGCGGGCAACGTGGCGCCGTCCTTCCACGCGGCTGGAGGAAGGCGGATCGACTCGGCGTGGAATGAGGCTGGCCCGGCCAGGCAGGCCGGACGGTGTTGCGAGCGAGCGAATAAAGATCGGCTGAGCGAGCGAGCAATTGCCGTCCGGCCTGCCCGTCCGGGCGCTACGCGATCGTCGCCGTCCCCAGAACGACTTCCTCAGGCGCGTTGACGAAGTAGCCTTGAATAAACTCGACTCCGAGTTGCCAAAGCACTGCCATCGTATTGGCGTCCTGAACGCGCTCGCCAATGGTGACGGCTTTGCGCCCGTGGGCCAGATCGACCAGTATTTTCACGCGATTCTGCTTGTCCTGGTCGGCCGACAGGCCCTGCATCAGCGCGCCGTGGATCTTCACGAAATCCGGCGTCAGGTGCGCGAGCAACTGTTCCGTGTCGCGGCCGAGACCGAAGCCCTCGATCGCGAAGCGGAATTTCATGGTCCGCAAGGCGTTCTGCAGCGCGACCGCCTCCTTGATCTGCTGGGAGGCGACCTCCTCGCGGACCTGGAACACGATGCGCGGGGGTTCGATCTTCGTCGCCTTCATCTGGTTCGCAAGCCAGGCAGGCAGCGAGGGATCGGACAGCGTGTCCTGCGACAGGCGAACGAACAGCGCGCCGGGCTTGCGCGAGGCGCAGAAGGACATGGCCGCGCCGATGACCCAGCGGTCGATGTTCTTCATCAGGTCGTTGCGTTCGGCCGCCGGCATGAACAGCGATGGCAATACTTCCTGGCCCTGTTCGTCGAGCATGCGGACCAGCACGTCGAACATGCCGAGGTCCTCGCCGACCAGGCTCGCGATCGGCTGCTGCACGAGGCGGAAGCGGTTCTCCATCAGCGCCGACTTGATCTGCTTGACCCAGCCGCGGTCCGCGTCCTGCAGCCGCAGCATCGCGCCCGTGTGCTCCAGCATCTGGATCCGGTTGCCGCCCAGTTCGCGGCCCTGGCGGTTCGCGTTGTAGGCATCGCTGGCCGGGCCCTCGGGTTCGCGCACCTCGGCCGGCACGGGTCCGAGGCCGATGGTGCAGGTCGTCGAGAGCGACTTCGGGCCGACCTGGAACACCTCGGTCGCGACCTTGTGCACGACATGCTCGGCCCAGGCATCGACGTCGCGGCTGGTGCCGCGCTCGAGCAGGACCATGAATCCGTTGCCGGCGAAGCGGCCCGCGAGGTCGCTTTCCTGCACCTGTTCGCGCAACAGCCGCGCGAATTCGGTCAGGAAGTCCTCGCCGATCATGATTCCGACATCCTCGAGCACGCCTTCGAACTTGTCGGGCTCGATATAGGCCAGGCAGCGGACACCGGCTTTGGCGGGTTCAGCGAGGCGCTCGCGCAGCCTGTCGACGAAGAAACGGCGGTACAGGAACCCGGTTGCCGGGTCGCTCTGCATCGCATCCGCGAGGCGGCGCTCGACTTCGCCCTCGTCCGCGACCCGCGCCGGAACGCAGACCTGGACGCAGGGCTCGCCGTCGAACTCGGCGCGCCGCAGCTGGAATTCGAGCGACGGCGTGTGGCCGCTGACCAGCAGCGCCGAGGCATGCAGCGTGTGGCCGGACCACTTGCCCTGCAGGCAGGCGACGAGCGCGCCCTTGATCGCGACGTGATCGTCCGCGTCGAAGGCATCCATCAGCGGCGTGCCGGTGACTTCGTCCGCGCTCGTATAGCCGAACAACTCGATCCAGGCCGGGTTGGCGTCGACGATGATGCCTTCCTGGACCTGCGCGATCGCGTCGGTGGATCCTTCCACGATGTGCTGCAGCTGCTGCTTGTACTCGCGCGCCGTGTTGAGCGTCTGCGACAGCGCCCGGTCGAGGCGATAGGTGCGCAGCTCGCGGCCGACCACGAGCTGGAGGCGCTTGATGTTGGTGAGCGTGACCGCGTCCTGGGCGCCGAGCGCGAGCGCCTCTGCGATCGCATTCTCGTCGAGCTTCTCGCGCACGATCAGCACCGGGACCTCGGGCGCAAAGCGCGCGCGGAAATCCATCGCGCTCGTCAGGTCGACGATGCCTTCATCGGCGAACAGCATCAGCATTTCGGCGGAGGCCTGGGTCAGCACGTCGCCGAGTTCGCGGGCGTCCGGCAGCCAGGTCACGTGGACGGGGTGGCCGGCATTGCGCAGTGCCTTGTTGATCGCCTCGACATTGTCCTGACTGCGGGTCAGGGCGATCATCGGGACGGCGGCGGGTTGCTTCAAATCCGGCTCCGGCTGCGGCCAGCGGGCGTGGAGCAGGATACTAACACCCCGAATTACGTCCATTTCGCGACCGGCGTCTTGGAATACCAACCGGCAAAATTGCGCAGCGTCGTCGGGTCGGCGCGTTCGAGCCGTTTTCCAGGCCGGGACAGCGCTGCCGGGCAGGGTGGTCGGTCGGGCGGGATCTGGCTATCATACGCGCCCTTTGTCCCGCATCGGCCCCGTGAAATGGGGCCCCCAGGCCCGCGATGTCGAGCTACAACACCAACGAGTTCCGGTCGGGACTGAAGATCATCCTCGACAACGATCCCTGCTCGATCGTGGACAACGAGTTCGTCAAGCCGGGCAAGGGCCAGGCCTTCAACCGGGCCCGGATCCGCAATCTCAGGACCGGCCGGGTCATCGAAAGGACTTTCCGCTCCGGCGATTCCGTCGAGGCGGCCGATGTCGTCGACGTGGACATGCAGTACCTGTATTTCGACGGCACGTTCTGGCACTTCATGCAGCCCGAAAATTACGAGCAGTACACCGCTGGCGAGACGGCAGTCGGCGAAGCGGCACAGTGGCTCAAGGAAGGCGTCGTCTGCATCGTGACACTGTGGAACGGCCAGCCGCTGACGGTGACGCCGCCCCCGCACGTGGAGCTCAAGATCGTCGAGACCGATCCCGGCGCGCGCGGCGACACGGTGACCGGCGGCACGAAGCTCGCGAAACTCGAGACCGGCGCCTCGGTCAAGGTGCCGCTGTTCGTGAACCAGGGCGAAGTGGTCCGCGTCGACACGCGCAGCGCCCAGTACATCGCGCGCGTCAAGTAAGCGCGCGACGCGCGCCGCGTCCGCGCTAGCCCTTCCCGAATCCGTCGATGCCCGCCAGCCGCCAGTCGCAGGCGGCGGCGAGACACGTTGCGAGCGCCTCGAGGCCCTTTGCGTCGCCCGCGCCGAATCGATTGAAGCTCGGGCTGTCGAGGTCGAGCACGCCGACGAGCACGCCTGCGATGACGAGCGGCACGACGATCTCGGAGTTCGACGCCGCATCGCAGACGATGTGACCGGGAAACTGGTGAACGTCCGGGACGATCACGCTCTCGCGCCGCGCGGCCGCCGTACCGCAGACGCCATCGCCGAGCGCAATCCGCACACAGGCGATCCGGCCCTGGAACGGTCCCACGACCAGCTGCCCGCCGCGCAGGAAGTAAAAGCCGGCCCAGTTGAGATCCGGCAACAATTCCCAGACGAGCGCCGCGGCATTCGCCGAGTTCGCCCAGGGATCGCGCTCGCCCTCGAAGACCCCCGAGGCCTGCTGCAGCAAATCCGGGTACGGCTCGACGAGTTCCTGTTTCATCCTGTCCTCAGGCCCTTGCGACGGGAAATGCCATCGCGTCATCGATCGTCGTCAGCCTGAGCGCGACCATGACCAGCCGGTCAAACCCCAGGGCGACGCCGGAGCAGTCCGGCAGTCCCGCGGCGAGCGCTGCCAGGAAGCGCTCGTCGAGCGGCACCTGGCGTCGGCCACGCTGCCGCCGCTTCTGCAGATCCTGCGTGAATCGACGCCGCTGTTCCAGCGCATCGCCCAGTTCATGAAAGCCGTTGGCGAGTTCGATGCCATCGAGATAGAGCTCGAAGCGTTCCGCCACCGGCCAGCCGTCGCCGGTATCTCGCACGCGCGCAAGCGCGGCCTGGCTTGCCGGGTAATCGCGGAGGAAAACGGGTCCGTCGCGGCCGAGCTCGGGCCCGACGACCGTCGCCATCAGGAGATCGAGCCAGGAGTCGAGGTCCTGTTCGCCGGCTGCGAGCGGCGCGACGCCGCGGGCGCGCAGGACGTCCTCGATCTCGCGCGGGCCGGCCTTCGTGCAGTCGATTCCGCCATATTCCGCCATGGCATCACGATAGGTGAGCGCGCGCGCCGGCGGCAGGACGCGGAGGTCGCCGATGGCGGCGCGCAGCAGGCGGTCCACGTCCTGCTGCAATTCGTCCACGCCGAATCCGACGCGATACCACTCGATCATCGTGAATTCGGGATTGTGCTGCCGGCCCGATTCACCGTCCCTGAACACGGGGCAGACCTGGTAGCAGTCGCCGAGCCCGGCGGCGAGCAGCCGCTTCATCGGGTACTCGGGCGACGTCTGCAGGAACATCGGCGGGCCCTGCAGCGGGGCAGCGGCGATCGACTCGATTTGCGGCTCGCTGACGGCGGACGCCGACAACAACGGGGTCTGCACCTCGAGGACCTGCTGGGACGCGAAGCAGGCGCGCACCCGCGCGAGCATGGCGGCGCGCTGCCGGATGACCTCGAAGCTCGCCGCGGGCCGCCAGTCTGCCTCGCTCATGGGCAGGTCGCGATGCACTCGCCGACGCGAACGGATTTTCCGGGCGAGAGGCCCGGCACCAGCGCCGGCCCTCTGGCTGCGAACATCAGGATCACCGTGGACCCCATGTTGAACCAGCCGAGCTCGGCCCCCTGGTCGAGTGCAACGACGGGCCGCACCGGAAGCTCGCTGATGGCGCGCGGGTAGCTGCCGCGGATCAAGCCGGCCCAGCTCAAGCTCATGCTGCCGACGAACAGGGCGCCGACCAGCACGACGGCCATCGGACCCGCAGCAGTATCGAAGACGCAGACGACGCGTTCATTGCGCGTGAAGAGCCCGGGCACGCCATCGGCGGTCGCGGCGTTTACGCTGAAGCGGTCGCCCGGGACATGACGCGCAACGCGCAACGAGCCGGTGAGCGGCATATGTATTCGGTGATAGTTGTGCGGCGCGAGGTACAGCGTCGCGAACGCGCCGCCCGTGAACTGCGCTGCAAGCGCTGCATCCCCGCCGAGGAGCGCACTCGCGGAATAGTGGATGCCCTTGGCCTGCAGCAGCTCGCCCGCCTGGATCAAGCCAGCCTGGCTGACGTAGCCATCGACGGGGCAGGCGACCGCAGCCGCATCCTGGACGGCGGGACGCGCGCCGGCACGCAGCCGGCGCGTGAAGAAATCATTGAAGGACTCGTAATCCGATGGATTGCTGCGCTCGGCCTCGGAAAGATCGACCGGGAAATGGCTGAGGAATCCGCGGATCAGCGCGCGCTTCAGCCAGCCGATGCGCGATTGTGCGAGCGATCCGACCAGGCGGGACAGGAAATGCTGCGGCAGCAGGTACTGCAGCCCGATGAAGGCCCGATCGTGAAAACTGCGGCTGGTCACTGCGGGTGCCCGTCAATGCGCCGCAGCGACAATGCCGCGGTAGTCGCGCGCGATGACATCCGCGACATGCGGGCTGCCGAAGACCGCTCTGAATGCTGCAGCAGGATCGATCAGAAAGATCGCCGCCGTGTGGTCCACGGTGTAACTGCCGTCCGCGGAAGCTGCTCCGATGGAGAAGGCGACGCCGAGATTGCGCGTGAGCACCTCGAGCGACTCAGGCCTGCCGGTGACGCCCTGGAATTGCGGATCGAAGTGAGCCACATAGCGGCCAAGCGCCGCCGGCGTATCGCGGGCCGGATCCACGCTGACCAGCACCACGGCGGGCCTTTCCGCCGCCGGCAGGTCCGCGAGTTCCCGGCTCACGGCGGCGAGCGTCGCGAGCGTCGTCGGACAGACATCGGGGCAATTCGTGAAGCCGAAGAACATCAAGGTCCAGCGGCCGCGCAGCTGGTCGCGTCCGAACGGTCGCTCCGCCTGGTCCGTCAGCGTGAAGTCCGGCAGCGGACGGGGCGCGTCGAGGAGCGTCGCCTGCTCGAGCGCGGGCGGCCCGGTCGACTGCTGCATGAACCAGGCCGTCGCCGCACCGGCGAGCGCAGCGGCGAGCAGGACCAACAGGACGACAGGGCGTTTCACCCGGCAATTATCCCACAGTGCCGCCCGTGCCCCTGCGTGATGCCGGGTTAGACTTCGCGCAATGGCGGCTTTGCAACGGGTCGGGGAACTGCTGGATCGAGCGACGCGCACCCTCGAGGACGCGGGACTTGCCTACGGCCATGGCACGGCCAATGCGCGCGACGATGCGGCGGCGCTCGTCTTTCACGCCCTGCGGCTGCGCCATGATTCCGCGCCCGGCAGCTATCGTCGCGTCGTCTCGGCGGCGGGGCAGCGCCGCGTCGCACAGCTCCTGAAGCGGCGCATCGAGGAGCGGATCCCGTCGGCCTACCTGACCGGCGTCACCTGGTTCGCGGGCCACGAGATCCGCGTGACGCCCGGCGCGCTCGTGCCGCGCTCGCCGATCGCCGAGCTTTGCCTCAATGCCTTCGGGCCCTGGGTGGAAGCGAGCCGCGTGCGCCGCGTGCTCGACATCGGCACCGGTTCCGGCTGTATTGCAATCGCGGCGGCCCACGCGCTGCCACGGGCAGAGGTGGATGCGACCGATGTCTCGCCGAAGGCGCTCGCGCTTGCGCGCAGCAATGTCCGGCGCCACCGTCTCGGGCGGCGCGTGCGGGTCCTCCGGTCGGATGTCTATGGTGCCCTGCGTGGCCGGCGCTACGATATCATCGTGAGCAATCCACCCTATGTGCCGGCAGACGAAATGCGCCGCCTGCCGCCGGAGTATCACGCTGAACCGCGACTGGGCCTTCATGCGTCTCGCCACGGACTCGCGATCATCGAGCGCATCCTCGCGGGCGCCCGCCGTCACCTGGAACCGCAGGGCATCCTCGTCGTCGAGGCCGGCGACACGGAGCGCGCGGTGCGCCGCCGCTGGCCATCGCTCGCATTCACATGGCTTGAGTTCCTGCAGGGCGGCGGCGGCGTGTTCCTGCTGAACGCCAGCGAGTTGTAGCAGCGCCATGTCCGGAAACACGATCGGCAAGCTGTTCGCGGTCACGACATTCGGCGAAAGCCACGGCCCCGCGCTTGGCGCAATCGTGGACGGCTGCCCGCCGGGACTCGCACTCTCCGAAGCAGACCTGCAGGCGGATCTCGAGTTGCGCCGCACCGGCACTTCGAAACACACGAGCCAGCGCCAGGAACCCGATCGCGTGCGGATCCTGTCGGGCGTGTTCGAAGGCCGAACGACCGGGACGGCGATCGGCCTGATGATCGACAACGTGGACCAGCGCTCGCGCGATTACGAAAAGATCAAGGATCGTTTCCGTCCGGGCCATGCGGACTATGCCTACCAGCAGAAGTACGGCTTCCGGGATTACCGCGGCGGCGGTCGCTCCTCGGCGCGCATCACCGTCGCGTCGGTCGCCGCCGGGGCCATCGCGCGCAAGTACCTGCGCGAGAAACTCGGGCTCGAGGTCGCCGGTTACCTGTCGCAGGCGGGCCCGCACCGGCTGGACTGCGTGAATCTCGACAGTGCGCGCGACAATCCCTTCTTCTGCGCCGATCCCGGGAAGATCGCACTGCTCGAGGAATACCTCTGGCAGCTGCGCAAGGATGGCGACTCGGTCGGCGCCCGCGTGACGGTCCTGGCGCGCAGGGTGCCGCCGGGACTCGGCGAGCCGATGTTCGACCGCCTGGATGCCGACATCGCCTTCGCGATGATGGGCATCAATGCGGCCAAGGCCGTCGAGATCGGCGACGGTGTCGCGGTTGCGGCACAGCGGGGCTCCGAGCATCGCGACGAATTGCTGCCGGACGGCTTCGCCTCGAATCACTCGGGCGGCACCCTGGGCGGCATCAGTTCCGGCCAGGACCTGATCGTGCATGTCTCGTTCAAGCCGACCTCGAGCATCCAGGTGCCCGGCCGCACGATCGACCTGGAAGGCAGGCCTACCGAGATCGTGACCACCGGCCGCCATGACCCCTGTGTCGGCTTGCGGGCGGTGCCGATCGCCGAGGCGATGCTGCTGCTCGTGCTGATGGACCATTACCTGCGCCACCGGGCGCAGTGCGCGGATGTGGTTTCCCGGACTCCGGTGATCACCGATACTCGGTAGTGCCAGTGAATCAAAGCATTGCGCCTGCCTTTGCAGGCTGGTTCGCGGGGCCCGATTGCGTGACGCGGGGCAAGATTTTGGTAAATCCGGCGTGTAAGCTATAGTCCAAAGGATCAGGGACTTGTGATCGATTTCACACCCATTTCACAAACTCACGGCCGAAGCTTGAACGGCCTCGGCGGCCTTGGGGAGTCACGATGAGCTGGAAATTGCGCGTCCTCGTTTCGGCGATGCTGCTCGCGCCAACGGTGGCTCTGCCCCTGGGCCTTGGCGAAATCCGCCTGAGTTCGGCGCTCAACGAGCCGTTGTCGGCCGAGATCGACCTCGTTGCGGCAACACCCGAGGAACTCGGGGCCCTGCAGGCCCAGCTCGCTTCGCGCGACATGTTCCAGCGTTACGGCCTCGATCGGCCCTCGTATCTCGACACCCTCGAATTCCGCGTCGGGCGCGGCCAGGACGGCCGCAGCGTGCTGCTGGTCCGCTCCAGGGACGCCATCGGCGAGCCCTTCGTTTCATTCCTGGTCGATGTCAGCTGGCCGCGCGGTCATCTGCTGCGCGAGTACACGGTCCTGCTCGACCCGCCGGTCTACGCCCCGCAGGGCGATCAGTACGCACCGCAGGCGGTATCCGCCCCGAAGACCGAATCGGCGCCCGCAAGCGCCGCGGCCGCGCCAGCGGCTCTGGCCGGCAGCGCGCCGGCAGGCGCCGAATCCGCAGCGTCCGCAGAAGGCGCGACGTCGTACCGCGTGGTACGCGGCGACACGCTTTACAGGATCGCAGGCGCACTGGGTGCCACCGATCACGCGACGACGCAGCGGATGATGATCGGATTGTTCCGTTCGAATCCGGCGGCGTTCAACGGCAACATCAACGTGCTGCGCGCCGGCGCGATCCTGCGCGTGCCGAGCGCCGACGAGATCTCTTCGATCGGCGCGGGCGAGGCCTCCGCCGAAGTCAGCCGCCAGGTTGCGGCATGGCGCGCGAGCAGCGGGGCCGCGGACAGCGGTCGCCTGCGCCTCGTGACGCCGGCCGAAGGCGCCACAGGAACCGGTGCAGGCGCACCGGCTGCCGGTGGCTCCACCGAGTCCCAGGTCGATGTGCTTCAGCGTGACATTGCGGAACAGAACCGCCTGCTGGAACTCAAGAACAAGGAACTGGCCGACCTTCAGCGCGAGCTGGCGCGCAAGGGCGCCGAAAAGCCCGTCGAGAAGCCGGTCGCGGCCGCTCCTGAAGCGCCGGTGCCGGACGAATCGGTCGTCGCTCCGGAAGACGACACCGGTGCGACCGCTCCCCCGGTCGAGGAGGTCCAGGAACCCGCGGTCGTCGCCAAGCCGAAGCCGAAGCCGGCCCCGGCTCCCGAGGCGGAAGGCCCGTCGATCCTCGATCGCCTGACCGACAACTGGATGTTCCTGCTCGGCGCCGCGGGCGTCGCGCTCCTTGGCCTCTTCGGCTACGGCTACTTCCGCCGCCGGCGTGACCAGGACGTGGACGACGCGCTCCGGGGCTTTGAAGTCCCGGCGTCGGCGCCGGTGCCTTCCGAGACGATGCGCCTGCGCGCACTCGCGCTCGGCGACGAGGAAGAGGGCAGCGGCACCGAGGAAATCGAAAGGCTCGATGAGAACGACTTCGTCGTCGAAGAGCGGGAGCGCCCGATCGCGCGACCGAAGGTCGAGGCGCCTGCACCGGCCGCCAGCCAGGAAGACACGATCAGCACCGAGGCGGCGCTGGATCTCGACCAGGCTGACCCGCTCGCTGAGGCTGATTTCCACATGGCCTACGGCCTTTACGACCAGGCCTGCGACCTGGTCAAGATGGCGCTCAAGAAGTCGCCCGACCGTACCGATCTCAAGCTGAAGCTCGCCGAAATTCATTTCGTGGCTGGCGATACCCAGGCCTTCCTTGCGGTTGCGCGTGACCTCAAGAAGTCCCTCGGTGCCGGCGGCGACTGGGATCGCATCGTCATCATGGGCCGCCAGCTCGCCCCCGACGAAACGCTGTTCGCGGGCGGCGTTCAGTCCACGACCGGTGTCGACCTCAGTCTGGAAGGCGGCGACAACCGCGTCGACCTTGACCTGCTCTCGGCGCCCGCCGGTGACGAAGGCATGGACTTCGACCTGGGCCAGGTGCAGGCCGTGAGCGACAGCAATTCCGTGACCGGCGAGCGCGAGATCCTCGAATTCAACCTGGACGAGGGCCCGGCTTCCCTCGGCACGACGCAGGAAATCTCGCCGCACAACGGCCCGGGCACGGTCGAAATGCCGACCCTCGAACTTCCGTCCTCGGAGACGCCGACTGTCGAGACGCCGGCGCTCAGGATGCGCGGCGGTGACCGTGCCGTCTCCGGCGGGATTTCGACGGATGCGACCGCGGAAATGGCAATCGACGACCTGGGCCTCGATATGAGCGGCTTCGACGGTGAGCCCACCGGGGCGGAAGACGCCACGATCCAGGCCTCGCACGTCGAAGAGACGATGCGGATCTCCGCGCGCGACGAAAGCACGCGCTTGATGCCGCCGGCCTCTGGCGGAACGGATGCGACCGGCATTTCGCGCATCACGGAAGCCGATCGCACGGCCCTGCTCGAATCGCTCGACGCAGTGGACCACTCAGGCATCGATCTCGACGTCGGCAGCGCCGCTGAGGGTTCCGATTCCCCGACGACCGCCGCGACCGCTCGCATGTCGACGGAACAATTGCCGCAATTGTCCGACCTTGAGCCGGTCACGATGAGCGAGGTCGGCACGAAGCTCGACCTGGCGCGCGCCTACATGGACATGGGCGACCCCGATGGGGCCCGCAACATCCTCCAGGAAGTCCTGGCCGAGGGCAGCGCTTCACAGAAGCAGGAAGCACGCCGGCTGATCGACTCGCTGCCGGGAGCGTGAGCGAGGGCGGGCGCCGCCTCGCCGTCGGCCTCGAGTACGACGGCGCGCGATTTGCCGGGTGGCAGCTGCAGCCCGGCCTGCTGACAATCCAGGATCACGTCCAGCGCGCGCTGGCATCCGTCGCCGATCATCCGGTCGAGGCGATCTGCGCCGGCCGCACCGATGCCGCCGTGCACGCGATCGGCCAGGTTGCCCACTTCGACACCACGGCGCTGCGTCCCATGCGCGGTTGGGTGCTGGGCGCCAATACCCACCTTCCACCCGAGATCTCCGTGCTTTGGGCCGTTGAGGCCGATGCGCAGTTCCACGCCCGTCATTCGGCGCTGGCGCGCTGCTACCGCTATTGCATCCTGTTGCGTCCCACGCGCCCCGCATTGCTGCGCGATCGGGTCTGGTGGCTGCGGACGCCCCTCGATGCCGCGGCGATGCACGAAGCGGCCCAGGCGCTGGTCGGCGAACATGATTTTTCCGCCTTCCGTGCCGCCGAATGCCAGTCGAAGACACCGCGGCGACGTATCGAAACGATTCGCGTTGCGGCCGAGGGGCCCCTTGTGACCATCGAGGTCACGGCGAACGCCTTCCTGCACCACATGGTCCGCAACATCGTGGGCAGCCTGGTCCCGGTCGGCGCCGGCGAGCGGCCGCCAGCCTGGCTCGCGGAGGTGCTCGCAAGCCGCGACCGGGCGCGCGCCGGCATCACCGCGCCCGCGCTCGGGCTGTACCTGACGCGTGTGCGCTATCCCGAAGGCCTGGGGATCCCTGAACTTGTCCCGCCGGACCCATGGGCTATGATCGCCGGCCAGAGTCAGCGGGGGCCGACGTGACCTGGTTCGAGAAAATCATCCCGTCGCGGATCAAGACCGAACGCCGCACGCGCTCCGTGCCGGAAGGCCTGTGGATGAAATGCCCGGCCTGCGACTCGGTGCTGTACCGCCCCGAGATCGAGCGCAACCTGCAGGTCTGCCCGAAATGCGCGCATCACATGCGGGTCGGCGCGCGCGACCGACTGACGCGCTTCCTGGACCCCGACACCGTGGCCGAGCTCGCCGCCGACGTGCTGCCCGAGGATCCGCTGCGCTTCCGCGACAGCAAGCGCTACCGCGACCGCCTGATGGCGGCGCAGAAGACCATTGGCGAGGGCGATGCGCTGGTCGTGATGGCCGGCGCGCTCGACGGCATCGAGGTCGTCGCCTGCGCGTTCGAGTTCGCATTCATGGGCGGATCGATGGGCTCGGTGGTCGGCGAGCGCTTCGTGCGCGGCGTCGAGCATGCGATCGAGCACCGCATGCCTTTCATCTGCTTCTCGGCGAGCGGCGGGGCGCGCATGCAGGAAGGCCTGCTGTCGCTCCTGCAGATGGCGAAGACGAGCGCCGCGCTCGTGGTGCTGGCGCGAAACGGCCTGCCATTCATCTCGGTGCAGACCGATCCGACGACCGGCGGCGTGTCGGCGAGCCTCGCGATGCTCGGCGACGTCAATATCGCCGAACCGCGCGCGCTGATCGGCTTTGCCGGACCACGCGTGATCCAGCAGACGGTCCGTGAAACGCTGCCGGAAGGCTTCCAGCGCAGCGAGTTCCTGCTCGAGCACGGGGCGATCGACATGATCGTGGACCGGCGCGACCTGCGCGACCGCATTGCCGGTCTGTTGCGGATGCTGCTGCGGCGGCCGCCGGCGGCCAGCTGACGGGTCACGTGCGATTCGACTCCGTCGCGGGCTGGCTGGAATGGCAAGAGGTCGCGCATCCGACAGTCATTGATCTCGGGCTCGAACGGGCGGGCGCGGTCTACCGTCGCATGGGGCTCGCGAGGCCCGCGATCGTGCTCACCATCGGCGGAACGAACGGCAAGGGCTCGGTCGCGGCCACCCTCGACGCGCTGCTGGCGGAGGCCGGCTATGACACGGGCCTCTTCACGTCTCCGCACCTGATCCGCTACCAGGAACGGATCCACGTCAGCGGGCGCGAGATCGACGACGAGTTGCTGTTAACGGCGTTCGAACGCATCGATGCAGCCCGCGGGGATATCTCGCTGTCATTCTTCGAATGGAATGCGTTGGCCGCATTCGTGGCCTTCGCGCATGAGCGCGTGGACGTGGCCGTGCTCGAAGTCGGCATGGGCGGGCGGCTCGACGCGGTCAACCTGATCGATGCCGATGTCGCCGCCGTCGTCTCGGTCGGCCTCGACCATCGCGAATGGCTCGGCAACACGGTCGAGCAGATCGGCATCGAAAAGGCGGGCATCTTCCGGCCGGGGCGGCCGGCGATCTACGGATCACGCAACATGCCGGCGAGCATCGGGCGCGCAGCGTCCGACTGCGGGGCGCGGCTCTCGCGCATCGGCGTGGACTTCGATTTCGTCGAACGTCCCGATGGCTGGGACTACCTGGGCCTCGGTTCACGTCGGCGCGAACTGCCTCTGCCGGCGCTCGCGGGCAACATGCAGATCGGGAATGCCGCAACTGCGCTCGCGGTGCTCGAGGCCGCGGAACCGGGCCTGTTGGTGCCGGACGAGGCGGTGCGCGCGGGCCTCGCCCGTGTGCATCTCGCAGGCCGCTTCCAGGTCGTCCGGCGCGACCGGGAATGGATCCTGGACGTCGCCCACAATCCGGACGCCGCGCGCGCCCTGGCCGCGAGTCTCGCGGCTCGCCCGGCGCGCGGGCGCACGATCGCGGTCTGCGGCATCCTGGCGGACAAGGACGCCGACGGCATCATCGCGGCGCTCTCGGGCCAGGTGCAGGAATGGATCGCCGTCCGGCTCGACGGTCCGCGATCGCAGCCGGAGGCGGTGCTCGCCGCGCGAATCGCGTTGCTGACCGCCGCGCCGGTTTCGGCGGCGGACAGCGTCGGGGGCGGTTGCGAGCGCGCACATGCCGCCTGCGGGGAGGGTGACAGGATCCTCGTGTTCGGCTCGTTCCACACGGTGGGTCCTGCGCTCGCGCATCTCGGTCTCGCGACTTGAGGCAGGCGCGCACGATACAATTCGCCTGCAATGGACGTCAGGATTCGCGAAAGGCTGGTCGGTGCGCTCGTGCTCGTGGCGGTGATCGTGCTGCTCGTGCCCGCGGTGTTGAAGGGACCCAGCACCACGAACGAGCCGGCCAGGGCGCAGGAGACGAAGAGCGTCGAGATCGACCTGGGCAGTGCCAGGAAATCGGCCGATAGCGACAGCCTCGTGCCGGAGCCCGAAATCGCTCAGGCCAAGCCGGAAGCATTGCCGGCCGCGATGCCGCCCACGGCAGCGTCGGAATTACCGCCTGCGGAGACTGCGGCCGTGGTTCCAGATGCGCCCCAGCCGGCAGCTGCGGGCGCGCCGGCGCAGACGCCGGCCGCTGAACCAAGCGCCTGGGCCGTGCAGCTGGGCGCGTTTTCGAGCCGCAGCAAGGCGGAAGGGCTGGTCACTAAGCTGCGCTCGCGCGGCTATTCGGCATTCGTACTCGAGTACCGGGCCGGCGGACAGCTGCTGCATCGGGTCCGCGTCGGACCGGAGCAGGACCGCGCGCGCGCCGTCGCCATCGCGGAGCGCCTGCGCAAGGATGGATTCCAGCCGGTCGTTGCGCCGCATCCGTGAAACGCTTCCGGCGGCTTTCACCCTGTTCGGCTAGAATGCGGCTCGCCTTGATGGAGCCACTGCCCGATGAATGGCGCTGACCATCTCTTTGCCGCAATCCTGCTGATATCGCTCGTCCTGGGCTGCCTGCGCGGATTCGTCCGCGAGGCCATTTCACTGCTTTCATGGCTGATCGGCCTGTGGCTGGCCTGGCATTTCGCCTACCTGCTGTACCCGTGGCTGGGCGGTGCGCTCGCAGAGCCCGGCATCCGCGAATGGACCGGCCGGGCGATCGTGCTGCTCCTGGTGCTGCTGGTGGGCGCCGCCGTGGGTTCGATTGTCGGGCACTTCATCCAGCGCGCGGCGGGCCTTGCTGCCATGGACCGCATCGTCGGCGGGCTGTTCGGGATTGTGCGCGCTGCCGTCGTGATCGGCCTGCTTCGTGATCGGCGGCCGGGCCGTGGATCTCGACCTCGAGCCCTGGTGGCAGAGGACGAAGTCCATGCCGGCGGCCGAAGCCATCGCCAACTGGCTCGAGCACTATGCCGAGCCGGCCGCCTCCGACCTGCTGGATCGCGCCGCCAAGACCCCCGGGAGCTAGAGCCATGTGCGGCATCGTCGGCATGGTCGGTACCGGGCCGGTCAACCAGAGGATTTACGACGCACTGACGGTGCTGCAGCACCGCGGCCAGGACGCGGCCGGCATCATGACGATGGATGAGAGCGCGCTGTTCTCGCGCAAGGACAACGGCCTGGTCCGCGACGTCTTCCGCGAGCGCGACATGCGCCTGCTCGCCGGCAATGCCGGCATCGGTCACGTGCGTTATCCGACCGCCGGCTGCGACAGCGCCGACGAGGCGCAGCCCTTCTACGTGAACGCGCCGTTCGGGATCGGCATCGGCCACAACGGCAACCTGACGAATGCCGAGGAGCTGACGCGCACGATGGTCGCGGAGGACCGCCGTCACCTCAACACGCGCTCGGACTCCGAGGTCCTGCTGAATGTGTTTGCCAGCGAACTGCAGCGCTCGACCGCGCCGAGGCCGCAGGCCGCCGACGTGTTCCGCGCGCTCGAAGCCGTGTTCCGCCGCTGCCGCGGCGGTTACGCAGTCGTCGCGCTGATCGTCGGCCACGGAATCATCGGGTTCCGCGACCCGCACGGCATCCGGCCGCTGGTGCTCGGACGGCGCGAATCGCCGCGCGGCCCGGAGTGGATGCTGGCATCCGAGAGCGTCGCGCTCGACATGCTCGATTTCACGCTGGTCCGCGATGTCGTGCCAGGCGAGGCAATCTTCATCGACCTGCAGGGCCGGATGCACGCGCGGCAATGCACACCGGCTGCGCAACACACGCCCTGCATCTTCGAGTACGTCTACTTCGCGCGGCCGGATTCGATCATCGACAACATCTCGGTGCACAAGGCGCGCATGCGGATGGGCGAGAAGCTCGCGGAGAAGATCGCGCGCCTGCGGCCCGACCACGACATCGACGTCGTGATCCCGATTCCCGACACCAGCCGCACCAGCGCCGCGCAGCTCGCGCTCTCGCTCGGCGTCAAGTATCGCGAGGGCTTCGTCAAGAACCGCTACATCGGGCGGACCTTCATCATGCCGGGACAGGAACAGCGCCAGAAGTCGGTGCGCAGCAAGCTGAATGCGATCGATCTCGAATTCCGCGGGCGCAATGTCCTGCTTGGTCGACGACTCGATCGTGCGCGGCACGACCTCGGCGCAGTTGATCGACCTGGCGCGCGAGGCGGGAGCAAGCAAGGTGTATTTCGCCTCGGCGGCGCCGCCCGTGCGCTTTCCGAACGTCTACGGCATCGACATGCCGGTCGCGACGCGAGCTGGTTGCCGCCGGCCACAGCGAGGACGACGTGGCGAGGATCATCGGCGCGGACTGGCTCGTGTACCAGGACCTCGACGACCTGATCGTCGCCTGCCGCCACGACCACGCGCGCATCACGGACTTCGACACCTCCTGCTTCTCCGGTCACTACGTCACCGGCGACGTCTCCGCCGAGTACCTCGCGCGCCTCGAGCGCGATCGCTCGGACGGGGCGCGTGCCCAACGCCTGCTCGACCTGCAGGGCGGCCGCGCAGCGCGCGCCGTCTGAGCGCTCGCGCCGATGACCGGCGCAGAGGGCGACCAACGCCGCGAGCTCCTGCTGCAGCTGTACCGTGCAGCGCTCTTCCGCAGTCGACGGCCGCCGCCGCGTGCGCGCGGCCCTCGCTTCGGACCGCGACGAACGGCCGGTCAGCCTCCTCGCCGTCGGCAAGGCAGCATCGGCGATGGCGGAAGGCGCGCTCGACGCCCTGGGCGAACGGGTCCATCGCGGGCTCGTCATCGCGCCTGAGGACGGCTTCAGCCACGAGCTGCGTGAACTCAGCCAGTTCCGTTGCGTCGCGGGCGATCACCCGGTTCCCGGCGAGCGAAGTCTCGCGGCCGGCGAGGCGGCCCTTGCGTTTGCGGCGGCGACCCCCGCGGGGAGTCGCGTGCTGTTGCTCGTTTCCGGCGGGGCGTCGTCGCTCCTGGAGGTGCTCGCACCGGGCGTCACGCTCGAGAAGCTGCAGCGGCTCAATGAATGGGCGCATGCGGAGGCCGTCGACATCCTGGCGCTGAACGCGCGCCGCGCTGCGCTTTCGCTCGTCAAGGCCGGCCGGCTGGCCGGGCACTTCAAGGAATGCGCGGTCGAAGGACTGATGATCTCCGACGTGCCGGGCGACGATCCGGCAGTGGTCGGGTCCGGCCTGCTCGCGGGCGTGGACAGGGTCGCGCTGGTCGGCTGCCTCGACGATGCGCTGGAGGCGGCACTGCGCGCCGCGCGCGGGCGCGGCCTCGACGCCATACGCGCCTCGAAGCGGCTCTCGGGCGATGCGGTAGCTGCGGCGCGCGACGTCTGCCATCAGTTCGCCGTCGGGGCCCGAAACCTGGAGCTCTGGGGCGGCGAGACCGTCGTGCGGCTGCCTGCACGGCCCGGCCGCGGCGGGCGTTGCCAGCATTTCGCGCTGTCGGCGGCGCAGCAGATTGCAGGCCATCCGGAGCTCGTGATCCTCGCGGCCGGCACCGACGGGCGTGACGGCGCGAGCGAGGATGCCGGCGCGATCGTCGATGGCGGAACGCTCGCGCGCGCTCGCGAGGCCGGATTCGACGCCGCGAGATGCCTCGCGGCCGCGGACAGCGGCAGCCTGCTCGAGGCGTCCGGCGACCTGGTCTACACGGGTCCGACCGGCACGAATGTCGGCGACCTCGTGATGGCCCTCAGGCTAAAATGAACGGCATGACCGCCCGGGTTCTGATCATCGACGAACAGGGAGTCTACCGGCGGCTGCTTGCGCATCACGTATCGACCGGGTTCGATTCGCCGTCGATCGCCGAATACGATCCCGTCGCACGCGGCAAGCTGCCCGCCGATTTCTCCGGCAGCGCCTACGACGCCGTCCTGCTGGGCGACGCGCCGGGCGAGAAGGACGGTTTCGGTCTGGCTTCGCGACCTGTGCCGCCGCAATGGATTCCCACCGGTGATCTTCTTCCTTTCCACGCCGGACGCGGAATCCGAGGAGGAGGCGCTCGCGGTCGGTGCGCACGCCTGCCTGTGGAAGTCGAAGATCGACCATGCGCGGCTCATTGCGGCGCTGCGCGGCGCGCAGTCGCGGCGCGGCCAGTCCCAGCCACCGGCGCCGCGCGTGGACGATTCGCCGCGCGCGACGCGCTTCGGCGATGCGACGATCCGCGGCTACAAGCTGGTCAGCGAGATCGCAGAAAACCCGGTGTCCTCCGTGTACCTGGCGCTGAGCGAGCGCAGCGGTGAGCAGGTCGTCCTGAAGGTGCTGCGCCAGCCCCCCGACAACGGTTCCGGGGCAAAGACCTTCGACCGCTTCCTGCGCGAGTACCAGATCGCCGCCGACATCCATCATCCGAACATCGCCCGGGTCCATGACTTCGGCGTCAGCGACGACCATGCCTACATCGCGATGGAGTACTTCCCGCTCGGCGACCTGCGCACGAGGATCAAGAGCGTCATCCAGCCACTGCAGGCGCTGGTGTTCCTGCGGCAGATGGTCGAGGCGCTCAAGGTCCTGCACGCGGCGGGTGTCCTGCACCGCGACCTGAAGCCTGGCAATGTGATGTTGCGCGACGAATCGTCGGTGGCGCTGATCGATTACGGATTGTCGAAGCAGCTCGAACTCGATGCGGCGATCACCGGCAGCGGCGAGATCTTCGGCACGCCGTACTACATGAGCCCGGAGCAGGGCCACGGCAAGGACACGGACGCGCGCAGCGACATCTACAGCCTCGGGATCATCTTCTACGAGATGCTGATGCGCCGTAAGCCCTATGTCGCCGGCACGCCGATGCAGGTGATCTACAAGCACGCGCACGCGCCGCTTCCGGAGCTGCCGGCCGCCCTCAAGCATCTCGAGGGCCTGCTCTACAACTGCATCGCGAAAGATCCGGCGCGCCGCTACGGGAGCGCCGAGCATCTCCTGGACGCGGTCCGGGAATACGAACGGGACGAGCTCGATCGTGATTGAACGAAACCTGCCTCAGCAGGGGCAGGGCTGCAGCCGGTAACCCTCGCGATTCCAGTGCAGCACATCCGCGCCGCCGTGCCAGGCGCCCAGCACGATCCGCGTGTAGTCGTCGCCGTCGACCGTGAACCGGTGCGTGGCGGGGCGGTGGGTATGGCCGTGAATCAAGGTGCGCACGCCCGCCGCGCGCATCAGCGCCTCGACCGCGGCCTGGTTGACATCGGTGATGTACTCGCCCGCGGCGGCCAGGTGCGCGCGGCTGCCCGCCCGAGCCTCGCTCGCGAGCCGGCGCCGGCTCGCGAGCGGCAATGCCGCAAATCCGCGCCGGACGTCGGGATCGCGAACCAGCGCGCGCAGCCGCTGGTAGGCGCCATCGTCCACGCACAGCCCGTCGCCATGGCTCAACAGCACGCGGTCCGTCCCGAGGGTCGCGATGACAGGGTCATCGAGGAGCGTGGCGCCGGTCTCGGCGCAGAAGCGTTCACCGATCAGGAAATCGCGATTGCCGTGCATCAGATAGAGCAAGGTGCCACGCGCGCTGACGGCCGCGAGCGCCGCGATCACTTCGCGATGGGCGGGCTCGGGGTCGTCGTCGCCGAGCCAGGCCTCGAAGATGTCGCCGAGCAGGTACAGGGAAGCGGCCCCATGGGCCGGTCCGTCGAGGAATCGGAGGAAGCGCGCGGCGATTTCCGGGGCTGCCGGATCCAGGTGCAGGTCGGAAACGAACCAGGTGCTCACTCAGGTTTTTCGGGAATGGGAACGGGAACGGGAGCCGGAGCGGGCGCCGGTCCGGACTCGATGACCCAGGCACGCTTGATGAACGGACGCGCGACCGGGACGTCGGTGCCGAATTTCTCGACGGTCTCAGTCGGCAGGTGCGCGATGCGATCCACCACGTCCATGCCCTCGACCACGCGGCCGAACACGGCGTAGCCCCAGCGACTGGGCAGGGGATCGAGCCCGGCGTTGTCCATCAGGTTGATGTAGAACTGCGACGAGCCGGAATGGGGGCTTTCCTCGCGCGCGAGGCCGAGCGTGCCGCGGCGGTTCGACAGGCCGTTGCCGCTCTCATTGGGTATCGATGCATGGCCCTTCCGCTCCGACAGGCCGGGGTCGAAGCCGCCGCCCTGCACGACGAAGTTCGGGATGACCCGGTGGAAGACCGTGCCGTCATAGAATCCGTCACGCACGTAACGCAGGAAGTTCTCGGCGGACAGCGGTGCGCGCACCGTGTCGAGCTCCAGCACGAAGGTCCCCTCGGACGTCTCGACCTGGACGCGCGGCACGAGCGAACTCGTTGCCTGGGCGCCCGCCAGCGCGGGGACCAGGACGACCAGCAGGATGAAGGCACGTCGCAGCATGGATGGATTCCTCGCCGGGATATTAGCGCACCCGGGCGCGTGAGACGCCCGGTCCGATCCCGTAGACTGTTCCGCCAATGGACCCGAAGATCGTCACGCGATTCGCACCCAGCCCGACCGGCGCATTGCATCTCGGCAATGCGCGGACGGCGCTCTTCAGCTTCCTGCTGGGACGAGCCTCCGGCGGGCGCTTCATTTTGCGTATCGAGGACACGGACAGCGGTCGCAGTTCCCCTGAGTTCATCGCGCTTCAGCTCGCCGATCTCGCGTGGATGGGCATCACCTGGGACGCCGGCCCGGATCACGACGACGGCCGCGGCCCCTATCGCCAGTCGGAACGCGGTTCGATCTACGAAGGGCTTTACGCGAAGCTCGAGCGCGACGGCCACAGCTATCCCTGCTATTGCACGCCGCTCGAGCTCGACGTCGCGCGCCGCGCGCAGCTTGCCGCGGGTCAGCCGCCGCGCTATCCCGGCACCTGCCGCAGTCTCGACGCGGCGGGGCGCGCCGCGCGCGCGGCGGAGGGCCGCGAGCCCGCTTGGCGGTTCCGCGTACCGGAATCTCGGATCGTCGAGTTCGAGGATCTCGTGCGCGGACTCCAGTCCGTCGCCGCCGCGACAATTGGGGATTTCGTCGTGCGGCGCGCCGACGGCGGCCCGATGTTCTTTTTCTGCAATGCCGTCGACGACGCGCTGATGGGCGTCACCCAGGTGCTGCGCGGAGACGATCACCTGAGCAACACGCCGCGCCAGCTCCTGCTGCTCGAGGCGCTTGCGTTGCCGGCGCCGCGCTATGGCCACCTGCCGCTGCTCGTGGACGCGAGCGGCGCGCCGCTGTCCAAGCGCCGCGGCAGCGCCACGGTCGGCGAATTGCGCGCCCGCGGCTATCTCGCCGCGGCCGTCGGCAATTACCTGCTGCGGCTCGGTCATGCGGGCGCGCCGGACGAGTGGGTGGATCCCGCGGATTTCGCCAAGTGCTTCAGTCTCGACCGGCTCGGCCGCGCGCCGGCGCAGTTCGATGCGGCCCAGCTCGATCACTGGCAGCGCGAAGCCGTCCGCCGCCTGACGCCCGGGCAGGCCGTGGACTGGCTCGGCGCCGAATGGCCCGCCGACTGGTCGGCCGCGGAGCGCCTGGAACTCGCGGCGCTCCTGCGCGGCAATCTCCTGTTCCCGGCCGATGCCGCGGACTGGCTCCCGGTGCTGCGCGGTGAACTCGCGCCGCTGGCCGCGCAGGACAGCGCGGTGCTCACCGAGGCGGGGCCGACATTCTTCGAAGCCGCGCTCGCCGCCTACCGTGAGACCGGTGGCGATTTCGCCGCGCTCGGCAAGGAGCTCAAGCAGCGCACCGGGCGCAAGGGCGCTGCGCTTTTCATGCCGCTTCGCATCGCATTGACGGGACGGCGCGACGGGCCCGAACTCGCGGCCCTGCTGCCCGCGATTCCCCCGGCCGTGGTGCGTGCGCGCCTCGCCGGTGCGGCCAGGGTCCATTGAGGCCGCAGCCGATGCTCCAGGTCCACAACTCGATGACCGGCCGCAAGGAGCCATTCCGCGAACTCGTTCCCGGCAAGGTCGGGATGTACGTGTGCGGCATGACCGTCTATGACCATATCCATGTCGGGCACGCGCGCTCGCAGATCGCCTTCGACATCGTGCGCCGCTGGCTCCGGGCGAGCGGCTACCAGGTCAACTACGTGCGCAACATCACCGACGTGGACGACAAGATCATCCATCGCGCGCGCGAACAGGGCGAGTCCGTCGAGGGGCTGACTGCGCGTTTCATCGATGCGATGAACGAGGACCTCGCGGCCCTCGGCGTGCTGCCCGCCGATCATGAGCCGCGAGCGACCGCATTCATGCCCGAGATCGTCGCGATGATCGAGACGCTGGTTGCCAAGGGCAATGCGTATGTCGGTACCAGCGGCGACGTGCTCTATTCGGTCGCGAGCTTCAAAGACTACGGTCGGCTGTCGGGCAAGAAGCTCGCCGACCTGCGCGCCGGGGCGCGCGTCGAGGTGGACGAGCAAAAGCGCGACCCGCTCGATTTCGTGCTGTGGAAGCAGGCGAAGCCCGGCGAGCCGTCCTGGGACTCGCCCTGGGGCCCCGGCCGCCCCGGCTGGCACATCGAATGTTCGGCGATGGCGGTTGCGCTCCTCGGCGGGTATTTCGACATCCACGGCGGCGGCATGGATCTCAAGTTTCCGCATCACGAGAATGAAATCGCGCAATCCTGCGCGGCTTGCGGCACGCCATTCGTGCACATCTGGATGCACAACGGCTTCGTGCGCGTCAACGACGAGAAGATGTCGAAGTCGCTGGGAAATTTCTTCACGGTGCGCGAGGTGCTGCCGCGCCTGCGGCCCGAAGTGCTGCGCGCCTTCGTGCTGTCGAGCCATTACCGCGGGCCGATCAACTATGGCGAGGACAACCTGCGCCAGGCGGACTCCGCACTGCAGCGCCTGTACCTGGCGCTGCGCGACGTGACACCGGCGTCGCGTTACGAACCCGGGGCTGCGACGCGGCAATTCACCGAGGCAATGAACGACGACTTCAACACGCCCGAGGCGCTCGCCGCGATGCAGTCGCTCGCGCGCGAGCTGAATGTCGTCAAGTCAGCGGGCGGGCAGGGCGCTGCAGCACTGGCCGCGGAACTGCGCGCGCTTGGCGCCATCCTGGGCCTCCTCGCCGAGCCGGCGGAGGCCTGGCTGTCCACCCATTCGGAACTGACGGGCGCTGCGGAGACTGCTGCCGGCCGACCCGATCCCATCGAGATCGATCGCCTCGTCGCGGCCCGCACCGAGGCGCGGCGGACGCGGAATTTTGCGGAATCCGACCGGATCCGCGACGAGCTCGCCCGCCACGGCGTGGTCCTCGAGGACGGGCCGGCGGGCACCAGCTGGCGCTGGCAGTAACCGTCCACCCGGCTGCGAGCGAGCGGCGGGCAAAAGAAAAGGGGCGCCGAAGCGCCCCTTTCCCGTCCGGATTGCCGGGCCTCAGAACGAGTAAGTCGACTTCAGGCTCCAGAACCGTCCACGCGGGTTGTGCGTGCTCGACACATAGCCGTAGACGTCCGAATCGCCGTCGCCGATCGCGACCGGCGGCAGTTCGTCAAACGCATTGTCGACGCTGAACGACACCTTCGTGTTCTTGATTCCCGTGAACGAGACCTGGAGGTTCACCGTCGTGAAGGAATCAATGGTCGGAACAGACGTGGTCACCGGCGGTGACAGGAACCGGAAATCCTTGAACGAGCTGATGTAGTTCACGCTCGTCCGGAAGCCCCAATCCCCGACCTGGTAGTCGCCCGTCAACTGGGCGCGATCCTCCGGATACTCATACTCGCCCGTGAAGTCCTGCGTCTCGAACGCAAGGCCCGTGCCATCGAGTAACGTCTTCTCGAACTTCATCAAGTGCGACAAGTCGAGACCGAGGGTCAGGTTGCCGGCACCCAGCCCGCCCAGGTTCCAGTAGGCTGCCAGGTCGATGCCCTGCGCCTTCTGCGAACTGATGTTGACGAAGCCGCTGCGGATGAACGACAGCGGACCCAGCGTGTCGCCCGGCGAGCGGTGCGCCGCGCACGCAGATCGTGCTGGCCTGGTTGTTGCACTCCTGCGTGTAGATGAAGATGCGCGGCACCTCGTCGATCTTGTGGTCCTGGGTGATTTCCCAGAAATCGAGCGACAGGTTGACCTCCGGCGTCGGCTGCCAGACCGCGCCGATGTTGAAGGTCTCCGACGTCTCCGGGTCCAGGTTCGGATTACCCGAGAAAATGATCAGGAAGTCAGTATTCGGATTGTTTGGATCCGGCGGGCAATACACCACGTTGTCCGCGCAAGCATAGGTATCGGTGAAGAACTCCGATTCCTGGGAAGGCCCGAGGCCGATCTGCGCGAGCGACGGGGCACGGAAGCCCTGGCCCCAGGAGGCGCGGAACGCGATCTGGTCGGTCGGCGACCAGCGCAATGCCACCTTCGGGTTGGTCGTGTTGCCGAAATCGCTGTAGTCGTCATAACGACCGGCCAGCGACAATTCGAGGGACTCGGCCAGAGGCACCGAGAACTCGGCGAACGCGGACCAGTTGTTGCGGGAGGCCGCCGCGGACACCGCCTCGGTGCCGAAGATCAGGCCGCGCACGAACTGGTCGTCCGGCTGGTCGGCCACGCTCTCGTCGCGATACTCGAGTCCTGCCGCCATCATCACCGGGCCGCCGCCCATGTCGAAGATCGGGCCGGTGATCTGGGCGTCGTACATCGTCAGGTCGGAGTGGCCCTGGCGCACCAGGCTCGTCCTGATCCGGTCGAGCACGTCCTGGGAGTTGATGACTCCACCGAACGGGTTGTAATTGCCGGCCGTGAGTTCTGTCTGCAGGAAGTCCGTGCGCACCCAGCCCTGGTGGCGGTTGCCGGTCTGCGTGGACTCGCTGCGCGCGCGCTGCAGGCCCACTTCCCAGTCCCAGTCGCTCACCTTGCCGCGCAGTCCGACGACGGCGCGCAGGTTGTCGGTCTCGATGCTCCACTGGCGCGGGCCCGCGTCCACGGTGCGGAAGCGGCTGATGCCCACGGCATTGGTGGTCGGGTACGGATCGTTCGGGTGGTTGGTCAATGTCAGTCCGGCGGTCTCATCCAGCGGCGTCGGCGCGCCCTGGGCGAGCGAATTGTTGTGCTGGACTGCGATTTCCGTGAACACCTCGACACCCGGCGTCAGGGCCTTGTGGCCCAGCAGCAGGAGGCCGGTGCGCTCCGACTCCGGAACCAGCAGGTTCCACGGGCCGTAGTCATAGAGGCAGGTCTGGCCGGCGATGCTTCCGGCCGGGCAGCCTGGATCGATCGTGATGATCCTGGCCCGGCTTCGCCGTCATCGACGAAGAAGCGGCCCGGGAATCCGCGCGAAGACCGATAGTCGTCGCCGCCAAATGCTGAATTGTTCGCGGAACCCAACTGGCCGCGCTCGCTGTTCGACAGCGTGTCGTTCTTGAAGTAGTCGAAGATCATCGTGAAGTTCGAGTCTTCGCCGCTCGAGCCCCAGACGCCGAAGCGTTCATCTCCGAGGCGCTGCCGCTCGTGACGTCGCCATAACCCGCCGACACTTCGAAGCCGTCGAAGTCTTTGCGCAGGACGATGTTGACGACACCCGCGACCGCGTCCGAGCCGTACACGGCGGATGCGCCATCCTTCAGCACCTCGACCCGCTCGATCGCCGCGACCGGGATCGTGTTGATGTCGACGAAGTTCGTCGTGATGCTTTCGGCGAACGAGCTGATCGCGACGCGCCGGCCGTTGACCAGCACCAGGGTCGCGTCGGCGCCGAGGCCGCGCAGGCTGATCGATGCCGCGCCATTCGCGGTCGAATCCTGGTTATTGCCGCGCGTCGAGAATGCGCCGTTGCCGTTGACCGGGATCTTCTCCAGCAACTGCTGCAGGTTCGGTGTAACCGGATTTCTCGATCGCCTCGCGATCGACTGTGAGGACCGGCGACGGACCCTCGAAGTCACCGCTGTGTGCGATGCGCGAACCGATGACGACAATCTCCTGGTCGTCCTGCGCAAACGCCAGCGGCGCCGCCAGCACCGTCGTCAATCCGACGGCTCCCCCGATCGCGAGCCGGATGGCCCGAGCAAGCGGTGTTCCATTTTTCATCGATCAATCCCCCATGTTGCGGAAAAACTACAATCGCAGCGCGATTGGATAAGCCAGAATCTACACCCGTTCGCAGGGCATTTACTACTGTTGCATGAAAAGAACAGATGATCGGAATTCCTTGTGCGACGGACTGTTGCATGCAACCGCAAATTGACGGGTTCGCGGATGCCTCCGTAAGATGCGGGCCCGCGCGCAGGCCGGAGGGCCCGGCGCGGTGGCAACCGACAGGTCGTCTGGCGGGGCATGGCGCAGTCTGGTAGCGCATCTGCTTTGGGAGCAGAGGGTCGGGGGTTCAAATCCCTCTGCCCCGACCATTGAACTGGCGGCGCCTCGGGCAGGAGTTTGGCGCCCGTAGCTCAATCGGATAGAGCACCGGCCTTCTAAGCCGGCGGTTGCAGGTTCGAGTCCTGCCGGGCGCGCCATTGCTGGGCCCCCGACAGGCAACAAGGGACATTGGCGGGCGTAGCTCAGCTGGTAGAGCCCCGGATTGTGATTCCGGCCGTCGCGGGTTCGAATCCCGTCGCTCGCCCCACAGACATGGGCCATTAGCTCAATTGGTAGAGCTCCGGACTCTTAATCCGTAGGTTGTAGGTTCGAGTCCTACATGGCCCACCAGACCTTCACGGAGGCGCCGCTTGGAGCCACGCCGCCAGATTCCCGAACCGACCTACCACTGGCCGGGCGGCCCGACCGCCGATGACGACCCGACGCCGATCGAGTCGGCGCTCGCGGCACTGAAGATCGGCGCGATCCTCGCGGCTGCGGTCACGATCGCGTTCATCTATCTCGGCACCTACGCCGGCATCGTCGCCGGGCGAGTGCGAATCCACCGTCATCGTGCTGGCAGCCTTCGTGCTGCCGAGCGTGATCGCCTGCCTGGCGCACGGCATGGGTCCGGCGCCGCCGGGGACGCCGCTGACCTTACGCTATACTTATTGGCTGTATCGCAGGGCGGGCAAGCGTTCAGGGCCGGTTCCAGATGCGAAAGTGGCGGAATTGGCAGACGCGCCGGATTTAGGTTCCGGTGGGGAAACCCTTGAGAGTTCGAGTCTCTCCTTTCGCACCACGAGGTTGACGGACAGATGATGGTTTCAGTCGAGTCGCTAACGGGCCTGGAACGGCGCATGCAGGTGTCGGTCCCGGCGAACCGCGTCAAGCAGCAGGTGGACGCCCGCCTGCTGAAGGTCAGCCGCACGGTGCGCATCAAGGGGTTCCGTCCCGGCAAGGCGCCGATCCATGTCGTCCGCAAGCATTACGGCCCGCAGGTCCAGGAGGAGGTCGTTTCCGACCTGATCCGCGAGACCTTCGCCGAGGCCGTGCGCCAGGAGAAGCTGGTCCCGGCGGGCGGGCCGCGCATCGAGCCGCAGGGACCCGAGAAAGCGGGCGAGCTGCGCTACGTCGCGACCTTCGAGATCTATCCGCAGTTCGAATTGCGCGGCCTCGAGTCGCTCGCGCTGTTGCGGCCGCAGGCGGCCGTCACGGACGGCGACCTCGACACGATGATCGACAGCCTGCGCAAGCAGAGACCCGATTACGTCACCGTCCCGCGCGGCTGCGCCGATGGCGATCGCGTGACGCTCGATTTCGAGGGCCGGATCGACGGCGAGCCGTTCGAGGGCGGCAAGAGCGAGGGCCTCGTGGTCACGCTCGGCAGCAATCGCCTGCTGCCGGATTTCGAGAACGGCGTCCGCGGCGCCGCCGCCGGCGAGACCCGCGAATTCGAGCTGCATTTTCCGGACGCCTACCAGGTCGCGAAGATCGCCGGCAAGACGGCGCGCTTCACCGCGACCGTGCACAAGGTCGAGGAAGGGAAGCTCCCCGAGGTGGACGCCGCGTTTTGCGAGGCCTTCGGCGTCGGCGATGGCGGGGTCGAGGCGCTGCGCTCCGAGGTGCGCGAGAACATGCAGCGCGAACTCGCCCAGGCGGTGCAGGCGCGGCTCAAGACGCAGGTCATGGAGCAGCTGCTCGCGGCCAACCCGATCGCCGTGCCGAATGCGCTCGTCGAAGCCGAAATCCGCGACATGCAGGTGGACATGCTGCGCCGGATGGGCGCCAAGAGCGCCCGCCAGCTGCCGCCGCGCGAGCCCTTCGAGGCGTCCGCCAGGAAACGCGTGGCGCTCGGCCTGATCCTGAACGAAGTGATACGCAGGGCCGGCATCCAGCCGGACGTCGCTCGCGTGCAGGATCGGCTCGACGAAATCGTGGCCGGCTTCTCGGATCCGGAGGCGGCGCGGCAGCAATATCTGCAGAGCGAGGCCGCAATGCGCCAGCTTGCAGATGTCGGTGCTCGAGGACCAGGTCGTGGCGCACGTGGTGGGCGTCGCCAGGGTCGAGGACCAGCCGAGCAGCTTCAAGGAGATCATGAACTTCGGCGCTGACCCGGCGTCCGAGGGATGAGGTGAATTGGTGACAAGCAGAAACGAGACGCAGTCCCTCAACCTGGTGCCGATCGTCGTCGAGCAGACCGCTCGCGGCGAGCGCTCCTACGACATCTATTCGCGCCTGCTGAAGGAGCGGGTCGTCTTCATCGTCGGCGAAGTGCACGACCAGATGGCGAACCTGATCGTTGCGCAGCTCCTGTTCCTCGAGTCCGAGAATCCGGACAAGGACATTCACCTGTACATCAATTCACCGGGCGGGTCGGTGTCGGCGGGACTCGCGATCTACGACACGATGCAATTCATCAAGCCGGACATCAGCACGATCTGCGTCGGCCAGGCGGCGAGCATGGGTGCGCTCCTGCTGGCCGCGGGTGCGAAGGCGAAGCGCTACGCGCTGCCGAATTCGCGGATCATGATCCACCAGCCGCTGGGCGGCTTCCAGGGCCAGGCGACGGACATCGAGATCCACACTCGCGAGATCCTGGATGCGCGCGACCGCATCAACAAGATCCTGTCGTTCCACTGCGGCCAGGCGATCGACAAGATCCGCCAGGACACCGACCGCGACAACTTCATGAGCGGCGAACAGGCCCAGGAATACGGAATCGTGGACGGCGTTCTCGAAAAGCGCGGCCAGTTGCCGACGCTGGGCAAGAGCGAGTGAGATACAGCGCAAGGTAGCGCTGGTAACTGACTGAGGAAAAAAGGATTTTACCCCGCCGGATTCGGCATGCTATAAGACGCTTGCCGGCACCGGCCGGCCACTGAGGGCACTGAATGGTCGACGATACCCGGGGCAAACACGACGACGGCAAGCTGCTGTACTGCTCGTTCTGCGGCAAGAGCCAGCACGAGGTACGCAAGCTGATCGCCGGCCCGTCGGTGTTCGTCTGCGACGAGTGCGTCGAACTCTGCAACGACATCATCCGCGAGGAGCTCGAGGAGAAGCAGGAGCGCTCCCGCGACCGCCTGCCGAAGCCCCACGAGATCCGCAAGGTCCTCGACGAATACGTGATCGGCCAGGACCGCGCGAAAAAGATCCTCGCGGTCGCCGTCTACAACCATTACAAGCGCCTGCAGGCCAAGCCCGGCGACAAGCGCCACCGCGCGGACAAGGATGAGGTCGAGCTCTCCAAGAGCAACATCCTGCTGATCGGCCCGACCGGCTGCGGCAAGACGCTCCTGGCCGAGACGCTGGCGCGGCTGCTGAATGTCCCGTTCACGATCGCCGATGCGACGACGCTGACCGAGGCGGGCTATGTCGGCGAGGACGTCGAAAACATCATCCAGAAGCTCCTTCAGAAGTGCGACTACGACGTCGAGAAGGCGCAGACCGGCATCGTCTACATCGACGAGATCGACAAGATCTCGCGCAAGTCCGACAACCCGTCGATCACGCGCGACGTGTCGGGCGAGGGCGTGCAGCAGGCGCTCCTGAAGCTGATCGAGGGCACGATCGCCTCGGTACCGCCGCAGGGCGGCCGCAAGCACCCGCAGCAGGAATTCCTGCAGGTCGATACCGGCAATATCCTGTTCATCTGCGGCGGCGCTTTCGCGGGCCTCGAGAAGATCATCGAAAAGCGCAGCAGCCGCGGCGGCATCGGTTTCGCGGCCGAAGTGCGGGCGCCATCCGAGCGGCCGGCGGGCGCCGACCTCTTCAAGGACGTCGAGCCCGAGGACCTGATCAAGTTCGGCCTGATCCCGGAGTTCGTCGGCCGCCTGCCGGTGGTCGCGACCCTCGAGGAGCTGGACCAGGAGGCGCTGGTCACCATCCTGACGCAGCCGCGCAACGCCCTTTCCAAGCAGTACGCGCGCCTGTTCGAGATGGAGGGCGTGGACCTCGAGCTCCGGGACGACGGCCTGCGCGCGGTCGCCCGCAAGGCCATGGATCGCAAGACCGGGGCCCGCGGGCTGCGCACGATCCTCGAAAACGTGCTGCTCGACATCATGTACGACCTGCCGTCGCTCAAGAACGTCGCGAAGGTCGTAGTGGACGAGACCGTGATCCTGGGCGACAGCAAGCCCTACCTGGTGTATCGCAACGACGAGCCCCAGATCGCGCCTGCCGAAATCCGCCGCGCCGCCGGTTCCGACGGACACTGACCGCGCTTTTCCGTTTGTGATCCATTACCCGGGAAGCCGTCCGGCCTCCCCGGGAGAATGCGACTTGTGCAGCACAACGGTCGCCCCCATGACGTATCCTTCCCATAGACCAGCGGCGGCGCCGGTGTCGGCGCGCCAGAGGATTCTTCAGTGACCGACGAGACCAAGAAGCCCGCCAAGACCCCCCAGTCGACCCGCGTGCCGGTTCTGCCGCTGCGCGACGTGGTCGTCTATCCGCACATGGTCATCCCGCTGTTTGTCGGGCGCGACAAGTCCATCCTGGCCCTCGACGAAGCCATGCGCCGCGACAAGCAGATCCTGCTGGTGGCGCAGAAGGCGGCCGACGTCGACGATCCGAAGCCGCGCGACCTGTACACGGTCGGCACGGTCGCGACCATCCTGCAGCTCCTGAAGCTGCCCGACGGCACGGTCAAGGTGCTGGTCGAGGGCGTCGCCCGCGCGATGGTCGAGGGCATGGACGTGGACGGCTATTTCGCCGCCGACATGACCCCGTTGCCCGATATCGAGCAGTACGACGAGCGCGAGGTCGACGTGCTGACGCGCTCGGTCGTCTCGCACTTCGAGCAGTACGTAAAACTCAACAAGAAGGTGCCGCCGGAGATCCTGACGTCACTGGCCGGCATCGAGCAGCCCGGCCGGCTGGCCGACACGGTCGCCGCCCACATGGCGCTCAAGCTCAGCGAGAAGCAGAAAGTCCTCGAGATGCAGGACGTCCGTAACCGCCTTGAGGCGGTCATGACCCTGATCGAGGGCGAGATGGAAGTGCTGCAGATCGAGAAGAAGATCCGCGGCCGCGTCAAGACGCAGATGGAAAAGAGCCAGCGCGAGTATTACCTCAACGAGCAGATGAAGGCGATCCAGAAGGAAATGGGCGACCTCGAGGACGCGCCGAATGAGCTCGGCGACCTGGAGAAACGCATCGCCAAGGCCGGCATGCCGAAGGAGGCCCGCGAGAAGGCGACGGCCGAGCTCAACAAGCTGAAATTGATGTCGCCGATGTCCGCCGAAGCGACCGTCGTGCGCAATTACGTCGACTGGCTGGTCCGCGTGCCGTGGAAGAAGCGCACCAAGGTCCACCTCGACATCGCCGCTGCCCAGCAGGTCCTCGACGAGGACCACTACGGGCTCGAGAAGGTCAAGGAACGCATCGTCGAGTACCTGGCGGTGCAGCAGCGCGTCAAGCGCCTGAAAGGCCCGATCCTGTGCCTGGTCGGCCCGCCCGGCGTCGGCAAGACCTCGCTCGGCCAGTCGATCGCGCGCGCGACGAATCGCAAGTTCGTGCGCATGTCGCTCGGCGGCGTCCGCGACGAGGCCGAGATCCGCGGCCATCGCCGCACCTACATCGGCTCGCTGCCGGGCAAGGTGCTGCAGAACATGGCGCGCACCGGCGTGCGCAATCCGCTGTTCCTGTTCGACGAAGTGGACAAGATGTCCATGGACTTCCGCGGCGACCCGTCGTCCGCGCTGCTCGAGGTGCTGGATCCCGAGCAGAACTCGTCATTCGCGGACCACTACCTCGAGGTCGACTTCGACCTGTCCGAGGTCATGTTCGTCTGCACGGCGAACACGCTGAACATCCCGGCGCCGCTCCTCGACCGCATGGAAGTGATCCGGCTGCCCGGCTACACCGAGGACGAGAAACAGAACATCGCGCGCCGCTACCTGCTGCCGAAGCAGGTCAAGCAGAACGGCCTCAAGGACGGCGAACTCGAGATTGCTGATCCGGCAATCCTCGACATCATCCGCTACTACACGCGTGAGTCGGGCGTGCGCAATGTCGAGCGCGAGACCGCGAAGATCTGCCGCAAGGCGGTCAAGCGGCTGCTGCTCGACCCGGCGCTGAAGCAGATTTCGGTGACGACCGACAACCTCAACGACTTCCTGGGCGTGCGCCGCTTCCGTTACGGCAAGGCCGAGGAAGCGAACCGCGTCGGCCAGGTCACGGGTCTCGCCTGGACCGAGGTCGGCGGCGAACTGCTGACCATCGAAGCCGCCGTCGTGCCCGGCAAGGGCAAGCTGCTGTTCACCGGCCAGCTCGGCGAGGTGATGCAGGAATCCATACAGGCCGCGATGACGGTCGTGCGCAGCCGCGCCGACATGCTGGGCGTCGAGGGCGATTACTACCAGAAAGTGGACGTGCACGTGCACGTGCCCGAGGGCGCGACGCCGAAGGACGGCCCGAGCGCCGGCATCGGCATGTGCACCGCGCTGGTTTCGGCGCTGACGAAAATCCCGGTGCGCGCGAATGTCGCGATGACCGGCGAGATCACGCTGCGTGGCGAAGTGCTGCCGATCGGCGGACTGAAGGAAAAATTGCTGGCGGCGCAGCGCGGCGGCATCGAGACCGTGCTGATCCCGAGCGAGAATGAAAAGGATCTCGTCGAGATTCCCGAGAACATCAAGGACAAGCTGGACATCCGGCCGGTCAAGTGGATCGACGAAGTGCTCGAATTCGCGATGGAAAAGAGCCCGATCGTCAGCGTCGCGACCGCAGCGCCGGCCGCGCCGGCGGAAGCGCCGAAAGAGCCGGAACGGCGCACCGGACGGCGCAGCATCAAGCCGATGCAATCGCACTGAGCGAGCCCGCCGCGCGCTTGGCACCGTGGGGTCGATGCCGTATAGTTCCGCGCCTCCCAGGGGGCCGGTATCCGGTCCACCGGGGTGCTTAGCTCAGCTGGTAGAGCGTCGCCCTTACAAGGCGAATGTCGCAGGTTCGATCCCTGCAGCACCCACCACTGACCTGGAGCGGTAGTTCAGTTGGTTAGAATACCGGCCTGTCACGCCGGGGGTCGCGGGTTCGAGTCCCGTCCGCTCCGCCACAATCCTCGTTAAGGGTCGTTCTTCGGAAGAAGAGCGACCCTTTCGTTTTCACGGCACCGGCGATTCCGGGGGGTCGCAGGCTCCGCCGGAACTTACGAGCCTGCGACACCCCCGGAATCCGCCGGTGCCTTGGTTGCGGAGGGGTCGTGCTTTGCGAACCAGGCGAGGATGTAGGCGACGCGTGAAATGAGGAGGCTGGGTCGGGCGTCGAGGGAATGCGAGGCGCCCGGTACGCGCACCAGGAGCGTGTCCACGCCGCGCAGCCGCAGGGCCTGGTAGAACTGCTCGGATTCGGAGATCGGCGTTCGGTAGTCCTGTTCGCCGGTCACGACCATCGTGGGCGTCGTGACATTCCCGACCTGCGACAGCGGTGAGCGCTTCCAGTAGGCCTCCGGTTCCTGCCACGGCGGATTCTCGAACCAGTACTTGTAGAAGAAATTCGTCGCGTCCGAGGTCAGCACGAAACTCGTCCAGTTGATCACCGGTTTCTGCACGGCGGCCGCGGCAAAGCGGGCGGTCCGGCCGACGATCCACGCAGTCAGCACGCCGCCGCCGCTGCCGCCGGTCACGAACAGCCGCTGGTCGTCGATGCCGCCGGATGCGATGGCGGCATCCACTGCCGACATCAGGTCGTCGTAGTCGTGGTTCGGATAATCGTGGTGGATCAGGTTGCCGAATTCCTCGCCGTAGCTCGTGCTGCCGCGCGGATTGGAGAACAGCACCACATAACCTGCCGCAGCGTAGAGCTGCAGTTCCGCCGCGAATCGCGGGCCGTAATTCGCGAACGGTCCGCCGTGGATCTCCAGGATCAACGGATATTTCCTGGCGGGATCCTGGCCGGGCGGATGGATCAGCCAGCTCTGGATGCGGCGGCCGTCGGTCGGTGACGTGCTCCAGATCTCCTCGACCGCTCCCAGCGTGCGCTGGCCCAGCAGGTCGGCGTTCAGTGCAGTCAGGTGCCGGCGCTTGCCGCGGTCCAGCAGGCCGACATCGGAAGGAGCGAGCGGGTCATTCGCGCTGTAGGCGATCGCGCCATCCTGTGCGACGCTGAATGTGCCGCCGCCGTAGGGCCGCGACCAGCCCTCGCCGCCGAGATCGTCGGTGAGCACCGCGACCTTTCCGGCGAGATCGACCGTGGCGATCTTGGTCCGGCCCTGATCGTCGTACTGGAAATAGATCTTCTTTCCGTCGCGGCTCCAGGTCGGCTCTACGACATCGCGATCGAGCGCGCCCGCCAGCTCGCGGATCTCGCCTTGGTCGCGGCGCAGCAGGTAGAGGCGCTTGCGCTGGTAGCCCTGGTAACGGTCGTCGAATCCCGTGTAGGCCACCAGCTTGCCGTCCGGCGAAACGGCCGGCGCGTCATCGGGACCGAAGCGCTTCGTCAATGCGCGAATCGCGCCGCTCGCCACGTCGATCGCATGGATCTCGCTGTCCGCAGGCACCATGTCGGCGTCGGCGCGGCGATTCGCGCTGACCAGCAATTCGCGTCCGTCGGGAGTCCAGGTGAGATCCTGGTGGTCGTAGGGGCCCGTGGTCAATTGGCGCGCCGTGCCGCCGTCCGCCGGCACGACGAACACATGCTCAAAGGCATCGGGCAGGAAACCCTCGCCATCGGCCCGGTAGACGACGCGATCGATCGCCTTCAGCGGGTCCGCCCATTTCGCACCGGTGGGAGGCGTCGGCAGCTTCACGGCGAGCGGCTCATGCTTCACCAGCACGCGCATCACGAAGGCGAGCGTCCTGCCGTCCGGCGACCAGGAAAGATTCGATGGCCCCTCGGACAGGTTCGTCACGCGCGTCGTGACCCCCGCCGACAGCCATTTCACGAAGATCTGCGCGCCACCCTCGGCGTCCGCGGAAACATAGGCGAGCCGCGTGCCGTCGGGCGACCAGCGCGGGCTCCCTTCACGAGCCGTGCTGCCGGTCAGCGGCAGGTGCTTCGTGCCGTCGCGGCTGACGAGCCAGATCATGCCGCGCGGCTTATCGGTCTTGATGTCGAAGGAGCGCCGCACATAGGCGACCTGGGAGCCGTCGGGCGCGATCTGCGGGTCGCTCGCCCATTCCAGCGCGAACACGTCCTCGGACGTGAACGGACGGATCGCCGCCGCATCGCCGATCGCCGCTGACGGCAATGCGACCAGCAGGCTGGCTGCGAACAGGGCTCTGAAATTCATGTCCAACTCCCGGGCTGCGAGTCCGAATCCGGTCATGCTAACCTAGCGCCCCCAAAAACGGCCGCGCACGCGCAAGAAATCATGCTCCAGACCATTCACGACAAGCTGAAAGGCGTCTTCGCAACGACCATCCTGAGCGCGCTTGGCGTCGTATTCGTTTTCTGGGGCGTCGAAGCCAAGGTCGGAACCTCCAGCAAGGCGCAGGGCATCGCGGTCAACGGCGCGGAACTCGACGTCCAGGAAGTGCGCCGCGGGTACCAGGAGGAGTTGTCCCGCTACCAGGCGGCCTTTGGTGCGGCCGGCGTACCGGAAGAGGTTCGCAGCCAGCTGCAGACCCACGCGCTGGAGCAGGCCGTGCGCGCGGAGCTCGTGCGCCAGCGCACCCGCAAATTGCGGTTTGTGGCGAGCGACAGCGATGTGCTCGGGCTCATTCAGCAGATTCCGGCATTCCAGGTGGACGGCAAGTTTTCACGCGATGCCTATCACGCGGCGCTGCGTTCGGCGGCGATGCAGACCGACCGGTTCGAAAGTGAACAGCGTGAATTCGCCGTCGCCCGGCAGCTCGACCGCGGCATCTCGAGTTCGACCTTCGTGCTGCCTGGCGAGGTCAACCAGCGCGTCTCGCTGTTGAACGAGGCGCGCGATCTCGCATGGGTGATGATCCCGGCAGCGGAATACCTGGCGGCCGTCACGCAGGACGACGCGGCGTTGAAGGCCTGGTATGACGCCCACCAGTCGCTCTACATGACCGAGGAGCAGGCGACCGTCGAGTACATCGAGCTCGACATCGAGACGCTCGCATCCGCGGCTGCGATTACCGAGAGCCAGATGCGCGAGTACTACGAGACGAACAAGGATCGCTATTCCACGCCCGGCCGCCGCCACGCGCGGCACATCCTGATCGCGGTCAAGGACGACGAAGCCGCCGCCGCCGCGAAGGCGAAGAAAGTCTACGAGCGCGCGCGCGCCGGCGAGGACTTCGCCAAGCTCGCAAAGGAACTGTCGGATGACGCCGGTTCCGCAGGCTCTGGCGGGGATCTCGGCTGGGCCCTGCGCGGCGATTTCGTCACCGCGTTTGCTGACGCTGTCTGGTCCATGAAGCCCGGCGAGATCAGCGAGCCCGTGCGCAGCGAATTCGGATTCCACGTCATCAAGCTCGAAGGCGCGGAAAACGACAGCACGAAATCCTTCGAGGAAGTCCGCGCGCAGATCGAGCCCGAACTGCAGCGCGCCGAAGTGGACAAGGCCTTTGGCGACAGGCAGGAAATGCTCAACACGATGGCGTTCGAGGCGGCCGGCAATCTCGCCGAAGTCGCGGCGAAGCTCAACCTGCCGGTCAAGCGCATCGAGCGGTTCACGCGCGTCGGCGGCGGCGATCTCGGCGCCAGCCCGGCGCTGATCGAGGCCGTATTCGCGCCGGAAGTGCTGTCGGGGAGCGAACTGCGGACCGTCGAGCTTTCACTGGGCCGCGTGGTCGCGGTGCGGGTCGCAGCCCATGAGCCCGCCAGGCCGCGTCCGTTCGAGGAAGTCCGCGACCAGGTCACGGCTGCGGCGCGCCTGGAGGCGGCTCAGCATCTCGCTGCGGAGAAAGCGAAGACGGTCGCCGCGGAGTTATCCGCCGGTGGAAACTGGGCCATTGCGACCCAGACCTGGCGCAAGGGCGTGCCGGAATCGGCGACCTACCAGCCACGGCTCGTGCGCCGCGACGAGACCCTCGTGCCCGCGGAGATCAAGGCCGCGGCGTTTCGCGCGGCGAAGCCGCAAGGCGGGCCGCGTTATGGAACTGCGCAGCTCGGCACCGGCGATGCCGTCGTCTGGATGGTGAGCGCCGTCCACACCGGCACGCTCGCGGCGCTGTCGCCGGCCGAGCGCCAGCAGGCGGCCAATGCGGCGCAGGAAAGCATGAACATGGCGGATGCGTCGGTTTATATCGCTGCCATGCGCGCGGCTGCCGAGGTCGACGTCAACCCGCAGGTCTTCGAGTAGGCGGGGACGCGGCGGATTTGGCGGTGACGGCGGGCACGGGCAGGCGGGGGCCCGCGCTCGCTCAGAAGATCGGACATTCGCTCGCCACGGGTCCCCGACCTGCCCGCGCCCGCCGACTCTTCCCACATTTCCACGCCCCACGCCGACATGAACCTGCGGCTCGGCGCCGACTCCGTGACGGGTGTTCGGGCCCGAATCCCGTCACGAAGCCACCGCTACTCCGGGAAGTACATCCCGACGTGGCTATAGCCTGAGTCGACGTAGACGGTTTCGCCGGTAATACCGGCTGCGAGATCGGAGCAGAGAAAAGCAGCGGCGTTGCCGACATCCTCGATCGTGACATTGCGCTTGAGCGGCGCCACCTGTTCGACGTGGTGCAGCATCTTGCGAAAGCCCGGGATGCCGGCGGCGGCGAGCGTCTTGATCGGGCCCGCCGAGATCGCATTGACCCGGATGCCCTTCGGGCCCAGGTCCGCGGCCAGGAAGCGCACATTGGCCTCGAGGCTCGCCTTCGCGAGACCCATCACGTTGTACGAGGGAATCGAGCGCACGGCGCCGAGGTAGGAGAGCGTCAGCAGCGCGCCTGCGCGACCCGTCATCAGCGGCAAGCCCGCACGCGCGAGCGCCGTCAGGCTGTAACTCGACACGTCATGCGCCTGCGCGAAGGCCTCGCGGGACGTGCTCTCGACGAAGCCGCCGGTCAGCGCCTCGCGCGGTGCGAAGGCGACGGAATGGACGATCACATCGAGCGCACCCCATTCGGACTTCAGGCGCGCAAAGGCCGCGTCGATCTCGGCGTCGATGCCGACATCCATCGGCATCACGAGCTTCGACCCCAGTTCCCCGGCGTGTTCGACCACCCGGTCCTTGATGCGGTCGTTCTGGTAGCTGAAAGCGAGCTCGGCGCCCTCGCGCTGCATGGCCTGGGAAATGCCCCAGGCGATCGAACGGTCGGTCGCGAGGCCCACGATCAGTGCCTTCTTGCCCTTCAGGAAACCCATGCGATCCCCCAGTCGAAATCAGCCGCCGACGTTCGTATTGTTACCTACATGGATGGTCAGCCGCTGGCCGGCCCGCAGGGTCGTGCTGCGGCCCATATTGTTCCAGCCCTGGAGGTCCCGGACCGTGACCGCGAAGCGGCGCGCGATGCCGGACAGCGTATCGCCCCGCTTGACGGTGTAGTTCACCGGACCGGACTGCGCCGGATCGCGGCTCGCCATCAGCGTTGCGGCCGAGGCGCCGCCGGAACCGGAGATCTGCAGGCGCTGGCCCGGCTGGAGCACGGCCTTGGTCGAGATCCCGTTCATGCGCGCGAGCTGCGACACGGACATGCCATTGCGCCGCGAGATGCTCCACAGCGAATCGCCCGGACGCACGCGGTAGGTGCGCCGCTCGAGATCGGCACCGAGCCCATCGCGAAGCTGCGCCACATTGCCGGTCGGCACCAGCAACTGCTGGCCAGCCTGCAGGTCGGTCGGGGCGTCGGCATTGATCCGTTTCAGGTAGGACTCGGGCACCTTGTAGTGACCGGCCACCGAGATCATG
This sequence comes from uncultured Gammaproteobacteria bacterium, assembly GCA_963747145.1. Taxonomy (GTDB): domain Bacteria; phylum Pseudomonadota; class Gammaproteobacteria; order Steroidobacterales; family Steroidobacteraceae; genus SCUD01. Next base: position 19,849 of record CAVVDZ010000005.1, on the reverse strand, counting down.
GACTCGCCGGCGACGACCGTGTGGATGCCAAGCCCCTGGCGCGCGGTCGCATCGTAATTCGCGAGCTTGGCGACAAAATTATCCGCAACGAATTCCGGCATCAGGATCCGGTGCGGGCCGTCGGGATCGGTCAGCCAGCGATTCCAGGACGGATTCAGCAATTGCAATTCCTCAGTGTCGACACCCGCGAGTTCCGCCATCAGGCGCAGGTCCACCGGTCCGTCCGTCGGAATCACGCGGAAGTAAGGCGCGTCCTTGATCTTCGGGACGTAGACGCCATAAGTCTCCGGGCTGCGCACGATCTTCGAGAGCGCGATCAGCTTCGGCACGTAGGCGCGGGTCTCGGCGGGCAGCGACAGCGAGAAGAAATCGGTGTGCCGCCGGAGCGCTCGATTGCGGTTGATGGCGCGCTGCACATTGCCGGCACCATAGTTGTAGGCGGCGATTGCGAGATACCAGTCACCGTCGAAGCGCTTGTATAGCGACATCAGGAAGTCGAGTGCCGCCTGCGTCGATTCCATCACGTCGCGGCGCTGGTCCTGCCAGTAATTGCGCTTCAGGTCATACAGTTCGCCGGTCGATGCGATGAATTGCCAGAGGCCCGCCGCGTGACTGCGCGAATACCCGAACGGGTTAAAGGCGCTCTCGACAATGGGCAGCAGCGCGAGGTCCGCTGGCATGCCGCGCTTTTCGACTTCATCGACGATGAAGTGCATATATCGCTGCGCGCGGTCCATCGTGCGGGCGAAATACTCGGGATTGCGCTGCATCCAGGCGATCTCGGACTGGACGCGGCGATGCTCGCTGTCGGGCAGGCTCAGGTTTTTGCGGATGCGATCGAAGACATCGCCATAGACGATGGGCTCCGGCGGTCCCATGTCGTCCACCGGCGCGCTCTGCTCGGGTATCGGCAACGGCGCCGGCATTTCCGTCTCGTCGAGGACCGGCTCCGCGGCCGGATCATTGACGATTTCCTGTTCCGGCAGGGATGAAATCGCAGGGGTTGCCGGGGCCGTCGCGCAGCCGGCCGCGGCCAGCAGCCAGGCGGCCAGGAATGCGATGCGGAATGAGGTCTTGTGCGGCTCCAGCATCAAAATGTGTCCTTCCAGCCCCGGATTTCAGCAAAAACGGCGACCGGGGTCGGTAGCGCCACACCGGCATGGCTTTCAGCCGATGACCGGATATTGTCAAGCCGGCAGCGCAGGAAAGGATTGACGCGCTTCTCAAGCCCGATCGTTGAGGGCAGGGTTGGCCGGTTTAGGGCCCTCAGGGCCTCCGCCCGGCGGGCATAGTCCACAATTTCAGAATTACCGGGTTCGACCGTCATTGCAAAGCGCAGGTTCGCAACCGTGTATTCATGGCCGCAGAAAACCCGGGTCGCGTCCGGCAGGCCCGCCAGGGCCTCGAGAGAGGCCAGCATCTGCCCGGCGGTTCCCTCGAACAGGCGCCCGCAGCCGGCGCTGAAGAGCGTGTCGCCGCAGAAGAGCGCCTCGTGGCCGGCATAGGCGATATGCCCCGCCGTGTGAGCCGGGACGTCGATGACCTCGAACTCGAGGCCCATGGAGGGAAGGCGCGCGCGGTCGCCACCAGCGAGCCTCTGGCACTCGACCGGCAGGCGTTCGCGCGCCGGACCGAAGACCGCAGCGCCCGTCGCAGCAACCAGCTCCGCGGTTCCACCCACATGATCGGCATGATGGTGCGTCAGCAGTATCGCGTCCAGCCGCAGCTTTCCCGCCGCCAGTTCGCTCAACACGGGCGCGGCCTGGCCCGGATCGACGACCGCGACTCTTGCGGGATCGTCCGGCCCGGCGAGCAGCCAGATGTAGTTGTCCTTGAATGCCGGGATCGGCCTGACGTGCAGCGTTCCCACTACTACCTGATGGCGGCTGCCGTTGCGGAGACGGGCAATATTAGTATGCTCTCGGCATGAATGCGCGCCCCAGGGACCGTCGCGAGTGGCTTGCAGGGCCGCTGGGACAGATGCTGCTCGATCAGGAGCGCGCGCATGTCGGCAGTTCGCTCGAGTGCGCATTCGGCCTGCATTGCGTGCAGATCGGCGCCTGGGGCGATCCTGATGCGTTTCTGGCGCATGCGCGCACGCGCCGCACGGCGCTGGTCGCCATGCCGGGCGTGCCGGGCGCCGCACTTTTCGCGGAGCCCGCGGCGCTCGCGCTGCAATCGGACAGCGTGGACGTGATGCTCCTGCCGCACACGCTCGAGTTCGAACCAGATCCGCACGAAGTGCTGCGCGAAGTGTGTCGCGTGCTGCGCGGCGAGGGCGAGCTCCTGGTGCTCGGCTTCGAACCGATCAGCAGCTGGGCCCTGCGCAATGCCTTCACGCGCGGCGGCTGCCCGCCGGGCCTCAAGCGCACGATTTCGGAGAGCCGCCTCGCCGACTGGCTCAAGCTGCTCGGCTTCGAGGTGGGCAGCGCCGAGCGATTCCTGTACGCGCCGCCGATCCGCGCGCTGCACACCGGCAAGGCGCGCGGCTGGCTCGAGCGCGTCGGTCGCCGTGCCTGGCCGCGCATGTCTGGCGCCTACCTCCTGCATGCGCGCAAGCGCGTGCACATGATGACGCCGGTGCGCCTGCGCACCCGCATGCGCACGGCCGTGATCGGCGTCGCCGAACCGGCCGCGCGGCGCGCCTCTTGACGCGCGTCGAAATCTTCACGGACGGCGCCTGCCGCGGCAATCCGGGACCGGGCGGCTGGGGCGCGATCCTGCGTTCGAGCGGACGCGAACGCGAGATCTACGGCGGCGAAAGGGCGACCACCAACAACCGCATGGAGCTGACCGCGGCAATCCGCGCGCTCGAGGCCCTGCGGCAGCGCTGCAAGATCGACCTGTACACCGATTCCCAGTACGTGAGCCAGGGCATCACCGAATGGATCGCGAACTGGAAGGCGCGCGGCTGGCGCACGTCGGATCGCAAGCCGGTCAAGAACCAGGACCTGTGGCAGCGCCTGGACGAGCTCGCGAATATCCACGACATCGAATGGCACTGGGTGCGCGGCCACGACGGCCATCCCGAAAACGAGCGCGCCGACACACTCGCCAACCGGGGCGTCGACGATCTCGCCTGAGCTGCTCTGGTATCCTTGTAAATCGTGCGCCAAATCGTCCTAGACACTGAAACCACGGGGCTCGAGCTCTCGGAAGGGCACCGGATCATCGAGATCGGCTGCGTGGAACTGCTCCACCGGCGGCTGACCGGGCGCACCTGGCAACGCTACCTGCGGCCGGAACGCGAAGTCGAGGCGGGGGCGCTTGCCGTGCACGGCATCACCAACGAATTCCTGGCGAGCCAGCCGCGCTTTGCCGAGGTCGCGGGCGAATTCCTCGAATTCATCGCCGGTGCCGAACTCGTGATCCACAACGCGCCGTTCGACGTCGGCTTTCTCGACGCAGAGCTCGCGCGAACCGACACCGGCAAGTCGATTTCGGAACACTGCACGGTGCTCGATACGCTCTTGCTGGCGCGCGGCATGCACCCCGGCCAGCGCAACAGCCTCGACGCGCTCTGCAAGCGCTACGGCGTCGACAATTCGCGGCGCGACCTGCACGGCGCGCTGCTCGACGCCCGGATCCTCGTCGACGTCTATCTCGCGATGACCGGCGGACAGGCCGCGCTCAGCCTGCACAGCGAACCGGAGGCGGCGGGCCCGGCGCGCGAAGCGAGCCGGCGCATCGCGCGCGGCCAGGTGCAGATCCCGGTGATTCCGGCGAGCGCCGACGAACTCGCAGCGCACGAAAAACTGCTCGAGAACATCGAACGCACGACCGGCGGACCCGCGCTTTTTCGCACGTCCGACCGGCACTGAGGAATCGGCATGGCGCGCAAGAAAACCGACGCCTTGAGCCTGCGCCAGTGCCGCATTGGCGTCATCGGGCTTGGCTATGTCGGACTGCCGCTTGCGGTGGAATTCGGCCGCCACTACGAGACCGTGGGGTTCGACGTGAACCCCGAGCGCATCGCGGAGCTTTCGCGCGGGCGCGACCGGACGCTTGAAGTAGAACCGCGTGAACTGCGCGCCGCCAAGCGCCTGGAATTCACCTCCGATCTCAAGAAGCTCAAGCGCTGCCGCGTCTTCATCGTCACGGTGCCGACGCCGATCGACGACCACAAGCGGCCGGACCTGGTGCCGCTCGAGCGCGCGAGCAGCTCGGTCGGCAAGGTGCTGAAGCGCGGCGACATCGTGATCTACGAATCGACCGTCTATCCGGGCTGCACCGAAGAGATCTGCGTACCGATACTCGAGCGCGAATCGGGCCTGAAATTCAACCGTGACTTTTTTGCAGGCTACAGCCCCGAGCGCATCAATCCGGGCGACAAGCAGCATCGGCTGACGACGATCAAGAAGGTCACTTCCGGCTCGACGCCGGCCGCGGCCGAGTTCGTGGACAAGCTCTACGCCTCGATCGTGAAGGCGGGCACCCACCGCGCATCCAGCATCCGGGTCGCGGAGGCCGCCAAGGTCATCGAGAACACGCAGCGCGACGTCAACATCGCGCTGATCAACGAACTCGCGATGATCTTCAACCGGCTCGGCATCGACACCGAGGAAGTGCTGCAGGCGGCCGGCAGCAAGTGGAATTTCCTGCCGTTTCGCCCCGGCCTGGTGGGCGGTCATTGCATCGGCGTCGATCCCTATTACCTGACGCACAAGGCGCAGCAGATCGGCTACCACCCCGAGATGATCCTGGCGGGGCGGCGCATCAACGACAACATGGCGCTCTATGTCGCGGGCGAGGTCGTGCGGCTGATGACGGCCAAGCGCATCCACCCGAAATCGTCGCGCGTGCTGGTGCTCGGGCTCGCATTCAAGGAAAACTGCCCGGACCTGCGCAATTCCAAGGTCGCGGACCTCGTCAAGGAACTCGTGACCTACGGGGCGACGGTGGATGTCTGGGATCCCTGGGTCAGTGCCAGGGAGGCGCACGAGGAATACGGCATCCGGCCCATCAAGAAGCCCGCGAAGGGGCGCTACGACGCGGTGGTGCTCGCGGTCGGTCATCGCGAGTTCCGCGAGCTCGGCATTGCCGCCATCCGGCGCTTCGCCAGGCGCAATCACGTCCTCTACGACATCAAGTACGTGTTCGGGCGCACCGAGACTGACGGGCGGCTCTGATGCGGGTGCTCGTCACCGGCGCCGCCGGATTCATCGGCTTTCACGTCGCGCAAAAGCTGCTCGCGCGCGGCGACGAGGTGATCGGCCTCGATAACCTGAATGCCTACTACGACCCGACGCTGAAAGCCGCGCGCCTCGCGCTCCTGACGAAGCAGCCGCGCTTCAGCTTCGAGAAGATCGACCTGGCCGATCGCGCCGCGATGGAGGCGCTGTTCGCGCGCGGGAAGATCCAGCGCGTCGTGCATCTCGCGGCACAGGCGGGCGTGCGCTACTCGATCCAGAATCCGCACGCCTACGCGGAGAGCAACCTGACCGGCACGCTGCATGTGCTGGAGGGCTGCCGGCATCACGGTGTCGAGCATCTGGTGTTCGCCTCGACGAGTTCCGTGTACGGCGCCAACACCAAGATGCCGTTCTCGGTGCACCAGAATGTGGACCATCCGCTGTCGTTCTACGCGGCGACCAAGAAGGCCAACGAGCTGATGGCGCATACCTACGCGACGCTCTACGGCCTGCCGGTGACCGGCCTGCGATTCTTTACGGTGTACGGGCCCTGGGGCCGGCCGGACATGGCGCTCTTCCTGTTCACGCGCAACATCCTCGCGGGCAAGCCGATCGACGTCTTCAACTACGGCAACCACCGCCGCGACTTCACCTACGTTGACGACATCGTGGGCGGTGTCATCGCCTCGCTCGATCATGTGGCGACCGGCAATCCGGCCTGGGACAGCGATGCGCCGGACCCGGCGACGAGCAAAGCGCCCTACCGGATTTACAACATCGGCAACAACCGGCCGGTGGAACTGATGCATTACATCGAGGTGCTCGAGCAATGCCTCGGCCGCAAGGCCGAAAAGAACCTGCTGCCGCTGCAGGTCGGCGACGTGCCGGACACCTGGGCCGACGCCGAGGACCTCGTGCGCGACGTCGGCTACCGCCCCGTGACGCCGGTCGAGGAGGGCGTGCGGCGCTTCGTCGACTGGTATCTCGGCTACTACAAGGATGGCGGGCCGGCCGATCCTCTGGTCACCAATCTCGGTTGATCTGGCTAGACTAGCCAAGTCGATCTGGCTATAATAGCCAGATGGAAAGAGTCAGCATTTCACGGCTGAAGGATCAGTTAAGTGCCTACCTGAAAAAAGTCCAGGCCGGGCAGACTGTGGTAGTGACCGACCGCAATCAGCCTGTGGCGCAACTGACGCCGATTCCGCAGCAGGAAAGCGAGGACGAACGCGTCGCGCGCCTGGTGGCACAGGGCGTCATCAGGTTGCCGAGAGGTCCGCAGCTCGATCTGAAAGAATTCCTCAAGCGCCGCCCCGTCATTGAAAACGCGGGGGTCCTCGAGGCACTTCTCGAGGAACGCCGGGAAGGACGATGAGGTTCTGGGACGCTTCGGCCATTGTGCCCCTGGTCCTCAGTGACTCACAAACTACTGCCATCATCGGGATCGACAAAGAATCACCGATGTGCGTTTGGTGGGGCACGATCGTCGAGGCGGTTTCCGCGATCTCGAGAAGGGAAAGGGCGGGCACACTCACGGGCGCGCAGGTCAAGCATTGCCTTTCGCGACTCAATGAGTTGGCGGATAGCTGGGTGGAGGTGCCGCCCTCGGATGCGCTGCGCGAATCCGCACAGCGCCTGCTGCGCATACATGCCTTGAGAGCGGCCGACAGCTTGCAGCTCTCTGCGGCGCTCGCGACCTCCGAAGGGCGGGCCCAGTCTGTCGAGTTCGTGTGCCGCGACGCGCGCCTCTCGGAAGCCGCAGCCCGCGAGGGCTTGAGGGTGATCGAACCGTGACGGGCGAGTCGATCCAGATCCAAGCGAAGCGACTGGCCGGCATTCCGGTCCAGGAACTGTTTGCAAAGGATCCGGATCGATTCAGGAATTTCTCGCGTGAGCTCGACGGGCTGCTGCTCGATTTCTCCCGCCAGCGCATCGATGAGGCGGCCCTGACGGGCCTGCTGGAACGGGCACGCCGCGCCGGGCTCGTAAAGCGCATCGACGCGATGTTCGAAGGCGAAGCGGTCAACAACACCGAGAAGCGCGCGGCGCTCCACACGCTCCTGCGGGCCCCGGCCGGCACGCCGCTCTCGGCGCCATTGATGGCGCTGCATGCCCGCGTGATGGCGGTGCGCGCACAATGCGCGGCCTTCGTCGGCGATGTCCATGCCGGACGGCGCAAGGGATCGACGGGGGAGCGCTTCACCGATGTCATCAACATCGGCATCGGCGGCAGCGATCTCGGCCCCGCGATGGCGGTCCAGGCGCTGAAGCCGTTTCACACCGGTCATGTCCGTTGCCATTTCGTTTCCAACGTGGACGGCACGCAGCTTGCCGACCTGATGATCGACCTGGATCCCGCGCGCACGCTCTTCATCATCTGCTCCAAGACCTTCACGACCCAGGAGACGATCGCGAATGCGCGCCGCGCCCGCGCCTGGGTCAGCGCAACGCTTGGCGATGCCGCCGTGCCGAAGCACTTCGCGGCGGTTTCGACCAATGCCGCGGCGATGGATGCCTTCGGCGTCGGCGCCGACGCCCGCTTCTCGATGTGGGACTGGGTCGGCGGCCGGTATTCACTGTGGTCCGCGGTCGGGCTTTCGATCGAACTCGCGATCGGCACGCCGCACTTCGAGCAGCTGCTCGCGGGCGCGCGCGCGATGGACGAACATTTCCGGCACGCCACCTGGCGCGACAACCTCCCGGTGCTGCTCGCACTGCTCGCGGTCTGGAATCGCGAGATTCTCGGATGCGCAAGCCACGCGGTGTTGCCCTACAGCCAGCGCCTCGCGCGCTTTCCGGCTCACCTGCAACAGCTCGAGATGGAGAGCCTTGGCAAGCGCGTCCGGCGCGACGGCGAGCCCGTGCAATCGCAGACCGGGCCGATCGTCTGGGGCGAAGCGGCCTCCAACGCGCAGCATTCGTTCTTCCAGTTGCTGCACCAGGGCACGAGCAATGTCAGCCTCGACTTCCTGCTGCCGCTCAACGGCGCGGCCGATGCGACGGCCAACAACCTCGTGATCGCCAATTGCCTGGCCCAGGCGCAGGCCTTGATGGCAGGCAATGAGAGCAAGGATCCCCACCGCCAGCATCCGGGCAGCCGACCGCTGTCGCTCCTGGTCTTCCCGACGCTCGACCCCGCGATGCTCGGCCGCCTGGTGGCCCTCTACGAGCACAAGGTATTCGTCGAGGCGGTGCTCTGGGACATCAATCCCTTCGACCAGTGGGGCGTCGAGCTCGGCAAGGCCATTTGCGGCGACCTGATCCAGGCGACGCCCAGGGTCCATACCGCCGGAACTGCAATCCCTGTTGGTCTGGATCGCGAAGCGCCGCTAGAATCAGGTGGTTGCGCCGATTTTCCACATTGGCATCCGCTGCGCTGGTGCTGTCCGGCCTGTCGGCTGGAACAGCAGGCGCCGATCCATGGCTGGGCCCGGGCGACGGACAGCTTCGCCATGACCTTCAACTTCTCTCAGACAGCGGCATCGTTCATGCGCCGCTGACCACCTGGCCCGTCTCCTGGGCCGAGGTTGCGCGCGACGTACGCTCGGCCGGCGACGATCCCGCAAGACCGCTCCACATCGCCGCGGCGCTCGCGCGGGTGCGCGCCGCGGCGCGCGAAGCGACAAACGTCGGCGACGTCGATCTGGACGCCCGCATTGCCGGTTCCGAGAAACCGATGACGCTGCGCCGCTTTTCGGACGTGGCGCGGGAGGAGGGCGAACTCTCCGCGGGCGCCCAGTACACGGGCGATCGATTCGCGCTGCGCCTGCAGGCGACGGCCGTCTCGAATGCCTCGGACGGCAAGGACTTCCGCGCCGATGGCAGCTATGCCGGTGTCGTGCTCGGCAACTGGATGTTGTCGGCGGGCTACATCGATCGCTGGTGGGGCCCGGGCTGGGAAGGCAGCCTGATCTACGGCACGAATGCGCGTCCGATTCCATCCGTCACGATCGAACGCAACTATTCCGATGCGCTGGAAAATCCGTGGTTTTCGTGGATCGGCCAGTGGCGGCTCGCGGCGACGATGGGCGAACTCGAAGGCAACCGCGACGACGCGCCGCACGCGAAATTCTTCGGCATGCGCGCCACCTGGAAACCGCATCCGCGGCTCGAGGTCGGCATATCGCGCAGCGCCCAATGGTGCGGCGAAGGGACGGCCCTGCGATGCCGGCACTTTCTGGGACCTGCTGACCGGCAATGACAATGACCAGCCATTGCCGCGAACAGCCGGGCAATCAGATGGCCGGATTCGACTGCGCGATGGTCGGTGCCCTGGGTGCCGGTCGCCGTCTACATGCAGGCGATCGGCGAGGACGAGGCGAACTTCATGCCGAGCAAGTATCTCGGACTTGTCGGCGCGGAGGTCTGGGGCGGGTGGGGCGAGCGGTCATGGCGGGCGCATGTCGGAGTATGCGGACACGGCCTGCGGATTCTACAAGAGCACGCCTGAATTCGGTTGTGCCTACACGAGCAGCATCTATCCCGATGGCTACCAGTACCGGGATCGTGTCGATCGGGCATTCGATCGACGGCGACAGCCAGCAGATCGCCGTTGGCGCGATGCTGGTGAATGGCGACGGCAGCAGTTGGGAGCTGGCGGCGCAGAGCGCGAAGGTCAATCGCGCGGAGCGTCGAACCCGGTTCATTCGGTGGCCCCGTTGGCGACCGAAATCCGCTCCGCGGACGTGTACTATCGCCGGATATTGCTGGGCGGTGACCTCAAACTGGGCATCGGCTACGAGGACAGGGATTCGAGCACCTTGAATGCCAGCGCCCGCGATGCTCGCGGCATGGTGGTATGGTCCCGACAATTCGAGTGAAGGCTCAAGGCATGATCACGCTTCAGAAACTTCCGGCGCGTCGTGACATTCACTTGTGCAGCCATGCTGCTGGGTTCATTGCGCTTCCGGTGCTCGCTCAAACGCAGAACAGATGCGCGTGTTCCAGTCTTTGCCGCCGGAGCAGCAACAGGAAATTCTTCGAAGGGTCGGCGAAGGAAAGAGTGACCAGCAGGCGCCGACACGGCAGCGCCGACCTCGACGCCAAAGGCAGATGATAGCCAGCGAATTGTTTCTTGAGGAGCTGAATGCCGCGCCGCGTCTGCGCGCCGGCGACACGCTGCTACTGTCAGTGCGAAATCCCGAACGAGGATGACCGAGCGCGTTCGGAGTTCCGCAGCGAATGCTGGACGGCAATCCCTACAGCCTTGACCGGATGGGGCGACTGGTCCTGCGAGACTCGAGTTCGATTGGTACTTGGCCGGGCTTGACCGCCGCGGAAGCGACGCGCGCCTTAACGCGGACCCGCAATTCAAGGGATACCCTTTGGAGTTCGCTTGCTGCCGGTCGAGCCGGAGCTGAGGCCATTCGGCTATGACCTTTTCAGCAACGTGCCGACAACATTCGCGCCGGCGACGGACATTCCGGTGCCAGCGGATTACGTGGTCGGGCCAGGCGACACGTTTGAAGTTGCAGCTGATCGGTGAGCGCGGCGGACGCTACACGCTGACCGTGGGCCGCGATGGGGTCGTGGATTTTCCGGAACTTGGGCCCGATTGCGGTCGCCGGCATGCGATTCGCGGCGGCCAAGACGATTGCTGGAGCAGCGGGTTCGGCGAACAGATGATCGGCATGCGTGCCAGCGTCTCGATGGGCGCGCTGCGGTCCATTCAGGTGTTCGTGCTCGGTGAAGCGGAGCGCCCGGGTTCGTACACGGTCAGCGGCCTTTCGACAATCACGAACGCGCTGTTCGCGAGCGGCGGCGTCAAGCCTATCGGCTCGCTGCGCAACATCGAGCTGAAGCGCAATGGTCAGGTCGTCACCCACTTCGACCTCTACGATCTGCTGTTGAATGGCGACACGAGCCAGCGACGCGCGGCTGTTGCCGGGAGACGTAATCTTCATCCCGCCGGTCGGCATCACCGTTGCCGCAACTGGCGAAGTCCAGCGACCAGCGATCTACGAATTGCGCGACGTTGCGATCCGCTTCTGAGATCCTGCGGCTTGCCGGCGGCCTGACGCCGCGAGGCCGATCCGCGCACGGCCGTTCTCGAACGGATCGACGAGCGCCTGAACCGCACGGTCATGGACCTGGACCTGTCGACGACGCAGGGTCGCGCCACGCCGCTGCAGACTGGCGACCTGGTCCGAATTCAGCCCATCCGTCAAAGCTTCGAGGGAGCGGTCACGCTTCTCGGACACGTGCATCGTACGCGGCAGCGTGCAGTATCAGGCCGGCATGCGCCTGACCGATCTGGTCGGCAGCCTCGATGAACTGAAGCCGCTGGCGGACCTGCACTACGTGCTGATCCGTCGGGAGACGGGGCCGACTCGCACCGATATCCGTGATGTCGGCTGATCTTGGCGCGGCGTTCGCGAATCCGGACTCAGACTCGAATGTCCTCTTGCAGCCCCGTGACCGCGTGCATGTCTTCGACCTCGCGAGCAGCCGCGATCGAGTGGTCGCGCCGATTCTCGATGACCTCGGTCGTCAGAGCAGTCGCAACGAGCCGCTGCAGATCGTCGGCATCGGTGGCCGCGTCAAAGTGCCCGGCCAATATCCGCTTGAAGCGGGGATGACCGTCAGCGATCTGGTGCGGGCAGGCGGTGGCCTCGACCAGGCGGCCTACGGCGGCGAGGCAGAGTTGACGCGCTACCAGATTGTGGATGGCGAGCGGCGTCAGGCGGAATTCTTGCGCGTCGACATGGCACAACTACAGGCGGGGGTGCCAGCTGCAAATCTGACACTGCATCCGTTTGATTATGTGGTCATCAAGGAGACGCCACTCTGGCGCGACCGTGAAACGATCACGGTCACGGGAGAGGTGCGTTTCCCCGGCGACTATCCGCTCAAGCGCGGGGAGTCCCTGCGTTCGGTAATTGAACGTGCCGGCGGCCTGACGGACCTGGCATTTTCGAAGGGTAGCGTGTTCATGCGGCAGGAACTGAAGGCGCGCGAACAGCGACAGCTTCAGGTACTTGCCGAACGAATGGAACGAGATCTTGCCGCATTGTCCTTGCAACAGGCTCAATCCGAGACGGCGGCTGGTACGTCTCAGGCGATGGCTGCCGGTCGAGCCCTGCTTACCGATCTAAAAGGAACTGTGGCAGTCGGTCGGCTCGTGATTGATCTCGATGAGGTCATGTCCTCTGCGCCCGGTTCGTCGGCCGACCTTGTAGTCCGGGACGGAGACCGTCTTGTTGTTCCGCGAATCACGCAAGAGGTCACGGTTATCGGAGAGGTGCAAAGCCCGACATCGCATCTGTTCCACGCCGGCCTGAATCGCGACGAATACATTTCATCCAGCGGCGGCCTGACTCAGCGGGCCGACAAGAAGCGGATATTTATCATTCGCGCCAATGGCAGCGTCGCGGCGGCTCCGACCGTTTCTTGGTTCAGCCGCGGTGGCGCACGTGACGTGCAGCCAGGCGACACGATTGTCGTGCCAATGGATGCGCAGAAATTGAAGCCACTGACCGTCTGGACCAGCGTCACGCAGATTCTCTACAACATTGCAGTGGCAGTTGCGGCGGTGAATTCTTTCTAGGAAGTACCTAAGCTCGTGGAAGAAAAGACCAAGGAATCAGAGCGCGGAACTGGCGGGCAGACCCTGGCTGGTGGCGAACGCTACGTTTACCTGATGCCTTCCGAAGGCATGACAGACTTTGCTCGTGATCAACTGAGCTTCCTGGAAATCTGGAGATTGTTGTGGCGTGGTAAATGGCTTGTTGCCGGAATCACAGCATTATTCGCGATCGTTGGCTTGACATACGCGCTTTTCGCAACGGAATGGTATCGCGCGGAAGTTGTGCTGGCGCCGGTCGATGAAAAATCGCGGCTGGGATTGGCAAACCAATTGGGCGGACTTGCAAGCCTCGCTGGCATTGGCACGGGTGCGGACGCCAATGTCGAGCCAGTCGCAGTACTTGGCTCGCGCGAGTTTGCACGCGAGCTAGTCGAGGATCTCAATTTGTCGGTCGTGTTCTTTGCGGACGAATGGAATCCGTCGGAGAAACGTTGGAGAGCCGGAAATCCTGGCGAGTGGCCGGATGTTCGCGACGCGGTGATTTATTTTGACGAAGAGGTGCGTAGGGTGCGGCAGGACAGAAGGACAGGCCTGGTAACGTTGACTATCGACTGGACCGATCCCGAAATGGCAAGCCAGTGGGCAAATCTGCTCGTTAAGCGTGTGAATGACAAAATGCGGGCTAGAGCGCTCATAGAGTCTGAGCGAAATGTTCGGTACCTTCAGAAGGAAATGGCTTCAACCAAGGTTGTCTCTCTTCAGCAATCAATCGGTCGTCTGCTGGAATCGGAGTCGGAAAAGCTCATGTTGGCTCGCGGAAACGAAGAATTTTCATTTCACGTTGTTGATCGCGCAGAGCCCCCCAAGTACCGTGAAAATCCCAAAAGGGTCTTGATCGTCCTTTTGTTCGCAATTGCGGGTGGCTTCGTGTCCCTCATCGCTTTGCTTGTTAACAGCTCGTGGGCTCGAGGTAGCACGCCTGTGCGTTCCAGCTGAGCATCAGGATAGGTCATTGCGGAACACTATCGAGTGGTCCAAACGCGGGCATTGTTTGGCCTTAAGCGAGTGTTTATTCATTGCTCGCGGGCCAACTTGGTCTTGGGTGTGTTCGAGTCGGGTGATTAAGCGAGATAGTAAGTGAAGAACTTTGCGCTAATCGGCGCGGCTGGATACATCGCACCTCGGCACATGCAGGCCATCAAGGCCACGGGCAATCAACTCATAGCCGCGTTAGATCCAAAGGACTCTGTTGGAGTAATTGACAACTACTTTCCTAATGCTGACTTCTTCACGGAATTCGAGCGATTTGACCGTCACATTGACAAATTGGTGCGGGCCAAGCGCGAAGAGCAAGTCGACTATGTTTCGATTTGCTCGCCCAATTACCTCCACGATTCCCACATGCGCTTCGCCCTTCGATCGGGAGCTGACGCCATCTGCGAGAAGCCCCTGGTACTCAACCCTTGGAACATTGATGGCCTGAAGGAAATTGAAGTATCCACCGGCCGGAGGATCAACAGCATCCTCCAATTACGGGTGCATCCCGCAATTGTGTCCTTACGTGAGAAGGTGCGAAACGAAAGGCGTGCAAGCAGGCACGACGTTGACTTGACCTACATAACTTCGCGCGGCCATTGGTACCTACAGTCCTGGAAAGGAGATGATAAGAAGTCAGGGGGAATCGCCACCAATATCGGTGTGCATTTCTTCGACATGTTGCATTTCATCTTTGGTGACCTGCAAACCAATCAGGTTCACTACAAATCTGCCTACAAAGCGGCGGGCTATTTGGAATACCAGCATGCGCGCGTTCGCTGGTTCCTGTCTGTTGACATCATGGATGTGCCCGAATTGGCACGCTCGGCGGGCCAGCGTACGTACCGTTCAATCACCGTGGATGGCGAGGAGATGGAATTCTCGGATGGTTTCACGGAATTGCATACTCGCAGCTACGAGGAGATTCTAGCTGGGCGGGGCTTTGATCTTGAGGCCAATCGTACGGCGATCACTACTGTCGCGGACATTCGAACCTCCCACGCCCTCGGCTTGCAGGGAAATTACCACCCTTTCCTCAATCGAAAGACTTATTGAGGGGGACTGATGAGCTACAGCCAGCATCCTAGTGCCGTCATCGACGACGGTGCTCAGATTGGTGACGGATCACGCATCTGGCATTTCGTGCACGTTTGCAGCGGCGCACGCATTGGTAAATGCGTGTCCCTAGGTCAAAACGTATTTGTGGGAAACAGGGTAGTGATCGGCGACGACTGCAAAATTCAGAATAACGTGTCGGTATACGACGCAGTGACGCTAGAGGACGAGGTATTCTGCGGGCCAAGCATGGTATTCACAAATGTATACAACCCACGCGCGGCGGTGCCGCGCAAGGATGAGTATCGTCCTACGCTGATCAAGCGCGGCGCAACGCTAGGTGCTAACTGCACAGTCATCTGCGGAATAACTGTAGGCGAGTATGCATTTGTTGGCGCGGGCGCACTGGTAAATCGCGATGTACCGGCTTTTGCTTTGATTGTGGGAGTGCCAGCTCGACACGTGGGCTGGATTAGCAGGTTTGGTGAAAGGCTTCAGTTGCCGCTGACGGGGAGTGCAGGAACTATCTGCACCGATACCGGAGAGCGATACGTCCTCCGCGACGGCGTCTGCAAAATTGAGTGAGAAATGTCGTGCTCTCTAGGCACGAGTCTAACGCGTGTCTGCTATGAGTCGCACGACGATCGAGAAGCTGCTCCGAAACACCTTCGTGCGAAATGTGGGCGTGCTCGCTGGAGGCACGGCACTTGGGCAGGCGCTAATGGTGTTCGTCTTGCCGGTGCTAACCCGCCTGTACACACCGGGAGATTTCGCCATTTTCGGCGTCTACGCATCTCTGCTCGGAATCCTTTCGACAATTGCTTGCTTCCGACTCGAAATAGCGATAGCAATTCCCGAGTCTCGATGAAAGCAGCAGCCAACCTATTGGCGCTGGCACTCATGACTGCGGCTGCAGTTGCGCTAGTAACTGGCTGCATTGTATGGATTGCTGGGGACCAAATTGTTAGGTGGTTAGAGCAGCCTGGATTGCGTGGCTATCTCTGGCTTCTTTCGGTGGGAGTGTGGTTGAGCGGCTCATATACGGCACTGCAGTTTTGGTCCACCCGCAGGAAGCAGTTTCCATTGATTGCAAGAACGCGGTTCAGCCAAGCAGTTGGAGGTGCTAGTACGCAAGTATTTTGCGGGTGGCTGGGTACGGGGCCGATTGGGCTGATATTAGGGCACGTCGTCTACAGGGGTGCCGGCATTGTTCGGCTCATGGCCACTGCAATTCGAGGTCCCCAATCGGCATTACGATTGATACAGCCAGACACCTTCCTGGAGACTTTGCGTGCCAACGCAAAATTTCCCAATACTCGACGCCCGAAGCACTTGCAAACATTGTTGCAATTGAACTGCCGGTCTTGATTATCGCAGCGACGGCTATCGGGTCGGAGGTTGGTTACCTGACGCTTGCCATACGTGTCCTAGGCGCACCGATGTCACTAATCGGTACCGCGGTGTCCCAAGTCCATTTGTCCCGCGCACCAGAAGAAATGCGAGGGAAGACTCTTGATCGATTCACGGGACAAGTAATTGCAGGGCTGTTTCGCTCCGGAGTGGGCCCGATAATATTCGTCGGGATCATCGCGCCCAGCCTGTTTCCATACATCTTTGGCAAAGAGTGGGCGCGCGCTGGCGAGATCGTTAGCTGGATGACGCCATGGTTCGTAATGCAGTTCCTCGCGACCCCGGTTTCGATGACGCTTCATGTAACGCAAAACCAACGAATTGCACTAGTCATCCAACTGGCAGGCTTGTTATTGCGAGTTGGCGTAGTCCTGTGTGTCTCGTTCCTTGATTCTACGCATACTGTGGAGGCCTATTCTTTAACGGGATTCGTATTTTACGCTGGCTATCTGATCGCAATAGTGCGAGTCGCAGGCACAGATATTGGAGGGTTGGTTCGATCGTCACGCGTAGGTCTAATCACCGTTTTGTTGTGGATCGCAGCAGCAAGTGTTGTTTGTCTTGGACTATGGTTTGTCACGCGCTCCGTGGGGAATTAAGCAGAGTTGCTGAATTCCGAAGTGGTGGATGACGCATTGTGTGCATGTGCGCGACGGCAAACGTGACGCTAGAGAAAGCCTTTGCTCAGCAGGTCGAAACTAAGTGACAAGTAGCAATAGGAACATTTGGCAGTTGAATATGATTGCGATGGCAAGGCGGAGTGGCATGTATATCGTGCTCGCATTGGCTGCGCGAGCACTCATGGACGCCGCATACGTCCTTGTCATCTATCCGGTGTTCTCGCACGGCTACGAAAGCTACGATCTGATTTGGGACGTCGGCAGGTATGTGGAATCGTGGGCAATCTACGGCGTCCTGCTAATGATCTCTCCGACAACGATCAAGAAGCCGTCAGATTTCTATTTACTGTTTATGCTGTTTTTTCTGATGCTTCCGATACTTTCGTTGTACGCGCTGGCCGAGAAGAGTCGTGTGTACCTGTACCTGGTTACACTGAGCTATGTGACGGTGACTGTTGTGCGTCGGATACGCATCGAGATGCCTGCCGGTCGCCTTCTAACGGAAGCACATGTCGTAGGTATCTGTTTGGCGGGTATCGCGTTAACTGCAGGATGGATGATTGCGACGCTCGGGCCTAATTTCAATTTATCGTTTGCGGATGTATATGAGTACCGGTCGGAGGCTAGCGCGGCGCTTGACGTGTCAGTCATGGCGTACCTGAACATCTGGAGTTACAAGGTTCTCGGACCGGTACTGCTGACCTTTGCCGTGATGCGACGTTCCTCGTCGTTGTTCTTATGCGCAGTGGCGTTTCATGTTCTGGCATTTGCGTATACGCAACACAAGTCCGTCTTGTTCTACCCGGTCATTGTCGCGGGAACGGCCTGGCTGTTCACAAGAACAAAGCCGTTCGTCTTATTTCCTGGCGCAGCCGCGGGAATGAGCCTTTTGGCGCTATGCCTGTTCCAAAGAGATCTGCTCTTTTGGGTAAGTATCTTGTTTCGTAGGCTGACATTCCTGATCGCCAACATCACTTTCTACTACATGGAGTATTTTGACTCGGTTGGTTATCTCTGGTGGTCAAATAGCTTCCTATCACCGTTCTTGCGATATCCGTACGTTGTGCCGCCAGCAACTCTAGTGGCGGACTCATTTGGACTTGACGCCAATTTTAACAGCGGCTTCATTTCGACGGGCTACATGCATGGCGGTGTCATTGGCCTCATGAGTTACTCGATTGTTGTTGGAATGCTGTTGATGGCACTGGATGGACTCGGCCGGAAGCACCGCTCAACATTTTTCGTTGTAGCGGTAACGTTGGTGCCCATGCATTCCCTAATCCTCAGCGCAGATCTCCTAACTTCGTTACTCAGTCATGGGCTCGCATTGGCCATTGTGTTGCTGATTGCGCTGAAACCGATGTATGAAATGTGGCACCCAGTGCGGCGTGACGCAGCGATACGCTGGAGCTACCAGGTACGAAAGGGGTAATAGATGTGATCTCCTACGTGATTTCTCGCATTCTTAAGAAGGCACGTGGCAAGGCGATATTGAGGTCGGAGATTCACTCGTCCTCAAAGATTGAATCAGGTAGTCAAATTGTCGACTCCACTTTTGGTCGACACTCGTTTTGTGGATACGACTGCATATTTGTGAATTGCGAAGTGGGCTCCTTTTGCTCCATTTCCAACAGGGTGACTGCCGGTGGATCTAGGCATCCCGTTGAGTATGTGTCGACAAGCCCCGTATTTCTTAGTCACCGCGACAGTGTGAAGGCCAAATTCGCTAGCCACAACTACCAGCATCGTCCGCGGACCACGGTGGGTCACGATGTTTGGATTGGGGAGGCGGCAATGATCAAGGCCGGTGTGCGTGTGGGCCACGGCTCGGTTGTCGGGATGGGCAGTGTCGTAACTAGGGACGTCAAGCCATATTCCATTGTGGCTGGCAATCCTGCGCGGTTAATCAGATTGCGATTTGAACCAGATATGATCAGCGCGCTACTTAGCCTTGAGTGGTGGAATTGGCCGGCGGACAAGCTTGCAAGGTATGGTTTGTATTTTGACAACCCACATGAATTGCTGTCGAAGGTGCAGACACTTTGAAGATCATTCATATGTGTCTGTCATGCTTCTACATTGATGGCTACGCGTATCAAGAGAATGAACTTGTCCGCCAGCATGTTCTTGACGGACATGACGTCGTAGTCATCGCGTCTACCGAGATGTACGGAAATGACCGGCGATTGACGTACGTACAGCCAAGAGTCTATTTGGGAGGCGAGGGTGCAAGGGTAATTCGACTTAGGTATCGCCGCGGTTTGCCGCACGCCATCATGAGAAAACTCCGAATGCATCCTGGCGTGTATGAGCTACTAGAACGTGAAGCACCAGATGTCATCCTCTTCCACGGTCTATGTGGCTGGGAATTGCTTACGGTCGCTCACTACAAGCGTGCACATGAACGTGTTCGCGTGTTTGTCGATAGTCACGAGGACTCGGTCAACAGTGCGCGTAGCTTCCTTTCGCGTACGTTGCTACATCGGTCGTACTATCGACCGATCATCGCGCGCGCGCTCACCGTGTTTAACGAAGTCCTGTGTGTATCCGTAGACACGATGAGTTTTGTTCGCGATACCTATGGGGTACGGCCAGAAATGTTGGAGTTTTTTCCGCTTGGCGGGACGATTCTTGAAGATCACAATTACGAAAGGAACCGCAATTGCACTCGTGCGGAATTCGGGATCGGGAGCAGCGACATCCTAATCGTCCAAGCAGGCAAGTTGGATAAGAGGAAAAAATTGCTGGAGAGCATTCACGCGTTTAGCCAAACGGCTGGTTCACATCTACGTCTGATTGTGGCCGGCCACATTGAGCCCGCGATGCGGTCGCAGGCGTTAGAGCGAATTGACGCAGATCAGCGGATTCAGTTCGTGGGATGGCGTTCTGCCGAGCAGTTGAGAGACTTGCTGTGTGCCGCGGACGTTTATCTTCAGCCAGGGACACAATCCGCAACGATGCAAATGAGTGTGTGTCTGCGATGCGCCGTGATTGTGGACGACGTACCTAGTCATGGTCCATTTGTGAATGGAAATGGATGGCTCGTCAGCAATGCCGAGAGATTGACTGCC
>CAVVDZ010000004.1:0-375547 GCA_963747145.1 uncultured Gammaproteobacteria bacterium | reverse complement strand
GAGAGTTGTCCGAGTTTCGTCCAACTCGCCATAAAAATCAGACAGGGGGTATTCGCGATGAATGCAGCATCAAAGCACGGCGCCGATGCGGCGCTGGATGATGACGTCAAAGTACTGCACAGCATGGGATACGCGCAGGAACTGGCGCGAAACCTGGGCCGCTTCTCGAACTTCGCAATTTCCTTTTCGATCATCTGCATTCTTTCGGGCGGCATCAATTCGCTGGCCCAGGCAACTTCGGGTGCGGGCGGCGCGGCGATCGGCCTCGGCTGGCCGCTCGGCGTACTGATCTCGGGCGTGTTCGGCTTCGCGATGGCGCAGATCGCCTCGGCCTATCCGACCGCCGGTGGGCTCTATCACTGGGGCTCGATTCTCGGCAATCGATTTACCGGCTGGCTGACGGCCTGGTTCAATCTGCTGGGACTGGTCACCGTGCTCGCGGCGATCAATGTGGGCACTTACTACTTCTTCCTGGGAGCATTTGGCGCCAAGTTCGGGATTGCCGACTCGATGACGACACTCATCGCTTTCCTCGCGGTCCTGACCGGCGGACAGGCGCTGATCAATCACTACGGCATCGCGCTCACCGCGAAGCTGACCGACTTCTCGGGCTACCTGATCTTCGTGACGGCGGTGGTTCTTGCCGCGGTGTGCGTTGCCTGCGCGGATAGCTACGACATATCGCGCCTCTGGACCTTCTCGAATTATTCCGGTGAAGCCGGCGGCAACGTCTGGCCCAGTGTCTCGGGGAGCTGGATCTTCCTGCTGGGTCTCTTGATGCCGATCTACACGATCACGGGATACGACGCCTCGGCGCATACCTCCGAGGAAACCAAGCAGGCGGCGCTCTCTTCGCCGCGCGGCATTGTGTCGTCCATCGTCTGGTCCGGCGTGTTCGGATACCTGTTCCTCGCCGCCTTCGTGCTGATGATCCCGAACATGGACGAGGCCGCGAAGCAGGGCTGGAACGTCTTCTTCTGGGCGATGGACCAGCAGGTACCGGAGATGGTCAAGCAGCTCCTGTACTGGGCGATCTTCGTCGCGCAGATCCTGTGCGGGCTCGCGACCGTCACATCCGCCTCGCGCATGATCTTTGCGTTCTCGCGTGACGGCGGCTTGCCGTTCTCGAAGCAGCTCGCAAAAGTCTCGCACAAGCACCGCACGCCGAATGCCGCCATCTGGACATCCGCTGCGCTGGCGGTGCTCTTCGTCTGGGGCGCGAAGTGGCTGGAGGCGGGCGGAACGCCGGTGTACACGGTCGTCGTGTCTTGCACCGTGATCTTCCTGTTCTTCTCCTTCGCGATCCCGATCACGCTCGGTCTCTTCACCTTCGGCGGGCCGAAGTGGCCGAAGATGGGGCCGTGGAACGTCGGTCGCGAGGGCTACTCGCTGTTCGCCGTGCTGTCGATCATCGCGATGGTGTTGATCTTCTTCATCGGCGTGCAGCCGCCCAACGACCTGGCGCTCAAGGTTACGATCGGGTTCTTCATATTGACTGGCATCGTCTGGTTCGCATTTGAGAACCGGCGATTCCAGGGACCGCCGATCGGCGATGTCATCGCCAAGCGACAGGCGGCGATTGCGGCCGCCGAAGCTGCCATCAACAGGTAAGACGAAGCGGGGCGCATGGGCGCCCCGCTCTTTTCCTGGCTGATGAGCACGAGCCGGAAAGCATGACGACTGTTTCCAGGCGCAAGTTCTTCGGGTTCACAGCTGCTGGCGCGGCCCTGGTAGCCGGTGCGAAAGCCGGCGTGGCGGATTTCGGCGCCGATGCGCTCAGTTCGCTGACAAAGAACGCGCAGCCAATCGCCGCCCAGGAACACGCCGCGCGCATCGCGAAACTGCAATCCCTCATGCGGCGTCAGAAAGTCGCTGCATTCCTGGTCGAATCAGGAACCACGCTTGAGTATTTCACCGGCATCCGCTGGCGGCGATCCGAGCGGACGACTGCGGCGCTGATCCCGGCCGAGGGCCAGATTGTCGTCGTCACTCCGTTCTTCGAAGCGCCTTCCATCCGCGAACTGCTGAAGGTGCCCGCCGACGTCCGGACCTGGAACGAGGACGAGAGCCCGTTCGAATTGATCGCCAATGCGATGCGAGCCCCCGACAGCGGATCACCCGCTCGCGGTCGAATCCACGACGCGCTTTTTCATCGTCGACTGCGATGAACAAGCTGTTGAGGCAGAACGGCGGGTCGTTTCCGGGGAAGGCCTCGTCAACGCCTGCCGCATGATCAAGTCGCCCGCCGAATTGACATTGATGCAGGCTGCCAACGACGTCACGATCGCTGCGCTCCGAAACGTTCGCGGGCGGATCGAGAAGGGCATGAGCGGCACGGACATCATGCAAATGATGGTCGAAGCAACCGAGGCGCTCGGCGGCAAGCACGAATTCTCGCTGGTGCTGCTGAATGAGGCGAGCGCCTATCCGCATGGCACGGAAACCCCGCAGACGATACGCGAGGGATCGGTCGTGCTGATCGACACCGGCTGTTCGGTCCACGGTTATCAGTCGGATATTTCCAGGAGCTGGATCTTCGGCGAGCCTTCGGCCCGCCAGCGGGAAGTCTGGAACACGGTCAAGCGCGGCCAGGAAATCACCCTCGAGACGGCGAAGATCGGTTTCCCCGTAGGCCTCGTGGACAAAGCCGTGCGCAGGTATTACGAGGGCCTCGGCTGGAGCAAGGACTACGGCCTGCCCGGGACTTCGCATCGCACCGGGCACGGCATCGGCATGGACGTGCATGAAGCTCCCTACCTGATGCGGGCCGATACCACGCCGCTCGAAGCCGGCATGTGCTTCTCCGACGAGCCCGGCATCTACATCCCGGGCGAGTTTGGCATCCGGATGGAGGACTGCTGGTACATGTCGGTAGCCGGCCCCAGGCTCTTCACACCGCTAGCGAAATCAATCGACGACCCGATCTGATCGGCAGCCCCCGAAGTGTCCGCTGGTGCCCGGACGGACACAGTTGGACCGCCAGGCCGTTGTCAGGCGCGGCTGCCAACCGCGAGACTTCGCGCCCAGATTGGCCAAGCAGAGTTTCGATGTCCGCGGTCCCGGCGCGTTACACGGTCTCCATCCTGATCCTTGGATTGACGCTTGCGGCCTGTGGGGGCGGCGCGAGTGGCGGTGCCCGGCAGATGACGGACTTCTGCGATTCGAAGGCGTTTACGCCTGTGGCCCAGTCCGAATACGTCCTGCCCTACGCGGTAAATGCCACTTTCACGATGTTCCAGGGCAATTGCCCGGCGGATCCGGCCTGGGGTCACCACGACATGTTGCCTACGACTTCAACCTGCCGCTGGGTACGCCCGTGCTGGCGATGCGTGCCGGGCAGGTAATCTTTACGACCGATCAATACTCGGACGACGACCATGTTCCAGGGCACGAGAATCTGGTCGTAGTGCTGCACGCGGACGGGACCTTGGTCCGCTATGCCCACTTCACGCTCCACGGTGTCGTTGCGGTCCAGGGAACATCCGTTGCAGCGGGCGACCTGCTTGGTTTTTCCGGGAATTCCGGGAATTCCTCCGGGCCGCACCTGCATGTCGACCTGTTGCACGACAACTTGTGCTTCTGCAAGTCGAATACGATGCCGCTCACCTTCCGCAACGCCGCAGGACGCACCGAACCAAGCGGCGAACTGATCCAGGACGAGATTTACACCGCGTTGCCATTCACCTGACGAGCGCCGCAGCCCGTCGATGTGGATAATGCCCGCATGCTTGCGATCATTGTTGCATTCATGGCCACCGCACTTGCGCTCGGCGTCGGGGCGCATGCCTGGCGCCAGCGTTCCTTCGGCCTCGCCTGCCTTGCCGCCTGGGTCGCATGCACGGCAAGCACGGCCTGGATCATCGTTTTCCTGCAAGGTACGGTCGATCCCCTGTTCCAGCAGAAGCGCCTGGCGCTCGGCCTGATCAATTCGCTGGCGGCGCCGCTGCTCCTCACCTATGTCCTCCACGCGCTGCATGGGCGCAGGCTGCACTGGCTCGCGTTCACGCCGTTTCTCCTGCTGGTGCTGGCCGCCATCTCCCAGGGCGTCGCCATCAACGTTTGGTTCAACGTCCGCGTCGTGATCGCCATCGAGTTCGCGTATACCGCGACAGCCTGGTTCATCTATTACCGGGCGGCGCGCGATAGCGAGAAGGGCTGGCCGGCGCTTCCGGCGCTGGGTGTGCTGGTCGCGGTTTCGACGCCACTCGTGGCGCAGATCCTGTTCCTGTTTGGCATCGGCAACAGGGAGTTCGCGTTCGGTATTCCGTTCTTCGTGATCGGCATCTGGCTTGCGGTCGCGATCGGCCAGGCTCTCTTCGATTCCGCGGCCCTGCGTGCCTTCGTTCCCGCGCTCGTGCCGGCCGCCGATGCCGGCGATCGCGAACTGTTCGCGAAGGTGGAGCAGGCGATGCGCGAACAGCGCCCCTGGACCGACCCCGAGCTGGAAGTCGGGGCGCTGGCAAAGCTTCTCGGCACCAATGCGAATGCGGTCTCCCGCGCGCTCAGTCGCGCCGGCAACACGAATTTCTACGACTACCTGAATGGCTACCGCGTCCGGGAGGCAGAACGGTTGCTGCTCGATCCCGAAGAGTCGCGTTTCAAGATCGAAGCACTCGGCCGGCAGGCGGGGTTCCGTGCGCGCTCGACATTTTTCAAGGCCTTCAGGGCTCACACCGGACTGACGCCGGCGGAATTCCGCCGCGTGCGCAATCCCATCACCGCGGAATAAGCGGTCCGCCGAAGCACTGACGGACGCAATCGCGTGCGCCAGCGGCTGCTGCGCGCAAAAAACAATGGTCAGACTCCACGTCGCGAACCAACACCGCGAGGGAGTCTCATGAACCGCCATAACGACCAACGAATCACATCCATCCTCTTCTCTGGAATCGCCTGCCTGGCAGCCATGCTCGGGCTCGCAGCCTGCGGTGGCGGCGGTGGCGGAGGAGGCGGGGGCGGCGGCGGCGGGGGCGGAGGCGGGACGCTCTCAGATGTCGGTGCGACGCTCGCAGTGCCGGCCGTCGTCACGCCAGGTGCCACGCTGACCTATACGGTCACGTTCACCGTGACCGGCGCCGCCGCGAATGCGGTGACAGCGGCACTCACACTGCCGGCGACCGTCACGGGCGCCGTCATTTCCGACGGCGGAACCCAGGCCGGCAACCTGGTGTCCTGGCCCGCGATCGCGACGGTCGCGGTCGGCACGACGACAACGCACACAGTGGCAGTCACCGTTCCCTCGATCGGGCCGCTGGATGCCACGCTGACGGTCGCAACGACCAGCGCCGAGAGTTCTGCTGCCAACAACACGGCCGCGCGTCGCACGGTGCTCGGTTTCGATGCGATGGCAACACTGACCGGCGGGGCGCCTGGCGACACCTATGGCTGGGTCGCCGACTCCATCGGCGACATCACCGGCGACGGGCGGCCCGATTTCGTCGTCGGCGCGCCGACGAACGATACGGCGGGCAACAATGCCGGCCGCGTCTACGCTTATTCCGGCGCAACCGCGGTCCAGCTCTTTACGTTCGATGGACTCGCCGCGGGCGACAACATGGGCTATGCGGTCTCGGCGGCAGGCGACGTGAACGGCGACGGCACGGGCGACATCGTCGTCGGCGGTCCCGGGGCGGCCACCGCGCCGGGACTCGCTCGCGTGTACTCCGGCGCGACCGGCGCCGTCATTTACTCGCTCACCGGGCCGGCGAATGGCGCGCGCTTCGGGAGCTCGGTAGCTGGCATCGGCGACGTCAATGGCGACGGCCGCGCGGATGTCGTGGTCGGCGCCGAAGGGGCCAGCGGAGGCGCCGGCCAGGCCTTCGTGATCAGCGGCATGACAGGTGCGACGATTCGCACGCACACCGGCAGCACCGGCACGAATTTTGGGTACGGTGCCGGCGGCCTCGGCGACGTCTCGGGCGACGGCGTGCCGGATTACGGCATCGGTGGCGGGCTGGGTTCACGCGGCCTCGTCGAAGCGCGATCCGGGGCGACCGGCGCACTGCTCTACACGGTGACGCCGGACGCGAGCGGCATCCAGTTCGGGAATTTCTGGATCGATTCGGTCGGGGACGTCAATGCGGATGGCCGGCCCGACTTCTATGTAGGCGACATCGGCGATAGCGGCGCCCGCGGCCGTGGATACCTGGTATCCGGTATCGACGGGGCGATTCTGCAGCGCTTCACCGGGCAGGCTGCCGGCGACAACTTCGGCATCTCGCGCAACGGCGGTTTCGACGTCAATGGCGACTCGGTTCCTGACTTAATCATCGCCGGGTATCACAACGCAGAAGGAGCGGCCAATGGCGGCAAGGTCTACGTCTACTCGGGTGCGAACGGCGCCTTGTTGCGCACGATGACCGGCGTGCTGTTGAATCAGGCGCTCGGTTTCGATGCGATACAGCTGGGCGACGTAGACGCCGACGGTCTCATCGACTACCTGCTGACGAGCGACCAGGAGACGGGTGCGCCGGGGACCACGATGGTCGTGCGGGGTACCACGCTGCCCTGAGCTCGTCGCGCTGCCCGCGAATCGGAGGCAAGGGCCCCGCTATCAAGGTTGTGGCAGACTTTGGCCTGGTCACCAGGCGGAGTCGCCACGATGACGAGTCTTTCGCGTCGGTCCTTTGTCGCCGGCGGCACGGCGGCTGGTATTGCGTTCGCGTTGCGCAGGGCCGCGTGGGCGGCGGGAAAGAGCCTTTACCAGGACGCCATCGTCATCGATGGACTCGGCGGGCTCGGCAATTCGGCCGTCGAAGGCGATGGCCCGCTCGCGGACTCGTACATCCAGGACGTGCGGGACTCCGGCCTTACTTCCGTGCACATGACCATCCTGCCGGTCGGCACGACGCCGCCGGACACCGCGTTTTCGCAGGCCGTGCTCGGCATTGGCAGGGCGGAGCGCGAGATTGACCTTCATCCCGACGCGCTGTGCCGCATCCGCACGGTCGCGGATATCGTCGCCGCCAAGAAAGCTGGCCGCACCGGGCTCATCTACGGATTCCAGGACGCCGTCGCCTTCGAAACCGAGCTTTCGCGCCTCGATGAACTGTATCGCCTCGGAATCCGCATCGTTCAGCCGACTTACAACCGCCGCAACCTGCTCGGTGACGGCTGCCTGGAGCCCGCGAATTCGGGGCTGAGCCGTGCCGGCGTCGAGGCCGTCGAGCGCATGAACGACCTCGGGATCCTCGTGGACCTGAGTCATTGCGGAATGCGCACGGCGGCGGACGCGATCGCCCATTCGAAACGGCCGCTGGCTTTCACGCATACGGGTTGCCGGGAGCTCGTGGACCTGCCTCGCAATCGCACTGACGCCGAACTGCGCGCGGTCGCGGACAAGGGCGGCGTCTCGGGCGTCTACATCATGCCTTTCCTGAGCGGCGGCAAGCAGCCGACCGCCGCCGACGTCATCCGTCACCTCGAGCACATGATCGAAGTCGCGGGCGAGGACCATGTCTCGATCGGCACCGACGGCGGCGTTTCCGCCGAAGTGCTGGATCAGAAATACAAGGATAATTTTGCGCGGTTTACCCGCGAGCGCCGTGCCGCCGGCATCGCGGCGCCGGGAGAATCCGAAGAAGGCTACCTGTTCGCGTTGGATCTCAACACATCGCGCCGCTTCGAGACGCTCGGGGACATGCTTGCCTCGCGCGGACATGGCGACAGTCGCATCGCGAAGATCCTCGGCGGAAATCTGGTCCGTCTGTTTTCCGAAACCTGGAAGGCGTGACCAGGGTCCGGCGCGCTGGCCGCCGGGTCCGGCGTCACTCGCTCAGGCGTTTCATGCGTTGCGTGCGGCTGCCGTCGAACTGTTCGGTCGCCCGCTGCAACATGAGCCGGGCCTCACCTGCGGGCAGCGCCCGGCTCAGCAGGAATCCCTGCGCCTGATTGCACAGGTGATCCTGCAGGAAGCGCAGCTGCGCGAAGGATTCGACGCCCTCGGCTACGACACCGACCTTCAGGGCCTTGGCCACGGAGATGATCGCGGCCGCGATGGCGCCGTCATCCGCCGATTCGCTGAGGTCCCGGACGAAGGAGCGGTCCATCTTCAGCCGGTCGATCGGCAGGTTCTGCAGGCGCTGGAAATTCGAGTAGCCGGTGCCGAAGTCATCGATCGCGACGGATACGCCGATGGCGTGCAGCTCCGCGAGCACCTTCTCAGACCGTTTTTCGTCGGTCATCACCATCGACTCGGTCATCTCGAGCTCGAGCATGCCATGTTCGAGGCCCGTTTCCTTGAGGATGCCGCCGACCAACTCGACGAAATTGGGCATCGCGAACTGCTGGCCCGCGATATTGACGGCAATACGCTTCACGGACAGGCCCTCGTCGTGCCATTGCTTGGCCTGGGCGCAGGCGGTACGGAGGACCCATTCGCCGATCGGAATGATCAAGCCGCAGTCTTCCGCAATCGGGATGAAGTCCATCGGCGGAACCACGCCGAGTTCGGCATTGGTCCAGCGCAGCAGGGCTTCCATTCCGGCGATGTTGCCGGTGTCTACGTCGATCTGCGGCTGGTAGTGCAGCGAAAGTTCTCCGCGTTCCAGCGCGCCGCGCAACTGGCCCTCGATCGTGAATCGCTGGAGCATGCCTTCATTCATGGACACGTCGAAGAAGGCGTAGGAACCCGGCCAGCGGCGCTTGGCGAAGTACATTGCGAGGTCGCCGTGGCGCAGCAACGATGCGGCGTCGATTCCGTCCGTCGGCGAGATGGCGATGCCGATGCTGGGCGTGATGATGACGGTATTGTTCGCCAACTGCATCGGCTGCTGTATGGCGGCAATCAGGCGATCGGCCACGGACCGCGCATCATCAGAACTGGTGATGTCCGGCAGGATGACCATGAACTCATCGCCGCCCAGGCGTCCGATGTCGCCGGGCCGCTCGACCCTCGAGAGGTCGGATCCGCGATCATCGACGCGGCGCAGCGATTTGCGCAGCCGCTCTGCGGCAACTTTCAGCACCTCGTCCCCGACCGCGTGGCCGAGCGTGTCGTTGATGCGCTTGAAGTTGTCGAGGTCGATATACATCACCGCCAGCATCCGGCCCTGCTGCTGCGTCGTCTCGAGCGCAGTGCGCAGGCGGTTGTGCGCCTGCTCGCGGTTCGGCAGGCCGGTCAGCGAATCGAAGTAGGCGAGGCGTGCCAGGTGCCGCTCGGCGCGCCACTTGCTCGCGAGTGCGATGGCCATCTGCCGCACCTCGTGCGGATGGAATGGCTTCTGCAGGTACGAGAGCTTGTCTTCGGGCGGCACGCGCCCGCCGATGTCGCAGGGGTCGACGTCGGAATAGGCCGTGCAGACTGCGATCTCGATGGCGGGGTCGATTTCGCGAATATGGGATGCGGCCCAGATGCCGTCCGGACCCGGTGGCATGCGCATGTCGAGGAAGGCCACGGCGAACGGCTGGTTCGCGTGCAGCGCCTCCTTGACAGCGGCGACGGCGGCTTCCGCGCCTTCGCAGAACACCGGATCGAAGCTCAACGCCACTGACATCGGGCGATCCGGCCGCGTGGACGCTTCGGCGCCGAAGAGTTTCGCGCCCAGTGTCCGGCGCGCGTCGTTGTGCGTGTCGTTGTGCGGATCGCTGAAGATCTGGCGGTAGGCGTCGCGGATCGGCGCCTCATCGTCAACGACGAGGACACGAATCGGCGGACGTGTAGGTTCTGCCATGATTGACCTCAGGCGGCCCGGCTGCTGGTGTCGGTCGCTGGAATGGGCACGGGGATGACGAAATGCAGGGTGGCCCCCCGGTCAGGGCCGTCGCTTGTTGCCCAGATGCGGCCGCCAAGGGAGTTGATGGATGTGGCGCACCAGTGCAGCCCGATGCCCAGGTTGCCGCTGCCGGATTTCGTCGAGTAGCCCTTTTCGAACACGCGCTCGAGATTCTCGGCGGCGATGCCGACCCCGGTGTCCGTGCAATGCAGATAGAGCTTGTACTGTGCGACCTCGCGGACCAGGTCGGCTGAGAAGCGCACGGTGCCGTGTTCCCGGCCCGCGGCACGGACAGCCTCCGCCGCATTGATGACGAGGTTCTGCAGCACCTGGCGGAGCATGGTGCGCGCCACCTGGACCATGCCCACGTCATGCACCGACGAGTCCAGTTCGATACTGACCAGTTCGCGGCAATGATCCGGGACGATCTCAAGACTCTGCTCAATGATGGCCGGAAGCTCGGCGGCCTCGATGACGGTCGACGTGCGCGTGGACTGCGACTGCTCGGTGAGCGCGCTTTGCACGACGTCCGCCTGCCGGGTGATGACATCGACGTCGCCGGCCGCCTCGGTGATCACCTCGGCCATCTCGCCGCTCGCAAGGCGCAGGAATTCGTCGAGATCGGCCTGTCGCGGCGTCCCGACGGCTTCCTTGTCGCGTTCCACGAGCGCGCGTTTCACGTCGGCGATCGGCGCCGCGTGCACGCGCTGCTGCAGCCTGGCGAGCCGGACTCGCAACGGCGTGATCGCGTTTCCGATGTTGTGCAGCACGCCGCGGGAGAGTTCTGACTTTCCGGCGTCGAAACTGTTGTCGATGAGCTGTCGCCGCGATTCCGCGACCTGGGCGACCATGCGATCGAATTCGGCCGCCAGCGCGCCGATCTCGTCGCGCCGGTCGAGCTTGAGCCGTTTCGTCAGGTCATCGCCCTTGCCAATCCGGACCGCATGGCGCGTAACTTTTGCCAGCGGCGAGAGGACGGTGCGATCGAGCGAGACCAGCAGGATCAGCAGGACGACGACCGCGGCACCGACGGTAAATGCCAGCACATAGTTGACGGTCGTGCGCGCGCCCTTGCTGATCGTGCGCGGAACGGCGACTTGCAGTGCCACGGCCGGCCGCCCGTGAACGTCGGGGAATACGCGCGTGACCCTGGTCACGCTGTCGTAGATCTCGATCTTGTCCTTGGTGGCCGCCTCAGCGCGCAGCGGGACGAGGCTCACGTCGGTCTGGGCTCTCGCGCCGATCTCGGCAACCTCTGCGTCGGTCAGCAGTCGTCCCATCAGGACCATGCCGCGCGACGGGCCATGTCCGAAGCCGTCGAGTATCGGCACCACGGCGGCGAGCAGAACACCGTCTGCCGTCGTGATCAGGCCTCTGGCGGGTTCGCCGCTACGCAGATTCTCCCGCCAGACGAAGTCGTCTGGCAGCGAGCCCTGCGGAAACAGGTTCAGCGGTGAAATCGCGCCTGAATCGAGGTCGAATGATTTTGCCAGGACGAGCACGCCATCGAGGTCGACGAACGCAATTGCCGTCAGGCGCAATTGCCTGAGTGCCGCTTCGCTCAGGTTGTCCTGCTCATACTGCGGGTTGTGATCCACGATGAACTGCCAGGTGTCCTTCCAGTTGCCCCAGTCCGCGGCCGATACCTGGAGTTCGTTCAATGCCTGGTGGACGCCGTACTCGATGCGCTTCATCGCGGTGCGCGCGTCGTCCACTTCGATTTCCTCGAAGCGTGGCAACAGCAACGCCTGCCCGACGCCCCACTCGACGAATGTGAGTGCGACGAAAACGGATGCGAGAAGCGCAACGACTTTGGCGCGTATCTTCATGATCCAGGCCGAATATCCGGCGAATTGGCCGGAATATGACGCATGCGGCATCGCAGGGAATGTGACGCAGCCGAAGTGAACCAAATGCGCCGGAGGGTCGTGCGCAAGGGGTGACGCACGTCACAGGGCGAAGGGCCGAACTGCGGGATTTGCCGGCTTAAGGCCCGGTCAGCTCACCGGCCATTTCGTCGTAAACCTCCGTATGCCGGTCGACATCGGCCGCCGTGGTTGCCGGGGACATCAGCGCCATGTTGTGGAACGGCGTCATCAGGATGCCCCGGTTCATCAGGTAGAGATGGATGTAGGGATCGAGCCTGTCGTCCTGACCGGCCGCGGCCTCGGCGCCATTGCGCGCCGCGTCCGGGCGGAACAGGTACTCGACACGACAACCAAGCCGCACGACGTGCCAGGGGAGCTTTCGCGAATCGATCACGCCACGGACGCCCTGCTCGAAGCGCTCACCGAGCGCGATCATGTGCGCGAAGGCCCCGTCGGTCATGACCTGCCCGAGTGTGGCACGCATTGCGGCGAGCGAGAGCGCGTTGCCGGCAAGCGTGCCGCCGATGCCGCCGACATCGGCGTTCCTGGCGTCCGTGTGCGCATAGATCATCGCCCGCACCTGATCGGTCATGCCGTAGGCACCGCTCGCGATGCCGGCGCCGAGGGTCTTGCCGATCGTCACGAAGTCGGGTTCGAGTCCCCAGGCCTTCGTGCATCCGCCGGGGCCGGCGCTGATCGTGTGAGTCTCGTCGATGATCAGCAGCGCGCCGTATCGCGTACACAACTCGCGCACGGCGTCGTGATAACCCGGATCGGGCAGAACGATGCCGATATTGGTCAACGCAGGCTCGAACAGGCAGGCCGCGACATCGCCGGCCGCAAGCGCCGCTTCGAGCCCGGCCAGGTCGTTGATCTCGACGACCCGCGTGGTCTCCTCGAGCGAGACGGGTTTGCCGATGTTTCCACTGCGGGCGACGGTACGGCCGTTTTCGAGGATGGCGACTGCCTCGTCCACCGACCCGTGATAGCACCAGTTATGCACCACGATTTTCGGCCGCCGCGTGATCTCGCGTGCCCAACGGATGGCGCAGCGATTGGCGTCGGTGGCGCTCAGCGTGAACTGCCAGTAGGGAACGCCGAAGCGCCGCGCCATCTCGTCGCCCACCCAGGTGGCGTCCTCGGTCGGCAGCATCAGGGTAATGCCCCTGGCGGCCTGTACAGCGATCGCATCGACAGCCGCCTTGGGCGCGTGACCCGCCATGCCGCCGGTGTCGCCAAGGCAGAAATCGATGAACTCGTTGCCGTCCACATCCCGGAAGCGGGCACCCTGCGCACGGTCGACGTAAACGGGATGATCGCCCGGCCACCGTGTCATCCAGTTCATCGGTACGCCGAAGAGCAGAGAGCGCTTCGCCTGGCCGGCAAGCTCGCCGCTGCGCGCGTGCCGCCGGCGAAAGCTCGCACGCTCGCGCTCCATCAGCCGCGCGACGCGGGATCGATCGATTGTCTTCATTGGACGAATTATGCAATGCTTTTTGACCGCATATGAGCCAGGCATTCGTCAAGGAATCGGATGGCGAGGACGGACCGGCCCTGCCGGAACTCCTGGTCAGTCCGCATCGAAACCTGGTCACGCCGGCGGGCCTGGAGCAGATCCAGGCGACCGTCGAACGCTTGCAGGCGGCCTTGTCCGAAGCCCGTACGATGAAGGACCGCGCGGTCATGGCGCGAGTCCAGCGGGACCTGCGCTACTGGTCTGAACGGCAGCGTACGGCTGAGGTGGTTACGCCCTCGGCAGCATCCGGCACTGTCCGGTTCGGGTCCACCGTGGAGCTCGAGAGGCAGGGCGGGGTGCGCGTCGAATATCAGATCGTTGGTGAGGACGAAGCGGACCCGGCCCAAGGCAGGATTTCCTACGTCTCGCCGATCGCGCGCCTGCTGATCGGCGCGTCTGTGGGGGATTTCGTGGCGCTGGCGAACAGAGAAGCCAAGGTCCTGACAATCAGATAGTCAGTGAGCTGGCGCGTACATGACTACTGTGAGTCGCCCGCATGTTTGCGTGGCCGGTGTGCTTCGTCAGATGACAAAGCATCATTTACCTTCTGTCATGACTAGCGTGAAAATCCCAGCCCAGACAAAAATATTTATCCCTCGTTGTCATGGCAGAAGCACAGGCGCATCCTCCCCGTGACTTGAGTTTTCGACTCTCAAACATGCGCCCTTGTCTTGGCAGGCGATTGCGCCCCCCGCCGACACCAAATTCCCATGAAAACGCCAGTGATGTTCGAGTTCAACCTAATCCAAATGCGGATTAGAGAATGAAAGCCGTTTCGCACGGCGTCTGCCCGGCGCCGCCGCAACTGCAAGGTTCAACACTTCAAATACGAGGCAGTCCTCATGAGCAACCGTGAAAATAGCATGATCATCTTGGTCAGAGGCCTGGCACTTGCAATGCTGCTGGTTGCCGGCGGTTGTGCGACTGTTGTTAAGGGGTCGCATCAAACTGTTCCGATGGCTTCAGAACCACCGGGAGCCGACGTGCTCGTCGACGGCAGTCTGGTGGGCCAGACGCCACTTAAAGTCGAGATGAAACGCAAACACGATCATCTTGTGACGATCCAGAAAACGGGCTACCGGCCGAAATCTATTGCTGTGGTGAAAGACGTCGGTGGCGCGGTCTGGGGCAACATCATCGCGGGCGGGTTAATTGGATGGGGGGTCGATGCATCCACTGGGGCACAATACAACCTGACGCCGAAGACAATCTCGGTCGAGCTGGAGCGCGCAAGCTCTTCCACGGCGTCTTCAGGATCAGATGATGCGAGCGATTTCGTATCCAAGCTCAAGGCCCTCGATGATTTGAAGGAGAATAAGCAGATTTCGGACGAGGAATATGGCAAGGCCCGACTGGAGCTATTCAGAAAGTACATGCCG
Organism: uncultured Gammaproteobacteria bacterium; assembly: GCA_963747145.1. Lineage (GTDB taxonomy): Bacteria > Pseudomonadota > Gammaproteobacteria > Steroidobacterales > Steroidobacteraceae > SCUD01. The sequence continues at coordinate 361,074 of CAVVDZ010000004.1, read as the reverse complement.
GAAGCATTGCCGCAGGAAGCGACTAAGGAAACACCACCCAATTAGGGCCTGGTGCTCTTTGGTTCAAAGATCGTCCAGACGGGTTGAAAATACATGACTTAGGGTGAGATTTTCCGCCCCCTCGCGGCAGAGATTACTGACCCCATGGATTCCGCAGCGTTTGCGAACCGGGGCCAGGAGCACCCTGTGGGCCACAAAGTCTTCCTCAGCTACCACTACAAGATGGACCAATGGCGCGCGCTCCTGGTCCGCAACTCGGTCGCCGTGGACTGCAATGCCCCGGTATCCGACAAGGAATGGGACACGATCACCAAGAGCGGCGACGTCGCGATTGAACGCTGGATCGGCTCGCAGCTGGCCGGAAGGCACTGCGTGGTGGTCCTGATCGGCCCAGCGACCGCCGGCCGCATGTGGATCAACCACGAAGTCCGGCAGGCCTGGAACGAAGGTAAGGGCGTCGTTGGCGTCCACGTGCACAACCTGAAGGACCGCATCGGCAACCAATCGGCCAAGGGAGCCAATCCCTTTGACCGGATCGCCATCAGTGGCGGGCCCGACCGGCTATCGAGCGTCGTCAAGACCTACGATCCGCCGTACACGTCGAGCGGCGAGGTCCACGCGCACATCAAGAATTACCTCGACGAATGGGTCGAGGAAGCGATCGCAATCCGGCACGCCGCGCCGAACCAGGCGCGATATCAGCCGGCGATCCGCAATGCGTAGATGACCGGCTCCGGGTTTGCCGGGCTCGCCGGATGTGGCTCCAGGCGGATGCGGTAGTCGCCGGGCTCGAGCAGGGCGGAATTGATGGAGAGCGCCAATTGCCCGTCGAGGCCGATGCCGACGGATGCTGCCGTGAAGACCGTCGTGTCGGCGCTTGCTCCCGCACGCTCGATGAGGACGCCGTAGCTGGATGCGGGTTCCAGGCCGACGTCGAAGCGCATTTCCAGCAGCGTCGGCGATTCGGAACGCTGCCAGGTCACATCCGGGCCCGGCTCAGCGCCCCTCGTGTGCTCGAATTGCAGTGATGCCACGACCAATGCCGGAGGCTTGCTGGCCGTGCGCTCGAAATAAAGCAGGGCGCCGAAGCCGATGGCGAGCGCCAGCACCGATGCCGCAATGGCGATTGGCGAACGCCGCCACATCCAGGTCCGCGGCTGGAGCAGCGGCGCTACCTGGCCCTGTTTCTGGAGTTCCCGCAATCCATCACGGAGGGCCTGAGTCAGCTCGACCTCGTGCCGGAAATCGGGGTCCCCGACGATCCTTGTCTCGACCAATGCACGCTCCGCATCGCTCAGGCGATTGGCCAGGTAACGGTCAATCGATTCGTGGATTCCTTGTCTACTATCTGTCATGAGTCGGCCCATAGTCTCAGCAAGAAGTGTTATGCCAGTGCCAAACAGAGCAAATCTGGCCGATCGAAACGCTTATCCAGCAAAACCCGAAACCGCTCGCGGGCCCGGTAGACGACCCGGTTGAAGTGCTCCTCCGTGAGATTGAGATCGCGGCAGATCGAGGACTTGTCTTCGTCGTTCAGGTAATGGCGCACGAGCAACTGCCGGTCGCGCAGGTTCGGCAATTCCTGCAGGACCTTGCGGATCGCCGTGGCCCGTTCCTGCGATTCCGCCTGGTTGCCAGGATCCGATCGCTCATCCGCGAAATCGTCGATGGCCGTCTGCTCGCCGGTCACTGTATGGCGGCGGTTTGTCCTGCGCCGGTCCGCCATCGCCAGGTTGCGCGCCGTCTGTGCCAGGAAGGAATCCAGCTTGCTCGGGTCCTCGAGCGGCCCGCGCCGCAACCGCTCGAGGACGATGCGGAATGTCTCGTTGCAGAGGTCTTCGGCAAGCGCAGGTTCCTGGACGATGCGGTTCAGCAGGAACAGGACACCGGCGCGCAGCTGGCGCAGGGCGTCGTCGGAGCCGAACTCCGGCGTGGATGCAGCTTTCTTTGCGTCGGTGTCCAATCAGGTCTCAGTTGTCAACGCCATGCGAGCCGCCATGCGATTGCGAGAGCGAAATGATCCGCCGCTTGTTGTCGATCACGTTGAGCGCGAAAAAGAGCACGCCCACCTTTTCACCAAAATCTGCAAACAATGTGCCGGCGATCAACTTTCCGACATCAAACGAACCATGCGGGTCCTTGCTGATTCCAAGCTTCCTGGACTGATTCATCGGCGCTTTGAGTTCCGGACTAGGGAGATACCAGTAGCTCCCAAAGACGTCCTTTGAAATCTCAAAGGAACTTCCCAAGGGTATTCCATCCTTCCAGGGTTGCGGTTTTCCATCGTGTGGCTCGTCATAGATGATCATGGTCCACTTGGCGACAAACAAATCGGCATCCATAGCGACTCCCTTAGTCCTCAGACATTGTTATTTCAACCAATCCGGGCCATCGAAACAAGCTGAAATCCGGCCCAATAGTAGGGATCGGACCAACGCGGCTGGCCGCGCAGGTATTCCTGGGCAATCTGCAATGCGACTGGGGCATCGCGCTTGTTTACGAGCAACTGCCGATAAAATTCCCGCATCAGGACAGCGGTCGAGCTATCAGGCACCTGCCACAGTGATCGCAGACCACAGCGCGCGCACCAGTGCGCAAAAAGGCCTGCGTAAGGCCGATCGGTCCTTCACCGGCGATCTCGCGCCCCAGGGCAGTGTCACAGCCGCTCAGTACGACCAGATCCGCATTGAGACGCAATTGCGTAATGTCGTATAGCCGCAAGGCGCCATTCGATGGGCCTCCCATCGACGTCACACCGCGACAAGACCAGCGTGGCGAGCGCCGGGTCCTGGCTGTCCGCAAGGGCATGGGTTGCGAAGTGGACGATCCGGTACTGCCCCAGTCGGGCACTGGCAACCCGCTCACGACTGGCATCCGCTCCGACCAAGACCAATGTCTTCGACGGACTATTGACGAGGGCAATCAGGTCGCGGGCCTCGATTGCCGTGGCAGGCAGGCGCTGGAGCGAGTTCAAGTCGCGAGCGCTCCGCGTCAATGGCGCGGCGGCTGTGGTGGCTGGATGCCTCGCAGCAATTCGAATGCGCGAATCGCTCGGCGCATAGATCGGGTCGGCAACCACGACAAGCGACTTCCCAATGACCGGGTCCTGGGCACGCGGCAAGGCATTCAATGCGGAAAGGGAGGGGATGACGAATGCTGAACCCGGTATGCATCTCGGGCCAGGATTGCCGTGCCAACAGAGCCATCGGCACGAGGTGAAGTGCGCCATCCGGAACTATCAATAGCGTCTCTGCGGGCATTGGAGCAGTGAGCGGCCCGAAAACTGACGCGGCGAGTTGGTGGCTGATGGCCGAGCGGTTACCCTTCGCAGTTTCAAGGGACCGCCAAGCGACGTGCAACTGGCGGGCAAGTGCTGCGAGCTCAATATGGTCCGGAAGTCTGTGAACCGCGACCACGCCGTCGCGGATCTCGAAGAGCCAGCTGTGCTCGTTGCCGAGAAAATACTCTGCCAACCGCCCATTTCGTGGTGCCGTATCTACCAGGACGCCTGCATCAAGCGATGTCGTTACACCCGGCGGTTCCTGCGTCTTCGCGATGCGGCTTTCCAGCAGCGTTGCTTCCGCGCGCAACAATGCAATGTCTTTGCTTGAGCGATGCCAATTGCGACGAATCCGGCACAGCTGCATCCAGCAAGCGGTCCTGACGTTGGCGCTTTCCTGCCAGCAACTCGTATATCTCATTGCGCTGGCTAACAATTCAGGAGTCGCGTGATGGATGTTGAATCCCGATGCGCCAGCATCCGTCAGCAGTTGGGCCCGCGAACTGTCGCTTGCTGCAAATGCCGCGCGCAGGTTCTGCTGCGCCACGAGCATCTTCGCCATTTTCTTGCGCCATGGCCGCGTCGGCCAGAAACGCCGAAATGCGCAGCTCAACCGCGCCACGGTATGTCGTTCGGAATGAAGCACGGCCTTCTGCCTCAGTGCCCTGCAGGCCGACGTCATCGAACAGCCTCAATGCATTTGCCGTATCCGCGAGCGCGGCATGTGTATCGCCGACCCGCATCTTTGCCTCCGCGCGCCGGTAGAGTGTGCGGGCCTGCTCGATTTCCGAGCCATTGGCCTTGTGTATCGGCGATGTGCGCGCGCAAACGCCTCGTCCGAGGCTTCGACATTACCCTCGATCGACTCGAGTGCACCGAGTTCGAGATCGGCAAGACCCGATGTAACGATGGGTCGCCGGGCAGGTCGAGCTGACAGAGATCTCGTCAAGAACTCCTGGCGGCCTGCCGCCAGGTCTCCTGCGGCAATGAGGTCCTGTGCGAGTGCGAGCAGCGTGACTGGCACGATCATTTGGCGCGTTGACCAGTGCGGCCGCCTCCTCGTGAATTGCGATCGCCGTATCGATGTGGCCCTCTTCACGCTCGATCTGACCAAGAGCGACAAGGAGAATGGCCTGCTCGCGCCTGGAACCGGTCGCTCCGCGGAGGTCAATCGCAGAGCGTCAGGAATTCCTTTGCGCGCTCCGGCTCGCCGGCATATCGAAGTGACATGCCCATGCCGTGCAGTGCCCGGGCTTCGCCATCGCGATCGCCGAGTTGGTGGAGAATCTGATCAGCCTCGTAATAGCGCGCGATCGCTTCATCGAAGCGGCCCAGAACCTGCAGTGGCCTCGCGCTGTTGTGCAGCGTATGCGCGTAGTTGGCAGGATCCTCATCGCGAGGAATAAGGGCCAGCGCCGCGTCGAACTCGCGCATGGCATCGGCGAGCCTGCCGTCCTCGTGGCTGAGCGTCGCGAGACTCTGGAGGGAGAGCGCTTGCGCCGGCTTGTCTCCGGCCTTGCGGAAGAGGCCGAGCGCCTGCTTGAAATCTGCGCGAGCCAGGTCGCGCTTGCCGCCGTTCTGGTAGGAGACACCACGATAATTAAGCGCATAGCCCGCTTCATAAGGCATTCCCAGCTGCGAGAACCGCTCGGCTGCCTCGCTCAACTTATCCCTCGCGCTCGCAACGATTTCGTCGCGGTCCCCGGATTCATCGATTGCATCCGCAAGCTGGTCGAGCGCAGCGCCTTCGACGCGCAGCGCGAATGCGGCAAGCTCCCTCGCATCGGCGTCATCGAGCGCGCTCCCGGCGTGCCGGGCTAGGTCGGCGGCGCCCTGCCAATCCGAAAGTCGCAGGTAGCGGGCACCGGCCGCATGCAGCAGGGCAATGCCGGCGCTCCGATCGTCGTCGTTCTTGACATGAAGTTCCGCGGCCGCCGCGTAGGCGTCGGCGGCCTCCGGGCCCTTGGCCAGGTCGCTGAACTGCAGGCAGGCCTGGGCTTCGAGCCGTGCCGCTTCCAGGCGCCGGTGGTCAGCCGCGTTCACGACGGGGAGGGCAACTGCATCCACGGTCACGGTACCGTGTGCCTGTGCGTGATCGTTGCGCTCGATCCGGATCGAAAGCGTCTTGTCGTGCGGCGCCTCGACGAACAGAGTTTCGATGCCCATGCGGCGGTTGGGCGCATCGGCAAATGGTCCGGTCATGCCGTCCGCAGTGACCATGGCGGCACGTACATCGATGCCGCTGCCGGTGACCGTGACCAGGATCGGTGATTCAGGTGGAGTCTCGATCCGGAAGACCTGATGGTCCTGGCCGCCGATTTCGACGGTGGCAGCGCTCAGGATCGGCTGGACCGGCGACAGGCGAGCCTGGCAACCGGCGAGCAGGATCGCGCAGGCGCCAAGAACCAGTGCCAGTGGTCGCCTAGTTTCCGTCACATGTGATCGCCGATCCCCCGAACAGCCATCTTGTTAGCACGCGGACCGCGGCACAGCAACAGACGTCGGTGGGCGGCTCAAACCCGCAAAAATAAAAACGGATTTGGGTGGGATTATTGGCCGGGACGTGACAATAGAATTGCTGCCTGCCTTCCCGGAACCGACTGTCTCCTAGCCCCCGGGGGTCCAGCCCGTATCGGTCCTGCGACCCAGCGCGAGGCCGCGCAGTCTTTCATACGTCCATTGGATCGAATGCAAGTCTGGTCCCGCATAGCAGTCGGCGGATCCCGTGAAGCCGTAGCGCTGGGCGAGGAATGCCGTGAACGACTTCTTCCATTTTTCCGTCAGCGGCCGCGCCTGAACTTCGATCGGCTGCTCGGTGGGCTGCTGGATTCCGGACTCGAAGAGCGCGCTGAAATACGGCACGCCTTGCTGGTCGCCCTTGCAGTAGGCATGGAGTGTCAATGGCGGAGTCGTTTTTGGCGCGGCGGCGACGGGCGCTGCCGCCTCATTGGCCGCGGCCATGATCTCTTGTGCTGACGGCTTCCATCCGGTCTCGATGACTTTCCGATGGCGGTACTCGGTGTCCTTGATCACCTCGTCCTTGCCGCCTTGCACGGCTGCAGCCGCGACTGAAAACGTGCAAACGACGGACAGTGGGCCCGTGCGCACGTACCCGTACTTCTGCTTCAGATATCCGTCATAGACATTCGCCAGGTCCTGCGGATACGAAGGCTTCGCGTTCTGCGGGACCTGGACCTCGAATACCGGCGAGAAATAGGCATTCGAATCGGTGTAGGCCAGATACCCAGACATGCAGTAAGCAAACTGCTTCGTGCCGGCAAGATTCGGCGGGGGCGGTTCTCCGGCTTGCACCAATTCGGCAAGCATCAGGCCGCTGAGTGCGAAGCCAAGGCTTGTGAGCTGGATGGTCCGATTCATCGTCTATACCTTCTTTTCAGGCGGTGCCATACCCTTCGCGCGCAATTGCGCCAATGCTTCTTCGGTCTTGACGAGATGACCGAGCCCCATGCCGCGCAGCACGTGGTCGGCTTTCGTGTACTGGATCTTCGCGTAAGTCGTGATCTCGACCCGGTTTCCCCAGGGATCCAGGAAATCCAGGAAATCGCTTTTCAACAGCTTGATGCCCATGCGTTCCAGAGTCTTACGCGCCAGCGGTTTGTCGTCCACCGCGATGCCGAAATGCCGGTACCGGTCGGGTTGCCGGTTGCTGTTCTTCGTGAAGTTGATGAACTGGTCGCCGAAATATATGAAGGCTTCGGTGTCGCTGCGCTCATGGATCTCGAAGTCGAGGAATCGGCCGTAGAAATGCAATGCCTCGTCGATGTCTCCAACTTCCAGCGCAATATGGTTGATTCCGACGGCGCGGGCTTTCGTGCTGGTCTTCTTGTCGGTCATTGTGGATATCCTCCAGGATCTTCGTCACGCGCGCCGGCGGGCGGCCGGCGGCATCGACTCATCCCGCAACTTCGTCCCGACCCGGACGATCATGTCGATGACTGGCAAGAGTTCCCTGCCGAGTTCGGACAGCGAATATTCGACGGAGGGCGGCGAGGAGGGCACGACCTCGCGGATCACGACGCCCTTGTCCTCGAGTTCCCGCAGGCGCGTCGTCAGCATCTTGGGCGAGATGCTCGGAATGTCGCGGGAAAGCTCGCCGAAGCGCCGCGCACCGCCGGAAAGCTTCCAGATCACGCTCGGCGTCCAGGCGCCACCCAGCACCGCCATGCAGGCCGCCATCGGACAACCGGGCGGGGGTGGGGGCGCCTTGCTCTTGCGCAACTTGAGGGCCATCGAGGCTCCGGACTGCTTACCAAAAGGATAGTGGATTTTGAGGCTTACGCATAGCTAGGTACTATACAAAAGTAAGTATGACAGCTAGATTCATGCCGCACACATTGAATCACTCAGGAGACTGGCATGAAGCTCTTCTATTCCCCCGGCGCCTGCTCGCTGTCCCCGAATATCGTCGCGCACGAAGCCGGCATCGACCTTCAGCTCGTGAAGGTCGACACCAGGACCAAGACCGTCGCCGTCGAAGGCGACTATTGGGCCGTCAACCCGAAGGGCTACGTGCCGGCGATCGAAGCCGACAATGGCGAAGTCCTGACGGAAGGCCCGGCGATCGTCCAGTACCTGGCCGACCTTAAGCCGGAATCGAACCTGGCGCCCGCGAACGGGACCTGGGCGCGGACGCGCCTGCAGGAAATGCTCGGCTATATCAATTCCGAGATCCACAAGACTTACAGCCCGCTCTTCAAGCCGACCGTGCTGCCCGAGGTGCGCGCGGAACGCGTGGAATACCTGCGCCGGCGCTACGCGCTGCTCGACAAGCAGCTCGAGGGCCGCAAGTACCTGTTCGGGGACCAGTTCACGGTCGCCGACGCGTATCTCTTCGTCGTGACGAACTGGGCGAGGGGCACGAATGTGGACCTTTCCGACTTCGTGAACCTGCAGGCTTTCCAGAAGCGCGTTGCTGCAAGGCCCGCGGTGCGTGCGGCGATGCTGGCGGAAGGATTGATCCAGGCGGACAAGGCCGCCTGAGGCGATCGCCCTGACGCAAAGAAAACGGGGCCGCGAGGCCCCGTTCTCTTGTGCGCAAGCGCCGGACTAAAGCGAATCGAGAAACTGCAGGAGCAACGCCTGCTCGCTCGCGGTAAGCGCGCCGAACGCCGCGGTCACCGTCGCTGCCTGGCCGCCATGGCGCTGGATCGCATCTTCATAGGTGGAGGCCAGGCCGTCGTGCATCAGCCGATTTCGCGTCCGTAACGCCCACAGCGGCGCCGTCCGGATCTGGCTCGCGGTCGATGCATATTCCGGCGTCGGCAGGAACGGGATGCCGTCGCCCGTGCCGATGTCGTGCAACAGGAAGTCACTGTAGGGATGGATGACCTTGTCGCCGAGTGCCCTGGCCACCCGCAACGCGCCGCCGTTGATCACCGTGCCCGCGGGGGAGGTCGTGATCGACGGCACGTGGCAGCCGGCGCAACCGACCTGGGCGAATAGTCTTCCGCCGGCGATCACGTTCGCGTTTATCGGGCCCCGCGAGGGTGCCTTGGTGGCGCGCATGAAATTGGCGAATGCCTCGACGTCCTCGCCCTCGTCTTCCGGGTCCGCGACGCGGTCATACAAGGTCCCAAAGCCGACGAACTCGCCACTGGAAGTGTTCTCGTCGGGCAGCATCGGGCTCGTGATCCCCATTTCGTTGAGATAGGCATCTGCCGAGAAGGATTCCAGGCTCGCATGCTGGCTCTTCCAGCCAAAGCGCCCGACCCGGGTCGCGCTGTTGGCCTCGAGCACCGGCACCAGGAGAGCCGTGCCGCGCAAGGCCGCGGGCTGGGCGTCGCGGATCGCGAGGAGGGTGCTGTTCGAGATGGCTTCTACGTAGCCGCTGCCGAGCGTGTTGGTGGAAATGCGGAAGGTCCGGACGTCATCCTGGTACGCCACCCGCTCGACGATCGCGGCATGCGTGGCGCGGCTGTGGACCAAGGATCCACCGAGCGACTCGAAGAACACGTCTCCATTCATCTGGCCGGTGCGATGCTCGGCGACCTGGCTGGCGCCACCGGTGACCACGTTCTGATGGCATTCGCGGCAACTCTGGGCGTTGTAAGTGGGGCCGAGGCCGTCGACGAGGGTCTCGGTTTCCTCGAAAATGAACCGGTTGTCGTTGAACGACCGCGACGGCACGACGTTGTCCTCGTCCAGCGAATCGAATGGCGGTCCCTGCAGGCTGAATCCATTCGTCCTGTTGTCGAATCCGGTGAGCGCCTCGCTCACGCCGAATGCGGGACTCGTCAGGCCGCCGCCGGTCTTCAGCGCGGCGGGCGCCTCGGCCTGCATCACGCCCTTGCGGCGGAATCTCTCCATGCGGACCTGGTTGTCGGAACTGACGGACCTGGTCTGCGCAAGACTCTGTCCGATGTACCAGGGCAGGCTGAGCGCCCCGGCGGTGACGGCGATTGCCAATAGCGAAACTTTTGCGGTAGCCATGATGTCTCCCTTCCTGGTGGACACAGGACCACTCACGGGAATCGGCGACACAGTCCCTTGCGACGCCGGAAGGACCATCCATCCTTCGCATTTCCCCGTGAGCACGAAAGCCGTTTCGCTGTCGTGCAACACGCGCACAGCGAGCGACGGCGGCCCGAATATCCGCCTTCACGAAATCAATGGAGACAAGACGCTGTCGGGATTTGGCGACGATTCCGCCGCCGAAATGACATAAAGCGCCGCGCAGACCCGACTGTCAGGCGGCTAGCGGTACTGGCTGAACGCCTCGATGAGATCCTCGGCGCTCGCCTGCTTCAACCCGGCGCACAGGTGGATGCTCTCCGTGGTCTGCGCGAGGTCGCGCTCGTACCCAGGCAGTTCGCCCGCATGCGATTTCACGTATTTTTCCCATTCGTCGGCCCGTTCATTGCTGCAGAAGGCGCCGCCAAAGGTGGGATAGATGTTCGACCGGAAGGTCTCGGGAATCATCGCGATGATCGCCTTGTCGTTTTCCCGCAGCCAGGCATATGTCTGCTCGGTGGTTGCCGGGCGACCCATCTGCCGGAAGAGGACGCCCAGCATTTCGGACCCCTTGAATTTTCCTGCCAGCACCGCCGCCTCGAGCTCCTTGGCAAGCGCCGGATCCTCGACGCGCGCAAGCGCACCAGCGCCGGCATTGCGGAATTCGGCATCCTCGGACACGGTAACCTGCGCCAGCAACCGGTCGAAAAAGGGCTTGCCGAGATCCTGCACGCCGATGGTGTAGATCGTCTCGACCTCACTCGCGGGCACCGCCGACGGATCGGGCTTTCCATTGAGGCCGATCGCCCTGGCCGCCTGCCTGGCGAGCGGCTTGCGCATGGACTGGTCCTTCGCAATCACGATCAGGAAGCGCTGCAGGCGCTTGTGCAGCAATTGCGAAGCGGGGTCCGATTTCCCGGCAAGCCTTGCGTAACGCGGCCCGACAATCCTGCGGAACGCGTTCTCTGCCGGTCCCAGGTCCTTCGTATCGATGATCCTGGTGATTTCCTCCATGCGATCCGTCGCCTTGTCCACCACGTCCCAGGCGTCGTGATTCACGAGCGCGGCCAGGCCGGCAACATAGGACTTCGCCGAAACCGCGCCTGCCCTGAACGCCGCGTCAAGGCTGTCAGCAAGCACCAGCGCTTCCGCAGGGCTCAGCTGCCTGGTGCCCGCGATCAGGCTTTGCCATCCTGCGTCGTCGAGGGCGAAGCGGTAATAGCCCGTGCCGTCGCCATTCGGATGGACCTGCGTCGGGCAGGATGCCGCTTCGAGGGCGACCGACTGCTCCCTGGCATCGAGCAGCGCGCAAGTGCGCGTGCGCTTGCCATCGGCAATGTAGGCTGCGCAAAACGGAATCTTCCATTCGCCAGTTTCGGGCTTGATGGATGAGCCCAGCGGCGCGTAGCGGACCTGGCGCAGGTCGAGGCGCGGCTTCTCACCGGCCTTGCATTCGAGCTTGGTTGAGACCAGCGGCACGCCGGGCTGCTCGATGAAGGACTTGAACGCGGCCTCGACCTCTGGGCGATCGGAGCCTGTCGCAACGGACGCGATGAAATCCTCGGCCGTCGCCGTGCTGTCCGCGTGCCGCTTCAGGTGCAGGCGGACACCGGCCTGGAACTGCTCCTCGCCGACATAGTGCTCCAGCATCGCGAGAACGCCACCGCCTTTCGAATAGGTGATGCCATCGAATGCGCTCGCGATCTTGTCATTGTTGTCGATGGGCTCGCGGATCTCGCGCGCCGAGGCGAGCGAGTCGTTCGCCATCGCTCCCAACGCGCTCTTCAATGTTTCCCGGTCGAATTCGCCTTCCGGCCAATGAGCATTCGAGGCCTTGTTCTCCATCCACGACGCGAAGGATTCATTGAGCCAGATGTCGTTCCACCAGGCGGGAGTCACCAGGTCGCCGAACCACATGTGTGACATCTCGTGCGCATGCACGGTCGTGTAGGCGCGGCGCTGGTCGAGCGGCGCATGCTCGTCCATCAACATCAGGTATTCGTCGTAGGTGATGGCGCCGACGTTTTCCATGGCGCCGCCAAAGCTCTCTGGCACGGCAATGAGGTCGAGCTTCTCGTACGGGTAGGGTGTGCCGAAATAATTCTCGAGGGCGGTCAGCAGTCCGTTCGTGTTCTTCAGCGCGTAAGCCATCTCTCCGCCGTGCCCGCGGGCCACGATGCCGCGTAGCGGGACTCCGTGGTCCCGGACCGCATTGGCCGGGATCATCCCGTAGTCGACGACGTCGTAGGGGCCGACCGCCAGCGCAATCAGGTAGGTCGGCAGGGGGCGCGTGCGCTGGAACACATGCAGCACCGTTCCGTCGGCGAGTTCCTTTGCAGAAGTCTCGGGCGTGGTCGCGACGACCGCGTCGCCCTTGCGGGCAATCACCGAGATGTCGAATGGCACCTTGAACCCCGGTTCGTCGAAGCCCGGAAAGACCTGCCGGGCGGCGATCGGCTCGAACTGCGTGGCGGCGTAGAAGTCGCCATCACGCGCGATCTTGAACAGCGCGTTCGTGGCCGTGTTGAATGGCGCGCTATAGGAAAAGTGCAATATGGCGTTCCCGGCCGGCGCGGACTCCGAAAGCGTCACCAGCGCGACGCCGGATTCCTGGCGCTCTTCGTAGGTCGCGTCGATGCGCTTCGATTCGGGGCCGGTCAGGTAGACTTCGGAGACTTTCAGGTTCTTGCCATGCAGCCAGATGGCGTCCTGGGCTTCCTTCAGCGTGATATCGATGACGACCTTGCCGGTGAAAGCGTCTTTCGAAGGATCGATGGCCAGCTCGATGCCATACCGGGTCGGCACGACGGTCTTTGCGAGCTGGGCCAAGGGAGGAGCGGAGTCGCGGACCGCATGCCCGTCGGAATGAGAACATGCAGCGAGCAACGCCATGACTGCGGTCATGCAGAAAAGCCGTTGCCGGCCCATCGAAATAGACATGCCTGGATCCCTTGCGGCGAAATCGATCGCCTTTTTGGATGCGCCAATGTATGCGAAGGTTGTAATTCTGGCTAGTTGAAATCGATCGCCGGCAGATGCACCTTGTCGGCTGGCCGTGGAACACATGAATGCGACGCTTACTGACAACAGCACAGCTTGAAAAGTTCAGGAATGACGGCTTCCTGGTGCTGCCGGAGTTCGCCGCGGCCGCGAGCTGCCTCGCATTGCGCGACCGGGCGATGCAGCTTGCCAGGGACAACGTGCCTTCCCCGGAGAAGGCCACGATTTTCACGGCGAATGGCAAGCCGCTGCACGCCAGTGACGAGTATTTCCTGACCAGCGGTGAATCGATCCGCTGTTTCTTCGAGAGGGACGCGTTCGACACCGATGGGCGGCTGCGCGCCGATGCGCATCTGTGCCTCAACAAGCTCGGCCATGCGATGCACGACCTCGACGAGGTCTTCGGCGCCTTCAGCCGAACGCCGCAACTCGCGGCGCTCGCGGGCGACATCGGGATGCGCGATCCGCTGCTGCTGCAGTCCATGTACATCTTCAAGCAGGCGCGGATTGGCGGCGAGGTGACTTGCCACACCGATCACACCTACCTTTGGACCGAACCGCGGAGTGTGGTCGGCTTCTGGTTCGCGATCGACGATGCGACCACCGAGAATGGTTGCATGTGGGTTCTGCCGGGCGGGCACCACATACCGGTGAAGAGCCGGTCGCACCTGGATGCGTCGCGGACTTCCGCCGTGCTCGACGTGCTGGACAGTGAGCCGTATCCGACGGCGGGGCTCGTACCGCTCGAAGCCGTACGCGGGACGCTGGTGCTGCTCGATGGCGCACTGCCGCACCGCTCCGGGCCCAACCTGAGCGACAAGCCGCGCCACGCCTACACGATCCATGCGATCGACGGTGTCGCCAGGTACCTTCCGGACAACTGGCTGCAGCGGCCAACGATTCCGCTGCGCGGATTCGCAGTCAATTGATGAGCCGGTGTAATCTGCGGGTCAGCATCAGGAGTCCGGACATGATTCGCTTTGCGGGATTGATCCTTGTCGCGTTCGTGCTGGCGCTGCCCGCGCGTGCCCACGAACCGGAACACGACCACGATCACGGCGAGAAACTCGGCACCGTCCACTTCTCGATTTCGTGCAAGCCTGAGGCGCAGGCCTCATTCGACCGCGGCGTGGCATTGCTGCATTCCTTCGGCTATTTCCCGGCTGCCGACGCGTTCGCTGGCGTCCTCGCGGCGGACCCGGCCTGTGCAATGGGCGAGTGGGGCATCGCGATGAGCTATTTCCACGAAATCTGGGCGGCCCCGACCGCGGACGAACTCGCGAAAGGCAGCGCGGCCGCGGCGCGCGCCGTCGAGATGGGCGGCGGATCCGACCGCGAACGCGCTTTCATTGCAGCCATCGCCGCTTTCTACCGGGACGCTGCGACGCTCGATCACCGGACCCGTGTCCGGGCATACGAGCAGGCCATGACGGCGGCGGCCCGGGCCTATCCAGACGACGTCGAAGTGGCCATCTTCCACGCGCTCTCGCTGCTGGCGGTCGCCTACAACTCGCCGCCGGACAACACCTACGCCCTGCAAAAGGAAGCGGCTTCGATCCTCAATGGCCTGTTGCCGAAATACCCGGACCATCCGGGCATTGCCCACTACATGATCCACTCGTTCGATTATCCGGAGCTCGCGAGCCTCGCACTGCCCGCGGCGCGCGCCTATGCGGCGATTGCGCCGGACGCGACGCATGCGCTCCACATGCCGGCGCATATCTTTATCCGCCTTGGGTTTTGGCAGGAGTCGATCAAGGCCAATCTCGCCTCGGCCGAGGCCGGCACGCGCGAGGCCGAGCAGCGCCATCCCGGTGCGGCTTCCTTCAATGCGCTGCACGCGATCGACTATCTCGTCTACGCGTATCTGCAGACGGCGGAAGACAGCAAGGCACGTGAGCTTGTCGAGCGCGTCAATGCAGTCAGCTCGCTTGACGATCCGCAAGCATTCGCCGCCGGCTTTGCGCTGGTCGCCGCGCCAGCTCGCTACGCGCTCGAACGCCATCAGTGGCGTGAGGCGGCGGATCTGCCGGACCCGCCCCGGCTTTTCCCCTGGGACAAGGTTCCTTATGCGCGCGCCAACACGGAATTTGCGCGCGCCGTCGGTGCCGCGCGCTCCGGCGACGTGGAGCGGGCGCGCCAGGCACTCGCGCGGCTGGCCGGAATCCAGCAGGTCACCAGGGAAACGCAAAAAGGCTTCGACTGGACGACACAGATCGAGATCCAGCGTCTTGCGGCATCCGGGTGGCTCGCGCATGCCGAAGGCAACAAGGATGAAGCCTTGCGCCTGCTGCGTGCAGCCGCCGATCTCGAGGATTCGACCAGCAAGCATCCGGTCACGCCGGGTGCGCTCCTGCCGGCTCGCGAGCAGCTTGCCGATCTTCTGATGGAAGCTGGTGATGCGGCTGCTGCGCTCGTTGAGTACGATAGCGCGCTGCGCGCGCAGCCCGCGCGCTACAACTCCCTGCGCGGCGCGGCGCTTGCAGCGGAGCGGGCGGGCAAGCACGAGCGGGCTATCGAATTGCGCAATGAACTCGTTGCGCAATGTCGGGATGGCGATGGCGAGCGGGCGGAGTGGGTGCGAAAGGCATTGGCAGTCGAGGCCACGTCGTTCAACCCGGTGCAGGTCACCGCGACCCGCAAGCCCGAGCCGATCGCCGACATTCCGGCTTCGATGACCATCGTTACCGGAGCGGAACTGCGCGCTCGAGGTGCCCGGGACCTGCGCACGGCGCTTTCATTGGCGGCCGGCGTTGAAGGGACGCCTGGTGGAGACGGCGGGCCGGCCGGCAGCGTGCCCTCGATCTGGGGCCTGCGCGAAGCGGATGCCTACCTGCTGGTCGTGGACGGCGTGCCCTGGGGCGGGGCATTCAATCCGGCGACACCGTCGATCGCATTGTCGGGCGTCGATCGCATCGAGATCCTGCGGGGTGCCGCGCCGGTCATGTATGGCGCGACCTCTTTCGTCGGCGTCATTCATGTCATCCATCACGCTCCTGGCGACACACCCTCCGAGTTCAGTGTCTCCGGCGGTTCGCATGGCAGCTATGGTCTGTCGGGCAATGCCGATCTGCCTTCGCTTGGCGAGTATCAGCAGGCGCTGACGGTCGACTTGGAGAATCGTGGCTTCGACGAGGACCGGACCTCGTTCGATCGTTACCGCGCCCTGTATCGCGGGGCGGTTCCGTTGGGGACCGCAAGGTTTCACGTGGACGGCGACGTCTCGATCCTGTCGCAGGACCCCGCGGGCAATCTGCTGCTGCGCGACGGGCCGGTGCTGCATCGCGAACTGCCAGTGAATGCCAATTACAACCCGGCGGGTGCGGCCATCGACCAGGACCGTTATCACCTGGCGCTCGGCCTTGACGGAAATAGTTCCCTCGGCGACTGGTCGGTGAGCCTCGCTGTGACGCGGACCGAGGATGACCTGCTGCGCGGCTTCCTGCGAGGCAATGCGTTCGTCGATCCGCCAGATGCCGGGGTCGGCGACGGACTGCAGGCCGACGGCTATTCCCAGGGCCGACAGATCACCGACCTCTATTTCGATGTTCACGTGACGACAGACCTGTCCGCGGACCTGAACCTGACCTACGGCGTGGATTTCCTGCACGGCGACGGATCGGAACACGCGATCAACTTCGGCTATTGCATCGATGCCGCCGGCCAGGAACAGGATTGCGCGGGAGCCCACCATGCCGATGAGCTGGTGCGCTCGAGCGACCGGCGGAACTTCGCCGGACTGTACGCGCAGACGGCATGGCGGTTGGCGGAGACCGTCGATGTGCTGGCCGGGTTGCGGCTGAACCACACGCGGGAAACGGCATTCGGACGCGCGATCGACAATACAGGACCGTTGCCTGTCATCGCCTTCGAGGGTGGCGACGAACGCAGCAATACGCGCCTCAGCGGCGTGATCGGCGCGAACTGGCACGCATGGTCGTCCGGCAGCGAGGCGCTGACGCTGTACGCCGACTACCGCAACAGCTACAAGCCGCTCGCGATCGATTTTGGCCCCGAGGCGGAGACCGACGTGCTCGAGCCGGAAACCGCCGAGAGCTACGAAGCCGGCGCCAGGATGCTGCTGCTGGATGGACGCTCGACATCGACACCAGCCTGTTCCGGATGGATTTCAGGAACGGTCTCACCTTTGCCGATGACGGCAGCGGCAATTTCGTGCGCGCCAATGGCGGTGAGACGCGATTCCAGGGTTATGAAATCGAGTCCCGCTATCAATGGTTCGCCGCAATTTCAGCTCGCCGCTCACTACGCCTATCACGACGCCCAGTTCGTCCGCTTCACCCGCGACAACGGCGCGGATGCCGCGGGCAACCGCTTCGAGATGTCCCCGCGCCACCTGGGCGGCATCGGCGTGATCTACACCGCGGCGACGGGATTCGGCGGCTCGGTCGTTGCGGATTACATCGGCAGCCGCAAGTTCAACAAGAGCAACACGGTGGAGGCGGGTGGCTACACGACGATCGATGCGACATTGAGCTACCGCTTCGGCAAGTATCGCGTCCAGCTCGGCCGGCTACAACCTGACGGACCGCCGCGACCCGGTCGCCGAGAGCGAACTCAGCGAGGCGGTCACCGTCACCGGCACCGCCGGCTATTACCGGCTGCCCGGCCGCTACCTGGAAATCTCGGTGGGCTTCGCGCCTTGAGTGCCGTGGACCGGGGCTAGCGCGCCGTTTCAGTCCTTCCAGCGCTTCTGCAACAGGCGATCGATCGCGATCGAGCCGGGTCCGGCGATTGCGAGCCACAGGAAAATCGCCAGGTACATGATTTCCTCGAATCCGAGGAGTGTCTCAAGCGAGTCGATGTCTTCCCATTTCGCAGCGCGAACCGCGACGATCATCACGACGCCGAGCGCGCCGGCCGAGATGCGGGTCAGGAGGCCCAGCAGCAGGAACATGCCGCCGAAGAATTCGATGCCGGAGACAATCGGCGCCAGGATTTCCGGGTAAGGCACGCCCCAGCCGACGAAGTTTTCCGTCACGATCGGCAGGTGCGTGAGCTTGGCCCAACCGGTCCACATGAACACCCAGCCCACGACCACGCGGGCAAAGAGCGGCGCAAGCCAGTCCAGGTGACGCGCCACGCGCTGCGGCCAATCGATCAGGCAATTGACCAGGTACTTCATGAGACTCTCCTGCCATAGCCTGGCTTCCCTGCGCTCGTGCCGGAAGCAACTGATCCAGGGCCGCGACCAGGCGGGCGACTTCTTCCTGCGACGTGTAGTGCACGAACGAAGCGCGCACCGCGCCGTCGTCCGTGTCGATCCCCAGCGCCCTGATGAGGCGGTAGGCGTAGAAATTGCCGACGCCGACACCCAGTTTCAATTCGGACAACTGCTTCGCGAGATCGGCGGAGCTCAGGCCCTCCACCGTGAAGGCGACGGTCGGTGCGCGCTCCGCGGCGCGGTTCCTGCCGATCAATCGCACCCTGGGGTGAGCGGACAGGTAATCGAGCAGCGGCTGGAGCAGTGCAGTCTCGTGCTGCCGGAACAGCTTGCGCACTGCGCTCGGCTTGCTCCGGAATCGGTTTGCCGCCGGCGCCATGCCTTGCAGCGACCGCTTCCATGTAATCCATGACGCCGTTGACGGCGGCGATCTGCGCGTGATCGGGACCGGCCGGCGTGAATCGCTTCGCCGGATAGTCGGCATTGAAGAAATGTCCCTGGTTCGGCAACTGGGCATTGAGCTCCCGGCGCAGGAACATCGCGCCGAGATGCGGGCCGTACACCTTGTACAGCGAAAAGAAGTAGAGATCGGCGCCGAGCGCCTCGATATCCGGCAGGCCATGCGGGCTGAAGGCGACGCCGTCGACGAATGCCCAGGCGCCGGCCCGGTGTACGAGATCCGTGAGCTCTCGCACCAAGTTGATGCTGCCGACGACATTCGAGCAATGCGTGAAGGCGACCACACGCGTGCGTGAATTCAGGAGCGCTTCCAGGTCCTTCTGGTTCAGTTCCGCGGATACCGGATCGACCTTCCATTCGCGCACGACGAAGCCATCGTCTTTCAGGCGGCTGAAGGAGCCCGAGTTCGCCTCATGGTCCTGGGTCGTGACGATTACTTCGTCGCCCGGCGACAGGAACCGGCGCAACGCCTGCGCGATGACATAAGTGTTCTGCGAGCTCGAAGGGCCGAAATGCAATTCGTCGCTGCCGACATTGAGCCAGGCGGCGAGGCGGTCCCTCGCCGCGTCCATCTGCTCGCCGGCGAGCCTGGAGGGCTCGAAAGCGTAGTAGGGCTGGACCTTGGTCTGGCGGTAGTAGCGGTTGAGCCATTCGATCGTCTGGCGGCAGGCATAGGAGCCGCCGGCATTCTCGAAATGCGCGAAGCCCGCGAGCGATGGTTCGCTGAACGCGGGGAACTGTGCTCGCACAAAATCCAGGTCGAGGTCTGTCATGTTTGATTCCAGTGCCAGGGGCCCTAGCCCCAGAGTTCCGTGCCGAAAGGCTGCATCATTGCGTCGGTGAACCTGAATCCCGGGTCACGGTCGCGTGACAAAAGCAATGGGCCGTCCAGGTCCACCCAGCGGCATTGCTGCGCGACGATGAATGCCGGCGCCATCGCGAGCGATGTTCCAAGCATGTTGCCCGCAAACAGCTCGAGCCCCAGCCCGCGCGCAACTGCTGCACATCGTAGCGCCTCGGTCAGGCCGCCGCACTTGTCGAGCTTGATGTTGACGCATTGGTAGCGCGGATGCAGCCTTTCGAAGGATGAATGGTCGAAGAAGCTCTCGTCCGCGCAAAGCGGTAGCGGGCCCGTGTAGGCGTCGAGCGCCGAGTCCTTTCCCGCCGGCAGCGGCTGTTCGATCAGCGTGACCCCGAGATCCTTCAATGCGCGCGCTGCGCCATTCAAGTCCTCGATTGACCAGCCCTCGTTGATGTCCACGATGATTTCCGGCCCGGGCGCGGTGCGCCGCACGGCGTCGACACGCTCGACGTCGCGGCCATCGCGCGCGCCCAGCTTCAGTTTCAGAACTGCGCCGGGTGGAGCGAGCGCTACATCGGCCGCCATTTTTGACGGTGCCGCAAGGCCGATTGTGAACGTCGTTCGCAGCGCCCGCGGTTCCTCCACGCCGGCGAGTTCCCAGACCCTTCGTCCCTGCTCCTTGGCTTCGAGGTCCCACAGGGCGCAATCGATGGCATTGCGCGCGCCGCCGGGCGGCATCTGCGATAGCAGCGCCAGGCGATCCCACGGCAGCGAGCCGCCAGACACGCACTGTTCCAGGAAAAGATGGATGCTTGCCGGGGTCTCTCCCAGGTAGTCCACGCCGACGGCTTCCGAACGCCCGGCGAAACCGCCCCGGTGCAGTTCGCAGTAGAAAACGCCGAGTTCCTCGGTTGTTTCACGCGAGGTGACGAAGGGCTGACGCAGGGGCCAGGATTCCAGGCGGAACATGGCGTGCATGATCTGACGCTATCGCCCTTCCAGCAGGTTGTCGGCGATCGGTCCGACTCCCGTGCGGATCGGATCGCAGCAGGGCATTGACAGTCTCTTCGAGATTTCGCCGAGCACGCGGCTTGCCTCCCTCTCGCCGAGGCGGGAAGTATTAAGGCTGACGCCGCCAATGCGCACCTGCGGATTGGTCAGGCGCGCTGCGATGAGGTACGCCTCCATGCAGGATTCATAGGAAGGAATCGGGAAACCCTCGTAGCCATCCAGGTGCCCGCGGCCGAAATCATGGCACAAGACCAGCACGTCCGGCTGGCTGCCATGCACTAAGCCGAGCGTCACGCCGGCATAGGCCGGATGAAACAGCGAACCCTGGCCCTCGATGACGTCCCAGTGATCGGCCGCAGCCGAGGGCGACAGCCATTCCGCAGCACCCGAGACGAAATCCGATACGACCGAATCGACCGCGACCCCGCGGCCCGCAATGAATATCCCGGTTTGTCCTGTCGCCCGGAAGTCGGAATCGATTCCGCGCGCGCGCAGTTCCCGGTCGATCGCGAGCGCCGTGTACTTCTTGCCGACGACGCAATCGGTGCCGACCGTCAGGAGGCGCTTGCCGCTGCGGCGGATGCCGGTGCCTGGCTTGAACGACATCGTCGGGTGGCGCACTTCGATCAGGCGCCTGCCGCACTGCGTCGCTACCGCTGCGATCTCCGGGACGCCGGCCAGCGGCTCATGCAGGCCGGAAGCCACGTCGAGGCCTGCCTGTAGCGCGCCGACAATGGCCGGCACCCAGTCAGCCGAAATATAGCCGCCGTCATTGGCGACACCGACGATCATCGTGCGTACGCCGCGTGCGACGGCCTCGGGCGGCGTCAGGTCAGGGAGCCCGAGATCCACGCCGCAACCGGGCAGGCGCAATTGCCCCGCACAAAGCTCGCGGCGCCATTGCCAGATGCCCGCGGCAGTCTTCGCCCAGCCGAGTGTCGGCGCGTCCGCCAGGAACAGAAGGTAGGGGCTCTGGATCGTGGCTTCCATGTGAGGCCGTATCCTGATTCAATGGAAATCAGAATGTCAGTTCTAAGCCAGCGCGTGTCAATCTTCGTACGAATTATCGCCGGCATCGGCCTCGGGACCATCGCCGGCGCCGGAGTCGCCGCCGGTCCGTCGGCGCCGGACCGCCAAATCGCGAAGATCTTCGCCCCCTATGCGGAGCCGGGCCAGCCGGGCTGCACGGTCGGCGTGCTGCAGGGTGGGAGACTCACGTATGCGTCCGCATTCGGTGCGGCCGATATCGAGCAGGGAAAGCCGCTCGATACCAGCGCGTCATTCAATCTCGCATCCGTTTCCAAGCAGTTCACGGCCTTCGCATTGTTGCTGCTGGAGCAGCAGGGTCGTCTGTCCCTCGATGACCCGGTAATCCGCTATCTGCCGGAACTCGAGGCGAGCGCCAGAGGCGTGACGCTTCGGCAACTCCTGCACCACACCGGCGGACTGCGGGACTACATCGGCCTCCTGATGATGCGCGGTCGTGGCCTGGGCGACAGCTCGACGACGCATGAAGCGCTGGTCGCGCTCGCTCGCCAGCATTCGCCGGATTTTGAAGCCGGCTCTCGCTACGAATACAGCAATACCGGCTATTTCCTGCTGGCACGGGTCATCGAGCGCGTCAGTGGCCAGACGATGGCGCAATTCTCGGAGGAGCAGATCTTCCGGCCGCTCGGAATGAAGGACACGTACATCGTCGACCGCTATCCGGCCACGCGTGCCAGCCTTGCACGCGGCTACATGAAGATCGGGAACCGTTTCGTCGACGACCAGTCGGCGTGGGAGCAGACCGGCGACGGCCAGGTGCACAGCAACCTGCAAGACCTCGCGCTCTGGGACGAGAATTTCTACACGGCGAAGGTCGGTGGCAGGACCCTAATCGACCGGATGACCGAAACGGGCACGCTGAACTCGGGCGAGCACATCGACTATGCGGCGGGCCTGCGAGTCGCGTCCATGGCGTGGCCTGCCGACGGTCAGTCACGGCGGCGCCTGGGCGGGCTATCGCTCGCAGATCCTGCGTTTCCCGCAGCAGCATTTTTCGGTGATCGTGCTCTGCAACCGCGAAGATGCGGAGTCGTGGACGCTCGCGTCGTCGGTCGCGGAAATCTACCTGAAGGACAAGCTGGGCCCCGCCAGGCCGCGGACGAGGAAGAACCGGCAGACGCAGGCCGCCGCTGCCGTGCCGGCCTGGCAGCCGGGCGACCTGTCGAAGTACGAAGGTGCGTATTTCGGCGAAGAGGCGAATGCCCGCTGCGTGCTCGTCCTGCGCGATGCGGCGCTGGTCGTCGAATCCTGCGCCCAGGGCGCCGCGCTGCGCCCCGGGAAGTCCGGCGAGTTCGTTGCCGTCGATGGTTCCTTCAGCCTGCAGTTCCCGGCGAATGCCGCAGCGATCGGCGGCTTTCAATTGAACGCCGAGGGCCTGCATGGCTTGTATTTCGAGCGCGTCGCACCGCCGACGACGCTGATCGTCAACGCGCAGATCATCGACGGCACGGGTACGCCGGCGCATAAGGGCGCCGTGCGGATCGCCGGCGGACCGGATCGTCGCCGTCGGCGATCTCGAAGCGGCAGCCGGGGAGCGCGTCGTGGATGCTGGCGGACTGACGCTGACGCCGGGATTCATCGACACGCACAGTCATCACGACCGCGGCCTCTTTGAAGCGCGCGAGGCCATGGCGAACGTGAGCCAGGGCGTCACGACCATCGTAGTCGGCCAGGATGGTTCGACGATCTGGCCGGTCGGGGAATTGTTCGAGCGGATGCAGCAGAGACCGGTGGCGATCAACCTGGCCTCCTATGTCGGCCACGGCACGATTCGCAGTGCGGTGATGGGCAGCGATTTCAGGCGGCCCGCGACGGCGGCGGAAGTCGAGAAGATGCGCCTGTTGCTGGACGAGGGGATGGAGGCCGGTGCACTCGGGCTGTCGTCCGGGCTCGAATACGACCCTGGCATCTACTCGACGACCGAAGAACTGATCGCCTTGTCGAAGGAGGTCGGACGATACGGCGGCCGCTACATCAGCCACGTTCGCAGCGAGGATCGCTGGCAGTGGGAGTCCCTGGACGAGATCGTGAAGATTGGCCGTGAGGCGAGGATCCCGGTGCAGGTCTCGCACATGAAGCTCGCGATGGTGGACTGGTGGGGCCAGTCGAAGCGCTTCCTCGCCGTGCTGGATCGCGCGCGCAGCGAGGGCATCGACATCACCGGCGATATCTACCCCTACGAATACTGGCACTCCAACCTGGGCGTGCTGTTTCCGAAACGCGATTTCAGCGATCGGAAAGAGGCCGAACTGGCCCTCACGAGCATCGCACCGGCGGACGGACTGCTGATTTCGCGCTATCCGCCGGAACCCGCGCTGGAAGGACTGACCATCGCGCAGATCGCGAAACAGAAGGGCATGGACCCGGCGATCGACGCTGATGGACATGACGCAGCGATCGGAGGCCCTGGGCGCCGGCGATTCCGTCATGGGCACGAGCATGCGGACGGATGACATCGCGGCATTGACCGCCTGGCCGCACGCCAACATCTGTTCCGACGGGGCGTCCTCGAGCCGCCATCCGCGCGGCTATGGCTCATTCACGAAGGTGCTTCGCGTCTACGTCCGCGAACAGAAACTCTTCAGTCTCGAGGAAGCGATCCACAAGATGACGGGTCTCGCCGCGGCGCACATGGGCTTCGCCGATCGCGGTGTCATCCGCCCGGGCGCCTTCGCGGATCTCGTCCTGCTGGATCCCGCAACAGTGGCTGACCGCTCGACGATCGAGCAGCCCCAGGCGCGATCCGTCGGCATCCGCGAGGTCTGGGTCAATGGCGTCGCCGTGCTCGACCAGGGCGAGGCGACCGGCGCCTATCCGGGACAGGCCATACGCAGGGCAAAGCCATGAAGATGAGACGCTCCTTCGTTCCTGGCGCGCTGGCACTGCTGTTCCTGGGTTCGACTGCCGCTGGCGGAAGTGCCGACGCCTTTGCCGGCGGCGTTGCCGCGGCCTGTGACGGCCGACGACCTCGAGCAGATCAAGGAGCCAGGCCGCCCGGTATTCTCGCAGGACGGCAAGCAGATCGCCTACGAGCTGAACGACCAGATCTACGTCGTGGCGGCTTCCGGCGGTGCGCCACGGGCCGTAACCTCCGCCGGCAGCAGCGCCTGGAATCCCCGCTGGTCGAAGGACGGCCACTCCCTGTATTTCGTCTCCGATCGCTCCGGGACGAGCCAGCTCTGGAAACTGCCGCTGGACTCGTTCGGCGAGGCGAGCCAGGTCACGACGTCCGATATCGGCATCGATTCGCTCAACTTCTCGAAGGATGAATCGCGGCTGCTGTTGCAGTCCACGGAGGAGGCGGCGAAGCAAGCCGGATGCGGAGAAGGCGGACAAGGAAAAGGCTGACAAGAAGGAGTCCCCGCAGCCCTGGGTCATCACGCGGCTGGAGTTCAAGGAGGACGCCGGCGACGGCTACCTGACCGGCGATCGCGCAGAACACCTGTACGTCCTCGAGCTGGCTTCAGGGAAATTGACACAGGTGACCTCGGGGCGCTTCAGCGAGTCCGATCCCGACTGGTCGCCCGACGGCCGGCTGATCGTCTTTTCCAGCAATCGCGAGCAGGAACCCGACGCGAGCTACAAGACCGACCTGTGGATCGTCGCGTCCGACAGCCCCGACAAGGGGACGACGCTCCTGCGGCTCACCAACGACGAGCGCGTCAAGAGCAATCCCGCCTGGAGCCCCGACGGGCGCTCCATCGCATTTCTCTCCGCCGAGGACGGCGTCTATGGCAGCCCGCAGGTAGCGGTGATCTCCGCATCCGGCGGACCCGCGCGCATCCTGACGGCAGGGCTCGATCGCTGGGTCAATTCGTTCCGCTGGTCGGCGGACGGCAGATGGATCTACTTCGTGTACGAACACGAAGGCGGCACGCGCATCGCGCGGGTGAGGCCGGAGGACGGCAGGCTGGAGCAGTTGGTCGAGGGCGAGTACAACCTCTCGGCATTCGACGTCGCGCGCAATGGCGCGATGGCCGTGCGCGCCGAGGACCAGAACGACGGGCCGGAAATCCGCGTGGTGGCGAATGGTGGCTTGAAGCAGCTGACGGACATCAACGGCGCGTTCCTGAAGTCGGTCGCCGTCGGCAGCAAGGAATCCGTGTCGTTCAAGAGTCCCGACGGGACGCTCGTCCAGGCCTTCGTGACGAAGCCGCCCGGCTTCGAGCCCGGCCGCCGCTATCCGACCATCCTGCACATCCACGGCGGTCCGGTCGGCCAGTTCGCCTGGGGTTACTCCGCCTGGACGCAGTATTTCGCGGCGAACGGCTACGTGGTCGTCGAACCGAATCCGCGCGGCTCGACCGGCCGCGGCCAGGACTTCGTGCGCGGGATCTACCAGACCTGGGGCATCACCGACTACGACGACATCATCGCAGCCGTCGATCACCTGATCGCGCTCGGCTACGCGGATCCCGAGCGGCTCGCCGTGACCGGCTATTCCTACGGCGGCTACATGACCAACACGGTCATCACGCGCAGCGGCCGTTTCAAGGCGGCCGCGACCGGCGCCGGGCACAGCTTCATCTATGCCAACTACGGTCATGACATTTACCAGAAGTGGTACAACTGGGAACTCGGCGTGCCCTGGGAGAACCGCGAGAAATACGACCGGCTGTCGCCGCTGCTGCAGGTCGGGCGAGTGACGACGCCGACGATCTTTCTCGGTGGCCGCATCGACTGGAATGTGCCGCTGCTGAATGCGGAACTCATGTACCAGTCGCTCAGGCAGCGCGGCATCGACACCGCAGCTCGTCGTGTATCCCGGCGCACATCACGGCGACTGGAGCGCGGAGTTCGACAAGGACTACCTGCTGCGCGTGCGAGAGTGGTTCGACAAATACCTGAAGTGACGCAGGAGGCGAGCATCGCCTCTGCACTCGAGGCCCTGCGGATGAACCGCCCGCTGCGGGCGGAAGAGACCTGTCGCGAGTATCTCGAATCGCATCCGGGCTCGGTGGAGCACCTGCGCCTGCTCGGTCATGCGCTGACAAAGCAGGCACGCTATGCGGAAGCCGAGCAAACGCTGCGGCTTGCGATTTCACTGAAGCCGGACTTCCCGCACCTGCACGAGGACCTCGGCAGCGTTTTCGCGCTGCAGCAGCGCTTCGCGGATGCCGTGCCCTGTTTCGAGGAGGCGATCCGGCTCGAACCGCAGTTACCGCTCGCGCACAAGAAGCTCGGAGAGGCGCTGGCAGCGCTCGGCCGGGGCCGCGAGGCCGACGCGGCATTCGAGGAATTCTTCGAGCGGGACAGCGACAAGGGCAAGGTGGCGCTCGCCCTCGATCACCTGCGGGCCGATCGCAAGGACGAGGCGATCGAGCTGTTGCGAAGCGCCTTGCGCGAGAATCCGGACAACGTCGACGCGATGCATTGCCTGGCCCAGGTCTACTGGCGCGACAAAAAGCAGCTTAGCGACGCCGAGGCGCTGCTGCGCCGCGCCACCACCGTCACGCCCGGCCACACGGCCGTGTGGATGATGCTCGGCGCCTTGCTGCTTGAATCGAATCGTCATGCCGAAGCGATCGACTGCTATCGGGCGGTCACGCAGCTGGAACCCGGCAACGCGGCCGCCTGGTCGGGACTTGGCAGTGCACTATGCCCATGAGGGCGCAGTGAAGAGAGTCGCCGCGGCTTATCGAACGCTCGCTCGCATTGCAGCCGGACATGCCGGGCGTGCAGATGAGCTTTGGCCATGTCCTGAAGACGCTGCGGCGACCAGGCGGCCGCGCTGCGCGCCTACCGGGCGTCGATCGCCGCTGAAGCCCGATTCGGCGAGGTCTACTGGAGCATGGCGAACCTGAAGGTCTTCCGGTTCGAGGAAGCGGAAGTGGCCGCGATGGAGGAACAGGTGAAACGCAGCGACCTTCCCGAGAGCGCCGACGTCCATTTCCGCTTCGCGCTCGGCAAGGCCTACGAGGACAAAGGCGATTTCGACCTCGCCTGGCATTACTACGACACGGGCAACCAGCGGCAGCGGAAGCGGGTGTTTCACGATCCGGTCGCATTCGAGGCGCGCCATCGAGGAGATCGTCGAAGTCTTCAGCGCCGGAGTTCCTGGAGAAGAACGCCGGTCATGGCGACGAATCGGCCGCGCCGATCTTCATCGTCGGCCTGCCGCGCTCCGGTTCGACGCTGATCGAGCAGATTCTCGCGAGCCACAGCCAGGTCGAAGGCACGGCGGAACTGGCGACCCTCGGCAAGGTGGCCACGTCCATCGGCCGCTATCGGCGCGACCGGAAGCAGTATCCGGAGACGGTTCGCGATCTGCGCAGCAAGGACTTCCGCGCCTATGGCCGGCAATACATCGAAGAGACGCGCAACTACCGGATCACGGCGAAACCGTTCTTCACCGACAAGCTGCCGAACAATTTCTCGCACGTCGGGCTCCTGCACCTGATCCTGCCGAATGCGAAGATCATCAATGCGCGGCGCCACCCGTTCGACAGCTGTCTCGGCGGCTACAAGCAGCTGTTCGGCAAGGGGCAGGACTTCACATATGACATGCTGGAACTCGCCGAGTACTACCGGCAGTACCACGAGATCATGCAGCATTGGCACCGCGTCCTGCCGGGCAAGGTGCTGGACGTGCATTACGAGGAAACGGTGACCGACCTGGATTCGCAGGTGCGCCGCATCCTCGATCACTGCGGCCTGCCGTTCGAGGAGGCCTGCGTCCGCTTCCATGAGACACAGCGAGCGGTCAGGACGGCGAGTTCCGAGCAGGTGCGCCAGCCGCTCTACACGAGTGCGCTCGGCACCTGGCGGCGCTACGAGAAGCACCTCGGATCTGTGGCGCGAGGAACTCGCCGACATCCTCGACGAACTTCCGGAAACCGTCCGCAACGCCGGGCTCTGATCAGCTGAAGGGCCAGACCTCGAGGCCGTGGATGGCATTCCGGACATCCATCGTCAGGTTGACCGACAGCAGCCGCTGGTTGGCCGCCAGGTCGTAGACCGACACCGTGGAGGGCGAGGAACCGCCGGCGACGAGTGAGTCCGACAGCACGCAGAGGCCGCGCGCAAAACCCTGGCGCGCGACCTTGCTCTGGTCCACGTCGCGATTCTGGAGTGCATTCGGGTCGTAGCGAGGCACGGGCATCGAGCGGTCCTCGACTTCGCCACGGCCGGAGTAACGAAGCGCATCGGCCTCGCGTGTCGTTGAACAGCACGCCGTCGCGGAATGGGCGCGCATTGTGCGTGCCGGACGGCAATTCGACGGCCATCTGGAGTTCCTTGCCGTTGAACAGCAGCATGCCGCCCGTGCGCAGGCCGGTGATGTACATGCCGCCCTTCGCGCAGTGGACATTGTTGACGTGCAGCTTGTTCAGCATCAGGGGCCCGTCCGGTCCGCAGGGATCGAAAACGCTCCCGCGAAAGTGGAAGTCATGCGTCATGACGTGCATCGCCCAGCTGAATTCGCGCTTGTCGAGGTCGAAGCCGAGGATGCTGTCGAAACCGGTCGAGGCCAGGAACAGTCGCCTTTCGTGGACCGCGAGTTCATGGCAATGCTTGAGGTAGGGATTGCGCCAGGAGCCGATCAACTCGAATTCCGGCGTGTAGGCGAATAATTCGTCGCTCGCCGCCACATAGACCGTGTCGCCGTCGAAGGCGATGCCGCGCAGACCGCGATCCCAGCCTCGGCCCTGCCAGTCGATGTCGGTCTTGTCCCAGTCGAGGACCTGACGGACCTCGCGCTGTATCGAGGTCGATCAGGTAGACGCCGCCGTGGCTCTCGCCCTGGTGGCTGCCGCGCACCACCGATGTCGTGACCAGCTTCAAGACGGCCGCCCCCGGATCAATTACAGGCGGTTACCATTTCTTGCTGAAGGAGAGGCTGATGCTGCGAGGTCGCTGCAGGCTGCGCGTATTCTTGTAGCGCGGATCGCCAAAACTGTCCTCGTAGCCGCTGTCGGCGAGCAGGTAGTTGTAACCTTTCTCGTCGAACAGGTTCCGCACGATTAGCGCCGCGTCCCAGCCACTGGCGTGTTCAAACGCGAACTGCAGCGTGCTGGTCGAATAGGAGGGCAGCAGGCGCTCACGGTCGTCATCGATGATCGCATCGAGACTGTCCCAGGTCTTCGACTGATAGCTGTAGGACATGCGCATCGAGAAGTCGCCATTCCAGGGCAGGAAGCGCGGGAACTTGTACTCCGCCGCAAGCCAGTACTTCCGGTCGGGCGAAACCGGCATCACCATTCCGTCCTCGATCACGGTTCCGTCCGGGTAGGTGGTTTGCTCCGTGAATTGCGGATCGGCGGCGAACACGCTCGCCTCCAGATTCAGGCGATCGGTCACTTTCCAGTTGGCATTGATTTCGATGCCTTTCTGCTCCGCATTACCGCCGTTGAACGTTCCGCGGACCCAGAAGCCCCCGCCATCGCCGCGAGGGATCGAATCGTTGAGCTGGATATCGTCCCATTTCATCAGGAAGAGAGAGACATTGAGCTGCAGCTTGTCTTCCAGCCACTGGCTCTTCAATCCCAGTTCATAATTCTTCAGGGTGTCGGAACTGTAATCCAGCGGTATCAGGCCGGTCTGGGCCGCGCGTTGCGAATTGCTGCCGCCCAGCCGGAATCCCTCGCTGTAGAGGAAGTACAGCATGCGATCGTCGTCGAGGTGGAACTCCGTTCCGAACTTCAGCACGTAGTCGTCGGAGACGCCGGAACGCTCCAGGCGGCCCAACGTCGCGTCGATCGGGTAGGGGGGCAGCCCCTGCGGTACCGCGTAGATGTCGAACTCACGACGGTCGTATTCGAACCAGCGCGCACCGCCAGTGACCGACCACCGGTCGGTCAGGGAGTAGGTCAACTCGCCGAATATCGCTTTCTGCTTGATCTTCTTGTCGTAGATGTTCTGGTAATAGATGTTCGTGTCCGGCAACGGATACTGGACGTCGTAGCCGTTGTAGACAGCGAGGTAGGCGTAGTACTGTGCGGCCGCCCAGGCAGTCGTCGTCGTCAGGGCGTCATTCCGCGTGCCATAGTCCCACCAGTCGTAGACGTCCTCGTAGAACGCGCCGGCCATCCACTGGAAGCGGCTCTCGCCCTGCGAGGTCAGCCGTACCTCGTAGGCCCAGCGGCGCTGCTTCTGGTTGTTGTAGGTCGTGCCGAAGGTTTCATCCGTGTTGTAGAGAGGGTAGACGACGCCGATCACAGCGGATCGCCACTGGTCGTAGACCATGTTGTCCCATTCGTACACGATATGGCGGTCGAAGAAGGACGCGGTGACCGACAACTCGGCGAAGCCGAGGTCACCCTTGACGTTCATCGACGCCTGGTACCAGTCGTCGTTACGGTACTCGTCGAAGAATCGCGTGATCTTGTTGTCGCCGAGGGCGGGGTCCGTTTCCCAGCCGCCGTCGGCATCGCTCGTCTGCATGATGAAGCTGAGCGACGCTTCCAATTGAGGACTGATGGTCCAGCGCGCCGCAACGCGGCCGCCCGTGGTCGTGTAGTCGTTCCAGTCTTTCTCGACCACATCCGCAGTTGTCCCGGTCGCCCATCAAGGTGAGGCCGAGCACGTTGTCGACGTAACCGCCCTCTATCGAGTAATAGCCCACTGCGCGGATGGCGAGGGTGTCGGTGACGGGGATATTGACGTGACCGCTGATGTCGTAGCTTTCTTCGCCGCCCTTGGTCGTGCCGACTTCCGCATCAAGCTGGCTGGAAAATCCGCTCGGCTCCGGCTTGTTGGTGATGTAGCGGATCGTCCCGGTCTGCGAGCTCGAGCCAAACAGCGTTCCCTGTGGACCGGGCAGCGACTCGATGCGCGCGATGTCGATGAGCCGCATGTCCACCTGCGTCGAGATCGTGGTCATCGGCTGGTCGTCGAGATAGACGGCGACCTGGCTGTCCGTGCGGAACTCTTCGGAACCGGTCGAGACGCCGCGCATGACGATTGCATCGCGGCCTGGCCGGCCGCTGACGATGTTGACGGACGGCAGCGCGCCGACAACGTCGCTAAGGCCCTGGAGTGCATGCTTCTCGATGGCTTCCGTCGAGATCGCGGTGACACTCTGCCCAACGTCCTGGAGATTTTCATTGCGTCGGGTGGCGGTCACGGTGACCGGTTCGAGCCGGGTCGCCGTCGCAGGGGGCGGGGTCTGCTGGGCGAGGGCCGCAGAGGCCGGATAAAGCACCGCGAAGATCGCCGCTGCAAGCGGCGTAATACGATCGTTCATGGACCCCCTCCACGTAGCGCCTTGAGCGTATATCAGTAATTGCAGATTTGCCAGCCCGTGGCCGGCATCAGTAGGCACTGTCCCGGGTGGAGCGAAGCACGCCGGCTTCGGCACTCAGCCGGTAGCTGATGCCGCCCGTGCCGCTCCAGGCGGCAAGGTCGAAGCGACCCCCCGGCCCGATGCGATAGACATCCAGGTCGCGGAAGGTCAGCGGCTGGCCCGGTTCACAGCGTTCGGGCGGCAGCGTCGGCCTCATGAAATAGGCATAAGGCGTCGGGTGAGTGGCCGTCGCGAACACCTCCGCCGTGCCCGTGTCTGGATCGATATGCACTGCCGTTTCACGGTCGGCCGCGATCGCCCGCGGCGCGGCGGCCCAGCCATCCTTCATCAGCCGGGCGAGGAGGGTGACTGTGCGTCCGATGCGGTCCCGTTCCTGCAGGTGCTGGTCAGTCAGGATGCCGGCCAGCCCGGGCAGCGCGAGAAAACCGCGCGCGAGGGTGATGTCCTGCGCGTAGGGATCGGCGAGCGCGACTTCGCTGGTCAGGCTTTCGTAAATGGCCGAGTAGACGAATTCTCCGAGGACCGCCATGCCCGCGCTGGTGCCGCCGATCGGTGCCGGCTTCGCCGCCACATAATTGATTGCGTCCTGGACCGGCGTGCCCTGCCAGAAACGCACATAGCGGCTCTGGTCGCCGCCGGCGATGAAGAGCGCCTCGGCATTGCGGATGGTCTCGATGACCCAGGGATCGCTGGCGGCCTCACGGCTGTCGAAGACGATCGTTTCCACCGAGTCGCAGTGGCACAGGGCGAAGATATAGGCGTTGTAATCGTCGTCGCCGGAGGCCCGCAGCACGACGAAGTCGCCACCGCCGCTGCGCGCGCCCATGCGAACGTAGTTTTCGTCGACGTCGTCGCCTCCGCCCTGCAGCACCCAAAGCCCGCTCGTCGGCCGGACCACGTCGGCCGGATTGCCGACCAGGTAGTGCTGGTACCCCGCGGCAGGCTTGACCTCCTCGGCCATTGCGCCAGAGCACAGCCCGATGAGGCAGGCCAGCTTTGCAAGGCGCAGAATCCAGCATCTAATAGTCGCGCTGGGTGTCATAGGCATCGAGTGTCGCCTGCCACGCTGGAGCAAGTCCATGAAGTCCTTTCTGCTCGCATTGATCCTGCTGCCGAGTCTCGCCCTTGCCACGGAGACCATGAGGATTCCGCCCGAATTGCAGCGCCTGAATGCGATGACCGCAAGGCTTGCGCCGGTGGACATCCGGGTGGACCTGTCCAGCCTGCCGAAGAACGAGCGCGAGGCGCTGGCGCACCTGGTGCGTGCCGCGCGGATCACGGATGCGCTTTTCATGCGTCAGTCCTGGGCGGGCAATGAAACGATGCTGCTGAGGCTGATGGAGGACGGCACGCTGATCGGCCAGGCACGGCTCAAGTACTTCCTGATCAACAGGGGTCCCTGGTCGCGTCTCGACAACGACGCCGTGTTCATACCGGGGGCGCCGGAAAAGCCCGCAGCCGCAAATTTCTATCCGGCAGGAGCGACCAAGGCCGAAGTCGAGACCTGGCTCGCCGGACTTGCGCCGGCCGAACATGCGGCAGCGATCGGATTCTTCACGACCATTCGCCGCGATGCCAACAGCCGGCTCATCGCTGTTCCATATAGTCTCGAATACCAGGGCGAGCTCGCCGAGATGGCGCAGGAGCTGCGCGCCGCGGCCGCGGCGACCAGCCAGGCGACATTGAAGAGATTCCTCGAACTGCGGGCGGCGGCGTTGATCTCGAACGACTACTACGCGAGCGATGTCGCCTGGATGCAGCTCGATTCATCGATCGAGCCGACGATCGGGCCCTACGAGGTCTACGAGGACGACTGGTTCAACTTCAAGGCGGCTTTCGAGGCCTTCATCACTGTCCGTGACAATGCCGAGACGGAGAAATTAGCGCGCTTCGGCAAGGAACTGCAGGGGCTCGAGGACCGCCTGCCGATCGACCCGCGATACCGGCGCAAGCAGCTCGGCGGCCTCGCGCCGATGCGGGTCGTCAATGTCGTGTTTTCCGCGGGCGATGGCAATCACGACGTGCAGACCGCTGCGTTCAACCTGCCGAATGACGAGCGCATCGTCAACGAGATGGGTTCGAAGCGGATGATGCTGAAGAATTTCCAGCAGGCGAAATTCGAAAATGCGTTGCTGCCGATCTCCCGGGTGGCACTCGCCCCGGCGGACCAGCCCTTTGTCAATTTCGACGCCTTCTTCACGCACATATTGATGCACGAGGTGATGCACGGACTCGGACCCAACAACACCGGGCCCGGTGGCACGGGCATCAGCGTGCGCCAGGCGATCAAGGAGCTCTACAGCGCGGTCGAGGAGGCCAAGGCCGACGTCTCGGGCCTGTGGGCCCTGCAGAAGCTGATGGACAAGGGCGTGCTGAACAAGGCCGATGAGCGCGCGATGTACACGACCTTCCTCGCCTCGTCGTTCCGGACGCTGCGCTTCGGCATGAGCGATTCGCACGCCCGCGGCATGGCGATGCAGGTGAACTACCTGCTCGACGCCGGCGGTTTCCGCGTCAATGCCGACGGGACCTTCAGCGTGGACCTGAAGCGCGCCAAGAAGGGCGTCATCGGCCTCACGCGCGAGCTGATGACACTGCAGGCGACGGGAGACTACGCGGGAACGAAGCGCTTCCTCGATCGCCTGGTCGTGATGCGCCCGCAGGTGCAGGCCGTGCTCGACCGCCTCGGCGACGTGCCGGTGGACATCCGGCCGCACTTCATCACGGCCGACGAGCTCTAGAACAGCGCGTAGAGGTTGCCGTCGGTGCTGCCGACGTAGACGACGCCCCGGTCGACTGCCGGCGACGACATGATCGCGCCGATCGAGATGTAGCGGTAGAAGTCGAGGTACATGTCCTCGAAATCGCCGAACACCGGGGCGAACGCCTCCTGGTTGAAGCTGCCGTCGTCATTCAGCACGTTCATCGCGTCCTTCTTCGACGATTCGGTCTGGAATTGCCAGGCAAGCGAGCCGCTCTTTGTGTCGACGGCGTACAGGCTGCCGTTATGGCTGCCGAAGTAGGCGAGATCCCCGGCAAGGGCCGCTGACGAGAAGATGTACGCCTTCGCGCTGAATGCCCAGCGCAGGCGGCCGGTTTTCGCGTCGAGCGCCATGAAGCGCGCGGTATCCGAGGTTCCGACGTACACGACGCCGTCGCGCACCGCGGGCGTGCCGTTGACCCAGGACTTGCTGGTCGGGTAGTCCCACTTCTTGCGGCCGGTGGCGGCATCGAACGCATAGACATGCGCATCGCGGCAGCCGACGTACACCGTGCCGTCTGCAATCGCGGCCGAGGACTGGAAACCGACCTGGTTGTGATAGACGGGATCGACACCGGCCTTGAACGCCCATTTCTGCGCGCCGGTCTCCGCATCAATCGCGTAGAAAGTCCCGTCCCAGCTGCCGATGAACACGGTGCCGGCAGCGACCGCGGGCGAGGCATGAACGACGTCGCCGGTCGCGAAC
This sequence comes from uncultured Gammaproteobacteria bacterium, assembly GCA_963747145.1. Classification (GTDB taxonomy): domain Bacteria; phylum Pseudomonadota; class Gammaproteobacteria; order Steroidobacterales; family Steroidobacteraceae; genus SCUD01. The sequence continues at coordinate 326,112 of CAVVDZ010000004.1, read as the reverse complement.
TTCCATTGCAGGATGCCGGTCTTCGCATCGACCGCGTAGACATTGCCGTCGCCGGAGCCGAAGAACACCTTGCCGTTCGCGACGGCGGGCGACGAGGTGTAGATATCCCAGGCGTCGGGGATGGTCTGCGCATTCGGTGGATAGCCGTGCAGGCCCTTCGCTTCGAATTTCCGCTCGTACTCGACGGCAAACACCCACTTCGGCAGCCCCGTCGCGATGTCGAGTGCCGCGAGCGAGCCCGTGTTCGAAACGAAGTAGAGCGTGCCGTCGGCGATCGCGGGCGAGGAGGCGATCGGCATCCGCGACTTGAATTTCCATTTCTCCTGGCCGGTCTCCTGGTCGATCGCGTGGATGTGGCCTGACAGACTCGCGATGTAGACGACGCCATCCGCGATCACGGGCGATGCGACGATGGGCCCACCCGTCTTGAACGCCCATTTGATACCACTGAGCTGGGCCGGACCGGTGCCCGGGTAGATGCCCGTGCGTGCGGCATTACCGTGAAATGTGCCCTCGGCGAGCGCGGGGGTGGTGATCGCCAAGAGCAGGAGGGCGGCAGCTGAGTGTTTCATGCCGATACGATAGTGTCCGGCGCATGCGGCGGAAATTGCGGACACCGGGATTCGTCGCGCCCATGCAACGTTTCGTCTCAATGTCGCTGGGCCGTGTGCACGGCGTTCGCGTGGCGCTAAAATCGGCGTCATGAAAATGAATCACCTGCGCCTGGTCCTGGTCGTCGCCGCAGCGAGCGTCTGCGCTGCCGTTTCCGCCGCGGAAAGAAACGATCCCTACACCTGGATGGAGGAGATCGAGGGCGCACGCGCGCTCGACTGGGCAAAGGCCGAGAACGAACGATCCCTCAAGATCCTCGAGGCCGATCCGCAATTCGCGGGACTGCACGCCGATGCGCTGGCGATTGTGAATGCGAAGGACCGCATCCCCGCCGTTCACTTTGCAGGCAATGACGAGCTGCGCAACTTCTGGCAGGACGCCGACCATGTTCGCGGCATCTGGCGTCGCACGACGCTCGATAGCTATCGCGGCGACACGCCGGACTGGGAATTGCTGCTCGACGTGGACGCCCTGGCAAAGGCCGAGAACGCCAACTGGGTCTGGAGCGGCACGGACTGCCTGCCGCCGGAGGACCGGTTGTGCCTCGTCTCGCTGTCCGACGCCGGGAAGGATGCGGTTACGGTGCGCGAGTTCGATACGGGCACGAAGTCTTTCGTGGCGGGCGGATTCAGCTTGCCGGAGGGCAAGCACCGCGCGGCCTGGCTTGACTGCGAACACGATCCTGGTCGCGACGGAATGGGAGCCAGGGCAGCTGACGACTTCGGGCTATCCCTACGTGATCAAGTCCGTGAAGCGCGGGCAACGCATGAGCGATGCTCACGAATTGTTCCGCGGTGACCCGAAGGACGGCGGCTACGGCGTCGATCCGGCCGTACTGCGCAATCCGGATGGCGCGGTGCTGGCGGTGCTGGCTTCACGGCCGCTCGACACATTCGCGACCGAGTACTACTTCATCGGTGGCGGCCAGCCGGTCAGGCTGCCGATGCCGCTTCAGTCGACCGTGCAGACATTCGTCGCCGGGAAACTGGTCTTCACGCTCGAGGAGGGCTGGCCGGCGAAGAACCTGAACGAGGGTGATCTCGTCGCTTACGACCTTGCGGCGCTCAGCGCGGATCCGGCGAATGCCAAGCCGCAGCTCGTGCTGCGCCCGGGCCCGCGCGAGGCCGTCGAAGAAGTATCCAGCACCCGCGACCGGCTCGTGATCGCGCTCTACGAGAATGTGAAGGGCGCAATCGTCGTGTTCGAGCCGAAGGGCGACAGCTGGAGCCGCACGAGACTCGACCAGCTGCCCGGCAACTCGTCGGTCGGCGTCGTCACTGCTTCCGACCACAGCGACCAGCTGATCGTGAGCGTCGCCGGCTTCCTGACGCCGACGACCCATTGGCTGGCGGACAGCTCGGCCGGCCGCGTCGAGCGCCTGAAGGCGCTCGCACCGCGCTTCGACGCCAGCAACCTGCAGGTCGACCAGTACGAGGCGACATCGAAGGACGGCACGAAGATCCCTTACTTCATCGTGCGCCAGAAGGGCGTGGATTTCGTCGGCGCGGCACCGACGCTCCTGTACGCCTACGGCGGATTCCAGATCTCGATGACGCCCTGGTATTCGGGCGTGATCGGCAAGCTGTGGCTCGAGCGAGGCGGCAACTTCGTGGTCGCGAATATCCGTGGCGGCGGCGAGTTCGGCCCGGCCTGGCATAACGCCGGGCTCAAGGAGAATCGCCAGAAGGTCTTCGACGATTTCTTCGCGGTGTCGGAGGACCTGATCGCGCGCAAGATCACGAGCGCGCGGCGGCTCGGCATCATGGGCGGGTCGAATGGCGGCCTGCTGATGGGCGTGGCGATGACGCAGCGACCGGAGCTCTATCGCGCCATCGTGATCCAGGTGCCGTTGTTCGACATGATCGGCTACACGCACATCGGCGCCGGCGCATCATGGGTCGGCGAATACGGCGACCCGGCGATACCGGCGGAGCGCGCCGTCATCGAGAAATACTCGCCCTACCAGAAGCTGGTCGCCGGCAAGCGTTATCCGGAAGTCTTCCTCGAAACGTCGACGGCCGACGACCGCGTGCATCCGGCGCATGCGCGCAAGGCCGCGGCGCGGCTCAAGGAACTCGGCTACCCGTACTTCTATTACGAGAACATGGAGGGCGGCCACTCGGCCGGCGCCAACCTCAATCAGGTCGCATTGACCGAGGCGCTCGAGTACACGTATCTCAGCCGGAAGCTGATGGGCTGCGGCTGCGGTCCGGACGACTAAAGCCTATAGACGCTCCGCGATGACCTCGAGGACCAGCGGTGTCGTGAACACGGTCCGCTCGTCCGATTCGGCTTCCCGGAATGCCGACTGCACTTCGTCCGCCCACTCGCCGCTGACACGGCCGAGGTCCCGCAGGCGATCGGCATTGATCCCGATGAAGCTTGCCGGCCACTGCCAGAATTCATCCCGCGTCGTCACCGCGAAGATGTGGTGTCGCAGCTGGCGCACGCGAAATCCCGCGGCTGGCAGCAGCACCGGCAGGTCGAGCCCGATGTTCGGCTCGCCACCGGCTGCACGCCAGCTCGCCATGACCTCCTCGGCAAAGCGTTCCAGCGCCGGTCGGCGCGGCGTGAACCGGAACGTGCGGTAGTCGGAATACTCGTGAAACATCGCGATGCCGCCGGGGCGCAGCGCATCGGCAATCCGCTGCATCAGCAGGGCCGGCGACGAAACGAAGCAGGCGACCCAGCGGCACCAGGCGGCGTCGAAACCGGTCACGTCCGAGCGACTCGTTCATCAGGTCCATGTTGCGGAAGCGGACATTCGAGAAGTCCGCGGTCGGCACAGGCCTTCACGGCGGTTTCCAGGAAACGGCCCGAGCGCTCGGCTGCGAGCACTTCGCCCTGTGGTCCGACGATGTCGGCGAGATCAAGCGTTGCAAAGCCGGGCCCGGCCCCGACGTCGATCACGCGGTTGCCTGGGCCAATGCCGGCCTGACGCCAGCATTCGAGGACGGCCGGTCGCCACACGCGATGCTGCAGGCCGAGGCGGGCGATTTCCTCGTCATGGGTTCCCAGCACGTAATCTTTCTCGGTCATTTGTTCGGCCTCGAGCCCAGCAGCCGGGCCGGCAGGAACAGGATGGCCTTGAGCAGCGCGAAGAGCGCATCAAAGGTGATGCCGACCAGGCGAAACGGGAGGGAGATCAGCCAGACAATGGGCCACAGGATCAGTGCGAGCAGGGCCAGGGGCCAGCAAAGCACCAGCAGGATGAGCCAGCCGATCAGCGCAAGCATCGTTGTAGGATACGCATCATGAATGAACGGACACGGTGCATTTTACTGCGGATGGCAGCCCCGCTGCTCGCCCTGGCCGCAAGCCCATGCCTGGCGTCCACTGCGCTCGTCCTTCACAACGCCAACGTCTACACGGGATCTGCCCAGACGCCGCGCGCCGAGGCCGTGCTGGTTGTCGATGGGCGCATCGTCTATGTCGGATCGAGTGCCGAGGCGCTGCGGCGGGCGCCAACCGGTGCGCGCCGGATCGACCTTGGCGGCCTCACGGTGCTGCCGGGGCTTACGGACTCCCACGCACACCTTTCCGGCATCGGCTGGCGCGAGCTGTATTTCGACCTGACCGGCGTCGAGAGTCTCGCGGTCCTGCAACAACGCCTGCGCACACGCGCGTCAACGGACAAGGGCGCGTGGATCCTGGGGCGCGGCTGGATCGAATCGCGCTGGACACCCGTGGCATTTCCCACGCGAGCAGACCTCGATGCCGTGGTCAGCGACCGGCCGGTCGTGCTCGAGCGGATCGATGGCCATGCGATCGTCGTCAACAGCCTTGCGCTGAAGAAGGCCGGCATCACCCGCGACACGCCGAATCCGCCCGGCGGGGAGATCCTGAAGGATCCCGTGACCGGCGAGCCGACCGGCATGATCGTGGATAACGCCAGGCCGCTCGTCGAAGACCTCGTGCCGCCGGCCACGAACGAGGAAACCAGGCTGGCGCTTGAGACCGGCGCGAATCGCAGTGTTCGCGTGGGCTGGACACAGCTCCAGTATGCGGGCACGACCGATGCGGAAATCGCATCGCTGTGCCAGCTCTATGCGGAAAAGAAGATCAGCCTGCGGGTCTACGCCGCGATCGAGGGTCCGAGCGCGGACGCCGATCGCCTTCTGGACAGTGGCCCTCGCACCAGCACCTGCGACGATCGCCTGGTCGTCCGCGGCATCAAGCTCTACATGGACGGCGCGCTAGGCTCGCGCGGCGCGGCGCTGCTCGCGCCCTACAGCGATTCGCCGCAGAGCATCGGCCTGCTGCGAAACGAGCCGGACGTGATCCTGCGCATCGCGACGGCTGCTCTGAAGAGCGGCATCCAGGTGGAGACGCACGCGATCGGCGATCGCGGCAACCGCCTTGTGCTGGATGCTTACGAGAAAGCAATGGCGAGCGTGCCGCCGGCGGAGCGCCCCGTCGCCGAGCCGCGCTTTCGCATCGAACACGCGCAGGTGCTGGACGCCGCCGACATCCCGCGCTTCGCGAAGCTCGGCGTGATCGCCTCGATGCAGACCTCGCACGCCATCAGCGACATGTTCTTCGCGCCGATCAGGCTCGGACCCGACCGCATCAAGGGCGCCTATGCCTGGCGCAGGCTGCTGGATACCGGCGCGATCCTCACCGGTGGCAGCGATGCGCCGGTGGAGCAGGGCGATCCGCTGATCGAGTTCTACGCGGCGGTGACGCGGCGTGCGCTCGATGGCTATGCGGGCGCCGACTGGGGACTCGATCAGCGCCTGACGCGTGAGGAGGCGCTGAAACTCCTGACCTATTGGCCGGCCTACGCGGCCTTCCAGGAAAAGGAACGCGGCTCGATCGAGGCGGGAAAGCTCGCGGACTTCACAGTCCTGTCTTCCGACATCATGCAGGTGCCGGATGCGGAGATCCTGAAGGCCCATGTCGCGATGACCATCATCGACGGCGAGGTAGCCTACTCGTCGATCAAGCAGTAGGGACGGGAGTTCGGGGCGCGGCCGCGACTAAGGCATCTCGCGCGAAACGCTCGGTCCACTCAGCTTGATGGCTTCCAGCGGCGGAATCGTAACCGGCGCGATTCCCGCAGCGGCCAGGCGCACATTGAGCCGCGCCAGGTCGCTTCCACGGATTTCATGCCACAGCGCCAGCGATCGCTCGAGGCGCAGGCCGGTCTCCGCCAGCGCGCGTCGCTGCGGCTCGGTCGGCGCGCGATCGGTGAACTCGACGTCCGTTTCGATCTTCCGCAGGATCTCGCCGATATTCGCGAGATTCCTGTTGTCGGGACGGTCACTGGCGTCGCCGTGCAGCAGTTGCATGCGCGCGTCGAAAACATTCAGCGCCGCCGTGACTTTCGCGTTGGCAGCCTGGGCATCCCTGAGCTCCTTGATGCGATCACCGACGAACTCGTACTCCGCAGCACCGGCATAGTGGCGGGCGAGGAGTGCCTGTGCTTCGAGCGACATGGCGAACGCTGCGGACAGCGCCTGCGCATCGCTTGCGACGCGCGGATCCATCGCTATCGTCAGCGGCACCGCTTGCTCGCCGCCGTCCACACGCAGGACCACGCGATAGTCACCCGGCAGGGCCATCGGGCCCTCGGGGACGACCGGGACGCCGGTGCCGAACGCGGTGGAAAGCGAGTATTCGTATTCCGTGGCGCGTGGCCGCGGGTAATGCAGGTCCCAGTAGAACCGATGCGTGCCCGCGGCCTTCGCCAGCGCCTGCGGCGGCGTGATCCAGTCCGCGCTGAAGTAGCGCTCGGCGGACACCTGCGATTCCGGCATGTCGCTCGAGTACTGGCGCACGAGCGCCCCGGCCGCATCGCGTATCTCGAGTTCCACGCGGCCAGCGGGCGCCCCAAGCCAGTAGTCGATGACGGCGCCCGCCGGCGGATTGCGGCCGACCGGCTCCTCCGCGCGGCAGCGGCGTGTCGCGGTTCTGGTTCCTGCGCAAGCGGATGGCGGTCGCCGGTTCGAACAGGTGCGCCGTTTCGCCTGCTGCAACCGCGTCGAACTGGCGCAGCGGAGCGAGGTCGTCGAGCACCCAGATCGCGCGACCCTGCGTGCCGGCGATCAGGTCGTCGCCGTGCACGAGCAGGTCGCGGACCCAGGCCGTCGGAAGATTGCGCTGCAGCGACTGCCAATGGTCGCCGTCGTCGAAGGACACGAACACGCCGGGATCGGTGCCGGCGTAGAGCAAGCCCGCGCGCTTCAGGTCGGCGCGCACGACGCTGACGAAATGGTCGGGAGGAAGTTCGCCTACGGCGAGCGCCCAGGTCGCGCCCGTAGTCGTGCGTGCGGAAGATCCAGGGCCGGAAATCGTCCTGCCGATGATTGTCGACGGCGACGTAGGCCGTGCCCGCGTTGCGTCGGCGATGGCTCGACCGTGCTGACCTTGGCCCACGGCGCAATGCCTTTTCGGCGTCACGTCGGTCCAGGTCTTGCCGCCGTCGCGGGTCAGGCGCACGAGGCCGTCGTCGGTGCCGATCCAGATCTCGTCGTTGTCGCGCGGCGAAAGCCCGATGCTGAAGATCGACGCCGTAGCCGCAGGCGCGCGCGCGCGCCGCGGCTCGAGATCGCCGTCGCAGTCGCGCGCCGAGCATTGCGCGCGGAGAGATCCGGGCTGATCGCTTCCCAATGCGCACCCTGGTCCGAGCGAGCGGAAGAGCCTGTGCGCCCGAGTACAGCGGGTACGGCTCGAGCTGGGACTGCGCGATCGGCGTGATCCAGGTGTAGCGCTGCTGGACCGTCGTGGGCCGCTCGCCGTAGCTCGAGATCGGCCACGGCGAGATGTTCTGCACTTCGCCGTTGCGGGCGTCCCAGCGCGACAGCCGGCCGCCGAGACCGGAGCCGTACACGATGTTGGGATCGCGCGGGTCGGGGATCTCGTAGTCGCGCTCGTCGGCGCCGACCGGCTGCCAGTCGCGGAAGCGTGATCGCGCCGTAGTCGCTGCGGCTCGCGACGCGACCGTGCCGCTGTCCTGCTGGCCGCTGTAGATCCGGTACGGGAAGCGGTTGTCGGCGGCCAGGTGGTAGAACTGGCCGGTCGGCTGGTTGTACCAGCTGCTCCAGCTCGCGCCGCCGTTGACGGTGACCACCGCGCCCTGGTCGGCGCCCGTGATCATGCGTTCCGGGTGCTGCGGGTCGATCCAGAGATTGTGGTAGTCGTCGCCGCCCGGCGAGCCCTTGAAGATCTCGCACCTCGTGCCACCGGCGGTGCAGCGATGCAGGTCGCGGCCCATCGTGTAAACCGTGTCCGGATCGTCGGGCGCCACCGTGATCTGGGCGAAGTAGCTGTTGACGATTTCGGCATCGTCATTGACGCGCTGCCAGCTGGCGCCGGCGTCGTCGGAACGGTAGAGACCGCCGCCGGTTTCGGCGTCGACCACGGCCCACACGCGCGTGCCTTCCGGACGGCGCGAGCCGCGAGGCCGATGCGTCCGAGCTTGCCGGCGGGCCAGCCGCCGCCGGTGACGCGTCGCCAGGTCCGGCCGCCGTCGGTCGACTTGTAGAGGCCGCTCTCGGGACCGATGTCCGGCGTGAAGTAGTTGAGCCAGGGCCGGTACCGGACCTGCCAGACCGAGGCGAAGACCACGCGCGAATCCGCGGGATCCATCGCGAGATCGACCGCGCCCGTGTTCTCGCTGACGAACAGCGTGCGCTTCCACGTCTTGCCGCCGTCGGCGGTGCGATAGACGCCGCGCTCGCCGCCCGGGCCGAAGACCGGCCCCAGCGCCGCGACCCACGCGACGTCCGGATCGCGGGGATCGACCAGGATCGCGCCGATATGGCGGCTCGCCGCAAGGCCGAGGTGCCGCCAGCTGCGGCCCGCATCGTCCGATCGATAGACGCCGTCGCCGGCCCCGATGTCGTAACGGGTCGTGATCTGGCCCATGCCGACATAGAGGATGTCGGGTTTGCTTGGCGACACGGCGAGTGCGCCGACGAAAGCAGAATCGACGCCGTCGAATACCGCGCGCCAGGTCCGGCCGGCATCGTCCGACTTCCAGATGCCGCCGCCGGCAGCGCCGAGATAAAACGTGTCGGATCCGCCGCCCACGCCCACGGCCGCCGTGGCCCAGCCGGCGCGGAAAGGGCCGACCAGCCGCCATTCGAGCGCCGCCCCGACGTCGCGATCCGATGCGGCGTGACTGGTGCCCAGGGCAAGCAACGCCACGATGGCGGCTGCACCCGATTGAAATATCCTGCGCATGACTGGACCCCGACGACCGGCACGGTGAGGCCGCCAGTTTAGGCGATTGGCGGTCATTTTCATCGCCGGCCCCCTCCGGAGTAGAGTTTGATCGGGCGGGGTAGGGCTCTGGACATGGATGCGGATGTGCTCATCGTTGGCGCCGGCCCGACCGGCCTGATGCTCGCCAACCAGCTTGGCCGGCGCGGCATCCGCGCGACGATCATCGATCGGCACAGCGGTCCGGCCCAGCAAACCAGGGCGATGGCCGTGCACGCGCGCACCCTCGAGATCTATTCGAAGCTCGGCATCGCCGAGCGGGCGATCGGGATGGGCCAGATCGGCAATGGCGCGAATATGTGGTCCCAGGGAAAATTAAAGGCGCGCATTCCGTTGAACGAATTGGGAAGGGACATGAGCCCGTTCCCCTATGTCCTGATGCTTGGGCAAGACGACAACGAGCGGATCATGGGCGACCATCTACGCAACTGGGGCGTCGCGATACGCTGGAACACGGAGCTTGTCGCACTCGAGCAGCAGCCGGATCACGTCAACGCAACCATCGAGCCGGACGGCAGCACCCGCACGATCATTGCCGCATACGTCGCAGGTTGCGATGGCGCGCGCAGCGCCGTGCGCGAGCTGAACGGCATCGCTTTTCCGGGTGCCCCATACGAGCACACGTTCTTCGTGGCCGACACGGAAGCCACAGGCCAGATGGTGCCGGGCGAGTTGAATGTCTACCTGTGGCGCGATGGATTCCACCTCTTCTTTCCGATGAGGGGGACGAATCGCTGGCGCGTCATCGGCATCCTGCCCCGTGAGCTGCGGGCAAAGGACGACGTGACCTTCGAGGAAATCGTCCCCTCGCTGCGCAAGGAAAGCAACGGCCTCTCATTCCAGTCCTGCAGCTGGTTCTCGACCTACCGGATCTTTCACCGCGTCACCGAGCACTTCCGCGATCGACGCTGCTTCCTGCTCGGCGACGCTGCCCACGTGCACAGCCCGATGGGCGGGCAGGGCATGAACACCGGCCTCCAGGACGCCTACAACCTGGCCTGGAAACTTGCGCTGGTCATTTCGAAGCGCGCTGATGACGCGCTGCTGGACAGTTACGAGGCCGAGCGCCGGCCGGTGGCGCAGGCACTGCTCGCAACCACCGATCGCGCATTCCGGCTGGTCGTTTCCGATAGCTGGCTGGCGGGAATCTTCCGCACGCGGATCATCGCGAATATCGCGTCCATCGCCATCAGGCGCGAACGGGTGCGCAAGGTCGTGTTCCCGGCGCTGTCCCAGATCGGTATCCGCTATCGCGGCAGTCCGCTGTCGCAGACGCTGGCGGGCGTGCCAGAAGGCGCGCCGCAGGCGGGCGATCGCTTTCCCTGGTTGCGGCTCAAGCTCCAGCCCAACGGCCCGGCCGAGGACCTGTTCCAGAAACTCGATGACACGCGCTTCAATCTGCTGCTGATCGGACAGGATGAGCCTTCCGTGGACGGTCTTGGATTTGGGGATCTGCTGCGCGTTCACAGGATCGCAGCCGACGCTGATAACGCCAGGGAACTCGCGCGTGCGTCAATTATCGGACCGGCTTTCTACCTGCTGCGCCCGGACGGCCATGTCGGTCTCGCCGGTGCCCGCTTCGAGGCGGACACCGTGTCGCGCTGGCTGCGCGCTTCTTGCTTGCAGGGCCAGCCCCGCTAGGCGACCGAGCGCTTGGGCGCGAGCTCCGCGACGCGATAGCGGCCGGTGGCGGTCAGGCGATCGTATGCCGAATGCCAGCGACGCAGTTCCGCCCGGCGTTCGCTGAATGGCGTGGCGGCGAGCATCTCGAGCGAGGTGGATTTCGCGAACAGGAATCCCTGGCCGGCCACGCAGCCGAGCTCCAGCAGCTCCGTCACCTGGTCCTCCTGCTCGATGCCCTCGGCGATGGTCTCGAGGCCGAGCGTTTCGCCGAGCATCACGACGGCGCGCGCAAGCTCCGGGCCGTCGCCGGACTCGGTCAGCCGGCTGACGAACGAGCGATCGATCTTGAGGATGTCGATCGGGAAGCGATGCAGGTAGGACAGCGACGAATAGCCTGTGCCGAAGTCGTCGATCGCGAGCCGCACGCCAAGCGCCTTCAGCTCCCGGAATCGCTCGAGGTTGACTTCGGTGTTGTGCATGATCGTGCTTTCGGTCAGCTCGATCACCAGATTCTCCGGCTCGAGGCCCGAGACTTCGAGAGCACTGCGGCACATCGGCGACCAGATCCGCATGCTGCAGATGGCGGCCGGAGACGTTGACGGCAACCCGCAGCCCGCCGCCGGCAGCGATCGAGTCCCGCCAGTCGCGGACGCGCCAGCAGGCCTCGGCCAGCACCCAGCGTCCCGAGCTGCGACGATCTGGCCCGATTCCTCGGCGACCGGGATGAATTGCCCGGCATCACCAGGCCCTGCTCCGGGTGCTGCCAGCGCACGAGCGCCTCGACGCCGAGCAGTTCCCGCGTCTTCAGATCGACGACCGGCTGGAACTCGAGGAAGAATTCCTTCCTCTCGAGCGCCCGGTCGATGTCCTCCACGAGTCGCAGGCGCTCGCGCAGCTGCTCCTGCATGCGCGGCTGGAACACGACGTACCGGCCCTTGCCGGTCGCCTTGGCGCTGTACATCGCGATGTCGGCGTTGCGCAGCAGCTGCTCCGTGTCGTCGCCATCCTGCGAAAAAGCGACGCCGATGCTGGCGGCGACGAAGATGTCGTTGCCGTCGAGCGGCAGCGGTTCCTTGAACGAGTCGATGATCGTCCCGGCAATACGCTCGACGTCCGCGGGATCGGTGATTCCCTCCAGCAGGATGGCGAACTCGTCGCCGCCGAGGCGCGCCACCGTGTCCGCCGAGCGCGTGCACATGACGAGGCGCTGCGCCGCGGTCTGCAGCAGTCGATCACCGGCATCGTGGCCGCAGCGAGTCGTTGACGTTCTTGAAGTTGTCGAGGTCCAGGAACACGACCGCGACCTGCTGCCGCGCGCGCTGCGCGAGCGCGAGTGCATGCTCGACGCGATTGCGGAACAGGCTGCGATTGGCGAGCAGCGTCAGCGGATCGTGGAACGCGAGATGGCCGCAGCTGCTCCTCGAGCGCCTTGCGCTCGCTGACGTCGCGAAAATTGATGGCCAGCCCGGCGACCGCCGGGTCGTCCAGCAGGTTGCTGCCGACGCACTCGAGCGTATAGCGCCTCGAACCGCTGCCGACCGTGACTTCGACCGGGCCCACGGCCTTTCCGTAGGTGACGGTCACCTCGCTCAGAAAGGCGGTGAGCCGGTCCCGGTCGCCTTCGGAGCACAGCTTGTACAAGTTGCTGCCGACCAGCTCATCCGGATGCATCGAGAACGTGCGCTCGGCGGACGGCGATACGAAGCGCAGGCGCCCGTCGACGTCGGTGATCATGATGACGTCGGACGCGTTCCGGATGAGCGACGCGTAGCGGGCCTCGACGAGTCCGGCGGCGCGGCGTTCCGCGGAGCAGCGCGTCGTCGCGCAGGATGACGCCCTGGCGCAGCATCACCAGCAGCGTCAGCGCGAAGATGATGACGGTCATGACCGTCGTCGGCTTGCCGGTGACGTCGCTCTCGAAATACACGAGCACCACGAACGACACGAGCATCGCGACGTAGGGCAGGCCCTGGATCACCGTGTTGGCGACGGCGCTCGCCTCGATCTTCGTCGCAGGCGGCGGCCCGCGCAACTGCTCGCGCGCGGCCGCCAGCAGCCACGAATAGCAGGACATGTAGATCGCGTCGGAAAGGCCGCCGAGCAGGTACTGGCCGGTCACCTTCGCCATCGCCCAGACGATGTCGGCGAGGAACATGGTCGAGAAGCCGATCGTCATCAGCATGAGCGTGCGCCGCGCCGAGCGGCCCCGCGCCCGCGTTCAGCAGCAACACGCCGAAGGTCAGCACCATCAGGCAGTTCAGCGCGATGTAGGTCTGGGTCAGGACGTACCTGACGAAGTCCGGATCGCTGCGGCTGCGGCCGAGGGCCGGATCACGAAGAACCAGAAGAAGGCGCCGAAACCCAGCATCAGGATGATGCTGTCGAGCGCGAGGCGACCCCAGGGCACTCGTACCGCGCCGGCGCGGATCACTGTCAGGATCGCCGAGAACACCAGCGGGTAGAAGGCGAGGAAGAAAATGTCGCCGACCGACGGAAACGGATCGTGCCCGAAGTACCAGTAGATCGAGTTCAGCAGGTTGCCGATCGTGTAGACCGTGAGCGAGGCGGTCATCAGCTGCCAGGCCCGTCGCGCAGACGGATCCTGCGCGGTGCGCGCCGCGAGGCCGGCGAGTACGGCCGCGCCGATGCTGGTCGGCGCATCGGAGAACAGCGTGAAGACCTCGAATGCAGGTCCGGAGCCCGCGCCCAGCACGGTTACGAGGATGGTGGCAATCGAGTAAATGATCAGGCCGACGACGAGATAGCCTGTCCAGCCCGCGACGAACGGGTCGCGTGGCGGATCGATGACGGTGGGTATCGTGGCCGTTGACATCAAGATGCGTGCCCATCCCAGGCAACGACGCTGCCCCCATGGCAGGCGGTCGGCCGCGTCATATGTAACCTCAGGGGGTCTGCTGGTAACTGTGACCCAGATCAGGAATTCGGGCCCAGTGGCTTGGGAATCGACCGGAAAGGCAGGGTTACGGGTGCCAGATCACGTCTGCGACGCGCATCAGGTTTTCGCCGAGGATCGCGCTCACGGCAGCAGGCGGGTAACCGAGCCGGCCGAGCAGGGCGGCGATCTCGGGGATGGCCTCGGGTCCGAGGAAGCCCATGCCCTTGCGATAGCCCCATTCCTTGGGCCACAGCTCGCGGCTCGCACGCCCCGGCTCCTCGACGTCCGAGCCCTTGAACATGTAATCGAGGCCGAGGCCGACATGTTCCGGGCCGACCAATTGCGCGACGTAATCGATGTTGCGCACGACCGCATCCGCGGTCGGTTCACCGTCGCCGAGGAAAAGGCCCACGCCATTGATGCCGACGACACCACCCGTGGCCGCGCAGGCCTTGATCAGGTCGTCCGGGATATTGCGCGGATGGTCGCGCAGCCGGCGCGGATTCGAATGCGAAAAGATCACGGGCCTGTCGCTGGAGTCCAGGATCTCGCGCGCCGTCCGATAACCGGTGTGGGAACAGCACTTGATCATGCCGACGCGGTCCATCTCGCGCAGGATTCCGCGGCCGAGTTCGGTGAGGCCCTCGTCATCCGGATCATGGCAGCCGCTGCCGGCGAGATTGCGGCGGTTGTAGACCATCAGCATCCAGCGCACGCCGATCTGGTACAGGAACTCGACCAGGCTCAACTGCGTGCCGAGCGCGAACACACCTTCGACATCGAGACAGACGGCGAGCCGGCCCGAGGCCTTTGCCGACCGAAGGTCGGTAGTCGTCAGGCCGAGGACGTAATCGTCGGGATGACCCTGGACGAAATGCCGGATGCTGGCAGCAGTGCGGATCAGCACCTCGAGCGGCACATGGCTGTCGCCGATGTTGATCGTGACCACGTCGACGCCAGACTTTCGGTAACGCTCGATGCCCGGCAACCACTGCTCGGTGTCGTTGAACGGCAGGCAGGCGTGGTTGTCCCAGACGATTCCGGATGCGCTCATTGTGCTAGCATTCTAGCCATGAAAATCTCCATGTACGACGCCTGCGTGCCGCCCGGAATCCGCATGATGAACAATCTCGCGGCGATCCTCGAGAAGGCTGCCGCACACGCCGAAGCGAAGAAGATCGACCCGACCGTGCTGGTCAATGCACGGCTGTTTCCGGACATGTTTCCGCTAGCGCGCCAGGTACAGATTGCCTCGGATTCGGCGAAGGCTGGCGCCGCACGACTCGCCGGCGTAGATCCGCCGTCCTACGAAGACAATGAAAAGACGCTGCCCGAGCTGATCGCGCGCGCGAAGAAGACCGCTGTCTACCTGGAAACCCTGAAGCCCGCACAGTTCGAGGGCTCGGAAGACCGGACCATCAACTGGAAGACGCGCACGACCGAACGGAGCATGCAGGGTTTACCGTATCTCGTGCATCAGGTGTTGCCGAACGTCTATTTCCACGTGACAACGGCCTACAATATCTGTCGCCACAACGGCGTCGAGCTTGGGAAGATGGATTACCTCGGCAAGTCCTGACTTGGAGGTCGGGCTGACCAGGCCAATGCGACCATTTCGAAGGCAATTCTGGCTAACCGGGCCCCTGCTGGCGGCGATCCTGTTTCGCGCGCTGATTCCGGTTGGCTTCATGCCGGCAGTCGATGCCGACGGCCGCTTCGGCGTGATTTTCTGTCCGATTACCGTCAACGCCGCGCCAGGCGCGGCCCAGGCACATCACCACGGACACGATGGTGACGACGCAGGGTCGGCCGGATCGGCTCACCACCAGCTCGCCTGTCCGTTTGCCGCGTCAACCGGGCTTGCGCCGCTCCCGGCAGTCCTGGCCCCGGCTGTCGCCCCAGTGGATTTCCTGCCGCCGCCAACCGGCAGCAACACTCAGGAGTTCATTCCAACCATCATTCGCGCGCAGTCACCGCGCGCACCTCCCGGAGTCGCCTGACCAAGTCCGGCTGACTTTCTTTTTCGGGAGGAGATTTTATGAAACGCATGACCGCGCTCTGCGCTGCGACGCTTGGCGTCGCATTGGCATCACCCGCGTGGGGATGCTCGATTTGCCGTTGTGGCGATCCGACATTCAATGCATTGGGAAAGGAGGGTGTTGCGCAGACGGGCTTCCGGCTCGCGCTTGACTGGGATCAGGTGAGGAAGACCTCGGGCATGGCTGGCGAGGACTTCTCGTCCCTGCAGGAAGAGCGCACGACTTTCCTGCTCGCCTATGGCTTCTCAGACAGTTTCAGTGTCTTCGTGCGCGTGCCCTACAGTGAACGCAGTCTCATGGAGACGGAGGAAGGGACCACGGAAAGTGTCCGCACGTCCGGACTCGCGGATCCCGAGGTCTACGGCCAGCTGCGGCTATGGTCTTCCGCATTCGAAGCTGCGGTGGGCGTGCGATCGAGCATTTATGCCGTTGCCGGCGTGAAGACCGACTGGGGCGAGAACCGCGCGTCCCTCGCCGGAGAGAGGCTCGACGAACACGCGCAGCCGGGGACGGGATCGACAGACTGGTTCGTTGGCCTTTCGGGTTCCTACCAGATCGACCCGAAGTCGGCCCTGTTTGCCTCGGTGCAGTACCGACAGACCGGACACAACGACTTCGGATATCGTTATGGACGCGTCAAGCTCCTGAACCTGGCCTACGAGCACAAGTTGTCCGCGAAGTGGGACGCGGCCATCGAAGCCAATTACCGTATCGCAGGCCGTGACCTGGTGGACAACAGTGATGTCACGGACCCCGATACCGGTGGATCGATCGCTTATCTGACGCCGCGGATCCTGTTCGATGCAGGTCACGGATGGGTATTGCGCGCATCGGCCCAGATTCCGCTCTCGCAATCAGGACTCTATGGAAGCCAGGACGAGAAGACGGTCGTCAACGTCGGAGTGACGCACCTGTTCAAGCAATAGCGCTGTCAGGGCTGGCGCTTCAGCTCAACCGTCGGCGATCAGTTCCGAGGGGGGACGCAGCCAGGCGAAGGATGGGTGATCGATGACGAGCCCGAGCCGGTCCGCGGCACTGCGCGCCATCGGAAAGTTGTCGAGCTCGGCGTCAAGCAGAGCCTTGTGCAGCCGTCGCAATGCGAGCGAGAACTCCTGCAGCGATGGCGCCGCGCCCCGGCCGGCTGGTGCGTTCATCCCGTCGCTGGCAGGCTCCCGAAGCGCCCACTCTGGTAGTCGCGGATCGCCTGTGCGATTTCGCGATCGCTCGTCATCACGAACGGGCCGTAGCCGACCACCGGTTCATTGAGCGGTTCGCCGCTCAACATCAGGAGCGTCGCGTCGCTGTCCGCGCCGATCGTGAATTCGCCGCCGCTGCGCTCCAGCATTGCGAGTTGCGCCTCTCCGACGGACTGCGTGCCATTGACGGTGGCACGGCCGTGCATCGGGATGATGGCAGTCGTATGGCCTTCGGGTGTCGCGAAAGTCGCGGTCTTGCCGGCATTCAGCCGCAGGTCCCACACATTAATTGGCGTAAAAGTTTTGGCAGGTCCTTTCTTTCCGTCGAATTCGCCGGCGATCACGCGCAGGCGGCCTGCGCCTTCCGGCAGCGGTACCGACGGAATCTCGCCGTCCAGCAACGTCTGGTAGCGAGGCGGGGCCATCTTGTCCTTCGCCGGCAGGTTCACCCAGAGCTGCATCATCTCCATCGTGCCGCCGGCGCGCGTGAATTTCTCCGAATGAAATTCCTCGTGGACGACTCCGGATGCAGCCGTCATCCATTGCACGTCGCCCGGGCCGATGCGCCCGCCATTGCCCGCCGAATCGCGGTGCTCCAGCTCTCCCTGGTAGACGATCGTGACGGTTTCGAAGCCGCGATGCGGGTGTTCACCGACGCCGCGGCGCTGTGTCGTGGGCCCGAATTGGCGCGGCGCCGCGTAGTCGAGCATCAGGAAGGGGCTCAACTGCTCGCGGCCGAGGCCGTCGTAGCTGAATATCGACCGTACCGGAAACCCATCGCCGACCCAGTGGGGCGGTTTCGGATCGTGAACGGCAGCGATTTTGCGCATGTCTCAGGTTTCCTCGGCGCGCCGGGTGGTTATCCTCGCGCCTGCCAGCAATGTTTTGGTAACCGGAGTCTTGGAGGCGATGTCGATCAATTTCAACCACTGCTCGCCATCGAGCCTCGCGTCCGAATCGAGCGTCCTGTCGATGAAGGTGTTTCCGTCGGTGTCCTTGGAGAGTGTCAGGGATACCCGCAGTGTGCCGATATTCCAGCCCTTGCGGTCGGCGTACATCTTGAGCGTGATGGACGTGCAGGCGCCGAGGCTCGCGAGCAGCAGGTTGTAGGGACCGGGACCCAGGTTCCTGCCGCCGGCGGTCACGGGCTCGTCGGCAGACAGCTCGAAGCCGCCGGTCGCGATGCGCTGCGTGTAATTCGGTCCCATTGGCACCACGATGGCCGAAGCAATGCGGTTCATGTGCGCTCTCCCCTGAGATGCAGCCCCTTCAGTTCCGGTGCGACGAGCGGCTTTCCCCGGGCGCCGTGGACCTGGCCGAAACGCCGGCCCTCGATCCAGTCGCGCGTTGCCTCCTCCATTTCCGCCTGCGTGCGCGCGACGAAGTTCCACCACAGCAGGATTTCCTCGCCGAAGGGAGCGCCGCCGATCAACAGCATCCGCGAGGCCGCGGCGGATGCGAGGTCGAGCGACGCGCGCCCGGTGCCGAGATAAAGTAGTGTCCCCGGTTCGAGCAATTCGCCATTCAGGCTTGGCGTGCCCTCAAGTGTCAGTGCCGCATGCTCAAAGGCGGGGTCCAGCGGCAGCGTCACCTTCGCGCGACCGCGCGTCGCAACATCGATCCCAAGGAGCGGTGTGTAGACCTTCGCGGGCGACCGCTGGCCATCGCAGTCGCCGGCGAGCACGGTGATGCGGAAGCCACCGCGCTCGATGATCGGCAATTCCGGATAGTGATGAAAATCAGGCTCGCGATGACGTTCGGCATCCGGTAGTGCGATCCACAGCTGCGCGGACTGGAACCGGCCGGCGCGTCCCCGCGGGGACTCCTCGGAATGCGAGATGCCGCGGCCCGAAGTCATCAGGTTGACCTGGCCGGGATGGATCAGCTGCTCGCAGCCGAGGCTGTCGCGGTGGAGCACTTCTCCCTCGATCATCCAGGTGAATGTCTGCAGGCCGATATGCGGGTGCGGCCCGATGGTGAGCCCCTGGTCGGGCTGATAGTTGACCGAGCCGGCATGATCGAGGAAGCACCATGCGCCAACCATGCGGCGATTTCGGTTCGGGACCGCACGCCGGATCTCGAATCCATCGCCGATCAAGGCGCGGCGCGCCTCGAGGCGCTCGTTCTGCATTCCCGTGTCGTTCATTCCTGCACGTCCCTTGCATGGCTGGATGGCCGCAGGCCGCCATCATGCGGCGAGGTGACAGCCGCTGACAATCGGGAGTAGGCTCGCGCCACCCGGATTGACAGGGTGAGCTGGCGACCGTTCAGTTCTGCGGCGGACCCTGACCATTGTCTGCCGTGCGATCATGCGGAGAGTGGCGATGATCATTCATTTGCCGACCAGACGCTGGGCCAGCCTCGCAATGCTTGCGGCTGCCTTGCTGGCCTCCGGCTGCTCGATACAGCGATTCGCCGCTAACAAGGTCGCCGACACGCTCGCCGCGGGCGGCACGACCTATTCCGCCGACGACGATCCGGAGCTGATCGGCGCTGCGCTGCCGTTCAGCCTGAAGCTGATGGAAAGCGTGCTGGCGTCCACGCCGGAACACAGGAATCTGCTCTCGGCGACGGCAGCCGGCTTCACGCAATACGCTTACGCATTCGTGCAGCAGGAAGCGGACGCAGTGGCCCTGCAGGACACGGATCGCGCCTGGGTGGCCTGGAATCGTGCCCGGAAGCTGTACCTGCGTGCGCGCGACTACGGATTGCGCGGGCTCGACGTGGCGGTGCCCGGGTTCGGCGCCGGCCTGCGAACCGATCCGGCCGCGACCGTCGCGGGAGCGGGCCCCGCGGAAGTCGACCTGCTGTACTGGACCGCCGCTTCCTGGGCCGCCGCGATCGCACTCGGCAAGGACGACCCTTCGCTGGTCGCGGACCTGCCGCTGGTCTCCGCGTTGATCGATCGCGCGTCGGCCGTGGATCCGGACTGGGACCATGGCGCTATTCATTCCTTCCTCGTGACTTATGAAATGGCGCGGCCGGATGCCACGGGCACATTCGACGAACGCGCCGTCGACGCGCGCAGGCATTTCGACCGCGCCATTGAGTTGTCGCAGGGCAAGGCCGCGGGCCCCTATGTCTCGTGGGCGGAGTCCGTCTGTCTGCCGCGCGAGGATCGCGCCTGCTTCGACGAGATGCTTCAGGCCGCCATGAAGATCAATCCCGACGACGAACCGGCGACGCGGCTCGCCAACACCATCTTCCAGCGCCGCGCCGCATGGCTCATTGCCAATGCAGACCGCTGGATCCTGCCGCCACTCGACGAGACCGAAGGACAAGAGGAAAAACCATGAATCCCAGACGCCATGTTGGGCCGCGTCTCGCCGCAGTTCTGCTGGCGGCATTGATCTGCGGCATCGGCGCCAACACAAGCGCGGCGGATCGCACGGAGTTGCGCATCGCGACAGTCGCACCGGCCGGCTCGTCCTTCGTCAAGCGCCTGCAGGGGCTGGGCGCCGAATGGTCGCGCGGCCCAGGCGGCACTTCGATGAACATCTACGCCGGAACGCAAGGCGGAGAACTGCAGATCGTGCGGCGCATGAAGGTTGGCCAGATCCAGGGAGCGATGCTGACATCGGTCGGCCTCGCGCAAATCGAACGCTCGGTGACGGCGCTGCAATACATGCCGATGATGTTCCACAACTGGGAAGACGTGGACGCCGTGCGCGAAAAGCTGCGTCCCGACCTCGAAAAGCGCCTGCGCGACAAGGGCTATATCGTGATGTTCTGGGCCGACGCGGGCTGGGTGCGCTATTTCTCGAGCAAGCCCGTCAATCGCCTTCGGGACCTGAAGGCGTTGCGCGTGTATGCAAGCTCCGGTGACCCGGAGAGCGTCGAATTGATGAAGACCTATTACACGCCCGTCGTGCTCGAGCCGGACCAGATACTGCTGGGACTTCGCAATGGCATGATCGACGCGCTGCCGGTGCCGGCCTTCCTCGCCAATTTCAGCCAGGTTCCGACTTACGCGCCTTACATGCTGGACCTGCGATGGGCTCCGATCACGGGCGCGCTGGTTGTCACGACCAAGGCCTGGGACAAGCTCGACCCCGCCGCGCAGGCCTGGTTGCGCGAGACTTCCGAGCGTGCTGGAGTCGAGATGCGACGCGCCAGCCGTGCCGAGGATGAGCAGGCGGTTCAGGCGATGAAGGAAAAGATGGGGCTCAAGATCGTACCGTTGACTGCGGAGGCCGAACGCGAATGGCGCTCCGAGGTTGCGCGGATCTATCCACGCATCCGCGGCACGCTGGTGCCGGCACCGATGTTTGACGCGACGGTCGAGGTGCTCAAGGCAAGGCACGCAGCCGGAACGTGATGTCCTTCGTCCATCGTTTCGAGAACCTGCTGCTCGCGACGGTGCTGGGGCTGCTCGTGCTGCTGGGCGTGGCCGGCGCCACGACGAAATTCGCCAATGCCGATGAGTTGATCCGCCACCTGACCCTGCTGGTCGGCATGCTGGGCGGCATGGCGGCCGCGCGTGAGGGCCGGCTGCTGTCGATGGGCACGATTGCGCATGCGATGCCGGCGCGCTGGAAGCCTGCCATCGAGGCCTACACGGGGCTGATTGCGACGACCGTGTCGGCGATCCTGACGCTGGCCGCCTGGCAATTTGTCTCGCAGGAGGCGGGATCTTCGAGTCTGCTTGCATTCGGCGTGCCGCGAATTGCATTGCAGGCGGCCATGCCGGTGGGATTCGCCTTCATCACGCTGCGCCTCGCCCGTCATTCGGGCAGCGGCTACGCCGTGCGCGTGGCTGTGCTGGTCATTGCCGTGGCCCTGGCGGCCGCAGTCGCGCAACTCGATGGCGGAGTCGCGGGGCTGCGCACGCCGCTCCTGGTCGCGCTCGCCGTCGCCATCCTGTTTGGCGCGCCGCTCTTTGTCGGCCTTGCCGGCATTGCCCTCATTTTCTTCATCAGCGTCGGCGACCCGATCGCATCGGTGCCGCTCGATCACTACGATCAGGTCACGAATCCGCTGCTCGCGACGCTGCCGCTGTTCACGCTCGCCGGCTACATCGTGACAGCAACCGGCGCGGCACGGCGCCTGGTGCGGCTGTTGCGCGCCTGGACCGGACACCTGCGCGGTGGTCCGGCCGTCGTCACGGTCTTCGCTTGCGCATTCTTCACGGCATTCACGGGTGGTTCCGGCATCACGATCCTTGCGCTCGGCGGCCTCCTGATGCCGATCCTGATGTCGTCACGCTATGACAGCGGCAAGGCGCTTGGACTGGTGACTGGCGCGGGATCGCTCGGCGTGCTGTTCGCGCCCTGCCTGCCGCTGATCCTTTATTCGATCGTCGCCCAGGTATCGATCGAAGCGATGTTCCTCGGCGGCGCCCTGCCGGGGATCCTGATGGTCGTTTTGGCCTGCGGCTGGGGCATCGCGATGTCTCCGCCAAGGAAGGTGCTGATCCGGTTCAGCTGGCGGCGCGCGGTCGTCACGACCTGGCGCGCGAAATGGGACCTGTTGCTGCCGGTCGTGCCGCTGGTGCTGATTTTCGGCGGCTTCGTGCTGCCGGTTCCGGCGGCGGCAATCACCGCCGCCTATGCAGCCCTGGTTGCCGCAGTGATCAATCGCGACCTGCCGCGCGGCGGCAAGCTCGTCGAGGTCATGGGTGAATGCGGACTGCTGGTCGGAGGCGTCCTGCTGATCCTTGGCACGGCGATGGGTTTGACGAATCTCCTGATCACGGAGCACGTGCCGGACCGGCTGACGGTCTGGATCGGAAGTGCCATCGAGTCGCCGTGGGTATTCCTGCTGATGCTGAACCTGGTGATGATCGTGCTCGGCTGCCTGATCGAGATCTTCTCGGCGATCATCGTGGTTGCGCCCTTGATCGTGCCGGTGGCGGCGGCATTCGGCGTCGATCCTGTGCACCTCGGCGTCATCATGCTGGCGAGCCTGGAGCTCGGTTACCTGATGCCACCCATCGGCCTCAACCTGCTGATGTCGGCGACGCGCTTCCGGCGCCCGATGCTCGAGGTCGCCTGGGCAACGCTGCCGATGATGCTGGTGCTCGCGATCGGCGTTGCATTGATCACGGCATTCCCACAGATGACGCTGGCGCTGCCGCGATGGATACTCTGACCAGCCGGCCGAGGCGGGGGAGCCCATGCAGGGGCGCTTGATAAGGATCGCTGCTGTCGCAGGAGGACTGCTGGTCCTCTACGCACTGGCCGGATTCCTGTGGGTGCCGCGGCTGGTCGAATCCGCGGCGCACGAAACCTTCGAGCGCGATTACGGCCGGTCGGTTGAATTCGCCAGGCCGAGCTTCAATCCCTTCACCTTCGAGTTTGAAGTCCAGGGCTTTTCGCTGCCGGACACGGACGGCGCGAAACTGCTGGGCTTCGACCGCCTCTACATGGACTTCGAGCTCTCGTCGCTGCTGCGGCGGGCCTGGACATTTGGCGCGATCGAACTCGAGGGGCCGTACCTGCGGATCCTGCAGCGCGCCGACGGCAGCCTCAATCTCGGCGATTTACGGCACAAGGGGGCTGTCGCCCCAGCGGACACTGCTGCGCCGAAGATCCCGGCACTGCGCATCGGGGCACTGTCCATATCCGGCGGCCAGGTGGATATCGAGGACCGCGCGCGTCCGCAGCCATTTGCGACGTCGCTGCGGCCGGTTACCTTTGGCCTCACGGACTTCGAAACCGAAGGCGCCGGCAATGCGTTCTCCTTCAACGCCGGTTCCGATCGGGCCGGGCGCCTGTCGCTCGAAGGCACGCTGGGTGTCGCGCCGCTGTCGTCGAAGGGCAAGCTTGGGCTCGCCGGCCTGCCAGCCGCGACGATTTCGGAGTACCTGGGCGATGAGCTGCCATTGGCCCTGAAGGCGGGTCGCATCGATGTGACGCTCGCGTATGACTTCAGCCTGGCCGGTGAGCCATTCACGCTCGCGATCGACTTCACGGTGAGCGCGAAGGGCCTTGAAACCGTTGCGCGCGGTCACGAAGTCGCGTGGCAGATTCCGGTGCTGGACTTGCGGGGCGGACGGCTGGACGTCGCTGCGCGCCGCTTGCGTATCGGCTCCGTCGAGATCCACGACCTCGTCGCGCCGATGTGGATGGACAGGACTGGCTTCAACGCGCCGGGCGTGCTGGCCCGCAGGGAAGCGGAAGTCGCGGATGCGGTGCCAGCCGCGAGAGAAGGCACGCACGCGGCCACGGCCTGGGAGATCGAGATACCCGAGATCGCGATCGAGAATGCGACGATGGCCTTTGAGGACCGGCGGGTCGAGCCTGCGGCGCCGCTCGGCCTGGTCGCAAACGAGCTGAAGCTCTCGGGTTTCTCGCGACCCCAGCGGGGGCCGATGACGCTCGCCGCACAGCTGACGTCGGCGGCGGGCGGCGAACTCGCCGTCAACGGGGAGCTCTCGCTGCAACCACTGGCCCTGGCGGCCGATCTGACGACCGAGGCGCTCGACCTGCGCGCGGCGCAGCCATGGCTCGATGAGGGCACTGACCTATTGTTGAAGAGCGGGATGCTGACCAGTCAGGGCCGGCTGGAACTGGCGTCCGGCGAGAAATCGACACTTCACTACTTGGGTAACCTGATGGTTGCCGGTCTTCACACGCAAGACAGCGTGGACAAGCGCGATTTCATCAACTGGACTGCGCTTGATGTCCGCAAGCTCGATTATTCGAGCAGTCCCGCGCGCCTCTCGATCAGCGAGATCGTCGCGAAGGATCCCTACCTGCGCCTGATCCTGGCCGAGAACGGCGTGTCGAACATCCTGACCGTGATCGACCCCAGGGCCGCGGCGCAGAAGGCGCTGGAAATCGCCGCCGAACGCGCCGGCCAGGCAACCGCGAAGAAGGCGAAGCAGCGCGACCGGTCGAAGCCCAAGGTATTGCCGGCAGTCGCCGTCGAGCCACCAGCCAGGCCGAGGATGCCGGCACGCATCGATCTGGTCAGGATCGTGAATGGCAAGGTCAATTTTTCGGATTTCACACTGGAGCCGAATTTCCAGATTGCGGTCGAGGCGCTGGCCGGCAGCATCAAGGGCCTGACTTCAGACCCGGCACGACGCGCGCACCTCGAACTGGACGGCGAAGTGGACCGCTATGCGCCCGCGCACATCGAGGGCGAGTTGAACATCCTCGCGGCGCGCTCCTATCTCGACATCGGCGCGAATTTCCACAACATCGAGCTGGCGAGCTTCACGCCGTATTCCGGCAAGTTCGCGGGCTACCGGATCGACAAGGGAAAGCTCACGATCGAGACGAAATACCACGTCGAGAACCGGCGACTCATGGCGAATCACAAGTTCACGATCAACCAGCTGCAGCTCGGCGAGCGCGTCGAATCACCCGATGCCGTGTCGCTGCCGTTGAAGCTTGCGGTCGCGCTCCTGAAGGACCGCAACGGCGTCATCGACATCGACCTGCCGGTGGAGGGTTCGCTGGACGATCCGCAGTTCCGCCTCGGACCGATCATCTGGAAGGCGGCGCTGAACCTGTTGGGCAAGATCGTCACCTCGCCATTCGCGCTGCTCGGCAAGCTGTTTGGCGGCGGCGCGGACCTTTCCAGCCTGGATTTCGCGCCGGGATCGGCGGCGCTCGACGCAGCGGCGGAGGAGAAAGTGGCGGCGCTCAAGAAGGCGCTGATCGAGCGGCCGAGCCTCAACCTGGACATTCCTTCGACGCTCGATGCAGCAGCCGATCGCGAGGCCATTGCAGCCGAACGCTGGACCCAGTTGCTGTCCGGGCCTGCGCAAGGCTCCGCGGTGGCGCCTGCGGTCGAATCCTGGCGCAGCGACCGGAAGGCCTATGTGGAACGCTTGAAGCGGCTGCACCTCGAGCGGCTGGGACAAAAGCCCGAGATACCGCAGGCGCCAAAACCGGCGGAAGGTGAGGCGGCCGTGGACCCGACCGAGCATGCGATTGCCTACCTTGAGCCGCTCCTGCGCGCGACGGTCGTCGTTGAAGACACCGATCTTGCCGCGCTTGGCCAGACGCGGGCGGAGGCCATTCGCGAACGCCTTCTCGCTGACGGGGGCATCGATCCGTCCCGTGTCTTCCTGATCCGCGGCGAGCCGGTCGCAGCGGTGGACGGAAATGTGCGGATGACCCTCTCGCTGAAATAGGAAGGCGCACCACCGCCTCGGCAAAGCCGCGCATTCAATCGGGGAGCCGGGTGCCGTCCCAGGGGCAATGAGTCCAGCTGACGTGGGCGGGCCTGCCATTGGCGCAGGTGCGCGGGACGTGCAATGTGTCGAGCGGCAATGCGATGCGATGCTGCGAACGGGCCTGGTTGTCGCGGCCGTGCATCGCGACTTCAATCGCGCCGGCCTCGTACGGGGACACGCGCCGGCTGCCGTCGGTCTTGCGGTCCGAGTAGACGTAGTAGTTGATGCTCTGGCCCAGCGATCCCAGCGCCTGCGCCAGGACCGGCTTCATCCGCAGGATCACCATTTGCATGTCCTTGGGCAGGTCGGTGACGGGCTCGAGCGAATCGGACGTGCCGGCGGCCGATCGGTACACGGCCTCCGGCTTCGTATCGAAAAAATCGAAGACGCCGACCGGCGAGACGTCGGCCTGCACCGTGATGATCATGAAGTAGGATTCCATCGAGGACATCAGGGAATCCCGCTGTTCGGCGCTGGCCGCCGGGTTGTAGGTCGCCACCTGCCAGAATTCGATTGGCACGAACCAGACCAGGTCCAGGTGGTTGGGGGTCGAGATAGGCGACTGGGTTTCCTTGATCAATGCATCGATCGAGACCTGGGCAGTCGTCTTGCGCTCGACGCTGAAGCCAGGCCATGCGACGGCGAGACCCAGGACCGTTGCCGCGGCGGCGATGAAAATTCGCATGGGTCGTTCCTACTGCTGGTCCCCGCCGGTGTCCCGGTACACCGCGCTCTTCAACATCGCAAAGGCTTCCTCGACGACGGCTTCCTGCCCATCATTGGTCAGGATCGTGAATGTGACCGTCAGGTCCCCCACCTGCAATGCGCCCTGGTTCATGAAGCGGAATTCCTCCGGTTGCGGCGCGCGATCGGTCGCGACGAAATAGAAGCCGACACCGCTTGCGCCCTGCAGGCGGCGAATCTCCAGGTTTTCCTCGACGGACTGGCCGCGGATGCGCTCCGCCGCAGCCCTGACGATTTCCCGCAGCGTATCCGCGTCGGGCGCCCTGTCCTGCGCATCAGGCCAATCCGGCGTCAGGTAGATCTCGAACGGGGCGCCTTCCCTCGGGCGCAGGTCGATGGTCGGGGGCCCGCCATCCTCCGGCTGGTCCACGCGGTCTTCCCAGGCCGGCGGGACCGTCAGCTCGAGGCTGTCCTGGTTCGGCAGTTCGTAGCGGTGCGCGCCGGTCGCAGCCGGCGCCTCCGGCGCCTGGCCGAAGGCCTGCGCGGCCAGCAGTGCCAGGAGCGGCGCAAGGGCGGTCCTGGGGGTGTTCATGAGTCGGGGACTCCGGGAGCAAAAAGGGCCAGCAATGCCGGCCCCTGTTGCGGAATCAGTGGTCCGGCGCGATGCCGGACGAGCGCCGGGCGCCGGCTACTGCGGCGCGCCCGTCTCACCCGCCACGAAGCCGATCTTCTTGAGTCCGCCGCGCTGCAGCGTAAACAGGACATTGGCGACGTAGACATAGGCCGTGCGCCGGTCCGCATCGACGTGGATCTCGGGCTGCGGCTCCTTGGCATTCTCAAGCGCCACGTAATTCTGGAAGGTGGCGTGGTCGACCGGTGAATCGTTCCAGAGAATGGTGCCGTCGAAATCCACGTACACCCTCATGACCACCGGCGTCTCGATTGGCTGCATCGGGTTGTCGCGCGGCAGGTCGATCTTGACGGCGTGCGTCATCACGGGAATGGTGATGATGAAGATGATCAGCAGCACGAGCATGATGTCCACGAGCGGAATGACATTCGGCTCGACCATCGGATCCGCACTGTCGCCCTTGACCGAGACCGCCATGAAATTCCCCCGCCGGGCCTTTGCCGTTGTCTAATGCCCTGTTGAACCCGAGTTTGCCCTTCATCCCGGGCTGGCGCAAGTCGCGGGCTTCAGTGCTATCCTTTTCAAAAAACGCGCCCGGAAGCGCGAAAATGCGGGGGAATCGATGACCAGAGCGACCGGCGACATTCGAAATATTGCCCTGACAGGCCACGCCGGAACGGGCAAGACCCTGCTGGCGGAGGCCCTCCTGTTCGGCGCCGGAGCAACCCGCGCCAAGGGCAACCTGGGCCGCGGGACGACGGTCTGTGACCACGACCCCCAGGCCCGCCGGCTGCAGCATTCCGTGGACGCCACCGCCTGCTGGCTCGAGACCGGCGGGGCGCATGTCAACCTGATCGATACCCCGGGCTATCCCGATTTCATCGGCCGCACGCTGCCGGTCCTGGAGGCGGTGGAAACCGCGGCCGTCATCGTCAGTGCCGTCAACGGCGTCGAGGCAATGACCCAGCGGATGATGGATGTCGCGCGCGAACGCGGACTGTGCCGGGTCATCATCGTCAACAAGATCGACGCGCGTGAAGCCAATTCCGAAGCCACGCTCGAGGAGATCCGCGACCAGTTCGGCAGGGAGTGCCTGCCGGTCAACTTGCCGGCTGGCAAGGGCAGCAAGGTCATCGACTGCTTCTTCCACAATGAAGGCGAGGCCACCGATTTTTCCTCGGCGCGCGCCGCCCACACCGAGATCATCGACCAGGTCGTCGAGGTGGACGATGACCTGATGGCTCTTTACCTGGAGCAGGGCGAGGAATTGCGGCCGGAACAACTCCACGACCCCTTCGAAAAAGCGCTGCGCGAGGGCCACCTGATTCCGGTCTGTTTCGTGTCGGCCGAGACCGGCGCCGGCATCCCGGAGCTGTTGGAGATCTTCGCGCGCCTGATGCCGAATCCGGCCGAGGGCAACCCGCCGCCATTCATGAAGGGCGAGGGCGAGGTCGCGGAACGCGTGCAGATCGTGCCGGAACCGGGCCGCCACGCAATCGCGCATGTCTTCAAGGTCATCATGGATCCGTTCGTCGGCAAGCTCGGCCTGTTCCGGGTCCACCAGGGAACGATCAAGGGCGGCGCGCAGCTCTTCGTCGGCGACGCGCGCAAGCCCGTCAAGATCTCTCACCTGTTCCGGATGCAGGGCAAGGAGCACGGCGAAATGCCGCTGGCCGTGCCGGGCGACATCTGCGCCGTGGCCAAGCTCGACGAACTGCATTTCGACGCCGTGCTGCACGACTCGCACGACGAGGACAACTTCCACCTGAAGCCGATCAGCTACCCCCCCGCGATGCTCGGACTCGCAATCGAGCCGGAACGGCGCGGCGACGAGCACAAGCTGGCCGAGGCGCTGCACAAGCTCGCGATCGAGGACCCCTGCGTCCGGGTCGAGCATGCGAGCGCTGTGAACGAGACCGTGCTGTACGGCATGGGCGACCTGCACCTGCGGGTGATGATCGAGCGCATGACCGAGCGCTATGGCGTCGCAGTCAAGACCCGCCCGCCCAGAATCCCCTATCGCGAGACGATCACACGGCCGGCCGAGGGGCATCATCGCCACAAGAAGCAGACCGGCGGCGCCGGGCAGTTCGGCGAGGTGTATCTCCGGATCGAGCCGCTGGCGCGCGGGACCGGCTTCGAGTTCGTGGATGACGTGGTCGGCGGCACGATTCCGAACCAGTTCATCCCGGCGGTCGAGAAGGGCATCCGCCACGCGTTGGTCGAAGGCGCGGTCGCGGGCTTTCCGCTGCAGGATATCCGCGTGTCCGTCTACGATGGCAAGTACCATTCGGTGGACTCGAAGGAAGTGGCCTTCGTTTCCGCCGGCCGCAAGGCCTTCCTCGATGCCGTCAGCAGGGCCGGGCCGACGGTCCTGGAGCCGATCGTGCACGTGGAAATCAACGCGCCGGGCACGGTGATGGGCGACATCACGGCGGACCTCGCGACACGGCGCGCGCGGATCGACGGCAATGAAGCGCGCGCCCGCGGCCGCATCGTCGTGTCGGCCTATGTGCCGCTCGCGGAAGTCACGGATTACCAGACCCGGCTCAAGGCACTGACGGGCGGCGAGGGCAGCTTCACGCTGGCGCTGAGCCACTACGATCCGGTGCCGCCACGCAAGCAGCAGGAACTGGCCTCGGCCTGGAAACCTGCCGCGACAGAGGAATGACACCCGATGGATACGCGCTCGGACACCCGGATCATGGCCGTCTTCTGCGACTTCGAGAATGTCGCGCTCGGCGTTCGTGACGCAAAAATCCCTTCCTTCGACATCCGCAAGGTGCTCGAGCGCCTGCTGCTGCGGGGCAACATCGTCGTCAAGAAGGCCTACTGCAACTGGGAGCGTTACAAGGACTTCAAGGGCGAGATGCACGAGGCTGCCTTCGAGCTGATCGAAATCCCGCACGTGCGGATGTCCGGCAAGAACTCGGCGGATATCCGCATGGTCGTTGACGCACTCGACCTCTGCTACACGAAGTCGCACGTGGACACGTTCGTCGTCATCAGCGGCGACTCCGATTTCTCGCCGCTGGTGAGCAAGCTGCGCGAGAACAACAAGGTCGTCGTTGGCGTCGGCGTCAAGAACTCGACTTCGGACCTGCTGATCAGCGTCTGCGACGAGTTCATCTACTACGACGACCTGGTGCGCGGCGAGAATCGCGGGCGCAGCGCGCGGCGCGAGAAGACGGCAAAGGCCGCGACGAAGGCACCGGCTAACGCGGACGACCGACGCCAGGAAGGCATCGACCTGGCGGTCGAGACGGCCGAGGACCTGTTTGCAGAGCGCGATGCGGAGGAAAAGGTCTGGGGCTCGATGGTCAAGCAGGCCATCAAGCGGCGCAAACCCGGGTTCAACGAGAGCTATTACGGCTTCAAGAATTTCGGCAGCCTCCTCGAGGAGGCGCGCGACCGCAAGTTGATCGACCTCGAGTTCGACAACAAGTCCGGCGGCTACATCATTACGCGGGTAGCGGCGAGCTGAAATGGCGAAACACATGGTCTGCCGTGCCGATGACCTGCCGGTCGGCAGCATGCAGTCATACAAGGCCGGCGAGACGCGCGTCGTCGTGTACCACCTCGCCAAGGGCTTCTTCGCGACCCAGGCCCAGTGCACGCACACGTTCGGTCCGCTCGCGCGCGGCGAGATCGTGAAAGGCTGCCAGGTGCAGTGCCCGCTGCATCACGCGCGCTTCGACATCGAAACAGGCGCAGTGGTGAGCTGGGCGAACTTTCCGCCGGGGATCCAGCTGCTGAATGCCGTGCGCGGCGAGAAGGCACTGCGCACATTCCCGGTCGCCGTTCATGACGGCAATGTGGAGGTGACAACGTGAATGTTCGCGTGACGATGCCGCGATGGACCGTGTTCCTGCTGACGCTCGCTGCGACAGGCGCCTGCCAGGGGCAGGCCGGACTGCCGCCCACGGTGAACGATCGCGCGCAGTTGACGACGATTGCGACCGGGCTCGAGCATCCCTGGAGCATCGCCTTCTTGCCGGACGGCCGCATGCTGGTGACCGAGCGTCCCGGGCGCCTGCGCTATGTGACGATGAAGGGCGAAGTGTCGGAGCCCATTTCCGGCGTGCCGGTGGTCTTTGCCGGAGGACAGGGCGGCCTGCTCGATGTCGCGCTCGATCCTGATTTCAGCGCCAATTCGACGATCTATCTCTCCTACGCCGAGCCCGGTGACGGCGATCTCAACGGTACGGCAGTCGCCCGCGCGAAGCTCGATGGCGGGAAGCTGACGGATCTGAAGGTCATCTTCCGGCAGACGCCGAAAATCGCCAGCAAGAATCACTTCGGCTCCCGGCTCGTCTTTGCCCGCGACGGAAATCTCTTCGTCACCCTCGGCGAGCGCTTCAGCCAGCGCGACAGCGCGCAGGACCTCGGCACGCACCTCGGCAAGATCGTGCGCATCACCAGAGACGGCAAGGTGCCGGCGGACAATCCCTTCGTCGGTCGCGCGGGAGCGTTACCTGAAATCTGGTCGTTCGGGCATCGCAACGAGCAGGGCGCGACGCTGGATCCGGTGACGGGCCGGTTGTGGATCGTCGAACATGGGCCGCAAGGCGGCGACGAAATCAACCTGCCGGAGGCGGGCCGCAATTACGGCTGGCCGGTGATCACCTACGGCGCCGAATACGGCAGTGGCCTCGCGATCGGCGAGGGCACGGCCAAGGCAGGGATGGAGCAGCCGCTCTACTACTGGGTGCCGTCGATCGCGACTTCGGGCATGGCCTTCTACACGAGCGACACCTATCCGGCGTGGAAGGGCAGTCTCTTTGTCGGCGCGCTGAAGGCGCAGCTGGTCGCGCGGCTTTCATTCGGCGCGGACGGCAAGGTCATCGCCGAGGAGCGCATACCCGTGGGCCAGCGCGTTCGCGATGTCCGCCAGGGTCCGGATGGCGCGTTGTATCTGGTGACCGACGAAGACGTCGGTCAGGTCCTGCGACTGGCACCCGCGAAGTAGGCGAGTGGACCGCACCGAGCGTTTCTACAAGATCCGGCGCCGGCTGATGGAGAAGGGCGCCCTGACGCGGCGCGAGGTCGAGGAAGAGCTCGAGATCTCGCACGCCACTTTCAAGCGCGACATCGAATACATGCGCGACCGGCTGAACGTGCCGATCATCTGGTCACGCGATCGCGAAGCCTACGTGATCGATCCCGATGCGGAAGTCTCGGAGCTTCCCGGCATCTGGTTCAGCCCCGCCGAGATCTATGCACTGCTCGAGATCGAGCACCTGCTCGAACGCCTGGAGCCCGGGCTCCTCGGCCGCCAGCTCGATCCGCTGCGCACGCGGCTACGCGCGCTGCTGGAACGCGGGGACCGCGGCCACCGCGAGGTCCGCCGCCGCATCCGCGTGCTCGCGCTCGGCAGCCGCCGCGTCAACAGGGAAGTCTTCGAGGCGCTGTCGGTCGGGCTCCTGGGCCGGCGCCGCATCCACATCCGCCATCTCAAGCGCGGCAGCGGCGAGATTTCTGAGCGAGTCGTATCGCCGCAGCGACTCGTCCATTACCGCTACAACTGGTACCTCGACGCCTGGTGCCATGTGCGCAAGGACCTGCGCGTGTTTGCCGTCGACGCCATCAAGAGCGCGCAGGTCATCGAGGAGGCGGCGCGCGAGGTCGCCGACGAGAGCATGGATCGCGTGCTGGGCGCCGGTTACGGGATCTTTTCCGGCGCCGAGACGCAGACTGCCGTGCTGCGCTTCACGCCGGAACGCGCGCGCTGGGTCGCCGATGAAGTCTGGCATTCACGCCAGGCCGGCCGCGTCGAGGCGGATGGCAGTTATGTCCTCGAGTTGCCCTACAGCCAGGAGCCGGAGCTGGTGATGGACCTGCTGCGCCATGGCGCGGGCGTGCGCGTGCTGGCGCCGGAATCGCTTCGCGCAACCGTCGCTCGTGAGCTCGCCGAGGCGGCGCGCCAATACGCCTGAGCACGAACCTCGTGTACTGTAGTTTCCCATGAGAACCCCATTGATTCGCCTGCCGCTTCTCATTGTCGCGGCGGCCGCGCTCACCGCCTGCCCGTCAAAACCTGCGCAGCAGGCGGCTCCACCGGTGACCGAATCCCACTCGGCCATCGTGGATCTCGAGGCGCGCTTTGCCGCGGCCTCGCGCGAGCACGGCGCCAAGGCGGCTTTCCTGGAATTCCTGCACGAGGAATCGATCGTGCTGCAGCCCGGCCCGACCTGGGGACGCGCAGCCTGGACCGAGAATGAGGAGCTGCCGGGCACGCTCGACTGGTTGCCGGACCGGGCGCAAATTTCGGCCGATGGCGATCTCGGATTCGCGTCGGGTCCCTGGGTGCTGGAGCCGAGCGATCCCGATGGGCGCCGGATCGAAGGCCGCTACGTGACGGTCTGGCGGAAGGCTGCCGACGGCTGGCACGTGATTTTCGACGGCGGTTTCGGGCGCAAGCCTGAGGGCGCATGGGATGGCCGCAGCAGGACGCCCGCGCTGGGACCATTTGCCTGCGAGCGTGGGGCCGCAGTTCCGCCGGGCGAGCTGCAGCTCCTGGATCTCGCGCTCTCGGGGATCGCGGGTGCGAAATCGCACGAGGAGCGCGTGCTCGCGGCGCTCGACGATGCCGCCGTGCTGTTTTATCGTCCGGCCGTTGAAGGCGCCGCCGATTCGACGGCACGCGAAGCGGCATTGGCAGCGCTGCCGGCGACGCTGCAGTACTGGCCGATGGGCGCCGGCATGGCGTCATCCGGCGACCTGGGCTACAGCTATGGATTGTCCGCGCCCGATCCGGGTGCCAGCGCCGATGCCAGTTATGTCCACATCTGGTGCCGGCACGGCGATGGCTGGCGCCTGGCACTCCAGTTGCGCACCGTCCTGCCCGCCGGCTGAAAGCGATGCGACAGGGCGAGCCGCCGGCAAGCCAGGCCGTTGCACGGATCCGCGATCCATGAATAAGGTGTCCGGATGAAGCTCGAGGTCCTGCGCAAGAACCGCAACGTGCTGTTCTGGGCCCTGCACACGATGGGCTGGGTCGCGTATGGCCTCGCGCTGTACGTGGGCTCGGCTGTCTACATGAAGGATCCGGGCTACGAGAAAGTCATCGTGGTCGCGACCATCGCCGGTCTCCTGCTGTCGGCGCCGCTGCGTTGGCTCTATCGCCGCCTGTGGCCGAAGGGCCCGCGCGCCATCCTGATCGGCTCCATTGTCGCCTGCTGGCTGATCGGCCTCGCCAGGGCCGCCGTCATCAATACCTACGTCATGGAGATCCTGAAGCCGGCCTGGGCGATGGACCACGAGCCCGTGCCGCTCGAGATTTTCGCGAACACGATTTATTCGATGCTGCTGCTGCTGTGCTGGAGCGGCCTGTACTTCAGCTTCAAGATCTACGAGCACCTGCAGCAGGAGCGTGAAGCGACGCTCGCGGCGTCGGCGCTCGCCCAGGAGGCGCAGCTCAAGATGCTGCGTTACCAGCTCAATCCGCATTTCCTGTTCAACACGCTGAACGCCATTTCGACGCTGGTGCTGGACGGCCAGAACCGCATCGCCAACCTCGCGGTCTCGCGCCTGTCGGAGTTCCTGCGCTATACGCTCGACCAGGACCCGATGAAGAAGGTGACGCTGCGCCAGGAGCTCGACGCGTTGAATCTTTACCTGGGCATCGAAAAGCTGCGCTTCGGCGAGCGGCTGAAGCTGGAATTCGAGGTGGATGAGCGCAGTGAAACGGCGCTCGTGCCATCGCTCCTGCTGCAGCCGCTGGTCGAGAACTCGATGAAGTACGCGATCGCGCCGCGCGAGGAGGGCGGATCGGTCACCGTCATCGCCGGAATCGAGGGCAGCGAACTGAGACTCGCGGTCGTGGACGACGGTCCGGGCCTTCCGGTCGGGAGCTCGGCGGGCAATGGCCGCGGCGTCGGGTTGCGCAATACGCGCGAACGCCTGAAGGTACTGTACGGCGACGCGCACCGCCTCGCGGTCGCAGACGCCGGTCCCGGCCTGCGCGTAGAGATGCGCCTGCCGCTGGAAATCTGAGCGCGATGGCAAG
Source organism: uncultured Gammaproteobacteria bacterium (assembly GCA_963747145.1). GTDB lineage: Bacteria > Pseudomonadota > Gammaproteobacteria > Steroidobacterales > Steroidobacteraceae > SCUD01. Next base: position 291,067 of record CAVVDZ010000004.1, on the reverse strand, counting down.
CCGGATACGCGCAATCATCGTTGACGACGAACCGCTGGCGCGCCGCGGCCTGGTGCTGCGCCTCGCCGCCTTTTCCGACGTCGACATCGTCGCGCAATGCGCGAATGGCCGCGAGGCCATCGACGCAGTCGCGCGGCATGCGCCCGACCTGATGTTCCTGGACATCGAGATGCCGGGCATCGACGGATTCGAAGTGCTGCGCCGGATTCCGCAGACCAGCATGCCGATGGTCGTGTTCGTCACCGCCTTCGACCGTTATGCGATCGAGGCCTTTGACGCCCATGCGCTCGACTACCTGCTGAAGCCCCTGGTGGACGAGCGACTCGACCGCGCCATGGCCCATGTGCGCGACCAAGTCGCGCAGCGCCGCTCGGTCCGCCATCGCGAGCAACTCGTGGCGCTCCTTGCGAGCGTGACCGGCGAGGGCCAGCTGGACGAGGAGGAATGGCTGGCGCGCGGCGCAGGTGGTGTGAAGCGGCGCTGGCCCGAGGTGATGCCGATACGCCTCGGGCGCGAAACGATCCGCCTGCAGGTCGGCGTGATCGACTGGATCGACGCGGCGGGCGACTACATGTGCGTGCACGCCGAGGGAAGGACGCACGTCGTACGGGCAACGATGAAGCAGTTCGAGGAGCGCCTGGACCCCGGAGTGTTCCAGCGCGTGCACCGCTCGACGATCGTCAACATCCGGCGCATCCGCCGGCTGAAGCCCCACACGAACGGCGAATACTTCCTGACGCTGGAAGGTGGCCACGAGCTGAAGCTGAGCCGCAGCTATCGCGACCGCCTGGAACGGATACTGGAAGATCGCTGACCGGCGCGCGGCCGGCGGGCGCGGCTCAGAGCTCGCTCGTCGCCTGCTGTTCGGTGAGCGCCTGCAAGTGCTCGCTGCCGCCGCACCAGCCGAAGAAGAGCTGGAACAGCACGATCAGCATTGCTGCCATGGATTCCATGGGCCGATTCTAGGGCAGGGCATGCCGGCCCCGGGGTTGCGCGGCTGGCGCCCGTCGCGGGCCCAGGGCGGTTCGTCGCACCGGGCGAGCCGCCGCCTCGCGAGCGCAATTTACTGCGCCAGCACCCAGTCGACGACTGCCGCCTGGATCAATTCGCCGACGCCGTTCTGTGCACCCGGGTGATTGACGTCGACGACGACGGCGTAGTGCTTTCCGGACTGGCCGGTGACATACCCGGCGATGGTGCTGACATTCCTGAGCGTGCCGGTCTTCATGCGAATGCGGCTCGGATCGTCGAGCTTTCCGAAGCGCTGCCGAAGCGTGCCGTCGAGGCCGCCCAGCGACAGCGACGCCAGGAACTCGGGCGCGTAACGGCTCTTCCAGGCGCTGACCAGGAGCCGCGCCATGCTGTCGCCGGAGATGAGCGCCTCCCGCGAGAGCCCTGAGCCGTTGCCGATGACGAGTTCCGGGAACTCGAGCCCGCGGCTCGCGAACAATTGCCGGATCGCCGCTTCGCCCGCGGCCGTGGTGGCCGGCGTTCCGCTGCTTTCAGCGGCAACCGTCAGCAACAGCGTGCGCGCCATCACGTTGCTCGAGAACTTGTTCGTGATCCGCACGACCTCGGCCAGCGGCTGCGATTCCTGTGTCAGCAGCAGGCGGGCGGCCGGCGGCGTCGGAGCGCGCAACATGCCGCCCTTGAATTCCCCGCCCTGCTGGCGCCACAGGGTCACGAATGTGCCGTAGGCGTATTCCGCCGGTTGCATGATGGCCCGGCGAAACGTCTGCGGCCCGCAGCTTGCCGACAGGCGGCCGGTCACGATGACATGCTCCATCGCGTCATCCGGATTCGTGATCGTGATCCGGCGATTCCGCCCCGCGCAGCGGCCGCTGACCTGCGCCGCGCGATTCTCGACCACGAGCCCGAATGGGAATGGCTCGACCACGACCTCGATCCGGCCGCTTTCATCGCCCGGGCGCACGACAAATTCCGCCGATTGCCAGTTGACCAGCAGTGCATCGGGCAGCACGTTGTAGGTTCGCCAGGACTTTCCGTCGAAATCCTCCGGGCGCTCGTCCAGGGCCGCGAACCGTGTCTGGTCGATGACGATGTCGCCCTCGATGACGCGCAGGCCGGTCTGGCGCAGATCCGTGACGAACCGCCACCAGCGCTCGATGGTCAGCAGCGGGTCCCCGCCGCCCTGCAGGTACAGGTTGCCCTTCAGGACCCCCTTGACAACAGGCGCGTCGGACCATGCCCGCGTCTTCCAGGCGTAGGCGGGACCCAGCAATTCCAGCGCTGCCCAGGTCGGGACCAGCTTCATCGTGGAGGCCGGCTGGCGCGGCACTTCGGAATTGAGCTCGACGAGGCTTTCCCCGGTCGCGACCTCGCGTACTACGACCGTAACTGCAGAATCCGGCACCAGCTGCTGGTTCAGCACTGCACGGGGGCGATCGGGCAGACTATCGGCATGGGCTGCCGCTGTTGCGAGCATCAGCCACAGGGCCAGGGTCGGGGTACGGCGTTGCATTTGGTGCAATACTAATGTGCGTGATTGCAACTTGCAGGAACCGCGAGAGTCAGAGCGCTGCATCGGCAGACACTACCGGAGACTCAATGAAGAGACTCGCGCAATTCCTTTGGCCAATCGCCCTGTCCGTGACCCTGGCGTCCTGCGGAACGCAGGAACCGCCCGCCGCAGCGACTACTGATACAACCGCTGCGACGCAGCCCGACATAACGCCCGCGGTGGCCCCGCCGCCCGCCATCGTCACCGGCCTGCCCGATTTCAGCGCGCTCGTCGCAGCCTACGGTTCGACGGTCGTCAACGTGACGACCATCGCGCAGCGCGAAGTCAGCGAGGAGGGCATGCCGCTCAACCCGGACGATCCGTTCTATGACTTTTTCAAGCGCTTCGGGTTCGGATCGCCGCACTCCCAGCCGCCACCGCTGGCGCGCGGCGAGGGTTCCGGTTTCCTGATCAGCGCCGACGGCTACATCCTGACCAACGCGCACGTGGTGGACCGGGCACGCGAGGTCACGGTCCGGACGACGGATCGGCGCGAGTACCGTGCGAAGGTCGTGGGCGTCGACGTCCGCACCGACGTCGCAGTGCTCAAGATCAGTGCCGACAAGCTGCCGTATGTCCGCATCGGCACTCCCGCGGCACTGAAAGCTGGGCAGTGGGTCGTCGCGATCGGCTCGCCCTTCGGCTTCGACAATTCGGTGACGGCCGGCATCATCAGCGCGACGGCGCGATCGTTGCCGGGAGACGCCTACACGCCCTTCATCCAGACTGACGTGGCCGTGAATCCCGGCAATTCCGGGGGGCCGCTGTTCAACCTGCAGGGCGAGGTCGTCGGCATCAATTCGCAGATTTACAGCCGCACGGGCGGCTACCAGGGCGTGTCGTTTGCGATCCCGATCGACGTCGCGATGCAGGTCAGGAACCAGCTCGTCGCCACCGGGCATGTGCAGCGCGGGCGCATCGGCGTGACGATCCAGGACGTCAACCAGGCACTGGCCGACTCATTCAAACTGCCGCGGCCCTTCGGGGCGCTGGTCAGCCAGGTCGAGAACAGCGGCCCGGGCGACAAGGCCGGACTCAAGGCGGGCGACGTGATACTGGCCGTCGAAAGCCGGACCGTCGAGCGCTCCGGCGAATTGCCGGCCATCATCGCCGGCATCAAGCCGGGCACCGATGCCACGCTCGAGATCTGGCGCGACAAGGCGAAGCGCAAAGTCCGGATCAAGGTCGGCGAGCTCCAGGATAGCCCTGCGGTTGCGTCACGGATTCCGACCGGAAATTCGGATGCGGGCAGGCTCGGCCTTGCCGTGCGGCCGCTGTCCGGCAGCGAGCGCGATCAGCTGCACACAGAGGGCCGACTGGTCGTCGAGGAATCCGGCGGTCCGGCCGAGGAAGCCGGCGTCGAGCCCGGCGATGTCGTGCTGGCCGTGAATGGCGCCGCAGTCGCAACCCTCAACGACTTCCGCAATTCCGTGAATCGCTCCGGGGGCACGGTGGCATTGCTGATCCAGCGCGGAGAGGCGCAGATCTACATTCCGGTGAGAACCGGATCGTGATGTGGGGCAGGGCGGCGATCGGACTGCTGCTGCTCGGCGCAGCGAGCGCGCCCCAGGCAGCGGATTCGCCGCGCGCGCCCGGTTCGACATTCCGCGACTGCGATACCTGTCCCGAAATGGTGGTCGTCCCCTCGGGCAGCTTCGTAATGGGCGGCGCACCCGGGCCCGGACCGGCGGTGATCCAGGTTTCGCGCGCCTTTGCGCTGGGCCGCAATGAAGTGACGCGCGGCGAGTACGCGCGCTTCATTGCCGCGAGCGGCTACGAGCCGCGGACCGGTTGCCGCAACTGGGATCCCGCGCTCCTGCGCTTCAACGACGATGCACGGCGCAGCTGGCAGAATCCGGCAACCCCGGTCGAGGCGGTGGATGACCATCCGGTGACCTGCGTGAGCTTCCTGGACGCGCGTGCCTATGTCGAGTGGCTCGCGCGCGAAACGGGGCAACGCTACCGGCTGGCCTCCGAAGCGGAATGGGAATACGCAGCCCGGGGCGGCGCGACGACGGCGTTTCCCTGGGGCGATGCGCCGGAAGACGGCTGCGAGTCCGCGAACACCTACGACGTGACTGCCGATGCCGGCTACCACCTCGGCTGGGCGCATGCGGGCTGCCGCGACGGATTCGCCGACGTCGCGCGCGTCGGGCTGCTGCAGGCGAACGCCTTCAACCTGCACGACATGATCGGCAACGTCCGCGAGTGGGTGCAGGATTGCGCGACGAACAGTTACGTCGGCCGCCCGCGCGATGCACGCGCCTGGGAATGGCTGGGCGGCTGCAAACTCCGCATCCAGCGCGGGGGCAGCTGGCTGACGCCGCCCGATGCCAGCCGGAGTGCCGCGCGTGCGGCGGCGGCAGAAGGCGATCGCTCCGACGACGCCGGCTTCCGGGTGGCCAGGGAACTCGATCCGCGCAGCGTGCGCGACGAGGACCATTGATGCGCGTCCTGCTTTCACTCGCGTTGCTGGCGGTGGCCCAATCGGCGCTTGCAGAGCAGCCTGCGCCGCCTCCGCCGGCAGCCACGGATTGTCCCTCCTGCCCCGAGCTCGCGCTGGTGCCTCCCGGCCGGTTCCTGATGGGGTCGGCGCCGGATGCCCTCGAGGTCGATGCGGCCACGGGTGAAACGCCGGCCGCGGCCATTTCGTTCACGCGGCCATTCCATGTTTCACGGCGCGAGATCACGGTCGCCGAGTTCCGGCGATACGTCGAGGCGACCGGCGCGGAACCGGCATTGGGCTGCCGCATCTGGCTCGGCGGACAATGGGTGCTCGAACGCGACCGGAGCTGGCGCGATCCCGGATTTGCGCAGCCGCCGCAGGATGCAGAGCCCGTGGTCTGCGTGAGCTGGGAAGACGCCCGCGGTTACGCCGACTGGCTGTCGAAGGAGAGCGGCAAGCGCTACCGGTTGCCGTCGGAGGCCGAATGGGAATACGTGGCGCGCGGTGGCACGTCTTTCCCGCGCTTCTGGGGCGAGCATGATTCGCATGAAGGCGCGGCGCTGTCGCTCGCCTGCGATTTCGCCAATGTGTACGACTCGTCGGCGGTCGACGCTTTCCATTTCCCCTGGCCCAATGCGCGCTGCAGCGATCGCATCACGGCGCTGGCGCTGGTCGGGCAGTACAAGCCGAATGCCTTCGGCGTGTTCGACATCATCGGCAATGTCCGCGAATGGGTCATGGACTGCTACACGGCGAGTTACGCAGGTCGGCCAGAAGACGCGCGCGCCTGGACCTGGCAGGGCGGCTGCGAACTCAAGGGCGTGCGCGGCGGCTCCTGGGCAAGTCGTCCGCGCGATGCCCGCGCGCCGGCGCGCGGCGCTGAACCGCCTTCGCTGCGCCAGTCCGATCTCGGGTTCCGCGTCGTCCGGGATTACGAGTAGTACGTCACGTTTGGCGGCCCTCGTCGCGGCCGTCGCCTTCACTTCCGTTCAATTACGCGAGCGCGGCAGGAACCGTCGCGTGTATGCGACAGCCCGCAGATGTCCCACATGAGCATTGCGCCTAGTCTCGACCCCGATCATCGGTCAGGTTGCCGGGGCCATTGCCATGTTGCATTCGCGCAGTTGGAAATGGGCGTCCTGTCTCGCGCTGTTTGCAATGATGTTGGCGACAAATGCGCAGGCGGACCAGGTGACGGGCGCTGCCGCCGCGCAGGGCCTTGACCGCTATCTCGGTGCGCGTTTCAAGCCAGCAACCAATGCGAGCGGCATTCCCGGCCACACGACGCCAGAACATCGCGGCAATACCGCGATCGACACGCTCCGTTTCTGGAACGAGGTGGCGGTCAACGCGAGCGGCCTCGACCACACGCCGCTCGCGATCGGTGAGGACCGGGTATTCGGCGAGCAGCTCGGCCCCGGTCGTGCGAGCCGCGCGATGGCGATCGTGCACATCGCCATCTTCGACGCCGCGAACGCGATTCTCGGCGGCTATCACAGCTACACGGGAATCCGCCGCGTGCGATCACCGGCCTCGGTCGACGCGGCCATTGCGCAGTCGGCCCACGATACCTTGTCCGCGATGTTTCCTTCGCAGAAGGCTGCTTTTGACGAGTTGCTCGATCGGGACCTCCGGCAGTCGCGCTCGCGCGATCGACATGCGATCGAGCAGGGCGTCAGGGTCGGGCACCAGGCAGCCGCCGCGATTCTCAGGATCCGAAGCAATGATGGAGGCGTGCAGAAGGATCCGCTGATGGGGTCGCAGTACGAGCCAGGCGATGAGCCGGGCGTCTGGCGCCAGGATCCGGTCAGCGTTGCGCCGATCGCACTGGGCAAGGACTGGGGCAAGGTCAGGCCATTCGTGCTTCGATCGGGCAGCCAATTCCGGGTCCCGCCACCGCCGGCGATGGAGAGCGCTTCGTACACGTCCGCATACAACGAAGTGCTGAGCATCGGCGGGGACGGCACACACACTCCGACGCAGCGCACGGCGGAGCAGACAGAGATCGGCATCTACTGGGCATACGATGGAACGCCGAGCCTGTGCGCGCCGCCGCGACTCTACAACCAGATCGTCATCGAGGTAACGAGCCGCAGCAACGACGTGATGAAGCTCGCCCGGCTCCTCGCACTCGTGCATACGGCGATGGCGGATGCTGGCATTGCGATCTGGGAATCCAAGTACTACTACCACTTCTGGCGTCCGGTGACGGGCATCCGCGAGGCGGATGCAGGCACCGGTCCCACGGGTGCGGGCGATGGCAATCCAGACACCCACGGCGATCCCGGATTCATGCCGCTGGGCGCCCCGGCCAGCAACCTGACTGGGCCGAATTTCACGCCACCGTTCCCGGCCTATCCTTCCGGACACGCCGGTTTCGGCGGCGCGTTGTTCCAGATGTTGCGCAACGTTTATCGCACCGACCGCGTGGCATTCACATTCACGTCGGATGAATTGAACGGCATCACGGCCGGCAACGACGGTATCGTGCGGCCGCTGAAGCCGCGCAGCTTCAATTCCTTCTCGCAGGCGGAGGAGGAGAACGGTCAAAGCCGCATCTACCTTGGCATTCACTGGGCATTCGACAAGACGGCGGGCATATCGCAGGGACGCCAGGTGGCGAACTACGTCTATCGCAATGCCTTCCAGCCGGAAAGGTGAACGTCTAGATCCGGATGCGGCGCCACGCGCCGTTTCGCCAGCGCAGCCAGAGGGCAATGCCGATCGCCAGCACATAGACCAGCAGGGCAGTCCAGCCGCCGACCGCGCCATAGCCGAGGCCAGGCGCCTGTTCAATCCAGCCGCGGCCCGGCGAAAATGTCAGCAGGTGCGCCAGCGGCAGGAACAGGAATGCCGCGCAGGAAAACACGATCAGCGCCGGCACGCGCGCGTCGCCTGCGCCGCGCAGGCAGAATCCGCTCGAGAAGTTGACGCCGTCGAAGAACTGGTAGGCGGCGGCGATCCACAGGAGCGGGGAGCAGAGCGCAATCACCTCAGCCGCCCGCGGATCGGCGGCGTTCACGAACAGCGGCGTGAGCCAGGGGCCGACCAGCGCAATGACGATGCCGAGCCCGCCCATGAAGCAGGCGACGACCGCGATGATGCGGTTGCCCAGGCGCTCCGCCCAGTCGCGGTCGCCGGCACCAATCGCCTGCCCGACCAATGTCGTGCCGGCGAGTGCGAGACCGATGCCGGGCATGTAGGCGAGCGAAGTGAAGATCGTGACGATCTGCGTCGCCGCACCGTCCACGATACCCATGCGCACCTGCATCAGCTGAAACACGGCTGCAGCGCCGATGTCGGCGGAGGCCGTCATGGCCATCGGCAGGCCGAGGCCGACGAGCGTGACGATGCGGCCGATGCGCGGCCGCCAGGTCAGATGCGCCTGGAACTGCGATGGCTCGAGGCGCAGGATCATCGCGATCGCGAGCAGCACGCCCAGCAGTTCCGCGAATGTCGTTGCCCAGGCCGCCCCCGCGATCCCGAGGCCGAGGCGGAAGATCAGGATTTCATTCAGCACGATATTCGCGAGCGTGACCACGAGGCCGACGACCAGCGGATTGCGCGTGCGTCCGATGCCGTTGAAGTACGCGACGGCCGCCCACAGGGCCGCCGCGAGCGGCCCGCCGATCATGCGCGGCCCCCAGAACTGGAGCACCAGCACCTCCACGTCGGGCGGGAGGCCGAAGGCATGGAACATCGCCGGCGCGATCGCAATCGTCAGGATGAACGCGGGAATCGTCAGTACGGCGGCCCACAGGCCCATCCAGGCCATCTGGCTTGTGCGGCGGAAGCGGCCCGCGCCATAGGCCTGCGCGACCAGGGTCTGCACGCCCATCGCCACGCCGCCGATCAGGAACAGCGCCAGCAGCGAGAGCCAGTGCGCAGCGGAAATCGCCGCCGTCGCCGCGGTGGACAAGCGCCCGATGAACCAGGTGTCGGTCAGGTTCAGCACGGCTTGCACCGTGCTGTTCAGCACCAACGGCAATGCGAGTGCCGCGACGGCGCGCATATCGATCACGCGGCCGCCGTCGGCGCCGATCCGCATCGCGGGGAGGGGTGGTTTCTGGCGGACTGACCGGGTCATGGGGTGCAAGCCTATCATCGGCTAGAATGCCGGCCCCTGAAGCGATAACGCGCCAGGCCGTGCCCGAGGAACACCGTGAGCGAAGCTGTCAATCGCGACGTCATCAGCACTGAATGCGTGATCATCGGCGCGGGTCCGGTCGGCCTGTTCGCGGTCTTCGAGCTCGGCCTGCTCGGCATGAAGTGTCAGATCGTGGACACGCTTTCACATCCGGGCGGGCAGTGCACCGAGCTCTATCCCGATAAGCCGATCTTCGACATCCCGGCCCTGCCGGTCTGCGGCGCGCAGGAACTCGTCGACCGCCTGCTCCAGCAGATCAAGCCTTTCGGCGCTGGTTTTCACCTGGGCCAGGAAGTTGCGGAACTCACGCCGCGCGCCGACGGGCGCTTCGACCTCGTGACGGGCACCGGCACGCGCTTCGACACGGGCGCGGTGATCATCGCGGCCGGCCTCGGTTCCTTCCAGCCGCGCCGGCTGATGGTGCCCGACGCAGATCGCTTCGAAGGGAGGCAGGTCCACTACCGCGTGCGGCGTGCGGAGGATTACCACGGGCGCGACCTCCTGATCGCCGGTGGCGGCGACAGCGCACTCGACTGGACACTGGAATTCTGCGGCAAGGCCCGTTCGGTGACGCTGGTCCACCGGCGCGCGGAGTTCCGCGCGCAGCCGGCGAGCGTCGCCCGCATGAAGGACCTCGTCGCGGCCGGCAGGATGCGCCTGATCGAAGGCACGATAAATGCGCTGGACCTCGACGGCGACCGGCTGGTCGGCGCGAAGATCGTCGGTCCCGACAAATCACTGACTGCCGTTGGCTGCGAGCAGTTGCTGGCGTTCTTCGGACTGCATCCGAAACTCGGCCCGATCGCGGGGTGGGGTCTCGCCCTCGACAAGAAGGCGATCCATGTCGACACCGAGAAATTCCAGACCAGCGTGCCCGGCATTTTCGCGATCGGGGACATCAACCACTACCCCGGCAAGAAGAAGCTGATCCTGTCGGGCTTCCACGAAGCCGCGCTCGCTTCTTTCGGCGTGCAGCATCACGTCTATCCGGAGAAGCGCCAGTTCCTGCAGTACACGACGACGAGCCCGATCATGCGGCAGCGGCTCGGCGTGGCGCCGCCCGACTGAGCGCCGGCATGGACAAGCGACTTACCGACCTGATAGGACTGCTGGACCTCGAACGCCTCGAGGACAACCTGTTCCGCGGCCAGAGCCGCGATGTCGGCGCGCCGCAGGTCTTCGGCGGCCAGGTGCTGGGCCAGGCGCTGGTGGCTGCGTCGCGAACCGTCGAAGGCCGCCTGGTGCATTCGCTGCACGCCTATTTCCTGCGGCGCGGCGACGTCAATGCGCCGATCGTATTCGAGGTGGATCGCAGCCGCGATGGCGGCAGCTTCACGAGCCGCCGCGTTGTCGCAATCCAGCACGGCCAGCCGATCCTGACGATGTCGGCATCCTTCCAGATCACCGAGCCGGGCCTCGATCACCAGGCGCCGATGCCGCAGGTGCCGCCGCCCGAGGAGCTGAAGGATCTCGGCGAGATCAACAGCGAGCTCCTGGACAAGGTGCCGGAGAAAGTGCGCTGCTTCTTCCAGCGTCAGCGACCCTTCGAATTCCGGCCGGTGAATCCGCGCAACTACCTGGCACTGGCCAAGTCCGCACCCGCGTCGCAAGTCTGGTTCCGCGTGCTCGACCGGCTGCCGGACGACCAGCCGCTCCACCGTTGCCTGCTGGCCTATGTCTCCGACTTTCACCTGCTCGAGACCGCGACGCTGCCGCACGGTGTCTCATTCCTGCAGCTGCAGATGGCAAGCATCGACCACGCCATCTGGTTTCACCGCGACGTGCGCATCGACGACTGGCTGCTGTACGTCACCGACAGCCCGAGCGCCTCGGGCGCGCGCGGTTTCGGGCGCGGCGCGATTTACACTCGCGAAGGGACGCTGGTCGCGAGCGTCGCCCAGGAGGGCCTGATCCGCCAGCACAGCGAGTGGACGAGCCCGGCGGGCCAGCAGAAGTGACGCGCGCGCTTCAGCGGTAAAATTTCTTCCAGATGAAATAGACGGGAATCCCGAGCAGGGACAGCCCGACATTCACGAGCGCGATCTTCGGCGTGTGGATCAGTGCGTTGCCGAGCACCAGCATCACGGCCGCCACGTAAAGGAAAAGGACCCAGGGATAGCCGAAGCTGCGGTACGGCCGCTCTACGTCGGGCCGTGTGCGGCGCAACCGCCAGACGCCGAGGACGGCGAGCGCGTAGAAGGGCATCAGCCCCAGCACGAAGGTCGCGGCGAGCTGTTCGAAGGTGCGGATCGACACATAGGTGCAGGCGATGGCGGTCGCCACCATGATGGCGACGTGCGGCGTCGCGAATCGCGGGTGGACGCGTCCGGTCGCGGCGAAGAAATTCCGGTCGCGGCCCATCGCGAAGTACAGGCGCGGCTCCGACATCGTGAGTCCCGCGAGCGCCCCGAATGTCGAGACCATCACCAGGCCTGATATCAGCGAGGATGCGCCCTTGCCGAGCACGCGGCCGGCGGCGTCCGCGGCCACGAGCGGCGAGGCCCGCATTGCGTCCAGCGGCAGGATGTAGAGATAGGCCAGGTTGACGGCGAGATACACGATCATCACGCCGCCGACGCCAAGCATCAGCGCCCGCGGCACGTTGCGCTGCGGACTCCTCACTTCGCCCGCGAGATTGCAGAACGAGGATGCGCCTTCATAGGCCCACAGCACGGCGACCAGCGCGAGCAGGAAGCCGGGCAGGGTGGCGGGCGCCCATTCGATTGTGGTGGCGAACGCCCCGCTGGCAGGATCGCCGAGCGCAATGATGAAGATCGCGAGCGACACGATCGCGACCACCTTGACGAAGCTGAATACGTTCTGGATGCCGGCGCCCAGCATCACCGAGCGGTAATTCGCGGAAGCGCACAGGAGGATCAGGCTGACGGCGACTGCGCGGCGGCTGAAATCGGTCAGCGGCACGAAATTGCCGAGGTACTCTGCGAAAACCATCGCGATCGCGGCCCAGCCTGCCGGATTGATCAGCAGGAAGGTCCAGCCGTAGACGAAGGCGGCAAGTTCGCCGAAGGATTCGCGGATGAAAGCATAGAGTCCGCCGGAGCGCGGATACATCGCGCCGAGTTCCGATAGCAGGAGCGCGAAGCAGAGGGTCAGCAGGCCACCGGCAACCCAGACGAGCAGCACGCCGCCGGCACTGCCGGCCTGCGCCGCCACTTCCGCGGGAACCCGGAAAATGCCGCTGCCGATGGTGACGCCGGCCACGGTCGCGACTGCGGTCGCCAGATTCAGGCGGCGCGGCAGCTGGTCGGCAGTCGCTGACATCCGATCACCTCGGCAAGCCGGGGTGGCCAGCATGACAGCTTGGTACCCCGGGAGTCACGCGCCCGGTTCGAGCACCTTGCCGGGATTCATGATGCCCAGCGGATCGATCGCCTTCTTGATGTCGCGCATCAGCGCAAGGGCCACCGGATCTTCGTAGCGGGAAAGCTCCGCGACCTTGAGCTGCCCGATGCCGTGCTCGGCGCTGATGCTGCCGCCGTAACTTGCGACGAGATCGTGCACGGAGCGCTTGACCCGTTCGGCGGCCGCCGCGAGCGCTTCCGGCTTGTCGGCGTCGGCGGGACTCAGGTTGAAATGCAGGTTGCCGTCGCCCAGGTGCCCGTAGGCGACGAGGCGTGCCCCCGGCACCAGCCGGGCGAGCAGCGCGCGGCCCTCGTCGATGAACTGCGGCAGCCGCAGCGGCTCGACTGAGATATCGTGCTTGAGGCCGGCGCCTTCGTGGCGCTGCGCTTGCGGGATGGTCTCGCGCAGCTGCCACAGCGAATCGCGTTGTGCCCCGGAGCTCGCCGTCACCGCATCCGCCGCACGTCCTGCGGCGATGGCATCCGCGAGCGTCGAGTCGAAGCGATCCGCGAGATCGGAGTCGGCCTGTGGCAGCGAGACCTCCGCAAGCACATACCAGGGATGCGGCTGGCCGAAGGGATCGCGGGCGCCCTGGATGTGCCGGCAGACGAACTCGAGCGCGATGCGCGGCAGGATCTCAAAGGTCGTAACGGCCATGCCGAGCGCGCCCTTCAGCGCGGCCAGGAGCTCGAGCGCGGCCATGGGAGAGGCGAGCCCGACCATCGCGGTCACCAGGCCCGCCGGTCTCGGAAAAAGCTTGAGCGAGGCGGCCGTCACGATGCCGAGCGTGCCCTCGGCGCCGATGAAGAGCTGCTTGACGTCGTAGCCGGTGTTGTCCTTTCGCAGTCCGCGTAACTGGTCGAGCACGCGACCGTCGGGCAGCACGACTTCGAGGCCCAGGACCAGGTCGCGCATCATGCCGTAGCGCAGCACGGCCGTTCCGCCGGCATTCGTCGAGATGATGCCGCCGAGCGTGCAGGACCCCTCCGATCCGAGCGACATCGGCAACAGCCGGTCGCCGGAGGCTGCCGCGTTCTGGAGCGTCTCGAGCACGCAGCCGGCTTCGGCGGTCATCGAGTCGTTCAGGGGCTCGAGCGCGCGGATGCGGTTCATCCGGCGCAGCGACACGACGATTTCACGGTTGGAACTGCCTGGCGTCGCGCCGCCGCAATAACTCGTGTTGCCGCCCTGGGGCACGATGCCGATGCCCTGTTCCGCGCAGAAATGGACCAGCCGGGCCACTTCGCCGGTGGATTGCGGCAGCGCGACCAGCGGCGTACGCCCATGGTGAATGCCGCGGAAATCGACCTCGAATGGCGCCCGGTCGCTGTCGGCTTCGAGGAAACCCTGCGGTCCGAGCAGCTCCTTGATGGCCTGCAGGCAGGAAGGCGGTATGGGCGTCGCGGCGCGGTTCAATGCCGGCGCCGGGTGTCAGGCGATCGTCGCGGCGCGCAGCGCAGCGATGCGCTCATCGAGCGGCGGGTGGCTCATGAAGAGCTTTTTCAGGCCCTGGCCGACACCGCCGGAGATTCCGAACGCCGCCATGCGGTCCGGCAGCGCGCCCGGATGATTGCGCTGGAGCGCTTCGAGGGCGCCGATCATGCCATTGCGGCCCGCGAGGCGCGCACCGCCGGCATCGGCGCGGAACTCGCGCTGCCGGGAGAACCACATGACGATCATGGTCGCGAGGAAGGCGAGCACCAGTTCGGCGATCATGGTCGTGATCCAGAATGCCGGCCCGTGTCCGCGCTCGTTGCGGAATACGACCCTGTCCACGATGTCGCCGATCACGCGCGAGGCGACAAAGACGAAGGTGTTCACGACGCCCTGTATCAGCGTCAGCGTGACCATGTCGCCATTCGCGATGTGGCTGATCTCGTGGCCGAGGACGGCCTCGACTTCCGGCCGACTCATCCGATTGACGAGGCCGCTGCTGACCGCAACCAGCGCGTTGTTGCGCCGGGCGCCGGTCGCGAAGGCATTGGGTTCCGGCGATTCGAAGTAGCCGACTTCGGGCATCGCGATGCCGGCCACCTGCGCGTGGCGGCGCACGGTCTCGACCAGCCAGGTCTCGGTCTCGTTGCGTGGTTGCGCGATGACCTGCACGCCCATCATTTTCTTCGCCATCCACTTGGAGATGGCGAGCGACAGGAACGAACCGCCGAAACCGATCAGTGCCCCGAACACGAGCAGCGAGTTGAAGTTGATGCCGCGCGCGGTCAGCCAGGGTTCGAAGCCGAGCAGGCGCAGCGTGACGCTCGCGACGATCAGGATCGCGAAATTGGTGAGTACGAAGAGCAGTATTCTTTTCATGACTGACCCAGATGGATGCGTAGGCCTGGCGATTCAAGTGTCGGCTGGCGGGCTTGACCAGTATCCATTATATTTTTGCCGTCCGTCGCCAGAAAACCCGATCAGAATCAGGCAGTTCCATGCAGAACTGAGGCATCCGCAGCGAGGCCGCGATTGCAGGACTGGGCGCCGGACTACTGGATGATCACCTTGCGCGGCTTTTTCGAATTCTTCTCCTTCTCCATCACCGCTGCGATGCGCTCTTCGGTCGCCTTCTCGAGCGTCACGATCCGGCAGCTCTCCGTCCGCCCGAACTCGCGATAGCCGATGTTGTCGCGCCCGTAGCCGCAGATCTGGCCATTGCCGTCGCCGTCGATGGTGGTCAGCGACGTCTGGTTCTGCAAGTTGAAGCAGCCCGGCGTGACTTCCGCAAGGTAGGAATCCTTGTTGCCGATTCCATAGAGCACGACGTGGCGGTCATCCAGCGTGTTGAATCCCGTTATCCTCGACTCATAGACGCAGACGTCCTTGCGTGGTTCCCGCAGCTCGTGCTTTTCCTGCGGCGGCGTCGCGGCACAGGCTGAAAGAAGGGCGATCGGAAGGGCCAGCAGCGGGAGTCTCATGAGCATTCTCCGGGGAATCGATGGCCGTTGGACCGGCAGGTTCGGCCCGGGTTCCGGCAGGGGCGGTCAGTAGTCGTCGCGGTCGCCGTAATCCTCGTCTTCATCGTCGTCGTCATCATCGTCGTCATCGTCCCAGTCGTCGTCATCGTCGTCGTCGAGTTCCTCGTCGTCCTCTTCCTCGTCCTCGGACCCGGACCAGCCCTCCGGTTCCTCGGTCAAGTCGAGATCGAGTTCCTGCCAGGTCTCGTAGTCGATCTCCTCGACGTCTCCGTCCTCGTACTGCAACTCGATGAGCTCCGCGTCCTCATCGACCGAGAGGACCTGGAAGGTCTCTTCGTCCTCGAGGCTCTCGTACCACTGGCCGGGTACCGGGTTGTGATCGCGGCCCATCAGACTCCCTCGCCGGGTTTCGCGCGCTGGCGATTCGCTGGATTCCGCTCGATATTACGGTCGCCGGCCAATCCGAAGCAACGCCGGAGGCCGGTTCCGGACGGCTTTCCGCTTGAGTTGGCAGCGACCGCCCCCATGCAGGGAGCCTGCACCGCCACCGGCGGAAGGAGGATTCAAATGACACTGATTCGCTGGGAGCCGTTCAGGGAACTGGACGATTTCATCACTCGCTACAACCCCTATTTCGGACGCCTGACGGGCGCCCGCTCAACAACGCCGGAGGCTTCACAGCAGGCTACGCCTGCATGGGCGCCGGCCGCCAACATCTCCGAGACTGATGCGGAATACCTGATCAAGGCGGAACTGCCGGAGGTCAGCAAGGAAGACGTCAAGGTCACGGTGGATGACGGCGTCATCACGATCAGCGGAGAACGGCGCAATGAGCTCGAGCACAAGGACGAGAAGCTGCACCGGGTCGAGAGCTTCTACGGCAGCTTTGCGCGGAGCTTCCGCCTCCCCGAGGACGCGGATGTCGGCGCCATCCAGGCCGAGAGCAAGAACGGAGTCCTGAAGGTCCGCGTGCCGAAGCAGCCCGCGGCCCACCCAAGGACGGTCGAAGTACAGGTAAACTGACGGGACCCCGGCGGCGGTGCCCTTGCGCCGCCGCCGGCTGGCAGTGCCAGGAGGTCCCATGGCGATCGAACTTGACGAAATCCGCAGCAAGCTCTTGCAGCAGAAGCAGGAACTGCTGACGCGCGCCGCCAAGGTCCGCGCCGACATCACGCGTTCGTCGGGCCCGCTGGACAAGGACTTCGCCGAGCAGGTGGTCCAGATGGAAAACGACGCGGTGCTCGCCGGCATCGGCGAGGCAACCAAGCAGGAGCTTGCGCAGATCAACCGCGCGCTCGCACAGCTCGACCAGGGCACCTACGGCCAGTGCAGTTCCTGCGGCCAGCCGATCGGCGCGCGCCGGATGAATGCGCTTCCGTATTCCGATCTCTGCATCTCCTGCGCCGAAGCGGCAGGCTGAATCGCACCCGCTGCCGCGGCCATGACCCAGTACAAGGCACCCCTGCGTGAATTCCGCTTTGTCCTGCACGAGGTGCTGCGTGCGGAACAGCACTACCGCGAGTTGGGACGCGAGGACGTCAACGCAGAGTTGATCGACAGCGTGCTCGAGGAATGCGCGCGATTCGCCGAGGATGTCGTCGCACCGACCAACCAGACTGGCGACCGGGTGGGCGTCCGCCGCACCGACGATGGGCGCGTCATCACACCACCCGGTTTCATCGAGGCTTATCGGCAGTATGTCGACGACGGCTGGGCCGCGCTCTGCGGTCCGACGGAATACGGCGGCCAGGGGCTGCCCGAGAGTTTCGGCGGGCCGATCGGCGAGATGCTCGTCTCCGCCAACATGTCCTGGAAGCTCTATAGCGGGCTGACTGACAGTGCGGTGCTGTGCGTCGAAAAGCACGCAAGCGAAGAGTTGCGCAAGCTGTACCTGCCAAAGATGATCCGCGGCGTCTGGAGCGGCACGATGTGCCTGACCGAGTCCCACGCGGGCACCGACCTCGGCATCATGCGCACGCGCGCGGAACCCGACGGCCAGGGCAGCTACCGCATCAACGGCACGAAGATCTTCATCACGAGCGGCGAGCACGACCTGGTAGAGAATATCGTGCACATGGTGCTCGCGAAGCTGCCGGACGCGCCGCCGGGCTCACGCGGCATCAGCCTGTTCCTGGTTCCGAAATTCCTGCCCGATGGCACGGGCAACCCCGGTGCCGCGAATGGCGTCAGCTGCGCCGGCGTCGAGCACAAGCTCGGCATCCACGGTTCCGCGACCTGCGTGATGAATTTCGACAATTCACGCGGCTGGCTGATCGGCGAGCTGAATGGCGGCCTCAAGTGCATGTTCACGATGATGAACCATGCGCGACTCTGGGTCGGGCTGCAGGGCCTCGCGCAGTGCGAAGGCGCTTACCAGATCGCGCTCGCCTATGCGCGCGAGCGGCGGCAGGGGCGCACTTCGGGCGGCGGCGGCAGCGCCGCGGCGGACCCTATCATCGGCCATCCCGACGTGCGCCGGATGCTGCTGACGCAGAAGGCGCTGATCGAGGGCGGCCGCGTGCTGACCTACCTCGCCGGGATGCAGATGGACCGCGCGCTGCACGATCCCGATCCAGCCGCGCGCAAGCATGCGGACGGGCTGCTCGCGATCCTGACGCCGATCGTCAAGGGATTCGTGACAGACATGTCGCTCGAGTGCACGAACCTGGCGATCCAGGTGCACGGCGGCCACGGCTACGTGCGCGAGACGGGCGTCGAGCAGTACGCTCGCGACGCACGGATCAGCGCGATCTACGAAGGCACGAATGGCATCCAGGCGCTCGACTTGCTGGGGCGCAAGGTTCTGGGCTCTGGAGGCGAGCTCGCACGGCTGCTCGGCGGCGAAATCGGCGGTTTCTGCGAGCGGCATGCGCGTTCCAGCGAGCTTGCCGAGTACGTGACGCGCCTGACCGGCCTGCTGAAGGAATGGAGCGAGGCGACCGAGGGCGTCGCGGCGCGCGCCGCGCGCAATCCGGACGAGATGGGCGCGGCAGCCATGGATTACCTGGAGCTGACCGGCTACCTGTGTCTGGCGTGGTGCTGGGCGAAGTGCGCAGCGGTCGCGGTCACGGCGCTGCACAAGGGCGCGACCGATGCGGATTTCTACAAGGCCAAGCTCGCGACCGCGCGGTTCTATTTCACGCGCATCCTGCCGCGTGCCGAGGCGCATCTCGACGCGCTCGGCGCCGGCGCAAAATCGCTGATGGAGATTCCGGAAGGCCAGTTCGCGTTCTGAACCGGCCTAGTCCTGCCTGGCGAGTCCGCCGCGCAGCGACCACACATTTCCCTGCCCGACGGCACGCAAGTGCTCGGCTGCAGCGCGGCTGCGGATGCCATGCGCGCAGACCAGCAGGTAACGCAGCTGCGGATCCAGGCTCAGAGCGCCGTCCAGGAGCGCCATCAGCGGGATTTCGTCATGGCCGCGCAGCGGCAATGGCGCGCTCGCGCATTCGTCCGGGTTGCGGATGTCGATGATCCGATAACCGCGGGCCGCGGCTTCCGCCAGCGGCAGTGCGACCTCGAGCTCCGGCAACGCCGCCGCGGCCTGCGCCGGCCGGATGCGCCTGCAGTGATCCCTGCATTCGCCCGCGCGCGGCGCACTGAGCCGGCGCTGTCCGAGGTCCAGCAGGTCGATCAGCAGGACTTCATCGCGCATCTGGCCGGGCAGGTCCAGCAGCAGCTTCAGCACTTCCATCGCCTGCAGGCTGCCGAGCACGGCCGGGACCGGTCCCAGCACGCCGCTTTCGCTGCAGTTTCCGACGAGGCCGTCCCGGGTTGCCTCAGGCCACTGGCAGCGCAGGCAGGAACCGCCGTCATCGGCTCGCACCACCTGGAGCTGTCCTTCGTATTGATAGACGCTCGCGAGCACTGCGGGACGGCCGGCCAGCACGGCGGCATCGTTGACCAGGAACTTCGTCGCGAAGTTGTCGCTGCAATCGACGACGATGTCGCCCCGCAGCACGAGTTCGCCGGCATTGGCCGCGGTCAGCCGGGTGCGGAGCGCGCGCAGGTTGATCGTGGGGTTGTAGGCTGCGAGGCGCTCCGCCGCGACCTCGGCTTTCGGGCGGCCGATGTCGGCCGATGTGTAGAGCGGCTGCCGATGCAGGTTCGCCACCTCGACGAGGTCGTCGTCGACGATCGAAATCGTCCCGACCCCGGCGCCGGCGAGCCCGGAGAGTACGGCGCAGCCGAGGCCGCCGGCACCGATGACGACCACGGAGGATCTTGCGAGGCGTTCCTGCCCCGCGGCGCCAACCTCGGGCAACGCGATCTGGCGCGCGTAGTCGAAGCCGGGCGCATGCGGTGCTACAGCGCAATGCTCGCAATTGACCCAGCCGCTGTCGCCTTCGGCGTAATGTTCCTTCTTCCAGATCGGCAGCCGGTGCTTGATGTCGTCGATGATCTGCCGGCAGGCGGCAAAGGCCTCGGCACGATGTGGCGCCGCGACGCCGACCCAGACCGCGAGATCGCCGACCGCGAGAGGACCGAGCCTGTGAACGCAGCTCGCCCGCAGCGCGCCGTGGCGGCGCAGGGCCGCCTCGACGATCCGTGCGCCTTCACTTCGCGCAAGCTCTTCGAATGCCTCGTATTCCAGGCGGCGCACTTCCCGTCCTTCGTTGTGGTCGCGGACCCAGCCCTCGAAAGCCGCAAACCCGCCCGCCGCCGGATCGGACAGGCCCTGCTTCAGGTCATCCGGCGCGATCGGCTCGTGGGTGAAAGCGAACATATTCATCCGCCGGCCACCGGTGGAATGAAAACAACCTCGTCGCCGTCGGCAAGCGGACTCGACCAATCCGTGAAGGCGGCGTTGACCGCCACGCGCAACTGCGCCTGCGGCAGGCGGAATCGATGCTGCGCGGCGAGCTCAGCATAGAGCGCAGCGGGCGTCGCCGCCGCCGTCTCGACGGTCTCCGACTGGCGGCCCGCCTGTTCGCGCAACAAGGCGTAGTAACGAAGATGGACGCGGGCCATCAGGCGCGCTCCCGCGAAGCGAGCGCCTGGCGCGCGGCCGCAAGTTCCTCTGGTGTGTTGGCATTGGCAAGCGCCCGCGGGCTCGCGGGCGCGAGCAGGACGGCGTCGTGCCGCATCAGGAATTTCCGGGGACAGGAGACACCGCCAGCCACGAAGCGGAGGATCGCCTCGCGGCTCGCCGGTTCGTAGATCGCGCACAACGGCTCCGGCAGGCCGTCACTGGCGCTCTGGAATGCCGTTGCGAGGCGCTTGGCATCGCGCCCTGAGATCAATTCCAACAGGGTCGTTGAGTCGAGCATCGGCAGGTCGCAGGCGATCACGAGCCAGGCGGCCTGGGGATAGCTGGCCTGGGCCGCGATGATGCCCGCGATCGGGCCCTCGACTCCCGGGCCGTCCACGATCTGCGGGAAGGCGGCGCGCAGCACATCGTCGCGCTGGTCCTCGCGCACCGACACGAAGGCGCGCGAGACGAATGGTGCGAGCAGCGAGTACGCCAGCTCGAGTTGTGGCCGTCGCCCGTAGGTCAGCGCCGCCTTGTCCTCGCGCATCCGGCTCGAGCGGCCGCCGGCCAGCACCAGACCAAAGAGCGCGCTCATGACCCCGCGCCCGCCTGGTAATCGCTCTTGCCGCCGCTCTTGCTGAGCAGTCGCGTCTCTTCGATGACGATGTCATGCGACAGGGCCTTGCACATGTCGTAGACCGTCAATGCGGCAACAGTGGCTCCCGTCAGCGCCTCCATCTCGACGCCCGTGCGGTGGTGCACGGCCGTCGTGCAGCGGATCTCGAGGCCCGCGGCATCCGCCTCGATCGTGATGTCGCAGCGCTCGAGCCCGAGCGGGTGGCAGAACGGGATCAATTCGTGCGTGCGCTTCGCCGCCATCGTGCCGGCGACGATTGCCGTGCTGAATACCGGGCCCTTCGCCGTCTCGAATCCAGACGACCGCAGCTTTTCGAATGCCGCAGCGGGAAATCGCAGGCGCGAAACCGCCGTCGCGACGCGCAGCGTCTCGTACTTGGCCGTCACGTCGACCATCGCCGGCCGGCCGGCGTCGTCCACGTGGCTCAGCGGCGATTTCCTGTCATCCGCCAATGTAGTGCATCTCGATCTTGCGCAAGGGCTGCTCCTTCGCCGAAACGCGCCGCAGCTCGCTGTAGCGGTCCTCGCGCCGCCGCCAGCTGCCGCGGATCCTTTCCAGCAATTCCTCGTCGCTCGCGCCTGCGCGGAGCGGCGTTCGCAGGTCCGTGCCCTGCACTGCGAACAGGCAGGTGTAGAAGATGCCGTCGGATGACAGCCGCGCACGCGTGCAGTCGCCGCAGAACGGCTGGCTGACCGACGAAATGAACCCGATTTCGCCGGCGCCGTCCTCGTAGGCATAGCGCTCGGCGACTTCGCCGCGATAATTGCCGGGAACCGCCTTGAGCGGGAATTCGGCATTGATCGCGTCCCGCAATTCGCGCGAAGCCACGACCCGCGCCGGGTCCCAGTCATTGCGGTTGCCGACGTCCATGTATTCGATGAAGCGCGCGATCACGCCCGTGCCGCGGAAATGGCGCGCAAGGTCGAGGACCTGACGATCGTTGACGCCGCGCTGGATCACCGCGTTGACCTTGACCGGAACGAGGCCCGCCTCGAGCGCCGCGCGGATGCCGTCCTGCACGCGCTCCAGGCCGTCGAAGCCGCCGCTCATGTGGCGGAAGGTTTCGCGATCGAGCGTGTCGAGGCTCACCGTGACGCGACGCAGGCCGTTGGCGGCCAGTTCCGCCGCATGCTGGGCGAGCAGCACGCCATTCGTCGTCAGCGCGAGATCGGCGACGCCGTCGATCGCCGACAACTCGCCGACCAGGTCCGCGAGACCGGAACGCAGGAGCGGCTCACCACCTGTGAGGCGGA
Organism: uncultured Gammaproteobacteria bacterium; assembly: GCA_963747145.1. Taxonomy (GTDB): domain Bacteria; phylum Pseudomonadota; class Gammaproteobacteria; order Steroidobacterales; family Steroidobacteraceae; genus SCUD01. The sequence continues at coordinate 268,813 of CAVVDZ010000004.1, read as the reverse complement.
GTTTACGAGCGCCCTCGGCAACGAAGAGCCGCGCGAGTCGCGCAATCTCATCGAAGGTCAGCCGCTCGCTCGCAGACAGGAAGCGATAGCGGTCGTCGAAGGTCTCGCGCGGCATGCAATAGGGGCAGCGGAAATTGCAGCGGTCCATGACCGAGATGCGAAGGTCTAGCAGTGGCCGCCCGCGCGTGTCCGTCACCGCCCGTGGCGCGGAAAGTGAGACCAGCCTGCCGGTTTCGTCGTCGTGCATGGGCTACCAGCGATAGAAAGGAATGGCGAGGCCCGCGGGATGGCTCGCGGGTCCCTGCGGCAGTTCCACGAAGCCGTCCGTGCCGCCGAGCGCGTTCAGGTCGCCGGAACCGCCGGTCGGCCTGGGTACGGCCAGGGTCCGTCCTCCCGGATCGTACTCCAGCGTCACTGGCAGGAAACAGGTCAGCGGGGCGCGGAACTCAAAGGCCCGGGCAAGCTGGACAATCGGACGCGCCGGGGCCCTCGCGCCGGAAGCGGCGAGCAATGCCGGTATGACGTAACGTGCCAGGCAGACGAGCACCGAGACCGGATTTCCGGGCAGCGCGAACACCGTTGATCCGCGGTTGCTGATGCCGAACCACAGCGGCCGGCCCGGGCGCTGCGACACCTGATGAAAGACCCGCCGCACGCCGAGTTCGTCGAGCACGGCCGGCACGTGGTCGAAGCGACCGGCGGATACGCCGCCGCTCATCACCAGCACGTCATGGCGGCCCAGTTCCTGCGCCAGTCGTTCGGCCAGGACCGATCGTTGATCCGGCAGGTGCAGGTCGGTCACCGGCGCAAATCCCGCGAGCTGCAAAGAGGCGGCCAGTCCGTAGGAATTCGAGCGTCGCACCTGGTGTTCCAGCACCGGAAGACCCGGCTCGACGAGCTCGTCGCCCGTCGAGATCACGGCGATGCGCGGCAGCCTCGAAACCTTGAGCTTCGCGAGTCCCGCCGATGCGGCGATCGCGAGCTCCGGACCGCCAAGTCGCGTGCCGGCCGACAGCAACCGGTCACCGGCGCGCGCATCCGACGCGCGGCGGTGTACGTTGAGCCAAGGTTCGGCCGCGTAGGCTTCTTCGACGGTCGCAATTCCGGCCGCAACGCCGATGCGTTCGACGGGGACGACCGTGTCGCAACCGGTGGGGAGCGATGCGCCGGTCATCACCTCGATGCATTCGGCGGGTGAAGGAAGCGTGACGGGCGCCTGGCCGGCGGCCTGCAGGCCCGCGACGCGAAACTCCCGCCGGCCGCTTCGAAATGCGGCGGTCGAAAACGCGATGCCGTCCATCGCCACGCGGTCGAATGGCGGGGCATCGCGTTCAGCAAGGATTTCCTGGCGCAAAGTCCTGCCGGCACAGGCCGGCAGCGACAGCAGTTCGTCCGGGACCTGCGCGAGGTGGGCGGCGATTGCCGCATCAGCCTCGGCGGGCGTCAGCATCAGGACGCTTGGTCAGTCTTTCTTGTTGCGGGCGTTGAAGATGCGCAGCTGTTCGTTGAACTGGTCGGCAACGGCTTGCGCTTCATCGACGGCGGCGTTGTTCTTCTTGGCCTGCATTGCCCGCAGTTCCATCAGGCGCGCCTGGTCAAACTGGCCGCTCTGCTCGATGGAGGCCATTTCCATGTCGAGACAAATGTTGTAGGAGTTGATGTCGTCGTTGAACTGGACGACGGCCTTGTGCGCGGCGGCCATTTCATCGAAGTTCGCCGTCTTGCCGTCCGGGACGTGCTCCGGCGCGCGTGGGTAAATGCAGCCCGCCTGGGCGCTGCCCATCAGCAGGCAGCCCAGCAGGGCGGCAAATGCGGCGATCGTCCTCGTCATGTCAGAGTCCCCCTGGCGTCGAGCGATTCTAGCCTACCCGACAAAGACCGTCGGAGCAGCCGGACAGTTCCGCGGCCGGCGGGCGGATCAGGGCCTGATCGGCACGCGCGCGCCGGATTTGAGGGTCTCCAGGACCAGGCCCGAACGCACGTCCCGCACGCCGGGAAGTTTCAGGAGCTGGTGCAGCGTGAACTGCCCCAGGGCGTCGAGGTCGGGCACGACCACATGCAGCAGGAAGTCCATTTCACCGGTCATCGCATGCGCGGCGACAACTTCCGGGCGTTCTTCGAGCGTGCGCCGAAAATGCTCGATGACGTCGTCCGTGTGCCGTTCGAGCTTGATCTGGATGTAGGCCGCGACATTCTGGCCGATGCGCTTCGGGTCGAGGATGGCGGCATATCCGCGGATGACGCCGGCCTGCTCGAGCCGCCGGACCCGTCGCGTGCAGGGCGTCGGGGAAAGCCCCACGCGTTGCGCGAGTTCGACGTGGCTCAGCCGGCCTTCCCGTTGCAGTTGTTCCAGGATCCGGAGATCCGTGCGATCCAGCTTGACCATGGAGTGGTAACCACCAGTAGATTGGATATATTTGAAGGATATCACCAAAACATTCGAGCTTTGGCAGGAAATTGGCTAATAAACACCCGATGGCCTTGGGTAGGATGGCGCGGCCCGGATCGGGCCCCGAGGAGCCGCCGATGCCCGCGAGCGCGCGGAAACCCCTGCAACCGGCAACTGCCGCGACCGTTGACTGGCGCCGCGTGCTGCGCACCGCGTTCCTGTCGCGTGCGATTGACCAGCTCGAGGAAACCCGACTGGTGCCGGAGCGCAAGGTGCTCTACCAGTTCTCCGCACGCGGGCACGATGTGACCCAGGCGCTGCTTGCGCTGCAATTGACCGGCGCGCGGGATGCCGTCGCGCCTTACTACCGCTCGCGACCACTCGCGCTCGCGTTGGGGCTGTCTGCCGAGGAAGCGCTCGCGTCCACGATGATGCGCGCCGAGGGGATGTCCGCCGGGCGCGACATCGGCGTCGTCATCAACTTGCCGAATCGCGGGGGCCCCTGCCTGCTGCCGGCCTGCGGTGGCGTCGGCACGCAGTACACGCCGGCGACCGGCTGGGCGCAGGCCCTGAAATACCGCGCGAGCGTGCTGGATGACGCGCAATGCGCGGGCAGCATCGCCGTCGTGCATGGCGGCGACGCCTCGACGGCAACCAACGGTTTCTGGGCATCGCTCAATATCGCAACGACCGAGCGCCTGCCGCTCCTGTATTTCATCGAGGACAATGGCTATGGCATCTCGGTCAGGAGCGACCGCCAGACGCCGGGTGGCGATATCGCCGCGAACCTGGCCTCGTTCCGCAATCTGCAGGTCCTGAATGGAGACGGATCGGATCCGGCGGCAGCCGCCGTATTGATCGGGAAAGCGGTCGCTGCGGTGCGCGCAGGCGTTGGCCCTGTGCTTCTGCGCCTCACGGTGCCGCGGCTTTCCGGCCATTCCGGCCAGGACACGCAGGCCTACAAGTCGGCGGAAGAATTGGCGGCCGAGCAGGCGCGCGATCCGCTGTTGCGGCTGCGCGGGCAGATCGTGCCGCAGCTCGTGACCGACGCCGAGTGGAAATCGCTCGAAGCCGAGGCCCTGGCGGAAGTGGAGAGTGCCCTGCTCAATATCGAGTCGCGGCCCGCCGCCGGTACGGAGGCGGTGACGCGCTATGCCTTCAGCGAGAGCCGCGAAGACGGGACGCCCGAGTTGCAGCGACAGGGTGGCCTGCAGGCCGAGGGAATCCTCCCGGTCGCGGGCAGCGCGGTTGCGCGGCCCGATGGACCGCGCATCAACATGCTGACCGCAATCCGCCGGACGCTGGAGCACGAACTCGAAATCAATCCGCGCATGCTGGTGTTCGGCGAGGATGTCGGCAGGAAAGGCGGCGTGCACGCGGCGACGCTCGGCCTGCAGGAACGTTTCGGCGAGGCGCGGGTATTCGACACCAGCCTGTCCGAAGAAGGCATCATCGGCCGGGCGGTCGGCATGGCACTTGCAGGCCTGATGCCCGTACCCGAGATCCAGTTCCGCAAGTATGCGGAACCCGCCGCGGAGCAACTCCATGATTGCGGAACGATGCGCTGGCGCACTGCCAACCGTTTCGCCGCACCGATAGTGGTGCGGATGCCGGGCGGCTTCTTCAAGTGTGGCGATCCCTGGCACAGCCAGTGCAATGAAGCGGAATTCCTGCACGCGACGGGCTGGCGGCTCGCCATGCCATCCAACGCGGAGGACGCCGTGGGCCTGCTGCGCACGGCGCTCCGCGGCAACGACCCGGTCGTGTTCTTCGAACATCGCTCGCTGCTCGACGGCGCGGCGGCGAGACGCCCCTATCCGGGCAACGATTTCATGCTGCCATTCGGCGCCGCACGCGCGCTGCGTAGCGGCTCCGAATTGACGGTCGTGAGCTGGGGCGCGATGGTCGAGCGCTGCGAACAGGCAGCCGCCGCGTCCGGCATCGACGTCGAACTGCTCGACCTGCGCACGCTGTCGCCCTGGGACCGCAAGGCCGTGCTGGCGTCGGTCGCGAAGACACGACGCTGCCTGATCGTGCATGAGGACACGATCACGGCCGGATTCGGCGCCGAGATCGCCGCAGTCATTGCCGAGCACGCGTTTTTCGACCTCGACGCGCCGATCGAGCGGCTCGCGATGCCGGACGTGCCGAGTCCGCACAGCCCGCTCCTGCTCGATGCCGTGCTGCCGTCGATCGAAGGGATCGTCGCCGCGATGCGCCGCATCGCGAGCGTCTGAGCGATGGCCACGATGATCGACGTGTTGTTGCCGGTCGACCAGGCGGAGGGCACCCGCTCCCAGGTGCTGCGCTGGCTGAAGGCGGTCGGCGAACCGGTCAGGCGCCATGAGCCGCTGGTCGAGATCGAGACCGACAAGGTCACGGTCGAAGTGCCGGCACCGGCTGATGGTGTCCTGCGGGAAATTACGGCCGCCGAAGGGACCGACGTGGAACCCGGCGCATTGCTCGGCCGTGTGGCGCCTGCAACCGGCAGCCAGGTGTCCGCGCCGACTCCGGCGCCTGCGACAAAGGCGGCGATTTCACCCGCCGAATCGCGGGTGGCCGCTTCGGGTGGACGCCGGCCGTCATCCGATCGCATGAGTCCCGCGGTCCGGCGCCTGCTGGCAGAACATGGGCTGGAAGCCGACGCCGTTGCGGCAAGCGGCGAGGGCGGACGCATCACGGTTGACGATGTCATGAAGGCTGCCACAGGCGCAGCGCCGGCGGTCAGGCAGCAGCCCGCTGCGGTTGCGGAACCGGAAGGCGTTCGACGCATTCCGCACACGCCGATGCGCCGGCGCATCGCGGCCCACATGGTCGAAAGCCTGCTGAAGACGGCGCCGCATGTGACGACGGTCTTCGAAGCGGATCTCGCGGCAGTGCTCGCGCATCGCGCGGCGCACCGGCAGGAGTTCGAGACGCGTGGCGCATCGCTGACGCTCACCGCCTATTTCGTTGCGGCCTGCGTGGACGCGATCCGCGCCGTGCCCGAGGCAAATGGCCGCTGGACCGAGGACGCCGTGATCCTGAACGATCAGATTGACATCGGTGTCGCGGCGGCGCTCGAGGGCCGCGGCCTCGTGGTCCCGGTGATCCGCAATGTCGCGGCACTGGATCTGTTCGGCATCGCCGCTGCCCTCGGTGAACTCGTCGCGCGCGCACGCGAGGATCGGCTGACAGCGGCCGACCTGCGCGGCGGCACTTTCACGATCTCCAATCACGGCGTCAGCGGCAGCCTGGTCGCTGCGCCGATCGTGATCAACCAGCCGCAATCGGCAATCCTCGGCATTGGGCGCCTCGAAAAGCGCGCGGTCGTCGTCGAGCACGACGGCCACGACGAGATCGTCGCGCGCCCGCGTTGCTACGTGTCCCTGACCATCGACCACCGCGTGCTCGACGGGCACCAGGCCAACCGGTTCATGGAGGTCCTGGTGCGGCGGCTGGAAAGCTGGGACTAGCCGCCCGGCGGGCCGCCGGCGGCCGGAGACGCGCATAATGACGGGATATTTCCGATTCACCGCGGCGGCCGATGCGCTGCCATCCGGAGGGTGTCTTGTATACGCAGGGGCTTGATTCACTTGGCAAGGACTGCCTGCGCGACGAGGCCCAGGATCCCGGCCGGCTGGAGCAGCGCTTCCAGGCCCGGGTCGATGCCGAGGAAAAAATCGAGCCGAAAGACTGGATGCCGGAGGCTTATCGGCGGACCCTGGTCCGGCAGATTTCCCAGCATGCGCATTCCGAAATCGTCGGCATGCTCCCCGAGGGCAACTGGATCACGCGCGCGCCGTCGCTCCTGCGCAAGACCATCCTGATCGCAAAAGTGCAGGACGAGGGCGGGCACGGCGCTTACCTCTACAGCGCGACGGAAACGCTTGGGGTCTCGCGCGACCAGCTGATCGACCAGCTGCTGGCGGGCAAGGCGAAGTACTCGAGCATCTTCAACTACCCGACGCCGACCTGGGCCGATGTCGGCGCGATCGGCTGGCTCGTGGACGGTGCGGCGATCATGAACCAGATTCCGCTGTGTCGCTGTTCCTACGGGCCCTATGCGCGCGCGATGGTCCGCATCTGCAAGGAAGAGAGCTTTCACCAGCGCCAGGGCTACGAAATCATGCTGCGCCTGTCGCGCGGCACGCCGGCGCAGAAGGACATGGCGCAGCAGGCGCTCAATCGCTGGTGGTGGCCGTCGCTGATGATGTTCGGCCCGTCGGATGCCGAGTCGAAGCACAGCGCCCAGTCCATGCGCTGGAAGATCAAGCGCTTCTCGAACGACGAGCTGCGCCAGAAGTTCGTGGATTACACGGTGCCACAGGCCGATTTCCTCGGGCTCAAGGTTCCGGACCCGGCGCTGCGCTGGGACGAAGCGACCGGGCACTACGCTTTTGGCGTCATCGACTGGAACGAATTCGAGCAAGTGTTGAAGGGCCACGGGCCCTGCAACCGCGAGCGGCTCGAGGCCAGGCGGCAGGCGCATGACGAGGGCCGCTGGGTGCGGGATGCCGCCGTCGCCCACGCCGCGAAGCAAGCCGCCAGGGAAAAATCGCGCGCAGCCTGAGCGCGGGAGGACAGCATGACCGACAGTTCACGCGACTGGCCCCTGTATGAAATATTCGTTCGTGCCAGGGCAGGACTCGATCACAAGCATGTCGGAAGCCTGCATGCGACGGACGCGCAGATGGCGATCGAACATGCGCGTGACCTCTACACTAGGCGCCAGGAAGGCGTCAGCATCTGGGCCGTGCGCTCGAGCGACATCGTGGCGTCGGACCCTGCCGACGCAGACGCGCTCTTTGAGCCGGCACGCGACAAGGTCTACCGTCACCCGACCTTCTACGACATCCCGGATGAGGTGAAGACCCTGTGACACCGCATTGCCTCTACGTCCTGCGCCTTGGCGACACGAGCCTGATCCTCGCCCAGCGCCTCGGTGAATGGATCGGCCATGCGCCGGCGCTCGAGGAAGACCTTGGCCTCGCGAACCTGTCGCTCGACTTGCTGGGTCAGGCGCGCATGCTGCTGTCCTGGGCCGGGGAACTCGAAGGCCGTGGCCGCACAGACGACGACCTTGCCTACCAGCGCGAGGAGTCCGAGTACCTGAATGCGACATTGGTGGAGCAGCCGAACGGCGATTTCGGCCAGACCATCGTGCGCCAGGTGCTGGTGGACGCCTGGCAGATCGAGCTTTACGAACGCCTGCAGCAGTCGAAGGATGCGCGACTTGCGGAAATCGCCGCCAAGGCCATCAAGGAGACGCGTTACCACCTGCGCTACAGCGCCGGCTGGCTCGTTCGCCTCGGCGACGGCACCGAGGAAAGTCATGCACGCGTGCAGGCAGCGCTGGATCGCCTGTGGCCCTTCACGGACGAATTGTTCGCCGCCGACGACGTGGACCGCGAAGTCTCAAAGGCCGGCATTGCGCCCGCGACGGATGCGCTGCAGCCGGCCTGGTCTGCGCGCGTCGACGAAATCCTGGACCAGGCCCGGCTCGTGAAACCGGCGGGCATTCCATTCGGCTGGCACGGCAAGCAGGGCCGGCACAGCGAGCATCTGGGCTACATCCTGGCCGAGATGCAGTCACTGCACCGCGCGCATCCGGGCGCGGCCTGGTAGCGCAGCGATGGCCGATTCACCCGCCTCGATGGGCGTCGGGCCGCTGCCTGCCGCGCCGCAGCCGATGGTGCTGGCCCGCCTGCGGGAAGTCCTCGCCGATGTCCCTGATCCGGAAATACCGGTGCTGAGCGTCATCGATCTCGGTGTCGTGCGTCATCTTCGCGAGCGCGCCGACGGGACGATCGAGGTCGGGGTCGCGCCGACGTACTCGGGCTGCCCGGCGACACCCGTCATCAAGGCCGACATCATCCAGGCCCTCGGGCGCGCGGGCTTTCGTGCTGTGGCCGTGGACGTCCTGTCTCCACCCTGGACCAGCGACTGGATCAGCGAGGAGGGCCGGCACAAGCTCCTGCGGTTCGGCATCGCGCCGCCGGCGCAGGCGGTCGCGAGCGCGCGCCGCCTGCTGCAGCCGGATCTTGCGATCGCCTGCCCGCATTGCGGATCGACCTGCACGAAGAAGCTGTCCGAATTCGGCTCGACACCCTGCAAGGCGCTCTATCGCTGCGATTCCTGCCTCGAGCCCTTCGACTACTTCAAGTGCATTTGACGCCGTGCTGAAATTTCATCCGCTGAAGATTGCGGAGCGAACGGCAATCGCCGATGACGCGGTGGCACTCGGCTTCGCGATGCCCGATGAATTGCGCGCCGACTATCGCTTCCAGGCGGGCCAGCATGTCGCGGTGCGCGCCGTCCTCGACGGACAGGAAGAGCGGCGGACCTATTCGATCGTCAGTCCGGAAGGCGCGGACCGGCTGCGGATCGGATTCCGCACCCAGGCCGGCGGGCGGATGTCGCAATACCTGGCCGGCAAGCTGCAGGTCGGCGACACGATCGACGTGCTGACGCCGAACGGCAGCTTTCACACGCAAATTGAACCGGAGCGCGCGAAGCGTTACGTCGCCTTTGCCGCGGGCAGCGGCATCACGCCGGTGCTGTCGATCGCCGCGACCGTCCTTGCCGGGGAGCCGGCCAGCCGGTTCCAGCTCTACTACGGCAATACCAGCACGGCGCGCACGATGTTCCTCGAGGATGTGCTGGCGCTCAAGGACCGCTTCCTGCCGCGCTTTTCCGTCTGCTTTGTGATGAGCCGCGAGCCGCAGGAATTCGAGCTGTTCAACGGCAGGATCGACGCTGCCCGGGTCCAGGAGCTGGCGCGCCACGATTTCGATGTGGCCGCGGTGGACGAATTTTTCATCTGCGGTCCCGGATCGATGGCCACGGACGTGCAGGCTGCACTGACAAGCCTCGGCGCGAAGGGTCGCGTCCATGTCGAATACTTCGGGCCTGCAGCAACTGCGACTGCGCCAGCCAGGACAGCGGCGCCACCGGGGAAGCCTGCAGCGGCCGCGGACGACGCATCCATCACGGTGGTCATGGATGGCCGGCGGCGCTCCTTTCGAATGCCGATGCATGGCGAAGCCATCCTGGATGCCGCGGGCCGGGCGGGTCTCGACCTGCCATTTTCCTGCCGAGCCGGCGTCTGCTCGACCTGCCGCGCGAAATTGCTGAGCGGCACGGCCGAGATGGAGCACAACGTGGCCCTCGAGGATTGGGAGGTCGAGGCGGGCTATATTCTGTGCTGCCAGGCGAGACCGACGAGCCCAGCGCTCGAGATCAGCTACGACGAGTGACGGGAGTGCCGGAGTCGCGATGATTTACACGTCAATCCAGTATTCGGAGGCCGGCGGTATCGCCCGCCTCACGCTGAACCGGCCCGACCGGCTGAACAGCTTCAATGCCGTGATGCACGAGGAAGTGCGCCATGCGCTCGCGCAGGCGACCACGGATGGCGCACGCGTGCTTGTGCTCGGCGGTGCCGGCCGCGGATTCTGCGCCGGCCAGGATCTCGGCGATCGCGCAGTCACGCCCGGCGCCAGGGGCGCGGACCTGGGTGATTCCATCGAGCGCAACTACAAGCCGCTGGTGCTCACCCTGCAGAACCTGCCGATGCCGGTGGTCGCCGCGGTCAACGGCGTCGCAGCCGGCGCGGGCGCGAGCATCGCGCTCGCCTGCGACATCGTGATCGCCGCGCGGTCGGCGAGCTTCGTCCAGGCCTTCAGCCGCCTCGGACTGGTGCCGGACAGCGGCGCCACCTGGTTCCTGCCGCGGCTCGTCGGCAATGCGCGCGCGATCGGGCTCGCAATGCTCGGCGAGAAACTGCCGGCGCAACAGGCGGCCGACTGGGGCCTGATCTGGCGCTGCGTGGATGACGCGGAATTCGTGCCTGCGGTCGACAAGCTCGCCGCCGAGCTCGCGCTTGCGCCGACGCAGGGCCTCGTGCGCACCCGGCAGGCGATCCGCGGCGCATGGCGGCATTCGCTCGAGGAGCAGCTCGACCTCGAGCGCGACTTTCAGCGGGAGCTCGGCTGGTCGTCGGACTACGCGGAAGGCATCGCCGCATTCACCGAGAAGCGCGCCCCGCGCTTCAGCGGGCGCTAGGAGATGACGGCGATGGAGAAGGGGCGGCGGATCGCAAAGCTGGCGGTCGACAAACTCTACGGCTCGGATCAGGCGTCGCAGATGCTCGGCATGACCATCGACTCGATTGCGCCCGGTTCTGCAAGGGTCTCGATGCGCGTGCGCCCGGACATGGTGAACGGCCATGGTATCTGCCACGGGGGCCTGATTTTCGCCCTGGCCGACAGCGCCTTCGCCTTTGCCTGCAATTCGCACGGCGACAATACGGTTGCGGCCGGCGCCGCCATCGAATTCCTGTCGCCGGGACGAATCGGCGACCTGTTGACGGCGAGCGCGAGCGAGCGCTGGCGCGCAGGCCGCAGCGGAATTTACGAAATCGAGGTCCGCAACGATCGCGGCGAGGCCGTCGCGCTGTTCCGCGGCCGGAGTCACCAGGTCGCCGGGAGGCTGGTCGATGAATGATGCACTGATCTGCGACGTCATCCGCACACCGATCGGCCGCTATGGCGGCGCGCTGTCGGGCCTGCGGACCGACGACCTTGCGGCCGTGCCGCTTGCCGCGCTGATGCGGCGGAACCCGTCGGTGGACTGGCAGGCGGTTGACGATGTCGTGTTCGGCTGCGCGAACCAGGCGGGCGAGGACAATCGCAACCTGGCGCGGATGGCGGCATTGCTGTCCGGGCTTCCGGTGTCGGTGCCGGGCGTGACGGTCAATCGCCTGTGCGGCTCGGGTCTCGATGCGGTCGCGATCGCGGCGCGGATGATCCGCTGCGGCGAGGCCGAACTCGTGATCGCCGGCGGCGCGGAGAGCATGAGCCGCGCGCCGTATGTCGTGTCCAAGCCCGATGCGGCGTTCTCACGGACCCAGCAGATGTTCGACACGACGATCGGCTGGCGCTTCGTCAACCCGCTGATGAAGCAGCAGTACGGCATCGACTCGATGCCGGAAACCGGCGAAAACGTCGCCGCCGAGTTCAAGGTGTCGCGCGCGGACCAGGATGCCTTTGCGCTGCGCAGCCAGCAGCGCGCGCTTCGCGCTCAGGGCGATGGCACGTTCGCGGCCGAGATCACGCCGGTGACGCTGCCGGCGCGCAAGGGCGAGCCGGTCATCGTGGACCGCGACGAGCATCCGCGCGAGACGAGCCTCGAGGCGCTCGCAAAACTGCCGACGCCATTCAGGAGCGGCGGAACCATCACGGCCGGCAATGCCTCCGGCGTCAATGACGGCGCCTGTGCGCTCCTGATCGCGAGCGAGCGCGCGGCGGCGAAATATGGCCTCAAGCCGCGCGCCCGGGTGCTGGGCGCCGCGGTCGCCGGCGTCGAGCCGCGCATCATGGGCATCGGCCCCGCGCCCGCGACCGAGAAGCTGCTGGCCCGGCTGGGATTGCCGCTGTCCTCCATGGACGTGATCGAACTCAACGAGGCCTTCGCGTCGCAGGCGCTCGCCGTGCTGCGCCGGCTCGGCCTCCCGGACGACGCCCCGCAGGTGAACCCGAATGGCGGCGCCATCGCGCTCGGCCACCCGCTCGGCATGAGCGGCGCGCGCCTTGCGGCGACGGCGACAATGCAACTCGGGCGCACCGCGGGCCGCTACGGCCTCTGCACCATGTGCATCGGCGTGGGGCAGGGCATTGCGCTCGCCATCGAGCGCGTCGGGTGAGCGCGCCGCTTGCGATCGAGCGCGACGGCGGCATCGCCGTCATCGTGCTCGATCATCCGCCAGTCAATGCGCTCGCGCACCGCGTGCGCACGGCGTTGCTCGCCGCGATCGAGCGCCTTGACGCGGATCCAACCGTGCAGGCGATCGTGCTGCATGGCGCGGGCCGCAACTTCATCGCCGGCGCCGACATCTCGGAATTCGACCAGCCGGCCCAGCCGCCGCTGCTGAACGAACTGCTGTTTCGCCTGGAATCCTGCACCAAGCCGGTCATCGCCGCCCTGCACGGCGCGGCCCTCGGCGGCGGAGCAGAGACCGCGCTCGCCTGCCACTATCGCGCGGCAACGCCCGACCTCAAGCTCGGTTTCCCGGAAGTGACGCTCGGGCTGCTGCCCGGCGCCGGTGGCACGGTGCGCCTGCCGCGCGTGGCCGGATGGCAGTCTTCGCTCGAAATGATGACTGCCGGCAAGCCGATCGACCTCGATCGCGCCCTGGCGCTCGGTGTTGTGGACCACAGGATCGAGGGCGAGGCGCGCGCAGGCGCGCTTGCCTGGGCGCGCGAGCTCGTGGCCGGGGGCGCAGAGCCGCGGCGGCTGCGGGAACTGCCGGCGCCCGTCGTTCTGCCTGCACTCTTCGCGGCGGCGCGCGCCGCATTGCCGGCGGCGGCGCGTCGGCTGCCGGCGCCGGGACGCATTGTGGATGCGCTCGAGGCGTCTGCGACGCGGCCCTTCGACCAGGCGCTCGACCGCGCCCGGGAACTCTTCGAGGAATGTCGCCGTTCCAGCGAATCGCGCGCGCTGCGTTACCTGTTCTTTGCCGAGCGCGGCTCGGGCGCGGACCGGGGCGCGGCGCAGAGGGTCGAAACCGCCGGCATCATCGGCGCGGGCACGATGGGCGGCGGCATCGCGATCAGCCTGGCGACGGCGGGTATCGCGGTGACAATCGTCGACACCAAGCCCGAGTCCCTCGGCGCCGGTCTCGCGCGCGTGGCCTCGACCATCGAGGCGTCGGCGCGCAAGGGTCGCATGACGGCGGCGGAGGCCGCGGCCGCGATTGCGCGCGTGAGCGGCAGCGGCGACCTCAAGGACCTGTCTTCGGTGGACCTCGTGATCGAGGCAGCCTTTGAGAACCTGGCAGTCAAGCGCGGGCTGTTCGCCGAGCTCGGCAGGCTCTGCAAGCCGCAGGCGGTGCTTGCGACCAACACCTCGACACTCGACGTCGACGCGATCGCCGCAGCGAGCGGTCGCGCAGTGGACTGTGCGGGCATGCACTTCTTCAGTCCCGCCAACATCATGCGCCTGGTCGAGATTGTGCGCGGCCGCGAGAGTTCACTGGCGGCGCTCGCGACCATCCGCTCCGTGACCAAGCGGATCGGCAAGATCGGCGTGACGGTCGGCAACTGTTACGGCTTCGTCGGCAATCGCATGCTCTATGCCTACGGCCGGGAAAAGGAATTGATGCTGCTGGAGGGCTCGACACCCGAGGCCATCGACCGGGCGCTGGAAGGATTCGGCATGGCGATGGGGCCGAACGCCGTTGGCGATCTTGCCGGCCTCGACATCGGCTTTCACGCGCGCCGCGAGTGGAGCGCCCGGCCGGACGATCCACGCTTTTATCGCGTCGCCGACCGGCTGGCGGAACTCGGCCGTTTCGGCCAGAAAACCGGCCGCGGTTACTATCGCTATGAAGGTCCCGACCGCAAGCGGCAGTCGGATCCCGAAGTCCTCGAACTGATCCGCGCGGAAGCGAAAAAGCTCGGCGTCGCGCAACGCGCGATCGCGGAGGCCGAGATCGTGGAGCGCTGCATTTACGCGCTCGTCAACGAAGGCGCCCGCATCCTCGAGGAAGGCATTGCCGCGAGCCCGGCCGACATCGACGTGATCTGGTGCAATGGCTATGGTTTTCCGCGTCATCGCGGCGGACCGATGTTCCATGCCGACATCGTCGGGCTCGACACGGTGGTCGCGGCCATGCGGCGCTACGCGGACGAGCAGGGCCCGACATACTGGACACCGGCGCCATTGCTCGCGAGCCTGGCGGAGCAGGAAGGTACATTTGCAGCCTGGCAGGCGGGCCGCGCGCGCGGCGCCTGACACTGCTTGCGGGGACGCAACATGCAATTGCAGAGTTACCTGGCGGGACGATGGCAGACGGGCAGCGGCCGCGCGACGGCGCTTCGCGATGCCAGCACCGGTGAACTGATCGCGGAGGCGTCGAGCGAAGGCCTCGATTTCCGCGGCGTACTGGAGCATGCGCGCAGTGTCGGCGGGCCGGCGCTTCGTGCCATGACCTTCCACGAGCGCGCCGCGATGCTGAAGGCCCTTGGCAAGCGCCTGTTCGATTTCAAGGACGAGTTCTACGACCTGTCCTACCGGACCGGCGCGACGAAATCCGATTCCTGGATCGACATCGATGGCGGCATCGGCACGATGCTCGTGTTCGCGAGCAAGGGCTCGCGCGAACTGCCGAACAGCCGCGTCTACCTCGACGGCAATGTCGAGCAGTTGTCGAAGGGCGGGACATTCCTCGGCCAGCACATCTGCGTGCCGCTCGAGGGCGCGGCCGTGCACATCAATGCCTTCAATTTCCCCGTCTGGGGCATGCTCGAGAAGCTGGCGCCGACGCTGCTCGCGGGCGTGCCGGCGATCGTCAAGCCTGCGACCGCGACTTCATACCTGACGGAACGGGTCGTCAGGCGCATCGTCGAGACCGGCCTGCTGCCGCCGGGGGCGCTGCAACTCGTCTGCGGCAATGTCGGCGACTTGTTCGATCACCTCGGCTGCCAGGACGTCGTGTCCTTCACCGGCTCCGCGGCGACCGCCGCGCGCCTTCGTACCCATACGGCGGTAGTACGGCACTCCGTGCGCTTCATCGCGGAAACCGATTCCCTGAATTCCTCGATCCTGGGGCCGGATGCCGGGCCGAGCACGCCGGAGTTCGATCTTTTCGTCCGCGAAGTCGTGCGCGAGATGACGGTCAAGGCCGGGCAGAAGTGCACGGCGATCCGCAAGGCGCTGGTGCCGCGAAACCTGACCGGCGAGGTCGTCACGGCGCTGCAGGCGATGCTGGCAAAGACCGTTGTCGGAGACCCGCGCACCGAGGGCGTTCGCATGGGCCCGCTCGCGAGCCTCGCGCAGCGAGAGGAAGTGCTGGCGCGCGTGGCGGAGCTGAGGCTCGAATCGGAGCTCGTCGCCGGCGATCCCGCGCGCTTCGAGGTAAGCGGCGACCGCGAGCGCGGCGCATTCGTGCCGCCGCTGCTCCTCTTGTGCCGCGACGGTGACGCGGCGCGGGCAGTGCATTCCGTCGAGGCCTTCGGGCCCGTGTCCACGATCGTCGGTTACAGGGACGTGGCGGACGCGATTGCGCTCGCGCGCCGCGGCGACGGTAGCCTGGCAGGCTCCGTGTTCACGGCCGACGACGGCATCGCAGCGGAACTCGTGCTGGGCCTCGCTCCGTATCACGGCCGCGTGCTGGTCGTGAACCGGCATTGCGCGAAGGAATCGACGGGTCACGGCTCGCCGCTTGCGCACCTGGTGCACGGTGGCCCGGGGCGTGCCGGCGGTGGCGAGGAGATGGGCGGCATCCGCGGCGTGATGCACTACATGCAGCGGACCGCCATCCAGGGCTCGCCCGATACGCTGACGGCCGTCGGCGGGCGCTGGGTACGCGGCGCGACGCAGCGCGATCCCGGCGTCCACCCATTCCGCAAGCCGTTCCACGACCTGGCGATCGGCGACACCTTCCATTCCGCGGAGCGCGAAATCACAGTCGCCGACATCGAGCGCTTCGCCGACCTGTCGGGCGATCGTTTCTACGCGCACATGGACGATCGCGAGGCGGCGCGGAATCCACTGTTCGGCGGCCGGGTCGCGCATGGTTATTTCCTGATCTCTGCGGCCGCGGGACTCTTCGTCGAACCGGCCTACGGCCCGGTGCTCGGCAATTACGGCCTCGATAACCTGCGTTTCGTGAAGCCCGTGAAGCCGGGCGACCGCATCCGCGTGCGCCTGACCTGCCGCGAGAAGACGCTACGCACCGAGAAGGGCTGGGGTGAAGTGAGCTGGGACACGGAAATCACGAACCAGCTCGGCGAGACGGTCGCGTCCTATCATGTGCTGACCATGGTGAGCGTCCACGCCGTGCCGGACGCCGTAAAGGAATGACCAGTGACGATGGACCTCGCCCGCTACCGCCGTGAATTCCCGAGCCTCGGATTCGAGGGCCCGGAGCCTGCCATCCTCGAGATCGTGATCGCGAACGAAGGCCGGCAGAATTCCACCACGGAATCGATGCATCACGACCTCGCCGTGGTGTGGCGCGCCATCGACGTCGATGACGCCGTCCGGGTCGCGCTGGTGCGCGGCGCCGGCGAACATTTCTCGTCCGGCGGCGATTTCGCGATGATCGAACGGATGATCGAGGACGAGGCGACGCTGCTGAGAGTCTGGAAGGAAGCGAGCGACCTCGTGTACAACCTGATCAACTGCTCAAAGCCCGTCGTCTCCGCGATTCGCGGCACGGCGGTTGGCGCGGGGCTTGCGGTCGCGCTGCTCGCCGACATCGCGGTCGCCGGGCGCAATGCGAAGATCCTCGACGGCCACACGCGCCTCGGCGTGGCGGCCGGCGATCACTCGATCATCATCTGGCCGCTGCTGTGCGGCCTGGCGAAGGCGCGTTACTACCTGCTGACCAACCAGCCGATGTCGGGCGCCGAGGCCGAGCGGATCGGCCTCGTCGCTCTCTGTGTCGAGGACGGCGAGGTCTACGAGAAGGCGCTGGAGGTTGCGCGGAATCTCGCGGCGGGCAGCGCAACAGCGATGCGCTGGACCAAGCATGCGCTCAACAACTGGCTGCGCCTCGCCGGCCCAGGATTTGACGCGTCGCTGGCTCTCGAATTCCTGGGATTCCGGCTCGCCGATGTACGCGAGGGCCTGGCGGCCGTTCGCGAAAAGCGCCCGGCGAAATTCGATCCGACCTGACCGGGGCGAATTCCCGCTACTTGATGGACTGCAGGGTCGCGGTGATAACCACGCCCCTCATCGTGTGCATGCGCTTGACGACGACCCCGTGTTCGATCGAGGTCCAATATTCGTTCAATTGCAGCCCGGCCGGCGTGCGCAGGTTCCGCACGTAGTGGACCGTGTCGAATTTCCCGGCGGGGACCGTGATCGCCTCGTGGACCGAGACGATCTTGAGAGTGCCCGCATCGCTCATTGCCGAGAATGTGCCCTGCGACGACTGGTTCGTGACCTTGACGCCCGGAACAGGCCAGCTATGGCCCATGCAGGCGCGCACCGGAGCAGACACGACACCAGGCTTGTACCAGGAACTGCCGCCGGCGCCGGGACCGCTCTGGCTGCTGCTGTCGAGGACGAGCACGTCATTGACAATGCGATGCTTGTTGACGGTGAGGATCCCGGATCCCTTCGACCTGCCCGGCGTCGTCAGCAGCCGACTGCCGGTCTTTGTGAATTGTTTCCACCAGTCGGTGAACTCCGACCCGCCACCGCTCGACTGTGTCTGCCGATAGGTATAGCCGCGATCCGTCTTCGGTGTCGCGATCGTGACGCATCCGGAGGAGGCCGGCAGAATCCCGGATTCGACTGCGGCCAAAACCTGCAAGGGCAGCGCACAGGCGATGGCGGCGATCAACCCATTCATTGCGAACCGGCGGGGCGGGAGCGGCATGCGCGCGATCATACATTGCGAGCCGCAATTGGCGCCGCTAGTATCTGAATCCGCCTTGGGGTGGTCTTGAAGACCTGAGACGCCGGTTGCCTGTATGGCCCACCGGCGAACCCGTTGAACCTGATCCGGTTAGGACCGGCGTAGGGAGCAGGCATGATTCGACTTCCTGCCACGTGCATTTTTGCGATCGCTGCCGCGAGCTGGCTGCCGCAGTCATTCGCAGAAGCGCCGACGCCGCTCGCCGAAGTCGTCGTGACCGCCGGCCTGCGCACGACGGCGGTAAAAGATCTGCCTGCAAGCGTGTCAGTGATTGCAGCCGACGACGTCCGGAATGGCGCCGTCCAGCATCTCGAGGAACTGCTGCCGCAGGTCCCTTCACTGTCCTGGGCCGGCGCGAGCTCGCGCCCGAGGTACTTCCAGCTGCGCGGCATTGGCGAGCTCGAACAGTACCAGGGCGCGCCGAATCCCTCGGTCGGGTTCCTGGTGGACGAAATCGATTTCAGCGGCATCGGCATGATCGCCTCGCTGTTCGACATCGACCAGGTGGAGGTGCTGCGCGGCCCGCAGGGCACGCGTTACGGTGCGAACGCCCTCGGGGGCCTGATCAAGATAAAGACGCGCGATCCGTCCGCCACGCCGGACATGCACGCCGAGGCCGGTGCGGGCGAGGATGGCCTGTGGATCGCGGGCATCGCCGGCGGCGGCGCGATCCCTTCGCGCGCCGGTGTCGACGGGGCCTGGCGGGCCGTGCTGCATCGCGCCGTCAGCGGCGGATTCCGGCACAACAGCTTTCTCGGGCGCGACGACACGAATGGCCGGGACGAGCTGAATGCGCGCCTCAAGTTCCGGCTAGGGACGGACAAGGTCTGGCGCGCGGATCTCAACTTGATGTACGCGGATTTCGACAACGGCTATGACGCATTCGCCATCGACAACAGCTTCACGACGCTTTCCGACCGGCCCGGCCGCGATTCCCAGGAATCGCGCGGCGCATCGCTCGACTTCAGCTACCTGGGATGGAACGAGCTCGTGCTGCGCTCGATCACGGCCTGGGCCGATTCGGGTATCGAGGCGAGCTTCGACGCGGACTGGGGCAATGTGCCGGGCTGGGGCGCGGCAGGTCCCTACGATTTCTTCTCGCGGACGCTGCGCAATCGCCGGACGCTGAGCCAGGACTTGCGATTGGTGTCGGGCGGCGAAGGCGGCTGGTCATGGCTCGCGGGAGCCTGGCTGTCGCGTCTCGAGGAGACCAATCACGTCGCAGATGACGGCCTATACCTGCAGGACGCATTCGTCCGGCTGCTGGACAGCCGTTATCGGGCAACCAGTACCGCGGTCTATGGCGAGATCGACTGGTCCTGGACTCCCGCGACGACGGTGACCGCGGGGTTGCGGCTGGAACAGCGCGATGCGCGCTACGGCGACAGCGACGGCAGCGCATTCCACCCGCGCGATCGCATGTGGGGCGGCCAGTTGTCGCTGGCGCATCGCCTGCGCGAGAACCAGAGCGTCTGGGCGTCGCTGTCGCGGGGATTCCGCGCCGGCGGGTTCAACATCGGCACGTCGGTGCCATCCGGTCGCGAGTCATTCGATCCCGAATACCTGTGGAACCTGGAACTCGGATGGAAGGGCAGCGGCGCGGAAGGACGTCAATCCGGCGACGTGAATCTTTTCTTCACGCGCCGCGAGAACCAGCAGGTCGCGACCTCGCTGCAGCTCGATCCCCAGGATCCGCTGACCTTCATGTACCTGACCGACAATGCGGCGAGCGGCGAAGCCTGGGGACTCGAAGCCTCCGCGCGCCGGCAGGCGACCGCACGGCTGGAATTGAGTTCGACCCTGTCGTTGATGAAGTCGCGTTACCTGGACTACCAGCTCGAAGGCCGCAGTCTCGACGGCCGCGCCTGGGCCCACGCGCCGGCCTGGAAGGCCGCGGTGGCGGCGACCTGGCGCCATCCCGCGGGATGGATGGCAAGGCTCGACTTGTCGGGAGAGGACGGTTTCTACTTCGACACCAGCAACGACCAGAGAGCCGGGACTCGCTTCCTGGCCAATCTCCGCCTGGGATTCGAAGCCGAGCACTGGTCGGTCCACGCCTGGGCCAGCAACCTGTTCGATGAAAGATATCCGGTGCGCGGTTTCTACTTCGGGGACGAGCCTCCCGATTTTCCTGCGAAGCTCTACCTGCGCTGGGGCGATCCGCGCCAGCTGGGGATCACCGCACGCTACGAGTTCTGAGGAGATTCCATGCACATTGCCGTCGAAATGAGCCTCTACCCGCTCGCGGATGAATTCATTCCACCGATCCTCGATTTCATCGCGCGGCTCAAGGCGCATCCGCGCCTCGCCGTCGTCACGAATTCGATGAGCACGCAGGTCAGCGGCGAACTGGACGACGTCTTCGATGCGCTGCGTGCGGAGATCGCCGTGACGTTTGCGAATCCGAGTCGCTCGGTTCTTGTCATGAAGGTCCTGGGCGGCGGTGGCTGAGTTCGTGTCCCGCTGGCTTTCGGCATTCGTCGCCGGCGCGCAATCGGCGGGCCCCGCGGAGCTCATTGCCGTGGCACTCGGCCTCGCTTACATCGTGCTCGCGATCCGCCAGCACCGCGGCTGCTGGATCGCCGGCGGCGCCAGCACGGCGATCTACATCGCCGTGTTCCTGAAGGCAGGCCTTTTCCTGCAGGCGGCATTGCAGGTCGCCTATGTCGTGATGTCGGTCTACGGCTGGCTGGCCTGGGGCGCCGGCGGCGATCTCGCCGCGCGTCCGAGGGCCTGGCCGTTGTCGAAACATGTGTTGACCTTGCTCGCCGTCCTTATTGCGACGGCGGCGAGCACGCCGCTTCTTTCGCAGTACACCGATTCGCCGGCCCCGTTCGCCGATTCGCTGGGAACCTGGGCCAGCATCGCGGCGACCTGGTTGCTGGCGCGCCGCATTCTTGCGACCTGGTTCTGGTGGATGATCATCGATTCCGGCCTCGCAATCCTGTTCGCGAGCCAGGGACTCGTATTCACGGCCGGGCTCTATCTCGCCTTTGCGGTTCTGGCGATCGCCGGCTGGCGCGCCTGGCGACGCGACCTCGCGAAATCCGCTGCATGACCGATCGGGTCGCAGCGATCGCAGCGGAACTCGGCCTGCGCCAACCGGAAATCACGCCGCTGTCCGGCGGCCTGTCGAACCGCTCCTGGCGTCTGCGCGATGCGACCCTGGACCTGGTGCTGCGCCTGTCTGGCGCGGTCGCGGGCGAACTGGGCGCCGATGGCCGCGCGGAACTCGCGATGCTGGAAATCGCAGCGAGCGCCGGCCTCGCGCCGCAGGTCGTGCTTGCGCGGCCGGACCAGGGAATACTGGTCACGCGCTATGTCGGTGGCCATGTGCTGACGCGCACGGATGTCTCGCCTGCCCGCAATGCTCGCGCGCATCGGGGCCTGGTTCGCGCGACTACACGCGCTGGTGCCGCCGCAGAATCTCCCGGTCGTGGATTTCGGCGAGCGCGCCGCGGGCTACCTGGCGCGGTTGCGCGCAGGTCGCCGACTCCGCTCATTGCGGGACTCGAGCGCCAGCTTGTCGCAAGGCGAAGATCATTGCCGCCGCCACGCCGCCTGGTCGCATGTCACCATGACCTGCACCACCTGAATCTCGTCGACCTGGGCGATGCGCTGATCGCGCTCGACTGGGAATACGCAGGTCCCGGGGATCCGGCCGCGGATCTCGCCGCCTGCATCGGCTATCACGATCTCGACTCCGCAGCAGGTCGAGGCGCTGCTCGCCGGACATGGCGGCGATCCCGGATCGCTGCATGCCAGGCTGCCCGCGCTGCGCTGGATCTTCGACTGCCTGTGGCTGGGCTGGATGGAAGTGGCTGCACTGGGCGGCATCGCGATGGATGACGAAAGGCGCCAGCGCCTGATCGAGCGACTGTCTGCCTGAACGGTTGCGCGATCGCCTGGGATTCCCGCAAGATGACGCCCCTTCATGGCCGAGATCACCATTACCGATCGCGATGGCGGGGTACACCGTGTCGCGGCGCGCGTCGGCGTCAGCCTGATGGAGACGTTGCGCGAATTCGACTATGGCGTCGCTGCGATCTGCGGCGGCATGTGTTCCTGCGCGACCTGCCATGTCTACGTCGCTGAACCCTGGCTGGACAAACTGCCGCCGATGCAGGGCGACGAGAAGGAAATCCTGCAGGAACTCGAGAGCTACCGGCCGCGCGGGTCGCGGCTTTCCTGCCAGATCCCCTTCGAGCAGCCGCTCGATGGAATCGAAGTCGAGATCGCGCCGGAGGAGTAGGGTGCCTCGCGCGGTGACTAGTCGTGCACTGAATCCACGCGCATTGTCCTAGCGCGATTCGGCCTGGCGGGCGACCGCAAGCGCCGCCGCCTCGATCGCGGCGGCATCACCCAGGAAGCGGCGTGGCAGCTTCGGGCGCAGTCCCGCATCGAGCTCGTAGAGGATGGGAACGCCGGTCGGGATGTTGAATCCGACGATCTCGTCGTCGCCCATGCCATCCAGCATCTTGACCATCGCTCGCAGGCTGTTGCCATGCGCAACGACCAGGACATTCCGCCCGGCTGCGAGCGCCGGCGCGATGCGCGAGCGCCAGCAGGGTTCGACCCTCGCCAGCGTGTCCTTCAGCGACTCGGTCGCCGGCAATGCGGCGGCGGAAACATCGCGATAACGCGCATCGAATTTCGGGTGACGCGGATCGTCTGCCGCAAGCGCGGGCGGCGGGATGTCGTAGCTGCGCCGCCAGACCTTGACCTGCTCGGCGCCGAATTTCGCGGTTGTCTCCGACTTGTCGAGGCCCTGCAGCGCGCCATAGTGACGCTCATTCAGGCGCCAGTCGCGCTCGACCGGGATCCACATTCGATCCATTTCGTCAAGCATCAGCCACAGCGTCCGTATCGCGCGCTTCAGCACCGACGTGAACGCGATGTCGAACTCGTGATGCTGGTCGCGCAGCAGCTGGCCGGCGGCAAGCGCTTCCGCGCGTCCCTGTTCCGTCAGGTCGACATCGGTCCAACCCGTGAACAGGTTTTCCAGATTCCAGGTGCTCTGGCCATGACGAACCAGGACGAGCTTGCCGGCCAAGTCGGAACTCCATCGCAGAATTCAGGCGGCGTTATATCACAGCGCTCTGCGAATACCCGCAGGCTGCGCTATAATACGCCGCCCCGACGAATCGTCGGGTTTTGCATTTTCCCATGTCCACCTCATCACAACTCTCGACGCGCACTCTCGCACTCGGCGCGCTCGGCGTGGTTTACGGGGATATCGGCACCAGTCCGCTGTACGCGTTCCGCACCTGTTTCGCCGGCATCGACGGCATGACGCCGACGCCCGCGAACGTACTCGGCATCCTGTCGCTGATCTTCTGGTCGCTGACCATCGTGATCTCGATCATGTACGCGGGGATCATCCTGCGCGCCGACAACCACGGTGAGGGCGGCGTGCTGGCGCTGATGGAATTGGTGCTGGCAAAGCGCTCCTGGCTGCCGGTGTCAGCGACCGTCACGCTCGGCCTGTTCGGTGCAGCGCTTTTCTTCAGCGATGGCGCGATAACGCCGGCGATCACCGTGATGTCCGCGATCGAGGGCCTCTCCGTAATGAGCCCGGCCTTCAGTTCCGCCGTGATTCCGCTCGTGATCATCATCCTGGTGCTGTTGTTCAATTTCCAGAAGCGCGGAACGGGCGCGGTCGGCGGCATGTTCGGCCCGGTGATGGTGATCTGGTTCCTGACGCTCGCCGTCCTCGGCATCAGCTGGATCGTGCGGCAGCCGATGGTGCTCGCGGCGGTCAACCCGGCCTATGCGATTGCGTTCCTGATCGAGCATCGCAGCGAGTCGCTCGTCGTGCTGGCCGCGGTATTCCTGACGGTTACCGGTGGTGAGGCGCTCTATGCCGACATGGGTCACTTCGGGCGGCGGCCGATCCGCGTCGCATGGTATGGCCTGGTGCTGCCGGCACTTTTGTTGAACTACTTTGGCCAGGGCGCGCTCGCGCTATCCGATCCACTCACCGTAACGAGCCCCTTCTACCTGATGGCGCCGGACTGGGCGCTGACTCCGCTCGTGCTGCTCGCGACGGCTGCGGCGATCATCGCCTCGCAGGCGGTCATTTCGGGCGTCTACACCGTCGCGCACCAGGCGATGCAGCTCGGATTCCTGCCGCGCCTGACCGTGGTCCATTCGTCGGACGAAACGGAAGGCCAGATCTACGCGCCGGCGGCGAACTGGCTCTTGATGTGGGCGACCATCGGCCTGGTGCTGGCCTTCGGCTCTTCGGACGCGCTGGCGGGCGCCTATGGCGTCGCGATCGTCGGCGCGATGCTCGTGAACAATATCTTCATGATCGCCTGGCTTGGGGCGCAGCAGGGCGGCGGCATACGGACAATGCAGGTGGTGGCCTACTTCGAACTGGTCATCGAACTTTCGTTCCTGGCGGCAAACAGCCTGAAAATCCCGGCCGGCGGCTGGCTGCCGCTCGCCGCGAGCGGCGTGATCCTGACCATCATGCTGACCTGGCGCGATGGTCGGCTCGCCGGCCTCGACCAGTTGCTGCGCCGCCAGATGCCGTTGCGCACACTGATCGCGCTCGCGACCGGCGGCGAACTGAACCGGGCGCCGGGGACGACCGTCTTCCTGGACAGCAGCGCCAACGCTGTCCCGCGGGCGCTGCAGCGCATGATCGAGTCCCACAAGACGATACACGAGCGGGTCGTGCTGCTGACCGTCGAGACGACAGACGAGCCGCGATCCGAGAAAGGGCAGCGTGTCACCGTGCGCGAGCTGGCGCCTGGCCTCTATCGCGTCGTGGCGCGCTACGGCTTCATGGAATCCCGCAGCGTGCCCTCATTGCTTGCAGAAGCGGAAGCCGAAGGACTGGCGTACCGGCCGGCCGAGACCACTTACATCCTGGGACAGAAGAACATCCTCGTGACGGGACGTTCGGGCCTGGCCCGTTGGCGCAAGCGCCTGTACGCGGCGATGGCGCGCAATGCACGGCCGGCCGCCAATCACTTCGGCCTGCCGCCGGGACGCGTCATCGAAATCGGCGAGCAGCTCGAAATCTAGCGCTCGGCGAGGCGCCTGACCGCCTGCAGCGCGACCGACAGCGTCGGGAAGTCCGCGCTGCCGATGGTCTTCATTTCCTGCACGGCGCGATTGAGGTTCTCGGCCTCGACGCCGCCCTGCGCGAGCCAGGTGCGAATGGCGGCGGTCGGCTCGCGCCTGCCACTGCGCGCCAGCACCTTGTCGCAGAGCCTGCGATGCAGCAGGTAGGCTTCTTCGCGCAGCGTGCCGCGCGCGACCGCCTGCCAGTGGCCTTCGACCGCGAGCTTCTCGATCTCGCCGCGGATCCAGTCGAGCCCGATCGAGGCGCCGAGGCTGAAATAGACCCTTGCCGCGTGAGCGACAGGCACCCTGCGCGCAAGCGCCACCTCGACGATATCCACGCCGGAATGCACCGCGCCCAGGCAGGCGACCCGGCGCGCGACGTGCGGTGGCACGCCCTCGCGCGCATAACGCTGAAGCGCGCGGTCGTAGCGCTCGATTTCCAGGCCCTCGATCAGTTCCGGCAGCTCGCGCATCAGCTCGGCGACACCGGGGCCGAGGCGTGACACGGCCCGCTCGATGTCGAGGTCCTTGCCGGGATTGCGCAGTACCCATTGGCTCAAGTGCCGCAGGAGCCGCGTGGTCTCGTACATCATGTCGTACTGGAGTTCGGTCGGCGCGCGGTCGTCCAGCGCCTCGATGTCCGCCCACAGGTCTCGCATGCCGGTCACTTCGCGCGCGATCGAGTAGGCGCGGGCGATGCTGCCGACGTCCGCACCCGTGTCCTCCTGGGTGCGGATCGCGAACACCGGCCCCATGCGGTTGACCATGCTGTTGGTCGTCGCCGTGACGATGATTTCGCGGCGCAGCTGGTGGCGCAGAATGGCGCGCGGATACTTCTTCTGCACCGGCAGCGGGAAATAGCGCGTCAATTCGCTGCCGAGATAGCTGTCCTCTGCGACATTCGACTCGATGAGCCGGTCGTAAAGCCAGATCTTCGAGTACGACAGCAGCATCGCGAGCTCGGGACGGGTGAGGCCCAGGCCCTGGCGGCGGCGCTCGACGATTTCGTCGTCCGCCGGCAGCGCCTCAAGCGCGCGGTTCAGCGTCCCGGACCGCTCCAGCGCATGGATCACGTGGCCGAGTTCCGAGATGCGCTCGGCCGCCCGCGCCTGCAGCGTCGAGATTGCGAGGCTCTGCAGGTAATTGTTGCGCAGCACGAGTGCTGCCACTTCGTCGGTCATGCGCACCAGCAAACGGTCGCGCACGGCACGCCGCAACTTGCCCGAGTCCATCAACGGGTTCAGCAGGATCTTCAGGTTGACCTCGACGTCGGAGCAATTGACGCCGCCGGAATTGTCGATGAAGTCGGTGTTCATCCGTCCGCCTGTCACCGCGTACTCGACGCGCCCGCGCTGCGAGAGCCCCAGGTTGCCGCCTTCTCCAATCACGCGGCAGCGCAGCTCGCGGCCGTCGACGCGCACTGCATCGTTCGAGCGATCGCCGATCTCGGCATGGGTCTCGTCGGCGGCCTTGACGTAGGTCCCGATGCCGCCGTTCCACAGCAGGTCAACCGGCATCTTCAGGATGGCGCGGATGATCTCGACCGGCGTCGCACCCGCGGACTCGATGCCGAGCATCGCGCGCGCCTCGGCGGACAACGCGATCGACTTGCTCTGGCGCGAATGGATCCCGCCGCCCTTCGACAGCAGCTTCGCGTCGTAGTCCTCCCAGCTGGAGCGCGGAAGCCGGAACAGGCGCTGGCGCTCGGTGAAGCTCTTCGCCGCATCCGGCGACGGGTCGAGCAGGATGTGCTGGTGATTGAACACGGCCAGCAACCGGATGTGCCTGGACAGCAGCATCGCATTGCCGAACACGTCGCCCGACATGTCGCCGATGCCGGCGACGGTGAAGTCCTGGGACTGGATGTCGACGCCGATCTCGCGGAAATGCCGGCGGACCGATTCCCAGCCGCCGCGCGCCGTGATCGCCATCTTCTTGTGGTCGTAGCCAGCCGAGCCGCCGGAAGCGAATGCATCGCCGAGCCAGAATCCGTATTCCGCCGAGATCGAATTGGCGACGTCCGAGAAAGTCGCAGTGCCCTTGTCCGCCGCGACCACGAGGTAGGGATCGTCGGAGTCGCAGCGCACGACATCGGGAGGCGGCACGACCTTGCCGCCGGCGACATTGTCGGTCAGGTCGAGCAGCGCGCGGATGAACATCCGGTAGCATTCCGTGCCGTCCCGCTGCGCCTCGTCCCGCGTCGGCGGCGGCCGCCGCGGCACGAAGCCGCCCTTGGCGCCGACCGGCACGATCACCGTGTTCTTGACGTTTTGCGCCTTCATCAGGCCAAGGACTTCCGTCCGGAAATCCTCGCGCCGGTCCGACCAGCGCAGCCCGCCGCGCGCGACGCGGCCCATGCGCAGGTGCACGCCCTCGAACTGTGGCGAGTGCACGAAAATCTCGAACATCGGCTTCGGCTGCGGCGTTTCCGCGACCTTGCGCGGATCGATCTTGATGGACAGGTAGGACTTCGGCCCGCCATCCGCCGCGGCCTGGAAGAAATTGGTCCTTAGCGTCGCATCGATTGCTGCCAGGAATGCACGCAGGATGCGGTCGTCGTCGATGCGGGTGACTTGCCCAAGGAGCCTTTCAAGCGCGCGGCGTTGACTCGCCTCGGCGCGCCGCCGGGCCGGACCCTTGAGCTTCGGGTCGAATTTCGCCTTGAAAAGGCGCAACAGGCGGCCGGCCGCGGCGGCATTGGTCGCGAGCGCGTCCTCGACGTAGGCCTGTGACAATGGCAGGCCAATCTGGCCATACCAGCGTGCGTAGGTGCGGAGCACCATCGCCTCGCGCCATTCGAGGTCTGCGGCGAGCACGAGCCGGTTGAAGCCGTCATTGTCCGCGCGTCCGAGCCATACGCTCGCAAAGGTCGCCTTGAAGCGCGGACCGTCGCTCGTGAGATCGATGCGCACGCCGCGCGGATGCTCGAGTTCGAAATCCTGGATCCAGAAGGTGCCGGTGGCGGCATTGATCTCGTAGGGCCGCTCGCTGATCAGCTTCAGGCCCAGGTTCTCGATGGTCGGCAGCACGTCGGAGATCGGGATCGGGCTCGCGCGCCGGAACAGCTTGAACTGCACCTTGTGTGGCGGCTGCCCTTCGGGCCGGTAGAGGTGCATGCGCAGGCCGGTCGGCTCTGCGACCAGCGCCTCCAGGCAGCCGATGTCGCCGATTGCTTCATCGGTCGTCGTGTCCTCCTGGTATGCAGCCGGGAATGCCGCGCCCCATTCCCGTGACAGGCGCGAACACCCGGCATCGTCGTGCGATTCCCGGAGCCCCTCCTGCAGGTGATCCATCCAGGTCCGCACGGTTTCCATGATCTGCCGCTCGAGCCCGGCCGCGTCGACCGGGCCGCTCGACTCCAGCGGAGTGCGCACCAGCAAGTGCAATCGGGCGAGCACGGATTCGGAAAGCTGCACCTGCGATTCGATCGCCTGGCCCCCGAAAGCCTCCAGCGCGAGCCGCTCGATGCGTTCGCGGACCTGCGTGTTGTAGCGGTCGCGCGGCACGAACACGAGGCAGGAATAAAATCGGTGGAAGGCATCGCGGCGAACGAACAGGCGCACCTGCGCGCGCTCGTAGAGGTTCACGACGCCGCGGATGATCCGCACGAGATCGCCGACCGTCGCCTGGAACAATTCGTCGCGAGGGAAGGTTTCGAGCGCCTGGACGACGGCCTTGCTGTCGTGGCTCGTCGGCTTCAGGCCGAAGTGATCGATGACGCTCTGCACCTTGTGGCGCAGCACCGGGATCTCGCGCGGGCTGCGGTTGTACGCCGACGAGGTCCACAGGCCGATGAAGCGCCGCTCGCCCGTGACATTGCCGGCTGCGTCGAAAGTCTTGATGCCGACGTAATCGAGGTAGGTCGCGCGATGCACCGTAGCGACCGAGTTCGCCTTCGTGATGATCAGCAGGTCCTTCGAGCGCGCGAAAGCGCGCCCGTCGCCCTTCAGCACGACCGACCGCAGCCTGCGATGCCGGCTCGGCCGCATGAGCCCGAGCCCGGACTTCGCGATCGGCTGCAGCAGGTCGCGGCTTCGGCCGCGGCGCAGCCGGTATTCGCGGTAGCCGAGGAAGGCGAAGTGCCTTTCCTCCATCCATTCAAGCAGCGCCTTGACCTCGCGGGTCTCGCTGGGCTGGGGGCCTTTCAGGCCCTTGCCGAGGTCCGCGGCGATTTCGCGCGCCATGCGGCGCATGGGCATCCAGTCGGTGGTCGCGCAGCGGACATCTTCGAGTGCGCTGCGGATGCTCCGCTCGAGCGCCGCCAGCCGTGCCGGGTCGGACTCGCGATCGACTTCGATGAATTGCCAGGACTCGGCTTTCGTGCCCGGCCGCGTATCGTCCGGGAACAGCTCTGCCAGGCGGCCGCGCCGGTCCCGCACGACGCCGAAGACCGGGTGCGCGATCAGGTGGATCGCGAGCCTCTCCTTCGTGCAGACGATGCCGACCGAATCGACGAGGAACGGCATGTCGTCCGTGATGACCGCAATGACGGTATGCGACGCGGCAAAGCCATCGCGGCCCGGGTCCGGGTTGAATACGCGGACGATCGGCCGGCCGGGGCGCCGCACGCGGCCCATCGCGAGCTGTCCGAGCGCCGCGCCGGCAAGATCGGCGTCCGTACGCTGGATGAGGTCGAGTTCGGAAACGCCGTTGTAGAAATACCTGGCGAAGCGGTCCGCTGCCACCGGCATGCGGCCACGGGCGGCGCGGCGCGCGCGGGCGGCAATTCGGTCGATGATTTCCTGGCGGGCGGCCGGAATCTTGCCTAGCATCAATGCTCCAGATGCGCCCGGCCCGATGCGTGCCGACCGATGGCGTGGAGCGCCGAATTATACACGCGCCGCACCGGCGGGGCCGAGCAGCCCGGCACGCTTCTGCAGCCGGGACACCAGTGAATTGAACAGGGTCTGTTCCGCGGGCGCGAGCTCGGACAGCAGGCGCCTTTCGTACTCGAGCGCGTAGGGTACGATCCGAGTGTAGACTTCCCGCCCGCGCGCGGTCAGCGTCAGTACCGAGCGGCGCCGGTCGCTCTCGGCGAGCACGCTCCGCACGCGGCCGGTGGCCACGAGACCCGCCACGGCACGGCTGACGGCGACCTTGTCCATGGCCGTGCGTTCGGCCACGGAAGCAGCAGAAAGCCCGGGAGAACGTGCCAGAACCGCTACGACGCGCCATTGCGGAATCGACAGGCCGAAGCGCCGCGCATAGGCGCCGGCCAGGGCGGTCGAAATGGTGTTGGAGAGCACCGACAGCCGGTAGGGCAGGAAGTGCTCGAGGTCCAGTGACGGGATCGAGCTGTCTGGGGCGGACATGGGCGGTTCCTTGCGGGTCACGGGCCGATTATAGTTACAATTGTAACTAACCCTGGAGCGGATCATGGGCGACCTGTTCGAAAACCCGATGGGTACCGACGGCTTCGAGTTCGTCGAGTACACGGCCGAGGACCCCGAACTGCTGCGCGCGCTGTTTGCGCGGATGGGCTTCCCGGTCGTCGCCCGTCACCGTAGCAAGAACGTCACGCTGCACCGCCAGGGCGACATCAATTTCATCATCAATGCCGAACCGAAGGGTTTCGGCCAGCAATTTGCGCGCCAGCACGGGCCCTCGGCCTGCGCCATGGCATTTCGGGTCAAGGATGCGGCGTTTGCCCTTAAGCGGGCGGTTGAACTGGGCGCGAAGGCGGTCGAGACCCCGGTCGGCCCAATGGAACTGCAGATACCGGCGATCGAGGGCATCGGCGGCAGCATCATCTACCTCGTGGACCGGTACGGCGACCGGACCATCTACGATGTGGACTTTGTGCAGGTCAGCGACCCGATGCAGGCGGTGCGCGAGGCGGGGCTGACGCTGATTGACCACCTGACACACAACGTCCGGCGCGGCAACATGAATGTCTGGGCGGGCTTCTACGAGCGCTTGTTCAATTTCCGCGAGATCCGTTATTTCGACATCGAAGGCAAGAAGACGGGCCTGTTCAGCCGCGCAATGACGAGCCCCTGCGGCAAGATCCGCATCCCGATCAACGAATCCCAGGACGACAAGAGCCAGATCGAGGAATACATCCGCGAATACCAGGGCGAGGGCATTCAGCACATCGCGCTGTTCACGGACGACATCTACCGGACCGTCGACACGCTGCGCGCGAACGGCATCGAGTTCCAGGATACGCCGGGCACGTATTACGAAGGCGTCGAGGCGCGGGTGACCGGCCACCAGGAGTCGCTCGCGCGGATGATGGAACGGCGCATCCTGATCGATGGCAGCGCCAAGGACGGCATCCTGCTGCAGATATTCACGAAGAACGTGATCGGCCCGATCTTCTTCGAGATCATCCAGCGCAAGGGCAACGAGGGCTTCGGCGAGGGCAATTTCCGCGCGCTGTTCGAATCCATCGAGCTCGACCAGGAACGGCGCGGCGTGATCTAGGGCTTGCGCCTCGGACCGCTCCGGCGCGCCCGTTCCGCTGCAAGCCCTTCACTTTGGCGGCGCCACCGAACCGTCATAGAAGACTTCGCACTCTCCGCCGGGGAGGATGTCCCGCGCCTTCTTGAGCAGCTTCACCGCCGGCCCCGCGATGGCCTCGAGGAAACTCGGCTGCTCCACGGTCGGCTTCTGGAACGTGCCGTGAATTTTCTGCTTGACCTTCGGGCAGCCCTTGGCGTCGATCAGCGCCGTGGTCACGTCGACGAATCGCTCATTGGCGAAATCGAGTCCTCCCTGGAGGGCCATCCGGTTCCTGTTGGTCGCAAAAGCGACGTCCTGCGCGACTGCGACGCCCTGCTCGACACGCCAGTCGGAGACGACGGTGTGAAGATCGCTGCTGCCCCCTGAACCCATGAAGATGCCCGCAAAGTCGTAGCCTTTCGTGACGGCCAGACCCAGTGGTCCGGCAAAGAAGAAGGCACCGCCATCGACGAGGTTGAATTTCTGGCTGGCCGCGTATTGCGAGAACGCCTCGTCGAGATCGGTGCCCTCAAGCGTGAGGTCTTTGCCACGCAACGACATGCTGCCAGCCATCGTCTGCCTCATTTCGCCGACCGTCGTTCCCTGCATCGTCAGGTCCGCCTCGAAATCCATCAACCCTCTTGCGATTTTGCGGGGCGATTGCGTTCTGAAGAATTCCTCGATGTGGAACTGTGGCAGCGAATAATGGATGTGGTGAAGAGGTGTCAACTTCGTATAGTCCGATTCGATGGTTCCCGATCCCTGCGCGCCGAAAAGCTGCATCGTTATCGGCTTGAGCAGAAAGACCCCATCACCGGCATCGGCCGTGAACTTCAGGCCGGATGCGGTTACGTTGTCTCTCTGGACTTCGTCGCAGTCCACGTCGGCGGTGACGGACAGGCGTCGCATCAGGCCCTGGCCGGTATCTGGGAGAAGCTGCAGTCTGCGAATGTCCAGGTTGCAATGCCGGGCTTCGTAAATGTCGCCGGACTGCCGGTTCGCATAGGTCAGCGTCCCGTCTGAAACGGTGACGCTTGCCAGGTCCAGGGCAGGCAGCGCGGCGACAGGCGAGCCCGGTTTCTCAAAATTGTATGTGCCGTCCACGGTGCGCTCGATTGATACGCCGGCATGTGACAGCTCGATGGTCCCGATCCGTACTTCACTCCAGAGCAGCGGGAGGTAATCGATCCAGATCTGCGCCTCCTGTGCGGAGACGATGCTCGCACCCCGGTTGCGGATCTGCACGTCCTCGAGCGTGACATGCAGACCGGGGAAGATGCCGGTTGCCACCTGGCCAGCGACCTTGACCTCCATGCCCAGGGCTTCAGAAGCCGCGGCTTCGATCATCGGCTTGGTGACCCGGGCACGCACATAGAGATGCGCGATCACCATCAGGATGACCAGGAGGATTGCGGCCCCGCAGGCGATTTTCAGTGACTTCGGCAACAGGCTGATCCGGTTCTTGGCGGGAATTCTACGCCCGCGCGGCTAGGCTGCCGGGTCCGGGCGCCTCTTGCTCCACTCGCCGAGCGCCAGGACGAGCGCCGCTCCGGCGATCGGCGCCACATGCCAGTCGTGAAGCCAGGCGGCGTTGTGCCGCACCCAGTCGGTGATTGCCGGATCGGTCACAATGATGCCTCCTGCGATCCAGCCGATCAGGCCGGCGCCCAGCAGGATGATGATCGGGAACCGGCTCAAGACCTTCAGCATGACCACGCTGCCGAGGATCACGATCGGGATGCTGATCGCAAGGCCAAGGACCAGCAACAGGTACCTCATGTTTTCGAGGTCTGCCGTAGGGGCCGCCGATCCCGCAGCAGCGGCAACGGCAATCACGTTGTCGAGGCTCATCACCAGGTCGGCGATCAGGATGATCTTGACGGCCGACCACAGGTTTTCATGCGAAGCGACCACCGGATCGATCGTTCTTGGCGCCAGAAGCTTCACGCCGATCCAGAGCAGCAGGACGCCGCCGACGAGCTTGAGCCAGGGGAGCGACAGCAGCGCGACCGCGAACAGTGTCAGGATCACGCGCAGGGCAATGGCGCCGGCGCTGCCCCAGAACACGGCGAGCTTCTGTTCATCGCCCGGAAGCGAGCGCGCGGCGAGCGCTATCACGACCGCGTTGTCCCCTGAAAGCAGCAGATTGACCCAGATGATCGTGCCCAGCCCAAGCCAGAATTCAGGCAACAGCAGGAAATCCATTGAAGGATTGTAGCGTGAGCGCGTACAAAGACGACTTCGCAGGACGAGGAGCCGGAAAATGATCGAGGAGACAGGTGTGCAGCTTCATCGCTGGACCGACATACCCGAGGAACCCATGAAGGGCAGCATCACCCGGCGCATGATCTCGGGTGAGCAAGCCATGATTGCGCAGATCGTCCTGAAGAAAGGCGATACGGTGCCCCGGCACTCGCATCACAACGAGCAGTTGACCTACGTCGTCACGGGCAAGCTCCGTCTCTGGCTGGGCGAGCAGGGCGAGCGCGAGGTCGTGGTTGCGGCGGGCGAGGTGCTGGTGATTCCGCCCAACCTGCCGCATTCCGCCGAGGCGCTCGAGGACACGCTGGACGTCGATGTGTTCGCGCCGCCGCGCGAGGACTGGCTGAATCGCACCGACGACTACCTGCGCAAGGAAAGCTGAATCCCGCCGACGGCGCTTGCCTGACCGGTACTAGATGACGCCGATTGCAGCGTCCTGAAGCCAATCCTCCAGATACTGGACCGCCGATCGATCGACGACGAGCTCGAATCGCGTGGACGTCGCCTTGCGGACCAGCACCGGCAGTTGCGCAAGGCGCGTGCGGGCACAGACTTGCGCACCGAACGATTCTTCGCGCAGGTCGAGGCCGGATCCACGCGCCAGTACGCCGGCTGCATCCGGACCGTCGAGCGCGATGGTCTCGAGCGCGTCCGAGAGATCCGTGACTGTGCAGGGAAGATTTGCGCAGGCGCTTCGCGTCATCGCCGCGATGTCATTGCCCGCCTGCGTCGACTGGATCAGCCAGGCATCGGGCGCGACCCACCAGATGAGCGGGTCCTGACCGTTCCAGCTGTTCGGCTGTCGTGGCAGTGAAACGCCGCCGAATGCCAGAGCGGCAGCGTCCTGCAACGCCCGACTCGCAACCTGGAGCCGGACGGATGCGCGGGGTGGGAGCCTGGTAACGAGCTCAGGCATGCAGGCGCGCTCCTTCCGGGTCGTAGAAGGGCGTCGTGACGACGCTCGCCCGGCAGCGCCGGTCGAGATCGTGCACGAAGATCGTCTCGCCGAGGCGGCCGCGGCCGCCGCGCAGCAATGCCAAGGCGATGGGCCGCCCCAGCGCCGGCGAGATCCCGGCCGAAGTCACCCAGCCGTCGCTGCCTTCGCACGTTCCGGGCAGCCGCAGGTGTGCGCCGGCGACGAGAACCTCGGCATCGTCGGCCGCCAGTCCGACAAGCTGCAGCCGGTCGGGCCTCAAATTGTCACCGCGCGTCAGCGATCGTTTGCCTGCGTAATCCGCCTTCTTCTTCATCGCGATCTCGCCCCAGCCGACATCGGCGGGCGAGGTCGTGCCATCGGTATCCACGCCGACATGCAGGAAGCCTTTCTCGAGTCGCAGCAGCAGCAGGGATTCGATGCCATAGGGCACGACGCCCAGGTCCTTGCCCGACACCATCAGTTGTTCCCAGAGCGCCGCGCCATGGCGTGCCGGCACGTTGATTTCGTAACCGAGTTCACCGGAGAAGCTGATTCGATACAGGCGAACGGGGAGGTGGCCCATGTGGCCCTCACGAATGTGCATGTGCGGCAGGGATTCGCCGTCCACGGCGACGTCCATGTCCAGCCTTTGCAGCAGGCTGCGTGATCGCGGCCCGGATACCGCGATCGTCGCCCATTGGGTGGTCACGGGCGTGACGAACACTTCGAGCTGCGGCCACTCGCACTGTCGCCATTCCTCCAGCCACAGCGCAATGCGGGAGGCAGCCCCGCTCGTCGTCGTCACCAGGAAATGTTCAGGGCCGAGCCTTGCGATCGTGCCGTCATCGATGATGACGCCGTTCTCGTTCAGCATCAGGCCATAGCGTGCGCGGCCCGGCGCGAGCGTCAGCACATTGTTGATGTAGAAAAAGTCGAGGAATCGCGCGGCGTCGGGCCCCGCGACCTCAATCTTGCCGAGCGGCGATGCGTCATAGATGCCGACCGCATTGCGGACCGCAAGCGCTTCGCGCTGGACCGCGTCGTGTACGGATTCGCCGGTCCTCGGATAACAGGCCGGGCGCATCCAGCCACCGGCTTCCCACCAGTGCGCGCCGAGCGCCGCATGTTCAGCATGTGCCGGCAGCCGCCGCTTCGGCGCGAAACGATCGCCGCCCTGGCGCGCCGCGAGCGCGCCGAGCGTGACGGGCGAGTAGGGCGGACGGTAGGTGGTCGTGCCGATGTCCCCGGGATTCTTCCCCGTCAGCTCGGCGACGGTCAGGAGCGTATTCAGGTTGCTCGTCTTGCCCTGGTCCACCGACATGCCGGCCGTCGTGTAGCGCTTCAGCAGCTCGACATTCTCAAACCCTTCCGCGAGCGCGAGCCCGACATCGGCGACCGTGACATCGTGTTGCAGGTCGAGCCATTGACGGCGCCTGCGCCCGGCGGGCGTGCGGCGCAGCGCGCCGACATCGGCACTTACATGGGGCTCATCGACTGTCGGCATTGCCATTGGCGACATTGCGCTGATCGATGCCGCGGCGCTTGCCAGCGTTTCGGCAAGCGTGGCCGTGCCCGTCACTGAACCCGCGCAGATCACGGGCGCCGTACCGGATCGCGGCAGGAAGCACTTGCGCAGGTCGTCGAACTCCAGCTTGCCGCGTGCCTGCGAGAAGAGGTGCACGGTCGGCGACCAGCCGCCGGACATGCCGAGCGCATCGCATTGGACCTCGTGGAGATCACCAATGGAGCCGTCGACGGTCAGCGATCCGTAGCGCAGGCCTTCGAGGGTCGGGCGGCCGAGGCCCTTCACGACGACCACGCGGGCACGGACTTCCACGCCGCGCGCGCGCAGTGAGCCTGCGAGCGCCTCGGGAGCCGTCGGGCGGCTGTCGAACAGGAATGGCACCTCGACGCCAGCAGAGACCAGGTCGAGCGCCGCGAGGTAGGCGGAATCATTGTTGGTCGCGAACACGACACGCCGGCCAACCGCGACTGCATAGCGATTCGCGTATTGACGCACGGCACCGGCCAGCATGATGCCGGGCAGGTCGTTGGATTCGAACACCAGCGGCTGCTCGATCGCGCCGCAGGCGAGCAGCGTTTCTCTTGCGCGAATACGCCAGTAGCGCTGACGGATCGCGCCGGCCGCGTCGTCGAAATCGAGTCGCTGCAGCAGGCCCGCGTTGCCATGATCGTAGAGCCCGAACGCCGTGGTCGATTTCAGCAGGCTGACATTGGGCAGGGCTTCAAGCTCCACAACCCGTTGTCCGGCCCAGTTCATCGCGGGCCGGCCGTCGATCCTCGACGTCGAGCCTTGCAGCTGGCCGCCGAACTCGAAGTCCTGCTCGGCGAGGATCACTCTCTGTCCCGCACGCGCGGCAGCGACGGCGGCAAGAAGCCCCGCGGGCCCGCCGCCGACGACGAGCAGGTCGCAGTGCGCATTGACGGCCTCATAGCGTGCTGGATCCGGCAACGCCGGCGCGGGTCCGAGGCCGGCAGCCCTGCGGATGAAACGCTCGTAGAAATGCCAGGACGGCCAGATGAAGGTCTTGCCGTAAAAACCGGCCGGCCAGAGCGGTGCCGTCGCGTCGAACAGGCGCCCGAAATCGAAATCCACAGTGGGCCAGCAGTTCTGCGCCCGGACCTCGAGGCCTTCGCGCGCCGGGATCATCGTCGCGCGCGTGTTCGGCTCGATCGATGCGCCTGTGCCAAGGGTCACAAGCGCGTTGGGTTCCTCGATGCCTGCCGACAGGATTCCGCGCGGGCGATGAAACTTCATGCCGCGGCCGACAACGCGCACGCCACTTGCGAGCAAGGCCGATGCAATCGTGTCGCCGGCATAGGCGGGCATTGCGCGGCCGTTCCAGAGGAATGTCAGCGGACGCAAGCGATCGATGCGACCGCCGGCGGCAAGGCGGAATCCACCACCGGAGCGTGCGGCCATCAGTGCGCCACTCCGGATGCTGCGCCTTCATCGACGAGCGCACCGGTCGCAAATCGTCCGAGGCCGAAAGCCGTGATCAGTTCATGCGGGCGACCGTTCGCGATGGTCCAGGCCATCGTTTCGCCGCCGGCGGGAATCGCCTTGTAGCCGCCCGTGCCCCAGCCGCCGGAAACAAAGAGTCCTTGTATGGGCGTCAGCCCCATGATGGGGCTCGTGTCCGGCGTGATGTCCACGATGCCGGCCCATTGGCGCATCAGGCGCAGGCGGCCGAGCGACGGATACAACTCGACCGCGGCCTGCGCGATGGTCTCCATCGCCGGCAGGCCTCCACGCTGGGCGTAAGAGTGGAAGATGTCGGCCCCGCCGCCGAGGATGATCTCGCCGCGATCCGACTGGCTGACGTAGGCGTGCACCACGGCCGACATCAGCACGTGATGCAGCATCGGCTTGACCGGTTCCGTGACCATGGCCTGCAGCGCCGTGCTGTTGATCGGAAGCCGGATGCCCGCCTTGCGCGCGAGTTCGGAAGAATGACCGGCAACGGCCATGCAGACGCGCGGCGCAGAGATGTGACCGCGATTCGTGTCGACGCCGGTAACGCGGCCATGCTCAATGCGAAAACCCGTGACCTCGCAGTCCTGCACGATATCGACGCCGAGTTTTCCCGCCGCGCGCGCGAAGGCCCAGACGACGGCGTCATGACGTGCCAGGCCGCCGCGCCATTGCACGGAACCGCCCTCGATGGGATAGCGGCCCTTGAAATTGAGCGCCGGCTCCAATCGGCGCAGGTCGTCCGCGGTCAGCATGTCCGCATCGACGCCGTTCATCCGGATCGCATTCACCGAGCGGCGCTGCATCTCCATTTCATGCGGGCTGTGCGCCACATTGATCTTGCCGCGCTGGCTCAACATGATGTTGTAGTTCAGTTCCCGGCTCAGTCCTTCATACAGGCGCAATGAACGCTCGAAGAATTTCGAACTGGGCAGGTGGTAATAGTCGGAACGGACCACCTGCGTGTTGCGGCCGGAGTTGCCGTGGCCGATGACGCCCTTCTCGAGGACGGCAATACGGTTCATGCCGTGCTTGTTCGCGAGGAAGTACGCCGTCGCGAGCCCGTGGCCGCCGCCGCCGATGATCACCGCGTCATACGTCGGTTTCGGCGCGTCGTTTCGCAGCGCGCGCGACCAGTGCTGGTGGCCGCGCAGGGCGTGCAGGGCGAGGGCAGGAAAGGAATAGCGCGACATCGGATATCGTGGGTAGGATACCGAAATGCTGCGCATCGAGTGTCCCTGGTGCGGAACCCGCGACGAGCCGGAGTTTACCTACGGCGGCGAGGCGCACATTGCGCGCCCGCCGCCGGATTGCAGCGACGAGGCCTGGTCCAGTTACCTGTTCTTCCGCGCGAACCCGAAGGGCCAGCATGCCGAGCGCTGGTGCCACAGCTTTGGCTGCGGCCAGTGGTTCAACGTGCTGCGCGACACCGTGACCCATCGAATCATCGCCGTCTACCGCATGGGCGAGCCGCGACCGAAACCTGAGGGCGATTCAGTTTAGGGCCTGGTCACGGCCGATGCGGCCTGGCCAGATATTCCCGCCCCTGCATCTCGTTCAACCGGCTCGCCGTGCGGCGGAATTCGAAAGCGAGGCGCTCTCCGCGATAGAGAGCCTCCGGTGTCGAGGCGGCCGTGGACAGGATCAGCTTGACGCCACGATCGTAGAACTCGTCCACCATCGTGATGAAACGCCGCGCGGCGTCATCGACGTCGCATCCATGACCGGCACTTTGCTCACGAGCACCGTGTGATAGCAGCGCGCGATCTCGATGTAGTCGGCGGCGGAGCGCGGCCCGTCGCAGAGCTTGCGGAACTTGAACCAGACGACATCGTCGCCCTCGCGGACCGCACGCACGGGGCGTCCCTCGACCTCGACATCCAGATCCGCAACACCGGGCCCGTCCGCCATGCGCTCGAACTCAACGGCCATCCTGGCTTCGGCGTCCGCGATATCCGGTCCGAGGAAGAGCTGTGCGCGTTCGAGCCGGCGCAAGCGGTAGTCGATGCCGGCATCGAGTTCCATCACCTTGCAGTGACGCTCGATCCGTGCGATCGCCGGCAGGAAGCGCGCCCGCTGCAATCCGTCACGATAGAGATCTCCCGGCGCCAGGTTGGAAGTTGCGACCAGT
The DNA here is from genome assembly GCA_963747145.1 of uncultured Gammaproteobacteria bacterium. Lineage (GTDB taxonomy): Bacteria > Pseudomonadota > Gammaproteobacteria > Steroidobacterales > Steroidobacteraceae > SCUD01. The sequence goes on along the minus strand of CAVVDZ010000004.1, from coordinate 229,190 downwards.
GTCACGCCATTCCGGAAGAGCTCTTCGAGCAGCGCCGCGAGGATCATCGCGTCCGCAACGTCGTTGACGGAAAACTCGTCGAAGCACAGCAGCTGGGCCCTGGCTGCGATCTCGACCGCAACGTGCTTCAATGGCGATGGCTTGCTGGCGTGGCGCCTGAGGCCTGCGTGCACATCCTGCATGAAGCGGTGGAAATGCTCGCGCCGCTTTTCGGCGAACGACAGCTCGGTGAAGAACTGGTCCACGAGGAAAGTCTTGCCGCGGCCGACTCCGCCCCAGAGCCAGAGGCCGCGCAGCGGGGTCCTGCGCGTGCCGGGCAGCAGATTCTTGATCAGCGAACTGCCGGTCTGGCGCGCGAGCAGCCGCCGTCGCAGTCCCTCGAGACGGGCCAGCACCTTGCGCTGGGCGTCGTCGAGCGATTGTCCCTGCGCGGCGAGCAAGACCTGGCACCGGTCCGTCAGCGATGTGGCGCCGGGCATCCGGTTCAGCTCTTGAGTTCGGCGCGGTTGCGGAAGTGTTCGAGCGCCGCCGGATTCGCCAGCGCGTCGGTGTTTTTTACCGGGCGGCCGTGGATCGTCTCGCGCACGGCGAGTTCGACGATCTTGCCGCTGATCGTGCGTGGAATCTCCGGCACCTCGAGAATCACCGCTGGAACATGGCGCGGTGTCGTGTTGGTGCGGATCTGGCGGCGGATGCGTTCGCGAAGCGCCTCGTCAAGCGCGAGGCCCTCGCGCAGCCGGACAAACAGCACGACCCGCACGTCGTTCTGCCATTCCTGGCCGACGACCACGGCTTCCAGCACTTCGTCGAGCTGCTCGACCTGGCGATAGATCTCGGCGGTTCCGATGCGCACGCCGCCGGGATTCAGCACGGCGTCCGAGCGCCCGAGGATCACGAGACCGCCGCGCCCGGTCAGGATCGCGTAGTCGCCGTGATGCCAGACACCCGGGTAGCGTTCGAAATAGGCGGCGCGATAGCGGCTGCCGTCCGCGTCATTCCAGAATCCGATCGGCATCGAGGGAAACGGCGCGGTGCAGACCAGTTCGCCGCGCCCGTCGGTGACCGCACGGCCCTGATCGTCCCAGACTTCGACCTTCATGCCGAGGCCGCGGCACTGGATTTCGCCGCGATAGACGGGCAGCAGTGGATTGCCGAGCGCGAAGCAGGAAACGATGTCGGTGCCACCGGTAATGGAGGCGAGCTGGATGTCCGGGCCGATCGCATCGGCGACGAAATCGAATTGCTCAGGCGCCAGAGGTGAGCCGGTGGACAGGAACGTGCGCAGCACCGAGAGGCTGTGCCGATCCCGCGGCCGGTAGCCGGATTTCTCGAGCGCCGCGAGGTACTTCGGGCTCGCGCCGAAAATCGTGACTGACTCGTCCGCCGCCATTTCCCAGAGCACGCCCGGGCCCGGGTGCAGGGGCGAGCCGTCGTAGAGCACGACGCGTGGCGCCCGCGGCGAGGCCGCTCGCGAGCCAGTTCCACATCATCCAGCCGCAGGTCGTGAAGAAGAACAGGCGATCACCCGGCTTGACGTCCGTGTGCAGCAGATGCTCCTTGAGGTGCTGCAGCAGCGTGCCGCCGGCGCCGTGCACGATGCACTTGGGCACGCCGGTCGTGCCGGACGAATAAAGCACATAGAGCGGATGGTCGAAGGGCAGCTGCTCGTAGGTCAGCGGCGCGGCGCTGCGGCCGAATTGCGCGAATGCCACCGCCTTCGGCATACCCGTGATCGCCGGGTCCTCGCTGACATACGGCACGACCACCACGCGTGACACGGAGGGAAGCTTTGCGAGCACGCCTTTGACTGCGGCCAGCGAATCGATCGTCTTTCCCGCATAGAAATAACCGTCGGCCGTGAACAGCACCTTGGGCGCGACTTGCCCGAACCGGTCCAGCACCGCGTGCACACCGAAATCCGGCGAGCAGGAGGTCCAGGTGGCGCCGATGCTGGCGGACGCCAGCATCGCGATGACGGACTCGGGTACATTCGGTAAAAAGCCGGCGACGCGATCGCCAGGGCCGACGCCCGATTCGCGCAGGCCGTCGGCGATGCGCGCGACTTCATTGCGCAGCTCTTGCCAGCTCAACTCGCGCCGCGCCCCGCGTTCGTTGCGGAACACCAGCGCCGGTTCGCGATCGGGCCCGCGCAGCAGGTTTTCCGCGAAATTGAGCCGCGTGCCGGGGAACCAGCGCGCGCCCGGCATGCGGTCCCCATCCACGAGCACGGACCCGCTGCGTTTGCCGACGACGTCGGCGAATTCATAGAGCCTTTCCCAGAACGCGGCAGGCTGCTCGATCGACCAGCGATAAAGGTCCGCGCAGTCACCCGATGGTGCGCCGCGCGCCGCCGCAAAGGCCATGAATCGCGTCAGGTTCGCATCCGCGATGCGGAGCAGCGAAGGCGTCCAGATCGGCTGCTCGGCGTTCATCTACAGGTTCTGGTAGTTCGGGCCCGACCCACCCTCCGGCGTGGTCCAGGTGATGATGCCGTAGGGGTCCTTGATGTCGCAGGCCTTGCAGTGCACGCAGTTCGCGGCATTGATCTGCAGCTTCCTGCCGCCCTTGCCGTCATCAACCATCTCGTAGACGCCGGCGGGACAGAATCGCTCGCAGGGATTGCCGAAGTCCGTGATGCAACTCGTCGCGCAGATCGTCGTGTCGGAGACCTTCAGGTGCACCGGCTGGCTTTCGTCATGCACGTTGCCGGCGTGGAACACGGCGCTGACACGGTCGCGCGGGGGCAGGTCGCGATCGCCCCAGTCGCGCACAGGCGCCTCGCCGTCGCCCAGGCGATGCAGGGCGAGGTGATTCTCGGTGTGCGACAGCGTCCAGGGGCTGTGGCCGCCGAGCGCCGTCTCGAATGCGGCGTTCGCGATGCCGAACCAGAGCCCGCGATGGAAGCCCGGCTTGATGTTGCGCACGCGTTTCAGTTCGCGACCGCCTTCCGAGGCGCGCCAGCGTGCGTCGAAGCCCTCCGTCTTTCCGCTCTCCGCGAGGTGCTCCGCGGCCAGCACGCCGCAGCGGATCGCCTGGTGCACGCCCTTGATCTTCGGCACGTTGAGAGTGCCCGCGGCGTCGCCGACCAGCAGCAGACCCGGCGCATCCATGCGCGGAAGCGATTGCCAGCCGCCAGCCGCGATCGTGCGCGCGCCATAGGACAGGAGTTCACCGCCCTCGAGCAGCTTGTGGATGCGCGGGTGATTCTTGAATTGCTGGAAAGCTTCGAATGGCGCGAAACGCGGATCGGAGTAGTCGAGGCCGACGACGTAACCGACATACACGCGATCCTGGTCGAGGTGATAGAGAAAGCTGCCGCCATAGGTGTGGCTATCGACCGGCCAGCCGACCGAATGCTGGATCAGGCCGGGTTCGGCGCGACCGGCGGGCAATTGCCACAATTCCTTGAAGCCGAGGCCGTAGGTCTGCGGTTGGCAGCCCGCGTCGAGTTCGAGCTTCGCAATGACCTTTTTCGTGACGCTGCCGCGGCAGCCCTCGGCGAGGATCGTCGTGCCGGCACGGATGTCGGCGCCAGGCGCGTAATTCGGGCCCGGTCTGCCTTCCTTGTCGAGACCCATGTCCCCGAGCCGCACGCCGGCGACCCGGCCGTCCTCGATCAGGGCTTCGGCGGCCGAAAATCCCGGGAACACGTCGACTCCCAGCGCTTCGGCGCGCTGCGACATCCACGACACGAGGAGTCCCAGCGACAGGATGAAGTTGCCGTGATTGTTCATCTGTGGCGGATTCGGCAGGCGGAAGCTGGACTTCCGCGTCAGGTACCAGAACTCGTCGCGTTTCGCCGCCACGCAGATGGCGGGCATCGACGATCGCCATTCGGGCAGCAGCGCGTCGAGTGCGGCAGGTTCCATCACGCAGCCCGACAGCATGTGCGCGCCGATCGTGGACGCCTTTTCCAGCACGCAGACGCCGAGCTCGGGCTTCAGCTGCTTCAGGCGGATGGCGGTTGCGAGCCCGCCCGGGCCGGCACCGACGATCACGACGTCGTATTCCATGACGTCGCGATCGGTCATGGCATGCGTGCCCCCTGCAACTGCGGCAGCGCGCGCACGCTGTCGCCGATCTTCCTGAGGTCGCCTACGATCACGATGGTCATGCGCTCGGGCCGGATGTATTGCTGCGCGATGTCCGTGACCTGCTGCGGCGTCACCGCATACATGTTCGCGACCCAACGCAGCAGGAATTCCGGCGGCAGCCCGTGGAGGTCCAGGAACGCGAGTTGCCCCAGTACGCCATTCGGTGAGGAATTGCCGATCACGAAGAGGCCCGCGCGATAGCGCTTGATGGCGTCGAGCTCCCCGGCGGCCGGCGGTTCCCGCTGCAGGCGATCGATCTCGCGGAAAATCTCGGTCAGCGCATCGGCCGTGTGCTCGGCGGTGATCTCGGCGGACATGATCCACAGGGCATTGCCACGACGCGCGCTGATCGAGGAATCCGGTGAATAGCTGTAACCCTTGTCCTCGCGCAGGTTGGTCGTGATGCGCGAGCTGAAGGTGCCGCCCAGCAGGCTGTTGGTCAGCGTGGTCGGGAAATAAGACGCAGACGCCGGGTGCGGCACGGGAACGGCAATGCGCAGCGACGATTGCGGCGCGTCCGGCCGATCGATGAGCTGCAGCTGCAGGGTCTCGCTCGCCTTCGCCGGAATGAAGGATGGCGACGGCCCCTCGCGCCAGTCTTCGAATGCCTGCTTCAGCGCTGCCTCAAGGGCTTTCCGATCGTAACGTCCGGCGACATAGACATGCGTGCGCCGGGCGCCGAAATTGCGCTCGTAGAAGCCGCGCACGGCCGCGATGTCATAGGTTTCCAGTTGACCCGCCGCCGGCAGCACATGCCCGAAGGGATGATCGCCGTAGACCAGCTTTGCGAGCGCCTCGCCCGCGATCGAGTCGGGCTCCGCGCGGGCGACGACGAGACTCCGCTCGAAATTCGCAAGCACACGCGGCAGCTCGGATTCCGGGAAGCGCGGGTTGCGCAGCACGTCGGCGACCAGTTTCGCAGCCTCGGCGGCATGCTCGGACAACACCGAGATTCCGACGGAGGTTTGCTCGGCGCCGGCACCGACGGAGAGTGAACCGCCCATGCCGGCGGCGCTCTTCGCGATGTCGGCGGCCGAGCGCGTCGCCGTGCCTTCCTTCAGCATCTCGACCGCGACATCGGCGAGCCAGGTCGATTCGCCTTCGTCGATGTTGCCGGTGCGGACCACGGCGAAGACCGTGACCTTCGGCACAGTGCCGTAATCGACGAAGGTCAGCGACAGGCCATTGGGAAGCTGCAGCGTTTCCCTTGCCGGCAACGTGAAATCGCGCGGCTGACCGGGCGCGGGCGGGAGTTGGCGTTCTTCCGCGACGGTGGTGAATGCGAGGAGCGCGAGTGCCAGGCCGATGAATCGCTTCATGGCTTCGCTCCGCCCGGTGCCTTCCCGGGTTCGACGACCAGCACGCTCTTCTGGCTGTCCTGCAGGTAACGGCGCGCGACGTCGGAGATCATCTCCGGCTTGATCGCGCGGAATTCCGACTCGATGCGGTTGATCAGCGTCGGGTCGTCGTCAAAGAGTGCGAAGGAGGCCAGCAGGTCCACGAGCCCGAAGTGGTCGCTCGCACCAGCGAGGTCATAGAGATCGGCGCGGATCTTGGTGAGCGCCCGGTCGAGTTCCGCCGGCGTTGGGGGCGCGTTCTTGAGCCGCGCAATCTCCGCATCGACATCCGCGAGGATGGTGTCTGCTGCAACCGCCGGGTCGTGGACCAGGTAGACGGTCCAGAGCATCGGCCCGTCGTAGTTGAACATGTTGCCGAGCAGGTTGATGCCGCCGCCGACACCGCCGGCGTAGCCGCGCTCCTGCACGAGCTTCTGCCACAGCGCGCTGTCCTCGCCCTGCAGCAGGATCTGGTCGAGGAGCCCGAAGGCGTAGAGCTCCGGCGTGCCGCGCTCGGGGACATGCCAGGCGACCGCAAGTGCGGGACGCGGCGCGAGCGGGTCCACGGTGGACTTGCGCTTGCCCGCGAGCTGCGCCGGCTCGCTGATGTCGGGACGCGGGGGCTGCGCGCGCGCGGGCAGCGGCGCAAAGTACTTCTCTATCCACGCCCGGGCCTGGGCAGGCTCGAAGTCGCCGGCGACGACCAGGGCCGCATTGTTGGGCGCGTAGTAGGTGTCGAAGAACGCGCGCGCATCCTCGAGCGTCGCCGCGTCGATGTGCGCGAGATCGCCGTAGAAGTTGTGGGCGTTGTACCAGTTCTCGTTCGCGAGCTGCGGCATGGACAGCCAGGGAAAGCCGCCATAGGGCTGGTTCAGCACGTTGTCATTCACTTCGTTCTTGACGACGCCCTGCTGGTTCGTGAGGTTGTCCTGCGTGATCGCAAGCCCGCGCATGCGATCCGCCTCGGCCCACAGGATGGTCTCCAGGGTGTGGGCGGGAACGATTTCGTAGTAGTTCGTGTAGTCGAGGCGGGTGGAGCCGTTGAATACGCCGCCGTTGCTCTCGACCAGGCGGACGAATTCCATCTTGCCGAGATTGGTCGAGCCCTGGAACATCAGGTGCTCGAACAGGTGCGCGAAGCCGGTGCGGTCGCGCGGCTCGATGCGCATACCGATCTGGTAGTAAACGCCGACAGTGACAGTCGGGGCGGACGAGTCGCGCGCCAGCACGACCTTCAGGTCGTTGCCGAGCTTGTAGTACTCGATCGGGATGTTGATCCCGCTGGAGGCAGGACTCTCCGCGCGAGTCGTGAGCGGCTGGCTGACGCATCCGGTCAGCAACAATGCTGCAATCAGTCCGCTCCACGACGAGAGCCAAACATTTTTCATCGTGGCGCCATCCTGATGGCTCCGTCGAGGCGGATCGTGGTGCCATTCAGCATGGTGTTCGTGCAAATGGAGGCGACCAGCTCGGCATATTCCTCCGGCCGGCCGAGGCGCGGCGGGAACGGCACCTGCTTGCCGAGCGAGTCCTGCGCTTCCTGCGGCAGCCCGGCCATCATCGGCGTCCCGAACAGGCCCGGCGCGATTCCGACGACGCGGATGCCGAAGCGCGCCAGCTCGCGCGCGAGCGGCAACACCATGCCTGCGACCGCCGCCTTCGAGGTCGCATACGCGACCTGGCCGATCTGCCCCTCGTAGGCCGCGACGGACGCCGTGTGGATCAGGAGGCCGCGCTCGCCGTCGGCGTCGGCCTGGTTGTTCTGCATCAACGCCGCCGCCGCACGATCGACATGAAACGTGCCGGTCGTATTGATCGCGAGGACACGCTGGAAGGCTGCGGAAGAGAGCGGTCCGTCGCGGCCGAGGAGCTTGCCGGGCGTCGCGACACCGGCGCAGGACACGGCGAGGTTCAATCCGCCCATCCACTCCGCAGCGTCGCGGATCGCGGTCTCGGCGCCGGACTCGCTGGTGACATCGCAGTGGCCGTAGCGCGCAGCCTTGCCAAGTGCCTCCGCGGCCGCCTGGCCGGCGGCGTCCTGCACATCGAGGAGGGTGACCTTGCCGCCCGCGGCAACGAGCCGCCTGGCCGTCGCGAGCCCGAGGCCCGAGGCACCGCCGGTGATGACCGCCCTGACCTGATCCAGCTTCATTGCTTGTCCCCCGGCGACAGTTTACAGGCGCCTAGAGCCGGAGGCCCCCGTCCACTTCGATGACGCGCCCGTTCACAAAGTCGTTCTCGGCGATGTAGACCGCGGTCGAGGCGATTTCCGCGGGGTCGCCGAGCCGGCCCATCGGCACTGCTTCTGTGACCTTGGCGACGAGTTCCGGTTTCATCGCGGCGAGGATGTCGGTTGCGCAGAACCCGGGCGCAATGGCGGCGCTCCGTATCCCGTGGCGCGCCAGTTCCTTGGCCCAGACGACGGTCATCGCGGCGACCCCCGCTTTCGCGGCCGAATAATTGGTCTGGCCGGCGTTTCCTTCGCGCGAGATCGAGGAGATATTGATGATCAGGCCTCCGTTTCCGAGGCGGATCATGCGTTCGGCCGCTTCGCGCGCGCACAGGAAAACGCCCGTCAGATTGACGTTCAGCACGGCATTCCACTGCGCAAGCGACAGCTTTGAAAGGATTTCGCCGTCCTTCGCCTTGACGAGCAGGGCGTCGCGCGTGATGCCCGCGTTATTGATCAGGACATCGAGGCTGCTGAAGTCCGCGACGATGGCATCCATGCTGGCGATGACCTGGGATTCATCGACGACGTCGGTTGGATAGCCTTTCGCCTGCGCGCCGAGCGCCGTGCATTGCGCGCAGGTTTCCGCGAGATCCTTTGCATTGACATCAAGCGCCGCGATCCGGGCGCCCTTGGCGGCGAAAGCGAGTGCCATGGCCCGGCCGAGTCCGCGGCCACCGCCGGTGATGGCAACCACCTTGTTTCGAATCTGCATGCATCCCTTTACTGCACCTGCGAACAAAAGTGCAGACAACTCAATGGGGACAGAACGTTAGCGGGTCTTGCGACGCAAAACAACCGCGGGCTCAGGTGGGTTCTATGTCAAACAGCACGGTATCGGCATCGACCAGCTCACCCGCTCGCGTCAGCACCGAGGCGATGCGGCCCGCACGAGCGGCCTTGATCGCGTGCTGCATTTTCATGCCCTCGACGACGGCGAGCACATCGCCGCGCGCAACCTGTTCGCCCGCCTTCACACGGAGTTCGACGACGCGCCCGGGCAGCGGCGACGCCGGATGCGCGTCGGCGTCCTCGACGCTGCGATCGAAGGGCCAGGCCGGGACCAGCGCAATCTCATCTGTTCGTGCGCCGATGATCTGCAGTTGCCCGCCATGGCGGATCAGCTCGACTGTACGCGGGCCGGCGCCCGCATCAACCGCATAACGTTCATTGCCATCGGCAACGACACTGCCTGCGAGACCCGCATTGGCTTGCAGAATCTCGATGCGCTCGCCACGCTTCGTCGCGCGCCATTGCTGGAAATCCGGTGACCGGAGGCCGATCGCCTGCCGCCCGGATCCCGTCATGCGCCAGGCATCGCCCTGCGCCCACGGCGAGGCGGCCGCGCCTGCGGGGGCATCGAGCGCCAGGCTCGCCGCGAGCAGCAGCGACTCAGGCGCCACAGGCACTGGACGTGTCAACGCCTCGAGTTCACGATCAATGAAGCCTGTGTCCACGTCGCCCGCGGCGAATTGCGGATGCGCGGCGATCTCGCGCAGCAGCGGCAGATTGGTCGCGACCCCGAAGATCGCCGTGTGCGCGAGGCAATGCGAAAGCGTCGCGAGCGCCGCAGCACGATCGGGTCCGCTCGCGATGACCTTCGCGATCATCGGGTCGTAGTAAACGGTGATGGCGTCGCCGTCCTCGACGCCGCGATCCACGCGCCAATGCGCATCCGGCGGCGGGCAGGCGAATCGCTCGATCCTGCCGGTCGAGGGCAGGAATCCACGCCGCGGGTCTTCGCTGTAGATGCGCGCCTCGATCGCATGGCCCCGCTGGCGCAATTGCTCCTGCCGGAGCGGCAGGCGTTCGCCCGCTGCGACGAGGAGCTGCCACTCGACCAGGTCGAGCCCGGTCACAGCCTCGGTCACCGGATGCTCGACTTGCAGGCGCGTGTTCATTTCCATGAAAAAGTATTCGCCGTCGGCGCTGACGATGAATTCGATGGTGCCGGCGTTCACGTAGCCGACGGCCTGGGCAGCGCGCACGGCGGCCGATGTCATCGCCTCGCGGGTCGCGGGCTTCAGGAAAGGCGAGGGCGATTCCTCGATGATCTTCTGGTAGCGCCGCTGGACCGAGCATTCGCGTTCGAACAGGTGCAGGCAATCGCCGTGACCGTCGCCGAAGACCTGCACCTCGATGTGCCGCGGGCGCTCCAGGAAGCGCTCCAGCATGAGTCTCCCGTCGCCGAATGCATTCTCGGCCTCGCCGCGCGCACCGCGGATCGCTTCCGCGAGTTCGGAGGCAGTGCGCACGACGCGCATGCCCTTGCCGCCGCCGCCGGCGACCGCCTTGACCAGCAACGGATAGCCGACTCGCTCCGCTTCGCGTTTCAGCACCTTGTCGCTTTGGTCGTCGCCCATGTAGCCGGGCACGACCGGCACGCCGGCCGCGGAGACGATGGCCTTGGCCTCGTGCTTCAACCCCATCGCGCGGATCGCGGCAGCGGGCGGTCCGACGAAACGGATTCCGGCAGCCTCGCAGGATTCCGCGAATGCGGCGTTTTCCGACAGGAATCCGTAGCCGGGGTGGATGGCATCCGCGCGGCTCTCGCGTGCCGCCCGGATCACGGCATCCGCATTGAGATAGGACTCGCGGGCAGGGGCCGGACCGATGCAGATCGCCTCGTCGGCTGTGCGCACGTGCAGCGCGCCGCGATCGGCCTCCGAATGAACGGCGATCGAGTGGATGCCGAGCCTGCGGCAGGTCCGCATGATGCGGCAGGCGATCTCGCCGCGGTTCGCGATCAGCAGTCGCCGCAGCATCAGCCGGGATCGCGCCACTTCGCCTGGCGTTTCTCGAGGAAGGCTGAAAGCCCCTCGCGGGCTTCAGGGCCTGCACGGACCCGCGCGATCCAGCGCGAGGTGTCGTAGAGCACCGATTCGTCGACCGCGCTGCTGCGCCCGGTGACATGACGCAGGAGCTGCTTGATTTCGCTTTGTGCCCGCGGGCCACCTGCGAGCAGGGAGTCCACCACGCCCTTCACTGCATCTGCGAGTGCCGCATCGTCCACGGCTTCGTGCACGAGGCCGATGCGCATCGCAGTGGCCGCGTCCATTGCCTCACCGGTCAGGAACCAGCGGTGCGCCTGGCGCGCGCCGATCGCGCGGATCACGAAGGGCGAGATCATTGCAGGGACCAGCCCGAGCCGGACTTCCGACAGCGCGAAGCGCGCGCTGGCTGCCGCGATTGCGATGTCGCAGCCCGCAATCAGGCCGAGAGCACCGCCATAGGCCGCGCCGTTGACGATCGCGATGGTTGGCTGCGGCTGGTTCTCGAGGCGAACCAGCAAGTTCGCGAATCGCCGCGAGTCGGCTTCGTTCTGCTCGGCCGGTGCTGCGCCCGCCGCACGCATTTCACCGATGTCGGCGCCGGCGCAGAACATCCCGCCCGCACCGGTCAGGAGCACGATCCGCACGGCAGGGTCGCCGGCGAGAGCGGCGAGCGCCTCGGTGAGGCGCGCGACCATCTCCGCCGACAGCGCATTGCGCGCGTCGGGACGGTCCATCGTCAGGGTGGCGAGACCGCGTGCATCGCGTGTGATCGAAAGCATCGGCATCACATCCGGAAGATGCCGTAGGACTCGGCGGCAGGCGCTGGCCCGCGGGCCACGACCGACAAGGCGAGTCCGAGCACGCGGCGCGTGTCGAGTGGGTCGATCACGCCGTCATCCCACAGCCGCGCAGTCGCGTAGTACGGATCGCCCTGGCGCTCGTACTGGTCGCGGATCTCGTCGGTGAATTTCTTCTGTTCGGCCTCGGGCCAGCTCCCGCCGCGCGCCTCGACACCGTCGCGGCGCACCGTCGCCAGCACGCTTGCCGCCTGCTCGCCGCCCATCACCGAGATGCGCGCATTGGGCCAGGTCCACAGGAAGCGCCCGCCGTAGGCGCGTCCGCACATCGCGTAGTTGCCGGCACCGAAGGAGCCGCCGATCACGACCGTCAGCTTGGGCACGGTCGAACAGGCGACTGCGGTCACCATCTTCGCCCCGTCCCGCGCGATGCCCGCATTCTCGTAGCGCTTGCCGACCATGAAGCCCGTGATGTTCTGCAGGAACAGGAGCGGCACGCGGCGGCGATTCGCGAGTTGGACGAAGTGCGCGCCCTTCAGCGCCGACTCCGAGAACAGGATGCCGTTGTTGGCGAGGATTGCGACGGGGAAGCCCCAGATGTTCGCGAATCCGCAGACGAGTGTCTTGCCGTACAGCGCCTTGAACTCGTGGAATTCCGAACCGTCCACGATGCGCGCGATCACTTCGCGCACGTCGTAGGGCTGGCGCAGGTCGCGGGGCAGGATGCCGTAGAGCTGTTCGGCGGGGTAGGCCGGGTCCGCGGCCGTGCCACTCTCGAGCCAGGACGATGGACGGTAATTGAGCGATGCCACGATCTCGCGGGCCATGGCGAGCGCGTGGGCGTCGTTGTCGGCCAGGTGATCGACCACGCCCGAGGTGCGTGCGTGCACGTCGCCGCCGCCGAGCGACTCGGCGTCGACGACTTCGCCGGTCGCGGCCTTCACGAGCGGCGGGCCGCCGAGGAAGATCGTGCCCTGGTTGCGCACGATGATCGATTCGTCGCACATCGCCGGGACATAGGCGCCGCCCGCCGTGCAGGAACCCATCACGACCGCGACCTGCGGGATGCCCGCAGCCGAGAGGCGGGCCTGATTGAAGAAGATCCGGCCGAAATGCTCGCGGTCCGGGAACACCTCGTCCTGCAGCGGCAGGAAGGCGCCGCCGGAATCCACGAGATAGACGCAGGGCAGCCGGTTCTCGAGTGCGATTTCCTGCGCGCGCAGGTGCTTCTTGACCGTGATCGGATAGTAGGTGCCGCCCTTGACGGTCGCGTCATTGGCGACCACCAGCAGTTCGCGGCCGTGGATGCGGCCGATGCCGGCGACAAGGCCCGCCGCCGGCGCGTCGTCGCCGTACATGCCGCCGGCCGCAAGCGGTGCGATTTCGAGGAACGGGCTGCCGGGATCGAGCAGCGCCTCGATGCGATCGCGCGGCAGGAGCTTGTTGCGCGCGAGATGCTTGGCCCGGGCCTCTTCGCCGCCACCGGCGGCGGCCGTCGCGAGGCGCGCGCGCAACTCGGCGACCAGGGTCTGCGTGTGCGCCGCGTTCTCGCCGAAATCGGCGCTTCCCGCGTCGATGCGCGACGCGATCCGGCTCATGGGCTGGTCGCCTTGAACAATTCGCGTCCGATCAGCATGCGGCGGATCTCATTGGTGCCGGCCCCGATTTCGTAGAGCTTCGCATCGCGCAGGATACGGCCCGCCGGATAGTCGTTGATATAGCCATTGCCGCCCAGCGCCTGTATGGCCTCGAGCCCCGCACGGGTTGCACGTTCCGAGGCATGCAGGAGGCAAGCCGCGGCGTCGTAGCGGGTCGTGCGCCCGGCGTCGCAGGCGCGCGCGACTGCGTAGGCATAGGCGCGGGACGAATTGCAATCGGTGTACAGGTCGGCAAGCTTCGCCTGCATCAGCTGGAAACTGCCGATCGGCTTGCCGAACTGCTCGCGGTCGTGCAGGTAGGGCGTGATGAGGTCGAGCGCCGCCCGCATCAGGCCGAGCGGCCCGCCGGTCAGCACAAGCCGTTCGTAATCAAGGCCGGACATCAGGATTGCCGCACCCTGACCGACCCCGCCCAGCAGGTTTTCAGCCGGCAGGTGGCAATCCTCGAACACGAGTTCGCTGGTATCCGAGCCGCGCATGCCGAACTTGTCGAGCTTCTGCGCGCTCTTGAAACCGGGCATACCACGCTCGACGATGAACGCTGTGATGCCGGGGGCGCCGCTTCCGGGCTCAACCGTTGCGTAGACGACCGCGGTGTCGGCCTCCGGGCCATTCGTGATCCACATCTTGCTGCCGTTCAGCACGTAGCCGTCGCCGCGCTTCTCGGCACGCGTGCGCATCGAAATGACATCGGAGCCGGATCCCGGTTCGCTCATCGCGAGCGCGCCGACGTGTTCGCCGCTGATCAGTTTCGGCAGGTAGCGGCGCTTCTGGTCGTCATTGGCCCAGCGGCGCAGCTGGTTGACGCAGAGGTTCGAATGCGCGCCATAAGACAGGCCAATCGAGCCCGAAGCGCGGCTGATTTCCTCCATCGCGACGACATGCTCGAGGTAGCCGAAGCCGAGGCCGCCGAATTCCTCGGGCACGGTGATGCCGAGCAGGCCCATCGCGCCGAGCTCGGGCCACAGGTCGCGCGGGAACCGGTTGCTTCGGTCGATCTCGCCGGCCCGCGGCGCGATCCGGCGGGCCGCGAACTCGCGCACCGCCTGGCGCAGTTCATCGACGCGATCCCCAAGCTGGAAGTCGAAATCCACCTGGAACATGGCTCCTCCAGGGCGGCCGATACCCCCCTTGTCAGGCGCATCTTATTGTCCGACAATCCGACAGGCAAGCCCCCATGGCGAAAAGGTGACCCGTGTTCGAACCGCTTGGTTATGCCCCTGCGTATTTCCGCGTTTCCGAGGCCATACGGGCCCGGATCCTGCGCCGTGAACTGAAGGAAGGGCAGGCGCTTCCGACAGAAACGGAGCTCGCCCGCCAGTTTGAAGTCAATCGCTCGACGGTTCGCGAGGCGCTGCGCAAGCTGGAAAGCAGCGGGCTGCTCGGACGCCGTGCCGGCGGCAAGCGGCTCTACGTCACGCGGCCGACGCGCGAGTCCGTGGGCGGTGGTCTTTCCCAGGCCCTGACCTTGCACGAGACGAGGGTCGTGGACGTCTGGGAAGCGCTGCAGGCCGTCCAGCCGGGCATCGCGCAGGCGGCGGCGCAACGGCGGTCGGCGGAAGCGCTCGAGCGCCTCACGGCGTCTGCCAGGCGTTTCGCCAGCCGCCGCGGCGATCGCGACCTCGCAGTCGAGGATGTCGCGGATTTCTTCAATGCGCTGGGAGAAGCCAGCGACAACCCGGTCTTCGTGCTGCTGAACGAGCCGCTGCTCAGGCTGCTGAAGCCGAGCCTCGCCGTAATCATCGATCGAGTGCCGCAGGCGCGCGGCCGCATCGAGTCCGCGCAGAAACACATCGTGGAGGCCGTCGCATCAAAGGATGCGGAAGCAGCCGCGACCTGGATGACGCGCCATGTGCGCGATTTCCGCCGCGGCTACGAAGTGGCCGGAATCCCGCTGTCCTCGGAAGTCGGCCAGGACCTTGACGTCGACTGACCCGGCCTCAGGCGATCTCGACGGCGAGGGCCGTGGCTTCGCCGCCGCCGATGCAGAGCGCGGCAATACCACGCTTCTTGCCGCGCTTGATCAACGCATGCAAAAGGGTCGTCAGGATGCGCGCGCCGGTCGCGCCGATCGGATGACCGAGCGCACAGGCGCCGCCGTTCACGTTGACGCGCTCGTGGGGGATCCCGATGTCCTTCATCGCGGCCATGGTCACGACCGCAAAGGCTTCATTGACCTCGTAGAGATCCACGTCGCCGGCTTTCCAGCCGGCCTGCTGCAGGACCTTCGCGATCGCACCCGCGGGTGCGGTCGTGAACCATTCGGGGGCGTGGGCAAAGCTCGCATGCGCGACGATCCGGGCGATCGGCTTGAAACCCACTGCTGCCTGCGGGCTCGCAAGCAGGAGCGCCGCCGCGCCATCGGCGATCGACGAAGAACTCGCCGCGGTGACCGTGCCATCCTTCGCGAAAGCGGGCTTGAGACTCGGAATCTTCTCGATCGAAACGCTGAAGGGCGTTTCGTCCTGGGCTACGACGCGCTCGCCCTTGCGATCGGCGACCGTGACTGGCGCGATCTCGGCATCGAAGGCCCTGGCTTCGATCGCGGCGAGCGCGCGCCGGACCGATTCGGCCGCAAAGGCATCCTGGTCGGCACGCGAGAAGCCGTATTTTGCGGCCGTCGCGTCGGCGAAGCAGCCCATCAGCTTGCCGTCCCAGGGACTCTGCAGGCCGTCGTAAAACATGTGATCGAGGATCTCGCCGTGGCCCATCCGGTAGCCGGAACGAGCCTTCGGCAGCAGGTAGGGGGCGCCGGTCATCGACTCCATGCCGCCCGCCAGGATGAGCTGGGCGCCGCCGGATGTAATCTGGTCGGCCGCGAGCATCACGGCCTTCATGCCGGATCCGCACATCTTGTTGACCGTCGTCGCCGGGACCGAGATCGGCACGCCCGCGGCGATCGCGGCCTGGCGTGCCGGCGCCTGGCCCTGGCCTGCCGGCAGGACGCAGCCCATGATGACCTCATCGATTTTTGCCGGGTCGGCACCGGCACTTGCGATGGCCGCTTTCAGTGCCGTGGCACCGAGGGCAGGAGCGGCAACCGTTGCAAATGTCCCGAGCATCGAGCCGATCGGCGTGCGCCGGGCGGAGAGGATGAAGACCGAGTTCTGAGGCATGTCGTTGATCCTGCTGATGTTTCAGAGGTAATCGCAATACAGGGAAGCGGTCTGAAGCGGTTTAGCCCGCGACGATCACGCTTATTTTGCCCTGCAAAAAGACAAAAGTCTCGCGGACGGCCGACGTCAGCTGGCGGCGGCCAGCCCTGGGCGATTCTGGATCAGTTGCAGCAGGCGGCGCCGAAGGTCTTCGAAGCGCAGCGGTTTGTGCAGTACGGCGATGCGCTCGGGCAGACCGCCGCGCTCGCGGATCGTGTGCTCGGTCAGCGCCGTGACGACAATGACCTCGAGGTCGGTGATCGCTTCGGAAGCCTGCAGGGATCGGATCATCTCGAAGCCATCGATGCCCGGCATTCGCAGGTCCGTGATCAGGAGATCCGGCCGCGAAGCGCCGATGCGCACCAGCGCATCGAATCCGCTCGGCACGCTGTGGAGCTCGATGGGCAGGCCCCAGGATCCCAGATGCAGCTCGAACAGGCGGCGGAAATCCGGCTCGTCCTCGACGATCAGCACCTGGTAACGGCCGTTTTCCGCGCGCCGCGCGAGCTCGCCGCCGCGCTTGCGCAAGAGCTCGTCGACCGACGACAACAGGATCCGGCGATGACGGCCCGGTGTCTTCCAGGCGCGCAGCACGCCGGCTTCGGACCACAGCTGCACGGTGCGAAGCGACACGCCGAGGCGCTCGGCGGCCTCGCGCGTCGAGCAGACATCCTGCCCGGTGTCTTCGATCGGCTCCCCAGTCATTTCCCGCAGCTTGTTCTTGGCGTAATCCATGCATGACAGCACCAGTCGGCCCTCCAATGCAAACGGCCCGCCCGCCGGACGGGTGCGATTTGTGCGGACCCCGGCTGCCGCTACACTGTCCCCCCGGTCCGCTGGAGACCCGAGATGAGCAGCCCCGCCGAACGCATTGACAGGGACGCCGACCCGGCGCGGGGACCCCTGCGCTTCGTCAGTGCGGCGTCACTGTTCGACGGCCACGACGCGGCGATCAACATCATCCGCCGGATCCTGCAGTCCCATGGCGCCGAGGTGATCCACCTCGGCCACAACCGCAGCGTCGCCGACATCGTCCGCGCCGCCATCCACGAGGATGCCGATGGCATCGCCGTCAGCAGCTACCAGGGCGGCCACAACGAGTACTTCCGCTACATGATGGACATGCTGCGCGAGCGCGGCGCCGGCCACATCAAGGTCGTGGTGGGCGGCGGCGGCACGATCGCGCCGCACGAAGTCGAAGCGCTGGAAGCCTATGGCATCGAGAAGATCTATACGCCCGATGACGGCCTGCGCCTCGGCCTGGACGGGATGATCAGCGACGTGTTCCGCCGCGTGCAGAGCCGCGCGAGGCCCGTATTCGACGGCAATTCGGTCTCCGCGGACGATCCCGTGGGACTCGCGCGCGCCATTTCCGCACTGGAGCAGGGCGGTGATGAGGACCTGGTGACGCGGATACGAGGCCTTGCCGCGAAGACCCTGAATCGCCCGCCCGTGCTCGGCATCACCGGCACGGGCGGTGCCGGCAAGTCCTCGCTGACCGACGAGATCCTGAACCGGATCGTGCGGTTCTTCCCGGATCGCAAGGTTGCGGTCGTCGCGATGGACCCGACGCGGCGCCGTTCCGGCGGCGCCTTGCTGGGTGACCGGATCCGCATGAACGCGCTGGCGAACGAGCAGCTTTTCATGCGTTCGCTCGCGACCCGGCGCCAGCACCTGGCGACCTCGGCGGTGCTCGCGGACACCGTGCAACTGCTGAAGGCCGCGGGATTCGATCTGATCGTCGTCGAAACCGCGGGCATCGGCCAGAGCGACACGGAGATCGTGGACCTCGTGGACCTCTCGATGTACGTGATGACCAGCGACTACGGCGCGGCGAGCCAGCTCGAGAAGATCGACATGCTCGATTTCGCCGATTTCATCGCGCTGAACAAGTTCGAGAAGCGCGGCGCCGAGGATGCCTTGCGCGACGTGCGCAAGCAGGTCGCGCGCAACCGCAAGCTTTTCAAGACGCCGCCTGAGGAGCTGCCGGTCTACCCCACGATCGCGAGCCAGTTCAACGATGCCGGCGTCAATACGCTATTCGCGGCCCTGTGCGGCAAGCTGCACGAACAATGGGGCCGCCTGAGGCCCTGGCAGCCGCAGGGACTCGCACCGCTTGGGGCGCCGCATCGCCAGGCAATCATCCCGGGCGAGCGCGTGCGATATCTCGCGGAAATCGCCGCGGGCGGGCGCAAGGCGCAGCAGGCGGCGCTCGTGGCTGCGGAGGCCGCGAGCCGCGCGCACGGCCTGCATCGCGCGCTCGCCGCCACCAAAGATCCATTGCTGCCTGGCCCACTCGACCGCTATCCGGAGGCCGCCTTGCGCCATGCGGACGGCGCGATCCTCACGCTTCGGCGCGAATACAACGCGGCGCTCGACGCCGTCGGCCCCGAGGGCATCGCATTGCTGAAGGCCTGGCCGGAGCGCAATGCAGCCGCGACCGCGGATGAATACAGCTACCAGGTCCGCGACCGCGAGCTGCGCGGTGCGAATTACACCGAGTCGCTGTCGCACCTGAAGCTTCCGAAGATCGCGACGCCGCGTTTTCGCGACTGGGGCGACCTGCTCGCGTGGTTGCTGACGGAAAACCTGCCGGGTTCCTATCCCTACACCGGAGGCATCTATCCGTACCGCCGTGAGGACGAGGACCCGACGCGGATGTTCGCTGGCGAGGGCATGCCGGAACGCACCAACCGGCGCTTCCATTACGTCGCCGCGGGGCACAAGGGCGCGCGGCTGTCGACGGCCTTCGACTCGACGACTCTCTATGGCGAGGATCCGGACGAGCGCCCGGACATCTATGGCCGCATCGGCAACTCGGGGGTCTCGATCGCGACACTTGACGACATGAAGCGCCTGTACTCCGGCTTCGACCTCTGCGCGCCGTCGACCTCGGTGTCGATGACGATCAACGGACCGGCGCCGATGATCCTGGCGATGTTCATGAATACCGCGGTGGACCAGCAGGTCGAGCGGCATCTGCGCGAGAGCGGCGGCTGGGCAGCCGTCGAAACGAAGATCGTGAAGCTCTTCGCGGGCCGCGAGCGGCCGCGCTACCGCGGCGAATTGCCGGCCGGCCACGATGGCAGCGGCCTCGGTCTCCTGGGCGTCAGCGGCGACCTGCTGCTTGACGGCGAGACCTATCGGAAGATTCGCGCCGATGCGCTCGCAAAAGTGCGCGGCACGGTGCAGGCCGACATCCTGAAGGAAGACCAGGCCCAGAACACCTGCATTTTCTCGACCGAGTTCGCGCTCAGGATGATGGGCGACATGCAGCAGTTCTTCATCGACAACCGGGTGCGGAATTTCTATTCGGTCTCGATATCGGGCTACCACATCGCGGAGGCCGGCGCTAACCCGGTCTCGCAGCTCGCATTCACGCTTGCCAACGGCTTCACGATCGTCGAGTACTACCTGTCGCGCGGCATGAGCATCGACGACTTCGCGCCAAACCTGTCGTTCTTCTTCTCGAATGGCATGGACCCGGAGTATGCCGTGATCGGCCGCGTCGCGCGGCGCATCTGGGCGCGCGCGATGCGCGACCGCTATGGCGCGGGGCCACGCAGCCAGATGCTGAAGTACCACGTGCAGACCTCGGGGCGCTCGCTGCACGCGCGCGAGATCCAGTTCAACGACATCCGCACGACGCTGCAGGCGATGTACGCACTCTTCGACAGCTGCAACAGCCTGCACACCAACGCCTATGACGAGGCCATCACGACGCCGACCGAGGAAAGCGTGCGCCGCGCGGTTGCAATCCAGTTGATCATCGCGCGCGAGCTCGGGCTCAACCAGAACCAGAATCCCTGGCAGGGCTCATTTGCGCTCGAGCGCCTGACAGAAGTGGTCGAAGAGGCCGTCTACCGGGAATTCGACAGCATCTCGGAGCGCGGCGGCGTGCTGGGCGCGATGGAGACCATGTACCAGCGCGGCAAGATCCAGGAAGAGTCGCTCTACTACGAGCACAAGAAGCACGATGGCAGCCTGCCGATCGTCGGCGTCAACACCTTCCTGCCCGAGCACGCGAATCCCGACGAGAACCGCCATGCGGAACTCATCCGCTCGACCGAGGAAGAGAAGCAATTGCAGGTCGTCGCGGTGCGCGCGTTCAACGACGTGCACGCGCCCGCCCAGGACCCGGCTTTGCAGCGCCTTCAGGCGGCGGCGGCGACCGGCGGCAACGTGTTCGGCGAGCTGATGGAGACCGTCAAGTCGGCGTCGCTCGGCCGCATTTCCCGCGCGCTCTACCTGGTCGGGGGCCAGTACCGCCGCAACATGTGACTGGCACGGCAGCGCCGCAGCTACAGCAGCGGTTCGGGTATGGCCGCTGCGATGCGCTCACGGGCCAGGTCGCGAAGCCTTGCCGCAGAATGCCCGCCCGTCGCGTCCGCGATCGGTGCAAGGACCTCGACCTCGATGCGCGACCAGCGCGGCACGAGGGTCTTCCCGCGCAGCACGCGCCGGGTCCCGCGGATCACGATCGGTACGACGGGAATGCCGGCGCGCGCGGCGGCGACAAATGCCCCCGTGTGGAAGCGCCCGACACCTGAATCGGCGCGGAACGTCCCCTCCGGAAAAAACACCACCGATTCGCCCTGCGCCACGGACCGCAGGATTCGCCGCGCGTCGTTGGCGCCCTCGTGGCGGTTGAAACGATTGACGAAGTGATGGCCGAGCCGGCGCATCAGCGTGCCGGCGAGCGGAATCCGCGATGCTTCCTTCTTGATCACGAAGCCGAAGCGCGGCGGCAGGACTGCAAACAGCAGCGGCCCGTCGAGGTTGCTGGCGTGATTCGCGACGACAATGCAGGGTCCCGGCGGCAGGCGCTCCATGCCGAGGCAGCGCACCGGAAGGCCGCAGAGGAAGTAATACGCGCGGCAGACGGCGCTTGCGCCGGCGCGCCGCCCACGGAGTGACGGAAGGGCCAACACCGGGACGGCAGTCAGCAGCAGCGTGGGAACCGCCAGCAGCCAGATGTAGACGCCCCACAGCAGCCGCAGCGGATTGCCGGTCATCGCTTCCCGCCGGCCGCCCGTCGGGGGTACTGTGAACTGGTTCCGGTTATGTTAATGGTCATTGTCGTATGTGAGACCGGTCACGTTCGACCGCGCTGGAGGCAAACCATACTGCGTCTGCATTCTGTCGCACAGGCCCGCCGCCTGCCATTACGTGCCGGCGGCGCCGCCGTCCGCGAACGGGAGCAGGGCAGGTCAATGAGCGCAGCCATGAAGTCCTCGACCTCGGTACGCGCCGCGACACTCGCGGCGGCTGAGACGGCGGATGACACCGTCGAGCCGATGATCGTGAAGTTCCTCGATGCGGTCTGGATGGAGCGCGGGCTCTCGCCCAATACGCTCGCCGCCTATCGCGCCGACCTGACGGCGCTGTCACGCTGGCTGCGCCAGCGCGGCACGGCCCTCGTGCGCACGACGCGAAACGACCTTCTCGCATTCATCGCCTGGCGTGTCGAGACCGGGGCGCGGCCGCGCTCCACGGCGCGCCAGCTGTCGAGTTTCCGCCGCTTCTTCCGCTACCTGGTCCGCGAGGGTGTAGTCAAGGAAGACCCGACGGCGCAGATCGCCATGCCAAAGATCGGGCGTTCGCTGCCGAAGTCGCTGACCGAGGCCCAGGTGGACTCGCTGCTGGCTGCGCCGCAGACCAGCGATCCGCTCGGT
The DNA here is from genome assembly GCA_963747145.1 of uncultured Gammaproteobacteria bacterium. GTDB lineage: Bacteria > Pseudomonadota > Gammaproteobacteria > Steroidobacterales > Steroidobacteraceae > SCUD01. The sequence goes on along the minus strand of CAVVDZ010000004.1, from coordinate 207,470 downwards.
TACCGCGACCGCACGATGCTCGAAGTGCTCTATGCGACCGGCCTCAGGGTCTCGGAACTCGTGAGCCTGAGGCATGGCCAGGTCAACCAGAACCAGGGCGTGATCCGCATCGTCGGCAAGGGCAATCGCGAACGGCTGATCCCGCTCGGCGAGGAAGCCGTGCGCTGGCTCAATGATTTCGTGCGCGGCGCGCGCGGCGAGATCCTGCTCGACCGCCAGACCGATCACCTGTTCCCGACCCGGCGCGGCGACCGGATGACGCGCCAGGCTTTCTGGCACATCATCAAGCGCTATGCGAAGAAGGCGGGGATCGAAAAGGAACTCTCGCCGCACACCTTGCGCCATGCCTTCGCGACCCACCTGCTGAACCACGGCGCGGACCTGCGGGTCGTCCAGATGCTGCTGGGCCACAGCGACCTTTCGACGACGCAGATCTACACGCACGTGGCGCGCGAGCGCATGAAAGAGCTGCACGCGCAGCACCACCCCCGCGGCTGATAGAATGTGCGCTGAACCGCGCCCCGATGGCGCGGTCCAAACCGCATGCAACCGCCTGTCGAGAGCCGCTTGAACCGCCTGATCGCCACGCTGTCTTCCCTGGCCGCCGTCGCGCTGCTCTTGACCGCATCGGCTGCCATTCCGGATTCCGCCCCGAAGGCCGACGTGCGCGCCGATATTGCGCGCCGCCTCGACGTCAAGGTAGAAGACGTCGTGCCGTCACCGATCCCCGGCCTCTACGAGATCCGTTCCGGCCCGGATGTCGGCTACGTGTCGACGGACGGCCGTTTCTATGTCGACGGCGACATCTTCGACATGCAGACAAAGGGCAACCTGACCGAGACGCGCCGCCAGCAGGGCAGGCTCGAGCTGCTGGCCAAGGTGTCGGACGCGGACGCCATCGTATTTTCGCCGCAGGGTCCGGTCCGCCACACGCTGACGGTTTTCACGGACGTCGATTGCCCGTATTGCAGGCGCATGCACGGCGAGATAGCCGAGCTCAACCGGCTCGGGATCCGCGTGCGCTACCTGATGTTCCCGCGCAGCGGCCCGGACACGGATTCCTGGCGCAAGGCGGAAGCGGTGTGGTGCAGCGCCGATCGCCGCGAAGCGCTGACCCGCGCGAAGAAGGGCGAGGTCGTCAAGGCTGCGGCCTGCAAGGCACCGATCGCCGAGCAGTACGCGCTGGGTCGCGAGATAGGGATTCGCGGCACGCCCGCGATCATCACGGAAACCGGCGAATACGTGGACCACTACGTGCCGGCGGCGCAGTTGAGCGAATACCTGTCCGCGCCCGCCGTGGCCGCGGCGTCGAACTAGCCCCTCAGCGCTCCAGCAGCGGCAGCTTTTCCGCGACGTCCTTCCAGGCGTCCGCATCGGCGGGCGGTTCGCCGCGTTGCGTGATCACCGGCCAGTTGCGAGCGAGTTCGGCGTTGATGGCGAGGAACGGCTCCTGTCCGGCCGGCACTTCCTCCTCGGAATAGATCGCCTCGACCGGGCACTCGGGCTCGCAGAGCGTGCAGTCGATGCATTCCTCCGGGTCGATGACCAGGAAGTTCGGGCCCTCGTGGAAGCAGTCCACCGGGCAGACTTCCACGCAGTCCATGTACTTGCACTTGATGCAGCTTTCGGTGACGACGAACGTCATCCCGGTGACTCCAGTCGGGTTTCGCGGCGGCGCGCATTGTGCCACAGGCGGATGGGCACGGCAGTCGGGCTCAGTGGCGCGCGAGGCGCTGGTCAATGGTCGTGAAATGCAGGCCCTGCGTGCCGGCGGCCCGGTCCTCGAGGTACGTGCGAAGCGCGAACGCGACGCTCGGGAAGGCGATCTCCGCCCAGGGGATTGCAGGCGTCGCGTACAGCATCACTTCGAGACTCTCGACGCCGACCCCATAGGCCGGTTCCGCGAGGCTCGCGCGGAACATCACGTGCACCTGGTGCGCATGCAGCACGTGCACGATGGCGCAGGGGCCGCCGATTTCGACCCGTGCAAGCGCCTCTTCCCAGCATTCGCGCGCAGCCGCCTGCTGCAGCGTCTCCTCGTTCTCCATGAAGCCCGCTGGAATGGTCCAGAATCCGCGGCGCGGCTCGATGGCGCGCCGGCACAGCAGGATCTTTCCGTCGTGCTCCGGCACGCAACCGGCAATCAGCTTCGGATTCTCATAATGGATCGTGCCGCAGGCCGTGCAGACCTGGCGCTGCAGGTGGTCGCCATCGGGTATGCGGAGCGCGACGCGCGCCCCACAGCTGGAGCAGAAGTTCATGGCCCGTTTTATACTCGCCCCCCGCAAGCCGGGGTGGTGGAATTGGTAGACACAGCAGACTCAAAATCTGCCGACCGCAAGGTCATGCGAGTTCGATTCTCGCCCTCGGCACCAATTTGCGACCTTTTCCGATTCTGGGGCATCTAACCCCCTGATGCCCAGGATCGCGGATATCCCGATTCCCGAATCGGTGGCCCATGCCGCCCGCCAAGGCGACGAGCAGGCGCTCGAATCCGTTTACCGGGCGACCGCCGGGCCGATCTACACGCTGTTGCGCCGCCTGGTGCGGCGCCCGGCGATCGCGGAGGAACTGCTCCAGGAGACATTCGTGGACGTGCTCGAGCACATCGGCGCATTCGAGGGCCGTTGCCCGCTGGCGGCCTGGATTCGCTCCATCGCCGTGAACCGGGCGCTGATGTACCTGCGCTCGCCCTGGCACCGCAGCCTCGAATGGCTGGACGCCGACGCCGGGCGCCTGGAAGGCCTCCATTCGGAAAGCCCCGCCGCCGCGCGCAGCTCGGAACCCGGCCTCGATCGCGCGTTGATGCGGTTGCCGGCGCTCTCCCGCGCCGTGGTCTGGTTGCACGATGTCGAAGGTTATACGCACACGGAAATTGGCACCGCGCTCGGCCGCACGCCCAGCTTCTCGAAGACCCAGTTGTCGCGCGCCCATGCGCGCCTGCGCCACCTGCTCGCGGATGCCGACACCTTGAAGGAGGGCGCAGCATGCACACCCACCTGAACGAATGGAGCGCCCGGCTCTCGGCCTTGCCGGAGTTCGAGCCGCCGGTTGGCGGCTGGGCAGCGGTCCAGGCCGCGCGCCGCCGGCGCGAAGCCGGGGAATCCCGGCGCTGGCCGGTCGTGTTCGCGGCGGCCGTGCTCGCGACCGTGGCCGGGCTCGCGTGGCAGCTGCAATCGACACAGCGTGCGCTGGTAGCCGCGGACTGGCTGCCCACCGATTCGGCGGCTGTTGCGGAGGACCCGGTACGCGCACAGAACACGAAGCTCGAAGCCCTGCTTGCGGCCCTGCCGGAGGCACGCGTGATGCGCGGCAGCACGGCCTTCACCGTCTCGCAGCTCGAGGACCGTCTCGCCTTCGTGGACGACCGGTTGAGCCGCATTACGCTCGAGCCGAATGCGCCGGAGCATGCCGAGCGGCTGTGGCGCGAGCGCGTCGAATTGATGAATTCCCTGGTACAGGTCCGCTATGCGGACGTGGCCAGCCCGCTTTGATGACCCGGAGGTCGACATGAACAGGACAATTCCCGCGATTGTGGCGGCTTGTGCGGTGATGGCCGCGCCACTCGCGTTCTCGCAGGACAAGGACAAGGATGAGGCCACGCTCGAGAAACGGCTCGAGGATGCCCAGCAGCGCCTCGAGGACGCGGCTCGCGAGGTCGCCGAACTCTCATCCGAGGCGGGAGGCCCGCGGGGCATGCGGGAATTCCAGATGCTGCTGCCGTCGCCGCGCCGCGCGATGCTCGGTGTCAATCTCGGTGGCGCGGAATCGAATGGCAGCGGCGTCAAGGTCAATGGCGTGAGCCCTGGCGGTGCGGCCGCGGAGGCCGGCGTCAAGGCGGAGGACGTCATCGTTGCGATCGATGGCAAGTCGGTGGCGACGGATCGTGATCTCGTCACGGCGATGAAGGATGTCGAGCCGGGCCAGAAAGTCGTGCTGGACCTGCGCCGTGCGGGAAAACCGGTCAAGGTCACGGTCGTCGCGCGCCCGATGGACCAGGTGTTCTTCGCCGGCCCGGGCATGATGACTCCCGGAGTGCCGGCCGTGCATCCGCTGCCTCCGATCCCGCCAATGGCGGCCATGGCCATGGCCCGCGGCCACCATTGGCTGCTGGACGGCTGGAGCGATGCGGAACTCGTGACCGTCACGCCGTCACTCGGCCGCTACTTCGGCGCCGAGAAGGGCGTGCTCGTGGCGCGTGCTCCTTCCGACGATGCGCTGGGCTTGCAGGACGGCGACGTCATCGTCGCCATCGGCGGGCGCGAGCCGCAGAACGGGCCTCATGCCATGCGCATCCTGCGTTCCTATCAGCCAGGCGAAGCGGTGGAGATCCGCGTGCTGCGGGATCGCAAGTCACAGACGCTGAAAGCCACCGTTCCGGAAGAAGACGCCGCGCGAGCTCCGCACCACAAGTTCGTGCCGCCCACACTGCCAGTGGAGCCTCCCAGCCCGAGCTGAGCGCGGCGACCGCTGTGCTAGTCTGCGCGGCGCATGCGCCGCGCAGACTTCAGCTACCCGCTTCCCGCCGAGCTGATCGCCCGACATCCGCTGCCCGAACGCACGGCGAGCCGCCTGCTGGCGCTCGACGGTGCCAGCGGGGCGCTGCAGGACCTGACATTCAGGGGCCTCGCGACGCTCTTGCGCCATGGCGATCTCCTGGTGTTGAACGACACGCGCGTGCTGCCGGCGCGTCTCCACGGCCGCAAGGCGAGTGGCGGTTCCTGCGAAATCCTGCTCGAACGCATCCTGGGCGAGCGCCGCATCCTGGCGCAGGCACGCGCGAGCAAGGGATTCCGCCCCGGGACGGAGATCCTGCTGCCGGACGGGGCGCGCGCCGTCGTGATCCGGCGTCACGAAGACCTGCATGAGTTCGAACTGGATCGCGCGGCGCTCCCATATTTCGAGGCACAGGGCAGCATGCCGCTGCCGCCCTACCTCGACCGCGAGCCGGACGCCGCGGACCGCGAGCGCTACCAGACCGTCTACGCAGCGGAACCGGGCGCCGTCGCGGCGCCTACCGCGGGGCTGCACTTCGATGAGCCGACGCTCACAGGCCTCAAGGCGGCCGGCATCGCCCTTGCGAGGCTGACCTTGCATGTGGGGGCAGGCACATTCCAGCCGTTGCGGGTCGATGAGATCGACTTGCATCGCATGCACGCCGAGCGATTCCAGCTTCCGCCGGAAACCGTCGCGGCGATCGACGCGACGCGCCGCCGCGGAGGGCGTGTGATCGCGGTCGGCACGACGGTCGTGCGAACACTCGAGGCCGCGGCTGCCGGCGGCGCGCTCGCGGCAGGCTCGGGCGAGACGGACATCTTCATCCGGCCCGGTCACCGCTTCCGCGTGGTGGATGCCTTGCTGACCAATTTCCACCTGCCTGAATCCACGCTGCTAGTGCTGGTCGCGGCCTTCGCGGGGCGCGAGCGCGTGCTCGCCGCGTATCATCATGCCATCGCCGGCCGCTACCGGTTCTTCAGCTACGGGGACGCGATGTTCGTGACGCCGGATCCCGCCGTACGCGCCGCGCGCGAGGCGCGCGGATGAAATTCGACCTGATCGCGAGGGATGGCGCCGCACGGTGCGGGCGGCTCGGCTTTGCGCGCGGCGTCGTCGAGACACCGGCATTCATGCCGGTCGGCACCTACGGGACCGTCAAGGGCGTCACCGCCGAGGAACTCGTCGCCTGCGGCGCCGAGATCGTGCTCGCGAACACGTTTCACCTGATGTTGCGGCCGGGCGCGGAAATCGTGCGCGCCCATGGCAGCCTGCACGAATTCATGCACTGGGAGCGGCCGATCCTGACCGACTCGGGCGGCTTCCAGGTCTTCAGCCTCGCGCCGATGCGCAAGGTGACGGAGGAGGGCGTCAGCTTCCGCTCGCCGGTCGATGGCGACGCGGTGTTCCTCGATCCCGAGCGCTCGATGGCCGTGCAGCGGGCGCTCGGCTCCGACATCGCGATGGTGTTCGACGAATGCACGCCGTACCCGGCGACCGAGCGCCAGGCCCGCGAGTCGATGGAATTGTCGCTGCGCTGGTCGGAACGCAGCCGGCGCGCCTGGGACGAAGGCTCGGGCGCAGGCGTGCTGTTTGGCATCGTGCAGGGCGGCGTCCACGACTCGCTGCGCAGCGAGTCGCTTGCAGGACTCCTGCGCATCGGCTTCGACGGTCTCGCGATCGGCGGCCTGTCGGTCGGCGAGCCCGCGGAGGAGCGCCAGCGCGTGCTCGAGCGGCTTCTGCCGCAGATGCCCGCGGAACGGCCGCGCTACCTGATGGGTGTCGGCCGGCCCGAGGATCTCGTCGAGGCCGTATCGCAGGGAGTCGACCTGTTCGATTGCGTGATGCCGACCCGGCACGCGCGGAACGGCCACCTGTTCGTCCCGGACGGCGTCATGAATATCAGGAATGCCCGTTACGCCGATGACACGCAGCCGATCGACCCTGCTTGCGGCTGCTACACCTGCCGCCACTACAGCCGCGCCTACCTGAGGCACCTCGATCGCTGCGGCGAGATGCTCGGGCCACGGCTCGCCACGATCCACAACCTGCACTACTACCTGCAACTGATGGTGGCGCTCCGCGCCGCGATCGCCGGCGGGCGCCTGGCGGCATTCCGCGCCGGGTTCTACGCTGCACGCCGGCCGGATGCCGGCTCTGTGGCATAATCACGCGCCCTAACCGGGGCCGGTTTGCCGGCCCGCTGTTGCATGAGGATGATCGATGGACTTTTTCATTTCACCGGCCTGGGCCCAGGCCACGGCCGGGTCGTCGGCCAGCACGTGGGTCAACATCCTGCCGCTGGTGCTGATCTTCGTCGTGTTCTATTTCCTGCTGATCCGGCCGCAGACCAAGCGCGCCAAGGAACACCGCGAGATGGTCGCCAAGCTCTCGGCCGGTGACGAGATTGTGACGAATGGCGGAATCCTCGGGCGCATCAGCGAGATCGGTGAGAGTTTTGTCACGCTCGAGATCGCGCCGAAAGTCACCATCCAGGTGCAGCGATTCCAGGTCACGCAGTTGATGCCGAAAGGCACCTACAAGGGCGCGTAAGCGCCCGCGACGACCGCCGCGATGCAACGATATCCCTTGTGGAAAGGGGTCCTGCTGGGGGCCCTGATGCTGGCGGCGATCCTGCTGGCATTGCCGAATCTCTATGGCGAGTCGCCGGCGCTGCAGTTGTCGCGCCGCGACCGCGTCGTATTCGATGCCGCGTCGGTCACTGAATTCGAGGGCCTGCTGCGCGGCGCGCAGATTGGCTTCGAAGAGTCGTATGTGGACGCCGACGGCAGGCTGTGGATCCGCTTCAAGGCGGTCCCGGAGCAGCTGAAGGCCCGCGACCTGATCCAGTCCCGCTACGAGGGCCAGTTCGCGATCGCGACGACCTTCGCCTCGCGGGCGCCAGACTGGCTGAACCGGATGGGCCTTGAGCCGATGAGCCTTGGCCTCGACCTGCGTGGCGGCATCTACATGGTCTACGAGGTAGACGTCGAAGGCGCCGTCCAGCAATTGCTGCAGCGGACCGAGCGCGACTTCCGCAAGGTATTGCGCGACGCGCGGATCCCGTACGAAGAGGTCACGGTGGTTGGCATGGTGACGCAGGTGCGGCTGCGTGACCCGGCGCAGGCAGATGCGGCGATCGCCGCGCTCAAGGACTACGACTCGACGATCCCGGTCACGCGCGGTCCCGATCCGGGCCTCCTGCTCGCGCAGCTGAACCAGGAACAGATCAAGCAGCGCCAGGACTTCGCGATCCAGCAGAACATCACGGCGCTCAGCAACCGCGTCAATGCGCTGGGCGTCGCCGAACCGGTGGTGCAGCGCCAGGGACTGAACCGCATCGCCGTGCAGTTGCCGGGCATCCAGGACGCATCCGAGGTCGTGCGCATCCTCGGCAAGGTGGCGACCCTCGAGTTCCGCCTGGTGGACACTGTGAACAGCCCGATGGAGGCAGAGCGCAGCGGCCACGCACCGCTCGGCACGAAGCTCTACAAGGAGCGCGACGGCAACCCGGTGCTGCTGAAGCGCGACGTCATCGCGACCGGCGAGCAGCTGATTGACGCCTCATTCGCCCCTTCGCAGGGCGAGCCGGCCGTGAGCGTCAAGCTCGACAGCCGTGGCGGCGACGAAATGCTGCGCACCACGCGCGAGAACCTCGGCCGCCCGATGGCCGTCGTGTTCATCGAGAAGGAGCGTGAGCTGGTCGAACGCGACGGCCAGAAAGTGGTTGTCGACCGGTCGAAGGAAGAAGTCATCAGTGTCGCGACCATCCGCGGCGTGTTCGCGAACCAGTTCCAGATCACAGGCCTGACCGCTGCCGAGGGCAGCGAGCTCGCGAAGCTGCTGCGCGCCGGCGCGCTCGCCGCGCCGATCTACATCGTCGAACAGCGCCTGATCGGCCCGAGCCTCGGCCAGGACAACATCGACTCCGGCGTGCTCGCGCTCACTGTGGCAGCAGTCTTCCTGTTCACTTTCATGGTGATGTACTACAAGGTGTTCGGGGTCATCGCGGACATCGTATTGCTGACGAACGTCATCTTCATCATCGCGTTGCTCGGCATCTTCAACGCCGCGCTGACCCTGCCGGGAATCGCGGGCATTGTGCTGACGGTCGGCACGGCGGTGGACGCGAACATCCTGATCTACGAGCGAATACGCGAGGAAATCGGACTCGGCAACTCGCCCTGGGCGTCGATCAACGCCGGTTTCGACCGGGCCTTCTCGGCCATCGCGGACTCGAATGTCACGATGCTGATGTCCGGCGTGGTGCTGTTCCTGTTCGGATCCGGGCCAGTCCGCGGTTTCGCGGTGACGCTGTGCATCGGCATCGCGACCTCGATGTTCACCGCGCTGGTCGGCAGCCGCGCGCTGATCCATCTGGCCTACGGGCGCCGCCGCCGCATCGAACGGCTGGCGATCTGAGGACGATCGATGGAATTTTTCAAGAAAGTCCCGACCATCCGTTTCATGGAGCTGCGCCGCTGGTGGTACGCGTTCTCGGCGGCGGTCGTGCTCGCGTCGATCGGGCTCATCATGTTCCATGGCCTGAACCTGACCGTCGATTTCACGGGCGGCGTGGTCATGGAAGTCGGGTTTTCGCGGCCGGTGGATCTCGAGCGCGCACGCAGCGCACTCACCGCGGCGGGCCTCGAAGAGTTCCAGGTCCAGAATTTCGGCACGGCGAGCGACCTGCTGGTGCGGCTGCCGCCGGTCGAGAAAGGTGCGGCGCAGGGCGTCGCGGACCGCGTGATGGGGGTCCTGAAGACGCTCGACCCTGCCGCGGAATTGCGCCGCACCGAGTCCGTCGGACCGCAGGTCAGCAAGGAGCTGACGGAGCAGGCGGCGCTCGCGGTGCTGATGACGCTGCTCCTGATCCTGATTTATATCGCGATGCGCTTCCGCTGGCGCTTCGGCATCGGTGCCATCGTCGCCTCGATGCACGATCCGATCGTCGCGGCCGGCGCCATTTCCCTGCTCAACATCCCGTTCGACCTCAATGTGGTGGCGGCGCTCCTGACGATCCTCGGCTACTCGGTCAATGACACGGTCGTCATCTTCGACCGCATGCGCGAGCGCTTCCTGACGCTCCGCAAGATGGAGCCCGCGCAGGTCATGAATCGCGCGATCAACGAGACCATGTCCCGGACGATCATCACCTCGGGCACGGCGCTGAGCTCGGTCATATTCCTCGCCCTTCTTGGCGGCGACACGCTGCGGGGCTTCGGCGTGGCGCTCGCGATCGGCATCGTGATCGGCACCTATTCGTCGATTTATGTCGCCGGCGCGATCGCGCTTGACCTCGGCGCCTCGGCGCGCGATTTCATGCCGCCCGAGAAGAGGAGCGAAGTCGACGCGCTGCCCTGAGCGGCCCGACTGGAGGGTAAGTGATCGAGTTCCTGTCTGACCCGGCCGTCTGGGTATCCTTCCTGACCTTGACGCTGCTCGAAGTCGTCCTCGGCGTCGACAACGTCATATTCCTTTCGATCCTGGTATCGCGACTGCCGAAGGAATTGCAGGCGCGTGCACGGACGGCGGGACTCGCCTTCGCGATGCTGACGCGCATCGGCCTCCTGTTCTCGATCACCTGGCTGACACGGCTGACGGCGCCGCTGTTCACCGTGCTGACTGAGGAGATTTCGGGGCGCGACCTGATCCTGTTCGCCGGCGGCCTGTTCCTGATGGCCAAGAGCGTCAGCGAAATCCACAACTCGCTGGAAGGGCCGGACTCCGGCGGCGTGTCCGCCGAGAAGCTGCGCACGCAGGTGCTTGCCGTGATCGTCCAGATCGGTATCGTCGACATCATCTTTTCGCTGGATTCCGTGCTGACCGCGATCGGTCTCGCGAATCACGTCGGCATCATGGTCGCGGCGATCATTGGCGCGGTGCTCGTGATGATGTTCATGGCGGGCCCGATCCACGAGTTCATCGAGCGTCATCCGACGATCAAGATACTCGCGCTCTCGTTCCTGATCCTGGTCGGCATCGCGCTGGTCGGGGAGGCCTTCGACATGAAGGTCCCGAAGGGATATCTCTACTTCGCGATGGCCTTCTCGGTGTGCGTCGAGATGGTCAACATCCGGATGCGCAAGAAAGGCCCGGGCGCGCCGGTCGAGCTGCGCGAGCGCGCGATCCCCGGCGACGACTGAGGGCTCAGCCGGCGCGGTTCAATACGCTGTGTCTGCGGCTGTAGCCGAAGTAGATCACGAACCCGATCACGATCCAGCCGCTCATCCAGTGCCAGTTGTCCATGAACGCGCGGCCGAACAGGTACAGGCAGGACGCGGCGCCCAGGATGCAGACAACCGGCGCCGCCGGCACGCGGAAGGCGCGCGGCAGGTCCGGTCGCGTCTTGCGCAGCACCAGCACGCCGATGCAGACGGTCGCGAAGGCGAGCAACGTGCCCATGGACACGAGGTCGCCCAGCACATTGATCGGCAGCAGGCCCGCCAGCACGACGGCGGTCCCGCCGACGATCAGCGTGCCGACGTGCGGCGTGCGGTATTCCGGGTGTACGCGGCCGAAGACCTTCGGGATAAGCCCGTCGCGCGCCATCGAATAGAAGATGCGCGGCTGCCCGATCATCATCACGAGGATCACGGAGGTCAGGCCAGCGATGGCACCGACCTCGACCAGTGACTTGAGCCACAACAAGCTGGGGTAGTGCTCGAGCGCCGTTGCGACCGGCTTCGGCGTGCCGAGCAGCTGGTACGGCATGATGCCGGTCATCACCGCCGACATCGCGATGTAGATGATCGTGCAGATCAGGAGCGACCCGAGGATGCCGATCGGCATATCGCGCTGCGGATTCTTGGCTTCCTGCGCCGCGGTCGAGACCGCGTCGAATCCGATGTAGGCGAAGAACACGACCGTCGCGCCGCGCAACACACCGTCGAAACCGAACCTGCCCGGGCCGTCCGGCGGTGGTATGAATGGATGCCAGTTCGCCGTATCGACGTACTGCAGGCTGAAGGCCATGAACAGCAGGATCACGCCGACCTTGATGGCGACGATGACTGAGTTGACCGTGGCCGACTGGGTGATGCCGCGGTAGCAGAGCGCCGTGACCGCAAGCACGATCCCGACGGCCGGCAGGTTGATCAGCGCGCCTGTCTGCACCAGCCGGCCCTGGACGACATTGAGCGGGGCATTTGTGAGATTTGCAGGCAGCGAGAGCGTCGTGCCGATCCCTGCGTTGATCGATTCGAGCAGGCCGGTGAAGTAACCGGACCAGCCGACCGCGACCGTCGCCGCGGCAAACGTGTATTCGAGCACCAGGTTCCAGCCGATGAACCAGGCGACCAGTTCGCCGAGCGTCGCATAGGAGTACGAATAGGCGCTGCCCGAGACCGGCAGCATTGCGGCGAATTCCGCGTAGCAGAGTCCGGCAAAGCCGCAGGCGATGCCAGCCATCACGAAGGAGAGGACGATGGCGGGGCCGGCATGATTGGCCGCGGCGTTGCCCGTCATCACGAAGATGCCGGCGCCGATCACGGCGCCGATGCCGAGCATCACGAGATGGCGCGCGCTCAATGCCCGCTTCAGCGTGATTTCGCCGGCTTCGACCTTTGCGATCGCCGAGACCGGCTGCGTGCGGAACAGATTCATGCGGATATTCCCCCTGCAGGACCTGGCGGACTCTAACCCACGCCCGGGGCGATTGCGAGAGCGCCCCAGCCCGTCATTGGCGCAGGTCGTCGCCGAGGAATGGCGCGAAGGATTCGACCAGCGCCGTGAATATGCGCGGATTTCCGGCGACCAGATTGCCACCGTCGGTGTACGGATTGCCTGCCAGCGTGCCGATGCGTCCCCCGGCTTCGGTGATCATCAGATTGCCCGCCGCCGTGTCCCAGGGCGCGAGGCCCAGCTCCCAGAAGCCGTCCAGCCGGCCCGCTGCGACATAGGCGAGATCGAGCGCGGCGGAACCGGGCCTGCGCACGCCGGCCGCATGCTGCATGACTTGCTCGAGCATCAGGAGGTAGGGTTTCAGCCAGCGCATGTTGGCGCGATACGGAAATCCGGTGCCGATCAGCGATCCCTCGATCGAGCGCTGTGCCGACACGCGCAGCCTGCGGTTCTCGAGCTGCGCGCCCGCGCCGCGCGAGGCCGTAAAGAGCTCGCTGCGCAGCGGATCGAAGACCACGCCGGCTTCGGTGCGGCCACGGTGCTGGCAGGCGATCGACACGGCGAACTGCGGGAAGCCGTGCAGAAAGTTGGTCGTGCCGTCCAGCGGGTCGATGATCCAGACGTACTCGTCGCCGCCCTGGCGGCCGCTTTCCTCGGCGAGGATGCCGTGGTCCGGGTACGCCTTGCGGATGGTCTCGATCACCAGCTGCTCGGCCGCGCGGTCGATCTCGGTGACGAAGTCGTTGCGGCTCTTTTCGCTGACCGTGACCCCGCCGGCGCGATCGAGGTTTCGCACGATCAGTTCACCGGCACGGCGCGCGGCGCCGACGGCGATGGTGACCAGGGGATGCATGAACCGCTCCAGCAGCTGCTTAAAGAACCGCCGCGGCAAGGCTTTCAGCGCCATTGCACGGCACCGGTAGAATACCAGCAATCCTTCGTGAGCCGCGATGACCCCCGCCATCCGCATCGTCCTCGTCGACACCAGCCATCCGGGCAACATCGGCGCATCGGCGCGCGCGATGAAGAACATGGGCCTGTCGTCGCTTGCGCTCGTTCGGCCGCAGTCGTATCCCGATCCGGAGGCGACCGTGCGCGCCTCCGGCGCCGCCGACCTGCTCGCAGAGGCCGAGGTCCTGCCGTCCATCGACGCCGCCATCGCAGGCTGCGGCCTCGTGCTCGGGACGAGCGCGCGGCGGCGCAATGCGAACTGGCGGATGCTCGATGCGCGCGAGGCCGCCGCCGAATTGCTGGCGGCCTGCAGTGACCGGCCGGCCGCCGTGCTGTTCGGCGGCGAGCGCAATGGCCTTTCCAACGACGAACTCGCGCGTTGCCATGCGCTCGTCCACATTCCCGCCGACCCGGCGTATGAATCGCTGAATCTCGCGCATGCGGTCCAGATCGTCTGCTACGAGATCATGATGGCCGCGCGCGATCCTGCGGCGCGCGACGCAGTGTCACAGCCGGCCGGCACCGAGGACATGGCAGCCCTTCACCGGCACCTGGATTTCGTGCTCGAGCAGGTCGGATTCATGCATTCGGGCAATGCCGCGCAGTTGCGGCCGCGGATCGAGCGCTTCCTGGCGCGCGCGATGCCGGACGACAAGGAAGTGCGCATCCTGCGCGGCCTGCTCTCTGCGATCGAACGGCGCACCTCGATTCCGGAGGAATGATGGCGCAGCCCGGCGGATCGCCCATCTACCTCGATTACGCGGCAACCGCGCCCATCGACCCGCGCGTCGCGGATGCAATGGGCAAGTGCCTGCGCGATCCCGCGCTCCAGGGCAATCCCGCCTCGGCGCATGCGCCCGGCCGCGCGGCGGCGATTCTGGTGGAGGCGGCGCGCGCACAGGTCGCCGCGCTGATCGGCGCGCGAGCTGAATCCATCGTGTTCACGTCCGGCGCGACGGAGGGCGTGAATCTCGCGATCCTGGGTGCCGCCCGCGCAGCGGCCGGCGGTTCGCGCCATGTCGTGACTTCGCGCACCGAGCATCGCGCGGGAATCGATGCCTGCCGCCAGCTCGAGCGTGAGGGATTCACCGTCACCTGGCTGAAGCCCGGCGCCGATGGTGCCGTGGATCCCGGGGAGGTCGTCGCTGCGTTGCGGCCGGACACGGCGCTCGTTTCACTGATGCATGCAAACAACGAGACCGGTGTCGTCAACGACATTGCCGCGGTGGGGCGGGCCTGCGCCGAGCGCGGAATCGCGTTCCATGTCGATGCCGCCCAGAGCGCGGGCAAGCTGCCGATCGACGTGGAGGAGATGGGTGTGTCGCTCTTGAGCTACTGCGCGCACAAGCTCGGGGGCCCGAAAGGCGTCGGCGCGCTTTACCTGCGCCAGCGTCCGCGCCCGGCCTTGCAGCCGCTGCAGTTCGGCGGCGGGCACGAGAGCGGCCTGCGCGCAGGATCGCTCGCCACGCACCAGATCGTCGGCTTCGGCCTCGCCTGTGAACTGGCGCTGGCGGGACTCGCTGCCGACTCCGCGCGTGTCCGCGCATTGTGCGAGCGGCTCTGGTCGGGCCTGCAGGCGGCGGCGCCCGTGGCGCGAAACGGGGTGGCGGAATCGGCGCTGCCTGGGATCCTCAATGTGCGTTTCCCGGGCGTCGAGGGGGAAAGCCTGCTGCTGGCCCTCGACGGCGGACTCGCGGCTTCAAGCGGCTCGGCCTGCAGCGCAGCGACTGCCGAACCCTCCTACGTCCTGCGGGCGCTCGGCCTGTCGGACCTGGCGGCCCAGGCTTCGCTGCGCCTCAGCCTGGGCCGCGCAACGACCGAGGCGGAAATTGACCGCGCAGCCCGGCTGCTGGTCGCGTCCGTGCGCCGGCTGCGCGCGGTATTGCCGGAGGGAGCGCTCGAGCGGATCGCATGAGTGCCGCCCCCACAACGTATTCGTCACTCGTGCGTGAGCTCTTCGAACGGCTGCCGCATTCGGGCGACCTGGTGGCAGGCCCCGGCGTGGTGGTGCATGGCGAGGCGATGGCGCTCGACCGTGGCGCCTGGGTGCGTTACGAGGCGCGTATCGAGGCCGGCCGCGTGGCCGATTGCGCGTTCCGGGCCTGGGGATGTCCGCACACGCTCGCGGCGGCGGCGCTGGTCGCAGGCCGGATGAAAGGCGAGCCCATCGCCGCACCGACCGCGTTCGACGTGCGTGGCCTCGCGGCGGAACTCGAGGCGCCGGCCGAAAAACTGGGCCGCCTGCTGGTCATCGAGGATGCGCGGGCCGGCATGCTGGCCCGGGCGCATGCGTTACAATCGCGGTGACGATGGCCATCACCCTGACCCAGTCCGCCGCCGACCGTGTCCGCCACTTCATCGCAGAGCGTGGCCACGGCGTCGGTCTGCGTCTCGGTGTGCGCAAGACCGGCTGTTCCGGCTTCGCCTATGTCGTGAACTATGCCGATGCAGTGCAGCCCAAGGACCGGGTCTTCACGAGCCAGGGCGTGCAGGTACTGGTGGATTCCGACAGCCTGGCGCTGATCGACGGCACCGAGATCGATTTCGTCCGCCACGGGCTCAATGAGGCGTTTCGCTTCCGCAACCCGAACGTGCGCGGCGAGTGCGGCTGCGGCGAAAGCTTCAGCGTCTGATTTTTCCTTTTGCGGCAGGCACTTCCACGCTTCCGGCGATTGCCGGCCC
Organism: uncultured Gammaproteobacteria bacterium; assembly: GCA_963747145.1. Classification (GTDB taxonomy): domain Bacteria; phylum Pseudomonadota; class Gammaproteobacteria; order Steroidobacterales; family Steroidobacteraceae; genus SCUD01. The sequence continues at coordinate 191,720 of CAVVDZ010000004.1, read as the reverse complement.
GGGGTCGCGGGGGCTAGAATGCGCGGTCCAATCCTGCCCCGGGCAACGAGGAATCCATGGCGGTCGAGCGCACCCTGTCAATCGTCAAGCCGGACGGCGTGGCTCGCAACCTGATTGGCGACGTCTATCGCCGATTCGAGCTCGCAGGCCTCGCGATCATCGGGGCCCGCATGCTGCGACTGACCCAGGGTCAGGCGGAAGGCTTCTACGCCGTGCACCGCGAGCGGCCCTTCTTCCGCGACCTGTGCGCCTACATGACCTCGGGGCCGGTGATGGTGCAGGTGCTGGAGGGCGAATCCGCGGTTGCCCGCAACCGCGAGATCATGGGCGCAACCGACCCGAAGAAAGCGGCGGCCGGAACGATCCGCGCCGACCTCGCGACCAGCATCGAGGAGAATGTCGTGCACGGATCCGACAGCGTCGAGAATGCCGCGCGCGAGATCGCCTACTTCTTTTCCGAAATCGCGCTTTGCACGCGGACTCGCTGAGACGGCCGCAACGATGAGTGCCAAGGCACCCGAGCGCGTCAATCTGCTGGGACTGAACCGGTCCGAGCTGGAAGCCTATGTCGCGACGCTCGGCGCCAAGCCCTTTCGCGCGCGCCAGCTGCTGAAGTGGATCTACCGCCGCGGCGAGTCCGACTTCGCGCGCATGACCGACCTGGCGAAGGATTTCCGCGCGACGCTTGCGGGCGTCGCCGAGATTCGCGTGCCGGAAATCGTCAGCGAGAAGACTTCGACCGACGGAACGCGCAAGTGGCTGCTGCGCATGCCGGGCGCCGCGGGCAACGAGCAGGTCATCGAGACGATCTTCATTCCGGAGCCCGGGCGCGGCACGCTTTGCATCTCGAGCCAGATCGGCTGCGCGCTCGATTGCTCGTTCTGCGCCACCGGCCAGCAGGGATTCAACCGCAACCTGACCGCCGCCGAAATCATCGGCCAGGTATGGCTCGCGAACCGCGAGCTTGGGCGCGACCCGGACGGCGAGCGGGTGATCACCAATGTCGTGCTGATGGGCATGGGCGAGCCGCTCGCGAACTACCGGAACGTTCTGCCCGCGATGCAGCTGATGCTCGACGATCTCGGCTACGACCTGTCGCGCAGGCGCGTCACGCTCTCGACCTCGGGCCTGGTACCGCAGATCTACCGGCTCGCGGAGGAGTGCAACGTCGCGCTCGCGGTGTCGCTGCATGCGCCGAATGACAAGCTGCGCGACGAACTTGTGCCGATCAACCGCAAGCATCCGATCGCGGAATTGCTGGCAGCCAGCTGGCACTACCTCGAGCGCCAGAACGGCCGCAGCGTCACATTCGAGTACACGATGCTGGATGGCGTCAATGACCAGCCCGCCCATGCGCGGGAATTGGCGGTTCTGCTGCGTGGTCATGATGCGAAGGTGAACCTGATTCCATTCAATACATTTCCGGGCACCAGGTACCGGCGCTCGCCGGCCGCGGCGATCAAGCGCTTCCGCGACCTGCTGGCCGATGGAGGCGTGATGGCAACCGTTCGGCGAACCCGTGGTGACGACATCGATGCAGCCTGCGGCCAGCTCCGCGGCCAGGTGCTGGACCGGACGCTGGTCAGGCTCGGCAGCAGGATGGTGCGCGTCGCGGTGCGGGCATGATTGCGCGCATCGCGGCATTGCTGGCTGCGCTCTTGCTGGCGACCGCAGCGCCGGCGCAGACGGAGTCTCTGGATCCTTCGAAGAACCCGCTGGTCGAGGCGGCGCGCATCAACGCGCGCCTCGCCATGGAGTACCTCAAGCGCGACCAGCTGACGGTCGCGCGCGACAAGGTCGAGAGGGCGCTTGCGCTCAATCCGCGCGATCTCACGGTCCAGCTGGCCGCGGGGCTCGTCTATGAGCGCCTGCTCGACACCAAGCGCGCCGAGAAGCATTTCCGGCTCGCGCTGCGCGCCGAGGCGGACAGCCCCGAGGCGCAGAATGCGCTCGGCGCCTTCCTGTGCCGCAACGGGGAATTCGCCAAGGGCGAGGCGATTTTCCTGAAGGCGGCCGGCAATCCGCTTTATCGCACGCCGGAAGTCGCTTACACCAATGCCGGCGTCTGCGCGCACAGCGCGAACGCACTGGATCGGGCGGAGAAATACCTGCGCCAGGCGCTGACCGTTCGCGCGGTCTACCCGGAAACCTTCGTGCAGCTGGCCAGCGTCCTGCATGAGCGCGGCAATCACCTGCAGGCAAGGGCATTCATCGAGCGGTTTCTCGCGGTCGCGCCGGCGACGGCCGACGTGCTGCTGCTGGGCCACCAGATCGAGATGTCGCTGAACGACCGCAAGGCCGCGGCAGTGTTCAGCGAACGCCTGCACAAGGAATTCCCGGATTCCGTGCAATTGCGCGTGCTCGACGACATCGAGCGCCGGAATCCCGGATGAACATGCGGACCAGCGGCCCGTTGCCGGGCGCGCGGTTGCGCGTGGCGCGTGAGGCCAAGGGGCTGACGATCGAGGCCGCCGCCGAGCGGCTGCGCCTGAATGCCGCACTCGTGCTCGCGATGGAGGAAGACCGCCTCGCGTTGCTGGGCGCCCCGGTCTTCGCGCGCGGACACCTGCGGAGCTACGCATCGCTGCTGGGCCTGCCCGAGGACGAAGTGCTGGCCTCATTCGGCAGCGGCGACGTGCCTGAGCCCAGCTTCCTGCCGGCGATGGAACTTCGCCCCAAGGTTCGTGATCACGCACGCTGGGCCTGGCCGGTCGCTGCGGTGATCCTGGCCATCGCGGTCGTTGCGGCATTCTGGTGGTGGGGCGCGCGCGCCTAGGCCATGGAAAGGAAATTCCAGGCCGTCCGCGGCATGAACGACCTGCTCCCCGATCAGCTGCACTGGTGGCAGCGGGTGGAGCAGTGTGCGCGCGAGTTGTTTGCGGACTACGGCTACCAGGAGTTCCGCGTCCCGCTGGTCGAACGCACCGATCTGTTCCGGCGCTCCATCGGCGAGCACACGGACGTCGTCGAGAAGGAGATGTACAGCTTCGAGGATCGCAGCGGCGACAGCCTGAGCCTGCGGCCTGAAGCGACCGCAGGACTCGTGCGCGCGGCCATCGAGCACGGGCTGCTGCACAACCAGAAGCAGCGCTTCTGGACATCGGGCGCGATGTTCCGGCACGAGCGGCCGCAGCAGGGCCGCTACCGCCAGTTCCACCAGATCGACTGCGAGGCCTTCGGCTATGAGGGCCCGGACGTCGATGTCGAAATGATCCAGATTTCCGCGCGGCTCTGGCGGATGCTCGGGATCAGCGACGTGCGGCTCTCTGTCAACTCGCTCGGCACGCCGGACTCCCGGCGGCAGTACCGCGCGCTGCTGGTGCAGTACTTCGAGCGCCATCGCGGCGCGCTCGACGCCGACAGCCTGCGCCGCCTCGAATCGAACCCGATGCGGATCCTCGACTCGAAGAACCCGGCCCTGCAGGAGCTCATCAGCGCTGCCCCCCTGCTGACCGATCACCTCGATACGGGCTCGCGCGCCCACTTTGACGGGTTTCGCGAGCTGCTCGCCGCCTGCGGCATCGCGCATGAAGTCGACCCGCGCCTGGTCCGCGGCCTTGATTACTACACGCGCACGGTCTTCGAGTGGACGACGACGGCGCTCGGCACCCAGGATGCCGTCTGTTCCGGCGGCCGCTATGATGACCTCGTCGGGCAACTGGGCGGCGACCCGACGCCTGCCATCGGCTGGGCGCTCGGCATCGAGCGGATTGTCGGCCTGCTTCAGGCCGCGGGAACGGCGGTCGATGCCGTTGCGCCGGCTGTTTTCCTGGTGCTGTCGGGCGATCGCGCGCTGCGCGCCGGGCTCGCGCTCGCGGAGAAATTGCGGGATGCGCTGCCAGGCCGGGGCGTCCAGGTCAACATGGGCGGCGGCAGCCTGAAGTCGCAGATGAAGCGCGCGGACCGGAGCGGCGCAGAGGTCGCGCTGATCATCGGCGAAGACGAGATGACGCGCGGCGTCGCGGCGGTGAAGCCGCTGCGCGGCGATGGCGCCCAGAGCGATTGTCCCCTGGACGAGCTGCCGAAGCGCATGGCGTCCCTGCTGGGACGCAATTCGAATTCAAGGAGCGGCGATGGTCGATGAGTATCTGTCGGAGCGCGAGCAGGCGGATCAGCTCAAGGAGTGGATCAAGGAGAACTGGCTCTGGCTCGTGGCCGGCGTCGTGCTCGGGCTTGGCGGTGTCTATGGCTATCGCTGGTGGAACGCGCACCAGGCAGAGCGGTCCGAGGTAGCGGAACAGCAGTTTACCTCGATGCTGGAGGCGCTCGGCCGTAACCAGCGCGAGGAAGGCCTGAAGATCGCCACCAGGATCACCGGGGAGTACGCGGATACGCCCTATGCCGACCAGACCCAGCTGGTACTCGCGCGGCTGGATATCGAGGCCGGCGACCTGGATGCGGCGGCGACCGTGCTGAAGCAGGTGATGGATGGGTCGCGCGACCCGGATCTTGCGCTCGTCGCCAGGCTGCGCCTGGCCCGGGTGCAACTGGCGAAGGGAAGCTATGACGACGCGCTCGCGACGCTCGACGGCGTCAAGAACCCGGCGGTCGCCGCGCGCGTCGCGGAATTGCGCGGTGACGTGATGCTGGCGCGCGGCAAGCCGGCGGACGCACTCGCGAGTTACCGCGAGGCGCAGTCGGCCGCAGCGGAAGCCAAGACTGCCGACGGCCAGGTTGACCAGGAATTGCTGAGGCTCAAGATCGAGGAACTGTCCGCGACCACCGCGGCGGAATGAGGGACCCGGATGAAGAGAATTGCCTGGCTGCTGGCATTGGCGCTGACGGTTGCCGCCTGCAGCAAAGAAAAGGACCTGGATCCTCCTGCCGAGCTCGTGGATTTCAAGGTCCAGCTCAATCCGGACCGCGTCTGGAGCGTCGGGACCAGGGGCGGCGATGACGTGCTGCGGCTCGGGCTGCGGCCTGCGGTCGCCGACGATCGCGTCTATGTCGCGGGCCATGGCGGCGACATCGAGGCCCTGGAACTCGGCAGCGGGCGGACACTCTGGAGCACCAGAACCGATCTCGACCTGAGCGGCGGGCCCGCCTTCGGCGAAGGCCTCGTGGTTGCCGGAACGAATGCCGGACAGGTCGTCGCGGTCGATGCCGCAAATGGAAAGGAGCGCTGGCGTGTCGCGGTCGCTGGCGAAGTGCTGTCTGCTCCTGCGATCGGCGCCGGGCTCGTCATCGTTCGCACGGTGGACGGAAGGATTCGCGCCTTTCACGTTGCGGACGGAACCGAGGCGTGGAGCTACGAACAACCCGTGCCGCGGCTGACGCTGCGCGGCAATGGCGCGCCGATCATCAGCGGCGACATGGTGCTGGCCGGATTCGACAACGGCAAGGTGGTTGCGCTGGCGCTGGCAACCGGCGACCTGTTGTGGTCAGCGACGGTCGCTCCGCCCCACGGCAAGACCGAACTCGAACGGCTCGCCGATATCGATTCCGCCGTCTGGGTCATCGACAAGGATGTCTATGTCGTCGGCTACCAGGGACGGGTCGCGATGCTGTCGCTGGATTCCGGCCAGATCTGGTGGGGCAGGGACATGTCGAGCTACCGCGGAATGGTGGCGGATGCCGATCACCTGTACGTCACGACTGCAGACAGCACGGTCATTGCGCTTCGCCGGCGCGACGGCACGGAACTCTGGCGGCAGGCGCAGTTCCATCGCCGGTCGCTGACCGCACCAGCATTGCAGGGCGACACGCTGGTGGTCGCGGACTTCGACGGTTACCTGCACTGGCTCGATGCGGCGACGGGCGAAATCCTGGGCCGCGCGAAGCCGGGCGGCGGGCGTATCAGCAACGCACCGGTCGTTTCCGGTGAACTCCTGCTGGTGCAGAGCGATGCCGGCGAGGTCCAGGCGTATCGCGCACACCGGCGCGCCGCCGGATAATCGGCCGCCCGGAATTCCCCCGTCATGTTGCCCGTCGTCGCGCTGGTGGGCCGGCCCAATGTCGGCAAGTCCACGCTGTTCAACGCGTTGACCGGCACCAGCGATGCGCTGGTGTCAGACGTGCCGGGACTGACGCGCGATCGCAAGTACGGATTTGGCCGCAACGGCCTGCACCGCTTCATCGTCGTCGACACCGGCGGGCTCGTCGAATCGCCGCGCGGCATCGAGCAGCTGATGGCACAGCAGACCCGGCGCGCAATCGAGGAAGCCGACCGTGTCGTGTTCCTCGTTGACGGGCAATCCGGCCTCGAGCCCTCCGATCGGTTTGTCGCCGATGTCCTGCGCAAGAGCGGCAAGCCGGTCACGATCGCCGTCAACAAGTGCGAGGGACGCGATTCGGATCTCGTCGTCTCCGATTTTCACGGCCTCGGCCTCGGTGAACCGCAGTCGCTGTCGGCGGCACATCGCCAGGGCATCGATGAATTGATGGACCATGTGCTGGCAGGCATCGCGCCGCCGGCCGAGGACGAGTCGGAGGCGGTGGCACCTGCCACGCGCGTCTGCGTGATCGGGCGCCCGAATGTCGGCAAGTCCACGCTGATCAATCGCCTGCTCGGCGAGGAGCGAGTCATCGCATCCGACCAGCCGGGCACGACCCGCGACACGGTCCACGTCCCCTTCGAGCGCGACGGGAAGGCCTATGTGCTGATCGACACGGCGGGTGTCAGGCGTCGCGCCCGCATCGAGGGACAGCTTGAAAAATGGAGCGTTATCAAGACCTTACAGGCGATTGATGACGCACATGTCGTCATCGGCGTGCTGGACGCCCAGGAGACGGTTGCCGAGCAGGACGCAACGCTGCTCGGCATCGTGGCCGAGCGCGGGCGCGCCATGGTGATTGCGGTCAACAAGTGGGACCACGTCACGCAGGAACACCGCGAGGAAATCCGCGCACAGATCGCGCTGCGCCTGCGCTTCCTGGATTTCGCGCCGGTGCATTTCATCTCCGCACTGCACGGAAGCGGCGTCGGCGAGATGATGCAGTCCGTGCGCGAGGCCCATGCCGCGGCCATGCGCGAATTGCCGACCCCGGAGCTGACACGCGTGCTCGAGGCGGCGATCCGGCAGCACCAGCCGCCGCTGGTGCGCACACGCCGCATCCGGCTGCGCTACGCGCACCAGGGCGGCCGAAATCCGCCCGTCATCGTCGTACACGGGGCGCAGGCCGCCCGCACGCCGGAGGACTACCGTCGTTACCTGATGAACAGCTACCGCGAAGCATTCCGGCTGTGGGGTACGCCAGTACGCGTGGAGTTCAGGAGCGAGGACAATCCGTTCGCGGGACGGCGCAACAAGATGACGCCGCGCCAGCGGCGGACCAGGAAGCGCGACGACAGCCGGCGCTGAGTCAGTCGCGATCCGCCTTGACGACGCGCGCCCGCAGCCGGCCACGCGCCAGTCGCGTATCGATTTCCGTCCCGGGCGGCGCCTGCGCCGCATCGCGGATGATCGCGCCGTCGCCGGCACGCGTGACGATCGCATAGCCGCGGGTCAGCGTTGCGAGCGGGCTGATCGCGTTCAGTGCGCGCGCTGCGGTCTCGAGACGCCCTTGTTGCAGCGAGAGGCGGTGCCGCACGGCCGGCACCAGGCGCAGACCCGCGTGCGCGGCGCGCTGCAGCAGGGTCGCGACGCGTGTCGCGGGCGATGCGCCCGCGAGTTCGGCGCGCATCGTCGCCAGATGCTGGACCCGCAGGCCGAGACCACGCCGCATGGCCGTCGCGAGGCGCCCCTGCAGTTCGTCAATCCGTTGCGCGCGTTGCGCCAGTGCCTGGGACGGATGCTGGAGCCAGAGCCTCTTCCAGGTCCGCGCCAGATGGTCGCGGCGCTGCAGATGGCCGCGATCGGCTGCGAGGCTGAGGCGACGCATTGTGGCCTCCAGCGAGGCGAGCCAGACGGCCCCATCCGGCACGGCGAGTTCGGCCGCCGCCGAGGGCGTGGGTGCGCGAACATCAGCAACAAAGTCGGCAATCGTGAAATCCACCTCATGTCCGATGCCACTGATCAGCGGCAGGGCGAGCCGTTCGATCGCGCGGGCCAGGGACTCGTCGTTGAAGGCCCACAGGTCCTCCAGTGAGCCGCCGCCGCGCACCAGCAGCAGCACATCCACCTCCGCACGGCGGTCGGCGAGGGCGAGGGCCAGGGCGATCTCCCGCGCCGCGGTGGCGCCCTGCACTGGCACCGGGTAGAGGAGGACCGGAATGGCGGGGAAGCGGCGTCGCAGGACCTGCAGCACGTCCCTGAGCGCAGCGCCGGAGGGCGAGGTCACGACGCCGATGCGGCGCGGCAGGCGCGGCGGGGCGCGCTTGCGAGCAGCGTCGAACAGGCCTTCAGCGGCCAACTTGAGTTTCAGGGCCTCGAAGCGGCGCCGCAGCTCGCCTTCGCCGGCCTCTTCAAGGTGATCGATGATCAGCTGGTAGTCGCCGCGCGGTTCATAGAGGCCCACGCGCGCCCGCAACAGCACCTGCATGCCGTCCCTCGGCGCCGCGCGGACGCCCTGGTTGCGCTGCCGGAACATCGCGCAGCGCACCTGTGCAGCCTCGTCCTTCAGCGTGAAGTACCAGTGGCCCGAAGCAGGCCGGGACAGGTTCGATAGCTCCCCCTCGATCCAGATCGACGGCAGGCCGGCCTCCAGGAGGCCGCGCACCTCGCGATTGAGGCGTGCCACCGTGTAAACATCGCGACCGGCGCGAGGATCCATGCGCGCATGCTATGCGAGCGCGACGATCGCCGCACATAGCGCTAACGCCCGGGGGCACAGGCGTCGTACAATGCGCCGCTTCATTCGGACTGCCCCCGGGGGACTTCACCGATGCGCATCGTCCAGGAAGCACTCACCTTCGACGACGTCCTGCTCGTTCCGGCCTACTCGGAAGTGCTGCCCCGCGAAGTGGACCTGTCGACGCGCCTGACCCGGGGAATCCGGCTCAACCTGCCGCTGGTTTCCGCCGCGATGGATACGGTGACCGAGGCCCGTCTCGCCATCACGATCGCGCAGGAAGGCGGGATCGGCATCATCCACAAGAACATGTCGGCCGCAGACCAGGCCAGGGAAGTCGGGCGGGTCAAGAAACACGAGAGCGGCGTGATCAAGGACCCGATCACGATCCGGCCCGACGCGACCATCCGCGAAGTCATCGCGCTCACCCGCGCCAAGGGCATTTCCGGCCTGCCGGTCACCGCGGACGGCAATATGGTCGTCGGCATCGTCACGCACCGCGACATCCGCTTCGAGGAGCAACTCGACCTGCCGGTCTCGAAGGTCATGACGCCACGCGAGCGCCTCGTCACCGTGCGCGAGAACACGCCACGCGAGGAAGTACTGCTGCTGCTGCACCGACATCGCATCGAGAAAATCCTGGTCGTGGACGAGGCGGGACGGCTGCGCGGCATGATCACAGTGCGGGACATCCAGAAGGCGCGCGACTTTCCACGTGCCTGCAAGGACGAGCACAGCCACCTGCGCGTCGGCGCCGCGGTCGGGACCTCGCCGGACACGCTGGACCGGGTGGCGATGCTGGTTGAAGCCGGCGTGGACGTCGTCGTCGTCGACACCTCGCACGGTCATTCGCGCGGCGTGCTGGCGATGGTCGCGAAGATCAAGAGCGTCCATCCGGGCCTGCAGGTTGTGGGCGGGAATATCGTGACGGCGGAGGCCGCACGCGCGCTCGTGGACGCGGGCGCCGACGGCGTCAAGGTCGGCATCGGCCCCGGATCGATCTGCACCACGCGCGTGATCGCCGGCGTCGGCGTACCGCAGATATCCGCGATTGCGACCGTCGCCGAGGCGCTGGCGAATACCGACGTGCCGCTGATCTCGGACGGGGGCATCCGTTACTCGGGCGATGTCGCGAAGGCCATCGCCGCCGGCGCGCACACGGTGATGATCGGCGGCCTGTTCGCGGGCACCGAGGAATCGCCGGGCGAGGTCGAGCTTTACCAGGGCGCGTCCTACAAGTCTTACCGCGGCATGGGCTCGCTCGGCGCGATGGCGCAGCGCCACGGTTCGAGCGACCGCTACTTCCAGGACACGACCGAGGAACTCGAGAAGCTGGTGCCGGAGGGCGTCGAGGGGCGGGTGCCCTACAAGGGCGGGCTGGTCGCGATCCTGCACCAGTTGTCGGGCGGCGTGCGCGCCGCCATGGGCTATACCGGCAGCGCCAGCATCGACGAGATGCGCACGCGGCCGTCATTCGTACGCATCACCGGCGCCGGCGTGCGTGAGAGCCACGTGCATGACGTGAGCATCACGAAGGAAGCGCCGAACTACCGGATCAGCTGATGGCGGCCCGGCTCCAGTCGGCCGGCGCCGACATCCATGCACACCGGATCCTGATCCTCGATTTCGGGGCGCAATACACGCAGCTGATCGCGCGCCGGGTCCGCGAGCTCGGCGTCTACTGCGAGATCCTCCCCTGGGATGCGGGTGAGCCGGCTGTTGCCGCTTTCGGCGCCCGCGGCATCATCCTGTCGGGCGGACCGGAGTCCGTGACCGACGCGAGCCCGCCGCAGGCGCCGGCCAATGTATTCGCGCAGGGCGTGCCGGTGCTCGGCATCTGCTACGGCATGCAGACCATGGCGGCGCAGCTCGGCGGCCGGGTCGCAGCTTCCAGTCACCGCGAGTTCGGCTATGCGCGTGTCAGGCGCACCGGGCCATCGCGACTCCTCGACGGCATCACTCAGGACGACGAGCGCGAATCGCCGGAGCTCGACGTCTGGATGAGTCATGGCGACCGCGTCGAAGCCATGCCGCCGGGCTTTTCTGCGATTGCGTCCACCGCCAATGCGCCTCTGGCCGCAATGGCCGACGAGAAGCGCCGTTTCTATGGCGTCCAGTTTCACCCGGAAGTCACGCACACGCGCGCCGGCGCCCGGATCCTCGAGCGCTTCCTGCGCGAGATCTGCGGCTGCGACGCGCTCTGGGACGCCGGCAATATCGTCGCGGACCTGATGTCGCGAATCCGCGAGCAGGTCGGCGGCGGCAAGGTGCTGCTCGGCCTGTCGGGCGGCGTGGACTCGTCGGTGGTCGCAGCGCTCCTGCATCGCGCGATCGGCGCGCAGCTCACCTGCGTCTTCGTCGATCATGGTTTGTTGCGGCAGGGCGAGGGCGACCAGGTCATGGAGACATTTGCCCGGCACATGGGGCTCAATGTGATCCGCGTGGATGCCGGCGATCGCTTCTTCTCGGCACTCGCCGACGAGGAGGACCCAGAGCGCAAGCGCAAGATCATCGGCCGGTTGTTCATCGAGGTCTTCGAGGAAGAGGCGCACCGCATCGAACGCGTCGACTGGCTGGCCCAGGGCACGATCTACCCGGACGTCATCGAGTCGGCCGGCGCCAGGACCGGCAAGGCCCACGTCATCAAGTCGCACCACAATGTCGGCGGATTGCCTGAGCGCATGAAGCTGAAGCTGCTGGAGCCGCTGCGCGAACTTTTCAAGGACGAGGTGCGGCGGATCGGCGTCGAACTCGGCCTGCCGCGCGAGATGGTCTTCCGCCACCCATTCCCGGGACCGGGGCTCGGCGTGCGCATCCTGGGCCGCGTGAGCCGCGAGGCCGCGGACATCCTGCGCCGCGCCGACACGATCTTCATCGACGAGCTGCGCGCCCACGACCTCTACGATCGCGTTGCCCAGGCCATGGCTATCTTCCTGCCGGTGCGTTCGGTCGCGGTGATGGGCGACGGGCGGCGCTACGACTGGGTCATCGCGCTGCGGGCGGTGGAGACGGTCGATTTCATGACCGCGCACTGGGCGCGACTGCCCTACGAATTCCTCGACCATGTCGCCCGGCGCATCGTCAATGAAGTGAAGGGCGTGTCGCGCGTCGTCTACGACGTCTCCAGCAAGCCGCCGGCGACGATCGAGTGGGAATGAACCGGCTCACCTGAGGACGTCTTCCTCACCTTCGAGCCGCGCCACGATCACGGCGCAGGTGGCATCCGCGAACACATTGACCGCGGTGCGCGCCATGTCGAGCAACCGGTCGAGCACGAACAGCACGCCGATCGCCTCGGCCGGCAGGCCGACGGCGGTCAGGATGATCGCGATGCCGACGAGCGATGCGGCGGGAATGCTCGCGATGCCCATCGACGTGATCAGCGCCAGGATCACGACCGTGAACTGCACGCCGAAGCTCAAGTGCAGGCCATAGGCCTGGGCGATGAACATCGCCGCCGGCGCATTCGTAGAGCGCGCTGCCCGCGTGATTGATCGACGTCGCCGAGCGGCAGCACGAAGCTCGTGATGCGCTCCGAGACGCGCGCGCGCTTCTCGACGCACTCGAGGGAGAGCGGCAGCGTGGCGGCCGATGAGGCGGTCGAGAACGCGGTCAGGAGCGCCGGGCTCATCGCGGGAAACAGCGGCCAGGGATTGACGCGCGCCCACGAAGCGGATCAGGAGCGGCAGCGCGATCAAGGCGTAGATCGCGAGCCCCGCGACGACGCAGGCGCCGAACACGAGCAGAGGCCCGGCGGCGTCGAAGCCCGCCTTGGCGACCACCGCGCGATCAGCGCGAAGACGCCGATCGGGCGCGAGCTGCATCACGAATTCCGTCATGCGCATCATCACGCGGAAGATGCCCTGCCAGAGGTCGAGCACGACGCCTGGCGGTGGGGCAATTCGATGCGCGCCAGGAAGAAGCCGAACAACACGCAGAAGAACACGACGCCCAGCAGCTTCCGGTGTTCGTCGCCTCGACGATGTTCGATGGCACGATGCCGCGGAGCGTATCGAAGGCGCTCGTGTAGGCGCGGCTCGGTCACGTCCTGCCGTGACCTGCCCGTGTCGGCGGTGAGCGCCAGCATCTCGCGCACCGGCTTGCCGTCCACGATGCCGGGCTCGACGAGGTTGCTGATCGCAAGCGCGATCAGCACGGCGATCAGCGTCGTGATGACGTAGAAGGACAGCGTCTTCAGCCCAGCCGCCCGAGGTCACGGCCCGAGCCGAGGCTCGCGACGCCGGTGATCACCGACGCCATGACCAGCGGCACGATCAGCATCTTCAGCAGGTTGATGAACAGCGTGCCGAGGAAATCGAACAGCCGGATGACCTCGAAACTGCCGATGCGCGTATCCGGGCCGCACAGCCAGCCGACCAGCGCGCCGACCGCCATGGCGATCAGGATCGGAGCGACCGGGACCGCGCGCGATGCAGGTGCTGGATTCGTTGCCACCGGTTCCCCCTCGTTGCCGGGTTCTGCTCTAATTGGCTTCGGGCTCATTGTCTGTGAGCGTCCCGTGCCGCGCAATGGCGCGGCCGGCTCAAGCCGGAGGATCCCCGTGTCGAACAGCGATGCCGACTGGATGCGCCAGGCACTTGCGCTCGCCGCGCGCGCAGAGGCGGAAGGCGAGGTTCCGGTCGGTGCGCTCGTGGTGCGCGACGGGCAGGTGCTGGGCGAGGGCTGGAATCAGCCGGTGGCTCTGCGCGACCCGACGGCCCACGCGGAGATCCTCGCGCTACGGACCGCTGCGCGGAAGATCGGCGATTACCGCCTCGGTGGAGCAACCCTCTATGTGACGCTGGAGCCCTGCCCGATGTGCGCAGCGGCGGTCGCGCACGCGCGCGTCGCGCGGCTCGTGTTCGGCGCCTGGGACCCGCGCCAGGGTGCGGCCGGCAGCGCCTTCAACCTCGTCAACGCCGAGGCGATGAATCATCACGTGGATGCCTTCGGTGGCGTCCTGTCCGAGGAATGCGGCGTGATGCTCAAGAGGTTTTTTGCGAGCCGTCGCTAGGCGCGGGCCCGCTCGACATCCACTCGAGGATCTGGAGATAGGTCTGCACGTTTCGGACGAAGCCGACCGGCTCCCAGCCGCGCGCATAGCCGCGCCGGGTCCTCGTGAACCAGCGCTCCTGGGCAAGCAGCGGCAAGGTCGCGCGCACCGCCTCCCAGTTGTCCGGATCTTGACCCGCGGCCTCGGCCAGTACCCGCGCATCCTCGAGGTGGCCGTAACCGATGTTGTAGGCCGCGAGCGTCAGCCAGGTGCGGTCCGGCTCAGGGATTCTTTCGGGAAACGTTTCCTTGATCAGGGCGAGGTAACGGGCGCCGCCGAGGATGCTGCTCCGCGGGTCGGTACGGTCGGCGACATTGACGCGCTGCGCGGTTTCGGCGGTCAGCATCATGAGTCCGCGCACGCCGGTCGGTGAGACCGCGGTTTCGTCCCAGCGCGATTCCTGGTAGCCGATCGCCGCCAGGATGCGCCAATCGATGCCAGTCTCCGCGCCGGCTTCCTCGAACCAGGGCTGGTATTGCGGCAGGCGCTCGCGGACGGCGCTGACGAATGCCGGCGCATCGACACGCTGGAAACGGGAAAGCGAGCGCTCATGACGCGTCAGTATCTTGTCCAGCAGGCCGACCGCCTTCAGTTCGGCGAAGTGACGCTCGACCAGCGGCAGGAGGTCGGTGCTGCGCGGCGCCAGCGCCCATGCAATCGCCTCGGATTCGGCCAGCTTGAATGCCGGGCGCAGGTCCGGATAGAAGCGGCGCCCGAGCGTGAACTCGGCTGAGTCGGCAATGGTGACATCCGCCGCGCCGCTCGCGACCCGGGCAAAGAGTTCGAGCTGGTCGGCATCCTCGACCTCGGTCCAGCGCAAGCTGCGGAGGTCCTTGGCGAGGCGCGTGAGACTCGCCGCATGGGTCGAATTCCTGATCACGACGATGCGCTTGCCCACCAGGTCGCGCGGCGATTCGGGCAGCGGGTCCTGGACGCGATAGACGATGTGCTGGTCAATGTGCTTGTAGACGGGCCCGAACAACGCCGCTTCCATGCGCGGCTCGCTGACGACGATTCCGGCCGCCGCAATGTGGGCGCGATTTCGCAGCACGTCTTCGAGAGCGGCGGCGCCGGAGCTCGCGACCTTGAGCTCGAGCCTGACGCCCAGCCGGCGCGCGAATGCGGCGGCAAGCTCGTACTCGGGCCCTTCCTTTCCGGAGGCACCTTCGTAGTAGGCAAGCGGACTGTTGCGCGTGGCGACCTTCAAGGCCCCGAGCAGTCGGATCTGCTCGTAGGTGCCCGGCATGCGTGAACAGGTCCCGATCATCAGTGACATCACGATGATGGCGGGCACGCCGAAGCGGCTTCGAATGTCCCTCCGCCGTCCGCCGTTCTGGGCAGGCTTCGGCTGCATTGTTGTAGAATAGCGCCTCCGGTGGTGGCCGCGATGACGGCCGGCCGGTATCCCGCGCGGAGAGGTACCGAAGCGGTCACAACGGCACCGACTCGAAATCGGTTGGGGGCATTACGCCCCACGTGGGTTCGAATCCCACCCTCTCCGCCAAATTTCCCGAAGCTACACTAGCCGGCATGAGCGCCGCCCACGCCAGGGATCCGCCGGACATTGAACGCAGTACGCGCGGCACGTCGTTGTTGCGCTGGGTGTGGCAGACCTATGTCCGCAACGCGCTGATTCCGCTGTTGGTCGTCGAATTGCTGCTGGTGGGGGTATACCTCACGAGCCACGCGTGGTCGTTACGCAAGAATGTCGCCGCGATGCGCGAGGTCGCGCGACAGGAAATCTCGCGGATCGCGGCCGACCAGTCGGCCATCATTGAAAAGCAGCTCGGCCAGGTCGCGGCCTTGACCGATGTCCTTCGCCGTCAGGCGGAGCTCGCCCTGGCGACCCCGGCCGCGCGGCCGGTTGATCGGGCGCGGCTCAAGCTGAATGAAGGCGGTGCGTTGACGACCATCACCGATGATGGCGGCGCGGCCGTCTTCTATTCGGCATTGACCGCCAAGGGGCCGGCGCAATACGAAAGGCTGGCCCGCCTGGCAACGATCGACCCGTTGCTGCGCGACATCACCGATGCGAATCCGCTGATCGCGCAGGCCTATATCAACACCAACGACTCGATGACGCGGATCTGGCCCTGGATCGATGCAGCGAAGCGCTTCGATCCGCGAATGGACACCCGGGCGTTCAACTTCTATTACGAGGCGGATGCGGCCCACAATCCGCGGCGCGCGGTTGTTTGGACCGACGCCTACGTGGATCCGGCGGGACAGGGCTGGATGGTTTCCGCGATCGCGCCGGCCTATCGCGGCGATTTCCTCGAGGGCGTGGTCGGCGCCGATGTGACGCTCGACCACATCATCGGGAGCGTGCTGGGCACCGACATTCCCTGGCAGGGCTTCCTGTTGCTGATCGGCAAGCACGGGACGCTGCTCGCGCTGACCCGCCAGGGCGAACAGCTTTTTTCATTGACTGAATTGACCCAGCACGAATATGTCGAGGTCATCCGCGCCGATACTTTCAAGCCCGAGGAGTTCAACGTCTACCGGCGCAGGGACTTCGCGGCGATCGGCGAGCTGCTGGCGCGTCAGGCCGGCGGAGCGGGCCGGATCGATGGGCCGCGCCCGCACCTCGTCGCCTGGCAGACCATCCCATCCTCCGGCTGGAAGCTGATGGCGCTGGTTCCGGAGGAAGTTGTCTTCGGCGCGTCCCGCGCCCTTTCGAATGACCTGACGGTCATCGGCTGGATCATGCTGGGTGGACTGATCGCCTTCTACGCGATCTTTTTCACGTTCCTGTATCGCCGCGCGCACTACGTGAGCCGGTCGATCTCGATGCCGTTGCAGCAGATCGAGCGCATGGCGCACCGGATCGCCGTGGGCGAGTACGAGCACGCCTCGCCGGAATTCGGGGTCAGCGAATTCCGTCACACGGTCGGTGAATTGCAGCGCATGGGCCGGTTGCTCGGCGACTCGGACCAGGCACGCCAGGCCGCGGAAGCACGCCTGACCGAGCGCAATGAAGAACTCTCGACGATCCTGAGCCTGTCTCCTGACGGGCTCGTCTCATTCGATGCCGCGGGCAGCGTGACCGAGACCAATCCCGCCTTCCTGGCACTCACCGGCTGCCAGCGCACCGACCTCATCGGACTCTCGCGCGCGGATTTCTGGGCGCGCTTCGCCCGGCTGGGCCCGGTCTCGGAACCGCGGCCCGGCGCGGCCGCAATCCTGCGGTTGCTGCATCCGCGGCCGATGGTGCTTGAATGCAGGGTTGTCAGCGCCGCCGGCGGCGCGCAGGTCGCCTATTTCCGCGACATCACCAGCGCCGATGAGCTGGACCGGATGAAGAGCCAGTTCGTGGCGACGGCCGCGCATGAACTCCGCACTCCGATCGCAGTGATTACGGGGTACGCGGAATTCCTGCAGGCGAGTGACCCGCCGGCCACGCTGCGCGGCGAGATCCTCGCGACCATGCGGCGCCATGGCGACCAGATCACGGGCATCGTCACGGAACTGCTGGACCTCGCGCGTATCGAGGCGCGTGCCGGCCGCGACTTCACGATGATCCGCCAGCCGCTGGCGCCGGCCGTGCGGCGTTTCGTGGAGACATTCAGGATCGGCGACGACGCGCGCGTGCCATTGCTTTCCGGCGACGTCGGCGACGCCGATGCGTTTGTCGATGTCGACAAGTTCTGCCAGGCCCTGGCCAACGTGCTTTCGAATGCCTGCAAGTATTCTCCGGCCGGATCGCCGGTCACCGTGCGCTTCGTTGCTGGCGAGGGCGAGGTGGGCGTCGAGGTCCGCGATGAGGGCAGCGGCATGGAGTCCGCGGTCGTCGAGCGCATATTCGAGCGCTTTTTCCGCGGCGACCAGGCGAGCGCAGTGCCCGGCAGCGGGCTTGGCATGACCATCGTCAAGGAGATCCTGGACATACACGGCGGACACGTCGAAATATCGAGCCGGCCGGGGCAGGGGACCACGGTGATACTGTGGCTGCCGCGGGCCGCGGCGCACGGTTGACGACCCCCGGGAGCGACCTTACGATGCCCGGCCCGGCAACATCGATGGTGGCTCGCGTCGGTTCCTCCGCGACGATCAGTCGTGAATCCCGCCAGGCCCGGAAGGGAGCAACGGTAACGGCGGCATCGGGTGCCGGAGGGGTGCTGGCGCGGGCCGCCTCCACCGGTCGTTGGGGAGAAAGGAGTCCATGAGCTACCTGGTCCTGGCGCGCAAGTGGCGCCCCCGCACATTCTCCGAACTCGTGGGCCAGGAACACGTGCAGCAGGCGTTGGTCAACGCGCTGGACAGCGGGCGCATCCATCACGCATTCCTGTTCACCGGCACGCGCGGCGTTGGCAAGACGACGATCGCGCGCATCCTTGCGAAGTCGCTGAATTGCGAGCGCGGCGTCAGTTCGAAGCCCTGCGGTGAATGCGGGGCCTGCCGCGAGATCGACGAGGGCCGCTTTGTGGACCTGATCGAGGTCGATGCGGCCTCGCGCACCAAGGTGGACGACACTCGGGAGCTCCTGGACAACGTGCAGTACGCGCCGACGCGCGGCCGTTACAAGGTGTACCTCATCGACGAGGTGCACATGCTGTCGAGCCATTCATTCAATGCCCTGCTGAAGACGCTCGAAGAGCCGCCGCCGCACGTCAAGTTCCTGCTCGCGACAACGGACCCGCAAAAGCTGCCGGTCACGGTCCTGTCGCGCTGCCTGCAGTTCAACCTGAAGCGATTGCCGGCGCCGCTGATCGCCGGCCGGCTGCAGCACATCCTGCAGGCGGAGGGCGTCGCCGCCGAACCGGCTGCGATCGGCCTGCTTTCGCGTGCCGCCGACGGCAGCCTGCGCGATGCGTTGTCTCTGCTCGACCAGATCCTGGCATTCGGCGCCGGCAAGGTCACGGAAGCGGACACGCGCTCGATGCTCGGCACGGTGGATCGCCAGCAGGTGGTCGGCGTGATCGAGCGCCTGGCGGCCCAGGATGCGCGCGGCCTGCTCGAAAGCATCGCAGCAATCGACGAATTCGCGCCGGACTACGCCCAGTTGCTCGATGAAATGGCGGCGCTGTTGCAGAAAGTCGCGTTGCGCCAGGCAGTGCCCGACCTGCCGGACGACGAGGTTTACGCCAGGGACCTGCTGGAGCGGCTTGCCGCAACGATCGCGGCCGAGGACCTGCAGCTCTATTACCAGTTCGCAATCGTGGGCCGTCGCGACCTGCCGCTCGCGCCGGATCCCCGCATCGGCACGGAGATGACCCTGCTGCGGATGCTTGCATTCAGGCCCCAGGATCCCGCGGGGCGGCAGCAGCGCGAGTCCGGCGGGGAGCGCGCGCGCCCGGCACCGCTCGCGGCAAAGGGCCCGGCAGCGGCGACGCCTGCGATCTCGCAGCCTGGCGAATGGCCGGAGATGCTCGCAAAGCTCGACCTGCAGGGAGCGGCACGCCAGCTCGCGAGTCATTGCCGCCTGGTCGAACGTTCCGGCGATCGCTTCCTGTTCCTGCTCGATGCGCGCGCCGAGACGCTGCGCACGCGTCAGCTGGAGGACAGATTTGCGCAGGCACTCGCGCGCCTGACCGGCGCACCGGTGCGGCTCGAGTTCGAAGTCGGCGCCGAAGCGGGAGACACGCCTGCGCGCCGCGTGGAACAGGCGCGTGACGAGCGCCTCGAACAGGCGCGGCTCGCGCTCGAGAGCGATCCCAACGTGCAGGCGATGCGCGACCGTTTCGGCGCCGTGATACAGCCGGATTCGATCAAGCCGGTCGGGTAGAATGCCGCGATGAAGCCGAATATCGGGCAATTGATGCGCCAGGCGCAGCAGCTCCAGGCCAACATGCAGAAGGCCCAGGAGCAGCTGGGCTCGCTTGAAGTGACGGGCGAGGCGGGTGGCGGCATGGTCAAGGTCGTGATGAACGGCCGTCACGAAGTGCGCCGCGTGCAGATCGACCCGACGGCAGCCGGCGACGACCGTGAAATGCTCGAGGACATGATCGCCGCGGCCTTCAACGACGCGGCAAGGCGTGTCGCGGAGGCCGTCCAGCAGCGCATGGCGGACGCCATGGGCGGCATGCAGCTTCCGCCCGGCATGAAGCTGCCGCTCTAGAAATCAGACGTGAATTACTCCCCGGGACTGGCGCGACTGATCGAGGCGCTGCGTGTGCTGCCGGGCGTGGGCCCGAAGTCGGCGCAGCGCATGGCCTTCCACCTGCTCGAACGCAATCGCGAGGGCGGCCGCGCGCTGGCGCGGGCGCTAGAGGAAGCCACTTCCAGGGTCGTGCACTGCAAGCGCTGCCGCATGCTGACGGAAGGCGAATTGTGCGAGATCTGCTCCGCGCCGCGTCGCGACCCCGCATCGCTGTGCGTCGTCGAGTCGCCCGCCGATGTCGTCGCGGTCGAGCAATCGGGCGGCTACCGCGGCCGCTATTTCGTTCTGATGGGCCACCTGTCGCCGCTGGACGGCGTCGGGCCCGAACAACTGGGGGTGAAGCAGCTCGAGACCTTGCTTGACGAGGGCGAGGTGCGCGAGGTCATCCTGGCGACCAATCCGACGGTAGAGGGCGAGGCGACCGCGCACTTCCTTGGCGAGCTGGTGCTGCGCCGCGGAATCCGCGCTTCGCGGATTGCGCATGGCGTCCCGGTCGGCGGCGAACTCGAGTACGTGGACGGCGGCACGCTGGCGCATGCGCTGGCCGGGCGCCAGCTCATCGCCTGAGCTGCGGCTCCCGGCGCGACAATTCCTCGGCCTGGCTGACCAGCTGGCGGTAGCTCGCGATGCGCCGCGCCGCGATCGTTCCCGCATTTGCCGCTGCCGTGACCGCGCAGCCAGGCTCGCGCAGGTGCATGCAGTCCTTGAACCGGCAGCCGGGCGCGGCAGCCGCAATCTCGCGAAAGCCGCCGCCGATGTCGCGCGGCTTCGGCAGTGGCGGCGCGAAGTCGCGCACGCCGGGCGAGTCCACCAGGTCCCCGCCCGCGGGAAGGTGATAAAGCGACGAAGCCGTCGTCGTGTGCTGGCCGGTCTCGGCCGCGCGCGATATCTGCTGCACCGTCGCCTCGACGCCTGGCACCAGGAGGTTGATCAGCGAGCTCTTGCCGACGCCGGACTGCCCGACCAGGACGCTGATTTCATCCCGGAGCCGCAACGCGATTTCCCGCTCACCGCCGGGCGTGCGCTTGCTCGCCCAGGCGACGGGATATCCGATCGCTTCGTAGCCGGCGAGTGCCTCGACGAGCAGCGCCTTTGCGTCCGGCAGGTCGCTCTTGTTGACGACGACACAGGCCTTGAGGCCCGCCCATTCCGCTGCCGCCAGATAGCGATCGCAGAGTCCGAGATCGGGCGCCGGCAGTGGCGCGATCACGGAGACGAGCTGGGTCAGGTTCGCCGCGATGACCTCGGCCTTGCCGCGCAGGTTCATCCGCGCGAGTTCGGTCGCGCGCGGCAGGACCTCGGTGATCATTCCCGCCGCACCCTCGGTATCCGCATCGATCCAGCGCACGCGATCGCCGCAGACAGCGGACAGGCGGCGGCCCTGCAGCCTGCAGTGCACGCGCCGGCCCGCGTCGTCCTCGACGAGGGCATCGCGACCGTGGCTGGATACGACGCGCCCTGCATGCGTGGCGACGGCCGGCGACGGCTGCTTCATGCGCTGGCCCGCGCTGTCAGGCGGCCGATGCGATCGATGGCCGGCGGATGCGATGCGTGGAACGCGGTGTAAAGTGGATCCGGGGTCAGGGTCGTCGCATTGTCGCGGTAGAGCTTCACGAGCGCGTCGGCGAGCGCCGTTGCATCCGCGTGCCGGGCCGCATACTCATCCGCCGCATATTCATGGCGACGCGACAGCCAGGCGCCGAGCGGCGCCGCCGGCAGCATGAATGCCGGGGCCGCGAGCGCGAACAGCAGGAAAAGCGTATGCGCGCTTCCGCCCGCAACGCCGAGTGCGGGCTGGAACCAGGACTGCCCGGCGAGCCATGCGAGCAATGCGAAGCCCGCCAGGGAAACCACGAGCGACCAGCCGATGCGCCAGGCGACATGCCGCAGCCGGAAGTGCCCCAGTTCGTGGGCGAGCACGGCCTCGACCTCGCCGGGCGCCAGCGCCTCCAGCAGCGTGTCGAAGAATACGATGCGCTTGGTCTTGCCGATACCGGTGAAGTAGGCGTTGCCGTGGGCGCTGCGGCGCGAGCCGTCCATCACGAATACGCCGCTCGGCTCGAATCCGCAGCGGCGCGCGAGCCCGATCACGCCCGTGCGCAAGGCGCCGTCCGGCAATTCGCGGAATCGGTTGAAGAGTGGCGCGATCAGGCGCGGCCAGGCCCAGCTGAGCAGCAGCGAGAATGCCGCCCAGGATGACCAGGCCCAGATCCACCAGTCGCCGCCCGCGCGCCCGAAGAGCCACAGCAGCAGCGCAACCAGCGGGCCGAGCAGGACCGCGGCAATCAAGAGGCCCTTCAGGTGATCCGCTGCAAAGAGCGCGGGCGTCGCACGATTGAATCCGAAGCGCGCCTCGATCCGGAAAGTCCGCCAGATGCCGAATGGCAGGTCGAGCACCATGATCAGGAGCGCTACGGCGGCGATGACGGCGACACCGCGTCCGAGGGTCGGCAGGCCGGTCGCGGCCATCGCGGAATCGATCCGCTCGATGCCACCGCCGATGGTGAAGGCGAGCAGCAGGGCGGCATCGAAGATGGCGTGCAGCCTGGAGAATTTCGCCAGCGCGATCGTGTAGTCGGCGGCCTTTGCGTGCTGCTGGGCGGAGATCGCATTCGAGAATGCAGCGGGTACCTGGTCGCGGCGGGCAGCGACTGCCCGGATCTGGCGGCCGAGCAGCCACAGTCGCAGCACGAGACCGGCGATGAGCAGGGTGACGAACAGGAACGTGAAGGGATGCATGGCGTGCGGCAGGCTCGGACTCTAGCCTCTGCTAAGATCAGCGGCAACATGGCGCGCGCGGATTGCCTGATCTGGATTGATCTCGAGATGACCGGGCTGGTGCCGGAGTCGGACCGCATCATCGAGATCGCGACAGTCGTCACCGACGCCGATCTCGAAGTGCTGGCCGAGGGTCCCGTGATAGCGGTTCGCCAGCCCGAGGCGGCACTCGCGGCAATGGACGCCTGGAATACGCGCACGCACGGCGCATCCGGGCTTGTCGCCCGGGTACGTGCGAGCCAGCAGGATGACGCGGCGGCCGAGCGCGCGACAATTGCCTTCCTGGCGCAGCACGCGGATGCCGGCCAGTCGCCGATGTGCGGAAACGGCATTTGTCAGGACCGCCGCTTCCTGGCGCGCTGGATGCCGGAACTCGAGCGCTTCTTCCACTACCGCAATATCGACGTCAGCACCCTGAAGGAACTGGCGCGCCGCTGGGCGCCCGAAGTGCTCGCCGGCGTCACGAAGGAATCCAGGCACACGGCACTGGCCGACGTGCACGAGTCAATCGGCGAACTGCGGCATTACCGGCGGCTGCTGCTGGCCGCGCCCTGGAATGCGCCACGCACCAGTGGCTCATGAGCACAGAACCGGTGCCATGGCATCGCGGCGGATGCCATTGCGGCGACGTGAAATTCGAAGTCCGCGCGGCCGCTGACCTTGAACTCCTCGATTGCAACTGTTCGATGTGTACGCGGAGCAGCTATCTCCACCTGATCGTGCCGGCTGCGGATTTCCGCCTGCTCACCGGTGCCGACACGCTGACCGAATACCGATTCGGCACCGGAGCAGCCCGTCACCTGTTCTGCCGCCGCTGCGGCGTCAAGTCTTTCTACGTCCCTCGCTCGCACCCCGACGGC
Source organism: uncultured Gammaproteobacteria bacterium (assembly GCA_963747145.1). Taxonomy (GTDB): domain Bacteria; phylum Pseudomonadota; class Gammaproteobacteria; order Steroidobacterales; family Steroidobacteraceae; genus SCUD01. The sequence continues at coordinate 168,259 of CAVVDZ010000004.1, read as the reverse complement.
TACAGCATCAACGCCCGCTGTCTCGACCCCGCCACAATCACTTCGATGCGGATCCGTCCATACGACGGCCGCAACTGGGAAACCGCCCGCGCAGACCTGGGCGCTTCTTAGCAGGGCGTCCGGGGTCCCGAGCGAGCGAATGTCCGTTCTTCTGAGCGAGCGAGGGAGCCCCGGCCGCCCTGCGATCAGGCTTTCTTCGTCTTCCCGCCGTTCGCCAGGAACAGCCACGTCTCGACGACGGTGTCCGGGTTCAGCGAGAGCGAGTCAATCCCCTGATCAACGAGCCAGCGCGCGAGATCGGGGTGATCAGAGGGGCCCTGACCGCAGATCCCGATGTACTTGCCAGCATCGCGGCAGGCCCGGATCGCCATGGACAGCAGCGCCTTGACCGCAGGATCGCGCTCGTCGAAGAGTCCCGCGATGATGCCCGAGTCGCGGTCGAGGCCGAGTGTCAGCTGCGTCATGTCGTTGGAACCGATCGACATGCCGTCGAAATGCTCGAGGTACAGCGCGGCGAGCAGCGCATTGGTCGGCAGCTCGCACATCATTATGACCTTCAGGCCCTTCTCGCCGCGCCGCAGGCCATTGGCGGCCAGTAGTTCGACGACGCGCCGGCCTTCGTCCACGGTGCGCACGAACGGCACCATGACCTGCACGTTGGTGAGGCCCATGTCGTCGCGCACGCGCAGGAGTGCCCGGCACTCGAGTTCGAAGCAGGGCTGGAATGCCGGGTCGGTGTAGCGCGAGGCGCCGCGGAAGCCGAGCATCGGGTTCTCCTCGTGCGGCTCATAGGCGCGCCCACCCAGCAGGTTGGCGTATTCATTCGACTTGAAATCCGACAGGCGCACGATCACCGGCTGCGGCGCGAACGCCGCGGCGATGCAGGCGATGCCCTCGGCCAGCTTTTCGACGAAGAATTCGACCGGATCGTCGTAACCGGCCATCTGCAGGCGGATCTGCTCTTTCAGGCCCGGCTCCAGCTTGCCGAATTCCAGCAGCGCGCGCGGATGCACGCCGATCATGCGGTTGATGATGAATTCGAGACGCGCCAGGCCGACACCGTGATTCGGGATCGACGCGAAGTCGAAGGCGCGGTCCGGATTCCCGACATTCATCATGATCCGGACGGGCGGCGTCGGCAGTGCGTCCAGCTCGACCCGCTGCTGCTCGAAGTCGAGCCGCCCGTCGTAGACGACGCCGGTGTCGCCCTCGGCGCAGGACACCGTCACCGGCTGGCCGTCCTTGATCACGGCGGTCGCATTGCCGCATCCGACCACCGCGGGTATGCCGAGCTCCCGCGCGATGATGGCGGCGTGGCAGGTCCTGCCGCCGCGATTGGTCACGATGGCCGAGGCGCGCTTCATGACCGGTTCCCAGTCCGGGTCCGTCATGTCGGAGACGAGCACGTCGCCGGGCTGGACTCGCGACATCTCCCGCGCGCTCGTGATGATGCGCGCATGGCCAGCGCCGATACGCTGGCCGATCGCGCGGCCGCGGGTGAGCGCATTCGACCGGGTTTTCAGCGTGTAGCGCTGGATCGAGCGGCCGCTTCGGCTCTGCACCGTCTCGGGACGGGCCTGCAGCACGAATAACTCGCCGGTCTCTCCGTCCTTTCCCCATTCGATGTCCATCGGGCAGCCGTAATGGCCCTCGATCACCAGGGCCTGCCGCGCCAGTTCCTCCGCATCGGCGTCGGTGACGCAGAAACGGGCACGATCGACCGCCGGGACATCGACGGTCTCGACCCAGCGGCCGGGGGAAGGGTTGCGGGCGTAGACCATCTTCGACGCCTTGGAACCGAGGGTGCGCCGGATGATCGAGCGCTTGCCGGCCCGCAGCGCGGGCTTGTAGACATAGATTTCGTCGGGGTTGACCGCGCCCTGCACGACCATCTCGCCGAGGCCCCAGGCGGCGGTAATGAAGACGGCATCACGGAATCCTGACTCGGTGTCGAGCGTGAACATCACGCCACTCGCCCCGAGGTCGCTGCGGACCATGTGCTGTACGCCGACCGAGAGTGCGACCAGGCCGTGGTCGAAGCCCTGGTGCACGCGATAGGCGATAGCGCGGTCGTTATAAAGCGAGGCAAAGACCTGGTGCATCGCCGCGAGCACGGACTCGGGCCCGCGAACATTCAGGACGGTCTCCTGTTGCCCGGCAAATGATGCGCCGGGCAGGTCCTCGGCCGTTGCCGAGGAGCGTACCGCGACCGCGGTATCGGCGCCGCCCTCGAGCGACCCGCAGGCCGCGAGCACTTCCTGCTGCAGCCGCGGCGGGAAGGGTGTTTCACGGATCAGCGCGCGGATGCTCGCGCCGACTTCTGCGAGACGGGCGACGTCGTCGACATCGAGCCCCTCGAGGAGCGCGCTGATCCGCCCGTCAAGGCCGTCCTGCGCGAGGAAATCGCGATACGCCTGTGCGGTCGTCGCGAATCCGTCCGGGACCCTGACGCCGGCCTTGCCAAGCCTTCCGATCATCTCGCCGAGCGATGCATTCTTGCCGCCGACACTGCCGATGTCAGCGAGGCCGAACTCCCCGAATGGTCTTGTATATGCGGTCAAGCCTGATCCTCGCGCGACTGGCACCTGCTACGATCACCGGCACTGCGATCCAGGCCGCGCGGCCGCAAGCCCACGGAAGTTTCCGTCATGACACAGCGACGAACCGTCTTCTTCGTGTCCGACCAGACCGGCGTGACTGCCGAAACGATGGGGCACAGCCTGCTGACGCAGTTCGACGGCCTGGATTTCAGGCCGGTCACTTTGCCATTCATAACCACGGTTGACAAGGCGCGGGAAGCGGTCGGAAAGATCGATCAGGCGGCGCGTGATGAGGGCGTGCGGCCGGTCGTATTTGCGACGTTCGTCAACAATAATGTCCGCGACGCGGTACGGCGCGCGGATTGCGTGTTCCTGGACTTCTTCGCGGCCTTTCTCGACCCGCTCGAGCAGGAGTTCGGCCAGCCATCGGCACATGTGCTCGGGCGCGCCCACGGCATGACGGACCTCACCGCCTATACGCTGCGCATCAATGCGACGAACTTCGCACTTGCGAACGACGACGGGGCCCAGACCCGCGACTACGACCGCGCCGATGTGATCCTGTTGGGAGTCTCGCGCTCCGGCAAGACGCCCACTTGCGTCTACATGGCGCTGCAATACGCGACGCACGCGGCAAATTACCCGCTGACCGAGGACGACCTCGACGGCGGCCGGCTGCCGGCGGCCGTCGAGCCGCACCGCCGCAAGCTGTTCGGCCTCACGATCCAGCCGGATCGCCTGCAGCAGATCCGCCAGGAACGGCGGCCCGACAGCCGCTACTCGTCGCTGCAGCAATGCGCCTACGAAGTGCGCGCCGCCGAGCAGCTTTTCGAGCGGCACGGTGTTCCATTTCTCGATACGACGGACTGCTCAATCGAGGAAATCGCAAGCCGCGTGCTCGAGCGGCTCTCGATCCCCCGTCGCGTGCGCCCATGATGCGTTTCGTGACAAACAGCACGATTCAGCCGGGAAAAGGGCAAATAAGCGTGTGATATAGTCAAATCCATGATCTCGGATCACCTCTGCGCGGTCTCCTGGCGTGCCCGGCCGCGGTCGTTCGTGAGCCTGATGACGCTGTATGAAAGCAATTTCATACGTTTCGGCTGGCTCGTCCCGGACCTGAGGCGCGTGTCGGGCTCGATGCGATCCATCGTCGCAGGAGAGCCGGCGCTCGAGCTGTCGGTCGTCGAGCAGTGCCGCTACACCACGACGCTCGGCATGTCGTATCTGTTCGACGGCGTGGATGGCGAGGTGCGCGATCCGGAGCTCGAGATCCGCGTCTACCACGATGCGCGCCTCGCCGAGGCGCGCGCGACCTCCGTCGAACCCGCCCATCCGCAACTGCGGAAATTGTCCGCCGGCATTCCGCGCGAGGGCGACCGTCGCTGGTCCTGCAACATGCTTCTGAACAAGTGGCTGGAGTATTGCGCTGGCACTGGCCACCGTTTCTCGCCGCGGGCCTGATCAGGGACCGCTCGAATGGCCGTCACCCTCCCTGACAAGTGGTCGCAGCTGAAGCTGCCGGCGATCGGCAAACCCGATCCGCTGGAAGAAGAGCGCCTGCTGAAGCTCTTCTGGAACCGCGCCGAGCTCAAGAAGGAGCTGCAGGCGCTGGACGACCAGCTGCACAACCTTCGCAACAAGCTGAAGCAGCAGGAGAACGCGAATGGGCGGCTGCAGCAGCAGCTCGAGCAGCTGGAAGTGCTGCTGGGAAACCCGGAGCGCGGCCACGATGCGCTGGTGCACTTCGGCCTGAAGTCGCTGTGGCGCGCCTGCCGCGAACAACTCGAGACATTCGCTGCCGACCTGAAGCGCCAGAAGCAGGATCGCGAGCGCAAGCAGCAGCTCGAGGAATTCCAGCAGGACCGCAACGAGCGCCTCAAGGTCGCGGATGACCGCCTGCGGCAGGCGCAGGAAGTCGCCGATGCGGAGCGCGAGCGGCTGCGCCAGCGGGATGAGCGCATGGCAAAGCTGAAGGGCTTCTGGAATTATTTCCGGCGCCGGGAGCTGGCGACGGAGATCGTCGCGCAGCGCGAGCGCTGCGTAGTGGCGGAGCGGCAGCTCGCCGACATGAGCGAGGCGCACCGCACGATCGAGAAGGAACCCTGGCCGGAGTTCCCGGGCCTGACGATCGAGGGGCGCCGGATAGTCAACCTCGCGGTCATCGCCTATGGGCAGATCCTGTACGCGCGCCTGGCTGTCTCCGGGCTCGCGATGGATGCGCGGCTCGCGAACAACCGCAGCGTCGAGAGCGCCAAGCACGGGAGCCTGGAATCCTGCCTGGCCCGGCTGAAGGAGATCATGGCCGCCCATGCGCAGGTGAAGTCCCAGGAAGGGATCATGGTCGAGATCAAGAAGCGCACGGACAAGATGGGAACCGGCGCGACCTGGCGTTCACAGAATGAGACCGTGCCGCAGCCGGCCTCTCTGCCGCCGGCCGCCAGCGGCGGCGTGCCGGACGCCAATGTCCTGGTGGACGACTACTGGGACGTCTACAAGGTCCTGCTGCGCTAGGACTCCGCCCGCGCCGGCGATCCGCCGCGCGAGAACAGCCCGATCCGCCGGCGCCATTCGTTCAGGTCGTCGAGCCACACGTAGAACAACGGCACGAAGAACAGCGACGTGGCGCTTCCGAAGAACAGTCCCGACATCAGCGCGCGGGCCATCGGGTAATACGCCGGGCCATCGCCGCCGATCTGCGTGTTGCCCGCCGCAAGCGGCAGCATCGCGAGCAACGTGACCAGCGAAGTCATCAGGATCGGCCGCAGGCGGTGGCGCGCCGCCTCGAGGATGGCGTCATGCCGGTTCATGCCCTCCTTGCGCAGGTCGATGACATGCGCGATCAGCACGATGCCGATATTCACGATCACGCCGATCAGGATCATGATGCCGAGCATTGCCATGAAGGTCAGCGGCGTACCGCTGATCGTCAGTCCCCAGAACACGCCGACGATCGCGAAGATGATCGAAGTGATGATGGAGATCGGATACAGCAGCGACTCGAACAGCGAGGCCATGACCAGGTAGATCAGCACCACCGCCAGCAGGATGTTGGTCGTCATGCTCTGCGCCGTGTCGTCGCTGTCCTCGACGCTGCGGCCGTACTTCCATGAGACGCCGGGCGGCAGCGGGAACTCGTCCATGACGGCCTCGACGCCCTTCTTGACCTCGTCGAGGCTCGAGTCCTTCGACACGATGCCTTCGATGGCGACCGAGGTCAGCCGGTCGACGCGCTCGATGGAGCGCGCGCTCTGGTCGATGCGGAAGGTCGCGACCGCCCCGAGCGTGCCGCGCGTCCCGTTGGGCAGGTACAGGGGTGTCGCCGCCAGGTCCTCGATGGTCTGGCGGTCGTCGGCGCGGAAGGCGAGGCGCATCTGGATTTCGCGATCGTCGGCGCGGAAGTCCTTTAGCTTGTCGCCGCGCATCGCGACCGCCACGGTCTGCGCGATGCTCGCCGGTGTCAGGCCGAGGCGCGACGCGCGCTCGCGGTCGACGATGATCTGGACTTCCTGCTCGCCGGCCTTGGCAGTCGTGCGCACCGAGTCCAGGCCCTTCACATCGCGCAGTCGCTGGACCACGTCGTGCGAAAGCGCCACAAGCTCTTCGGTGGACTCGCCGGTCAGGTGCATGCTGTAACCGCCGCCGCCGCTGTCGTCCTGGTCGAAACTGAAGCTCGGCTTGCCGATGATGATCTCCGGCAGCCCTTTCTCGACCTCCTTGATGAGGTCGCGCGCCGGGATCGGCAGCTCGTCCCGCGGCTTCAGCTTGATGACCGTCGATGCGTCATTGGGCAGGTAGTAGCTGTAGATGAGGTCGATGCCGAATCGCTCCTTGTTCTCCTCGAGATAGGCCTCGACCCGCGTCACCGCCTCTTCGACGCGCGCCAACGGATAGGTGCCCTCGATGTGATACGGCAGGTACAGCTGCTCCCTCGCGTCCTGCGGGAACATGTCGACCTTGAGGAGCTCGGTCGCGAACGGCAGGATTGCGGAGGCGATGGTGCAGGCGACGATCAGCGCCGCCCACCACTTGTGGTTGAACAGCCAGTCGAGGCGCCGCAGGTACCATTCCTGGAAGCGCGCAAAGCGCGAGCCTGCCTTGATCGGCGGCGGCGACGGGAAGCGGGCGGTCAGCGTCGGGATGATGGTCTGCGCGACAAAGAGCGACGCGACCATCGCGACGATGATCGGCACCGCGACATGCACCATGAAAATCGACATCTCGCTCTTCTCGCCAAACACGATCGGCAGGAACACGATAATCGTCGACAGCGTGCCCGCGAGGACCGCAAGGCCGACTTCGTCGACGCCCGTGAATGTCGATTGCACCGCGTCCGATCCGGGCACCTGCCGGTGGCGGAAGATGCTCTCGGTCACGACCACCGCGTTGTCCACGAGGAGCCCGATCGCGAGCATCATGCCCATCATGGTCAGGATGTTCAGCGAGAAGCCGAGGAAATACATCGCCGCCAGCGTAATCAGGAGCGAGAAGGGAACAGCCAGGCTGACGATCAGTGTGGTTCGCCAATCCCGGAGAAAGAGAAACAGCACGACGAGGGCGAGCGCGGCGCCGATCAGCCCGGAATTTCGCAGTTCGCCGAGCGAGCTGCGGATGTTCTCGGACTGGTTGGACAGGATCAGCACGTCGACGCCCTGCAGCTGCGGCAGCTTCTGGGCTTCCTCGACGACCTTCATCACGCGATCGGCGACGTCGACAATATTCGCCCCGGTCGCCTTGAAGACATCGAGCCCGACGCCCGGTCGGCCATTGAGGTGCCGCCCGACGGTCAGTTCCGGCGTCACCATGCGTACGTCGGCGATATCGCGGAGCCGGACATTGCCGGTGACGATGAAGTCCTTGACGTCGTCGATCGAGCGGAATTCGCCGATCGGGCGCACCAGGAAGCGCTGCTGGCCGCCGGTCACTTCGCCGGCGCTGACCGAGAAGTTGGCGCCCTCGAGCGAGTCGCGCAATTTCGCGATGTCGACGCCATAGGCTGCAAGGCGGACGGGGTCGATCAGGATGCGCAACTCCAGCGGCTCGACGCCTTCCAGCGACACGCGCGCCACGCCATCGAGCCTCTCGAGCGGCTTCTTGAGGTAGCGGTCGAGCATGTCGTACTGCCGCGACAGGTCCTCCTGGCTGGAGATGCGCACGACGACGACCCGGTCGTCGCCGGCAGCGAACATGCGGGTCAGGATCCGGTTGGCGCTCGGCGGAAACTCGTGGCGTATCGACTCGAGCTTGGTGCGGACCTGGAAGCCGATCGCAGCCGTGTCACGGCCCCATTCGAACAGCACGACGATTTCCGAGCCGCTCTCCGATGAGGTCGAGCGGATCTCCTTGATGCCGGAAAGCGTGGCGATCGCTTCCTCGGCGGGGCGGGTGATCAGCTGCTCGACTTCTTCCGGCGTCGATCCGTCGTAGGGGATGTTGACCAGCAGGCCCGGGAAGCGGATGTCCGGGAACAGCTCGAGCGGCAGCATCCAGGTGGATATCAGGCCGATCAGCGACACCGCGACGAAGGTCATCAGTGTCGTGACCGGGCGGCGCAATGCAAATCGGGTGTGCAGCATGGCTCAGCCTCCGCCGGACTCCGTCGCCACGCGCGGCACCGCGCCTGCCGCGGTCGCCGGGAAACGCTTGCGATCGAGCAGGGAATAGACGACCGGGATCACCAGCAACGTGAAGAAGCTCGCGACCGCGACCCCGCCGATCACGGTGATGGCCATCGGCTTCCTGATCTCCGCGCCCTCGCCGAGGCCGATCGCCATCGGCAAGAGGCCGAGGATGGTCGTCAGCTTCGTGATGATGATCGGGCGCAGGCGCAGGCGGGCGGCTTCCATGATCGCCTCGTGCTTGGACAGGCCGCGTTCGCGCGCCTGGTTGACGGCGTCGATCAGCACGATGGACTGGTTGACGACGATGCCAGCCAGCATGATCAGGCCGATGTAAGCGACCACGTTGACGGTGGTTCCGGTCAGGAACATCGCCCATACCGAGCCGGTCAGGGCGAGCGGAATCGTCAACAGGATCACGAACGGGTGCAGTAGCGACTCGAACTGCGAGGCCATGACCAGGTAGACCAGGAATACGGCGAGCAGCATCGTGAACTGCAGCGAGCGGAAGGAGTCCTTCATGTCGTCGCTCTGGCCGCTGACCGCTGCCGTCGTGCCGACCGGCATCTCGATGCCCGCGACGATCCTCTGCAATTCCGCGACAGCGGTGCCGAGGTCGCCCGAGGCGAGATTGGCGGTCACGACCGCGACACGCTGCTGGCGCGTGCGGCGGATCTCGGCCGGGCCGGTCGCGACGATAACGTCCGCGACCGCCGCGAGCGGAACCGGACGATCGCTGCCCGGGTTGACGATCAGCGAGCGGATTTCGTCGACCGACGAGGCGCGCGTGTCCACGCTGCGAACCAGGACGTCGATCTTCTTCTCGCGCAGCTTGTAGCGGGTCGCGACATTGCCGCGCACGCTCGAGACGACCCGGTCGGCGAATTCGCGCACGGTGATGCCGAGCTGCGCGGCGCGCTCCTGGTCAAAAACGATCTGGATTTCCGGGTTGCCGGCCTCGACCGTCGACTTGATGTCGCTGAATGTCGGGCTCGCCTGCATGCCGAGCCGGACCTGCTCGGCGACGGTGCGCAGCCGCTCGAGCTCGTAGCCGGTGATCGTGACTTCAAGCGGCGACGCGAAGCTGAACAGAGCGGGCCGGCTGAACTGGTACTGGACGCCGGCCAGCTGGTCGAACTTGGCGCGCAGGGCGTCGATCACGGCGGGCTCGTCGTCGGGGCTGGTGTCCGGCTTCAGGGTGACGGACAGCCGCCCGGTGTTCTCGCCGGCATCCGTCGGGCTGGCGTCGAGGCGGTTGCCGGTGCCCGTGACGGCGTAGGTCAGGGCGACTTCCGGTAGTTCCATCGCATAGCCCTGGGCCGTGGCAATGGCGTGGTCGGTCTGCTCGAGCGGCGTTCCGGGCGCGAGGCGCAGGTCGGCGATGAACTCACCCTGCGAAAGCTGCGGGATCAGCTCCGAGCCGAGCCGCGGCACGAGCGCGGCCGTCGCCACCAGCACGACGAGGGAGATGAGCACCACCCGGCCGCGATGCTGCAGCGACCAGGCGAGTGCCGGCACGTACGCGCGGTTCAGGGCGGCGAAGCCGGCCTGGGTCGGGCGCACGGCCCAGGACAGCAGCCACGACATCCATTTTGAAATCCATGCGAAAAGCCAGCGCGAGCCGCGCATGAACTTGCCGATGACGCGGCCCGCGGGCCCCGGCGGCCGCTCGGGATCGTTGACTGGCGGCGCTTCGCGGCCCGCCGCCAGCATCGGCACGAGCGTCATCGCGACCACCAGCGAGAACAGGAGCGCGAAGCTGACGGTCAGCGCCTGGTCCTTGAAGAGCTGCCCGGCGATGCCGGTGATGAACACCATCGGGAAGAACACGGCGACCGACGTCAGGGTTGCGGCTGTGATCGCGTTCGAGACCTCACGCGTGCCCAGCTGCGCGGCCTCGAGCCGCGAAAGCCCGCGCTCGCGATGCCGCACGATGTTCTCGAGCACGACGACCGCATTGTCCACGAGCATGCCGACTGCGAGAGCGATGCCACCCAGCGACATGATGTTCAGCGACAGGTCGAAGGCGTACATCAGCACGAAGGTGCCGATGACCGAGACCGGGATCGCGATGCCGGTGATCATCGTCGCGCGCGCATCACGCAGGAACAGATACAGCACCAGGATCGCCCATAGGCCGCCCCACAGCGCCGCCTCGCGGACTTCGCCGATCGCGGAGGAGATGAAATGCGACTGGTCGTAGACCAGGGTCAGTTCGGTGCCGGCCGGCAGCGACTTGCCGAGTTCCTCGACGCGCGTGCGGACCCCGCTGGCGAGCAGCACGGTGTTGGCGTCGCCTTCCTTATACACGGCGAGTTCGACTGACTCGCGCCCGTCCAGGCGGGTGATCGCTTCGCGGTCCTTGTAGCCGCTGGTCACGTTAGCAACATCGCGCAGGTAGACCGGCTTGCCGTCGACCGTTGCGATGATCGCGTCGGCCATCTCCTGCACCGAGGTGAACTCGTTCAGCGTGCGCACCAGGAAGCGCTGCGTTCCCTGCTCCAGCCGGCCGCCCGACAGGTTGACGTTTTCCTCGCGCAGCCGCCGCGCAATGGTCTCGATCGAGAGATTGAGCTGGGCCAGCTTTTCCTGGTCGACGAAGATCTGGATCTCGTCCTCGTAGCCGCCGCTGACCTTGACCGCGGCGGAGCCATCGACGGCCTCGAGGTCCGGCTTCAGCCGGTCATCTGCGAAACGGCGCAGCGACTTGAGGCGTTCCACCGTACCGGCGTCGCTGCCGGCCTTCTTGGCGAAATCCTTCGTGTCCACGAATGCGAGCCGCATGACCGGCTCGGTGGATGGGTCGAAGCGCAGCAGGATCGGGCGGCTCGCTTCGATCGGAAGCTGCAGCAGGTCGATCTTCTCGCGCACGTCGACGCCCGCGAGGTCCATGTCCGTGCCCCAGGCGAACTCCAGGATCACGTCGGCCTGGCCGGCGCGCGACACCGAGCGCACCTGCCTGACGTTCCTGATGATGCCGACGGCTTCCTCGATCGGGCGCGTGATCAGCGTCTCGAGCTCGAGCGGCGCGGCACCGGCGAGTTCAGTGCGAACCGTCAGCGTCGGGTACGACAGGTCCGGCAGCAGGTTGAGTTTCAGGCGCGTCAGCGACACGAACCCGAACAGGATGACCGCGAGGGTCACCATCAGGATGGTCACGCGCCGCCGCGTGGCGAATTCTACGATCTGCATCGCGCTGGCCTGTGCGCGGTCAGCCCGCGGCAGTGGCGGGCTGTGTGCGCGCGGCGGGCCGCGCTGGCGTGTTGACGATGCGGACCGTGGCGCCCGGCTTCACGGCGGCCTGGCCGACGACGACCACCTGCTCGCCATCCTTCAGGCCGGTGACGATTTCCACATACGCGCCATTGCTGAGGCCGAGCTGTACGCCACGCTCCGCGGCCTTGCCGTCCTTGACGACGAAAACCTTGGGCGGGCCGTCGCCGTCCAGCAGCGCCGTGCGCGGGATCTGCAGCGCGTCCATCTTGCGCTCGTACACGATCGCGACGCGCGCGAACATGCCGGGGCGCAGCATGCCGCCCGTATCCGTGACGCGGATCCGCACGCCGAAGGTCGCGGTCGCCGCGTCCACATAGGGACTGACCAATGCGATCTTGCCGGCGAATGAACGGCCGGGGACGGCATCGAAGGAGAGCTCGACCAGCTGGCCCACGGCGAGCTTCGCGAGTTCGCGCTCCGGGACATTGACCCGGAGTATCAGCGAGTCCAGGTCCTCGACGACGAACAGCGCGCTGTCCGCACTGTCGATGACGCCGCCGACCGGCGTGACCGTGTTGCCGACCTTCACGACGTCGAGGCGCTGCGTGACGGTGCCGGTGATTGGGGAGCGGATATCGGTGTAGGAGAGCTGCAGCCGCGCGAGTTCCCACGACGCCTTGGCCGCTTCGAGCTCGTACTTCAGGTTGTCGATCGAGACCGCGCTGATCAGGCCCTTGGCCTGCAGCTCGGTGTTGCGCGCGTAGTCGCGCTCGAGCTTGCGCATGGTCGCCTCGGCGAGCGTGACCTCAAGCCGCAGCTGGTCGCCGTCGAGGCGCGCCAGGACCTGGCCCTCGCGGACACGCTGGCCTTCGTCGGCGAGCACGTGGCGGATCTCGCCCTTGACCTTCGGCATCACGAAGGCCTTGCGCTCGGATTCGATCGGTGCGGTGCCGGTGTAGATGGCTGCCATCTCGGCGCGGCGGGTCGCCGCCACCTCGACGGGCACGGCTGGCACCTCGGCCTTGCCATCCTTGTCGTCCTTGCCGGCGTTGTCGCCGTTGGCCTGGCCACAGGCGGCGAGGGCGAAGCAGCGCGACGACCATCATCGCCGTCAGCCAGAATCGCGCGGTTTGTGTGACTTGGATCTCGGTCCTGCAATTGCTGCGGGTCACTGCGGGCTCCTCCCGTTCAATTGTAGGCTATGCTACGGTCCCTTAGTGTTGTAGTCAAGTATAACAGTAAAATAATGGTGCAACGCGCAAGTCGTTGAATTATATAGAAGAAGGGTAAATTACTGTGGTGCGGTCGCGGTCAGGCGGGCCGGCTCCTGGGGAGTCGTCGGCTGGACCGCATCCACTGCGATCTCAACGGCCTCATCCAGGATCGTGTCCGGTTCGTCGGCTTCGTCGAGCGCCGCAACGGTCGCGAGCGGCGCAAGGCCGTGCGCGACGCGGCGCGCATTTTCGCGTGCCAGGCGTTCGGCTTCGAAGGCGTCGCGCTCGGCGCGGCGCTTGTCGAGATTCAGTGAAAGGTCGCGCTGCGTGCGCAGCTTTTCCATCGCGTCGACGTCGCCCTGCAGCGCGACGAAGTCGGGATTGTGGGCAACGCGCAGCTCATGTTCGTGTTCCAGCAGCGGGAGCACCGGTGATGACGTCGGTTCCGGCGTGAATTGCGCGGGACTGATCCGGTCCCAGGGCAGGGCGCTTTCGCGCGTGCTCTCGCCGACGTCCGCGGTGCTCAGCAATGACGGCAGCGTGATGTCGGGTTCCACACCGCGATGCTGCGTGCTGTCGCCGGTGACGCGGTAATACTTGCCGATCGTCACGGTCAGTTGCCCGAAGCCCGCCTTGGGCCCGAGCGCGTAGCGATCGAGCGGGTAGAGGTTCTGGACCGATCCCTTGCCGTAGGTCTGCTGGCCCACGACCAGCCCGCGGTGATAGTCCTGGATCGCGCCGGCGAAGATCTCCGACGCCGAGGCGCTCGCGCGATTGACCAGGACGACCAGCGGGCCGTCCCAGGCCACGCCGGGTTCCGGATCGTCGAGCACTTCGATGCGGCCGCTCGTTTCGCGCAACTGCACGACGGGTCCGCGCTCGACGAAGAGACCCACGAGCCCGGTCGCTTCGGAGAGGTGGCCGCCGCCGTTGTCGCGCAGGTCGAGGACCAGCGAGTCGATGCCTTCCTTGCGCAATTCGCCGATCAGGCGGCGTACGTCACGCGTGGTGCTGCGGTAATCCTCATCGCCGGCCACGCGTGCCTGGAAGTCCTGGTAGAAGCTCGGCACCTCGATGACGCCGATCTTGTAGTCGCGCTCGCCGCGGTGGATCTTGTGGACCTGCTTCTGAGCCGCCTGCCCGTCGAGGGTGACCTTGTTCCGGGTCAGCGAGAGCAGCGTCTCCTGGGCTCCCGGATTCGCGCCATCCGGCAGGATCTGCAGCCGAACCACGGTTTTCAGCGGCCCGCGGATCAGCTGCACGACGTCATCGAGGCGCCAGCCGACGACATCGGCCAGCGGTCCTTCGTTGCCCTGGCCGACGGCCGTGATGCGATCGCCCGCCTTCAGCTGGGCGGAGGCCGCGGCCGGGCCGCCCGGCAGGACGTTCATGATCGTCACGTAGTCGTCGACCAGCTGCAGCGACGCGCCGATGCCCTCGTAGGACAGGCTCATCGCGATGTTGTATTCCTCGGAGTTGCGCGGCGACAGGTAATTGGAATGCGGATCGTAGACATGCGAATACGCATTCATGAAGGTCTCGAAGACGTCGTCCGCGGTGATCTGCTCGATGCGCTTGCCGACGCGCTCGTAGCGCTTGCGCAGGATGTCGGTCGTTTCCGGCCAGGTCTTGCCCGTCATGATCAGCGTCAGCGCGTCGTTCTTGACCCGCTTGCGCCACAGCTCGTTCAGTTCGGCCTGCGAAGCGGGCCAGCCCGCGTCGCTGCGGTCGAAGCGGAAACTCTCGTCGAGCGTGAAATCCGGCTCGCTGTCGAGCAGGGCGATCGCGTGTTTCAGCACTTCGCGGTTGCGCTGGCGGTAGCGCGTGAAAATCTCGAAGGCGGGCGCGGCGTCGGCACTCCTGATCGCATCGTCGAGCCCGTAGCGCAGGTGCTCGAATTCCGCGACGTCGGATGCCAGGAGATAGCTGCGGCTGGCGTCCAGGGCCTCGAGGTAGAGCTCGTAGATCTGCGAGGACATGTCGTCGTCCAGCACGGCCTGGCGGTAGTGCTGGCGGTCGACGACCTCGGAAACCAGGCGCATCACACGGCGATGGCGCTCGCTCGGGGCCAGGTCGCCGGTCGAGGCGACGGCGGGCGCGACGGCGGCGGCGCGCTGGGCCCCGGAGCCGCCCAGCGCGACGACAGACACGACCAGGAGCGCCGCCATCAACAGCTGGCGGAATCGTTGCGGTCGGACCTTGGGGGTCGCTGCGGTCATGGGCTGGTAGACTGCCTTTCGCGGCCCCCGGCGGGCCGCCTCCTGATCAGAAGGCTAGAGGCGCTGCGCTGCCGTAGCAAGTACCGGCGTCACGCCAGGCGGGGGTCTGCCGATGGGTCCACTGGGCTTCCTGACCGGTGTCGTGCTGGGATCCGCCGTTTCGATCGCCCTGGTCCTCGCCATGGTGGTTGTCATATTCGCGCTTTCGCCTGGAGCCGGGCCTGCGATCGGCACGGAATACCCCCGATTGCTGGTGACTGCCGGCCTCTTCGCGGTGCTGGCTGTTCTCGCCGGGACGGCATTTGCCGGGCTGCAGCGGCAACGGCCCTGGCGCTGGTATGCGCAGGCGGGCATGTGGCTCGCGCTGGCGCTTCTGGGCTGGTATTACTGGCCACAGGCTGCCGCGTGATCGGCGCCAATTCGCGGGGGCAATGGACGACATGATGCGATTCGACAGGTCGGGCACGGTTCTGTTCGCGGCGCTGGCAGCGACGCTGATGGCGGGTGCCTGCGGCGCCGCCGACAAGGGCATCAAGAAGGCCTCCGCGGCAATCGTCGAGGCTGGATTTCGCACGCAGGTGCAGGCGATTTCGAGCGACGAGATGGAAGGCCGTGGCATCGGCACGCAGGGCGAACAGCGCGCGATCGAGTACATCGAGCAACAGTTCGTCGAACTGGGGCTGCAGCCGGTGGCCGGAGGCAGTTTCCGCCAGAACGTTTCGCTCGTTGAAATCACCGGCAGCGATCAGAACCTGTCATTCGCCAAGGGTGCCGCTGGCATGACGCTGGCATTCGGCAACGACATGGTGCTCGGCACGCGGCGGGTGCAGCCGGAATCCTCGATCAAGGACAGCGAGGTGGTGTTCGTCGGCTACGGCATCGTCGCGCCCGAATATGGCTGGAACGATTACGCCGGCATCGACATGCACGGCAAGACGGCGCTGATCCTGGTCAACGACCCGGGTTTCGTGACCGGCGATCCGGCGCTGTTCCGCGGCAAGGCGATGACCTACCACGGCCGTTGGACCTACAAGTTCGAGGAAGCCGCGCGCCAGGGCGCCGCCGCCGCCATCATCATCCATGACACGGCGCCTGCGGCCTACGACTGGCAGGTGGTCCGCAACGGCTGGTCGGGGCCGCAGTTCTATGCCGACCGGCCAGACGGCAATGCCGGGCGCACGGCACTCGAAGGCTGGATCACCCAGGCCCGCGCACGGCAGTTGATGGAACTGGCAGGCCAGGACTTCACGGCCTTGCAGGCCGCAGCCGTGCAGCGCGGCTTTCGCCCGGTGCCGCTCGGCGTCAGCGCGACCGGGGGGGTGCGCAACCAGATACGCCATGCGAAATCACCCAATGTCGTGGGCGTCATGCCGGGCAAGGAACGGCCGGACGAATACGTCATCTATGTCGCGCACTGGGATCACTTCGGCCGCTCCCCGACGATCACCGGCGACAACATTTTCAATGGCGCCGTGGACAACGGGACCGGCATCGCCAGCATCCTGACGATCGCGCAGGGTTTCCGCGCAATGGTGCCCGGACCGGCGCGATCCGTGATGTTCATCGCGGTGACGGCGGAGGAATCCGGGCTGATCGGATCAGAGCACTATGCGGCGCAGCCACTCGTGCCGCTGGAAAAGACCGCGGCAGTGATCAATATCGATGCGATGGTTCCGCTCGGCCGCGCGAAGGACATCGAAGTCATCGGTTCCGGTGCGTCGCAACTGGAGGACCTGCTGGCGAGCGCCGCGAAGTCCCAGGGCCGCACGCTGGTGCCGGATCGCCGCTCCGAAGCCGGGTACTTCTACCGTTCGGACCATTTCAACTTCGCGAAAGCCGGCGTTCCGGCGCTGTACATCAAGTCGGGAACGACGCTGCGGGACGGTCCGCCGGGAGCGGGGCTTGCCCGCTACGACGAGTATTACGCCCTGCGCTATCACAAGCCGGCCGACGAGTATCAGGCGACCTGGGACGTCAGCGGAACGATCGAAGACCTCAAGCTGTTGTTCGAGGTCGGCGCAAGGGTCGCCAGGGAAAAGTCATGGCCCGATTGGTACGAGGGCAATGAATTCCGCGCCATCAGGGAGGCCAGCGCCGCGAGCCGGCAGCCCAAGGAATGATCCCGGTCAGCCCTGGCGCCGGAACGGCTTGGTGAGGAAACGCAGGGCACTGAACAGCAGGTAGGGCCCAATGACCAGCAGCCACGCCGAAGGTCTGGCAGTGAAGAAGGCCCCCAGCAGTGAGCCGAGGAATGCCAGCAGCCCGCCCTCGTAAGGCCCGAGTGTCAAGACGCCTGCGAGATAGATCAGGAAGGGCATGACCAGCAGCCCGAATCCGAACAAGAGTGCGAAAAAGCCGAGTTCCCGGCGCCAGAATGGCGACAGCCGGTTCAGGTATTTCGAAATCAGACTGTTTCCTGCCATCGGCGGGAGTCTGACCGTGCCGCCGGCCTGCGGCAAGCTGGCTATACTGGCGCCCGTTCCGCGGGCGGCAGGGGTCGGCAAGTCGATGCGCAAGCTGTGGTGGCCTGAGCCGCTCTATGAGATGAAGCCCTATGGCGCGCTGATGATCGGATTGCTGGCCGCCCTGGTCGGTACGGCGGGCGGCTGGGCGGAGCGCGCCTGGGATGGCGGATTCGCGGCCGCGCTCCTGTTCGCGCTGGCCTGCATCGCCTACGCGGCCGCGGTGCTCGGCATGCGATACCGCTACCGGAGCCGCAGCCGCTGGAACCGGGAGCGCCGGAACTGACGATGAACCGACTGCGCTGTGCCGTCATCGGCGCCGGCTATCTTGGCCGCTTCCACGCCCAGAAATATGCCGCGATCCCGCGTTGCGACCTGGTCGGCGTCGTCGATCGCGACGCTGCCGCGCGCGAGCGTATCGCGTCCGAACTGGGCGTCGCCGTGTTTGCCGATCACCGTGAGTTGCTGGGGCGCGCCGACGCCGTGAGCGTCGCGACGCCGACCGCGACCCACCACGCGGTCGCGCGGGACTTCCTCGATGCGGGCGCCCACGTGCTGGTCGAAAAGCCCATCACGACGACCGAAGCCGAGGCGCGCGAGCTGATCCGGGTCGCGGCGGAACGCGGCCGCGTGCTGCAGGTCGGGCATCTCGAGCGGTTCAATCCGGTGATCCTCGCGGTTGCCGGCGAACTGGCGAATCCACGCTTCATTGAATCGAACCGGCTGGCGCCATTCAAGCCGCGCGGCACGGATGTCAGCGTGGTGCTCGACCTGATGATCCACGACATCGACCTGATCCAGAACATCGTGCGTTCGCCGATCGCATCGATCGACGCGTCGGGTGGGCCGGTGTTCACCGACGAGATCGACATCGCGAATGCGCGCATCCGCTTCGAGAATGGCTGCGTCGCCAATGTGACCGCGAGCCGCATCAGCATGAAATCGGAGCGCAAGCTCCGCGTGTTCCAGACCGATGCCTACCTTTCGATCGACTTGCAGCAAAAACTGCTGACCGTCGTGCGCCGCCCGGCAGTGATGGCCGAGGGCGTGTTGCCCAAGGTGGACGTCGAGGAACGCAGCTTTGAGCAGGGCGACGCGCTGCTGGCGGAGATCGAGTCCTTCCTAGATGCCATCGAACAGGGCCGTCCCCCGGTTGTGTCGGGCGAGGACGGGCTGCGTGCGCTGATGACTGCGACCCGCATTGCGGAACTGGTCGGCTGACGCCCGTTATACTGAGAAGCGATGAAGCCGACTGACACCAGCAATCCCGATTACTACCACAAGGTGGTCGACTGCCAATGGGCCTGCCCGGCCCATACGGACGTGCCGGAATACCTGCGCCTGATCGCGCTCGGCCGATATTCCGACGCCTACATGGTCAATCGCGAGTCGAATGTCTTCCCGGGGATTCTCGGGCGCGTCTGCGACCGGCCCTGCGAGCCGGCCTGCCGTCGCGGCAGGGTCGAGGAGAAGCCGGTCGCGATCTGCCGCCTGAAGCGCGTCGCTTCGGACCTCCGTGACGACATCACGCCACGCCTGCCGAAGGCGCCCGCGCAGAAGAACGGCAAGCGCATTGCCTGCATCGGCGCCGGCCCGGCGACGCTGACCGTCGCGAATGACCTGCTGCCGATCGGCTACGAAGTCGTGATTTTCGAGCAGTACGCGATCGCCGGCGGGCTGATGCGCACCAACATTCCGTCGTTCCGCCTGCCGGCGCAGGTGCTGGACGAGGAGATCGGCTATGTCGTCGACATGGGCGCGGACCTGCGCCTCGGGGCGCCGGTCGCGAGCATGCGCAAGCTGCTCGACGAGGGTGGCTTCGATGCCGTGTTCGTCGGCACCGGCGCACCCAAGGGCAAGGAATTGGACCTGCCGGGCCGCGGCGACACCGACCGCATCCACATCGGCATCGCGTGGCTCGAATCGGTGGCCTTCGAACACATCGACAAGATCGGCGAGCGGGTCCTGATCATCGGCGTCGGCAATACCGCGATGGACTGCTGCAGGACCTCACTCCGGCTGGGCGCGAAGAGCGTGAAGGTGATGGCGCGCAAGCCACGGGGCTTCTTCAAGGCCTCCACCTGGGAACTCGAGGACGCGGAGGAGGAGAACGTCGAGATCATCGTCAATCACGCTCCCAAGGCCTTCGTCATCGAAGGCGGCAAGCTGAAGGGCATGAACTTCGAGCGCATCGAGTACGTGATGGAGGGCGCCGAGATCAAGGACCAGCGCGTGGCCGAGGAAGTGTTCATCCCCTGCGACGACGTGATCCTCGCGATCGGCCAGGAAAACGCGTTTCCGTGGGTCGAGCGCGACCTCGGCATCGAATTCGACAAGTGGGACGTGCCGAAGATCGACAAGCTCACGTATCAATCGACGCGCCCAGGCGTGTTTTTCGGCGGCGATGCCGCATTCGGCCCGAAGAACATCATCTGGGCCGTGGAACACGGCCACCAGGCGGCGATCTCGATCCACAAGCATTGCGCCAGCCAGCCGCTCGCCGAGCGCATGCCGCGCGGCGTCAACCTGCAGAGCCGCAAGGTCGGCATGCAGGAATGGTCCTACAAGAACGACTACGATGCCGCGGCACGACGGCTGATGCCGCACGTGAGCCTGAAGGACCGCTTCAAGCGACTGAACATCGAGGTCGAGCTTGGCTTCGATGCCGCGCGCGCGGCGGAGGAGACTTCACGCTGCCTCAATTGCGACATACAAACGGTGTTTCACGCAGGGCTCTGCATCGAGTGCGACGCCTGCATCGACATCTGCCCGACCGACTGCCTGACCATCACGGCGAATGGCGACGAGCCGGAGGTTGTTTCCAGGCTCAAGGCCCCGCGCCGGAACCTCGACCAGCCGCTGTTCGTCTCCGAGCCGTTGAAACAGACGGCCCGCATCATGGTCAAAGACGAGGACCTGTGCGTTCACTGCGGGCTGTGCGCCGAGCGTTGCCCGACGGATGCCTGGGAAATGCAGAAGTCCTGGATCAAGATTCCCTATGCCGAGGATGAGGCCCGATGCCTGACCGAGCCAGCGCTTCGCCGCGCGTAAACGATTTCACGGTCAAGTTCGCCAACGTCAATGGCTCGGGATCCGCCAGCGCCAATTCGCTGGTCATGAAGGCGATCTTCCGGATGGGCGTGCCGGTCGTTGGCAAGAACTCCTTCCCGTCGAACATCCAGGGCCTGCCGACCTGGTACGAGATCCGCGTGACCCGCGATGGTTGGCGGGCGCGCGCCAGCAATGTGGACATCATGGTGGCGATGAACGCGGAGACCTATTCGCGCGACGTGCGCGAGCTCATTGCCGGCGGCTGCCTGATCTACGACTCGACCTGGCCCAGCAGCACGCTGCTCGCACGTGACGACATCCGGACATTCGGCGTCCCGTTCGCGCAGCTCTGCAACGAGAATTTCGAGGGCTCGCGGGCCCGCACGCTGATGAAGAACATCATGTATGCGGGCACGCTGGCTGCATTGATCGATCTGGATCTCGAGGTCATCCGCGCGCTGCTGGCCGAGACATTCTCGAAGAAGCCGGCACTGGTCGAGTCGAACATGAAGGCGATCGAGATCGGCTACCGCTACGCGAAGGAGAAATTCGACTGCCCGTTGCCGACACGCATCGAGCGCATGAATGCGACAGCGGGCCACGTGATGATCGACGGCAACACCGCGGCGGCGCTCGGCTGCCTCTATGCGGGCGCGACAGTCGGCGCCTGGTACCCGATCACGCCGTCGACTTCGCTGATGGACGCCTTCCGCGCGCTGTGCGCGCGCCATCGCGTCGACCCGGCGACCGGCAAGAACGATTTCGTCGTCGTGCAGGCGGAGGACGAGCTGGCCGCGATCGGCGTCGTTATCGGCGCCTCGTGGAACGGCGTGCGCGCATTCACGCCGACCTCCGGTCCGGGAATCTCGCTGATGGGAGAGTTCATCGGGCTCGCTTATTACGCCGAGGTGCCGGCAGTCATCTTCGACGTGCAGCGCGTGGGACCATCGACCGGCATGCCGACGCGCACGCAGCAATGCGACCTGCTGGCCTGCGCCTATGCGTCGCATGGCGACACCCGCCACGTGATGCTGTTCCCGGATTCGCCCGAGGAATGCTTCCAGATGGCGGTGAAGGCCTTTGATCTGGCCGAGCGCCTGCAGACGCCGGTATTCGTGCTGCTCGACCTCGACATCGGCATGAACGACTGGATGGCGCCCGATTTCAGGTGGGACGACAGCTACAAGCCGGATCGCGGCAAGATGCTGAGCGACGAGCAGGTCGCAGGACTCGGCAAGTTCCACCGTTACCTCGACCCGGACGGCGATGGCATCCCGTACCGCACGCTGCCGGGCGTCAGCCCGAAGGCCGCTTACTTCACGCGTGGCTCCGGCCACAACCGTCATGGCGCGTATACCGAGGATTCCGCGGAGTACCAGGACGTCATGGACCGCCTGACGCGCAAGTTCGCGACCGCGGCGCGGCTCGTGCCGGCGGCTGCGATCGAATCCCGCGGCGCGTCGGCAGCCATCGTGAGCCTCGGCTCCTGCGACGCGCCGGTGCGCGAGGCGCTCGTGAAGCTGCGCCGGGCCGGGACGGCGATCGACTACCTGCGGGTGCGCGGCTTCCCGTTCGGCGCGGAGGTCGAGGAATTCCTTGCCGCGCACCAGACCATCTTCGTCGTCGAGCAGAACCGGGATGCGCAATTGCGCTCGCTATTGACGCTCGAGACGGCGGTCGACAAGAAGAAGCTGCATTCGATCCTGCATTACAACGGTCTGCCGATGGCGGCGGACTGCATCGTGGACGGCGTCAACTCGGCGCTTGCCAAGGGAGTCGCGGCATGAGCGTCACCACCAAGCCAAAGGTCGCCAATCCCGGCTTGCCGCTGAACACGCTCGGCCTGAACCGGCGCGACTACGAGGGCAGCATGTCCACGCTTTGCGCGGGCTGCGGCCACGATTCCGTGACCGCTGCCATCGTGCAGGCGGCCTATGAAATGGCATTGCCGCCGCAGAGCGTCGTCAAGCTCTCCGGCATCGGCTGTTCGTCGAAGACGACGGCCTATTTCGTCGCAGGGGCGCATGGATTCAATGCGGTGCACGGCCGCATGCCGTCCATCGCGACCGGCGCGAACGCCGCCAACCGGACCCTGCGCTATATCGGCGTCTCGGGTGACGGCGACTCGCTGTCGATCGGCGTCGGCCAGCTCGCCCACGTGATCCGCCGCAATCTGGACATGGTCTACATCCTCGAGAACAACGGCGTCTACGGGCTCACCAAGGGCCAGTTCTCGGCGTCGGCCGACATCGGCTCGAAATCCAAGAAAGGCGTAGCCAACGAGCAGATCCCGATCGATCCGGTGCTGCTGGCGCTCGCGCTCGGGGCATCATTTGTCGCGCGCAGCTTCTCGGGCGACAAGGAACAGCTCGTGCCGCTGATCAAGGCGGGCCTGTCGCACAGCGGCTTCGCGATCATTGATGTCCTGTCGCCCTGCGTGACCTTCAACGACCACGAGGGCTCGACCAAGAGCTATGCCTACGTGCGCGAGCATTCCGAGGCTCCGGTCGCCGCGGACTACGTGGCGCCGCAGCGCGAGATCAGCGTCAGCTACGCGCCGGGCGAAGTGCTGCCGGTCACGATGCACGATGGCAGCAATGTCGTGCTGCGCAAGCTCGACCCGGAATACGACCCGACCGATCGCGCGCGTGCGGCCGCATACGTCCAGGAGCGTGCGATGCGCAATGAATATGTGACCGGCCTGATCTACGTGGACCAGAAGCGCCGCGATTTCCACGCCCGGCACAACACGCCGGAGGCTGCGCTCAACAGCGTGCCGTTCGAGCGGCTGTGCCCCGGCGCCGCGAAGCTGCCGAAAATCCTCGCTTCATTCCGCTGAATCGCGGCAGTCGAGTACGGTCAGCGCGCCGCGTTTAAGCGTCAGCGATACGGGCGTCGATCCGAAGTCCTGCCCGTCGATTTCGACGCCGCAGTCGGGGGTCGCGCGAATCGCCACGGATTGGCAACGCAACACCTGGACGGCCGGGTCGCCTTCGAGCCGGCCATTGAAGAGCTTCGGCAGGCGGCGCAGCGCGGCTGCGATCGACATCGGCCCGATCATGACCAGGTCGAAGTACCCATCATCGGCCTGCGCCTTCGGCGCAAGGCGCATGCCCGCACCGTAATAGCTGCCGATCGCAGCCAGCGCAATCAGGCAGCGCCCGGTTCGCAACTGACCATCGACCGAGACTTCGAATAGCGGCGCCTGGTATCGCATCCATGCGCGCGTGAGTCCGACGAGGTAGGCGAGGGCGCGCGGGCCGCGGCGGGGCGTCAGGCGCAGTGCTTCCGCATTGATGCCGGCGCCGGCGTTGTTGTGGAATGCGAGTCGCCGCGGTGCGCCGCCGGCGATGCCGGCTGATTCCGCAACGCCGAGATCGACGCGACGGCTCCTGCCGCGGAGCATCAGCCATTGCAAGCAGCTCCGGATCGTCGGGCACCTGCATCTGACCGCGCCCAGTCATTGCCGGTGCCGAGCGGTGCCACTCGCCGCGAGCAGCTTGTCGAGCGGCACCGCCTGCTGCGCAATGAGTCCGTTGACGAGTTCGTTGAATGATCCGTCGCCGCCGAGGGCCAGCAGCCGGCGATGGCCGCGCGCGATGGCCTCCTGCGCGCAGCTGCGACGGCGTGACCGGCGCGCGACGTGATCGCGTGTTCATGCTGGATGCCGTGCCGGTCGAGTGCGGAGGCAAGCTTTGGCCAGCGGCGCAGCGCCCGTCCGCCTCCGGAGACCGGATTGACGACGACGAACCAGCGCGAGTCCTCGGACATAACGGACATCATGCGTGACTCTGGAGCCGCTGTGAAAGCGGGGCCATAATGTCCGGCAATGCCCGATTCCGTCGTACCGGTCAGCTACCAGCTCGCAAAGCGCGACCCCAAGGCGTTCGTGAAGCATTTCGCCGGGAGCTTCGAGCGCTATGGCTTTGCGGTCGTCAACGATCATGAGTTGCCGCAGAAGCTGATCGACGGCTGCCTCGACCGCTTCAAGAAGTTCTTTGCGCTGCCGGAGGAGGAGAAGCTCCGCTATCGCATACAGGGCATCGGCGGCGCCCGCGGCCTGACGCCATTCGGCGTGGAGACCGCCAAGGGCGCGACCCACTACGACCTGAAGGAATTCTGGCAGATCGGGCGCGAACTGCCGCCTGGCCATCGTTACCGCTCGTCGATGCCCGACAACGTCTGGATCGAAGGCGACCCGGGATTCAAGCGCGCGGCGCTCGCACTCTGGGAGTCCTTCGACGCGATGGGCCGCAAACTGCTCGAATCGATTGCGCTCTATCTTGGCCTGCCGCAGCACTGGTTCGACGACAAGGTGGGCGAGGGCAACAGCGTGTTGCGCGTTCTGCATTACCCGCCGGTCAAGGAAGGCTCCACCGGCGTGCGTGCCGGCGCGCACGAGGACATCAACGTGATCACGCTGCTGCTCGGTGCCGAGGAGGGCGGCCTGGAGCTGCTCGATCGCACGGGCCGCTGGCTGCCGATCAACCCGCCGCCGGGCAGCCTGGTCTGCAATGTGGGCGACATGCTGCAGCGGCTGACCAACCACGTGCTGCCGTCGACGACCCACCGTGTCGTGAATCCGACCGGCGAGCGGGTCAACCGGCCGCGGTATTCGATGCCGTTCTTCCTGCACTTCAATTCGGATTTTCCGATTGCGACGCTGCCTGGCTGCATCACGCCCAAGCGCCCGAACCGGTACCCGGAGCCGATTCTCGCGGACGATTACCTGCGCGAGCGGTTGCGCGAAATCAAGCTGCTCTACTAGGGCCGGCGGCAGACGGCTTTGGCGAAGCTCTACTTCTATTACTCGACGATGAACGCGGGGAAGTCCACATCCCTGCTGCAGTCCAGCCACAACTACCGCGAGCGCGGCATGCGCGTGCTGGTCTATACGGCCAAGCTCGATCAGCGTGGCGGCGGCAAGGTGCACTCGCGGATCGGCCTCACCAGCGAGGCCCTGCATTTCGCGGAGGACACCGACCTGTTCGCCGAGATATCGAGCGAGCATGCGCGCGAGCCTGTCAGCTGCGTGCTGCTGGACGAAGCGCAGTTCCTGACGCCCGCCCAGGTGGAAGACCTGGCGGTCGTCGTGGACCGGCTCTCGATCCCGGTGCTCTGCTACGGCCTCCGGACCGATTTCAGGGCCGAACTGTTTCCAGGCAGCGCGCGCCTGCTGGCGCTCGCGGACGAACTGGCGGAACTGAAGACCATCTGTCATTGCGGCCGAAAGGCGACGATGAATGTGCGCGTCGGCGCCGACGGGAAGGTCGAGCGCGACGGAGCGCAAGTCGAGATCGGCGGCAACGAGCGCTATCTTTCACTGTGCCGCAGGCATTTTTTCGAAGTGACGGCACGCCCGCGGCGTCCGGGCCTTCCGGCCCCGTAAAAAAAGAACGCCGGAGCGGCCTGGCCTTCGTGACCAGCCCGCATGCCGATCAACTTACGCGGTACACGCGGTCATCGCGGATGTAGACGCGGCTGCCCGCGTGCACGCGCGGATTCTCGAGCTGCGTGACCTCGGCCCAGCGGCCGTCATCGAGGTCGATGTAGACACGATAGCCTTTCACCCGGTCACCCCGGCTGCCATTCCTGGCCGCCTGGTAGCCGATGACGCCACCGGCCACCGCGCCGGCCGCGGTGGCGGCGCGCCGGTCCTTGCCGGAGGCGACATTGTTGCCGATTACGCCGCCGATGATCGCGCCGACGACCGCGCCACCCGCGCCATCGTTGGATCGATCATAGGAACGATCGTAGACATAAACCCTTTCCACGCGCTCGACCCTGCCGCAGGTCTCACAGCGATAGCCATACACGCGCGCACTGTCGTATCGGTGCGTGTCGTTGTAGTAGCTTTCGTTGTACTGACGCGGCTGGGAGCCGCAGCCGGCAAGCAGGACGACCGTCAGCGCGACCAGGCCTGTCTTCGATGCAAAATTTCTCATGGGAACCTCCTCATCACCGCGATCGCGCCTGTTGTGCGCCTTGCGGATGTTGGCCCGTGTGCATCGCCAGCGTATCGTCGCGACCGTCGCAGCGCAGTCAGCCGATCCCGCGAATTGAGGTCCGAGAGTCCTACGGAGCGTGGGCGTACGCCGACGCGCCGTTCTGTCGGCCGGCCTCAGGAGCGCATCTTCAGCGTGCCGTTGTTGCCGCAGCGCGACCATCTCAGTACGCTGACACTCCGTGTGAACGGCGGGTCCAGTCGATGAACAGTCCCTGGTTCGGCAATCCGCGGTGACGGCCCATCGCGCTATCCGCTGCATGGCGGGGCTGGTGGTATTTCTGTTCTTGTCGCCCGCGGCACGCGCGGAGGATGAAAAACCCGCCGACGATGCGGAGAATCCCTGTCGTGGCGAAGAGCCCAGCGATGCCGGCGGGC
Organism: uncultured Gammaproteobacteria bacterium; assembly: GCA_963747145.1. GTDB lineage: Bacteria > Pseudomonadota > Gammaproteobacteria > Steroidobacterales > Steroidobacteraceae > SCUD01. The sequence goes on along the minus strand of CAVVDZ010000004.1, from coordinate 141,557 downwards.
TCGAGACCGTGCGCGCCGGAGTACAGCGCGGTGTCTGCAGCACGGCCCGTTTCGTCGACCGCCTGTTCGGCGGCGAGCATGAATACTCGGAATTCGAGGACGACAGCAATGGGCGACTGGGCCTGACGCTCGGCTGGAACGAGCAGGACGGCGCCGATGCGGACGTGCGCTTCCGTACCAGCGTGACGTTGCCAGCCCTGAATGAGCGCCTGAACGCGACCATCGGGCGCGCGAGCCGCGACGAATTCGTCGCCGACCAGGCCTCGAACATCGGCCCGCTGGGCGGGCAATTCTCGGACGACGATCCGGCCGAGTGGTTCGCCGGAATCGGATACCGCGTTCACCGCGGCCGCGACAGCCGATTTGACCTCGGAGCCGGCGTGCATCTCGAGTCGCCCCTCAATCCGTACCTGAATGCCCGCTATCGTCAGTACCTTTACCGCAGCAAGAGCGTGCTGCTGACGATGCGGAGCACGGCCTTCTGGGAGCACGAGGAAGGTTTCGGCGTCACCGAGGCACTCGACGTGGACCGGGTGCTCGGCCACGATTACCTGCTTCGCTGGGGCAATTCCGTCCGCTTGTCGGAGGAGTCTCTGGGCGTGCGTTGGCGCTCGCGCCTCGCGCTTTACCAGGCCATCGATTACCGGCGCGCGATGCGCTACGAAATCAGCGTGCGTGGCGAGACCGACGGCACGCAGCCGGATCGTTTTGGACTGCGCGTGACGCACCGGCGCTCGGTGCTGCACAAGTGGCTTTTCGTCGAGATGGGAGCTGCGCTGTTCTGGGCCGACGGCCCGACGCCCGCGGAGCGCTGCCATGGCTGCCTCGGGGCAAGTCTTGGGTTCGAGATCCTGTTCGGGGAGGCCTACGACCGGGCGCTGCGTCGCGATGCGCGCGAGCAGGCGACGGCGGACAAAGCGCAATAGATCGTTTCAGCCGTCGAGCTTCAGTAGTGCGAGCTTTGCCTCGCGGAGAAATGAGCGGTCGCCGGGTCGGCCGCGCATGTTCTCGGCCTCGGCTTCGCTGATCAGCTCGGCATCCAGCGCCCAGGACTGCAGGATCCGGCGCTTTTCGTCATGACTCAAGACCGCGGCGTCGAGCACCTCGGCCGGCTGCGTGAAATACCGGGTCGGATCCATGACCGCATTGTCGACGTCGATCGCTGTGGCTTGATTCGTCATCGTCTTCACTTTAGTCCCCAGTAGAGCGCGATCGGTTCCCGGCCGCAAGAACGGCAAAGGCCGGAACGCGATCCGGCCTTCGGTTCAATCGATCGAGCGGGTCGATCAGCGCAGGTACTGGACCTCGTGATCGAGGATGATCACGCGATCACCGACACGCAGGCTGTTCTTCTCCAGCTGCGTTACCTGGGCCCAGCGGCCGTCGTCGAGGCGCACGTCGAACTGGTAGCCCTTCCTGGCTTTCTGGTTGTTCTTCTGGATTTCGTGGCCGATGACGCCACCAGCCAGTGCGCCGGCCGCTATTGCGGCTGTCTCGTGGTCACGCGTATTGATCTGGCTGCCGGCAACGCCGCCGATGATGGCGCCGAGGACCGCGCCTGCGCCGATGTCCATGTGCTCGTCGCGGAGCCGGACCTTTTCGATGCGCTCGATGTTGCCGCAAGTCTCGCAGCGGCTGCGGGTGTCGTAGGAGTTGCCGTAGCGGGGCTGGCTGCCGCAACCGGCGATCAACAGCACAGTGACTGCGGCTAGGCCGATTTTCAGGGAATGACTGGACATGGAAACCTCTTCTTCAGTGCAATCGTGTAGTTCGCGCCGAGGTTACAGGCGCCGGCTGCGTGCGTCGGTTCGGCAACGTACACAGAGACAAGGTCGGGAACGCAAGTGAAAGGGACCCGATGGCGCAATCAACCGCGCCACCGGGTCAGGCCTGGATTCGCGCTACGGGATCACCTCAGGGATGGGGTGATACGGGATCAGGGAGCGTCAGCGCGTATCCAGTGCATCAGTTTGCATGCGCGCGAAACATGATCTGTCGGGAAACGGCGATCTGTACGGTACCGCACATAGAGGATGCGGGCAGCAGCGCACCGCGATCCGCTGGCGTCAGCCGAACAGGTGCTGGTAGTCGTCAACGACGGCCTGGTAACACTCGCAGGACTCTGCCTCGAGCCCGCGACGGTCGAGAATCCGGATGTCGCCGCGGCTGTAGCGTATGAGCTTGCGCCGCTGGAGGGCGCCGGCGGCAATCGTGATTGCGCTGCGCTGCACGCCGAGCATGTCGGCCAGGTACTGGTGGGTCAGGTGGAAGCGATCCGCATGCGCGCGATCGTGCGTCAGCAGCAGCCAGCGCGCAAGGCGCGCATCGATCTCGTGAAAACGCGTGCAGGCGGCGGTCTGCGCGAGTTGCGCGAGCAGGACGAACAGGTAGCGCTTCAGCGTCCGGCGCAACGCCAGGCTTTGCTGCAGTTCCCGCTGGAGCTGGGCGGCGCTCAGACGCAACGCCGTGCCGGAGCCCTGTACGACTCCTTGCAGGCGGGCGGAATTGACGCCCAGCACCAGGGTCGTGCCGAGCATGCCCTCATTGCCGATCAGGCCCATCTCGAGCGACGGGTGGCCGGCCACCTTTGCCACCAGGGAAATGAAGCCGGTCAGCGGGAAATAGACGTAGCGCAGCCGCCGATCGGGCTCGCAGAGGATCGTCCCGAATGTCAGTTCAACGGGCTCGCAGCGCTTCAGGATCCGATTGCGAAGCTTGTGCGGCAGGCCATCAATCAACCGATTGACGACCGGTGCCGCCCTGGCGGCAGTCACGGCTCGGCTCGCTCAGCCCTTGACCCGCACGAGAGCGAGCGCAATGCCTGCGATGAGGGCGCCTGCGCCGGCCCAGACTGGGATGTTGACCGTTTCCCTGTCCTTGACCGTCAGCTCTATCGGCCCGATCTTCGTTTCGTGCGTTTCTTTCGTGTAGGTGAATCCGCCATAGGCCAGCCCCAGGACGCCTCCGACGATCAGCAAGAGCGCTGCAAATTTACTTCCGTTCATGGGGATCACTCCTGGCCAGGTGGTTATGGCTGAAATTCAGGGGCAGCAGTTTCCTGGCCACCCCTGAATTGCAGTTTCTGTTTCAGACAGCGGCAAAGATCAGGGCTTCAGCTGCATGTCGTTCTTGACGGACGTCACGCCGTCGACATTCTGGGCAACCACGACCGCGTGATTGATGTCGGACTGCGAATTGACGAAACCGGAGAGCTGCACGGCTCCCTTGAAGGTCTCGACATTGATCTCGGCCGACTTGAGGGCTGCATCGCCCAGGATGGCGGTCTTCACCTTCAGCGTGAGGACGCTGTCATCGACGTACTCGCCAGCCGACTCGTGCGTGCGCGTGGACGCGCAGCCCATGAAGCTGATCAGGACGAGGGGCAGCAGGAACGTAAAACGGCGCAATGACTTCGACATATCCAGACTCCTTTGGAAATCGAGCCGACGATCCCGGGAGGGAGATCCGGCCTGTGGCGACGACTGTGGGGGCAATGCATTCTTGGGTCTGTTCGGTGGCGAACACATCCTTCGCGAATGCGCCCCGATGCTCAGGAGCTTGTGCCGCCGCGGACCAGCCGGACCAGCGCCAGCAGGATGACCGCACCGAGCAGCGACACGACCAGGCCGGAAAGGCTGAAATTGCCCTGGTTGATCGTCGATGACCCGAAGAGTCCGCTCAGCAGCCATCCGCCGAGAAACGAGCCGACGATGCCGACGACAATGTTGAGGAGGATCCCCTGACGGCCGTTCGTACCCATGATCATGCTGGCGATCCAGCCGATCACGCCGCCAATCAATAGCCAGATGATGAAATTCATGACTCTGCTCTCCGTTGAAATGTAGGTCGATTGAGGCTAGCCCCGGTCCCGGATCTGATCTGTGCGGTGGCGAACGCAGCGGGTTTCAGGCTGTACCCGGGAAAAGGGCGTAATGTGTGGTGGCGCACGCAGGGCGCACCCGAATGGCATTGGGTGATGGCCCCGGGAGATCGACAATTCTCAGCCCCGAAACACCGCTGCAGAACCACTTGCTGGCAGCCCTGCCCGCGGAGGAATGGGAGCGCCTCAGGCCCAGGCTGGAGTTGCGGCCGATGCCGCTCGGTCACGTGCTTTACGAGTCCGGCAGCCGGCTGAGGCATGTCTACTTCCCGACCACATCCATCATCTCGCTGCTATACGTCATGGAGAACGGCTCGTCGGCCGAGATCGCTATCGTCGGCAACGAAGGCATCGTCGGGGTCGCGCTGTTCATGGGTGGCGAAACCACCCCGAGCCGGGGCATCGTCCAGAGCGCAGGCCTGGCCTATCGCATGCCGGGGAAGTACCTGAAGGAAGAATTCTTCCGCGCCGGACCCTTCCAGCGCCTGCTGCTGCGCTACACGCAGGCGCTGATCACGCAGATGTCACAGACCGCCGTGTGCAACCGGCATCACTCCGTGGAGCAGCAATTGTGCCGCTGGCTGCTGATGAGCCTCGACCGCCTGCCCTCGAACGAGCTGACGATGACGCAGGAGCTGATCGCCAACATGCTCGGCGTCCGGCGCGAAGGCGTCACGGAATCGGCCGGCAGGCTGCAGAAGCTCGAATTGATCAGCTACAACCGCGGCCACATCGTCGTGCTCGACCGGCCGGCCCTCGAGGCTCACGCCTGCGAGTGCTATGCGGTCGTCAAGAGGGAATTCGACCGGTTGCTGCCCTGGATCGCGGGCAGGCAGCCCGCCGCCGCGTCAGCGCGCTACGCGCGATCTATGATCTGAAGAGTCGGGCGCGCGCGAGCAGCATCAGGAGATGCATCGTGATGCTTCGCGGATAGCCGCGACCGGTGCCGGGTCCGCATCCGAGCTGGTCTGCGATCACCTGCCGCTGCAACAGCATGCTGGCGCGCAGCGCTTCGCGTTGCTCGGGCAGTGGGACGCCAGGCGAACGGGTCAAAGGGTGCTCCTGAGCAGGGCGATATCCGCGGCAAACTCTTCGCGTGTCGCGGCGAAGGCCTGGGCGCCAAGCGCCATCAGCAGCTTGAACCGGTGCCACGCGAAGGCGGTACCAAGGAAATAGACGGCGATCAGGAGCAATGCCACAGGTATCCGGTACGCCGTATCCCAGCTGACTGCGATCACCAGTGCCCCGGTGAACAGCATTGCAGAGACCAGGCCGGCATAACCCAGAAGCGCTGTCACCAGCAGTTTCAGCAGCCGGTCTTTCTCCGCTTCCCACTCGACGCGCACCAGCTGTCCATGCAGTCCGGCCTGCGTGAACAGGGCGCCGCCCGCCGAGTGCAGGATGCGAATGACGTCGAATGGCTTCATTTCATCTGCGATTCCGGGTTACTTCCTGCGTGCCAGCGTGACGCCGAGCAACAGCCCGAGCGCCGCGCCGATGCCGACCGCTTGCCAGGGATGCTCGCGTACGTAACCGTCGGTCGTCTTTGCGGCATTGCGCGCTTGGTCGGAGATCGCGCCGCCGACGGCTGCGACGGATTCCTTTGCAGCCGCAACCCGCTTGCCGAGTTTCGCCTTGGCGCGTGTCAGGTCTTCGCCGGTCGAGGGAAGTCGAGGCCTTGGCCAGGTCTTCGACGTCGGCGATGAAATCGTGGAATTCGCGCGCCAGTCCCGAGGCCGCGCGATCGGTTGCCGGCGCGGCTTCCTGCCCATTGGTGTCGGATTCGGGGACCGCTGACTTGGCTTGCATGATTGATTCCTGATGACGATTTCTGCGGCCTGCGAGGCAGGCTGCACGGGAGAATGGCGACGATAGGTGCCGCTGCTTGCGGCGTCTGTGCGTCGGCGAACGTAGTGCAAGGCTGAATCGGCCAGCAGTCTTCGCAGGCGCTAGAATGCGCGGGCGTTCTGGATCACGAAACAAGGATGCGAATCATGAATTCACTGACGTCGGTCGGAGCCATCTCGCTGGCGCTGGCGGTTCTCCTGATGACCACGGGTTGCTCCAAAAAGGAGCCGGTCCAGGCGAACGAGCCTGCGGCTCCGGCCGTAGCCTCCGATGCGGCCACGGCGGCTGCGGCACCGGCAGCCGAGACAACCACCGCAGCGGCTGACGCCAATGCCGGCGCCACCGTTTACACGCTCAATTGTGCAACCTGCCATGGTGCGAAGGGAGAGGGCGACGGGGTCGCGGCCGCGGCGCTGGATCCGAAGCCCGCGAACTTCGCGGCCGGCGCATTCAAGTACGACGCGAATGGCAACGGCGCGCCGGGCGATGTCGACGACATCAAGGCGATCGTTCACGACGGCGCGGCCAAGCATGGCGGGTCGCCGATGATGACGCCGTGGCCGATGCTGTCACCGGAGCAGCTGCAGGCGGTCGCGGAATACGTGAAGTCCCTGCACGGCGGCTGATCCGCACGCGATCACGCAAAAAAATCCCCAGCCCGTCCCGGCTGGGGATTGCTCGTTGGTGGAGGCGGCGGGAATCGAACCCGCGTCCGCAAGCCCTACGCTACAGGATCTACGTGCGTGTCCACGCCTATTGATCTCGCTTCATGCTACCCGGCGGGCGGGGAAAACATGGAGCCAGCTCAGGAACGTTTTAGCGGTTCCGGCCCTCAGCACACCGGTTCCGCGATCCTGTGAGCGCGTCCCCCGGGTCTGGATGCACAGGCACATGCCAGTCGGGGGTTAGGCGGGATTAAGCCGCCAGAGCGTAGTTGTCGTCGTTGGCAACTAGTGTTTGCAAGCTGATTAACGAGGAGGCCTGCACCTCGGCACGCCCCTGGAGTTTCGCAGCCCACGTCGAAGCCGATCGCCCCCAGAAGTCGAGGTCATTCTAACAAATCGACACGATCGCCATGGTGGTTTCTCGGATGGCGCTATGTGGTCGACCGCACAGACGTCAGGCCCAACGGCGGGGATTAATGGCGCTCGCTTCGGGAGAGGCGTGTCGCTTTCTTGACTGTGCGCGGCCGCAGCCTTCGGTTGCAGGCCCGGTAGTTGCAATTCCCTCTCCGCATCGTTGCACGTATGTCACGGAAATTGGCCATGTCCATCGCCGGCAACATTCCCGCACCCACCGACCAGGCCGCCAGGGCTGGCGCCATCACTGAAGTACGGCGCCAGGAAGCATTGCTCAAGACGGGAGCCTTGCAGAACGCAATTCTTACCAGTGCCAATTTCTCGATCATCGCGACCGACGAAAAAGGCATCATTCAACTGTTCAATGTCGGCGCCGAACGCATGCTGGGTTATCTGGCCGCCGAAGTCGTCAACAAGATAAACCCCAGCGACATCCACGATCCGCAGGAAGTGATGGCGCGCGCCCAGGCGCTGAGCCTCGAGTTCGCGATCACGATCAAGCCCGGCTTTGAGGCCCTGGCCTACAAGGCGTCGCGCGGGATCGAGGACATCTATGAATTGACCTATATCCGCAAGGACGGCAGTCGCTTTCCGGCCATCATCTCGATCACGGCGCTGCGCGATGACTACGGCGGAATCATCGGATACCTGTTGATCGGCACCGACAATTCCGTGCGCAAGCAGGTCGAGCTGGAACTGATCAAGGCCATGGCGGCCGCCGAGAAGGCCAACCTTGCGAAATCGGACTTCCTGTCCAGCATGAGCCATGAGCTGCGCACGCCACTGAGCGCAATTCTCGGATTCGCCCAGTTGATCGAATCGGGTTCGCCGCTGCCGACGGTCTCGCAGAAGCGAAGCATCGACCAGATCCTGAAGGCCGGGTGGTACCTGCTGGAACTGATCAACGAAATTCTCGATCTCGCGCTGATCGAGTCCGGAATCATGTCGCTGTCGCTGGAACCGATCTCACTCGCAGAAATCATGCGCGAATGCCATGCGATGATCGAGCCGCAGGCGAAAAAGCGCGATATCCGCATGACCTTCCCCGAGCTCCAGCTCCAGACCTTCGTCAAGGCGGACCGGACGCGTGTGAAGCAGGTGCTCATCAACCTGCTTTCCAACGCGGTCAAGTACAACAAGGTGGGAGGCGCAGTCGTCGTGAACTGCACCGCCAGCCCTGCGGGACGCATTCGCATCAGCGTGAAGGACACTGGCGAAGGTTTGTCCCCGGAAAAGCTCGCGCAGCTTTTCCAGCCGTTCAATCGTCTCGGAAAGGAGGCTGGCATCGAGGAGGGCACAGGCATCGGCCTGGTGGTCAGCAAGCGGCTGGTCGAATTGATGCACGGCGAAATCGGCGTGGAAAGCACCGTCGGTGTGGGCAGCGTGTTCTGGATCGAGCTGAATCTGACGGCTGAACCACAGCAAGTCGTGGCTGCAGGCAAACCGGTGGTTGCCGGTCCGGCGCAGGCCGATCGCGACACGCCATTGCGCACGCTCCTCTATGTCGAGGACAACCCGGCCAATCTGATGCTGGTCGAGGATCTCATCGCGCGCCGGCCCGATGTCCGCCTCCTGAGTGCCGTTGACGGCAACAGGGGCGTCGAAATCGCGCGCGAGTCCCTGCCGGATGTGATCCTGATGGACATAAACCTGCCGGGCATCAGCGGCATCCGTGCGCTGCAGATCCTGCGCACGGACCCGGCGACCGCGCACATCCCGGTGGTGGCGCTCAGTGCCAATGCAATACCGCGCGACATCGCAAAGGGCCTGGAGGCGGGATTCTTCCGCTATCTCACCAAGCCCATCAAGGTCAACGAGTTCATGGATGCGCTGGACATGGCGCTGGAATTTGCGAACACAGAACCGGCCCGCGCGAAGGCAGGAGAAAAGCATGACGCTCAGTGAGACCGACATCCTTGGCGCCAGCATCCTGATCGTCGACGATCAGGAGCCGAATGTCATTCTGCTGGAGCAACTGCTGGGCAAGGCCGGCTACACCAACGTGACCTCGACGATGAATCCGCGCGAGGTTTGCGCGCTGCATCGCAAGAACGGCTACGACCTGATCCTGCTCGATCTCCAGATGCCGGGCATGGATGGATTCGAGGTGATGGCAGGTCTCAATACCAACGATACGGACGGCTACCTTCCGGTCCTGGTGATCACCGCGCAACCCGGTCACAAGCTGCGCGCGCTGCAGGCTGGCGCGAGGGACTTCGTCAGCAAGCCGTTCGACCTGGTCGAGGTCAAGACGCGCATCCACAACATGCTGGAGGTGCGGCTGCTGTACAGGAAGCTGGAAAATTACAACAAGCTGCTGGAACAGGCGGTGCAGGATCGGACCGCCGAATTGCGCGAAAGCGAAGCTCGATATCGCAGCCTGACGGAACTGGCCTCCGACTGGTACTGGGAGCAGGACGAGAACGGAAACTTCAGCAAGGTTTCCGGCCCGGTACTCGAGATGCTCGGCATCCGGGTCGAGGCCCTGGCCGGAGACGCGGGGGGCACTGCGGTGGCTGGGTGGAATGAGGCAGAACGCGCGACGCTGCTGGCGACAATTGCCGCGCGGCAGCCCTTCCTGGATTTCGTCTTCAGCCGCGTCACTGCCGATGGCTCGACGCAGAAGTTTCAGGTGAGCGGGGAACCGATGTTCAACAAGTCCAGCCGCTTCATCGGTTACCGCGGCATCGGCGTCGAACTCACCGCACGGAACTAGCACGCAGGATCCCGGCGATCAACGATGCCATCAACCGACAGCCCGAACCAAAACCACCTTCTCGCCGCCCTGCCGACAGCGGAATTCGAGCGCTTGGCTGCGCATCTCGAACGGGTGCCGATGCTGCTCGGCGAAATGCTCTACGAACCCGGCGGACAGATGCGACACGCCTATTTTCCCACCACCGCCATCGTGTCGCTTCATTACGTCATGGAGTCCGGCGCATCGGCCGAATCCGCGGGAGTGGGCAATGAAGGTGTGGTGGGTATCTCGCTTTTCATGGGAGGAGATACCACTCCGAGTTCGGCCATGGTGCAGACTGCGGGCCACGCTTACCGACTGGACAGCCGCCTGCTGCTGCGCGAATTCAATCGCGCCGGCATGCTGCAGCGCTTGTTATTGCGTTACACCCAGGCGCTGATCACACAGATGACCCAGACGGCGGTCTGCAATCGACACCATTCGGTGGAGCAGCAGCTGTGCCGTTGGCTGCTGTCGACCCTCGATCGAATCCCTTCGCGCGAGCTGGTCATGACCCAGGAACTGGTCGCCAGCCTGCTCGGTGTGCGCAGGGAGGGCATTACGGAAGCTGCCGGAAACCTGCAGCGTGCCGGATATATTCGCTACCGCCGTGGCCACATATCCGTGCTTGAGCGGAATGGGCTCGAGACCCATGTGTGCGAGTGCTACGCCGTTGTCAGGAAGGAATTGAACCGTCTGCTGTCCGACGTGCAGTATCGCCAGGGCATCGCCAGCGTCGCCTGACAACAGCTTCCGGCCGACAGGCCTGTCCGGCAAATCGCCGATTCAACGCGGCAAGCGGTTTCCCGTGCCGTGGCGCGGCGGCCAGGGAAAGAACGAACTGGTGCGGCGCTGGTAATCGGCATACCCCGGCTTCTCCGTGATCAGCGATTTCTCCAGCAGCGAAACACCGGAAACCCTGAGCAAGAGGAATGTCATCAGCGCGGGCCCGATCGCCGTCCACCAGAGACCGGGCGCATCGCAGGCAACCAGCCACAGTCCCCACCACAGGCAGGCATTCCCGAAATAGTTCGGGTGGCGGGTATAGCGCCAGAGGCCGATGTCCAGCAGCCGGCCGCGATTGGCGGGATCGGCCTTGAAACGCCGCAGTTGCCAGTCGCCGACCGCTTCGAACAGGAATCCCGTGAGCCACAGCAGCGTGCCGATCAAGGCGGCAATCCCGGGAGGCCTGCCCGTGATCGCAAGCTGCCCGGCCTGCACCGGAAGGGAGACGACGATGACCAGCAATCCCTGCAGGAAAAACACCATCGGCAAGCTTCGCAGCGTGAAATTGCCGCCGCCATCATCGATGCGCTTGCGCCAGCGCGCATAGCGCGCGTCCTCGCCGTGGCCGAGATTTCGGAGCGCGAGGTAGGCGCCGAGGCGCAGGCCCCAGGCGCAGGTCAGCGCGGTGAGCAGCGTGCGCCGGTCATGATCGCCATCGCCGATATACCAGCCAACCAGTGCCACGATGGCAAATGCCGGGCCCCAGAAGATGTCGACGATGCTGGCGTTCCGGATCGGGATGCTGACGAGCCACAGGAGCAGCATGGCGACGGTGATCACGGCGAAGTTGGTCAGCAGCAGTTCAACGAGTGTCATGCGGTCCTCAGCGGCGGCCCTTCATCACACGGGCCTTCTCGCGGTGCCAGTCCCGTTCGCGTTCATCGGCGCGCTTGTCGTGCTGCTTCTTGCCGCGCGCAAGTCCGATCTCAAGTTTCGCCTTGCCGGCCTTCCAGTACGCCGTCAGCGGCACGATCGTGTAGCCCTTGCGTTCGACCGCGCCGATCAAGGCGTCGATCTGGCGGCGGTGCAGCAGCAGCTTGCGGCTGCGGGTCGGTTCGGGAAGCTGATGCGTCGAAGCGGTCGGGAGCGGCGACACGTGGGCACCGAACAGCCAGGCCTCGCCGTCCTTCAACAGCACGTAGGCCTCCTTCAGTTGCAGCCGGCCGGCGCGCAGCGCCTTGACTTCCCAGCCCTGGAGGGCGACGCCGGCTTCATAGCGCTCGTCGATGAAGTAGTCGTGCCGCGCCCTGCGGTTATCGGCGATCCGCCCCGCACTGTCTTCCTTCTTGCTGGCCATCGTGCATTCTAGCGGCATCGTGCGGTTGTCCGCGGAGGCTGTGCCTGTGACAATCGCGACGTGAGGCCAGACAAGCATGCGTGAAGTGCGCCGCAGTGCGCTCTTGCCGTACTCAGCGGGCCAGATGTACGGGCTCGTGATCGACGTCGAGCGCTACCCGGAATTCCTGCCCTGGTGCAGCGGCGCGCGGATCCTGGCCGCCGACGGCGAGTACGTGACGGTCAAGCTCGGGCTTTCGCGCGGCCTGGCGCACGGTAATTTCACGACCCGCAATCGCCACGTGCCAGAGCGCTCGGTCGAGATGAGCCTTCTCGATGGACCTTTCAGCCTGCTCGAGGGCCGCTGGGATTTCCGGCCGATCGAGACGGCGGGCACGCGAATCGAGTTGCAGGTGCGCTTCCAGACGCACGGCCTGATCGATGCGATTGCGCTCGGGCCCGCGTTCGAGCAGATCTGCAACCAGATGGTCGATGCCTTCGGAAAGCGTGCGCACCAGGTGTTCCGTGGCGCCTGAGCGAATCCGGATCCGGGTCGTTTGCGCCGAGGCCGGGCGCCAGACGGTGTTGAGCCTCGATGTCGAGGCCGGTTGCACGGCGGGTGAAGCCTTGCGGCGCTCCGGCGTCCTCGCAATCCACGCAGGCGTGGATGCCGATGCCTGCGGCATCGGGATATTCGGCCGCGAGGTGCCGCGCGACCAGCTGTTGCAGGACGGCGACCGGCTGGAGGTGCTGCGACCGTTGATGGAAGATCCGCGCGAGCGCCGCAGGCGGCTTGCGAAGCGGGGTCCGACCGGAAGGAAATCAGCCCGCGGCGGCTGACGGGGCGGGCGCCTTGCGCGGGACCGGGATCAGTTCCTCGACGCGCGTGACCTTCTCTTCCTCGAACCAGACCACGAGGTGGTGCTTGTCGACCTTGCGCTTGTGGCCGCGCTGCAGCCGGTACACGTAGTCCCAGCGATCCGGATTGAAACTGTCGATGACCATCGGCGTGCCGAGCAGGAACCGCACCTGGCTGCGCGTCATGCCGACCTCGACCTGGTCGATCTGCTCCGGATCGAGCAGGTTGCCCTGCTGGACATCCATGCGATAGATGCAGGCGCTCGCGAGCAAGGCCAGCGTGAGGGCCGTGGCGATGCCTGTCATCCTGCGCAAGGGTCGCATGGTCGTGAATCCTGGGCGATAATTCAGAAGGGGCCTATCATAATCGGATTCGCCGCGTGACGCGGCGCCGGAGTGCAGCCGTGGAATCGAACGACCTCCGCAAGGCGGGACTGAAGGTCACGTTGCCGCGCGTCAAGATCCTCGAGATCCTGGCCGGCAGTCACGGCCGGCACCTGTCGGCCGAGGACATCTATCGTGCGCTCCTGGAACAGAGCGACGACATCGGGCTCGCGACGGTGTACCGCGTGCTGACCCAGTTCGAGGCGGCGGCACTCGTCAAGCGCCATCATTTCGATGAGGGAACCGCGGTATTCGAGCTGAATGAAGGCGAGCACCATGACCACATCGTCTGCATGGACTGTGGCCGGGTCGAGGAGTTCCTGGATTGCGGCATCGAGCGCCGGCAGCTGGATGTCGCGCACAAGCTCGGCTTCGACATCGAGGAACACAACCTGATCCTGTATGGGCGTTGCCGCCGCGACGCCTGCCCGCACCGCCGCAAGCGGATCTGACCGATCAGCCTGCCGATCGCAGCATTTCGCGCGCGTGATCGCGCGCCTTGCGCGTTATCTCGACGCCGCCCAGCATGCGCGCGAGTTCCTCGATCCTCTCGTCCGCGCCCAGGCTCGCGACGGTCGTGCGGCTCGAGCGCCCATCCGTCAACTTGCTGACGCGCAACTGGTGATGGGCCTGGCTCGCGACCTGCGCGAGGTGCGTCACGCACAAGACCTGGCCACGGCCCGCAAGGTCACGCAGCTTGCGACCGACGATTTCTGCGACACCGCCGCCGATCCCGGCATCGACCTCGTCGAAGATCATGCAGGTGCCGCTCTTGCGATGGGCCGCGGCGACCTGCACGGCAAGGCTGATACGTGACAGTTCGCCGCCGGAAGCGACCCGGGCGACCGGTTTCACCGGTTGTCCGGGGTTCGCGCTGACGAGGAATTCGAGGCGGTCGGCACCGTCGGCCGCCGGTTCTGCATCTGGATCGCACTCGACCGAAATCTCGAATCGTCCGCCCGGCATGCCGAGCTGGCGCATCAGGCTCGTCACGGCCGTGGCAAGGCGTTTCGCGGCCGAGCGACGGCTGGCGGAGAGTGCGCCGGCCGCAACGCGATATTCGGCCATGACCCTGGCGATGCGCTGCTCGAGGTCGCCGAGCGCAAGTTCGGAATGCTCGAGCGCCGCAAGCTGGCGCTGCAGTTCGGCCAACTGCTGCGGCAGACTTGCAGGCTCGATACGATGCTTGCGCGCGAGGTCCTCAATCGCGGCGACCCGCCGCTCGACGAATTCCTGGCGCTCCGGATCGGCGTCCAGCGCTTCGAGATACCCGCCGAGGGCGCTGCCCGCTTCGCCAAGCCCGATGACCGCTTCCTCCAGCATCCTGAGCGGCCCGGTGAGGCGGGTATCGAGCGCCGCGGCGCCACGCAGCTGGCTTACCGCGCGAGCCGCCAGCGCATGTGCATCCGCGCCGTCGCCCTCGAAGGCGAGCGCGACCGCATTGCGCGCGGACTCGGCAAGGCGACCGCGATTGGCGAGGCGCGAACGTTCATCGAGGAGTGCCGCGACCTCGCCGTCGGCCAGGTTCAGCGCCTCGAGTTCACTGGCCTGATAGCGCAGCAGTTCCAGGCGCGAACCACGATCGCGGGCAAGCGCCGCCAGCGCATCGCGCTCATCGGTCAGGCGCCGCCATTCGGCGGCGAGGCCGCGGACCGGATCGAGTTGTGCGCCGTGGCCGCCGTGCTCGTCCACCAGCTCGCGTTGCATGTCGCGACGCACCAGCGACTGGAATTCCTGCTGGCCGTGGATGTCGATCAGGCAGTCGCCGAGCTCGCGCACGGCCTGTGCGGGCAGCGTCTGGCCGTTGACGTATTGCCGCGAGCGCCCGTCCTTGCCGATCACCCGGCGCAGCAGGATCTCCCCGCCATCGTCGTCCAGCGACTGTTCCTCGAGCCAGCGGCGCACGCGCAGGTCGCCCTTGACGTCGAAGCTCGCTGTGATCTCGGCCCGCTCGGCGCCATGGCGCAGCATGTCGGCGCTCGCGCGGCCGCCGATCGCAAGCATGACGGCATCGACGATGATCGACTTGCCGGCGCCGGTTTCGCCGGTGAGTGCCGTCAGGCCGGTGGCGAGCTCGAGTTCGACGGAATCGATGATCGCGAAGTCGCGGATCTGCAGGTGCACCAGCAAGTTCAGTGCTCCATGCTGCCGCTGCGCGCGCTGCGGCCCCAGTGCAGCTTCGAGCGCAGCAGGCGGAAGTAGTCGTGGCCGGGCGGGTGCAGCAGCGTGATGCCGACGTCGGCCGGCTCGATCACGAGGCTCGAATTGCCGTCCAGGTCGCCGAGCAGCGTGCCGTCGCAGGTGACCTGCGCGCGCGTCGCGGACCGCTCGATGAGCCGCACTTCGATTCTGTTGTTTCGGCCGATGACGATCGGACGATCGGAGAGTGTGTGGGGCGAGATCGGCGCGATGACCAGCACGTCGAGCGACGGGTGGATGATCGGTCCGCCGCAGGAGAGCGCATAGGCCGTCGAGCCGGTCGAGCTCGCGATCACGATGCCGTCGCCGCCATGCGTGTTGACGAACTGCCCGCCGATCCAGGTCTCCAGCTCGACCATGCGGCCGGATTCGTGGCGCTGCACGACGACGTCATTCAGGGCGCGGCGAACGATGACCGGTTCACCGGCACGCGTGAGACGCGCTTCGAGCAGTTTCCGCACGTCGGTTTCATAGCGACCCTGCAGCACCGTGTCGAAGCTCTCCAGCATGTCGTCGGGTGACACATCGGTCAGGAAACCGAGGCGGCCGCGATTGATGCCGAGCAGCGGGATGTCGCGCCCGATGGCAAGCTGCGCTGCGTAGAGCATCGTTCCGTCGCCGCCGATGGCCACGATCAGGTCGGCATCCTTTGCAAGCTCGCCCACCGGCCGGCGCTCGACGTCGCCCGGCAGTTCGGCGACGGTGGCGCTCGTATCGACCAGCACCACGAGACCGCGCGAACGCAGGTGCCGGGCGAGCGCCACCATCGAATCGGCGACGCGCGCGTCCTCGACCTTGCCAACCAGTGCGATCCGGGAGAAGCGTTTATTCATCTGGTTTTGCGACCTTTTAGCACGCGCGGGAGCGCATGGGCCAGACAAGCGGCGCGCGGGCGCATATGCTCCTTGACACTCGGCGAGTCCGATTGCTAGTTTCGGGTCTGCGCCAGGGCGGATTGCTAATTTCCTTGTTTAACAAATACTTATGACAGAACCAGTGCATGGCGTCGAGGAACCGCCCAATGACCGGGCGCAACTGCTGCTGCGCACGCTGATCGAATGTTATATCCGCGAGGGTGAGCCGGTCGGCTCCCGCACGCTGTCGCGCGAATCGGGCCTCACGCTCTCCGCCGCGACGATCAGGAATGTCATGGCGGACCTGGAGGAGCACGGCTTCGTCAGTTCGCCACACACATCCGCCGGGCGCATCCCGACCGACAAGGGCTACCGCCTGTTCGTCAATACCCTGTTGCGCTACCAGGCTCCGGGCATGGCGGAGATCGCCGAGTTGCGGCGCAAGCTGCAGTTGAGTGCCGGTGACCCGAAAGCCCTGGTCACGGCCGCCTCGCAGCTGGTCTCGGGCCTGACCCATCTGGCGGGTGTGGTGACCGTGCCGCGCGAGACGCAGGCTTCGCTTTCGCAGATCGAATTTGTCGGGCTCTCCGGCAATCGCGTGCTCGCGATCCTGGTCGTCAACGGACGCGAGGTGCAGAACCGCGTCCTGCAGCTCGACCGGCATTTCACTGCCGATGAACTGCGCCGCGCCGGCGCCTACCTGAACGACCAGTTCCGCGGGCAGGAACTGGCGGGCGTTCGCGCGCAACTCGTGACCCAGCTGCAGGAGACCCGCGAGCAGATGAATCGCCTGATGATGGACGCGATCACGCTGGCGCAGCATGCCTTCGCCGTGCATCCGGGCGAGCACGAAGCCGACATGGTGATCGCGGGTGAGACCAACCTGATGGGTTTCGCGGAACTCTCGAATGTGGACCGGCTGCGCCGCCTGTTCGAGGCGTTCAACGAGAAGCGCGACATCCTGCACCTGCTGGACCAGAGCCTGCACGGCGAGGGCGTGCAGATCTTCATCGGCCACGAATCCGGCTACACGATCCTCGACGATTGCAGCGTGGTCGCGGCGCCGTACACGCAGGATGACCGCGTGGTCGGCGTGCTCGGCGTGATCGGGCCGACGCGCATGGCCTATGAGCGCGTGATTCCGCTGGTGGACATCGCGGCCCGGATGCTGAGTTCGGCCTTGAATCTGCGCGACTGAACCCAAGACTTCAGCTCCTCATGACAGACAACCATCAGCAGGCGCAGGCCGGGCAGCCGCAGGAAGCGGAGCCTGCGACGGCGTCGCCGGAAGAAATGCTCGAGGAAGCCGAGGCGCGCGCGGCGGAAAACCGGGCCGACTATCTGCGCGCCGTGGCCGAACTCGAGAATTACCGGAAACGCGTGGCGCGTGAGCTCGACGCCGCCCGCCAGTTCGGCATCGAGCGTTTTGCGGCGGAGATGCTGACGGTGGCGGACAGCCTCGGGCTCGGATTGGACGTCGCTGACACGGCGGATCCGGCGATCCTGGTCGAGGGCCATCGGGCGACGCTCCGCCAGCTGCAGAAGGCGTTCGCGAGCGCCGGCATCACCGAAATCGACCCGGCCGGGCAGCCCTTCGATCCGCAGCTGCACGAGGCCATGACGACCCATCCGACGGCCGATCGGCCCGCGGGAACCGTCATGGCGGTGGTCCAGAAGGGCTACCTGCTGAATGGACGCCTGCTGCGCCCCGCCAGGGTCATCGTCTCGAAGGCCCCGGAGCCTGCGGCGGATGGTTGAAACAACCGGGGTCCGGCCCCAGATCCGGAGCCAGTCACACATTGTGGAGCCAGCCTAAATGGCCAAGATCATCGGAATCGACCTGGGCACGACCAATTCCTGCGTCGCAGTGATGGAGGGCAGCACGCCCAAGGTCATCGAGAACAGCGAAGGCGATCGCACGACGCCTTCGGTCGTCGCATTCACCAAGGACGGCGAGGTGCTGGTCGGCCAGTCGGCCAAGCGCCAGGCGGTCACCAATTCGCAGAACACGTTTCACGCCATCAAGCGCCTCATCGGGCGACGCTTCGACGACGCCATGGTGCAGAAGGACATCCCGCTCGAGACCTACAAGATCGTGCGCGCCGACAATGGCGACGCATGGCTTGAAGCGCAGGGCAAGACGATGGCGCCGCCAGAGATCTCGGCGCGCGTGCTGACCAAGATGAAGAAGACGGCCGAGGATTACCTTGGCGAGACGGTCACCGACGCCGTGATCACGGTGCCGGCCTACTTCAACGACGCGCAGCGCCAGGCCACCAAGGACGCGGGCCGCATCGCGGGCCTCAATGTGCGCCGCATCATCAACGAGCCGACCGCGGCGGCGCTCGCCTATGGCATGGACAAGAAGGGCAAGGACCGCAAGATCGCGGTCTACGACCTCGGCGGCGGCACCTTCGACATCTCGATCATCGAGATCGCGGATGTCGACGGAGAGCGCCAGTTCGAGGTGATGTCCACGAATGGCGATACCTTCCTCGGCGGCGAGGACTTCGACCGGCGGATCATCGACCACGTCGCGGCCGAATTCCAGAAGGAAAGCGGCGTGGACGTGCGCAAGGACCCGCTCGCCGTTCAGCGGCTCAAGGAAGCCGCAGAGAAGGCGAAGATCGAGTTGTCATCCGGCCAGCAGACGGAAATCAACCTGCCGTACATCACGGCCGATGCGTCGGGTCCCAAGCACCTGACGCTGAAACTGACGCGCGCAAAGCTGGAGTCGCTGGTCGAGGATCTGGTCAAGCGCACGGTCGAGCCCTGCAAGGTCGCGTTGAAGGACGCCGGGCTTTCGATCGGCGAAGTGGATGAAGTGATCCTGGTCGGCGGCCAGACGCGCATGCCGATGGTGCAGAAGGCGGTCAAGGACTTCTTCGGCAAGGAACCGCGCAAGGACGTGAATCCCGACGAGGCCGTTGCGGTCGGGGCCGCGATCCAGGGCGGCGTCCTCGCCGGCGACGTCAAGGACGTGCTGCTGCTCGACGTGACGCCGCTGTCGCTCGGCATCGAGACGCTGGGCGGCGTCATGACGCGCCTGATCGACAAGAACACCACGATTCCGACCAAGGCCACGCAGGTGTTCTCGACGGCGGACGACAACCAGACGGGCGTGACGATCCACGTGGTGCAGGGCGAGCGCGACCGCGCGCTGGACAACAAGTCGCTCGGCAAATTCGACCTCTCCGACATCCCGCCGTCGCCGCGCGGCATGCCGCAGATCGAGGTGACCTTCGACATCGACGCCAACGGCATCCTGAACGTATCGGCCAAGGACAAGGCGACCGGCAAGGAGCAGAGGATCGTCATCAAGGCCTCGAGCGGCCTCTCCGAGGAGGAGATCAAGCAGATGGTCCGCGATGCGGAGGCCCATGCCGAGGAAGACAAGCGCTTCCGCGAGCTGGTCGACACGCGCAATCGCGCTGACGCCTTGCTGCACGCCACCGAGAAGTCGCTGAAGGACCTCGGCGACAAGGTTTCAGGCGAGGAGCGCGCCGCCATCGAGGGTGCATTGAGCGACCTGCGAAGCGTCCTGAAGGGCGACGACAAGGCGGCTATCGAACGCAAGGCCGAGGCACTCGCCAAGGCCAGTGCGCCGGTCGTGCAGCGCGCCTACCAGGGCGAGACGCCACAGCCTGGCGCTGCGCCGGGCGCGGAAGCGGGCCCGGGCAAGGCAAGCGAGGACGTGCTCGACGCCGAGTTCGAGGAGATCAAGGACAAGGGGTCGAAGCCGCACTAAGGGGCATCGACTCCCGCATGATGGATCCGGCCGGACGCCGGGTGACACCAGGTCGCCCGGCGTTCGTGCCTGTGGAGAGCCATGTCGAAGCGTGACTACTACCAGGTGCTCGGCGTACCGAGAAACGCCACGGAAGATGCCGTCACCAAGGCATACCGACGCCTGGCCATGAAGTATCACCCGGACCGCAATCCCGACGACAAGGAAGCCGAAGAGCGGTTCAAGGAGGCCAAGGAGGCCTACGAAATCCTGACGGATTCGCAGAAGCGCGCGGCCTATGACCAGTACGGTCATGCGGGCCTCGACGCCGCGCGCGGTGCGGGCCAGGGTTTCAGCCCGTCGGACGCATTTGGCGATATTTTCGGCGACGTATTCGGCGACATCTTCGGCGGCGCCCGCCGCGGCGGCCGGCAACACGGTGTTCCGCGGCGCGGACCTGCGCTATGAGATGACCCTCGACCTCGAGCAGGCGGTGTTCGGCACGAACACCGAGATCGATTTCCAGACCGTCGCGGACTGCAAGGAATGCGGCGGCAGCGGCGCCGCCAAGGGCCATACCCCGGTCACCTGCGACACCTGTTCGGGCACCGGCCAGGTGCGCATGAGCCAGGGCTTCTTCACGGTCCAGCAGCCCTGCCCGCGCTGCAAGGGCCGCGGCACCATCATCAAGGATCCCTGCGGCAACTGCGGCGGCCACGGCCGCATCAGGGTCAACAAGCGCCTCGCGGTCAAGGTGCCGGCCGGCGTCGACAACGGCGACCGCATCCGGCTCGCCGGCGAAGGCGAGGCAGGCCGCAATGGCGGGCCGCCAGGCGACCTGTATGTCGAGGTCGTGGTCCGCGAGCACCCGATTTTCGAGCGCGACGGCGCGCACCTTTCCTGCGAAGTGCCGGTCAGCTTCGCGACGACGGCACTCGGCGGCTCGGTCGAGGTCCCGACGCTGGAAGGCCAGGCAACCATCAAGGTCCCGGCCGGGACCCAGTCGGGCCGGGTGTTCCGGCTGCGCGAGAAGGGCGTCAAGCCGGTGCGCGGCGGGGCGACCGGCGACCTGTTCTGCCGCGTCGTCGTCGAGTCGCCGGTCGACCTGACGTCCGAGCAGAAGGAAATGCTGAAGAATTTCGAGGCCTCGCTGAAGGCGGGCGGCAAGCGGCACAATCCGCGCGAGCGGTCCTGGCTCGAGGGCGTCAAGCAATTCTTCGGCAGGATGGGAGGCTGACATGATCAATGTGGCCGTCCTTGGCGTCAGCGGCAGGATGGGGCGCTGCCTGGTGCGGGCGATCCGGGAATCCGGGGATTTCACGCTGACCGGAGCGCTTGCGTCGCCCGAGAGCGCGTCGCTCGGCCGCGACGCAGGCGAAGTCGCGCAGGCGGGCCCGGTTGCCGTCGAGATCACGTCGGATCGCGAGCGTGCGCTCGCAAATGCCGCAATTGCCATCGATTTCACGCTGCCCGAAGCGACCGCGGACAACCTGGCCGCAGCCGCGGCCCGGAGCATCCCCATCGTGATCGGCACGACCGGGCTCGATGCCGATCGCCATGCGCTGATCCGGCGCGCCAGCGAACGGTTGCCGGTACTGGTCGCGCCCAACATGTCGCTGGCGGTGAACCTCTTCTTCAGCCTGGTGGGCAGCGCGGCGGCCGCACTGCCCGCCGATTACGACATCGAGATCGTGGAGGCCCATCACCGGCACAAGGCGGATGCCCCGTCGGGCACCGCGCTGCGGCTCGGCGAGATCGCGGCCGGCGCCCGCAATACGAAGCTCGCGACCGTCGGCGTCTATGGACGCGCCGGGCGTGCTACCACGCGTTCTCCGGGCGCCATCGGCTTTGCGAGCGTCAGGGCCGGCGACATCGTCGGCGAGCATCACGTGCTGTTCGCCGGCACCGGCGAAACGCTGGAACTCGTGCACCGGGCGACCGACCGGATGACATTTGCGCATGGCGCGTTGGCCGCCGCGCGCTGGCTCGCCGGACGGCAACCCGGCCTCTACGGCATGGCGGACGTCCTCGGCCTCTGAAACGGTCCGACGGTCGTGGAACGGGCGGCGCCTCTCTAGTAGAATTCCGTCCTGGGTTGCGGCCCCCTTTGAGTGAATCGGAATGCGCGGGTGGAGTCCGGAACGGCTCCGCTCGCTTGAATGCTGCACCCTGCTTGGGCAGGGCGGCCTGACCGGGCAGGGGAGACAAACCAGTGACAGCCACGCCTGCAGTGCTCGCCCTCGAGGACGGCACTGTATTTCGCGGGGTCTCGATCGGTGCGCCGGGCAGCACCACCGGCGAAGTCGTTTTCAATACCGCGATGACGGGCTACCAGGAAATCCTGACGGACCCGTCGTATTGCCGCCAGATCGTCACGCTGACCTACCCGCACATCGGCAATACCGGCGCGACCCCTGAGGACCTCGAGTCCGCGGACATCCACGCGTCGGGCCTCGTGATACGCGACCTGCCGCTCCTGCATTCGAGCTGGCGTGCGAGCCAGCCGCTGTCCGGATTCCTCTCGGACGGCGGCATCGTCGCGATCGCAGGCATCGACACGCGCCAGCTCACGCGAATCCTGCGCGAGAAAGGTGCGCTTGCCGGCTGCATCATGACCGGCAGCGACGTGGACACCGCGGTTGCGACCCGCGCCGCCAGGAAATTTCCCGGCCTGAAAGGCATGGACCTCGCCAAGGTCGTCACGGGGCGGGAGCCCTATCAATGGAATGAAGGGAGCATCGACCGCGAACCGGGACGGATCCTGCGGCCGGGATCGCGCCTGCACGTTGTCGCCTACGATTTCGGCATCAAGCGAAACATATTGCGCGTGCTTGCGGATCACGGCTGCCGGATGACGGTCGTGCCCGCCGAGACCTCGGCGGAAGACGTGCTCGCGCTCGCGCCGGACGGCATCTTCCTCTCGAACGGACCAGGCGATCCGGCGCCCTGCGACTATGCGATCGAGGCGATCAAGGCCCTCCTTGAAACGGACATCCCGGTGTTCGGAATCTGCCTCGGTCACCAGCTCCTCGGCCTCGCCTGCGGGGCGCAGACGGTCAAGATGAAATTCGGCCATCACGGCGCCAATCATCCGGTGCAGGAGCTTGCCGGAGGCAAGGTCATCATCACGAGCCAGAATCACGGCTTCGCCGTGGATGAGGCCTCGCTTCCGCCGCGGCTCAAGGCGACCCACCGCTCGCTGTTCGACGGATCGCTGCAGGGTATTGCCTGCACGGACCGGCCGGCATTCGGATTCCAGGGCCATCCCGAGGCGAGCCCGGGACCGCACGACATGCGCCCGCTGTTCGAGCACTTCGTCTTCCTGATGGCGCGCAGGCTGCAGCAGCAGCTGCGCAGCCGCGTCGCCGTCGCCACGGACGACGACGTGGTGGCCGGCTGATGCCGAAGCGCACCGACATCAAGAGCATCCTGATCATCGGCGCGGGCCCGATCATCATCGGCCAGGCCTGCGAGTTCGATTACTCGGGCGCACAGGCGTGCAGGGCGCTGCGCGAAGAAGGCTATCGCGTGATCCTCGTGAATTCGAATCCTGCGACGATCATGACCGACCCCGAGATGGCCGATTCGATCTACATCGAGCCGGTTGAATGGCGCACGGTCGCGCGGATCATCGAAAAGGAGCGTCCGGACGCCCTGCTGCCGACGATGGGCGGCCAGACCGGACTCAACACCGCGCTCGACCTGGTGCGCGAAGGCGTGCTCGAGCGCTTCGGCGTGGAATTGATCGCCGCCTCGCGCGAAGCGATCGACATGGCGGAGGACCGCGAATTGTTCCGCAATGCGATGCGCGGCATCGGCCTCGAGTGCCCGCTGTCCTACATCGCGCACAATCTCGACGAGGCGCTCGCCGTCCAGGGCGAGGTCGGCTTCCCGACGGTGATCCGGCCGTCCTTCACGCTCGGCGGCTCGGGCGGCGGCATTGCCTTCAATCGCGAGGAATTCGAGGCGATCGTCACGCGCGGGCTCGATGCGTCGCCGACCGGCGAGGTGCTGATCGAGGAATCGGTGCTGGGCTGGAAGGAATTCGAGATGGAGGTGGTCCGCGACAGCAAGGACAACTGCATCATCGTCTGCTCGATCGAGAACCTGGACCCGATGGGCGTGCACACGGGCGATTCGATCACGGTCGCCCCGGCGCAGACGCTGACCGACAAGGAATACCAGCGCATGCGCGACGCGTCGATCGCCGTGCTGCGCCAGGTCGGCGTCGAGTGCGGCGGATCCAACGTACAGTTCGCGCTGAATCCGAAGGACGGGCGCATGCTCGTGATCGAGATGAACCCGCGCGTGTCGCGCTCTTCCGCGCTCGCATCGAAGGCAACGGGGTTCCCGATCGCGAAGGTCGCCGCCAAGCTCGCCGTCGGGTACACGCTCGACGAGCTCAGGAACGAGATCACCGGCGGAGCGACGCCAGCGTCATTCGAGCCGACCATCGATTACGTCGTCACCAAGGTGCCGCGCTTCACCTTCGAGAAGTTCCCGGGCTCCAACACGCGCCTGACCACGCAGATGAAATCGGTCGGTGAGGCGATGGCGATCGGGCGCACGTTCCAGGAGTCGCTGCAGAAAGCCATGCGCAGCCTCGAGACCGGCTGCGACGGCCTGACGCCGGTCATGAAGCTTCCGATCGACGCCGACGGCGAGCTGCGCCTGGCCGAGGAGCTGCGTCACCCGGGTGCGGACCGCATCCGCTACGTGGCCGACGCGTTCCGCGCCGGATGGACGCTTCCGCGAATCGCGGCCGAGTCCGCGATCGATCCCTGGTTCCTGGCGCAGATCGAGGACCTGGTACGCGAGGAGGAGACGGTCCGCGCCGAGGGGATCTCTGCCCTGACGGTCGAGCGGCTGCTTGCGCTGAAGCGCAAGGGTTTCTCGGACGCGGCGCTCGCGCGCGCGATGGGCGCCCCGGAGACACGCGTCCGTGCAAGGCGGCTCGCCTGCGGCGTGCACCCGGTCTACAAGCGCGTGGACACCTGCGCGGCGGAATTCGCGACCTCGACTGCCTACCTGTACTCGACCTACGAGCAGGAGTGCGAGGCGGCGCCGACCGAGAACCGCAAGATCATGATCCTCGGCGGCGGCCCGAACCGGATCGGCCAGGGCATCGAGTTCGACTATTGCTGCGTGCACGCGGCACTCGCGCTGCGCGAGGACGGCTACGAGACCATCATGGTGAACTGCAATCCCGAGACGGTCTCGACCGATTTCGACATCTCGGACCGCCTGTACTTCGAGCCGCTGACCTTTGAAGACGTGATGGAGATCATCGCCAAGGAAAAACCCCTCGGCGTGATCGTGCAGTTCGGCGGCCAGACGCCGCTGAAGCTCTCGCGCCAGCTGGCGGCCGCGGGCGCGCCGATCATCGGCACGAGCCCGGATTCGATCGACGTCGCCGAGGACCGCGAGCGCTTCCAGCAGTTGCTGAAGCAGCTCGGCCTGCGCCAGCCGGCCAATGCGACCGCGCGCGACGAGGAGCGGGCGATCGAGCTGGCGCGCGATGTCGGGTTCCCGTTGATCGTCCGCCCGTCATACGTATTGGGCGGCCGCGCGATGGAGGTGGTCTACGAGGAGGACGACCTGCGGCAGTACATGCACGATGCCGTGCAGGTCTCGAATGAAAGCCCGGTGCTGCTCGACCGCTTCCTGGACCTCGCGATCGAAGTCGACGTGGACGCGATCTGCGACGGCGAAGACGTGCTGATCGGCGGCATCATGGAGCACGTCGAGCAGGCCGGCGTGCATTCCGGCGATTCCAGCTGCTCGCTGCCGCCCGCCAGCCTGTCGGCCGAAGTGCAGGACGAACTGCGCGCCCAGACCCGGAAAATGGCGCATGCGCTCAATGTCATCGGCCTGATGAACGTCCAATTCGCGATCCAGAACGGCGTGGTCTATGTCCTCGAGGTCAATCCGCGTGCCTCGCGCACGGTTCCATTCGTGTCGAAAGCGACCGGCGTGCCGCTCGCCAAGATCGCGGCGCGCGTGATGGTCGGCGGCAAGCTCGCGGCACTCGGGGTGCTCAATGAGCGGGTGCCCCCGTACTACTCGGTCAAGGAAGCCGTATTCCCGTTCAGCAAGTTCCCGGAATCCGACCCGATCCTGGGCCCGGAGATGAAGTCGACCGGCGAAGTGATGGGCACGGGCCGGACATTCGGCGAGGCCTATGCGAAGGCACAGGCAGCAAGCGGCGTACGCCTGCCGATCCGCGGCGTCTGCCTGATATCGGTGCGTGATCGTGACAAGGAAGGTGCAGTCGCAATCGCGCGCCGTCTCCACGATCGTGGATTCGAGATCCTGGCGACGCTGGGCACGGCGACGGCGCTGGAAGCGGCCGGCATTCCCTGCCGCCGGGCGTTGAAGGTGCGCGAAGGGCGGCCGCATATCGTGGACATGATCAAGAACGACGAAATCGACCTGATCGTCAACACGACCGAAGGCAAGCGCGCCATCCGCGAATCGCGCTCGATCCGCCGCGAGGCGGAATTCCGCAAGGTGACCTACTACACGACGGTTGCCGCGGCCCACGCGACCTGCGAGGCGCTCGACCACCTCGAGGACCTCGACGTCAACCGGCTGCAGGACCTGCACGATGAAATGGGTGCCGCGTGAGGGCGCCGATCACGCTGCGCGGCGCGGAGAAGCTGCGAGTGGAACTGCGCAAGCTCAAGGGCGAGGACCGGCCGGCGATCATCCGCGCGATTGCGGATGCACGCTCGCACGGGGACCTGTCGGAGAATGCGGAGTACCACGCTGCGCGCGAGCAGCAGGGATTCATCGAAGGCCGCATAAACGAAATCGAGAAGCGCCTCGGGAATGCCCAGGTGATCGATCCTGCGGCATTGCCCGCGAGCGGCAAGGTGGTTTTCGGGGCGACCGTCGAACTGGCGCCGGTCGACGGCGGGGCGGAAGTCCGCTACCAGGTCGTTGGTGACGACGAGGCCGACATCAAGAGCGGGCTCATCTCGATCAATTCGCCGATTGCGCGCGCATTGATCGGCAAGTCGGTTGGCGATGAAGTGGAAGTCGCCGCGCCGGGAGGCGCGCACAGTTTCGAAATTCTCGCCGTGCGTCTCGAATGACTCAAGAATCGGGAAGAAGAATCTTATTTAACTTATTGTTTTTCTTGTAGAACAAGCCTACATTCCCGACCTGGCAGACGAGTTCGGAGCCGCTGTCGGCCGCCAGTTTTCCGAGCACGAGATTGCGATTTTCACGATCGCCGACACGAGCCCGGACCTTGACCAGTTCATGATCATGCAACGTCTGCATGAGCTCGCCGAGGACGCCCTCGGTCAGGCCGCGCTGGCCGACCAGCACCAGCGGGTGCAGGTCGTGGCCGAGGCGACGCAGGTGTTTTTTCTGACGATCCGTGAGAGCCATGCCTTGATTATAGGACCGCATGCAGGAATTCGGTCATGACGCGTCGGAGCAAGTCGAGCGGCCGCTGGCTGCGCGAACACTTCGACGATCCGTTCGTCCAGCGTGCCCGCCAGGAGGGCTGGCGCTCGCGTGCGGCCTTCAAGCTGCAGGAGATCGATCGCGCGGAACGGCTTGTTTTCCCGGGTGCGGTGATCGTGGATCTGGGCGCCGCCCCCGGTGGCTGGAGCCAGTATGCGTCGCGGGCGCTCGCTGGCCGCGGCACCGTGATCGCGGTGGACCTGCTTCCGATGGATCGCCTGCCGGACGTGACCTTCCTGCAGGGCGATTTCCGCGAGCAGACGGTGCTCGACGAACTGCTGGTAATGCTCGGCGGCCGGCGCGCGGACCTTGTGATGTCCGATATGGCCCCCAACATGAGTGGCGTGGACGTCGTGGACCAGGCGCGAGCTGCGGATCTCGAGGCGCTTGCGCTCGATTTTTCGCGTTCGGTGCTGGGACCCGAAGGCGCGCTGGTGATGAAGCTTTTCCAGGGCGCCGGATTCCAGGAGTTGCTGGCCGATGCGCGCCGCCAATTTGGCCAGGTGCGTATCCGCAAGCCGAAAGCCTCGCGACAGCGCAGCTCCGAGGCCTACTTGGTGGCGAGGAAACCCCGGGCGTAGTAATGTCCAAATACCCCTCTTGCGCCGCAGTCCAGTCGAATGTTGGGCCGCCGCGCTCGCGATGCCAGGAGTGGCAGCTTGAATGACCTGACCCGCAATATCGTCCTCTGGATCGTCATCGCGATCGTGCTGGTCGCGGTGTTCTCCAATTTCGGGCAGCGCGCGGCCCAACCCGAGGAAGTCGGATATTCGCAGTTCCTGACGCAATTGGAGGGCGGCTCCATCCGTTCCGCGACTTTCCAGGGCAACAGGATCACGGGCGAACGCGCTGACGGCACCAAGTACTTCACCTATAACCCTGAGACCGACAATTCCGTGCTGATCGGCCAGCTGAGCAATAAGAGCGTCAAGTTCGGCGCCCAGCCGCCCGAGCAGCAGGGATTCCTGATGCAGCTCTTCTTTTCGTCATTCCCGATCCTTCTGTTGATCGGCGTCTGGATCTACTTCATGCGCCAGATGCAGGGCGGCGCGGGCGGGCGCGGCGCGATGTCGTTCGGCAAGAGCCGTGCGCGACTGCTGTCCGAGGACCAGGTCAACGTGACCTTTGCGGACGTCGCGGGTGTCGACGAGGCGAAACAGGAGGTCGGTGAGATCGTCGACTTCCTGAAGGATCCCGCCAAGTTCCAGAAACTCGGCGGCAAGATCCCGAAGGGCGTGCTGATGGTCGGCGCGCCGGGTACCGGCAAGACCCTGCTCGCGCGCGCCATCGCGGGCGAAGCGAAGGTGCCGTTCTTCACGATCTCCGGCTCCGACTTCGTCGAGATGTTCGTCGGTGTCGGTGCGTCACGCGTGCGCGACATGTTCGAGCAGGCCAAGAAGCACGCGCCCTGCATCGTGTTCATCGACGAGATCGATGCGGTCGGGCGCCATCGCGGCGCGGGCCTCGGCGGCGGCCACGACGAGCGCGAACAGACACTGAACCAGCTGCTGGTCGAGATGGACGGCTTCGAGGGCAATGAAGGCGTCATCGTCATCGCGGCGACCAACCGCCCGGACGTGCTCGATCCGGCCCTGCTGCGCCCGGGCCGCTTCGACCGCCAGGTGGTCGTGCCGCTGCCGGACGTTCGTGGCCGCGAGCAGATCCTGAAGGTCCACATGCGCAAGGTGCCGATCTCCGAGGACGTCAAGCCATCGATCATTGCGCGCGGCACGCCGGGTTTCTCGGGCGCGGACCTGATGAACCTGGTCAACGAGGCGGCCCTCTTTGCTGCGCGTGCCAACAAGCGCCTGGTCACGATGGACGAGTTCGAACGCGCCAAGGACAAGATCATGATGGGCGCGGAACGGCGCTCGATGGTCATGAGCGAGCAGGAAAAGCTCAACACCGCGTATCACGAGGCGGGGCATGCGATCGTCGGCATGAGCCTGCCGGAGCACGACCCGGTCTACAAGGTGACGATCATCCCGCGCGGCAGGGCGCTGGGCGTCACGATGTTCCTGCCCGAGGAGGATCGCTACAGCTACAGCAAGCGCCGCCTCGAGAACCAGATCGCGAGCCTGTTCGGCGGCCGCATCGCCGAGGAACTGCGCTTCGGGCCGGAAGCGGTGACCACCGGCGCATCCAACGACATCGAGCGGGCGACGAACCTCGCACGCAACATGGTCACGAAGTGGGGCCTGTCGGAAAGGCTCGGGCCGTTGTCCTACATGGAAGACGCCGGTGAGGTATTCCTCGGCCGTTCGGTCACCCAGCACAAGCAGGTGTCTGACGTCACCGCGCATGTCATCGACGAGGAAATCCGCAAGGTGATCGACACTTCCTACGCGCAGGCGCGCGGGATCCTGGTCGAGCACCGCGCCAAGCTCGACACGATGGCGGCGGCGCTGATCAAGTACGAGACGATCGACGAAGAGATGATCAAGGACATCATGGCCGGACGCGAGCCGAGGCCGCCCAAGGACTGGGAGGAGACCAGCACTCCCGCCGGCGATCTCGTGGCGAAGCCGGAACCGGTCATCGGCCCGCCGGCCAGCCAGACCTGAAGCCCGCGCGGCTGGCGGGAAACGCGGTGCGCCCCGCAATCGATGCAGGCCCGATGCGCCTTCAATGCGGCCGCTACACCCTGGACCTCGGCATCCCCGTCGTGATGGGCGTGCTCAACGTGACACCCGACTCCTTCTCCGATGGCGGCCGCTTCGCCGACCTGAAGGCTGCGTTCGCGCACGCCGAACGGATGGCCGCTGAGGGCGCGGCGATCATCGACGTCGGCGGGGAATCGACGCGGCCCGGCGCGGCACCCGTGGGTGTCGAAGAGGAGTTGCGGCGCGTGATCCCGGTGATCGAGCGCCTCGTCGGCCAGCTGGCCGTGCCAGTCTCCGTGGACACCAGCAAGCCCGAGGTGATGCGCGCTGCCATTGCATCCGGCGCGTCGATGATCAATGACGTCACGGCGTTGCGCGCGCCGGGCGCGATCGAGGCGGTGGCGGAATCGGGCGCCGCCATCTGCCTGATGCACATGCAGGGCGAGCCGCGGACGATGCAAGAGGCGCCCCGGTACACGGACGTGCTGGCGGAGGTGCGGGATTTCCTGCGCGGCCGCGTTGCCCGTTGCCTCGAGGCCGGCATTGCGGCGTCCCGGCTCGTCATCGATCCCGGCTTCGGCTTCGGCAAGACGCTGGAACACAATCTCGAGCTGCTGCGAAGGCTTCCGGAGCTCGCGTCGGAGGGCCATCCGGTGCTGGCGGGGCTCTCTCGCAAGAGCATTATCGGCAAGCTGACCGGCCGCCCGGACGGCGATCGGCTCGGCGGCAGCCTGGCACTTGCGACATTTGCGATACTGTCCGGCGCGCGCATCGTACGCGCGCACGACGTAGCCCCGACCGTCGACGCCCTCAGGGTCGTCGCCGCGATCGGCGCCCGGCACGGGGAAACTTGATGGCAAGGCGGTACTTCGGAACGGACGGTGTCCGCGGGCGCGTCGGGACGCATCCGATGACGGCCGAATTCGCGCTCAGACTCGCCGGCGCCGCCGCGCGCGTGCTCGCGCCGGATGGCGGCAAGGTCCTGGTCGGCAAGGACACGCGATTGTCGGGATACATGTTCGAGTCCGCGCTCGAAGCGGGCTTCGTCGCGTCCGGCGTCGACGTGCTGCTGGCAGGGCCGCTGCCGACGCCAGGAATCGCCTACATGGTCCAGCGCCTGAACTGTGACCTCGGCGCGGTCATCAGCGCTTCCCACAACCTGTTCGACGACAACGGCATCAAGTTCTTCGACCGGTCCGGCGGCAAGCTCGCCGACGATCTCGAGGAGGCCATCGAGTCGCACCTCGACGAGCCGGCGATCACCCGTGAGTCAGGGGCGCTAGGACGCGCCACCCGCGTGGACAGCGAGCGCAACCAGTACGAGGCGTTCTGCGCCTCGACCTTGCCGACCGGCATGACGCTTGCAGGTCTCAAGCTCGTGATCGATTGCGCGAACGGGGCGGCCTACAAGGTCGCGCCGCGCGTGCTCGCCGACCTTGGCGCGGAAATCGTGCCGATCGGCTGTTCGCCGAACGGGCGCAACATCAATGACGGTTGCGGCTCGACGAATCCGGGCCTGCTGAAACTGACCGTCTCCGGCGTGCGCGCGGACGCCGGCATTGCGCTCGACGGCGACGGCGACCGCGTCGTCATGGTGGATCACCTCGGCCGCAGCCTCGATGGCGATCAGCTGCTCTACGTGCTGGCGCGTGCGCGCCTCGCGGCGGGGGAGCTGAAAGGCCCGGTGGTCGGCACGGTGATGACGAATCTCGGGCTTGAGGTGGCGCTTGGCGAACTCGGCGTGCCGTTCCTGCGCGCGGCAGTCGGTGACCGCCACGTGCTGCAACTGCTGCGGACCCATGGCGGCAGCCTGGGCGGCGAGGCGTCCGGCCACTTGCTATGCCTCGACAAGACGACGACCGGCGACGGATTGATCGTTGCGCTCCAGGTGCTCGCCGTGATGAAGGCGACCGGCAAGACGTTGGCCGAACTCGCGGCCGGCATGCAGAAGTTTCCGCAGCAACTGATCAATGTCCAGGTCGCGCGGCGCTTCGACGCTGCCGCGGACAAGACCGTCGCCGCCGCAATCGCCAAGGTCGAGAAGGCGCTCGGCAAGCGGGGACGCGTCGTCCTGCGCGCGTCGGGCACTGAGCCCGTCATCCGCGTGATGGTTGAGGGCGAGGATGCGCAGGCAGTCGCCCAGCACGCAGCCGCGCTCGCGGAAGCGGTTCGTGCGGCAGCCGCGGCGAGCTGACATGCGGCGTCCCCTGGTGGCAGGCAACTGGAAGATGCACGGCAGCCGCGCCGAGGCCAGCCGCCTGGTGGACGAACTGAGCGCGATGAATGCCGGCAGCGGCGCGGCCGAAGTCGTCGTCTGCCCCCCGTTCGTCTACCTTCCCGACGTGGGCGAACGCCTGCGCGGCAAGTCGATCCTGCTGGGAGCGCAGGATGTCTGCGCGGAGGAGGCCGGTGCGCATACCGGCGAGGTGTCGGCTGCGATGCTTGCGGACATCGGCTGCCGATTCGTGATCGTCGGGCATTCGGAACGGCGCGCCCTGTATGGGGAAGACGACGCGCTGGTGGCGCGGAAATTCGCCGCCGCGCTTCGCCACGGCCTCGTGCCCATCCTCTGTGTCGGGGAAACCCTCGTGGAACGCGAGCGCGGCGCGACGCATGAGGTCGTGACGCGGCAGCTCCGAGCCGTGCTGGAAGGCAGTGGTGTCGGTGGATTCAGCGCTGCGGTCGTCGCCTACGAGCCAGTCTGGGCGATCGGCACCGGGCGCACTGCAACACCGGAGCAGGCGCAGGAAGTGCACGCCCTGATCAGGGGCCGGATCGCCGAAAAGGATGCTACAATTGCCGCTTCCCTTCGGGTTCTGTACGGGGGCAGCGTCAAGGCGGCAAACGCCGCGGAGCTGTTCGCGAATCCGGATGTGGACGGCGGCCTGATCGGCGGTGCGTCGCTGAAGGCGGATGAATTCGGAAGGATCTGCGCGGCGGCCAGGAAGTGACCAAGGCGCGATCGAATTGCAGGCAACCATGCTTCAACACCTGATCACCATACTGCACGGAATACTCTGCGTCGGGATCGTCGGGCTCGTGCTCCTGCAGCGCGGCAAGGGCGCGGACGCGGGCGCAGGCTTCGGCTCGGGCGCCTCGGGCACGGTATTCGGCGCGCGGGGCTCCGCAACCTTCTTCTCGAAGCTGACGGCGGTTTTGGCAACACTGTTCTTCATGACCAGCATGTCGCTCGCCTGGTTCGCGACCCGGCCGCAGGCGCGCCAGCCGGACAGCCTGGTCGACCAGCTCAGCACCGAGCCTGCTACGTCAGCACCCGCGCCTGCGTCAGCGCCAGCCCCTGCTCCTGCGGGCGTGGACAGCGATACGGTGCCGACACTGACGGAGCCTGCGCCAGCGCCAGCAGTGCCGGCCGATCAGTGATCCGGACGACTTCTCTTCATCCTGTTGCCGACGTGGCGGAATTGGTAGACGCGCTAGCTTGAGGGGTTAGTGGGGAAACCTGTGTGGGTTCGAGTCCCACCGTCGGCACCATTCAGTTTCGCGAGGAAGCGTGCGCAGGGGTCCCACCGGGCCCCGCGGACGGTTACAATGCCGCGTGATTTTTGCGGGCCCGGAAGAAACCCGCCACGGTCGGCATCGTGCTGCATAACTATCTGCCCATACTGATATTCCTGGCCGTCGCCGGCGCTTTCGGGCTGCTGCTGCTGGTGCTTGGTTTCGTGCTGGGGCCACGGCGACCGGATCCCGCGAAGCTCTCACCGTACGAGTGCGGCTTCGAGGCCTTCGAGGACTCGCGCACCAAGTTCGACGTGCGTTACTACCTCGTCGCCATCCTGTTCATCATTTTCGATCTCGAGATCGCCTTCCTGTTCCCATGGGCGGTTTCGCTCGATTCGATCGGCGGCTTCGGCCTGCTGTCAATGGGCGTATTCCTGGGCATCCTCGTGATCGGCTTCGCCTACGAATGGAAGAAAGGGGCGCTCGAATGGGACTGAGCGCCGATTCGCCCGTCATCCAGGGCAGGGGATTCGTCACGACGAGCGTCGACAGCCTGATGAACTGGGCTCGCACCGGCTCCCTGTGGCCGATGACCTTCGGACTCGCCTGCTGCGCCGTCGAGATGATGCACGCCGGTGCGTCGCGCTACGACCTCGACCGCTTCGGCGTCGTATTCCGCGGCAGCCCGCGCCAGTCCGACGTGATGATCGTTGCCGGCACGCTGGTCAACAAGATGGCGCCGGCGCTGCGCAAGGTCTATGACCAGATGCCGGAGCCGCGCTGGGTGATTTCGATGGGCTCCTGCGCCAACGGCGGCGGCTATTACCACTATTCATATGCCGTCGTGCGCGGCTGCGATCGCATCGTACCGGTCGACGTCTACGTGCCGGGCTGTCCGCCGACCGCTGAGGCGCTGGTCTACGGGATCATCCAGCTGCAGGACAAGATCCGTCGCACCAGCACCATCGCACGCGGTTGAGCATGAGCAGAATTGCAGCAACGGCACAGGCCCTAGAATCAAGGATCGGCGCAAGAGCCAGGCAAGTTGCGTCGCTCGCCGACGAGCTGACGATCGAGGTCGCGCCGGAACAGCTGGTGTCCGTCTGCGGCGCCCTGCGTGACCTGCCGGAACTCGCCTTCGAGCAGCTGATCGACCTGTCCGGCATCGACTACCTGGAGTTCGGCCGCTCCGAGTGGACGACCGAAACCGCGACGTCCTCCGGATTCAGTCGCGGCGTCGAACGCGAGGAGGCGGGCGAGGCCACGGGCGAGCCGCGATTCGCCGTCGCGTATCACCTGCTTTCCGTTTCGCGGAACACCCGGCTGCGGGTGCGCTGCATGTGCTCGCCCGGCGAGCCGCCGATGCTCGACTCGGTGACGGACATCTGGGCATCCGCCGCCTGGTACGAGCGCGAGGCCTTCGACCTGTACGGAATCCTGTTCCGCGGCCACCCCGACCTGCGCCGGATCCTGACCGACTACGGATTCATCGGGCATCCATTCCGCAAGGATTTCCCGCTGGCCGGGAATGTCGAAGTGCGCTACGACCCGGCGAAGGGCCGCGTCGTCTATGAACCGGTCAGCATCGAGCCGCGCGTGACGGTGCCAAAGGTGATCCGCAGGGAGCGCGTGCGCGCGGATGCCGCGCCGGGCGGAAAGAACGATGGCTGAAATCCAGAATTTCACGCTGAATTTCGGGCCGCAGCACCCGGCGGCCCATGGCGTGCTGCGCCTGGTCCTGGAGATGGACGGCGAAGTGATCCAGAAGGCGGACCCCCACATCGGCCTGCTGCACCGCGCCACCGAGAAGCTCGCCGAGTCCAAGCCGTTCAACCAGTCGATCGGCTACATGGACCGGCTCGACTACGTTTCGATGATGTGCAGCGAGCATGCCTATGTGCGCGCGATCGAGAGGCTGCTCGGCGTGCAGGCGCCCGAACGGGCCCAGTACATCCGCGTGATGTTCGACGAGATGACCCGCATCCTGAATCACCTGATGTGGATCGGGTCGCATGCGCTCGACATCGGCGCGATGACGGTTTTCCTTTATGCATTCCGCGAACGCGAAGACCTGATGGACTGCTACGAGGCGGTCTCGGGAACGCGCATGCATGCGACCTACTATCGCCCCGGCGGCGTCTATCGCGACCTGCCGGACTCGATGCCGAAGTACAAGGCCTCGCGCTGGCGCAGCGAGCGGGATGCGGCGCGGCGGAATGAGTCGCGCTCGGGAACGCTGCTCGACTTCATCCAGGATTTCACCGAGCGCTTTCCGAAATGCGTGGATGAATACGAGACGCTCCTGACCGACAACCGAATCTGGAAACAGCGCACGGTCAACATCGGCGTCGTGACGCCTGAGCGCGCGCTGCAGCTCGGGTTCACCGGCCCGATGCTGCGCGGCTCCGGCATCGAGTGGGACCTGCGCAAGAAGCAGCCCTACGCCGCCTACGACAAGGTCCAGTTCGACATACCGGTCGGCGTCAATGGCGATTGCTACGACCGCTACCTGTGCCGCATGGAGGAGTTTCGGCAGTCGAACCGGATCATCCAGCAGTGCGTCGACTGGCTGCGCGCCAATCCCGGCCCGGTGATGCTCGACAACCACAAAGTCGCGCCGCCGCGTCGCGGCGAGATGAAAGACGACATGGAATCGCTGATCCATCACTTCAAGCTGTTCACCGAAGGCTACTGCGTGCCCGAAGGCGAGACCTATGCGGCCGTCGAGGCGCCAAAGGGCGAATTCGGGATCTGGCTGGTATCGGACGGCGCCAACAAGCCCTACCGGGTCAAGTGCCGGGCGCCGGGCTTCGCGCACCTCTCGGCGATGGACGAAATGGTCCGCGGCCACATGCTGGCCGACGTCGTCGCGGTGATCGGGACGATGGACATCGTGTTCGGGGAGATCGACCGGTGAGCGAAGCGCGCACAGGCATTCTGTCGGAGCACACGCGCCAGGAGATCGATCACTGGCTCGCGAAGTTCCCGCCGGAACGCCGCCGCTCGGCGGTCATCGCGGCGCTGCGGGCCGCCCAGCACCAGAATCAAGGCTACCTGACGAACGAGCTGATGGACGCCGTTGCCGGCTATGTCGGGCTGCCGCCGATCCAGGTCTACGAAGTCGCGAGCTTCTATTCGATGTTCGAGACCAGGCCGGCCGGCCGCATCCATGTTTCGATCTGCACCAACATCAGCTGCATGCTCTGCGGCGCCGATCGCATCGTCGCGGCAGTCGAAAAGCACCTCGGCATCACGCACGGGCGAGAGCACGCCCGACGGAAAGATCTACCTGAAGCGCGAAGAGGAGTGCCTGGCAGCCTGCAATAACGCGCCGATGATGATGGTCGATCACGTCTACCACGAGAACCTGACGCCGGAATCGGCGATCAAGGTCCTCGACGCGCTGGAGTGAGTCGATGCCGCGTGCAATGAACCAGGTCGTATTCGAGCCGCTGCAGCACGCGCATAGCTGGACGCTCGATGTCTACCGCAAGTGTGGCGGTTACGAGGCCTGGGAAAAGATCCTGCGCGAAAAGACGCCGCGCGAAGCGATCATCGAGGAAGTCAAGGCCTCGGGCCTGCGTGGCCGCGGTGGCGCCGGCTTCCCCACTGGCGTCAAGTGGAGCTTCATGCCGCGCAATGCGCCGGGGCAGAAATACGTGGTCTGCAACTCGGACGAGAGCGAGCCGGGCACCTGCCATGACCGCGACATCCTGCGCTACAACCCGCATTCGGTCATCGAGGGCATGGCGATCGGCGGCTACGCGATGGGCGCGACCGTCGGTTACAACTACGTGCGCGGCGAGTTCCTCGCCGAACCCTGGCCGCGGTTCGAGGGCGCGCTGAAGGAAGCCTATGCCGCCGGGCTGCTCGGCCGGAATATCCGGGGCACGGGGATCGACTTCGACCTGTACGGCGTCGCCGGTGCCGGCGCCTACATCTGCGGCGAAGAGACGGCACTCCTCGAGTCGCTCGAGGGCAAGCCGGGCAAGCCCCGCTTCAAGCCGCCGTTCCCGGCGAACTTCGGCCTGTACGGCACGGCCGACCACGATCAACAACACGCAGAGCTTCGCTGCCGTGCCGACGATCCTGCGAAAGGGCGCGAAGTGGTTCGCCGAGCTCGGCGTCCCGAACTCCGGCGGCACGGCAATCTTCTCCGTCTCGGGGCACGTCAACCGGCCGGGCAACTACGAGTTGGCCATGGGAATCCCGTTCCGCGAACTGTTGGACATCTGTGGCGGCGTGCGCGGCGGCCGCAGGCTGAAGGCCGTGATTCCCGGTGGTTCATCGGTGCCGGTGCTGCCGGCGGCGCTCATCATCGACAGCACGATGGATTTCGATTCGCTGCGCAAGGCCGGTTCGGCGGTCGGCTCGGCGGGCGTCATCGTGATGGACGAGACAACCTGCATGGTGCGCGTGCTGGAACGGATTTCGCGCTTCTACATGGCCGAGTCCTGTGGCCAGTGCACGCCCTGCCGTGAAGGCACCGGCTGGCTGACGCGCATGCTGCGCCGCATCCTGGCCGGGGAGGGACGTTACTCGGATCTCGACCTCCTGGTGCAGGTCGCGAACCAGATCGAGGGTCACACGATCTGCGCACTCGGGGACGCGGCCGCCTGGCCGGTCCAGAGTTTCCTGCGCCACTTCCGCCACGAATTCGAATACATGATCGACCACGGCGGCCTGAGCATCGTCAATGCCCCGGCGGAGGCGGTCGCATGAGCGACGACCTGGTCAATATCGAGGTCGACGGCCGGCCGCTGAAGGCGCAGAAGGGCCAGATGGTCATGCAGGTGACCGACATTGCCGGAATCTACGTGCCGCGCTTCTGCTATCACGAGAAGCTGTCGATCGCGGCGAACTGCCGCATGTGCCTCGTCGAGATCGAAAAGGCGCCGAAGCCGATGCCGGCCTGCGCGACACCGGTGACGGAGGGCATGAAGGTCTTCACGCGTTCGCCGCGCGCCATCGCCGCGCAGAAGGCGACGATGGAGTTCCTGCTGATCAACCATCCGCTCGACTGCCCGATCTGCGACCAGGGCGGCGAATGCGAATTGCAGGACCTGGCGCTCGGCTTCGGCAGTGCCAGGTCGCGCTTCGACGAGCGCAAGCGGGTGGTCAAGGACAAGGACCTCGGACCGCTGATCTCGACCGACATGACGCGCTGCATCCACTGCACGCGCTGCGTACGCTTTACGGCCGAGATCGCGGGCCTCCAGGAACTCGGCGCCACTGGTCGCGGCGAGTACATGGAAATCGGGACCTGGATCGAGCGCAGCGTCGATCACGAGCTCTCCGGCAACGTGATCGACCTGTGCCCCGTCGGGGCCCTGAATTCGAAGCCCTTCCGGCACCGCGCGCGCTCCTGGGAGATGACCGAGCACGAACTCGTGTCACCGCACGACGCCACGGGCACCAATCTCTACGGTCATGTGCTGCGCGGCCGGCTGATGCGGGTCGTGCCGCGCCGGAACGACGATGTCAATGAAACCTGGATCGCCGACCGCGACCGCTACTCCTATGAAGGGATCTACTCGGACGACCGCCTGCAGGCGCCGATGCTGCGCATCGAGGGCCGCCTGCGCGAAGTGTCCTGGGATGCCGCACTCGCTGCAACCGCCGACATATTGAAGGCGTCGGCGACTGGCGGCGCGGGCAACATCGGCATTCTCGGCTCGCCGGGCTCGACGACAGAGGAATTGTTCCTGCTCGGGCGCCTGGCACGGGGCATCGGCTCGCACAACATCGACACGCGCCTGCGCCAGCAGGATTTCGCCGACCAGGAGCTGGATCCCAGCTTTCCCGGGCTCGGCCTGCCGCTGCGCGACATCGAGGCGCTCGATTCGCTGCTGCTGGTCGGCTGCCATGTGCGCGAGGAGGCGCCGCTCGTCGCCCATTGGGTGCGCAAGGCGGCCTTGCGCGGCGCGCGCGTGAACTTCCTTGCGACTGCGGAACAGGAATGCCACTTCCCGGTGGGTCGCCAGATCGTCGTGCCGGCCTCCGAGTTTGCCCCCGAGCTCGCTGGACTCCTGCAAGCGGCGGTCGCCCGCAGCGGACAGCCGGCACCTGCGCCGATTGCGGCGCTGCTTGGCAAGACCAAGGCCTCGGATTCGCAGCGTGAGGCCGTCGATGCGCTTGGCAGCGGGCGCGGGGCGATCATCCTGGGCGCCGTCGCGATGCGCCATACGCGCTACGCCGATTTGCGCGCAGCCTCTGCGGCCCTCGCCAACCTGACGGGCGCGACGCTCGGCTACCTCCCCGATGGGGGCAATGCCGTGGGCGCGGCGCTCGCCGGCGCATTGCCGCACCGGCTGCCTGGCGGGCGGATGGATCCGCAGCCCGGCAAGAACGTTCGCCAGATGCTCGAATCTCCTCCAGCCGTCTGCCTGATGTTTGGCGCGATCGAACCGGAACACGACCTCGGAAGCGGCAATGCGAAAGTACTGGACGGCTCGCAGCTCATCGCTATCACGCCGTTCGCGAGTGCTTCGCTGATGGCAAGTGCGCAGGTCCTTCTGCCGATGGGCACGTTTGCGGAGACTTCCGGCACCTATGTCAATGCCGAAGGGCGCTGGCAGGAAACACGCGGCTGCGCCCAGTCAGTCGGCGAGTCGAGACCCGGCTGGAAGATCCTGCGCGTGCTCGGCAACCTGCTCGATCTCGACGGATTCGACTACGGCAGTTCCACGGACATCCTGGAAGAACTGCGCCGCCAGATCGGCGACATTGCCTATGACGGGCGGTTCACGAGCCGCCGTGCGATCAATCTGGCCCAGGGCGGCACGACCCGCGAGGTCGCGATCTACCAGTCCGATGCCGTCGTGCGGCGCGCGATGCCGCTGCAGAGGACGCGCGCCGGGCAGGCCGCGGCTGCGGCGGGGTGACGACCATGGAGAAGCTCGCGACAATGTGGAGTGCGATACCGCCGGAGGTGCAGGCGGTGATCATCGTGACGCTGCAGATCGTCGGCGTGATGATGGCGGTCATCATCGCGGTTGCGATGCTGACGCTGGCCGAGCGCAAGGTGATCGGCTACATGCAGCTGCGCATCGGTCCGAACCGGGTCACGTTCTTCGGCCTCAAGCTGTTTCGCGGCATCGCCCAGCCGTTCGCAGACGTCTTCAAGCTGGTCCTCAAGGAAATCATCGTTCCCGACGCCTCGTCGCGCCTGTTGTTCCTGATGGCGCCACTGATCGTGCTGGTTCCTGCACTTGCGACCTGGGCCGTCGTGCCGTTCTCGCCGGATTTCGTGCTGGCGGACATCAATGCGGGCCTCCTGTACGTGCTCGCGTTGACGTCACTGGGCGTCTATGGCGTGATCCTCGCCGGCTGGGCGAGCAATTCGAAGTACGCATTCCTCGGCGCGATGCGCTCGGCCGCGCAGATGGTGGCCTACGAGATCGCGATGGGCTTTGCGCTGGTCGGCGTCCTGATGGCGGCGGGCAGCCTCAATCTCGGCGAGATCGTGCGCTCCCAGCAGGGCGCGTTCCTCAGCTGGAACTGGTTCTGGCTGTTCCCGCTGTTCATCGTCTATTTCGTGTCCGGCCTCGCCGAGACCAATCGCGCGCCATTCGACGTCGCCGAGGGCGAGTCGGAGATCGTCGCGGGCTTCCATGTCGAGTATTCCGGGGCCGCATTCGCCTCGCTGTTCGCGCTGCCCGAGTACGCGAACATGATCCTGGTCTCGCTGCTGTGCCCGGTGTTCTTCTTCGGCGGCTGGCTGTCGCCATTCCAGGGTTATGTGCCGGATGACTGGTTCATCGCGCAGCCCGGCTTCTACTGGCTGTTCCTGAAGACCTGTGCCTTCCTGTTCGTGTTCCTGTGGGTGCGCGCCACCTTCCCGCGCTATCGCTACGACCAGATCATGCGGCTCGGCTGGAAGGTGCTGATTCCCGTGACACTGGTCTGGATCGGAGTCGAGGCCGTGCTGGCCTGGCTGCACGTCGGACCGTGGGCGCATTGAGGCCGTGATGAATCGCATCGCTTCGATATTCCGCACGCTGTTCCTGTCCGAGCTCCTGGTCGGGCTGTCGGTGACGCTGCGCAATTTCTTCCGCCGCAAGGTCACGCTGCACTATCCGGAGGAGAAGACCCCGCAGTCGCCGCGATTCCGCGGATTGCACGCGCTGCGCCGCTATCCGAACGGCCAGGAGCGCTGCATCGCCTGCAAGCTGTGTGAGGCGGTCTGCCCCGCGCTCGCGATCACGATCGAGTCTGATGTCGGCCCGGACAACACGCGGCGCACGACGCGCTACGACATCGACCTGTTCAAGTGCATCTACTGCGGTTTCTGCGAAGAGGCCTGTCCGGTCGATGCCATCGTCGAGACGCGCATCCTCGAGTACCACATGGAGAACCGCGGCGAGAACATCATGACCAAGGACAAGCTGCTCGCGATCGGCGAGCGCTACGAGGCGATGATCGCGGCCGACAAGGCCGCAGATGCGCGCTACCGGTGAGCTGAGATGCTGGTGACCATACTTTTCTATGCATTCTCGGCCGTGCTGGTCGGCGCGGCGCTTGGCGTGATCCTGGCGCGCAATCCCGTGCATGCCGTGCTGTTCCTGGTGCTGTGCTTCTTCAATTCCGCCGTCCTGTGGCTCCTGATCGAGGCCGAGTTCCTGGCGATCGTGCTGGTGCTCGTCTATGTCGGCGCGGTCATGGTGCTGTTCCTGTTCGTCGTGATGATGCTCGACGTCAACATCGAGAAGCTGCGCGAAGGGTTCATGCGTCACGCGCCGCTCGGCATCCTGGTCGCGCTGATCGTGATCGTCGAGCTCTATTACGTGCTCTGGGTGCGCCGCCTTGGCCTCGACGTGACCGGTGGCACGGCGCCGCTGCCAGAGCACTACAGCAACACCGGGCAGATCGGCGCCGTGCTGTACACCGAATACGTCTACCCGTTCCAGCTCGCGGCGGTCGTCCTGCTGATTGCGATCATCGCAGCAATCGCACTGACGATGCGCGAGCGCCCCGGGCACAAGGTCCAGGACATTTCGAAGCAGGTGGCGGTCCGGTCGAAGGACAGGATGCGGATCGTGCAGATGCCGACGGAGCGCGAGCCGTGATCACGCTGACGCATTACCTGATGCTGGCCGGACTCCTGTTCTCGATCGCCGTCGCGGGCATCTTCCTGAACCGCAAGAACGTGATCCTGCTCCTGATGTGCATCGAATTGATGCTGCTTGCGGTCAACTTCAACTTTGTCGCGTTCTCGCGCTTCCTCGGCCTGCTGGACGGGCAGGTGTTCGTGTTCTTCATCCTGACGGTCGCCGCGGCGGAGGCGGCGATCGGGCTCGCAATCCTCGTCGTGCTGTTCCGGCAGCGTCAGAGCATCAACGTCGAGGAACTCGACGTGATGAAGGGTTGACGATGGAGATGCAGCAGCTCTGCCTCCTGATCGTGCTCGCGCCGCTGGCCGCTGCGGTGTTCGCCGGCCTGGGCGGCCGCTACCTCGGGCGTTCCGGTTCGCACTGGATCTGCATCGGCGGTGTCGCCATCTCATTCGTGGCCTCGGCCTGGATCCTGAAGCAGATGGTCGACGGCGCGCCGGTGCTTAACGCGAACGTCTACACCTGGGCGGTCAGCGACGGTATCCGGATGGAGATCGGTTTCCTGATCGACAACCTGTCCGCGCTGATGATGACAGTCGTGACGTTTGTTTCGCTGGCCGTGCACGTCTACACCGTCGGCTACATGCGCGAGGAT
Source organism: uncultured Gammaproteobacteria bacterium (assembly GCA_963747145.1). Classification (GTDB taxonomy): domain Bacteria; phylum Pseudomonadota; class Gammaproteobacteria; order Steroidobacterales; family Steroidobacteraceae; genus SCUD01. Next base: position 98,684 of record CAVVDZ010000004.1, on the reverse strand, counting down.
CCCGGCTACCAGCGGTTCTTCGCCTATATCTCGCTGTTCACGTTCTCGATGCTGATGCTGGTGATGTCGAACAACTTCCTGCAGCTCTTTTTCGGCTGGGAAGCGGTCGGCCTCGTCTCCTACCTGCTGATCGGGTTCTGGTACAAGCGCCCGAGCGCGATATTCGCGAACCTCAAGGCGTTCATCGTCAACCGCATCGGCGATTTCGGCTTCATCATCGGCATCGCGGCAATCGTCTACTACGCGGGCAGCCTGGATTACCGCGAGGTATTCGAGCGCGCGCCGATCATGGTTGCGAACGACATCTTCGTCACGCCGGGCGAGCCGACCCGGGCGGTGACGATGATCTGCATTTGCCTCTTCATCGGGGCGATGGGCAAGTCCGCGCAGGTGCCTCTGCATGTCTGGCTGCCGGATTCGATGGAAGGCCCGACGCCGATCTCGGCGCTCATCCACGCGGCAACCATGGTGACGGCCGGCATTTTCATGGTCGCGCGCATGTCGCCGCTCTTCGACCTGACCGACGACGCTCTGCATTTCGTCGAAATGATCGGCGCGACGACGGCGCTGTTCATGGGCTTCCTGGCCGTCGTCAACAACGACATCAAGCGCGTGATCGCCTATTCGACGCTGTCGCAGCTCGGTTACATGACGATGGCGCTCGGCGCGGGCGCCTATGGCGCGGGCATCTTCCACCTGATGACGCATGCCTTCTTCAAGGCGCTGCTGTTCCTCGCTGCGGGCTCAGTGATCATTGCGATGCACCACGAGCAGGACATGCGCCGCATGGGCGGCTTGCGCCGCTACCTGCCGATCACCTACTGGACCTGCCTGATCGGCTCGCTGGCGCTGATCGGATTCCCGGGCACGTCGGGCTTCTTCTCGAAGGACATCATCATCGAGGCGGTGAAACACTCGAAGATCGAGGGCACCAGCTTCGCCTACTGGTGCGCACTGATCGGCGTGTTCGTGACCGCGCTGTACAGCTTCCGGCTGATGTTCATGACCTTCCATGGGCGCGAGCGCATGGACGAGCACACGCGCGAACACCTGCACGAAAGCCCCTGGGTCGTGACGCTGCCGCTCATTGCGCTGGCGATACCGTCGGTGGCAATTGGCTGGTTCACGGCGGGTCCCGTCGTGTTCGGGGACTTCTTCGTCGGCTCGATCACGCAGGGCGCGCACGGGCCATTTGCGATCCCGAGCGACGAGTTCCACGGGCCGATGGCGTTCCTGCTGCACGCGTTCACGGCGCCGGAGGTTTACCTCGCGTTCGCCGGCGTCGTCACGGCCTGGTACCTGTACCTGAAGCGCCCGGAACTGCCGGCGCTGATCGCCGCGCGATTCAGCAGGCTGCACCGGCTGCTGGTCAACAAGTATTACTTCGACTGGTTCAACGAGAATGTCGTGGCGGCGGGGGTACGCAGCTTCGGCACCGGCCTGTGGCGGCGCGGTGACGAGAGCACGATCGACGGCGTGCTGGTGAATGGCACGGCGCGCGCAATCGGCGCGATCGCCGCATTCGTCCGTCACGCGCAGACCGGGTACCTCTATCACTACGCGTTCGCGATGATCATCGGCCTGTCGCTGCTGCTCGGCTGGATGCTGCTGAGATCATGAGCGCGCTACCGATGGACCACGTGCTGAGCTGGCTGACGTGGCTGCCGATTGCGGCGGGTGCAGGGGTGCTGGTGCTGGGTGAGCGCCGCATCGGTGTCGGGCGCTGGGTTGCACTGCTGGCCTCGCTCGCGACACTGGCGCTGTGCGTGCCGCTGTGGATGGACTTCGACCGGACAACGCCGGCGCTGCAGTTCATCGAGGACATGTCGTGGATCCCGTCGCTGAATGCCTGGTATCACCTCGGTATCGACGGCATTGCGCTGCCGCTGATCGTGCTGACCGCATTCACCACCCCACTTGTCGTCATCGCAGCCTGGACGACGATCGAGAAGCGGCCAAGCCAGTATTTCGCCGCCTTCCTGGTCATGGAAGGCCTGATGATCGGCGTGTTTTCGGCGGCCGATGCGCTGCTCTTCTACGTCTTCTGGGAAGCGATGCTGATTCCGATGTTCCTGATCATCGGCATCTGGGGCGGGGCGCGGCGCGTTTACGCGACCATCAAGTTCTTCCTGTACACGTTCCTGGGCTCGGTGCTGATGCTGGTCGCGCTGATCTACCTGTACCTGAAAGGCGGCAGCTACGAAATTGCCGACATGCAGCAGATGCCGCTCGGGATGACCGAGCAGCTGCTGATCTTCGTGGCATTCTTCGCGGCATTCGCGGTCAAGATCCCGATGTGGCCGGTCCACACCTGGCTTCCGGATGCCCACGTCGAGGCGCCCACGGGCGGTTCCGTCGTGCTCGCCGCGATCATGCTGAAGATGGGCGGGTACGGCTTCCTGCGCTTCAGCCTGCCGATCACGCCGGATGCCAGCCGCGAACTCGATTGGCTGGTCATCACGCTGTCGCTGATCGCCGTCGTCTATATCGGCTGTGTCGCGCTCGTGCAGCGCGACATGAAGAAACTGATCGCCTATTCGTCGATCGCGCACATGGGTTTCGTGACGCTGGGCTCATTCATCGCCTACGACATCCTGCTGGCCACAGGTTCCGTCTCCGGCGCCGAGATGGGGCTCGACGGCGCGATGGTGCAGATGATCTCCCACGGCCTGGTCTCGGGAGCGCTCTTCCTCTGTGTCGGCGTGCTGTACGACCGCCTGCACACGCGCGAGATCAGCGCCTACGGCGGCGTCGTCAACACGATGCCGGTGTTCGCCTTCTTCGCCGTGCTGTTCGCGATGGCGAATGCCGGGTTGCCGGGCACCTCGGGATTCGTCGGCGAGTTCCTGGTGATCATCGCGAGCTTCAAGGCGAATTTCTGGTACGCGTTCGTTGCCGCGCTGACGCTGATCCTGGGCGCGGGTTACACCCTGTGGCTGGTCAAGCGGGTCATCTGGGGCGACGTCGGCAATGATGGCGTTGCCTCGCTGAAAGACCTCAATGCGCGCGAGTTCCTGGTGCTGGGAGTGCTCGCCGGTGCCGTGCTGCTGGTCGGTGTCTGGCCGGCGCCGCTGCTCGACGTCATGCGCCCGACACTGGAATGGCTCGTGCAGCAGATGATGGTCAGCAAACTGTGAACGTTTTGACAATTGCGGACATGACGCCGGCGCTGGCGGAGATGTTCATTGCGGCCGCCGCCTGCGTGATCCTGCTCGTGGATGCCTTCCTGCCTGCCAGCCCGGCGCAACTGGACTTTCCTGCTGTCGATTGCGGCGCTCGCGGGTGCTGCCTGGGTGACGTCGCTGATCTCGGTGCCCGAGCGGACCGTGGCGCTGTACGGTCATTTCGTCGCCGATCCGATGGGCACCGTGCTGAAGCTCTTCACCTACGGCGCTGCGGCCGTCGCGCTCCTGTATTCGCGCGATTACATGGCCAGGCGCGACCTGATGCGCGGCGAATATTTCGTGCTGGCGCTGTTCGCGGTGCTCGGCATCCAGGTCATCATTTCAGCGGGCAGCCTGCTGACGCTCTACATGGGCATCGAGATCATGTCGCTGTCGCTGTACGCGATGGTCGCATTCGATCGTGACAATGGCGTGGCCGCCGAGGCCGCGATGAAGTACTTCGTGCTCGGCGCGATCTCGTCGGGAGCGCTGCTGTACGGAATCTCGATCCTCTACGGCGTGACCGGCACGCTGCGGCTGGACGCACTCGCGGTGGCCGTGCAGGGGACGGATGTCTCCAACATCGGGCTCCTGCTGGGGCTCGCATTCATCGTGGTCGGTGTCGCATTCAAGTTCGGCGCCGTGCCATTCCACATGTGGTTGCCGGATGTCTACCACGGGTCGCCGACGGCGGTCACGCTGTTCATCGGCTCGGCGCCGAAGATCGCATCGTTCGCGCTCGCGATGCGCATCCTCGCCGAAGGGATGGGTGGCAGCGTGGGGGCCTGGCAGGACATGCTGATCGTGCTCGCCGTGCTCTCGATGACCATCGGTAATGTGGTGGCGATCGCCCAGTCGAACATCAAGCGCATGCTCGCGTATTCGACGATCTCGCACGTCGGTTTCATCCTGCTCGGCGTTCTCGCGGGCAATGCCGCTGGTTACCAGGCCGCGATGTTCTACACGCTGACCTACGTGATCCTGGCGACCGGCGCCTTTGGCGTCGTGCTGCTGATGTCGCGCAAGGGATTCGAGGCGGAACTCCTCGACGACTACAAGGGTCTCAACCAGAAGAGCCCATGGTTTGCATTTGTCATGTTGCTGCTGATGTTCGGCATGGCGGGCGTGCCGCCGACGGTCGGCTTCTGGGCCAAGGTGCAGGTCATCTCGGCAGTCCTCGACGTCGGACTGACCTGGCTGGCCGCGGTCGCCGTCCTCCTTTCGGTGATCGGCGCCTACTACTACCTGCGCATCGTCAAATTGATGTACTTCGACGATCCGACCGGACGCGAAGCACTGGTTGCGGGCGGGGCGTTTCGACTGGTGCTGAGCCTCAATGGCCTGGCGGTCCTTGCGCTGGGCCTGTTCCCGGGCCTCTTGATCTCACTATGCGGGCACGTGATACCGTAACGACATCTGCATGGACGTCACACGGAGTGGGCCGATGCGCAGCCTGATTTTGACGGTCCTGATCGCGTTTCTGGCGGTCCCCGCCATGGCGGAAGACGACTCGAAAGCCGCGGTGGCGGAGAAGGCCGACAAGGCGGAAACAGCGGCGCAGACGATGACCGAGTACGAGCCGCCGCCGGGATACAAGACCCGGCGCCGCGGTGCCCACACCGTCTATTGCCAGAAGACGACTGAAATCGGCTCGCGATTCAAGGTCGAGAAGTGCTTTACCAAGGAACAGCTCGAAGTGGAACTGCAGCGGATCGAGGCGGCCAAGGAGGATTTCGAACGCCGCCGTCGCATCTGCGCCGATGGAACACTTTGCGGCAGCACCTGAGATATCCCAATGCGCACCCTGATGCTTGCGATCCTGCTTGCCCTTGTTGCCGTCCCTGCCATGGCGGAGGACAGCGATAAGCCCGTGGCGGAGACGAAAGAGTTCAAGCCGCCGCCTGGCTACAAGACCAGAAAGCGGGGTGACGAGACTTACTATTGCCGCAAGACGGTCGAAATCGGGTCCCGTTTTCCGGTCGAATCCTGCTACACGCAGGAGCAGCTCGCCGAACTATTGGTGGAAAACGAGCGGCAGAGACGGGAAATCGAACAGCACCGCAGCATCTGCTCGAATCCGGCAGTCTGCGTCGTGCAATAGCCTCCCAGGGCCACTTTGGCCGCGCTGGAAACATGTGATAACCTCTTGGTTCGCCGCCGAAAAAGCGTCTGGAGAGTGTGAATGCGTAGCTGGATGCTCATGCTGCTGATTGCGTTTGCGACTCGCCCCTGCCTTGGCCGATGAGACGCATCGGTCCACGAGCAACGAGACTCCGGCAGCCGATGCTCCGCCGGTCAAGCCGGACCCGGAAGCGGTGACCGAGGTCAAGGAAGACAAGCCATTCAAGATTCCAGCCGGTTTCCGGACCAAGACGCGCGGCGAGAAGACGGTTTATTGCCGGAGCGACACGGTCAGCGGCTCGCGCTTCGCCAAGGAGCAGTGCTTCACCGAAGAGCAGCTCAAGAAGAAAGCGGCGGAAAACGAGGCTGCGCGCCAGGAGATGGAAAAGTCGCTGCGCGTCTGCTCGACGACCACGACCTGCGGCACCAGCTGAAGCTCTCCTGACGGCTGCAAGGGCGCCGCGCGGTTTGTAAACGCCGGATCCCGCGACTATAATGCGCGCCCCTGTTGCGGGGTGGAGCAGTCTGGCAGCTCGTCGGGCTCATAACCCGAAGGTCGCAGGTTCAAATCCTGCCCCCGCTACCAAGTTCGATGAAACCCCGGCCCTGCGCCGGGGTTTTGTTTTCCGGAGAACTACAGGTGCATTTCACCGAAGGAACCGTGCTATTTTTTGGCACAAAGGCGGACAGCTCCTGTCCGCTAACGGGAGGGGAAAAATGAAGCAGTCAATCAGGAAATCGGTCTTTGTACTCGCGCTCGGCGCGGCATCGATGATGGCCGCTGCGGGCGCCGTTGCGGATGAATGGCCGCTCGTTGCCGGCGATTACTGGGAAGTAACGGGTATCGACATCAAGGATGGCGGGGCATTGAAGTACTCGGAATTTCTCGCGAGCGAATGGAAGGAAAATCTGGAATTTTCCAAGTCACAGGGTTGGATCAAGAGCTACATGATTTTCTCGAATGTGTACGCTCGAGCCGATGAACCAGACCTATACCTCGTGACCGTCACGGACAGCATCGTATCGGCCGCCGAAAGCGAGAAGCGTGACGACGCATACATGGCCTGGCGCAAAAAGACCATTGCGCAGATGGAAAGCGAAAGCGGCAATCGGGCGGAATATCGCGAAGTCATGAGCAGTTCCCTGTTGCAGGAACTCAAGATCCGCAAGTAACCGGATCTTGGCTTTCGACTCTCCACGACCCCGGCCTCGCGCCGGGGTTTCTTTTTTGTTGCGAGCTGAGCCTACTGTGCGAATTCGTTCGCAACGTAGCAGACCAGGCTGGTTGCAATCACCATGGCGGCAACGATCATGACTCAGTACCTCTTTCCAGCGGACACAGACTATGGTCGTGGGCCAGGTGGCTCACGAATGATTCGGGGCATCGTGTTGGGCCGGGCAGGGATGAGACACCCGGCGATCGGCCTGATCCTTGGCCGCTCGACCCTCCGTCCTGGAGGACCTTCAATGCGGGGCGGAGTATGACACGGCTAGCGCGCCGTCAGAGTGATTCCATGCTGAATTTGACGCAAGTGTGAAGTCGCGCGCATCGGCCGGGGCGGAACGGCGCAATTCACTTCCCAATGGCATCAGGGAACGTGCGCGTATGCTCCGGATCGGAGTAGGGGAGTTCCTCGCCGACCAGCACGGCTCCCATGATTGGTTGGCAATGTGAATAGCGAAGGGGCGTCACTTCGCGGCCAGTTCGGTCGATGAATCCACATCTTCCGCCAATCGTTACTCTTGCCCGGCCGTCGATGAAGGTGCCCGTGTCATCGAACCGCGGCGCGATCACGATGCGTCCACGATCGTCAATAAAACCAATTTTCGTTGTCCGCGCCGGGCCATTTCCCTGCACGAACTTTGCGCTGGACAATCCGTCCTTGCTTCTCCACGGCCTATCCGAGAGTGAGTGCTCGACAATGACACTTCCGTCGTGGCTGTCGATGAACTGCCAATTCTTGCCATTTTTCACGATCCACACGCGGTCGGAGAACGAACTGGCGGATTGATAGATCGGCTTGAGAATTTCGCGACCAGTGTCGTCAATTACGCCGCTCAGCTTTGCGATCGAAACAGTGCGACCTGAAATATCGCTATAACGCGGTGAAATGACAATTCGACCGCTGCGGTCGGCGAGTCCCCAAAGGCCGGCCTCCGAAAACGCAACCAGCTTGTCGCTGAACGTCTTGACCGCCTCAAACTGCGGCGGAAAAATCATTCGACCATGGGCATCCAGCACGCCCCAACGCCCATCGAGCTTGACCGGGATGCCGGCGCTGCTGATTCCGTCAATTGCTTCGAAGCGAAACGGCGTGATCATCCTGCCGTCATGGTCCATGAGTCCCCAGCGCGTGCCGCTTCGCACGGCATAGGTTGCATGCAGATCACCATTCTTGCCGGTGCCTCCTGTATAGGAATTCTTGAAGTCAATTTCATCAATCGGGAATTCGACGGGCACAGGAGAGTCAGGCCCGATGACGGCGAATTTGCCATCGAGCTTGACGGTCCATCGCGAGGAGCCCATGAGCCCACTGATTTCTTCGTACTCGCCACCGAGCTGTTCCGGCCCAGCCTCGCTTCGGGTACCTCGGGACAGGCGAAGAATGCGAGATCGATCGCCGGATTCGACTGCGTAGGCACCGGGCCACAGTGCCGCGATCGACTCATATTCCGGTTTGATCAGCCAACCCCCTTTTTTTGCCCAGATCCCCCAGCCGGCGCTGAATTGCTTCGCTGTTATGGCGCCCTGTCGGCAGTCCTTGATGGCACCAAAATCCGCACCCACGATCCAACGGGCCGCGACATCAATGCAGCCGACCTTATTGTTCAGCCTCGCTTCCAGCAGGCCGTCTTCGCCTTCTTGCAGCTCTTCGCACTGCGGCGACACCTGCACCTTCAATCGCGCATCCGCAATGCCATAGAGGCCCTGCTGGCGGACAATGAAGCGATCGGGACCGGGTGCGTCCATCGTCAGTTGACTGACCCATTCGAATTCGCCCGTGGCAACTGTCCGTCCTTTGAAGTCGAGGACGGTCCACTGGTGCGGAGCCAACACGGCGGCTGGAAACATGCCATTGTCGCCGAAGGAACCGGATCCTTTCGACGGGCCGATCTCTTCAATCAGTGCAACAAAATGCGGGTCGGCCACCCACCGCATGTTGCGATCGCGCATGCCGTAACGTGAATTCAGCGTACCGACGAAGCGACCATCTCCGACAATCGTCACCGCTTCATGCGATAGCGGCGCAACCCATTGGCCCTTCGTGTCAATCAATCCGGTCAGGTAATCGTCGCGAAGCGATTCGTCGGGTGCTTGCGACCTCGGCAATTCGTAAATCATCGCGAGACCATCCTGGAAGGGCATCGCAAAATCGAATTGCGGTTCAACCGCCCATTGTCCGTCTCGATCCAGGTAGCCCCACCGGCCTTCGCGCATCGATGGCAACAGTCCGTCGGCAAGATAGTCCGGAAACCTGTCCAGTACCTTTGCCGCCGCTGCAAGATCAACATTCATTCCGAACAATGGTGTGTGCCAGTCGATTGTCGCGACCTCGCCTCCCGTCGCGTCGATCATCGCGATTTCGATGGAATCTGTTGCAGCCAATTGCACGATCGCACGCCCGTTCGAAAACCAGAGGGCATCCGCAAATTTCGGCGCGATGACAAAGTGGCCACGGAGATCGATGTAGCCAAAGTGGCCATCGACTTCGGCCGCCGCGGCGAGCCCCTCGCTGAAGCGGCCCGCATGCGCGAAACGCGGCGCGATCACCCAGCGACCCGCGCGATCCAGGTACCCCCATTGCTCTCCCTGTCGCGCAGCCACGACACCGCCGCTGAAACAGGCGATCCAGTGCGACCAGGCGTCGAGACACTGCTCGATATCATCGAGAGCAGGATCGGGCACCAAGGCGCCCCTGCGGTCGATCAATCCCCATTTTCCCTTGACGGCGACGAGTGCAACGCCACCGCCGAAGGAACGCGCCAAAGAAAAGTCCCGATCGAGCAGCTTTGCGCCATTGACGTCGATGTACGTGTAGCGTTCGCCGGTCTTGACCACGGCTGCGCCTTCCGAGAACGGTTCGGCGTCATCGAATTGCGGCTGGATGACCCAATTGCCGTGCACGTTGACGTATCCCCAGCGCTCGCCCTCTTTTGCGGCTGCCAAGCCCTCCGAGAATGGTTCGACTTCATCGAACTGCGGCGGAATGACCCAGTCGCCTTGCGCATCGACGAATCCGTAGATCGGATGTCCGTCATCGTCGTTGCAGGATGAAAGACCGAGGACCAGGAGCAGCAGCAAGCCGGCGCTGGCTGCGGATCGTGCTCGATACATCGCTTTCTCCTCTGGATCGGTATCCGGATTCAAAATCCAGGTCATCACGCGGCCAGTTGAATGTGCGGGCAGTATAGGCCGCGATGTCGAATGACGATAAATGGTGCTTCGCGGGAGCGCATCCGGCAAATGACGAAATGGCGTTCAAGGCGCGGGCAGGGCAAACTGCGCAGCAATCGGGCGTACGGGTCACCAGGAGCTAGTTCTTCATGCGTCACATCGAAGGTGTTTTGCTGGTCAATGAGCCGAAATCGCAGGCCACGCAGCGATTCATGGGTGCAGCGCTGTTGGCCGCGATCGTGCTGGCGGCATGCCCGGGCCAGGTGGCGTCTGCGGCCGACGCGGCCGATGCCCCGGCGCCGGCCGCAACACCCAAGGCAGACGCAACACCGCCACCGGTGCCACGGTCGCAGGTCACGCAACACCAGCTGCGCCTCGGCGGGCAAGTCCTGAAATACACGGCAACCGTCGGCTGGCTGATCATGAAGGACGACAAGGACAAGCCGATCGCGCGCTTCGGCTATACGGCCTACACGCTGGATGGCACGAAAGACCTGTCGCTCAGGCCCATCACCTTCGCGTTCAACGGCGGCCCGGGGTCGTCGTCGATCTGGCTGCACATGGGCGTGCTCGGGCCACGCCGCGCCGTGGTCAACGACGCCGGTTACGCGCCGCCGCCGCCGGCGCAGATTGCCGACAATGAATACAGCATCATCGATGCAACCGATCTCGTGATGATCGATCCCGTGGGCACGGGGTTCAGCAAGCCGCTGGGAGAAACGAAAGGCACGGAGTTCTGGGGCGTGGACCAGGACATCAAGTCCGTCGGGTCATTCATCAAGCGTTACGTCACGGAGAACGGCCGCTGGGGCTCGCCCAAGTACGTGCTCGGTGAGAGCTACGGCGGCGTGCGAGGCGCGGGTCTCGCCAACTACCTGCAATCCAGTCTCGGCATGAATCTGAACGGCCTGATCCTGGTATCGCCGTACTTCAGCTTCGTTTCGGGAAACGACGGCATCGGAATCGACCTGCCGCACGTGCTCTACCTGTCCACATTCGCCGCGACGGCGTGGTATTACGACGCCATTGCCGACAAGCCGGCCTCCCTCGAGGCGTTCAGCGCCGAAGTCGAGCGATTCGCGTACCAGGAGTACGCGCCGGCGCTGCTGAAGGGCTACGCGATCCCGGCGGAGGAGAAAAGCGCCATCGCAACGAAGCTCGGGCGATACACGGGCACGAGCGCGGAATTCTGGGAGCAGGCTGATCTCAGGGTAAGCCATATCCAGTTCCTGCAGGAACTGCTGCGCAAGCGCGGGCTCATAGCCGGAAGGATTGATGCGCGTTTCTCGGGCCCGTCGCTGAATCCCCTCAATGACGAGATGGACTATGACCCGTTCTTCCCCGCGGTCGGGCCGGCCTACACGGCCACCTTCCTCAATTACCTGCACTCGGAGCTGAAGTTCGACGAGGCCGATGACTACGTGGTTTCCGGGGGCCTCTACAAAAACTGGGACTGGAAGCACGCCCAACCGGGCATCAGCCCAAGCGATCCCTCGGCGGTACCGGCGCCCAATCTGCTGCCGGACCTGGCACTGGCGCTGACGATGAATCCTGGCCTGCACCTGCTGGTCGAGCAGGGCCGTTACGACCTGGCGACCCCGGCGTTCGCGCTGAAATACAATCTGGATCACCTGCGCCTCACGCCGGAGGCGCGCCAGCGTATCCACGTGAACTATCACGACGCGGGTCACATGATGTATATCCATGCGCCAGCCGCACAACGCTTCCGTGAGGATGTCGTCGGCTTCATCCGCGACACGGACCGGTTGTAACAAGAAAAGGTCAGGAGACACTTCGTGACATCACTTCGCATCAGCGATCGGATCGCTGCGCTCGCTTCAGTTTCACTGCTGTTCTGTGTAGGCGTCGCCCTGGCCGACCAGCCCGTGACCAGCCTGCCGAGCGAGACTCCGGCCAATTTCGTCCCGAAGACGGATGAATTCGACTACGTCAAGCGCGAGGAGATGATTCCGATGCGCGACGGCGTGAAGTTGAAGACGTTCATCCTCGTGCCGAAGGGCGCGACAGCGGCGCCGATGCTGTTGGACCGCACGCCTTATAACGCCTCGGAGCGCGTGTTGCGCTTCAACAGTCCGCATCTCGCCGCGGCCGTGCAGCAATTGATGGACACGGCGGTCGCGGCCGGCTACATCATCGTGTACCAGGATGTGCGCGGGAAATACGGATCCGAGGGCGACTACGTGATGAACCGGCCGCTCAGGGGCCCGCAGAATCCGACCGATAACGATCACGCCACCGATACCTACGACACGATCGAGTGGCTGGTGCATAACGTGCCCGAGAGCAATGGCCGGGTCGGCACGATCGGCGGATCCTACGAGGGCTACACGACAGTGATGTCGGTCGTGAATCCGCACCCGGCATTGAAGGCCGCCGTGCCATTCGCGCCGATGGTCGACGGCTGGATGGGCGATGACTGGTTTCACAACGGCGCGTTCCGCCAGGACGGCGCACTGCAGTACGCCTACGACCAGGAAGCGACCCGCAAGAATGAAAAGAAGTGGTGGTCCGGCGCCTACGACAGCTACGACGAATTCCTCAGGGCGGGTTCAGCTGGATCGATAGCGGCTTCGCGTGGACTGGATCAGGTCGGGTTCTGGCGCCAGCTCGCCGCACACCCGAACTACGACGCGTATTGGCAGGACCAGGCGGTCGACAAGCTGCTCGCAAAGGAACCGCTGAAGGTTCCGATGATGATCGTCTCCGGGTTATTCGACCAGGAAGACATCTATGGCGGGCCGGCGCTCTACGAGGCGCTCGCGCCGAAAGATCCCAACGGCGAATTTGTGCATCTTGTCCTGGGTCCCTGGAATCACGGCCAGGGCAGGCGGGAAGGCCGCGGCATCGGCATGATCCAGTTCGAAGGCGACACGGCTGCCTGGTTCCGCCGGAATGTGATGCAGCCCTTCCTGGACTATTACCTGAAAGACGGCCCCAAGCCGGATAGTCCGCGTGCGCTCGTTTATGAAACTGGCGCCGACCAGTGGCACCGCTACGACAACTGGCCGCGCTCATGCGTCGACGGATGTGCTGAAAAGGCGCGCAACCTTTACCTGCTCGCAGGCGGGAAGCTGGGATTCAATCCGCCACAAGCCGGCGGCCAGACTTACGACGAATACATCTCCGATCCGGCCAAGCCCGTTCCCTATCGAGAGCGTCCGACACTGGATAGCGGTTCACCCGATTCCACCTGGGGCGAGTGGCTGGTGGACGACCAGCGATTTGCAGCGTCCCGGACCGACGTGCTGGTCTATTCCACCGAACCGTTAAAGGAACCGCTGCGCGTTGCCGGTCAACCGATGGTGAATCTCTTTGCCTCGACCAGCGGCAGCGATTCCGATTGGGTCGTGAAGATCATCGATGTGTGGCCCGATGAAGTGCCGGATCACCCGAAGCTCGGCGGATACCAGCAGATGCTTTCGGCGGACGCCTTCCGCGGGCGCTACCGCGAGGACTTTGCGACGCCGCACGCCCTGAAGCCGAACGCGGTGCTGCCGTATCGGATCCGCCTGCCGAATGTCAGCCACACGTTCCTGCCCGGCCACAGGATCATGGTACAGATCCAGTCGAGCTGGTTCCCGCTCTACGATCGCAATCCGCAGTCGTACGTGCCGAACATCATGTATGCGCCGCCCGCGAGCTACATCAAGACGACGCAGCGCGTCTGGCATGCACCTGGCGGTGCAACCGCGATCGAGCTACCGGTCGTCCACTAGCGGCTTGCCGCGCGCGCTGCATCAAATGATGATCGGCACCCTGGCGCTGGTCCTGCTGGCGGAGTGGATCCGGCGGCGTGGCCATCGCGGCCAGAATCAGTAAAATCGGCATCGGGCAGGAGCAGGGGAATGGAGGCATTTGCCCTGCGAGCACGCCCCTGCGCCGGGCGGACCCCGCTTGCCGCTTGCAGTCATCGGAAATGAGGCATATATAAGTCTGACGACGCCGCAAGGCGCCGAGGGAGCGGTTCGAGAAAAATGAAACGCATCGTCCTGCTCTTGGCGATGATGGCTTGCATCGCGCCCGCACTGGCGGAGCGCGGTGCGCTGACCGTCCCCCGTAATCTCGACCAGCTGACGCATCGCTCGGCCGTCATCGTGCGCGGTACGGTGATCAGTGCGCACGTGGAAAAGCATCCGCAACTGACCGCTCTCGACACCGTAGTTGTCAAGATGCAGGTCCGCGAGACGCTCAAGGGCCAGACGGGCAGCACCTTCACTTTCAGGCAGTACCTCTGGGACCTGCGCGACAGCAAGGCGGTCGGCGGCTACATCAAGGGGCAGGACCTGTTGCTGATGATGATCGCGCCGAGCGAATACGGGCTTTCGAGCCCTGCGGGCCTGGAGCAGGGGCGGTTCGTGATCTCGCGCGACCGCAAGGGTCGCGAAGTCGTGGTGAATGGCCGCGGCAATGTGAGGTTGTTCGACGGGATCGGCGCTCAGGTGGCGGCCAAAGGTACTCCGCTGTCTCTCAGGACCGCGAGCCTGGTCCAGAAGCACGTCAAGGGACCGGTCGAGCTGCGCGACCTGACGACCCTGATCCGCGAACTGGCACAGGCGGGCGACTGAGGTGGTTACGCGCAACAAAGTGAAGGCGGTCGCCACGGGGCTCGCGGGACTGCTGGCGGCGGCTGCCGCGCTTGCGGGCGGTCCGCTCAATGTGCGCGATGCAGGTGACGCCTTTGTATGGATAACCTTGCCGATTGCCTATCGCACCGACAATGGCCCCTTGAGCGCAACGGTGACTGAAGCCGCTGCGCAGCCTCGCGTGACTGCCATGTTCAATGTCTGGCAGAACGTGACGACCTCCAACATTGCGTTCACGCGAGCGGGTTTCATCACTGCGACTGGCGCATTTGCTGACGGGGACGTCAGCACGGTAGTGGAATTCAACGCAGTGGAGGCGAACTGCGGCACTGGTGCCCAGAGCCCGATCATTTACGATGCCGATGCGAGCATTTTCGTCGGTCTGGGCCTCGACGAGACTTCGATCATCGGATTTGCCGGTCCCTGCGCCGTCAATACGGTCGCACCCTTCCAGATCGCCTCCGGCCACGCGGTCATGAACGGCATATTCCAGAACGGTGTGAATACCGTTCCGGACCCGGAAATAACGCCTGCGCAATTCGACGCGGCATTCATCCACGAATTCGGGCACTTCTCCGGCCTCGATCATTCGCAGATCAACGTGAACTGCTTTGCGGGGCCTTCTTGCACCGCCGATGATATTGTCGGCCTGCCCACGATGTTCCCCTTCCTGCTGGACGATTCGCAGGGCGTGCTTTCGGACGACGACATCGCCTGGATTTCGCGCCTCTATCCGCAGACCGGGGCTGGAACGACATTTGCCAATACGCACGGCACGATTACCGGCACGGTTTTCTTCTCCGACGGGCTGTCGCATGCCCAGTTCGTCAACGTGATCGCAAGGCGCGTCGATGTGGGTGGTAATGAGGATCGCAAGAACGCGGTTTCCGTTTCCTCCGGCTTCAAGACCCGGGTCAACCGGGGCAACCCGATCAACGACCCGACCGGCGCGAGTTTTGGCTCGGCAGCGGCGGCCGATATCGGCTACTTCGAGATCCCGGTGCCGGCAGGCACTTACACCCTCGAAGTCGAGGGCGTTGACCCGAATTTCAGTGGCGGATCGAGTATCGGCGGATGGCCCTACGACACGGTCATTCCGCTGCCCGGGACGGCGCCGGCGCCCACCGGATCGATCGTGGTCGCTGCGGGAGCCGTGGTGTCGGGCAACAACATCACCTTGATCGGCACCGATACTCGGTACGACCAGTTCGAGGGCCCGTGAAGAAATTCCTTCGAATGGCGCGGGTAATGATCGGCGCGGCGCTCGTCGCCTCGCTGGTTTCCTGCGGCGGCGGCGGAGGGGCGCTCGCACCTGTCGTGCTGAACATCACGCTTGCCACCATGAACGATGGCGTCCTGAATGTGGCCTACAGCCAGACGATCACGATAGTGGGTGGCAGCGGGGCCAAGACCTTCAGCGTCAGCGCGGGCGCGTTACCGGCGGGACTCGCGTTGAATACGACGACGGGCGCCGTCACCGGAACACCCACGGCTACCGGCACGACCAATTTCACCGTGATGGTGACGGATTCCGGTTCGACGGTGCAGACCGACTCGCAGGCCCTCAGCATCGACATCGTGAATCCGTTGCTGATCACGAGTGGAGCGCTGCCCGGCACAACCATCGGCGCGGCATACAGCCAGACAGTCACGGCAAGCGGCGGCACGACGCCATACACCTTCAGTGTGAGCGCGGGCGCTTTGCCCGCCGGCCTGACGATCAGTGCTACGACCGGCGCGGTCACGGGGCCGGCGACGGCGACCGCGACCAGCCAGAACCTGACGATCAGGGTCGCCGACAGTTCGGCACCGCAGTTGACGGTCACGCAGAACCACAGCATCGCCGTGGCGCTCGAAGTCACGACGACCTCGCTGCCCGATGCAACGGCCGGCGTTGCCTACAGCCAGACATTGCAGGCCCGCGGCGGCACGCCGCCTTACGTGGGCTGGACGCGAACCGCGGGTTCGATGCCGGCTGGCATTGCGGATCCGATCGCAGCGACCGGTGTCGTTGCCGGAACGCCGAGCCTCATCTGCAATGCTGCGACCGCGACATTCACGGCACAGGTCACCGATTCCGCCGCCGCTCCGGCATCGGACAGCCAGGCGGGAATCGGAATCACGGTCAACCCGGGCGCGGCGCTCGCGATTACGACGACCACGATGCCGAATGGCGTGGTGGGAACGCCCTACAACGTCATCGTGCAGGCCTCCGGTGGCGTGCCGCCCTACACTTTCTCGACCACAGGCACGCTGCCGAGCCAGCTCGGACCCATCAATGCCGCGACGGGCCAGATCGCGGGCACGCCGGATACCGCCGAGACCAGGAATTTCACCGTCAATGTCAGCGATACCTGCGCCGACACGGACAGCCAGGGGCTCAGCATTACCATCAATGCGGTGTCACTGGGACGCAACGACTCAATCGCGACAGCTACCACCCTGGGCAATGGCACATTTGCCGCCTCCATCAGCCCGAGCGGCAACCCCAATACGACCGTGGACCCGGATGAGGACTACTACCGCATCACGACGACCGCGATCTCGACGGTCACGATCGACATCGATGCCCAGGCGATTGGCAGCCCGCTGGATTCAGTGATCGAGATCGTCAATGCGGCCGGCACTCAGCTGAGTACCTGCGACCCTGCATCGGGTTTCAACTCGCCCTGCGAGGATGATGACGAGGTGCTCGGCGTCAGTCTCGACTCCCAGCTGCAGATTCAGGTGGCCGGTGCGACGACCTTCTACGTGCACGTGGTCGATTTCCGCGGCGATGCGCGACCCGACCTGAAGTACAACATCACCATCAGCGGTGTGAACTGATCGCTAGCCCTTCGCCGGCATTGTCTCGTCCGGGCTGATCCGCGCCTTCATGAATTCCTCTCTCGCTTCGCAGCGCTGTGCCAGCGCCTGCAGCTTCGGGTACTTGCCCGCCGGGAATCCCTCGGGCAATCGCAGGTAAAAATAGCCGACCATGCAGCCAGCCATGATGTCGGCATGACTCAGCTTGTCGCCGAAGTACCAGGGCGCGCCGCAATCGCCTTCGAGCCGGGCGAGGCCTGCTCCCAGCTGCGACAGGCACCTGTGCTCCCATTCCTTGCTGAGCGCCTGGCCTGCGTGGAAGTGGCGCTCGTAGACGACTTGTCCGGCCTTCTCTGTCGTGCCCTGGGCCAGGGCCGTCGCCTGAAGGATCCTCCGGCGCTCGGCACCGCGCGGCGGTACCAGCACCCGGGATGGGAGCGCCATCTCGTCAAGCACATCCACGATGGCGACGCTGTCGATCAGCGTTTCATCACTGTCGAGGATCAGCGAGGGTATCCGGACCAGCGGATTAATCCTCTGCATGTCCTTGGCATCGCCGAACACGGACATCGTGTTGCGGGTGAACGGCAGGCCGTAATGGTGCAGCGTCACCGCGACACGGCGGACGAAGGGGGAGTCGTACTGGCCGACGAGGATCATGGCCGATATTGGCGCGAAAGTGCCATCCACTCAACCCAGGCGTTTTCATTGGCGGCCCGGGATGGCGATAATGGGTCAGCGGACCAGCTCCGGGCCGCGTCTCGAGGCTTCTGCCATGCGCCACGTCACCCCACGAATCACGCCGCTCCTGATCGCGATTGCGGCGCTCGCGGCCTGCTCGGTCAATCCGGTGACCGGCAAGAACGAGCTGATGCTGGTCGGCGAGAGCACAGAGCTTGAGATCGGCCAGAAAAACTACGCGCCAATGCGCCAGTCCCAGGGCGGCGACCAACAACTCGATCCGGCGCTTACAGCCTATGTTCAGCAGGTCGGACAACGAGTTGCCGCCGTCAGCACGAACAAGCTCCCCTATGAATTCACCGTGCTCAACAATTCAATACCGAATGCCTGGTCGTTGCCGGGCGGCAAGATTGCAGTCAATCGCGGCCTGCTGATGCAATTGAAGTCGGAATCGGAACTCGCCGCCGTGCTCGGGCACGAGGTCGTGCACGCTGCAGCGAGGCATTCATCGCAGGCGATGAGCCGCGGCATGCTGATCCAGGGCGGATTGGTCGTGGCGCAGGTGGCGGCCCACGACAGCGATTACGGCAACATCGCGATGATGGGCGCCGGCCTCGGTGCCCAACTGCTGACTCAGCGCTACAGCCGCGAAGCGGAGCTTCAGGCGGACAAGTACGGCATCGACTACATGAAGCAGGCGGGCTATGACGCCCAGGGCGCGGTGAGCCTGCAGGAAACCTTCGTGCGCCTGAATGACAAGAAGGATGCGAGCTGGCTGTCCGGTCTTTTCGCGAGCCATCCGCCGTCGCAGGAAAGGCTCGAGGCCAACCGACGCAAGGTAGCATCGCTGCCTCCCGGCGGCGATGCTGGCGTCGATCGCTATCGTGCGACGCTCGCTCGCACGATGCGCGCGAAGCCCGCGTACGATGCCTATGACGCGGGACGCAAGGCGCTCTCGGAGAAGCATCCGGACGTCGCGCTCGCCAAGGCCGCGGAGGCCATTCGCCTGGAGCCCGATGAAGGGCACTTCTATGCGCTGAAAGGCGATGCGCTGCTGGTGCAGAAGAAAGATGCCGCAGCGACCGATGCCTACACGGCCGCGATCCAACGCAATGACAATTTCTTTTACTATTACCTGCAGCGCGGGCTTATCGCCGAACGCCGGCATGACGATGATTCCGCGCGCCGCGATCTCGAAACGAGCATCAAGCTGATGCCGACCGGGCCGGCGTATTACTCGCTCGGCAACATCGCATTGCGCTCCCGCCAGCCGGATGCGGCGCGGCAGTATTTCGCGGCGGCCGCCGGCGCCGAAGGCCCGGTGGGCGAGGCGGCGACGCTGTCGCTGATGAGACTGGAATTGTCCGGAAACCCGGAGAAATACCTGCGCAAGCAGGCGTCGCTCGATCCGGCCGGCAAGCTGGTCGTCGCGATTGGGAATGCAACCAAGGTGCCCGTCACCGGGCTCGTAGTCTCGGTGCAATACCTGGATGCGGGTGGCCAGACGCGCGAGTTCCGCAGGGAACTCAACGGCACGCTGGCGGGTGGTCAGCAGGTCCAGGTCGCTACAGGCCTGGGGCCGTTCCAGAACAGCAACCAGTTCCGGATTGCGATCGTCGGTGCCAGGGTCGCCGAGTAGCGGCGACCCCGCACATGTGATCGACTAGTTGCTCAGCACGAGCGCGCCGTCCTTGACGGGGATCTGCCTGCCTGGATCGTGGTCCATCTGGACAACGCCCTGCTTGCCGTCAAGAACGTAGGTCACGACGTATCCAGCCTGAGACTTCTGGCTGTCGTAGACAGTCTGGCAGCGCTGCTGCAAGACGGTCTCGGTGTTGCCTTCCTGCATCTGCTTCTGCACCTGGTTGCCCGCGTAACCGCCGGCAGCCGCGCCTGCAACTGTCGCCAGCTTCTTTCCGTCGCCACTGCCGACCTGGTTGCCCAGAACGCCGCCAATGACGGCTCCAATGGCCGTGCCGGCAATGCGCTTCTCGTCCTTTACCGCCGCCTGCTGGGTCACTGCCTCGTCGCGGCAGGCCTGCCGTGCGACATTGTTCGTGTCATAGGCCGGCGCGACTGAGATGACCGTGGCGTAGTCCTTCATCGCGTGGGTGGTTGCGTAGGCGCCGAGCGCGGTTACTGCCACTGCGCCGGCAATCACTCCGATCAAGGTGTTCCTGTTCATCACTGCCTGCCTCGTTGTACTTCGTCGGGGAATGGACCGACAGGGTATCGGGGTACGATTTGCGCGTCTGTGCGCAAACGTACATGGCAGGGCACCGTCCGGACGGCTTCTTCTAACAGTCGAGCAGCCTTCGCAGCCGGGCGTGAAGCAGGAGTTGCCGCTGGAAGTGCCGCTCGTTCGACGCGGCCTTGGCGAAAATGATCCGCAGCAGGCGATCGCGGTCTCCTGCGCTCCAGCGGCTCTTCGCGGTCCATGCGAGCACGAGCGGCGCCCAGCGGGCGAGCATGACGCGCTGCGCGATCGTCATGCGGGGCGCTTTTCTGTGCCCGAGGCGGGCCAGTGCATCCGCGACTGTTGCAGCGCGGCGCGCATGCGGATCGCCCCGCCCGTAACCGTGCGCCACAATCGACGCGGCCTCGAGCCAGTACAGACTCCGCGGCAGTTGCGCCTGGCGTCCCGGAATGAGCGAATAGAAGAGGTGCGATTTCGCCAGCTGGCGCAGCGTGCCGGGTGAACTGCGATGACGCGGGTTGGCGGCGCGCCTTGCGACTTCCCGCGCCGCGAGGCGCCGCGCCGCAGCAGCCCGCGGTCGAAACCCGAGCCGGTGATAAAACCACCATGCGCCGCTCTCGATGCCTTCGTCATTTCCTGCGCCGAGCTGGTAGGGCTCGACGCTGAAGTCCGTGCAGCCGAACAATTGCCTGGCGGTGGCGATGAAGCGCGCAAAGATCTGCGCGGCTTCGCCGCCACGGAAGGTTTCAAACGTATTGAAGGACAATGCCCCGTGCCGGCCCAGCACTTCGATCTGGATATAGCCGACCGGTACTCCATTCTTCAGGGTCAGGGCCGTGTAGGTTGCCGCGAGCGTCGCGCGTCGCTCCGGGATCATGCCCATCAATGCAAAGGAGAGGCCGCGATCCGCGTCAACCAGAAGCACATCCCGCGGCTCGGGGAACTGGAACGCCGCGACGTCGCGTTCGCGGGTGATCATCGAAATGCGCGCAAGCCGGATGGCGGCGAGTGCGTCCGCACGTCGAAGTGCCATGATCTGCCGTGGCGCCCGTCGTGATGCGACGCGCAGGTCGGGATATCCACCTTGCAGGGCGGCGTCCTGGAAGTGGACTGGCAACCGGTCGAGGCGGGCGGTCGTGCGTTGTGGTGTGTCACGGCCGGCGCGCAGAAAGTAGGAAAGATCGAGGCGATCGCCGAATGCCTCGCGGCTGAAATCATCGCCGGGCATTGCGGCGATCAGGCCGATGATGAAATCGGCGTCCGTCATGCCGCGCGGCGCAAGGCGATCGACCGGCGCGAGATTTGTCGCATGCTGGGCGATCAGCCATTCAGATTGCGTCGCTTCGAGCAATGGGGGCAGGGCCGCGAGGATTTCGCGGGTCGCTTCTTCATCGTCGCGGTCCAGCACCAGGGCGCCGGGCCAATGCCTGGCAATCCACTCTGCGGTCGGCCAGAAGAAACGATAGGGAATATCGGTGCCGGCAATGCCGCTGCCAGACAATGCGACGCGATGCTGCCGCAGGTCCGGGCGTGCTGCGAATGCCCGCAGCATGCGGCGCACCTGATTGCGAAGCCGGCGGCTGTCCGGATAAGCGTCCAGGAAGCAGAGGAGCTCGTGCAGCTTTCGCAGCTGGCCGGCCGACGCGAGCCGGGCGTCCGCGAGAACAGCGAGCAGGGCCAGTTTTTCCGCGGCCAGCCGCGGGCCATAACGGCGTGCTAACCGTTCCAACGATCCCAGCGCGCGCGCGGCCATTCGCTGTGCCACGGCTCGATCCTAGCAGGCCAGCTGCGCTAGAGTGACGACAATGCCGGCCAAAGAAATGCTCCTCTTCCTGCTTGCAAGCTTCGCCTGCGGCCATGCCGCTGCCCAGGCCGAGGCGCCGCTCAGCGAAGCTGCCGCAGCAAGATTCGCGGGACTCGCACTTGCCTGCGTGCATCTGGAGTATCCGAACAAGATCGGGCACGTGCTTGCGAGCGACGCCGATGTGCACCCGCCCAGGGAACTGACTCCCATATTTTTCGGCTGCTTCGACTGGCATTCGGCCGTGCACGGGCACTGGCTGCTCGTGCGGCTCGCGCGGATGCATCCGGGGTCCGAATTTGCAAAGTCTGCACGCGCCGCACTCGATGCGAGCTTTACCGAGCCGCGTGTCGCGGCGGAAGTCGCCTATCTGAAGGGTGCCGGGCGCGCTTCGTTTGAACGGCCCTACGGACTTGCCTGGCTATTGCAGCTGGTGACGGAATTGAGGAGCTGGCCGGATCCGGACGCGCAGCGCTGGGCGACGCTGCTGCATCCGCTCGAAATCGAAGCCTCGGGCCGGATCCGCAATTGGCTGCCGAAACTGAACTACCCGATCCGGGTTGGCGAGCATTCGCAAACCGCCTTCGCCTTCGGACTGATCCGCGACTGGTCCGTGACGGCAGGAGAAGCGGCCATGACCTCGCTGATCGATGAGCGCAGCCGTGCATACTACGGAGCCGATCGAAATTGTCCGCTGAGCTATGAACCATCCGGCGAGGACTTCCTGTCGCCCTGCCTTGCAGAGGCGGACCTGATGCGGCGCGTGATGCGGCCGGCGGAGTTCTCTGCCTGGCTCAGGAAATTCCTGCCACAGGTCCCGCGCAATGGACACGGGGAGTGGCTGGTGCCGGGCGTGGTGACGGATCGCTCCGATCCGAAGCTTGCGCACATCGACGGGCTGAATCTCAGCCGCGCCTGGATGCTTCACGGAATTGCGTCGGGTCTGCCTGCGGCTGACAGGCGTCGGTTGTCACTCGACGCAGCTGCGGACAATCATGCGGCCAGCGCATTGCCCGCCGTGACTGGCGAGCACTACGAGGGCGGCCATTGGCTCGGCAGCTTCGCGGTCTACCTGTTGGGCGGCTCCGGCCGCATGACCGGAGCCGCCGCGCAGTAGCCGTTTACTTGAATTCGATCCGGCGGAAGTTCATCTCACCCCAGAACGTACGCAGCTCCTCGTAACCTGCGACCAACTTGTCCTGCTTGGCCTGTTCGAGCTGTGCGCGCATCTCGGTCTGGATCGTCTTGAACAGTGCAGCGTCCGGATCCGAGACCGCTCCACTCGGGAGCTTCATCACGAGCAACATGTTGAAGTCGCGGTTTGCGGCCGTTTCGCTCAGGTAAACGAAGCAGTCCACGACCACGCCGTGCTTCTTGCCGATATCGCAGCCGGGCACCCAGGTCTGCTTGATTCCTGCGAGATAGTCGTCGATGCGGTTCGGATTCACCTTGACCATCGTGACATTCCAGACTTCCTTACTCGGCGTGTAGTCCGTGTAGGCCTCGAAAGCCTGCGCCGATGACGCCAGCATCAATCCCGCCGCCGCTGCGGCAACTGCAAATTTCCTCATCGTCTGTCTCCCCTCGTTGACGGGCGATTAACCCGGTTTATTGTTTGCGCGCCATTATGGACCCTTGCCGGTTGCATCGCCCTGCAGAAAGTCCACGGCAACGTGCAACGTGGCCCTGAGCGCGACCGCGATGCCGCTCTCGTCGATGTAGAACCGGTCTGAATGATTGTCCGGCGCCGTGCGCAAGTCCTGATCCGGCGGCGTTATTCCGACCCAGTAATAGACGCTCGGAGCCTGGCGCGAGTAATAGGAGAAGTCCTCGGCAACGGTCTGCAGGCCGACCGACTTGACGACATCGGCGCCGAACGCCGCCTGCAGCGACGCAGTCACTTTCAGCGTCAAGGCCGGGTCGTTGTCCACCACCGGATTCGGTGCGGGCATCATTTCCAGCGTGGCAGTTGCCCCATTCGCTTCAGCCACATTGGTGACCACGCGACGAACCCGGTCGATTGTCTCCTGGCGGGCCGTGGGGCTGAAAGTCCGCATCGTGCCGAGCATCTCCACGGAATCCGGGATGATGTTGTGCCGCACGCCACCATTGATGGCGCCGATGCTGACGACTGCAGGCAGTGCGGTGATGTCGGTCTGCCGGCTGATGACGGTCTGCAGCGAATTGACGATCTGCGCAGCCGTCACGATGGGGTCGATGCCCGCCCACGGTCGCGCGCCATGGCTCTGCCTGCCGGTCACGACGATACGGAAGAAATCCGATCCCGCCATGAAGGGGCCGGACTTCACGCCGACGGTACCCGCATGCAGCGTCGAAATCACGTGCAATCCGAATATCGCATCCGGTTTCGCAATGTCGAAGAGGCCTTCCTCCATCATCAACGGTGCGCCGCCCTTTTCACCCTCCGGCACGCCTTCCTCGGCCGGTTGAAAGACAAACATCACGGTGCCGGGCAGGCGCGCCTTCATTTCCGCCAGTATCTCCGCGGCTCCCATCAGGATTGCGGTGTGCGAATCGTGACCGCAGGCATGCATCACGCCGACCTGGCGGCCGCGGAATTCCGTCATCACGGTCGATCGAAAAGGAACGTCCGTGCGTTCCGTCACCGGCAGCGCATCCATGTCGGCGCGCAGCATGATCGTGGGCCCTGGCAGTGCGCCGTGCAGCAGCGCGACGACGCCCGTGTGGGCGATTCCGGTCCTGACATCGAGGCCGAGCTTCTTCAGGTGCGCCGCGACGATTCCGGAGGTGCGAAATTCGCGATTGCCGAGTTCCGGATGGCTATGAAAATCCCGGCGCCATTCGATCACCCGAGGCTCGAGCCCAGCGACCGCTCGGTCGATCTCGCCCGGCGACACGTCTGCGCGGGCGACCGCCGCCGAGACGGACCACAGGGCAATCAATGGCAACCATGGCTTCATCGGGATCTCCACACTCAATGGGTCAATGCTTCGACTGTCACCGGGACGCCGCTGAAGGCGGCATTGCCGCTCACGGCGTCGATCGCAAGCTCATCCGTGAGGTCATTGATGCTCGCTCCGGGATGCGCGTTCGCAATTGAGAGCTGCGTTCCGGGACGGGCGTGCCCCCAGCCGTGCGGCAGGCTGACGACGCCTGGCATGACTTCGTCGCTCAGTTCGGTGTCGACCGCTATCGCCCCGGCACGCGAGCGAACGCTGACACGGGCGCCATCCGCGATGCCCAGCCTCTCCGCATCCGCCGGGTGCATCAGCAGCGTGCAGCGCCTCGGGCCCTTTACGAGCCGCTGGCTGTTATGCATCCAGGAATTGTTGCTGCGCAGGTCGCGCCGGCCGATCAGCCGCAATCCGATGGCGTTCACCGCGCTCGACAGTTCGCGCGCGAGGCGTTCGACGTCCGCGACGAATGGCGCGGGTGCGAGCTGGATCCGCGCTCCCTGGCCAAGCCGTTCCGGCAGGCAGGGCTCCAGCGGCCCCAGGTCGATGCCGTGCACGGAACGGGCGAGCCCCGACAGCGTCAACCCCTTGCTGAATGGATTCCACCCCGCGCCGCGCGGACCCAGGCGCAGCGCGAGCGCCAGGGCGCGCCTGGGTGTCAGCCAGCGGGCTCGCAGGCGATCCGCGATTCCGGGACGGCGCTTCGGGTCGTGCACTCCAAGGCGTGTGGCGATTCCCTGCAGGATTTGCCAGTCGTGCCGCGTATCGGCTCCCGGCTCGAACAGCGGCAATGAGTACTTGGCGGTATTGCGGATGGCCAGCACGTGGAAAATCAGGTCGTAGTGATCGCGTTCCAGCGCGAATGTCGGGGGCAGGATGATATTCGCGTGCCGCGTCGTTTCATTGATATAAAAATCGACCGAGGCCATGAATTCCAGGCCGCCAAGCGCTCTCTCGAGCCGCGCGCCATTGGGCGTCGACAGGACCGGATTCCCGGCCGACGTGACGAGCGCGCGAATCTGTCCCTTGCCCGGCGTGTCCATTTCCTCTGCAAGCGCCGCAACCGGAAATTCGCCGCTGAACTCGGGCAGCCCGCGCACACGCGTTCGCCGGCGGTCGAAGTGCCCGGCCTGGCTCGTGCCCTGCGTGCGCGCGACCAGGTCGAATGCCGGCGCCGTGAACATGGCGCCGCCGGGCCGGTCGAGATTGCCGGTCAACAGGTGCAGCACCTGAATGAGCCATTGGCAGAGCCCGCCGAAGCTCTGGGTTGAAGTGCCGACGCGACCGTGACATACCGCCGAAGTCGCGCCCGCGAATTCCCGGGCAAGCGTGCGCATGTCGGCGGCGGAAATGCCGGTCGCATCTGCAACCGCTTCCGGCGGGAATTGACGCGACAGCTTCTCAATGGTCTCGATACCGTCGATCGACTGCTGCAGCCTGCCGGGGGCCACGCGCCGTTCGTCGAACAGCACATGGATCAACGCAAAAAGGAGGAGCGCGTCGCTGCCAGGGCGTATGAACAGGTGACGCTCGGCGAGCGCGGCGGTCTCGCTGCGGCGCGGGTCCACGACGACGATACGCCCGCCACGCGCGCGGATGGCCTTGAGCCGGTGCGCAACATCCGGCGCCGTCATCAGGCTGCCATTCGAAGCAACCGGGTTCGCGCCCAGCACCAGCAGGAAATCGGTGCGGTCGATGTCCGGGATCGGCAGCAGGAACTGGTGGCCGAACATCAGCCAGGAGGCGAGATGGTGCGGCAGCTGGTCGACCGACGTCGCGGAGAAGCGGTTGCGGGTGCGCAATGCGCGCGACAGCACGGCGCTCGACATGAGCGCCGAATAGCTGTGCACGGTCGGGTTGCCGAGATAGAGCGCGACGGCATCGTGGCCATGCTCGGCCTGGATCGCAACGATGCGCGCCGCGACCTCGTCGATGGCTTCGTCCCAGCCGATGCGCTGCCAGCCGCCGGCCTTGCGCTTCATGGGATGACGCAGCCGATCCGGGTCTTCGTGGACATCCTTGAGGCCGAGCGCCTTGGGGCAGATATGGCCGCGGCTGAATGGATCGTCGGCGTCGCCGCGGACGGACAGAATCTCGTCGCCACGCAGGCGGATCTCGACGCCGCAGATCGCCTCGCACAGATGGCAGGTCCGGTAATGGCGCCGGACGCCGGCCTCGCTGTTCATCTCTGGATTCGCATGATGGCCGTATGCAGTCTACCGCAGGGGTCCTGCGGCCAGTCCGGGGCCTTGGGTTGAGGCGGCGGGGACCCTGCGCTATCATGCGCGCCGGTCGGGGGGCGTGGCAGGCGCCACCGCAGTCGGGCAGCGAGGCCCGGTCGCGGTCCCCCGGAACCAGAAGGTCGATCAAGAGGCCCCCTCGCGGGGCCTTTTTGTTTCGGCCGGTCGCCAGGAATGGGCCTCGTGCCCATTTTTCGTTTCTGGGGCCGATGGAGGCTGCATGAGAGGCAGATTGATCGGCTTGCTGGAGCCGGTGTTGGCAGGACTCGGCTATGAGCTGGTCGAGCTTGAATTCAGCCCGGCGAGCAGCCGCGCCCTGGTCCGGCTGTACATCGAGCGGACCGATGCGGCGCCCGTGCAGCTCGACGATTGCGAGCGCGCGAGTCACGCGGTTGGAAAGGTGCTCG
This sequence comes from uncultured Gammaproteobacteria bacterium, assembly GCA_963747145.1. GTDB lineage: Bacteria > Pseudomonadota > Gammaproteobacteria > Steroidobacterales > Steroidobacteraceae > SCUD01. The sequence goes on along the minus strand of CAVVDZ010000004.1, from coordinate 71,332 downwards.
ACGCAGACGACCCGATCGAACGGGAATACCAGCTCGAGGTGTCGTCGCCGGGATTCGACCGGCCGCTCCGGACCGAGGCGCACTTCGCGCGGTTCGCAGGCAGCGAGGCGAAGATCGAATTGAAGGAACCGCAGGAAGGCCGGCGCCGGTTCCGCGGCAGGCTGGGACCGGTGGAACATGGGTTGGTGTCGATCGAAGTGGACCGGCGCGAATGGAAACTTCCGCTGGCAGGAATCAGCAAGGCGAGATTGGTGGGTTGAAGCATGAATAAGCAGATCCTGGAAGTCGTCGAAGCCGTCTCCAACGAGAAGGGCGTCGCGCGCGAGATCATCTTCGAGGCACTCGAAGCCGCTCTCGCGTCGGCCACCCGGCGCAAGCACGGCGACGACATCGACGTGCGCGTCGAAATCGACCGCAAGACCGGCGAATACAAGACATTCAGGCGCTGGAAGGTGTTTGCCGACGATTCCTCCGAACTGGAGTTCACCGAGCGCGAATTGCGGCTCGATGACGCGAAAGACGTCGATCCGGCCGCCGTGATCGACGGATTCGTCGAGGTGCCGATGGAGTCCGTGGCCTTTGGCCGCATCGGCGCCCAGACCGCAAAGCAGGTCATCGTCCAGAAGGTGCGCGAGGCGGAGCGCGCCCAGGTCGTCGAGGAATACAAGGATCGCGTGGGGACGCTGGTCTCCGGCATCGTCAAGCGCGTGGACCGGCACGGCGTGTATGTGGACCTCGGCGGCAACGCCGAGGGATTCGTGCCGCGCGAACACATGATTCCGCGCGAGATCGTGCGGCCCCAGGACCGCCTGAAGGCGCTGCTGCGCGAAGTGCGCTCCGAGGCGCGCGGACCGCAGCTCTTCCTGTCGCGCACCTCGCCCGACTTCCTGATCGAGCTGTTCAAGCTCGAGGTGCCTGAAGTCGGCCAGGGGCTGATCCAGATACTGGGCGCCGCCCGCGACCCGGGTGCGCGCGCCAAGATTGCGGTGAAGAGCCTCGATCCGCGCATCGACCCGGTCGGTGCCTGTGTCGGCATGCGCGGTTCGCGCGTGCAGGCCGTCTCCAACGAGATCGCCGGCGAGCGCGTGGACATCATCCCGTGGGTCGAGAATCCCGCCCAGTTCGTCATCAATGCGATGCAGCCGGCCGAAGTGACCTCGATCGTGATGGACGAGGACACGCATTCGATGGACATCGCGGTGACCGAGGACCGCCTGTCGCAGGCGATCGGCCGCGGCGGCCAGAACGTGCGCCTTGCCAGCGAATTGACCGGCTGGCGGCTCAACGTGATGTCGGAGCAGCAGGCGACCGAGCGCAGCGATGAGGAGACCGGCAAGCTGCGCGAGATGTTCAAGATCTCGCTGGACGTCGATGAAGACGTCGCCAATGTGCTGGTCCAGGAAGGCTTCTCGACGATCGAGGAGGTCGCCTATGTGCCCGCCAGCGAACTGCTCGCCATCGAGGAGTTCGACGAGGAAATGGTCGAAGAACTGCGCAACCGGGCGCGCGACGTGCTGCTGACCCAGGCGATCGCGAGCGAAGAGAAGATCGACGAGTCCGGGCCTGCCGAGGATCTGCTGTCCATCGAAGGGATGGACAAGGAACTGGCCTACGAGCTCGCATCGCGCGGCATCCGGACCCGCGACGAGCTGGCCGACCAGTCCCTGGATGAACTCGAGGCCGTGCCGGGACTCGATCCGGTGCGCGCGGGCCAGTTGATCATGGCGGCCCGCGCCCATCTGTTCGAGAGCGCAGGGCAGGCCTGAGGCCGCGGTACAAGGTAGAAAAAGATGTCCGACGTCACGGTCGAGCAATTCGCGGAAGTCCTGAAGGTCACGGTCGACAAGCTGCTCGCGCAGCTTGAGGAAGCCGGCATCAGGGTCGACGGCCCGAAGGGGCGCATCAGCGAAGATGCGAAGCACGAGTTGCTGACGCATCTGCGCAAGGCGCACGGCAAGGCTGAGGACGGCGGCGCCCCGCGCAAGATCACGCTGCGTCGCAAGGCGCAGAGCGAGATCAAGGTCGCCGCGCCGATGGGCAAGGCGCGCACCGTCAGCGTCGAAGTCCGTCGCCAGCGCACCTATATCAAGAGGGACGTACTCGAAGAGCAGGCACGCGTCGCGCAGGAAGAACTGGATCGCCAGCGCGAGACCGAGGACGCCGAGCGCCTCGCGGCCGAAGCGCGGCTGAAGCAGGATGTGGAGCAGCGCGAGCAGCAGCGCCGCGAGCGCGAGGAATCCGAGCGCCGTTCGGCCGAAGAGAACTCACGGCGCGCGGCCGAAGAACAGACCCGACGCGAGGCCGAGCAGAAGGCGCGCGAGCAGGCCGAGAAAGAGCGGCGCCAGCGCGAGGAGAAGTCCCGCAAGACGGCCGAGGACGACAAGGGTCCGCGCTTCGGTCGCCAGGAACTCCACATTGCCGGCGGGCTTTCGGCGCGCCACAAGAAGGGCCGCACGCGTTCGGAGTCGCGCCGCCGCGCCGTATCCACCACTGCCGATCGCAAGCACGGCTTTGAACTGCCGACCCAGCCGCAGCAGCACGAGGTCAGCATCGGCGAGACGATCACGGTCGCCGAGCTCGCCCAGCGCATGGCGGTCAAGGCCAATGAAGTCATCAAGACGATGCTCAACATGGGCGTCATCGCGACCATCAACCAGCCGATCGACCAGGACACGGCGGTCCTCGTCATCGAGGAGATGGGCCACGTCGCGAAGATCCTGAAGGCAGACCAGGTCGAGGAAGAGCTGCAGGCCGGAATGCAGACCTCCGACGAGTCCCTGCCGCGCCCGCCGGTCGTCACGATCATGGGCCACGTCGATCACGGCAAGACTTCATTGCTCGACTACATCCGCCGCACGAAGGTTGCGGCGGGCGAGGCGGGCGGGATCACGCAGCACATCGGCGCCTACCACGTCGAGACGCCGCGCGGCGTCATCACCTTCCTCGATACGCCGGGCCATGCGGCATTCACCGCGATGCGCGCGCGCGGCGCCCAGGTCACCGACATCGTCGTGCTGGTCGTCGCGGCCGATGATGGCGTGATGCCGCAGACGAAGGAAGCCATCCAGCACGCCAAGGCGGCCGGGGTCCCGATCGTCGTCGCGGTCAACAAGATCGACAAGCACGGCGCCGACCAGGAAAAGGTCCGCAAGGAGCTTGCGCAGGAAAGCGTGATCGCCGAGGAATGGGGCGGCGAGAACATCTTCGTTCCCGTCTCGGCAAAGACGGGCGATGGCATCGACAAGCTGCTGGAATCCATCCTGCTGCAGGCGGAAGTGCTGGAATTAAAGGCTGTGCGCGATGCGCCGGCCGTCGGCGTCGTGCTCGAGGCGAGCGTCGAACGTGGCCGTGGCGCGGTTGCGACGGTGCTGGTCAAGCGCGGCACGCTGAAGGTCGGCGACTCCGTCGTCGCCGGCGAGCAATTCGGCCGCGTCCGCGCGCTGGCCGACGAACTCGGTCGCGAGACCGATTCGGCCGGTCCTTCGATACCGGTGCAGATGCTTGGCCTGTCGAGCCCGCCGAATGCCGGCGACGAGTTGCTGGTCGTCGACAATGAGCGCAAGGCGCGCGAAGTCGCGATGTACCGCCAGGGCAAGTTCCGCGACGTGCGCCTCGCCAAGCAGGCGGGCCAGAAGGTCGAGGACGTGTTCTCGCAGATGGGCGAGGAGGGCAAGGCCGGCACGGTCAACCTGCTGCTGAAGGCGGACGTGCAGGGCTCGGCCGAGGCGCTGCGCGAGGCACTCAACAAGTTGTCGACGGATGAAGTAGCCGTCAAGGTCATATCGAGCGGTGTCGGCGGCCTGACCGAGTCCGACGTGATGCTGGCCGCGGCTTCCCGCGCACAGATCGTCGCCTTCAACGTGCGCGCGGACGCCGCCGCACGGACCGCGTTGCGCGACCAGAACGTGCAGGTCCGCTACTACAGCATCATCTACGAGGCCATCGACGACATCCGCACGGCACTGACCGGGATGCTGGCGCCGGAGGTCAAGGAGCAGATTGTTGGCCTTGCCGAAGTCCGCGATGTCTTCCGTTCCAGCAAGTTCGGAACCGTGGCCGGCTGCCTCGTCGTGGACGGTTACGTGCGCCGCAATAACCCGATCCGCGTGCTGCGCGACAATGTCGTGATCTTCCAGGGCGAGCTCGAATCACTGAAGCGGTTCAAGGATGATGCTTCGGAGGTGCGGGCAGGCACGGAATGCGGCATCGGCGTGAAGGGCTACAACGACGTCAAGGTCGGCGACCAGATCGAGTGCTTCGAGCGCATTGAGGTTGCGCGGCAGCTCTGAGGCAGCCATGCCGCGCGAGTTTCCCAGGGCGCGACGCGTCGAGGAGCAGCTGAAGCGGCTGCTGTCGGAGCAGATTCGCCGCGAGGTCAAGGACCCCCGGGTCGGCCTCATCACGGTCACGGCAGTCGAGGTCTCGCGCGACCTCACCCATGCCAGGGTCTTTTTCACGCCATTCGCTGGTATCGGCGATCCCGATGCAGCACTCGAGGCGCTGCGACATGCCTCCGGCTTCCTGCGCCACCAGATCCGCAAGCTGATGCGCTTGCGGGTCGCACCGGAACTGGTCTTCCAGGTCGATGATTCCATCGAGCGCGCCGCAAAGCTTTCCGCGCTGATCCAGGACGCCGTCGAGAGCGACCGCCAGCACCCCGTCGAGCGCGAACCGGACGCAGAATGAGCGGGGTCGCGGTGACGCGCCCTGCCGGTCGCTGGCGGGATATCGATGGCATCCTGCTGCTGGACAAGCCCGAGGGCCTGACCTCGAACGCGGCATTGCAGCGGCTGCGCCGGCTGTTCAATGCCCGCAAGGCGGGTCACACGGGGAGTCTCGATCCGTTGGCCAGCGGCCTTCTGCCGATCTGCTTCGGGCAGGCCACCAAGGTCTGCGGCCTGCTGCTGGATGCGAACAAGACCTATGTCGTCAGCGTGGTCCTCGGTGAGCGCACCACGACCGGGGATCGAGAGGGCGAGGTCGTCGAGCGGCTCCCGGTGCCGGAGCTGGACGATTCGGCCGTCCGGCGCGTCGCATCGCAGTTCCTGGGCGAATCCACGCAAATTCCGCCCATGTATTCGGCGCTCAAGCGCAAGGGCCAGCGTCTTTACCAGTTGGCGCGCCAGGGCATCGAGGTCGAGCGGGCGGCGCGGCGCATCGTCGTGCACCGGATGGAGCTGATGGGGGCCGCGGGCAATCCGCTGCAGTTCGAGGTCGAGTGCAGCAAGGGGACTTATGTCCGGACGCTTGCGGAGGACTTCGCCCGCGCCAGCGGCACGGCAGGCCATGTCGGCAGCCTTCGGCGCCTGAGCCTGGGGCCATTCGTTCGACCGGCCATGCATACGCTCACGAGCATGGAAGACGCCGCTTCGAGTCCAGAGTCGCTGGATTCCCTGCTGCTGCCGATTGACGCTGCCCTGCCGGACCTGCCGGCCATCCGCCTTGGCGCCGCAGATCAGGCCAGCGTGCTCCAGGGACAGCCGGTATCCGTCGCCGGACCCGACTCGGCCCGCGTGAGGATGTACGGGGAGGGAGGCCTCTTCCTGGGGACTGGGCGCATGACCGACGAAGGGCGCCGATTGGCGCCCGAAAGACTCATGGTGGACATCGCTCCGCGAGCACCCAATCAAGCTTGAGACAGCCTCTGCCCGCGGGTACAATGCGCGGCTCTTAAAGGGTTAAGTGCCTGAGTTAAAAGGTCGTATCTAGATGCCATTCACGAGTGCACAAAAGGCGGAGGTCGTCGGCAAGTACCGGCGCGCTCCGAAGGACACGGGGTCGCCTGAAGTGCAGATTGCATTGCTGTCCCAACGCATCAACGGGCTTGCCGAACATTTCACCAGCCACAAGAGCGACCATGCGTCGCGGCGTGGCCTGCTGAAGATGGTGGCACAGCGCCGGCGGCTGCTGGATTACCTCAAGGCGAACGCCCCCGATCGTTATTCCAAGATCGTCAATGATCTTGGCCTGCGCCGCTGAGGCGCATCAGCGATCCGGTGCCTGCCGATTCCGGCAGGCCTTCGGGACCTGACACCACATTCAGATACCAGAGGGAATCCGCGTGAGCGTTTCCAAGCAGACATTCAATTACGGCGCGCACAAGGTCACGATCGAGTCCGGCCGCCTGGCCCGTCAAGCGGACGGTTCCGTCGTCGTCACAATGGGCGATACCGTGGTGCTGGTCACCGCCGTCGGACGCCGCGAGGCGATCGAGGGGCGGGACTTCTTTCCGCTGACCGTCAACTACGTCGAGAAGACCTATGCCGCGGGCAAGATTCCCGGCGGTTTCTTCAAGCGCGAAGGACGGCCATCCGAAAAGGAAGTGCTGACCTCGCGGCTCATCGATCGGCCAATACGGCCGCTGTTCCCGGAGGGTTTCTACAACGAAGTGCAGGTCGTCGCGACCGTTCTTTCGCTGGATCCGGAAATCGACTCCGACATTCCTTCACTGATCGGCGCCTCGGCGGCAATTGCCATTTCAGGCATTCCATTTTCGAGCCCGATCGCCGCCGCACGGGTCGGCTACAAGAACGGCAGCTATCTCCTGAATCCCACGACGACCCAGGTCAAGACCGAATCGGACCTCGACCTGGTGGTCGCCGGCACCGAAGAAGCCGTGCTGATGGTCGAGTCGGAAGCCAATTGCCTCTCCGAGGAAGTCATGCTCGGCGCCGTGCTGTTCGGTCACGAACAGATGAAGGCGGCGATTGCTGCGATCAACAAGCTGACGGCCGAAGCCGGCAAGCCGCGCTGGGACTGGAAAGCACCGGAACCGAACGTCGCATTGAAGCAGGCGGTCGCCGCGCAGTCCGAGAAAGCCTTCACCGAGGCTTATGGCATCGTCGTCAAGCAGGCACGCGTCACGCGCCTTTCGGAAATCCGCCAGTCGGTGCAGGCCGCGCTGTCGGGCGGCGAGAGTGCGAAGTTCACGAAGGACCAGGTTTCCACCGAGTTGCATGATCTCGAATACCGCCTGGTGCGTAACCTCATTCTGAGCGGCAAGCCGCGCATCGACGGCCGCGACCTGAAGACCGTCCGGCCGATCACGGTCGAGGTCGGCGCACTGCCCCGCACGCACGGTTCGGCGATTTTCACGCGTGGCGAGACGCAGGCCCTGGTCACGACGACGCTGGGCACCGGTCGCGATGCGCAGATCATCGACGCACTGGCCGGCGAGCGCCGCGAGCCCTTCATGCTGCATTACAACTTCCCGCCGTTCTCGGTTGGCGAGACGGGATTCATGGGTTCGCCGAAGCGCCGCGAAATCGGCCACGGCAACCTGGCGCGGCGCGGAATCAGCGCGGTCATGCCGAATCTCGAGACATTTCCCTACGTGCTGCGCGTCGTGTCCGAAGTGCTGGAGTCGAACGGCTCGAGCTCGATGGCGACCGTCTGCGGCACCAGCCTCGCGCTGATGGACGCCGGCGTGCCGATCAAGGGGCCGGTTGCTGGCGTCGCGATGGGCCTGGTGAAGGAGGGCGAACGCTTCGCCGTGCTGACCGACATCCTGGGCGACGAGGACCACCTCGGCGACATGGACTTCAAGGTCGCGGGCACCAAGGACGGCGTCACCGCCTTGCAGATGGACATCAAGATCAACGGCATCACCGCCGAGATCATGAAGGTCGCGCTCGACCAGGCCAAAGTGGGCCGGCTGCACATCCTGGGCGAGATGAACAAGGTCCTCGACAAGCCGCGCGCCGAGATGTCTGAGTGGGCGCCGACCATCGTGACCATCAAGATCGACCCGGAGAAGATCCGCGACGTGATCGGCAAGGGCGGCTCCGTGATCCGCCAGATCACCGAGGAAACCGGTGCCACGATCGACATCGAGAATGACGGCACCGTCAAGATCGCGTCCGTGGATTCCGCTTCCGGTCGCGAGGCCCTGCGCCGCATCGAGATGATCACGGCCGACGTCGAAGTTGGGCGGATCTACGAGGGCAAGGTCGTCCGGCTGATGGATTTCGGCGCTTTCGTCGCGATCCTGCCGGGCCGGGATGGCCTGGTGCACATCTCGCAGATTTCCGAAGAGCGCGTCGAACGGGTCAGCGACAAGCTGAAGGAAGGCGACGTCGTCAAGGTAAAGGTCCTGGAAGTGGACCGCCAGGGCCGCGTGCGCCTGTCGATGCGGGGCGTCGCCTAAGGCAACCGCAGTTCGCGGCAGCCTTTCAGCCGTTCGGGGCGCCAGTTCGGGAGCGCCCAGTCCCAGATTGCCTTGATCGGTGCAGCCGCAAGCGAAGCCGGCGGCTCCTGCCTGAGCAATGCCAGGGCCTCATAGAGACTCGCAGCGGCCTGTGCGGGGTCGAGGGGCACGGCATGCCGTGATTTCGCGAGCTTGCGGCCATCGGCCTCCAGGAGCAGCGGCAGGTGCGCGTACTCGGGCGTCCTGTAGCCCAGGGCCCGTTGCAGCAGGATCTGGCGCGGCGTCGATGACAGGAGATCACAGCCGCGGACGACTTCCGTGACGCCCTGCAACTCGTCATCCACGACCACTGCAAGGTGGTAGGCAAAGAAACCATCCCGGCGACGGACCACGAAGTCGCCGCAGTCCTCCTGACATTCCTCTGTGACAGCACCCTGGAGCCGGTCCTCGAAAGCGATGACTCGAGGGCCGCTGTCTGAGCGGAAGCGCAGCGCGTGCGGGCCCTGGCTGGCTGCAGGGTCGTGGAGACAGGTACCCGGGTAGACCGGCTCCTCGCTGGGATCCAGTGCTTGCGCTGCGAGTTGCGAGCGGCTGCAACGGCAGGCATAGCAAAGCCCTGCGTCCCTCAGTCTGGTCAAGGCCTCTTCATAAAAGATGGTTCGATTATTCTGGAATTCTACTTTTCCATCCCACTGAAATCCGAAGGATTCCAGGATCCGAAGCATTTGATCCGCGATGCCGGGTATCGCCCGGTTGCGATCGAGGTCCTCGATTCGGAGAAGCCAACGGCCGGACGCTGACCGCGCGCTGAGATAGCTGCCGACGGCGGCAAGCAATGAGCCGAGGTGCAGCGGGCCGGAGGGCGTCGGGGCGAAGCGGCCGCATGGGCCGGGAGGACCGGAAGGTGAGGCGTGCGCAGGCAAGCCGGCGATCGGCTGGGGTGTCAGCGATACCAGTCGTCGCGGTCGCCGTACTGCTTTTCGCGCCGCTCGCGGCGCTCCTGGGCCTCGATGCAGAGCGTTGCGACTGGTCGCGCCTCGAGGCGCTTCACGCCAATCGGCTCGCCGGTCTCGATGCAATAGCCATAGGTGCCGTCGTCGATTCGGCTCAGTGCTTCATCGATCTTGCGGATCAACTTGCGCTCGCGGTCGCGCGTGCGCAGTTCCAGCGCGAATTCCGATTCGAGCGTCGCACGGTCATTCGGGTCGGGCGGGTTGGCTGCCTCGTCCTTCATGTGCGTCATCGTGCGATCGACTTCCTCCATCAGATCGCGTTTCCAGGAGTTCAGGATCACGCGGAAGTGCGTGAGCTGCTCCTTGCCCATGTACTGCTCGCCCTTGCGCTCGTGGTACGGCCGCACATTTCGCGGCCCCAGCAGCAGGTTGTGGCCGCCGCCGGGGGATTCATCGTCTTCGTCCTGCATACCCGCGCGGCGCGCAAGCCGCGCCTGTGCGGCAAAAAGCGGCCGCGGCTCTGCAAACCTGGGAGGCGGCATCGGTGCATGCGGCTTGGCGACGCCCGGTGCGCGCATCGGCGCCGCGGCCTTGACGGCCTTGGCGGGGGGTGCGGCCATGAAGCGTGCGGCGGGTTTCGGCGCCAGGCGGGCAGGCTGCGCCACACGCGGCAATTTGACTGATTTCGCCTTCGCGGCGCTCGAGCGGGATGCGACTGGTTTTGCCTTGCGCGCGGCTGGCTTCGCGATTTTTCGTGCGGCCGGCCGTCTCGGCGCGGCCCTTCTGGTGGCTGGCTTCCTGGTCTTCGAAGCCTTCTTTGCAGGCATCAGTTTCTCGCTCCCGGTTAAATCGAGCGCCGGATTATAGCCCTCGCACTTCTGCGGTCCAGTGGCACGATCGGCATGGCGGGTGAATTCATGGACTCAGGGCAGGGTCACAGGCACGGGGGCCTGCCAGCCGCTGCGCTTGCGCTCCGCCACAATGGTCGTGTAAATGCCACCGCGCACGTTGAATCGAGCCGTCAGGCGCAGGAATCTCGGGTCGAGAGCGCCAGCCAGGCGATCCACGATCTCGTTTGTCACCGCTTCGTGAAATGCGCCGCGGTCCCGGTATGACCAGATATAGAGCTTCAGGGACTTCAGCTCGACGCACAGCAGATCGGGGACGTATTCCAGCTCCAATGTCGCGAAATCCGGCTGGCCCGTGCGGGGACACAGGCACGTGAACTCGGGAATCTGCATGCGGATCGTATAGTCGCGACCCGGACTGGGATTCTGGAAGGTTTCGATGTCTCCAGTTGGCGACTTTGCTTTCATGCGGGTCGTTCCCCGGTCGTACTCAATCGCGGGCGGTTAATCTACACTAGCTGAAATGCGCCTCGCCAGGATCAAACTAGCCGGATTCAAGTCCTTCGTCGATCCGACTGTCGTGTCATTTCCGCGCAACCTGACCGGGGTCGTCGGCCCGAACGGATGCGGAAAATCGAACATCATCGACGCCGTCCGCTGGGTGATGGGCGAGATTTCCGCAAAACACCTGCGCGGCGACTCGATGACCGACGTGATCTTCAACGGATCGCGCGGCCGCAAGCCGGTCGGCAGCGGTTCCGTCGAACTCGTATTCGACAATGGCGACGGCAAGATCGCGGGGCCCTACGCGGGATTTGCGGAAGTTGCGTTGAAGCGGCTCGTCTCGCGCGACGGCAACTCGACCTATTTCATCAACGGCTCGAAGTGCCGCCGCAAGGACATTACGCACCTGTTCCTCGGCACCGGACTCGGGTCGCGCAGTTACGCGATCATCGAGCAGGGCATGATCTCGCGGCTCATCGAAGCGCGCGCCGAGGACATGCGTGCCTTCGTCGAAGAGGCGGCCGGCATTTCGCGCTACAAGGACCGCAGGCGCGAGACCGAGAACCGCATTCTGCACACGCGGGAAAACCTCGAGCGGCTGAACGATCTGCGCGAGGAAGTGGACAAGCAGATCCGCCACCTGCAACGCCAGGCCGGCATCGCGCGCCGCTACCAGGAACAGACGAATCGGCAGAGGCAACTGCAGGCGGAACTGCTGGCGCTCAGGATCCGCGACCTGGACGGGGATATCGCGGCAAGGCAGGCGCTCGCCTCGGAACGCGAGACCGCGACGCAGGCAGCGCTCGCCGAGCTGCGCTCGGCCGAGGCCGCAGTCGAGAAGGCGCGCACTGCTCATGCGGATTGCTCCGACGCGCTGAACGCCGTACAGGGCCGCTACTACCAGGCCGGTGCCGACGCCACGCGCACCGAGCAGTCGTTGCTGCACACCCGCGAACTGCGCCAGCGGCAACGCAGTGATCTCGAGCGCGTCATGCTCGATCACCGCGAATCGCAGGGCCTTGTCGGGCGCGACAAGGAGCAGTTGCGCGAGCTTGCGGACTCCATTGCGCGCGCAGAACCGGAGTTGCTTGCGGCGCGGGCCAATGAATCGAAGGCACGAACTGAGTTGGCCGAGGCCGAAACGCTGATGGCGGACTGGCAGCAACGCTGGGAGACATTCAGCCGCGAATCCGCAGATGCATCCCAGGGCACGCTGGTCGAAAAGGCCCGGATCGAACAGATTGAAGCCGGGCTCGCGCGGCTTCTGGCGCAACGCGAGCGCCTGGCGCAGGAACGCTCGCAACTGGAGAAGTTGGTCTCCGGCGCGCGGCCGGAGGAATTCGCAACGGCGGAGAAGCTGGCGCGCGAGCGCGGCGCTGCCGCGCAGCGCGAGCTCGACGACACGCTTTCAGGCCTGCAGTCGGAGCGCGAGACCGAGCGCAGCACGGCGACGGCCCTGGATGCGGCGCGCGCGGAGTTGCAGGTGTCGCGCGGCGAGCTGGTGGCCGTCGAGGCAGTGCAGAAGGCTGCCCTCGGCCAGGCGCAGGGTCGCGTGGTCGAATGGCTGGCATCCCGAAAACTGGAACGCCACTCGCGGCTCGCCCAGTTGCTGACGGTTTCCCCGGGTTGGGAACGGGCCGTCGAAACGGCGCTCGGCAGCTATCTCGAAGCGGTATGCGCCGAAGGCATCGAGTCGTTTGCCGAAGACCTGGGCCGGCTCGATTCCGGCCGCGTCACATTTGCGGAATCTGCGCCGGCATCGACAATCAAGCCCGCCGCGGATTCATTGCTGGCAAAGGTCGCGGGGCCGGCGGTCGTGGCCGGGCTGCTGGACGGCGTCATCGCGGTGGAGACGCTGCGCGACGCGATTGCCCGGCGGCGGACCCTGACGCCAGGGCAATCCGTGATCACTCGGGATGGCCTGTGGTTTGGTCGCGACTGGCTGCGGATATCGCGCCAGGAAACTGGGCATGCGGGAGTCATCGCCCGCGAGCAGGACATCCGCAGACTCCAGTCCGTGGTGGCCGCCGGCGAATCCCGAGTCAGCGAACTCGATGAGGTCCTCGCTGGGAGCAGGTCGCGGATTGCCGAGCTGGATGCAAGCCGCGATGACCTGCATGGCACTGTCAACCGCCTGCACCACGACCTGGTGAACGTGCGCGGAGCGCTCGAGGCGATTCGCTCGCGCGCGCAGCAATTCAGCGAAAGGCTCGAGCGGGTGAGCGGGGAGCTGGAACAGACCGGTACCGAGATCGCCCGCGATGAGCGGGAAATCCGCGAGTCCCGTCAACGACTCGAGACCGGCCTGGGGTTGATGAATGCCCTGCAGGACCGTCGTCCCGGGCTGGAACGTGAACGCGACGCGTGTCGAGCGGGGCTGGCATCGGCGCGCGAACGCAGCGCCCGGGATATCGCGGCCGCGCAGCAGGTGGAGATCCGCTTCGAGTCCCAGCGCTCGACCCTCGCGACACTGCAGACAAGCCTCGAGCGCGCCAACGAACAGGCACGCCAGCTGGCGGCCCGCCGTTCGGACCTGGAGCGACAGCTGGTGGAAGGGGAGGCGCCGCTTGCAGATCTCGAACGCAAGCTGCAGCAATACCTTGAACAACGCCTCGTCGTCGAAAGGGAGCTTGCCGAGTCGCGGCGCCTGCTCGAGGAGGCCGACGCGCAGGTCCGTGAGCTGGACACCGGGCGGCAAGGATCGGAAGGGCGTGTCGAATCGGCCCGCGCGGCACTCGCCGAGATCAGCCTCGGCATGCAGGAAGCCCGCGTGAGGCGCGAGTCGCTGATGGAGCAATTCGCGGCAACGCATTTCGACTTTGCAGCGGTCACCGCTGCACTGCCGCCCGAGGCGGCGGTCCCGGACTGGGACCAGCAATTGGCGGAAACCAGCGAAAGGATCGAGCGGCTTGGTGCCGTCAACCTGGCGTCGATCGACGAGCTCAAGGAGCAGTCGGAACGCAAGGAATACCTCGATCGGCAGTACACGGACCTTTCCGATGCACTCAATACGCTCGAGCAGGCGATTCGCAGGATCGATCGCGAGACCCGCGCGCGGTTCCAGGACACATTCGACCGCATCAACAACGGCCTCAAGGAGAAGTTCCCGCGGCTGTTCGGTGGAGGCGCTGCCTATCTCGAACTCGTCGGCGACGATTTGCTGACCGCGGGGGTCGCCGTCATGGCGCGTCCGCCGGGCAAGCGCAACAGCAACATCAGCCAGTTGTCCGGCGGCGAAAAGGCATTGACCGCGGTGGCGCTGGTGTTCTCGATATTCGAATTGAATCCCGCGCCGTTCTGCCTGCTGGACGAAGTCGATGCGCCGCTCGACGATAACAATGTCGGTCGATTCTGCGACATCGTCAGGGACATGTCGGAACGCGTGCAGTTCGTCTTCATCACGCACAACAAGTCGACCATGGAACTCGCGAATCACCTGATCGGCGTAACGATGGGCGAGCCCGGCGTTTCCCGCCTGGTCGCCGTGGATGTCGACGCGGCCGTCCGCATGGCCGCCGTCGGCTAGCCTGGGAGGCGCCCCCGTGCCGGAGTTGCGCTGGATCTTGCTGGGAGCGGGGGTCGCATTGATCCTCGCTCTGTGGTGGTGGGAAACCCGCAAGGCGCGGCAGGCGGTGGATCCGACCGCGACATGGCCGCGTGGCCGCGCGGAACCGAGCGTCGATGCCGAATCGCATGCCGGGAGCGAACCCCCTGCGGCGCCACCGGCATTCAAGCCGACGATAGAGCGGCTGCGAGCGCCGCGCCGGCCGCCGCTGGTCGAGATATCCGAAGACGTCGAAGTGGATATTTCAGCCTATGTCGGCACGGACCGGCGCAGGATTCCGGAGCCCGCGCCAATCGACTTGACGGCCGCCAATGCCCCAAATCATTCCGGGGCAGACGAACAAGCAACACGCAAGGGAAGCGACGCGGACCATCGCGCACCCTGGATCAGCACGCAGCCGCTGGAACGATCGGAGGTCGCGCCGCAGCGCGTGGTGGAGACCGATGACCCGAGGCCGATGGATCCCATCGAGCGGCACGCAGCTGAGGCATCCAAGCAGCGGATCGTCGCGCTGCGCCTGGTCGCCCACGACGAGCGATGGGAAGGGCGGCATCTACGCGAGGCGATCGAAGCGGAGGGGCTGCATTACGGTCGTTACTCGATTTTTCATCGCGAACGGGAAGACGGCAAGACCATCTTTTATGTTGCGAGCATGATGGAACCGGGATCATTCGACATCGCCAAGATGGACGACCAGCTGTTCCCCGGCATCTCGCTTTTTGGCATCGTGCCGGGCCCGCTGGATGCACCGGCCACATTCGACCTGGTGCTGGCGGCCGCGCGTCACCTTGCCGAACGCCTGGGAGGCCAGCTTCAGGACGAGCAGGGCAGCACATTGACTGCACAGCGGATCCTCAACCTTCGCGAGGAGCTGGTGCACTTCGAACACCGCAACAGACGCCTGCGCCGCAATTGATGAAGCCGGTATCCGCAAGCCTGCGGCAGCGTGTCGAGCGGCTGCGAGTCGAGATCGAGCGGCACAACCACCTCTACCATGTGCTGGACAGTCCGGAAGTGCCGGACGCTGCGTACGACCGGCTGATGGCGGAATTACGTACGCTGGAGCAGCAACATCCGGAACTGATCGTCCCGGAATCGCCGACCCAGCGTGTCGGCGGTGCGCCCATACCGGAGTTCGCGGAGGTGCGGCATCACCTGCCGATGCTTTCGCTCGACAATGCGTTCGCACGCGAGGACGTGGAGGCATTCGACCGCAGGGTCCGCGAGCGGCTCGAAACCGACAAACCGATCGGCTATGCCTGTGAACCGAAGCTCGACGGGCTGGCAGTCAGCCTGACGTATCGCGCCGGGCTGCTGGCGCTCGGCGCAACGCGGGGCGACGGCACGGTTGGCGAGGACGTCACCCACAACATCCGCACGATACCGACGGTGCCATTGCGGCTCAGTGGCCGCGGCTGGCCGGAGCTCCTCGAAGTGCGTGGCGAAGTGTTCATGTCGATCGCCGGATTTGACGAGATGAACCGGCGTGCGAGCGAGAAGGGCGAGAAGACATTCGTCAATCCCCGCAATGCCGCGGCCGGCAGCCTCAGGCAACTGGACCCACGCCTGACTGCGTCGCGGCCGCTCGAGGTCTATTTTTACAGCGCCGGAAGAGTGGAAGGCAGGCCGCTTCCGGATCTGCACAGCGAAATACTGAAGGTGCTGGGCGGCTGGGGATTACGTACTTCGCCGGAGATCCGACTTGTCAGCGGTGTCGAAGGACTGCTCGGGTACTACGAGGACATCGGCCGGCGCCGAAGCAGCCTGCGCTACCAGATAGATGGAGTCGTCTACAAAGTCAACTCGATCGAACAGCAGCGAAAGCTCGGATTCGTCGCACGGGCACCGCGCTGGCAAATTGCCCACAAATTCCCCGCCGAAGAAGAGATGACAACCGTGCGCGCCATCGAATGGCAGGTAGGGCGTACCGGTGCGCTGACGCCTGTGGCGCGGCTCGAGCCGGTATTCGTCGGCGGTGTGACTGTCAGCAACGCGACGCTTCACAACATCGACGAACTGCGGCGCAAGGATGTGCGCGTCGGCGACACAATCGTCATCCGCAGGGCCGGCGACGTGATACCGGAAGTCGTGCGCGTCATGCCCGAGAGACGTCCCGCAAGGACCTCGCAAGTGAAATTGCCGCAGAAGTGCCCGGTCTGCGGATCGGCGGTTGAGCGTGAAGAGGGCGAGGCCGTCGCGCGCTGCACTGGCGCGTTGACCTGCCCGGCGCAATTGAAGGAGTCATTGCGCCATTTCGCATCGCGCCGAGCGCTCGACATTGAAGGACTGGGCAGCAAGTTGATCGACCAATTGGTGGACAGCCGGCTGGTCCGAAATGCGGCTGACATTTTCAAGCTCGACGTGAAGCAGCTCGCAGAGCTCGACCGCATGGGAGAGCGCTCTGCAGCCAACCTGCTCGAATCGCTCGAGCGCAGCAAACAGACGACGTTTGCGAGGTTCCTGCATGCGCTGGGCATACGCGACGTGGGAGAGGCAACCGCCGAATCGCTCGCGCGACATTTCCGGACGCTGGAATCACTGCGCGACAGCACCGCGGCAGAAATCGAGGAAGTGCCCGATATCGGCCCGATCACGGCTGAGCATGTACATGCGTTTCTTGCCGAACCGCGAAACGCCAAGGTCATCGATGCTTTGAGGCAGCACAAGGTGCGCTGGCCAGCCGTACAGGAACCCGCGGTCCGCAACAGCGCGCTCAGCGGCAAGACCGTTGTGCTGACGGGCAAGCTGTCGAGCATGTCGCGCGACGAGGCCGGCGACGCCATCCGCGAACGCGGTGGCAAGGTCGCCGGAAGCGTCTCGAAAAATACGGATTTTGTCGTCGCCGGAGACGACGCGGGTTCCAAGCTGAAGAAAGCCACGCAGCTGGGGGTCAAGATCCTGGAGGAAGAGGAATTCCTCAAGCTGATCGGCCGCAGGCGCTGATCAGTCGTCCTTCCGTTCGCTGCGCTTCTCCGTGGCTCCGGGTTCCCGATCCACAAACAATTGGACCATGACACCGGCGCGGACGGCTCCCGATTCGCTCGGCGTCTCACGCTCGGATAACCAACCCTCGACGTCCTGCAGAAAGCTTTCTCCACGTCGATGCAGCATCTGGCGCAGCAACGGAATGGCAGCGCTATTCAGCCGGACGGATACGACCGAGTCGTCGAACAGACGGCCGTCAGCGGGCGCCGCGATGTTGTGCTCAAGGGTGCTGAAGAGGTCCCGCGCCGCAGTCCCGAGCTGTTGCAAGGCAGCGGCGTCCGCGCCGCCAAGCGTGTAGCGACGAGCCAGTGCGCGCACGGAGCCATCCTTCTGGACTCGAACTGCGCCTACTCGCAGCAGCTCATCGAGAATGATCTTCGGGTATATGTCGCCGCTGAAGGATCGGACCAGGCCCGCAAAAGATGGCTCCGGCCCATCGACCGGCAGCACCCGGGGGCGGCCATCCTCGTCCGTGTATTCGGGACTCTCAAACCAGCCCGCGAGCACGCGCGCCAGCCGATTACGCTGATAGTCCTTGTCACCCGCAAGCGTGTGCTTTTTGACATCGGCCGATTTGACGATATCGCTGACGACATGGCGGTGCAGGCCAGTAATTGTCGAAACGCGCGAGAAACTCGGCGTTTTGCCCTGCTGGCGTAGGATATCTTGGGCTGCCTGGACGAATGCAATATTGGCAATTCGGGAGAAATCATAGGTCGACAGCCCATGACGCAGCATGATTCGCGCCAGGGGGCGTAAGAGGCGAAGGCATGATTGCAGCAGCAAATTCTTTGGAGTTGTCACAGATGGTGGATCAATACCCCAAGAATGGGTCTGACAATTTTAGCAGTTGTATTGCAATCACCCGTAGGCCTCGCCATCGACAGCCTATCGACGCATCACAATCTTGTTTCACTTTGACTCTCTCGGATTGTCTCTAACGACCCGCAACTTTACGTGGGAAATGTGGGGGCCCAAATGCTAGATTCATCAACGCACTCAGAAAGAGTCAGAAAGTCTGCGAGGATGCTGATACGACGCGTGATACGAATCCTTACGGCGTGTGGCATGTCGAATTCCGAGTTGCGGGAAATCCTAGCTCAGGAAACCGTAACGGCGGAGGCAAATGCGCATTCACAAGTGAGCTCTGCGACCGCACGCCAGATAATTACTTGTTCGGATGTTGTTCTGAAGTGGAGGAGGGACTCTAGGTTTCTGACGTCAGAAGGCTTGCCAAGTCATCTGCATTGTGATGGCGCCTCTACGAATTTTGGCGATCTTGTGCATTCAGTTTCCCCGAGCGATGACCCGCTTCAATTGCTTGAAATGCTGGTTGAGCTTGGAGTCGTGCGAATTACCAAGACAAAAGAAATCGAATTGATTAGTGATTCTGTCGTCGCATGTTCTGGCCGCGATGGCTCTGTGATTGCTTCCGAACCAGTGCTCGAGCACATCTGCGGATTTCTTGGTTCTGTGGAATACAATCTTTTTGACAAGCCATCACGTGCTCGCGGGCGCTTTGAGCGAGCATGCTATGCGTCAGTGCCGGAAAAACTTGTGCCGGTATTGGAGAATTTGATCAGCTCGCGCGGCCAGGACTTCGTCGATGTGATCGATGAATGGCTGGCGCGGAGAGCAATTCGTCCTTCGATTGGGGCTGGAACGGTGCTTGTTGGGGCAGGCGCATATGTCTTCGTGCGGGAGAACGTGTCGTAACTTTTCTCTAGTATTATTAGGTAGTTATGATGCAATCCCTATTTAGGTTCTGACGAGAATACGCTTCTCGGTCCTCTAACCTACTGATAAATAACGATTTCGATTAAATCTGCGATACCTTATGTCGCGCAGTTGGCCACTTATCGTCTAATCCAGCTAGATTAAGTCATGTCAGATACTTATGATGTTAAACGAGATCTTTTAGCAGCATTTAGATCGCTGATGACTCCGCTCATCAGGATCCTGCTGCGAAGCGGAATTACGTTTCAGGAATTTGCGGGGGTACTTAAGGACGTCTACGTAACTGTTTGCGCGCGGGAGATGACATTGCCTGGCAGGCGAATGTCAATTTCACGTGTCGCGATTGCGACAGGACTTACACGTAGAGAGGTCGCAAAGATTGTTCGAAGTGAAGGCAAGACCAAGTGGGGCGTTTGGAGCAACGCCGGGCTTGCGGCGAGTGTCTTGGAAGCTTGGCATTCAGATCCAGCTTTTTTGGCGCCGTACGGGTACCCCCGAGACTTGAAGATTGATGGAACTGATGAGGTTCCAACTTTTGAGGATCTGGTGCGTCGATTTAGCACCGATGTACCGCACGAAATACTTGTAGGGGAGTTAATTCGAGTCGGCGCAGCAAGATTGTTGGAGGGCGGGCTCTACTTGCGCGTTCAAAAGCGCACATATATCCCGACCGACATGACGGCTGAAATGGTGCAGATTTTTTCCCAGGCTGTGCGTCGATACATTGAAACGGTCGACTACAACTTGGGGCGCGGTAAGGGCGAAGCCAAGCGATTCGATCGAATGGTTTATCCGGACGACGGACTGCGTCTTGTCGATGTGGAGATTTTTCAGCAGGAGATTCGAGAGTACCTAGAGACGGTGATCCAAGAGATTGATCAGAAGTCAGCCACTTACCCAAGGCCGGCTCGCGCGCGTGGCGAGCAGTCAGTGCAAGTCGGTGTAGGTATTTACTTCTATCACGAAGCTGCTGAAGACAAGACGCCATTAATTGAGAGTTTTGGCGATATTCAGGAATTTCAGGACGACGAGATCGACGACTGAGACTGTGTTGGTACCGGGTGAAGGGCGTGATAGCGGAACCCGTAGGTACGAGCGGACGATTTTGGAGCTGCAAAATGAAAATTAGTAGGGCAGGGGCTGTGGTTTTTCTTGCGATCGGTACGCTAGCGTTGTCGCTGAGTGCCGGCTCAGGGACAAACGAGCGTCTGATTGCTCCCTCGACGACGGCAGTTGCGAAGATTTCCGATGCGCTTGCGATTGAACGCGCCGCGAACGGCAGGCTGCTCGCAATTGGTCGCCTTGATAGTATTTCGAAATCTGATTTCGTCGCGTCTGTGCTCGGGCAGAAATTTGTGCTGCTCGCCGGATTGACCGCGTCCAAATTTGTTGAACGCGCGGAGGCTGGTCAGGCCGTTGCGCTCTTTGGCGAAATCGCGGACGGTCGGTACTTTGTGGATTCCGCAATTGTTCTCCCTGGCGCGTATGTTCAAGGTGCGTCCAGAGTCTATTTGCGTGCGCAATTGACCTCAGTCCACCGCAATGTCGGCACGTTGAGCGCTGGCGGCCTTGAACTTGATGTTTCATCGTCTTCCAACCAACTCGGAGCGCTGAACTCACGAATTGGCAATTTGGCCACCATAATTGGTAGCCAACCTGCGGTCTTCGGAAAGGTGCTTGTCGAGCGATTTGCGCGCGTCAGATCGACGCCGCGAAGTGACACAAATGCCTCGGTTGGCACGGGAAGTCCTGACGCATCGGTAGGCACGGGAAGCCCGGAAGCCTCGGTCGGTACGGGAAGCCCGAACGCATCTGTTGGCACCGGAAGCCCCAATGCTTCCGTCGGCACTGGTAGGCCTGATGCCTCGGTGGGAACTGGAAGTCCGAATGCATCTGTTGGTACCGGTCGTCCCGAGGCATCGGTCGGTACGGGAAGCCCGAACGCATCTGTTGGCACCGGAAGCCCCAATGCTTCCGTCGGCACCGGTCGTCCCGAGGCATCGGTCGGTACGGGAAGCCCGAACGCATCTGTTGGCACCGGAAGCCCCAATGCTTCCGTCGGCACCGGTCGTCCCGAGGCATCGGTCGGCACGGGAAGCCCGAACGCATCTGTTGGCACCGGAAGCCCCAATGCTTCCGTCGGCACCGGTCGTCCCGAGGCATCGGTCGGCACGGGAAGCCCGAACGCATCTGTTGGCACCGGAAGCCCCAATGCTTCCGTCGGTACCGGTAAGCCGGACGCCTCGGTGGGGACTGGCAGCCCAAATGCTTCTGTTGGCACGGGAAGCCCCAACGCTTCCGTCGGCACCGGTAGGCCTGATGCCTCGGTCGGAACTGGAAGTCCGAATGCATCTGTCGGTACCGGAAGTCCCAATGCTTCCGTCGGCACCGGTCGACCTGACGCTTCGGTCGGCACCGGAAGGCCAGACGCTTCTGTGGGCACAGGCAGCACGAACAACTAGCGCCGCAGGAAATTGCCTGAATAGGGTCGATTGCGCTTTCAAGTTGATTGATTCAGTGCTGAGCATTCCTGGGATTCCGTCCCGCAATTACTGATTTGAGGTAGCGTAAGCTTGCCCTGCCACACTCGTTCGTGTGCAGGACAAATGTAATGCGTCTGCCGAGATTTTCGTTCTCCGCAAACCTCGTACGTCTTGCCGTTCCACTGCTGTTGGTCGTGGTCGCTTTGGCGTCCTGCGACTCACAGGCGCCTGCTGGCGCACAAAAGGCGAGCACCGAGCCGCTGATACTGCATAGGGGCCTCGGCGGCCAGCCGGGCTCGCTCGATCCACAGCGAGCCGAGGATGCATTCTCTTTCGATGTATTGAGGGATCTGTACGAAGGCTTAACGACCAGCAGTCCTTCAGGGGAAGTGCTGCCCGCGGTCGCTGAGTCCTGGAGCGTGGAGGATTCGGGCACCCGCTACGAATTCAAATTGCGCCACGACGCCCGCTGGTCGAATGACGATCCGGTACTTGCCCGTAATTTTGTGACGGCCTTGCGCCGCGCGGTGGATCCGGCTACCGCTTCAGGAGGCGCTGATCTGCTGCGGGCAATCGTGAATGCGCCGGCGATCCTGAAGGGCGAACTGCCTGTCGATGCATTGGGAGTTCGAGCGGTTGACGATTACCGGCTTGAAATCAGGTTGTCGCAGCCGGTCCCATATTTTCCGGACATCCTGACCAATACCGTCGCATCGCCGGTCCACGATTCGTCGCTGGCGGAATCCGGTGGATTCTCGAAAGCGGGCGCCACGATCTCGAATGGTCCTTACACTTTGGCGGAGGTTGTTCCAGGCGCAAGCCTGCGACTGGTGCGCAACAAGTTCTACCGGGCCTCGAGCGCGGTTACCTTCGACGAAGTGCGATATGAACTCGTGCCGGACGAGAATGCCGAGTTCACGCGATTCCGCGCCGGCGACCTGGACGTTACCAATAACGTTCCGGAACAGCGCTTTGAGGAACTCGAGAGTGACCCGAAATCCGGCCTGCAGCATCGCGCGGCGCTGGCAACCTTCTACTTCGCTTTCAACACGAATCAGGGCCCGCTGCGCAGTAGGAGCGGTTTGCGCGAAGCGTTGTCGTTGGCGATCGATCGGGAGGCGATCACTGCGTCGATCACGCGCGCGGGCCAGGTACCCGCCTATTCGCTGGTGCCAGAGGGCGTTTGGAACTACACGCCGGCGGAATACGAATGGAGCACAACCGCTCCAGCAAAGCGACTGGCGAAGGCGCGCTCCCTGTACGCAGCTGCCGGCTACTCCGCGAACAAGCCACTGCGATTGCGCCTGCTGTACAACGAAAACGACCTGATCCAGAAAGTCTGCGTCGCCATCGCGTCGATGTGGAAGCAGGAGCTCGGAGTCGAAACAGAGCTCGTGCAGATGGAGTTTCGCGCGTACCTGGCGGCGCGCGCCGACCCCGCTCAATGGGACGTCGTGCGGGTCGGCTGGTCGGCAGACTACAACGACGCGTCGAGCTTTCTGGATACGATGGCGGTTGGAAGCCCGCAGAACTTCGGGCGTTGGTCGAACGATGGATACGCGACGTTGCTGGCTGACGCCGCCGCGGAAACGGATGTTTCGCGGCGGCGCCAGGTGCTGCAAGAGTCTGAAAAGCTGATGCTCTCCGACTATCCGTTATTGCCAGTCTACTTCTACGTGACTCGCCGGTTGGTGCAACCGCGCATCAGCGCGCCGCCCATCAATCCGATGAACCGCACCTATTCCAGCCAGTTCGGCATCAAGGAGTAGTAGCAGCGGGTGTGCGTTCAATCTTCGCCGCCTTGACGAGCTCTTTCAGGTGCGCCTCGAACTTCTTCTGCTGCACCATCGGTCCAAGCTGAGGCTTGACTGAGTCGTAGGGTGGCGGTGTCGCTGCGCGTGTTTCCTCGAGCTTGATGATGTGCCAGCCGAATTCGGTCTTGACCGGCGTCGGTGTGTACTTGCCGATTTCGAGCTGCTGGAGGGCATCGGAGAAGGGCTTGACCATCTGCGCGGCCATGAACCAGCCGAGGTCGCCGCCGTCGGTCGCGGAACCGTCCTTTGAGTTCTCCTTGGCGAGCTTCTCGAAGCTTGCGCCCTTGTCGATCTGAGCAATGAGATCCTTTGCCTTGGCTTCGTCATCGACGAGGATGTGGCGGGCGTGGAACTCGACCTTCGGCAGCTCCGCAACCCGCGCGTCATATTCCGCCTTCAGTTCTTCCTCGGTCGGGTCCTTGCCCGCGGTGAACTTCTTGAACAGCAATTCGGTCATCGAGCTGGTGTTCACCAGTTCGATCCGTGCGCCGTCCTCACCGGTCGTCAGGTTCTGCTTCTTCGCTTCCTGGGCCCCGGCATACATGCCGATCAGTTCGTCGAGCGCTTCGGTGCGTTGTTCGGGGGTGAGATCCGTCGCCGGCTTGCCGTTGTGCCGCGCCTTGACGTAGAGATTCCACACCTCCTGGGAAATCGGTGTCCCATTCACGGTGGCCACCGGCTTGGCGGCGGCATCGGCGGCTGCGGTATCCGTCTTCGTGCAGCCTGCGGCCAGCAGAAGGACTGTGGCCGTGATGGCCAGTGCATGTGAATGTCTCATGGTTTCCTCGGTTTATCCTCTTCGTCGGGTGAAATCGCTTCAATGATAAGGGCATGGATGTCGCTAGGCATCATTTCCGCCAGGGCCTCGTAGACCATTCGATGCCTCTGCAGCGGGCTGCGTCCTGCGAATGCTTCAGACTCGATCCGGACCGCAAAGTGCCCGGCGCCGCTGCGTGCTCCCGCGTGACCGGCGTGCTTGGCGCTATCGTCCCGCACCGATACCTGCGCAGGGGCAAACGCGGACTCCAGTCTCGTCTGGATGCGGGTGATGCGGGATTCGCTCAATCGGTTCGCACCCGTGACGCGATCCAGAGGCCCTGGGCGATGACAAACGCGAATGTCAGTCCCAGTACCCCGTAGAACTTGAAATTGACCCAGGTTGCTTCGTCGAAGTACCGGAACACGACGAGGTTGACGGCACCGACCAGCAGAAAGAAACCGATCCAGGCCAGGTTCAGGCGCTGCCAGAGACTCGGAGCGAGTTCCAGCTGCTTGTCCACGGTGGTCATAAGCCGCTGGACGAGCGGGCGTCCGCCAAATATCTGCAATCGACTGGCGAGGAATGCAGCGGCGAACAGCCAGTTGACGACCGTCACTTTCCACATGATGAAAAGCGGATTGTGTATCGCGAGCGTCAGCCCGCCGAACACCAGTACGAGACCGGCCGATACAAGGTGCATCGGTTTGACGCGCTTTTTCCAGATCCAGTAAATGGAGACCTGCAATACGGTCGCGACAATGATGACGGTCGTCGCAACGAAGATGTCATGCGTCAGCTGGTATGCGGCAAAAAACGCGATGACCGGCAGGAAATCGAACAGCAGCTGCATGCCCGGGACCGTTCTTGAGGGGCGCCAATGATAGCGGAAGCGGCTGTGGCCCGCCGCCGGTACATAATGGCCCATGGTCGAACGTCTGGAATTGCATCCGACTACGCCGCAGGCACGCATGCTGCGCACTGCTGCCGAATGCCTGCGAAATGGCGGCGTGATCGTCTACCCGACAGATTCGTGCTATGCGCTCGGGTGCGCGATCGGGGCAAAGGAAGCGATGGAGCGCATCCAGCGGATCAGGCAAACCGGGAAGCGCCATTTTTTCACGGTCATCTGCCGTGACCTTTCGGAAATTTCCCATTTCGCCCGCGTGGAGAACTGGCAATACCGTCAGCTGAAGGCCTATACGCCGGGACCCTATACCTTCGTTCTCAAGGCAACGCGGGAGGTCCCGCGTCGCTTGCTGGATGAACGCCGCAGGACGGTCGGAATCCGGGTCCCGGATCAAGCGGTGGTCCAACTGCTGCTGGCGGAATACGGTGAACCCCTGATGAGCACGACATTGCTGCTGCCGGGGGATGAATTGCCGCTGACGGATGCGCGCGATATCGAGCACCGCATCGGTAACGCAGTGGATCTCATACTCGACGCCGGCAACTGCGGCCTGGAGCCCAGCACGATCGTGGACCTTTCGGGTGAGGCACCGGTGGTGCTGCGCGTCGGCAAGGGCGATCCGCGGCCCTTCCAATGACCGACAGGGCCTTCATTCAGCACGTATAATTGGCTGCAATTCCCGGGGTCGGCCCCGGGACGCCACCTGGAATCTCCATGGATGTTGCCTCGTTCCTGACCGGTCTCTCGATTGCTGCAATCCCCGTCCTGTTCGCGATAACGCTGCATGAGGTGGCTCATGGCTGGGTCGCACGTTCCTTCGGCGATCGCACGGCGGACGCGCAGGGGAGGTTGAGCCTCAATCCGATCCGACACATCGATCCCGTCGGTACGATTCTGGTACCGGCGATCTTGTTCTGGCTCGGTGGTTTCCTGTTCGGTTGGGCGCGACCGGTGCCCGTCAATCCACGATTCATGCGCGACCCGCGCCGCAACATGGTCTGGGTTTCCGCGGCGGGTCCGGCGGCAAACCTGGCGATGGCCGTCGTTTGGGCCTTCCTCATGATGGTGAGCCAGCATGTGGACCTGGGTGTGACGGGCCAGTGGATCGGCCTCATGGCCGACTGGGGAATCCAGATCAACCTGATGCTGGCGGTCTTCAACATGCTGCCGATACCGCCACTCGATGGCGGTCAGTTTCTGGAAAACCTCTTGCCGCCTGGACCGCTGTCCTCGATGCTGGTTGCCATCCGGCCCTATGGGTTTTTCATCGTGCTGGCTTTGATCGCGACACACTCATTGACTGCCATATTGGGCGGCCCGATTGCATTCCTGCAGGGGCTGCTGGTTGCGACATTCGGGCTTCAGCCCGTCTAGGAGCAGGCACTTGGCCGCCAACACCACCCAGAATCGTCGCGTCGTATCCGGCATGCGGCCGACCGGTGCGTTGCACCTCGGCAATTACCACGGCGCGCTCTCGAACTGGGTCGAACTGCAATATCGCTACGAGTGCTTCTTCTTCGTGGCGGATTGGCACGCGCTGACGACAGGCTACGAAGACACGGCCGCCTTCAAGGCAAATGTGCACGAGGTGCTGATCGACTGGCTGGGTGCCGGCCTCAATCCCGGCGCCTGCACGATGTTCATCCAGTCGCGTGTCCCGGAGCACGCGGAGCTGCACCTGATCCTTTCGATGGTCACACCGGTCACCTGGCTGGAGCGCGTGCCGACCTACAAGGACCAGATGGAGCAGCTGAAGGACAAGGACCTCAGTACCTATGGCTTCCTCGGATACCCGCTGCTGCAGAGCGCGGACATCCTGATGTATCGGCCGGAATTCGTGCCGGTCGGCGAGGACCAGGTGGCGCATGTCGAGATCACACGCGAGATCGCGCGCCGCTTCAACCACATCTACGGGCGCGAGCCGGACTTCGAGGCGCGCTGCGAACGCGCCGTCAAGCGCCTTGGCGCGCGCAATGCCACGCAGTATTCGGAATTGCGCCGCCAATACCAGGAGAAGGGCGACGCCGAGGCGCTCGCCAAGGCCAGGACACTGGTTGAGTCCGGCGCGAAGCTGACCATCGCCGATCGCGAACGGTTGCTCGGGAATCTTGAAGGCGGCGGTCGGGCGATCCTCCCCGAGCCGGCGGTGCTCCTGACCAAGTCGCCAAAGGTGCCTGGCCTCGACGGCCGCAAGATGTCGAAGTCCTATGGCAACACGATCGGTTTGCGCGAGGAACCGGACAGCGTCGCGAAGAAACTGCGTGCGATGCAGACCGACCCTGCCCGCGTGCGCCGCAGCGACCCTGGCGATCCCGATAAGTGTCCGGTCTGGGACCTGCACAAGATTTATTCGAGCGAAGAGACGAAGTCCTGGGTCCAGGCCGGATGCCGCAGTGCCGGCATTGGCTGCCTGGACTGCAAGAAACCGCTGATAGACTCCGTCGTCGCCGAGATCGAAACGATTCGCAAGCGTGCGCGGGAATTCGAAGAGCATCCGGAGGTCGTGAACAATATCGTCGCCGAAGGTTGCGAGCGCGCGCGTGAAGCGGCGCGGGCGACGATGGAAGATGTCAGGGCCGCCATCGGCCTGGAGTACCGTTGAGCGAATTCGCCGAAGATAGCGTCGAGCCGGGCATCGTCGAGCAGCCTCCGCAGCAGGACGAGATGCCGTTTGCGATCGTCGACGGCGAACCGGTCACGGTGATGCCGCGCGACCTCTACATCCCGCCCCAGGCGCTCGAAGTGTTCCTCGAGGCATTCGAGGGGCCGCTGGACCTGCTGCTGTACCTGATCCGCCGCCAGAATCTCAATGTGCTGGACATTCCGATTGCGGACATCACGCGCCAGTACATGGAGTACATCCAGCTGATGCAGGAGCTCGACCTGGAGCTTGCCGGCGAGTACCTGCTGATGGCGGCGATGCTGGCGGAGATCAAGTCGCGCATGCTGCTGCCGCGGAGCCAGGGCGAAGGAGAGGAAGAAGACGATCCGCGGGCCGAGCTCGTGCGGCGCCTGCAGGAATACGAGCGCTTCAAGCAGGCTGCCCTGGACATCGACGGCCTGGACCGTCTCGACCGCGATGTCTACCAGGCGTCCGCGGAACTGGCCGACCGGCAGGTCATCCGGCTGCTGCCGGAAGTCACGTTGCAGGAAATGCTGGTTGCGTTCAAGGACGTGGTGCAGCGCGCGACGATGTTCGAGCATCTGCACGTCCAGCGGGAAACGCTGTCGGTGCGCCAGCGGATGTCGGATGTGCTCGCGATGCTGGAAGGATCCGGGCTGGTCGAATTCGTGAAACTGTTCCGCCCGGAGGAGGGGCGGCTCGGTGTCTGCGTCACTTTTGCGGCCCTGCTCGAATTGCTGCGAGAAGGGCTTGTGGACGTCGTGCAATCCGAGCCCTATGCACCGCTGCACGTACGGCGTGCCGAGCGGGATCCGGATGCAGCGGAACTGGACAATGTGGAGATCACCACTGCTTCCTGAGCGGTGAACAGCCATGACAGTGAACGAACTCAAGAATCTCGTCGAAGCCGCGCTGCTGGCCTATGGCCAGCCGCTCAACATGGAGCAGCTGCTTGGGCTGTTCGACGAAAGCGATCGGCCGGAAGCCGCGGAAATGCGCGAGGCGCTCGAAGTGCTCGCACGTGATTGCACAGGGCGGCCGATCGAGCTCATCGAAGTCGCGAGCGGGTGGCGCCTGCAGGTGCGCGGCGAATTCGCGCCACCGCTGTCCCGGCTGTGGCAGGAACGGCCCGGCCGCTATTCGCGGGCGCTGCTCGAGACAATTGCGTTGATCGCCTATCGCCAGCCGATCACGCGCGGCGAAATCGAGAATGTTCGCGGCGTGCAGGTCAATCCGAACATCGTGCGGACCCTGACCGAACGCGGCTGGATCCGGGTCGTCGGCCATCGCGAGGTGCCGGGCCATCCGGAGCTTCTCGGCACGACGCGCGAGTTCCTGGACTATTTCGGCCTCAAGAGCCTGGATGAACTGCCGTCACTCGCTGCCCTGAAGGACATGGAGGACGTAGGAATCCAGCTCGAGTTCGCGGACAACGTGCAGGCCGCGGCGGCCGACCTGCCGGCAGCCAACGACGCCGAAGCATCCGTTTGAAGCGGCGCGCTGCGCCGCATTCGCCTGCGCCCGCGCGCGACCGGATCCAGAAGGTCCTGGCCGGCCGGGGCGTTGGTTCGCGGCGGCAGGTTGAGGCCTGGATCCTGGCCGGCCGAATTACCGTCAATGGCAAGCTGGCGCGGCCGGGACAGCCCGTAGGCGAGCAGGACGACGTGCGCCTCGACGGCCGCCGGCTGAGACTTCGGGACGCCGAACGCGTTGACCACCGCGGACTCGTCTACCACCGGCCCGCGCGGGAGGAGATTCGCGGCACCGCTGCCGGCGAGGGCCGCAGTTCGCTGGAGCGATTGCCCAAGGCGGCGGGGAGGCGATGGATCCCGATCAGTCCGCTGGCCGCGAACGATGCGGGGCTCGAATTCTTTGTCACTGACGGCGAGCTGGCGGCAGCACTGACACGCCGCGGTCAAGCGATGCCCTCGGAGTACAGCGTGCGCCTGCGCGGCGAATTCGACGAGGCGCGAATCGCCGGTGTCATGGCGGCCGTCGCCGGAACGGAACACGAGGGAAAGCTGACGGCAATCGCGCCGGCAGGCGGCGAGGGCACGAACCGCTGGGTGACCGTGGCCTGCGCGGGCCTGCGTCCGCGCGACCTCAAGGGCATCTTCGAGCGCGCCGGATTCGAGCCGAACCGGGTGATGCGCACGAGGGTCGGACCGATTGCGATGGATCGCGCGCTCGCGCGCGGTCGCAGCCGGGCGATGACGGAAGAAGAACTGAATGCGCTGCGGGAACTCGCCGCCGTCAGGCCCGGGCCGGAGCCGCTGGTGCCTGGCAGTCGAAAGTCATCCCGTTGACGCCGCGACCCTCGGGTCCCAGCAGGTAGAGAAACGGCGCCGTCACACCCGCCGGTTCCACCAGCTTGCTGCGATCCTCGGCGGGAAATGCCTGGAGGCGCATCGCCGTCCTGACCGGTCCCGGGTTCAGGCTGTTGACGCGTATCTTCGTGCTTTCGGATTCGTCTGCCAGCACCTGCATCAGGCCCTCAGTGCCGAACTTGGACACCGAATAGGCGCCCCAATAGGCGCGACCGCGTCGCGCGACTCCACTCGACGTGAATACGATGCTGCCGTCACTGGACTTCCGCAGCAGGGGCAGCAGCGTGCGTGTCAGCAGGAATGAGGCGGTCAGGTTGACGTGCAAGACCTTGCACCAGGTCGGCACGTCGTAATGGTCGATCGGGGAGAGCGCACCGAGGATGCCCGCAATGTGCGCGAGCCCATCGACGCGGCCGAATTCCTTTTCGAGGGCATCGTGCAGCGCGTCGTATTCGGCCGCTGCTGCGGTCTCGAGGTTGAATGGCAGTAGCGCCGGCTTCGGGCCGCCGGCCTTGACGATCTGGTCGTAGCTGCGTTCGAGCTTGCGCAATGTCCGGCCGAGCAGGCCCACCGTTGCGCCCTGGCGCGCGAGCGCGAGCGCCACGGCCTGTCCGATGCCGTCGCCCGCGCCGGAGACGACAATGACACGGTCTTTATGCGAATTCGGTGCCGGGTCGTAAGTACGCAGTGTTTGCGGATCGGTCATGGCAATCCCTCAATGCTGCCGTGCTGCACGCCAGGCCGTCCACAGGCTTTGTATCGACCCAAGCGAATGCCGCTTCCCGCCGACGCCGAATTGCCCGCGTTCGATCCGATCGAGCAATGCCAGGTGCAGGCCGAGCAGGACTCGCTGCCCGCGCAGAGTCGCGTACTCGCCGCCCGAAAGTGCCCCGAGTGCCAGTCGACCCTGATCACGCGATTTTTCGGCGAGGCGCGAAAGACAGCGAACAACGCCAGAGCTCAATTGTGCGGCACGCAACTCGACGTGATCGACGCCTTCGCCTTCGAGCCATGCGAGGGGCAGGTAAATGCGCCCATCTGTCGCGTCCTGCCGCAGGTCGCGAATGATCTCGATGCCCCGCATGCACTGGCCCGCCGCGCTTGCGAATCGAGCCACGCGTTTGTCCGCTGTGACCAGGAGCTGGGCCATCGCGCGTTGGAGTCCAGCGGCAAGGACGAGGTAGCGATCGAGTTCGGGCTCTGTTTCATAGGTCGAGGAGGCCAGGTCCAGTTCGAGACTGGACAGCAGGTCCTCGAAGGGCCGCCAGCCCGATCCAGCGCCCGCGGCGGCGAGTGCGGCCTGCGTCAGCGGATGCCTGGGTCGCCCCTGTTCCAGGCGCAGCATCTCTTCGCGCCACCATTGCAACTTGAGATGCGCAACGCCGTGATCGACACGCGCATCGGCAATGGGGCGCAATTCCGCCCCCAGCGCAAGAGCGGACGCGACAATTTCCCGCGCGGCGCGTGGCGTGTAGAGCCAGGCATGCCATTGCATCGAGCCGGCCGGCGGCAAGGCCGTGTCCGGGTGCCCGGCCGGCATGTCAGTGTTCTTCAGGGGGCGCCGGCAATTCCGGCGGCGTGCCGTCATTCGTGCGGACGGCGGCCTCGATCTCGACCAGTTCCTCGATGGCCTTTTCGCCGCGCACGCCGAGTTCCGTGAACTTGCGTGCGCCGGGCAGGACATTGCGCTCCAGCGACCCGACCGATGAGTTGAATGCTCGCACGCTGGCTTCCAGCGCAGTGCCGAGCCGGGAGAGATGATTGCGGAATGTGCCGAGCCGCGCGTAGAGGTCCTCGGCGAGCTTTCGGATGCGCTCGGCGCCTTCGGCGAGCCGCACGTTCTGCCAGCCGTAGTGGACGGCCTTCAGGAGCGCAATGAAGCTGGACGGCGTCGCCAGGATCACGCCGCTTTTCATCGCACTCTCGAGCAAGTCCGGCTGCTGATCGAGGGCGGCGGAGAGGAATTGGTCACCCGGCAGGAACAGCACGACGAACTGCGGGGCGCGCTCGAATTGCGCCGCGTAATTCTTCGACGACAACAGGCGCACGCGTTCGCCCAGGTGCTGGGCGTGGCGCTTCAGTGCCGCCGTTCTTGCCTCGTCCGACGGCGCTTCCACGGCCAGCAGGTAGGCGTCGAGAGGCGTCTTGACGTCCACGACCAGGTCGCGGCCATCCGGCATGTGAATGACCATGTCCGGCCGCAGCGCTCCGTCTTCGCCGGCCACGTGCACCTGTTCGTCGAAATCGCAGTGAGACGTCATGCCGGCCAGCTCGACGAGCCGGCGCAGCGCAATCTCGCCCCACTGGCCGCGCACCTGCGGCTTGCTGAGCGCTTGAACGAGATTGCGGGTCTCGCGCTGCAGTGCCGTATGCGACTCGCGCATGTCGGTCAGGTGCTGGCGCAGGCTGCCGAAGTCCCGCTGCCGTTCGACTTCGATTTCGCGCAGGGCCTCGGAGGTCCGGGTCAGCGACTCCTGGATCGGCTTGACCAGCGTCTCGATGGCCTGCTCGCGCTCCTTGAGTGAACTCTGCGCCTGTTGCTGGTGCTGGCCCAGGTTCTCCTTCGCGAGGCGGAGAAAATTCTCAATGTTCTCGCGCAGCTGCCGGCCCGCCAGGTCGTCGAAGCGGCGGTCGAGCTGTTCCATCGCGCGCTCGAGCGCGGCCGTGCGCTCGACTTCCAAGGCATCCTCGGATTGCAGGCGCGCACCCAGCACGGCAACCTCGGTCTCGAGCGAGGCCGCACGCCGCCGGCCGATCCACCAGCCCGTGGCGAATGCGATCGCGAATCCCGAGATCATCAAGAGGATTGTCGACAGGTCCATCGTTTCAGGTTCCGATACCCAGCCATTCAAGAAGTTCGGTCGGCCGGTCGAATACCGCATCCGGTTGCCAAACGCTCGGGATCCTCGCCGGCGTCGAGGTAGCCGAACCCGGCCACCAGCGGGATCATGCCCGCGTT
This sequence comes from uncultured Gammaproteobacteria bacterium, assembly GCA_963747145.1. Taxonomy (GTDB): domain Bacteria; phylum Pseudomonadota; class Gammaproteobacteria; order Steroidobacterales; family Steroidobacteraceae; genus SCUD01. The sequence goes on along the minus strand of CAVVDZ010000004.1, from coordinate 38,721 downwards.
GCGGGCCGCCTGCACGTCACGTTCCGCATCACCCATGTAGACGCATTCACGCGCCTCCAGGCCGAGGAGGGACGCGGCGTGCAGCAGCTGCATCGGGTGCGGCTTGCGTTCGGCGAGCGTGTCGCCGCTGACGACGCAGCCGCTGCGCGCCGCCAGGCCGAATGCCTCCAGCAGCGGAGCGGTCAGCCAGGCGGGCTTGTTGGTGACGATGCCCCAACGCAGCCCGGACGTCTCGAGCGTATCCAGAACGACGTCGAATCCATCGAACAGGCGGGTGTGGACGGCGATTCGCGCCCGGTAGAAATCGAGAAACCGCGCGCGCAGGCGCTCGAAGCGCTCCTTGTCCGGTTCGCCGAAGGCGAGGCGCACGAGGCGCAGCGCGCCATGGGACACATGCGGGCGGATACGCTCGAAGGGCAGCGCTTCCATGCCTTCATCGACGAGCAGCTGGTTCAGCGCCCCAGCCATGTCAGGTGCCGTGTCGAGCAGTGTGCCGTCGAGATCGAACAGCACACCGCGAAGCCCATTGCGCGGGCTCATGCGGCGGTTTCGGACGCGGGCCGCCTGAGATGGATCAGGTAATTGACCGAGGTGTCGGCACTGACCCGGGCTTTCCGCGACAAGGGGTCATAGGCGAGGCCCGCGAGGTCGACAACTGCAAGACCGGCCTCCCGGCCCCAGCGGGCGAGTTCCGATGGCTTGATCAGGCGCGCGTATTGGTGCGTGCCGGCGGGCAGGAGCCGCAGCAGGTACTCGGCGCCGACGATGGCCAGTGCAAAGGACTTGGGATTGCGGTTGATGGTCGAACAGACGATGTCACCACCCGGCCGCACCAGTTCCGCCAGCCCCTGGACGACCTTGGCGGGGTCGGGAACATGCTCGAGCATCTCGAGGCAGGTCACGAGATCGAATGTGCCGTGTTCTGTCGCAGCAAGATCCTCGACCGCGATCTGGCGGTAATCCACTGAAACGCCGCCTTCGAGGGCATGCAGCCGCGCCACTTCGAGAGCGCCGGGGGCGAGATCGATTCCCGTCACTCTCGCGCCGCGACGCGCCATGCCTTCAGCCAGCAATCCGCCGCCGCAGCCGACGTCGAGCACTCGCCGGCCAGCGAGGCCCGCGCGCGCCTCGATGTAATCGAGCCGCGGCGGATTCAGGTCATGCAGCGGCCGGAATTCGCCTTCGGGGTCCCACCAGCGCGGTGCCGCCGCGTCGAATTTTGCGATTTCCGCGGCATCAACATTGGCAGCGCCATTCATCGTCGCAGTATAGCGTCCGGACCCTCCGGGCGGCCGCTCGACCGCGCGCCATTTGTGAGCCTGAAACCCGTGAAAACAGTGGGTTACAGATGCATGCCTATGTTAAGATTCGCGACCTTCCAGGGCCTCTTCGAGACACCAAAACGGCATGAGCGAAATCGCGCGCGAAGTCCTGCACGTCAACCTCGAAGACGAGATGCGCCGCTCGTATCTCGATTACGCGATGAGCGTGATCGTCGGCCGCGCATTGCCCGATGTCCGCGATGGATTGAAGCCCGTGCACCGCCGCGTGCTGCATGCAATGCGCGAACTCGGCAATGACTGGAACAAGCCCTACAAGAAATCTGCGCGCATCGTCGGCGACGTCATCGGCAAGTACCACCCCCACGGCGACGCTGCCGTCTACGACACCATCGTGCGCATGGCGCAGCCGTTCTCGCTGCGTTACCTGTTGGTCGACGGCCAGGGCAATTTCGGTTCGGTGGATGGCGACGCCCCGGCGGCGATGCGTTACACCGAAGTGCGGATGTCGCGCATCGCGCATGAACTGTTGGCGGACATCGACAAGGAAACGGTCGATTTCACGCCGAATTACGACAACAGCGAGCAGGAACCGGCGGTATTGCCGGCGCGCATCCCGAACCTGCTGGTCAACGGATCGGCGGGCATTGCAGTCGGCATGGCGACCAACATTCCGCCGCACAACCTCAACGAGATCATCGACGCCTGCACCGCGCTGATCGACGACCCGGACCTGACCCTCGCCGACCTGATGCGCCTTGTGCCGGGACCGGATTTCCCGACCGCCGGGATCATCAACGGCGCCGCCGAGATCGCGCTCGCCTACAAGACCGGACGTGGACGCCTGTCGGTGCGCGCCCGCACCAGCATCGAGAGCATGGACGATCGCGGCCGGGAGCGGATCGTCGTCACCGAGCTGCCGTATCAGGTGAACAAGGCGCGCCTGCTCGAGCGCATCGCCGATCTCGTGCGTGCCAAGGAGATCGAGGGGATCTCCGAGTTGCGCGACGAATCCGACAAGGATGGATTGCGGGTCGTCATCGAGTTGAAGCGCGGCGAGAATCAGGAACTGATCCTGAACCAGCTCTTCAAGCTGACGCCGATGCAAACCGTGTTCGGCGTCAACATGGTCGCGCTGCTGGACGGCCAGCCTAAGCTCCTGTCGCTGAAGGAAATGCTGGACGCGTTCCTGCGGCACCGCCGCGAGGTGGTGACGCGCCGGACGATTCATGACCTGCGCAAGGCGCGCGATCGCGCCCATCTCCTCGAGGGCCTCGCAGTCGCGCTCGCGAACATCGACGAGGTCATCGCCGTCATCAAGGCCTCGCCGTCGCCGCCGGAAGCAAAGCTGGCGCTGCAGTCGCGCGCCTGGGCCGCGGGCGCCGTGCCGCAGATGCTCGCGCGCGCGGGTTCGGTATCGACGCGCCCGGATGGGATCGCGGATGATCTCGGCCTGCAGGACGGGAAATACCGGCTGTCGGAGCAGCAGGCCCAGGCCATCCTCGACCTGCGCCTGCATCGCCTGACAGGCCTCGAGCAGGACAAGATCGTCACGGAATTCTCGGAACTGCTGGAACAGATCCGGGATCTCGGCGACATCCTCGCGCGCCCGGAACGGTTGCTGCAGGTGATCCGCGAGGAACTGGCCGCGATGAAGGAAGCGTACGGTGACGCGCGCCGCACGGAGATCATCGCCGATCAATCGGACGTGACCATCGAAGACCTGATCGAACGGCAGGACCTCGTGGTCACCCTGTCGCATGCCGGATATGCGAAGGCCCAGCCGGTGTCGGACTACGAGGCCCAGCGCCGCGGCGGACGCGGCAAGATGGCGACGACCGTCAAGGACGAGGACTTCGTCGACAAGCTGTTCATCGCGCACAGCCACGATACATTGCTGTGTTTCTCGGACCGCGGGCAGTGCTACTGGCTGAAGGTGTGGCAGCTGCCGCTCGCGAGCCGCGGTTCGCGCGGCAAGCCCATCGTCAACCTGCTGCAACTGGGCGAGGGCGAGCGCATCACGGCCGTGCAGGCCGTCAGCGAATTCGACGACAGCCGCTACGTCCTGATGGCGACGAGCCAGGGCACCGTCAAGAAGACGCCGCTCTCCGCATTCTCCCGGCCACGCGCAAACGGCATCATTGCGGTCTCGCTCGACGAGTCAGACTGCCTGGTGGGCGTGGCGCTGACGGACGGCGAGCGCGAGATCCTGCTCGCGACGACTGACGGCAAGGCGATCCGGTTCGCCGAAAGCGAAGTTCGGCCGATGGGTCGCGAGGCCGCTGGCGTGCGTGGCGTGCGCCTCGGCGAGGCCCAGCGCGTCACTTCGCTGATCGTGCTCGGCGAAGGACCGATCCTGACGGTATCGGAGCGCGGCTACGGCAAGCTGACGGACATGACCGACTTTCCGCGGCATGGCAGGGGCGGCCAGGGTGTCATCGCCCTGCAGACCAGCGACCGCAATGGTTCGCTGGTCGGCGCGCTGCAGGTCAAGCCGGACGACGAAATCATGCTGATCAACTCGAGCGGCACGCTGGTCCGCGTGCCGGTCAGCGACATCCCGGTGCTGGGCCGCAACACGCAGGGCGTGCGCATCATGCGGCTGGAAGAAATCGAGAAGCTGGTCGGGATCGAGCGCATCGCCGGCGAGGACTCGGGGGACAGCGAGGCTGCCGGCTGAGGCCGGCCAACGGAACAGCGGCGTGCGCGTCTTCAATTTCTCCGCAGGCCCGGCGGTGCTGCCGCTACCCGTGCTGGAGCAAGCCCGTGACGAGATGGTCGACTGGCAGGGCGGCGTCTCGGTCATGGAGATCAGCCACCGCAGCAAGGCCTTCATGGCGATCGCCGAGCGTGCCGAAGCCGACCTGCGGGAGCTGCTCAGTATCCCGGAGAACTACAAGGTCCTGTTCATGCAGGGCGGCGCAACCGGGCAGTTTTCGGCGATCCCGCTCAATCTGTCGCAGCCCGGCGCGCGCGCGGATTACATCCACACCGGCCACTGGTCGGAGCGCGCCATCAAGGAAGCCCGGCGTTTCCTGAGCGTCGACATCGTCGCCGACGAAGCGGCGTCCAGGTACACGACCGTGCCGGAGCAGTCGGCACTCAAGCTGAATCGCGGCGCCGCCTATGTCCATTACACGCCGAACGAGACGATCGGCGGGGTGGAATTCCCTTTCATTCCTGCCACCGGCGAGCTGCCGCTCGTGGCTGACATGTCTTCGACCATCCTCTCGCGCCCGCTCGACGTGTCGCGATTCGGCCTGATCTATGCGGGCGCGCAGAAAAACATCGGGCCCTCCGGCATCACGGTCGTCATCGTTCGCGATGACCTGCTGGGCCGCGCGCGTCCCGGCACGCCCTCGGTATTCGATTACAAGGCTTTCGCCGAGGCAGGCTCGATGCTGAACACGCCGCCGACCTTCGGCTGGTATTTCGCCGGGCTCGTACTGCAATGGCTCAAGCGCGAGGGCGGGCTCACGGCGATGGCGGAGCGCAATCGCGCCAAAGCGGCCGCGCTGTATGCGGCCATCGACGCCTCGTCCTTCTATGCGAACCCGGTTGCACGCCATTGCCGGTCGTGGATGAACGTCCCGTTCACGCTCGCGAAGCCGGAACTCGAAAAGACATTCCTTGCCGAGTCGGCCGCGGCGGGACTTGCATACCTGGCAGGTCATCGCTCGGTCGGCGGCATGCGCGCAAGCCTCTATAACGCGATGCCAACAGCAGGCGTCACCGCACTGGTGGAGTTCATGCACGACTTCGAGCGGCGGTACGGCTGATGGGCTACCGGATCCTGACGCTGAACAGCATCTCGGCGAAGGGCCTGGCGCGGCTGCCGCGCGAGCGCTACGAGGTCGCGGCCGGGATTGCGAATCCGGACGCGATCCTGGTGCGGTCGGCCGACATGCACAAGATGGAGATCCCGGCGAGCGTCATCGCCGTGGGCCGGGCCGGCGCCGGCACGAACAACATACCGGTCACCGCGCTCACGCAGCGGGGCGTTCCGGTATTCAATGCGCCCGGCGCGAACGCCAATGCGGTCAAGGAACTGGTGCTTGCGGGTCTGTTCCTCGCTGCCCGGCACATCTGCGAGTCCTGGCAATTCGTGCGTGAGCTGAAGGGCGACGCGGCGGCACTCGAAACGGCCGTCGAGCAGGGCAAGAAGCGCTTCGTCGGCCACGAGCTTCCTGGCCGCACGCTGGGCGTGGTCGGGCTCGGCGCGGTCGGTGTCGAGGTGGCGAATGCCGCGCACCTGCTCGGCATGCATGTGCTGGGCTTCGACCCGCAGATCACGGTCCAGCGGGCCTGGCAATTGTCGTCCGGTGTCGAGCAGGCGCTGAGCCTCGAAGACCTGTTCGCGCGATCGGATGTCGTCACGCTGCACGTGCCGTTGCTGGAGTCGACGCGATCGATGGTCAATGCCGAGCGCATCTCCCTGATGCGGAAAGGCGCGACGATCCTGAACTTCGCGCGCGCGGCGATCGTCAACGAGGCGGATATCCTCGCGGCGCTCGATGCAGGCAGGCTTGCCGCCTATGTCTGCGACTTTCCGACGCCGCAGTCAAAGGACCACCCGCGTGTCGTGGCGCTCCCGCACCTCGGTGCGTCTACCAGCGAGGCCGAGGAGAACAGCGCGATGATGGTGGCGGACACGCTGCGCGATTTCCTCGAGAACGGCAATGTCCGGCACTCGGTCAATTTCCCGGAAGCTGCGCTGCCGCGCGTGCCGGCGACGGCCCGAATTGCAATTGCGAACAGCAATGTTCCCAACATGGTGGGCCAGATCTCGACGCGCCTGGCCGAAGCCGGGCTCAATATCGCGGACCTGCTGAACAAGTCGAAGGGCGGGGTCGCGTATACACTGATCGACATCGACGGGCGCGTGCCCGCGGGCCTGGTCGAGCGCATCGCCGCCATCCAGGGCGTGCTGGGCGTGCGGGCCGTCTAGGAGGGTCGGCATGGCGAATCGATTCGAGCAATTCGCCGCGCCCGGAATACGCCGGCTCGCACCCTACGTGCCCGGCAAGCCGCCGGAACAGCTCGAGCGCGAGCTCGGTATCACCGGCAGCATCAAGCTCGCATCCAATGAGAATCCGCTGGGCCCCGGCCCGCACGCGCGCGCGGCGCTTGCCGCCGCGATGACCGGTGTCGGCATGTATCCCGATGGCAGCGGCCACGTGCTGCGCGCGCGGCTCGCGGCGAAGCACAAGGTTTCGATCGAGCAGGTGACGCTCGGCAACGGCTCGAATGACATCCTGGTGCTGCTTGCCGAAACATTCCTGACACCGGAGCAAGAGGCCGTCTATTCGCAATACGCGTTCGCCGTCTATCCGATCGCAGTGCAGGCGTCGGGAGCGAAGGCAAGGGTCGCGGCGGCGAATCCACCGGACCACGCGATGCCGCTCGGTCACGATCCAGAGGCGATCATCGCCGCCGTCGGCCCGAAAACTCGCATCGTGTTCCTTGCGAACCCCAACAACCCGACCGGAACCTGGCTCACGGGACCCGAACTGCAGGCATTGATCCGCGCGATTCCGCCGGAGGTCATCGTCGTACTGGACGAGGCCTACCACGAGTATTCGGTCGGCAAGGGCGTGCCGGACGGCTCGACCTTGCAATCGCAGTTTCCGAACCTGGTCATCGTGCGCACGTTCTCCAAGGCTCATGGCCTCGCGGGATTGCGTGTCGGCTATGCGCTGTCGCATCCGGACATCGCGGACCTGCTGAATCGCATTCGCCAGCCATTCAATGTGTCCGTCGTGGGGCTCGCGGCTGCGGCGGCGGCGCTCGACGACAGCGCACATGTCGCGGCGACGGTAGCTCTCAATCAAAAGGGCCTCGCGCGCCTGCGCGAAGGTCTCCTCGCGCTCGGCCTCAGCGTGCTGCCGTCCGCCACGAACTTCCTGTTGTGCGACCTCGGGCGACCGGCGGCTGCCCTCAACGAAGCATTGTTGCGGCGTGGCGTGATCGTCCGGCCCGTTCTGAATTACGGCCTGCCCAATCACCTGCGGATTTCCACCGGCACGACGGAGCAGATCGAGCGCCTGCTCGAGGCGGTGGGCGCGGCGCTTGCGGAAGCAACGTGACCGGCCGTTCGCCAAGTTTCGTCGCCGGGCCGGGTGGCCGGGTCTCCGGCGAGATCCGCGTTCCCGGCGACAAGTCGATCTCGCATCGGGCAGTGATGCTCGGCGCCATCGCGCAGGGCATCACCGAGGTCGATGGTTTTCTCGATGCAGACGATTGTCTTGCCACACTCGCCGCGGTCGAAGCGATGGGTGTGCGCGTTGATCGTCCAGCGCCGGATCGGTTGGTCATTCACGGTGTGGGCGCGCGCGGGTTGAAGGCGCCGGGCGCCGCCCTGGATCTCGGCAACTCCGGCACCGGCATGCGCCTGCTGGCCGGAATTCTGTGCGGCCAGGAATTCGATTCGGTGCTCGTCGGCGATCAGTCGCTGATGCGCCGGCCCATGGATCGCGTCGGTGCGCCACTGCGACGCATGGGTGCAAGGTTCCGTACGCAACATGGCAGGCCGCCGATCGAAATAACGGGTCGCAGGACCCTGCAAGGGGTTGCTCACGAACTCGACGTTCCGAGCGCGCAGGTGAAATCCGCGATCCTGCTTGCCGGGCTCTACGCGTCGGGGCGCACCATGGTCGTCGAGCCTGCGCCAACGCGCGATCACACGGAGCGGATGCTGGCGGCTTTTGGCGTGCCGCTGGAGCGCGATGGCGCGGAGATTTCCATCCGCGGGCCGGCGGTACTGCAGGGCTGCCATATCCATGTTCCGGGTGACTTTTCCTCCGCGGCTTTTTTTATCGTTGCCGGCCTCATTGCGGGTGATGCGCCGCTCGTGATCCGCGGCGTCGGCGTGAATCCCACCCGGACCGGCCTGCTCGAGATTCTGCGACTGATGGGCGCCGACATCCGTTTGCTGGATCAAAAGGCATTTGGCAGCGAGCCGGTGGCCGATCTCGAGGTGCGGCCCGGGCCGCTGCGCGGCATTGCCGTGCCCCGCGAGCTCGTCGCGAGCGCCATCGACGAATTTCCCGTGCTGTTTGCTGCAGCCGCGGTCGCGGCAGGCGAAACGATTGTCACGGGTGCTTCCGAACTGCGGGTCAAGGAGAGCGACCGGATTGCGGTCATGGCCGAAGGCCTCGAACGCGTCGGTGTGGACGTCGAGGCCCTTGAGGACGGAATACGCATTCGTGGCGGAAGCGTCGGCGGCGGCATCGTCGAGAGTCGCGGTGACCACCGGGTCGCGATGTCCTTCGCCGTTCTTGCGGCGCGCGCGAGCGAGCCGCTGGTCATTCACGACGTGCGTTATGTCGCCACCTCCTTCCCGGGTTTCGCGGCGACGGCGCGCGGCGCAGGATTGCTGCTGGGGGAGGAGGGCTGAACATGGTGCCGGTCATCGCGATCGACGGCCCCGGGGGCTCGGGCAAGGGCACGGTTGCCCGCCTGGTCGCGCGACAATTCGGCTGGCACCTGCTGGACAGCGGCGCGCTTTACCGTCTGGTCGCGCTCGCCGGCATGCGGGGCGGCCTTGCGGCCGATGACATGGCCGGCCATGCGCGGCTGGCCGCCGCGCTCGATGTGACCTTCGAGGCTGATTCCCAGGGCGACGAGCGCGTGTTGCTTGCGGGAATGGACGTGACCCGGGAATTGCGCGGCGAACAGACCGGCGAAGCCGCGTCCCGGGTCGCGGCCTGGCCGGAGGTGCGATCGGCCCTGCTGGGGCGCCAGCGGGCGTTTGCGCGGCCACCCGGACTCGTGGCCGACGGGCGCGACATGGGATCGATCGTTTTCCGCGATGCCGGGCTCAAGGTATTCCTGACAGCGACCCCCGAGGAGAGGGCCCGCAGGCGCTATAAGCAGTTGATACAAAAGGGGTTGAGTGTTAATCTCGCCGCCCTTTCCGCGGAGATCGCCGAGCGGGACAGGCGGGATACCACGCGATCCGTGGCACCGCTGATTGCTGTCCCGGATGCGATCGTCGTGGATTCGACCGCGCTCTCCATCGAGGAGGTCGTCGGGCGGGTGACCTCACTCGCGCGCGAACGATTCCCGGGGCTGGCGCGGCACAGTTGAGTCGGGCGTCGGCGTAACCGGCGCGGGTCGGCGCGGCAGGAAGCCAGCGCCGGTGATTACAGGACCCAGCGCGGCAGGACGCTGCGCGGCATGCAACCAACCATGGGCCCCGGGGGCCCGGAAAACCAATGACCGAATCCTTTCAACAACTTTTTGAGCAGAGTCTTGCGAGCCAGCAAATCAAGCCTGGTCAGATCCTTACCGGCATCGTCGTCGACGTAAATGCCGATGTCGTGATCGTCAGCGTCGGACTGAAGTCCGAAGCGGTGATACCGGCGGAACAATTCCGGAATGAAAACGGCGAGATGGAAGTCGTCATCGGCCAGGAGGTCGAGGTGGCGCTGGATGCCGTCGAAGACGGCTCCGGTGAAACGCGCCTGTCGCGCGAGAAGGCCAAGCGTGCCCGCACGTGGACCCGCCTCGAGGAGGCGTTCACGAATGGCGAAATCGTCAAGGGCATCATCAATGGCCGCGTGAAGGGCGGCTTCACGGTCGAACTCGACAATGTGCGCGCCTTCCTGCCCGGTTCGCTCGTGGACGTGCGCCCGGTGCGCGACCCGAGCTACCTCGAGGGCAAGGAACTCGAATTCAAGGTGATCAAGCTCGATCAGCGTCGCAACAACGTGGTGGTGTCGCGCCGCGCGGTCGTCGAGCAGGAATACAGCGCCGAGCGTTCGCAGCTGCTCGACAACCTGAAGGAAGGCGACGTCGTCAAGGGCGTGGTCAAGAACCTGACCGACTACGGCGCGTTCGTGGATCTCGGCGGCATCGACGGCTTGCTGCACATCACCGACATGGCGTGGAAGCGCGTCAAGCATCCGTCCGAAGTCGTAAAGGTCGGGGACGAGATCGACGTGCGGATCCTCAAGTTCGACCGTGAGCGCCAGCGCGTGTCGCTCGGCATCAAGCAGCTGGGCGCGGATCCCTGGCAGAACATCGCGCGGCGCTACCCGCCGAATACGCGGCTGTTCGGCAAGGTCACGAACATCGCCGATTACGGCTGTTTCGTGGAGATCGAGGAGGGCGTCGAGGGCCTGGTGCACGTCTCCGAGATGGACTGGACCAACAAGAACGTCAATCCTGCCAAGGTGGTGCATGTCAGCGAGGAGGTCGAGGTGATGGTCCTCGACATCGACGAGGAACGCCGCCGCATTTCACTCGGCCTGAAACAGTGCAAGCCGAATCCCTGGCGCGAGTTCGCCGAGAGCTTCAACCGCGGCGACCGCGTCAGCGGCCAGATCAAGTCGATCACCGACTTCGGCATCTTCATCGGCCTAGCGGGCGGAATCGACGGTCTCGTGCACCTGTCGGACATCTCCTGGGATCGTCCCGGCGAGGAAGCCGTGCGCGACTACCAGAAGGCGCAGACGGTCGAAGCCATGGTGCTGTCGATCGATCCGGACCGCGAGCGCATATCGCTTGGCATCAAGCAGCTGGCCAAGGACCCGATCTCGGCCTATCTCGCGGATCACCCGAAGGGCAGCATCGTCAAGGGCGTGATCAAGGAAGTGGACGCGAAGGGCGCGATCGTGGACCTGGGCGACGGCATCGAGGGGCACCTGCGCGCCTCGGAGCTCGCGCGCGACCGCGTCGAAGATGCGCGCACCGTCCTGAAGGCGGGCGAAGAGATCGAGGCGCGCTTCATCGGCGTGGACCGCAAGAGCCGCGCCATCGCGCTGTCGATCAAGGCCAAGGAAGCGTACGAAGAGGCTGAGGCGGTGCAGCAGTACCGCGGCACGGATACGGCGACCGGCACGACGCTGGGCGATCTGCTGAAGGAGCAGATCTCGGGCCAGTAAGGCGGTCCGCGGCGCGTGGCCGGGGATGGGCCGCGCGCCACGCGTGTGAGGACGGGAGTCATGACAAAATCAGAATTGATCGAGATCATCGCCGCGAAGCAGAAGCACTTGCCGGCGAAGGACATCGAGCTGGCAGTGAAGCAGATGCTCGAGATCATGAGCGATGCGCTGGCAGGCGGCGAGCGCATCGAGATCCGCGGCTTCGGCAGCTTCTCGCTGCATTTCCGGCCGCCGCGCCAGGGCCGCAACCCGAAGACCGGCGAGGCGGTCGCGCTCGCCGGCAAGTACGTCCCGCATTTCAAGCCGGGCAAGGATCTGCGCGAGCGGGTCAATGAAGGACAGTCGCACCCGATCCGCAACTGAACGGCGCGCCCGGCGCGCCGCCGGTGACGCATGAATCCTGAATCGATCTGGATACTGCTGGCAGTACTTTTCATCGGCGGGGCCATCGGCTTCTACTCCGCCAGGCGCCCGCGCCCGAGCACGATCGGCGCCGAGCGCGTTCGCGGCAATTACCTCGCCGGCGTCAATTTCCTGGTCAACGAGCAGCCCGACCGGGCGCTCGAGTCGTTCCTGCGCGCGGCTGAGCTGGACGGCGACACGGTCGAGACTCATTTCGCCCTCGGCAGCCTGTACCGGCGCCGCGGCGAGGTCGACAAGGCAATCCGCATCCACCAGAACATCGTGTCGCGCGAATCGCTGGAGCCGGAGCAGCGCGAGCAGGCGAGCTTCGCGCTGTCGCAGGATTACCTGCGGGCCGGTCTGCTGGACCGCGCGGAAAAGATCCTTGAGCCGCTGGCGGCCTCCGGTGCCCATCGCATGGCAGCAATGCGGAACCTGATGCGTATTTACGAGCAGCAGCATGACTGGGTGCGTGCCATCGAAGTGTTCCGCGAACTCGACAAGTCCGGCAAATCGCCGCAGGAAAACGCGATCGCGCACTATTATTGCGAGCTGGCCGAAGCGGCACACGAACGCCAGGACCTCGACGAGGCGAGGGTGCAATTGCGCGCGGCGAGGACTGAGCGGCGCCGCTTCCCGAGGGGCGCCCTGGTGCGGGCGGACATTGCAATCGAGCAGCAGGACGTGGCGCTCGCGGAGAAGTTGCTGGCCTCGGTGATGACCCAGGATGCGGCGCTCGCGATCGAGGTGCTGCCGCGCCTGATGAGACTCGCACGGGCGGCGGGCGCGGACGGCGACGCCGTCGTGGGCCGCCTCGTTGCGGCACGTCCGGACGCGGGGCGGGAAATCGCGTTTGCGGCGATCATGACTGACGCAATCGACTTCGCGCCTCTCGAACGGCTCGTGCGCGCCTTCCTGGCGCAGGATGAAACCGTTGCGGGGCTGGTGCGCGCCACGGGCCGCGACCCGGAAACGCTCGACGTGCGCGCCGTGCGCGAGGTCGCGAGCGTTCTGCGCCGGCTCGCGGCGACGACTTCGCGCTACCGTTGCTCAAGCTGTGGCTTCTCGAGCCTCAATCATTTCTGGCAATGCCCCGGCTGCAAGAGCTGGGACAGCCAGCGGCCACTGCTGCGATTCGACCTGGTTGCCGGACTCGAGCGCGGGCAGCCGCACGGCTGAATTGCCCGGAACGCGTGCGATAGACGCGGGGCGCGGCGGGAGCGCGGCGGCTAGTCTCTTTTCCGGGCGCGGCGATGGTCGCCGCGCGCGACGAAAAGGGAGTCACGCAACATGCTTACCAAGGGACTGGGTGCGGCCCTGCTGGCCGCAATGCTGCTCGCGCCGATGGCCATCGCCGGGCCCGTCAATGTCAACACCGCAGACGCCAAGACACTCGCCCGCGAGCTGCAGGGCGTCGGAATGGCGAAGGCAGAGGCCATCATCGCGCATCGCGAAAAGAATGGCCCGTTCAAGAGCGCGGATGATCTCGTGAAGGTCAAGGGGATCGGCAAGAAGCTGGTCGACCAGAACAAGTCGAATCTGCGCTTTGAGGCGGAGAAGAGCTCCGGCTGAGTTCCCGGCATCGGTGCGGGCCGGCCGGCTGCGGCTCCGGTATCATGCGCGCGCATGGCACCGGAATCGAAGGAGCGTCCTTGAGCCGTCCTGCACCGATCCGTTTTGCAGTGTTTCCCGTGGCGGGTCGCGGCACACGCTTTCTGCCCGCGACCAAGGCGAGCCCGAAGGAGATGCTGCCGATCGTCGACAAGCCGCTGATTCAGTATGCGGTCGAGGAGGCGCTCGCGGCGGGCGCGCGAAACCTGGTGTTCATCACCGGCAGCTCCAAGCGTGCAATCGAGGATCATTTCGACAGCGATCCGGAGCTGGAAGCGGCACTCATCGCCCAGGGCAAGCAGGACCTGGCGCAGGCGCTGCGATCCATCCTCCCATCGGATGCCGCCTGCATCTATATCCGCCAACCCGCGCCGCTCGGCCTCGGCCATGCCGTCCTGTGCGCGCTTCCGGTGGTCGGCGGCGAGCCGTTTTACGTTCACCTGGCCGATGACCTGATCGATGCGGAGCAGCCGGTACTCGCGCAGATGCGCGATCGCTACCAGAAGACGGGGGGCAGCATCATCGGTGTGCAGCAGGTCGAGCGCAGCGAGACGGGCCGCTACGGCATCGTCGCGGTCGAGGACTCTGCTGCCGAGCTGTCAAGGATCCGGCGCATCGTCGAAAAGCCGAAGCCGGCGGACGCGCCATCGGACCTGGCGGTCGTCGGACGCTACCTGCTTTCGCCGTCGATTTTCGAACGCCTGCAGAAGATTGGTCGCGGTGCGGGCGGCGAGATTCAGCTGACGGATGGGATCGCCGCATTGCTCGGCGATGAAGCGGTGTACGCCTACCGGTTCAGCGGGAAACGCTACGATTGCGGAAGCAAGCTCGGGTATCTCGAAGCGACCGTCGAGTACGCGCTCAGGCACCCGGAGCTGGGCGACCGGTTCGGAGCCTACCTCGATGGATTCGTCTCCGGCCGCCGGCCGAAGTAGCAGGGCGCGGCTCTCCCGACTACTGGAAGACCGCTGGCACGACCGCAATCGGCGGTTGCCGGGCAGGCTCGGTGATCGCGCGATCCCAGCGGCGCGTATAGACCTGCAAACGGACTTCGTCGAAGTCCTCCCCACTGATGCCTTCGAGACGCACGCCTGCGACCGCGCGATTCGAGACTCGCCATTCCACGGTTGCCGAGAGGCGGGCACCGAGCCCTTCCCGCGACGAGCCCGGATAGCGCGGGTCGCCGCTCGCGGCCTGCAGCACGGCGTCCTCGGGGAAGAATTCGCTCGAATCCTCGCGCAGCTTCTGCCAGCTCAATCCGCCTTCGATGCGGAATGTAGCGCTGTCGCGCCGTCCGCTGATGTCAAATGCCGGACCGACTGAAAGGAAGCGATTGGGGCTGAAATAACCACCGTGCCCGATCGTGAAGTGGGACAGGTTCTCCCCATAGGCAATCGCCGTGAGATTGCCGCCGAGCCGCGCCTGCCAGCCCTGCCCGGTAGCGGCGCGCCGCCAGAATCCGACGCCAGCTTCCCAGTGCGTATTTTCCTCGACGTGGTCACCGTCGATCAACGCGCCGGAGAGGCTGCCGTAAACACTTGAGGTCTTCGCCGCCGATGCTGCCTTCGACGTACGCGCGATTGCGCGTCAAGCCACCCCAGTCGCGCCCGGTGACGGGATCGATCGCCCCGGCGAGCGATAGCAACGAATCATTGACCGGCTGGCGCTCCAGGCCGAAAACGATGGGTCCTTCCTTCGCATCGATCCTGTATCGCAAGGCGCCGATGATATTGGCGACCGCGAATGAGGGCGAGGTATGCCCGAGTTCGATCACGAGTCCCGTGCGCGGCGCCCACTGCGCCAGCACGCCGATGCCCGCATCATTCTGCGAACGGCTGGCAACCGGCAGCGAAGGCGAACTGCCATAGGGCTGGCCCGCCGCGACCCTGCCGGCATCGAGCTGCTCTGCGTCGGCAGAGAGCCGGAAGCGTCCCCAATGCGGACTGGTCGATGCCCAGGCCACTTGCAATTGCGGCGCATCGAGCCATCCGAGGCCTGATTCGCCATCACGCTGCCTGAAGGCGAGCGCGGCTTCGAAGTGCGAGACCCAGTTGCGCTCGATGGACTGCAGTACCGGGTCGGTCGCGAGGCGCTCGGGCGCCAATTCGCGTGCCACCGTCAGCGCATCGGAAGGGCGCCCCAGTTGCAGGAGCGTGTCCACGAGCTGGCTTGCCGCACCCGCGGCATTGCGGTCGACCGCAAGCAGGTCGCGCAGCGCACGCTCGCGCGCCGCCGGATCGCCGCGCAGATTGGCCAAGTCAGCCCGCGCGCGCAACGTCGCCGGGTGATTGGGTCGCAGTTCGTCGAGCGCTGCATAGGCGCGACTGGCCGCATTGGCATCGCGCAGGTCGCGGGCCGTCGTGAATTCCTGCAGGGCAAACTGGAAGCGCGTCTCACGTTCGAGTTCAGCGAGCGAAGGGTCCAATTTTCCGGATGCGCGCGCGGCTTCGAAATGGACCAATGCTTCGCGCGAATGGCCGCGGCGCACCGCGAGGATCGCAAGCCCGGCCTGCGAATCGGCGTAGCTCGGCGTTCCGGCAGGCACGTCGCCGAAGTGCAGTGCTGCAAGCGGCTCGAGCCCGAGATCCAGGCACAGGTAGCCGAGCGCGGCGTCGAGCCTGGCGCGTTCAGCGGCCGGCATCGCCTGCACGGTCGCGGGATCTTCGAGGCCAGACATCGCGAGCCGGGCCGTGTCGGTATCGACGGCGGCGAGTGCCCGGGCCCAGGCATATCGCGCCCAGGGATCGGTGTGGTTGATTTCACGCGCATGACCCGCGGCATCCAGCGCGCCACGGTAGTCGCCCTTCGCGTAGAGGGTGTCGGACCAGTCGCGCCAGCCTGTCGCATCGCGCTGGCCTTCGGCCGGCGCAGCAAGCGCAAGCGTCGCGAACAGCGCGACAGTCAGAATCATGCGGCAGTCCCCTTATGCAGCCGCCGGCCCGGTGCGAGTTTCCGGCGCTGCCGTCTGGGATGCGGTTTCAGCGTCGGTCGCGCGACATGATAGCGAGTTTTCAGCTGGCCCTCACGCGGGATTTGCCCTGAGGAGGCAGGCGTGACTTATTGATTATCATGCCAATATACGACCTGCGATGGGGACCTTCGTTCCCTGGAATCCGTTCAGCTTCGCCTATACTCACGAATGCCAAGCTATGTCATCTACGCCATCGTGGTGCTGATCTGGGGCACCACGTGGTTCGCGATCAAGTTCCAACTCGGTGTCGTCGCGCCCGAGATCTCGCTCGTCTACCGCTTTTCGATCGCGGCGATCTGCCTGTTCATCTATGCGCGCATCGTGGGAAGCCCGATGCGCCTGTCGCGGCGCGAACACCGATTCGTGGCACTGCAGGGCGCCACGCTCTTCTGCCTGAACTACTGGATGACCTACCTCTCCACGCAGTACCTGAGAAGTGGCCTGGTCGCCGTGCTGTTCACCTCCATCATTTTTTTCAATGTGGTGAACAGCCGGATGATTTTCGGGACGCCGATCGAACGCCGCGTCCTGATCGCAGCGGGGGCCGGCATTCTGGGCGTGGCACTGTTGTTCCTTCCGGAACTGAGGGCGGCCTGGGGAGACCCCACAATCATTCGCGGCGCGGCGCTCGCGCTTGCTGCGACCTATGTCGCCTCGCTCGGCAACATGGCGGCGACGCGAAACACGGGCAGTGGCCTGTCCGTCGTCACGGTTAATGCCTATGGCATGGCGTACGGCGCCATTGGTCTCGCCGCGATCGCCGCGATCCGCGGCACGCCGGTCGAATTCGACGCTCACTGGCCCTACGTCGTGTCGCTGATGTACCTGTCGCTCGCCGGGACTTCGCTCGCCTTCGGCCTCTACCTGGCATTGCTGAAGAGAATCGGCGCTTCACGCGCGGCCTACACGAGCGTTTTGTTTCCGGTCGTCGCGCTCACCGTCTCGACGCTGTTCGAGGATTATCACTGGAGCTTGACCGCATTCATCGGACTGGCAGTGCTGGTGGCGGGGAATGCGCTCGCACTGTTGAGGGCGGACGCAAAAACTGGGAGCCGGAGTATCCAGCCTTTCGACGAAGTAGCTGAAATGGCTCCCCGAGTTGGACTCGAACCAACGACCCACGGATTAACAGTCCGTTGCTCTACCGACTGAGCTATCGGGGAACTGGCTTTTCAGGGCGCGGGATTGTCGGCCAAGGCCGCGCCCAAGTCAACAAAACTACTGGGTTTTCTGGCGGTTGTCGCGGATCAGGCGCGCTTGCGAGCGAGCGCTCCGGACAAGGCCCGCTGCATGCGGCCGAGCGCGTCCTTGAGAGTCTCTTCAGAACAAGCGAATGACAGCCGGAAGTGCCCCGGCGCGCCGAATGCGGAGCCCGGCACGACGGCGACGCCGGCCTCATTGATCAGGAATTCCGCGAAGGCGTTGTCGTCCGCAGAACCCGTCATGCGCATTGCCTGCTCGACATTCGGGAAGGCGTAGAAAGTACCCCAGCCGGGCAGGCAGGAAATTCCCGGAAGCGCATTCAATCCCGCGACGACGAGATCGTGACGCGCCTTGAAGGCGCGATTGAACTCGCTGACGCTGTCCTGCGGGCCGTTGATCGCGATCGTCGCCGCCTTCTGTGAGATGGAAGAGGCATTCGACGTGCTCTGGCCCTGGATGGTGGCCATCGCGGCGATGAGTTCCGCGGGCCCGCCGCAGTAACCGAGTCGCCACCCTGTCATTGCGTAGCTCTTGGACACACCATTGATCGTGACCGTGCGGTCGTAGAGATCCGGGCAAGCGGTCGCAAAGCTGCAGAAGGGCTCCGGTCCCCACCAGATGTGCTCGTACATGTCGTCGGTTGCGATAACGACGTCCGGGTGCTTCCCGAGCACCGCGCCGAATGCCGCGAGTTCGGCGCGCGAATAGGCAGCGCCGGTCGGATTGCAAGGACTGTTGAGAATGAAGAGCTTCGTGCGCTGGGTAATCGCGGCAGCAAGCTGGGCGGGCGTGATCTTGAATTTCTGATTTGCCCCCGCGAATACCGGCACGGGCGTGCCATCGGCGACCAGGACCATATCCGGGTAGGAGACCCAATAGGGCGCAGGGATGATCGCTTCGTCGCCGGCATTCAAGAGCGCACAGCAGACATTGAAAACGGTCTGCTTGGCACCACTGGAGGCGAGGATCTGGTTGCGCTGGTACTCGAGGCCGTTATCCCGGCGGAACTTGCCGATGATGGCGTCCTTGAGCTCGTTTGTGCCTTCGACATTCGTGTAGCGCGTGTGGCCGCCACGAATTGCCGCGACGCCGGCGTCGCCGATATGCACCGGCGTGTCGAAATCGGGTTCACCGGCGCCCAGGCCAATGATGTCCTTGCCCTCGGCCTTGAGCCTTGCGGCGCGCGCGGTCACCGCAAGTGTGGGCGAGGGCTTGATTCGCTGGACGCGCTGGGAGAGTCGGATTGGCACGATGGGGTACCGTGTGGCCGGATTCCCGGCTAAGGTACGGGAAGGCATTTTTCGTTGCAATGCAGGAATGGCAGTGAGCGATCCGCGACCTTTTGAACTGCAATCGGACTATCAGCCGGCGGGCGACCAGCCGGCCGCTATCGCTGCGCTCCTGGATGGGCTCGAATCGGGTCTGGCGCACCAGACGCTCCTCGGCGTGACGGGCTCTGGCAAGACTTTCACGATTGCGAACGTCATCCAGACACTGCAGCGCCCGACATTGGTGCTGGCCCACAATAAGACGCTTGCCGCGCAGCTCTATGGCGAGTTCAAGGAATATTTTCCCCACAACTCGGTCGAGTATTTCGTCTCTTATTACGACTACTACCAGCCGGAAGCCTATGTCCCGTCCTCGGATACCTACATCGAGAAGGACGCCTCGATCAACGAGCATATCGAGCAGATGCGGCTCTCGGCGACCAAGGCGCTGCTCGAGCGGCCGGACTCGATCATCGTCGCGACGGTTTCCGCGATCTACGGCCTCGGCGATCCCGAGGCCTACCTCAAGATGGTCCTGCACCTGGTGCGTGGCGACCGCACGGACCAGCGACAGCTGCTGCGGCGGCTCGCCGACATGCAGTACACGCGAAACGAAGTGGACCTGCGCCAGGGCACCTTCCGCGTGCGCGGCGACGTCGTGGACATCTTCCCGGCCGAATCCGAGCGCGACGCCGTGCGCGTCGAGTTCTTCGACGAGGAGATCACGTCGCTCGCGTATTTCGATCCGCTGACCGGCGAAGTCCTGCGCAAGGTCCCGCGTCTCACGATCTTCCCGTCCACGCATTACGTGACCCCGCGCGAGCGGCTGCTCGCCGCCATCGACGAGATCAAGGTGGAGCTGCGCGGGCGGCTCGCGGATTTGCGCGCTGCGGACAAGCTGCTCGAAGCGCAGCGGCTCGAGCAGCGCACGCTGTTCGACCTCGAGATGATCACCGAACTCGGCTATTGCGCCGGCATCGAAAATTACTCGCGCTACCTCTCGGGTCGCGCGCCAGGCGAGCCGCCGCCCTGCCTGTTCGATTACCTGCCGCGCAATTCGCTGCTGATCATCGACGAGAGCCATGTGACGATTCCGCAACTGCAGGGCATGTATCGCGGCGATCGTTCGCGCAAGGAGACGCTGGTCGAATACGGCTTCCGCCTGCCGTCGGCGCTCGACAACCGGCCGCTGCGCTTCGACGAGTTCGAGAGCATCCAGCCGCAGACGATCTACGTCTCGGCGACGCCGGCCCATCGCGAACTGGAAAAGTCGGGCCAGGTCGTGGAGCAGGTCGCGCGCCCGACCGGGCTCGTGGACCCGATGGTCGAGGTGCGCCCCGTCGCGACGCAGGTGGACGACCTGCTGTCGGAGATCCGCCTGCGCGCCGAGCGCCAGGAGCGCGTGCTGGTGACGACCCTGACAAAGCGCATGGCCGAGGACCTGACGGACTATCTTGAGGAGCA
Organism: uncultured Gammaproteobacteria bacterium; assembly: GCA_963747145.1. Classification (GTDB taxonomy): domain Bacteria; phylum Pseudomonadota; class Gammaproteobacteria; order Steroidobacterales; family Steroidobacteraceae; genus SCUD01. Next base: position 18,635 of record CAVVDZ010000004.1, on the reverse strand, counting down.
TGGGGTGAAGGTGCGATACCTGCACTCCGACATCGAGACTGTCGAGCGCGTCGAGATCATCCGCGACCTGCGCCTGGCGAAGTTCGACGTGCTGGTCGGCATCAACCTGCTGCGCGAGGGGCTGGACCTGCCGGAGGTATCGCTGGTCGCGATCCTGGATGCGGACAAGGAGGGATTCCTGCGCTCCGAGGGTTCATTGATCCAGACCGTCGGCCGCGCGGCGCGCAACGAGCACGGCTCGGCAATCCTCTATGCCGACCGCATGACGGGATCGATGGAGCGCGCGATCGCCGAGATGAACCGGCGGCGCACGAAGCAGATCGCCTACAACATCGAGCACGGCATCGTGCCGAAGTCCATCATCAAGTCGGTCAAGGACATCATGGAAGGCGCGCGGGTCGTGCCGGGCCGGGATGGCGGCCGGCGCAATGTCGTGCGGCTGACGCCCGAGCAGGCGATGCAGCAGGTCCGCAAGCTGGAGCAGGAGATGTTCCGGCTTGCGCGCAACCTGGAGTTCGAGAAGGCGGCGACGGTTCGCGACGAGATCACGGCGCTAAGGCACGCCACGCTTGGCGCGGATGCCGACCGCCTCGTGGGCTAATTGGGGGCCGCTGCGGGACGCGGCGCGAGATTCTCTTCGAAGAATGCAATCACGCGCTCGTACCACTTGACCCGGTTGGCTTCGAGCACGAAGCCATGGATTTCGTCCGGGAATTCCATGTACTCGTATTGCTTGCCGGCCTGGCGCAGCGCTTCCGCCATGCGCCGCGACTGGCGCACATGGACGCGCTGGTCGTCTTCGCCGTGACCCAGCAGCACCGGGACGCGTATCTCCGCAACGCGTCGCAGCGGCGAACTCTGGCGAAGCCTGGACGTGTCGCCGCGATTTCCGCCGACCATGGTCTCATGCCACTCATAGCCCCAGTCGTACCACTTGTCGTCGTTCAGCAGGAACTCGATATCGGTGACCGAGGCATAGGCGGCGCCGGCGCGGTACAACTCCGGAGTCTTCACGAGGCCGACAAGCGTCGCGTAACCGCCGTAGCTTGCCCCGGTGATCCCGATGCGATCCGGATCGGCGATTCCCTGGGCAATGATCCATTTCACGCCATCGGTAATGTCATCCTGGATCTTCTCGCCCCATTCGCGATATCCGGACTCGAGATGCTTTTTCCCGTAGCCCGACGAACCGCGAAAATTCATCTGCAGGACTGCAAAGCCGCGATTGGCGAAGAGCTGCACCTCCGGGTCCCAGTCAATCCAGTCTCGCGACCAGGGCCCGCCATGTATCAGCGCGATCACCGGCAGCTTCTTCGGCTCGACGCCTAGCGGCAAGGTGAGATAGCAGGGGATTTCGAGTCCGTCCCGTGCCCGGTAGGTCATGCGCTTCGTCGGCGCAAGGCTTTTGGTGTCGATTTCGGGCCGCAGCTCGAAGAGGCGGCCAATCTTGCGCCTCGTGCGATCGTAGAAATAGTACACGGGCGGCTGCACATCGGAGGTCACCTCCAGGATCTGACGGGAGCCGTCGGCGGAGATGCTGACCGGCCTGTGGAAGATGGGCGTGGTGAAATCGAACTGCAGTGCGTTGCGCAGGGCGCGATGCTCCAGTTCCGCGTCGTGGTCAAAGAAGTGGATTTCGGGCCGGTCGACGATGAAGCGCGCGCCAACGGCGCGCTGCTCGGGTCCGGCGTCACGCTCGATGCCGCCCACGTCGACTTCGGGGTGCGCGAACGCGAGCTTTCCAACCGTGCGGCTTGCAAGGTCGAATTCGAACAGGGCATCGCGGCCTTCGAGTGTCTGCTTGACGTAGATTTTTCCGGGATCCGCATGGAAACCCGCGAATTGCGGGCCATCCTCGTCGAAGATCTTGTGGCTCAGCACCAGCTCGAATTTGTCGGCGGCGCTGACGCGGGCCCAAAGTTCGTAATGATTCTTCGGCGTCGCTTCTCCGGCCCGTACGTTGCCATCCGGATCTGCATACCAGTCGTCGATGCCCTTCATGGCCGCCTGCTCGAGCCTGAGCACCCCGGTATCGACATCCATGCGCATGACCTCTGGCATGCCGGTGTCCGGTGGCCTGATTTCCATCAGGACGTGTTGCGGGTCCTTGGGGGTCAAATGGATGATGTTGTCCTGGTGCTGGACCGGCATCTGCATCTGCCCGAACATGGGCCAGCGCTTGCCGAGCCATGTGAAATTCTTGCCGTCGCGATCGATACCGAACAGGCGCGTGACGCGGCTTCGCATGCCGATCGACATGATGTTTCGCGCCTGCCCGCTGATGAGCAGGCGATTGTCGTTGGCCCACTCGATCCAGGTCAGCCGGGTCTCGGGGTCGTCAAACTTGGCGAGCGCTGTCGCCTTGTCGCCCATCACTGGTTTCGACAGGACGACCTGGACGTCGCCGAAAGACTGGACGTAGGCGATGGTCTGACCGTCGTCCGAGATTTCGGGCGACGAGAGCGTCGCATTGGCAAACAAGGCGCGAACCGGGATTTTCGGCGGCAGGTCCGCGAGGCCGGCAGCCGGGAAGACAAGCGCGATCCAGGCGAGGGAACGAAGCATGGCAATCACCGTTTTGCCGGCTTTCGACTTGGCGCCCTGCGCTTCGGATCGTAGCGCATCGTGTAGACCCAAGCCCCCGAATCCAGTAACATTTCGCGCCTTTCCGGGCGCATAGCTCAGCGGTAGAGCACTACCTTGACATGGTAGGGGTCCGTGGTTCGATCCCACGTGCGCCCACCACGATCCCGTCACGTTCGTGATCGTGGTCAACCAAATAACGAGAACCGCCCCATGCCGGTCATCACACTACCCGATGGCAGCCAGCGCATTTCGACCGGCCGGTCACCGTGGCCGAGGTCGCGGCCAGCATCGGGCCGGGCCTGGCCAAGGCTGCGCTCGCCGGCCGGTGGATGGCAAGCTGGTCGACACGTCGTACCTGATCGAGCGCGACGCGAAGGTTCGCATCGTGACCGGCAAGGATCCGGAGGGGCTCGAAATCATCCGCCATTCGACGGCGCACCTGCTGGCGCAGGCCGTCCAGGCGATCTATCCGGACGCGCAGGTGACGATCGGGCCGGTCATCGACGACGGGTTCTATTACGACTTTGCGTTCAGCCGGCCGTTTACGCCTGAGGACCTCGCCCAGTTCGAGGCGAAGATGCACGAGCTCGCCAAGGCGGACCTGCCCGTGACCCGTCGCGTCCTGACGCGGGATGCGGCCGATCGAGCACGTTCACGAAGCTGGGCGAACACTACAAGGCCGAGATCATCGCGAGCATCCCGGGCAACGAGGACATCAGCCTCTACGGGCAGGGCAACTGGTTCGACCTATGCCGCGGCCCGCACGTCCCGAGCACCGGCAAGCTCGGCGCATTCAAGCTGACGAAGGTCGCGGGCGCGTATTGGCGCGGTGACTCGAAGAACGCCATGCTCCAGCGCATCTATGGCACGGCCTGGCCGGACGAGAAGAGCCTGAAGGCCTATCTCGCGCGGCTCGAGGAAGCCGAGAAGCGCGATCACCGTCGCCTCGGCCGCGAGCTCGACCTGTTCCACACGCAGGAAGAAGCCGCGGCAGCGTGTTCTGGCACCCGAAGGGCTACACCCTCTGGCGCACCATCGAGTCGTACGTGCGCGGCCGACTGCAGGAGGCCGGCTACGCGAGGTGAAGACGCCACAGCTCATCGACCGCGTGCTGTGGGAGAAGTCGGGCCACTGGGAGAACTATCGGCCCAGCATGTTCATTGCCGAGTCCGAGAATCGCATCCTCGCGGTGAAGCCGATGAACTGCCCGGGCCACATCCAGATCTTCCGCCAGGGCATCAAGTCGTACCGCGACCTGCCGCTGCGCACGGCCGAGTTCGGCGCCTGCCACCGCAACGAGCCGTCGGGCGCGCTGCATGGCCTCATGCGCGTGCGCGCGTTCACCCAGGACGACGCCCACATCTTCTGCACCGAAGACCAGGTCAACGCGGAGACGGTCGCGTTCTGCGGTCTGCTGACCAGCATCTACAGGGACTTCGGCTTCGAGGACGTCCAGGTCAAGTTCGCGGACCGCCCGGCCAAGCGCGCGGGCAGCGACGCGACCTGGGACAAGGCCGAAAATGCGTTGCGTACGGCGGTCGAGGCGGCCGGGCTCGAGTACACGCTGAACCCGGGCGAGGGCGCCTTTTACGGCCCGAAGCTCGAATTCGTCCTGCGCGACGCAATCGGGCGGGACTGGCAGTGCGGCACCCTGCAGGTCGATTTCGTGCTGCCGGAGCGCCTCGGGGCGGAATACATCGGCGAGGACGGGGCTGCACACCAGCCGGTCATGCTCCATCGGGCCGTCCTCGGCTCGTTCGAGCGTTTCATCGGCATCCTCATCGAAAACCACGCCGGCCGGTTCCCGACCTGGCTCGCGCCAGTGCAGGCCGTGGTCATGAACATCACCGATGCGCAGGCCGAATATGTGCTCAAAGCGACCGAATTCTTGAAAAATCAGGGGCTTCGGGTCGAAATGGATTTGCGAAACGAGAAAGTCGGCTTTAAAATCCGCGAACACACCCTGCAGCGGGTCCCGTACCTGCTGGTGGCGGGCGACCGCGAATCAGGGTCAAACTCGTTGGCCGTGCGCACGCGCAACGGCAAGGACCTCGGGTCGATGGGCCTCGAAACCCTCGCCTCGAAGCTTGCCGAAGAAGTCGCGAGCCGCGGCCGAACTGTTTTAGAGGGTTAACGCATCACTGCTCCAACGACCAAGCGCATCCGGCGCAACGAAGAGATCACGGCCGCCAGCCTCCGCGTCATTGGAGCGGATGGAGAACAGATCGGGGTCATGACCCGGTTCGCGGCACTCGAGATGGCCAGCGCACAGGGACTCGACCTCATCGAAGTCTCGCCGATGGCCGATCCGCCGGTCTGCAGAATCATCGACTACGGCAAGTTTCAGTTCGAACAGAACAAGAAAACTGCCCTGGCGAAGAAGAAGCAGAAGCAGATTCAGGTCAAGGAAGTAAAGTTTCGCCCTGGAACCGACGAAGGCGACTATCAGATCAAGTTACGGAATCTGATTCGCTTTTTCGAGGAAGGGGACAAGGCCAAGGTAACCCTGAGGTTCCGTGGCCGAGAGATGGCGCACACGGACATCGGCCGGCAGATGCTGATGCGGTTGCAGCAGGACCTCGCGACGCACGCGGTGGTCGAGCAGCATCCGCTGATGGAAGGCCGGCAGATGGTCATGATGCTGGCGCCGAAAAAGAAGTAAGGGCGGCTACGGCCGTCTTTCGCCCTCGAACCCCGGTGCAAGCCGTGGCGAGATGGGCCAACAAACTGGAGATCGACATGCCCAAGTTGAAGACCAACCGGGCCGCGGCAAAACGTTTTCGCAAGACAGCGAACGGTTTCAAGCGCGGCCAGTCGCAGCGGCGACACATCCTCACGAAGAAGACGAGCAAGCGCAAGCGGCAGCTGCGCGGCACGACGATGGTCGCGAAGCAGGACCTCGTCCGTCTCGAACAATTGCTGCCGCACGCCTGAGCGAGAGTGACCCATGGCACGAGTTAAGCGTGGCGTCATCGCTGGACGCCGTCACAAGAAGGTCCTCGCCAAGGCGAAGGGTTACTACAACGCCCGCCGCAAGGTGTACCGCACGGCGAAACAGGCGGTCATCAAGGCCGGCCAGTACGCCTATCGCGATCGTCGCGCCAAGAAGCGCGACATGCGCGGCCTGTGGATCACGCGCATCAATGCGGCGGCCCGCACGTTCGAACTTTCCTACAGCCGCCTGATGGCGGGCCTGAAGGCAGCCGGGCTCGAGGTCGATCGCAAGATGCTGGCCGATCTCGCGGTGCACGACCTCGAGGCGTTCGGCAAGATCGCCGAACAGGCCAAGGCGAGTCTCGCGACCCCTTGAAAGTTCGCCAGGCCCCCGGCTTCGCCTGCGGGCGAGCTGCGGCCCCGATCGAAGGTAGAGGCCGGAGCGCGCAGGCGACCCGGCCCTTTTTTTCGCACAGCCGGCTGCGACAACGAAGGATACACGGCGCGATGAGCGACACGATCACGATCGCTGACGAACTCGATGCGGTGGCCCGGTCGCGCGTGGCTGCGTGCGCGAGCCTGGCCGAGCTCGACTCGCTCAAGGTCGAGTTGCTCGGCAAGAAAGGGACGGTGACGGCGCAGTTGAAGGCGCTCGGCGCGCTGGCGCCCGAGGCGCGCCGCGAGGCGGGCGCGCAGATCAACGCCGTGCGCGACGGGCTCGGCGCCGCAATCGAGGCGCGCAAGGCGAACTCGAGCGCGCCGAACTCGAGCGCAAGCTCGCCGCGGGCCGCATCGACGTGACGCAACCCGGCCGCGGCCAGCCGTCGGCGGCCTGCATCCCGTCACCCGCGCCCGGCGGCGCATCGAGGCGCTTTTCCGGCAATGCCGGCTTCTCGGTCGAGGACGGTCCCGAAGTCGAGGACGACTGGCACAACTTCGAGGCGCTCAACATCCCGGCGGACCATCCGGCGCGGGCGATGCACGACACGTTCTATCTTCCGCGACGGGCGGCTGCTGCGCACGCACACGTCACCCGTGCAGGTGCGCGCGATGCTGCGCGACAAGCCGCCGCTCCGCATGATCATGCCGGGGCGCGTCTACCGGTGCGATTCCGACATGACGCACACGCCGATGTTCCACCAGGTCGAGGGCCTGCGTGGTCGACGAGGGCGTCAGCCTCGCGAACCTCAAGGCCGTGCTGCACGAGTTCGTGCGAGCAGTTCTTCGAGCGCCGTCTCGGCATCCGCTTCCGCCCGTCGTATTTCCCGTTCACCGAGCCGTCGGCCGAAGTGGACATCGAGTGCGTGTTCTGCGGTGGCGCGGGCTGCCGCGTCTGCAAGCAGACCGGCTGGCTGGAGATCGTCGGGCTGCGGCATGGTGCACCCGAACGTGCTGCGCAACTGGGCATCGATCCCGAGCGCTACAGGGCTACGCCTTCGGCATGGGCATCGAGCGCCTGGCGATGCTGCGCTACACGTGACACGACCTCCGGCTCTTCTTCGAGAACGACCTGCGCTTCCTGCGCAGTTCGGTGAACCGGGGCTGCGCATGCGCATCAGTCTGCAATGGTTCAACGAGTGGCTGGAGACCGGCTGGGAGCGGCGACGCTCGCGGCGCGCCTGACGATGGCGGGCCTCGAGGTCGAAGTCGATCGAGCCGGCGGCGCCGCTTTCTCCGGCGTCATCGTCGGCGAGATCCTCGAGCGCGAGCCGCACCCGAACGCGGACACGCTGACGCGTCTGCCAGGTCGAGGGCGGGGCGCGGAGACGCTGCAGATCGTCTGCGGCGCGCCGAACGTGCGCGCGGGCATGAAGGCGCCGCTCGCGCTCGATTGGCGCGAAGCTGCCGGGTGGCCTCGAGATCCGGCAAGGCGAAGCTGCGCGGCGTCGAGTCGTTCGGCATGTTGTGCTCGGCGCGCGAGCTTGGCCTCTCCGACGACGCGGACGGCCTGCTCGAGTTGCCGGCCGAGCTCGTGACCGGCACTGCCGTTGCGCGACGCGCTCGCAGCTCGACGACACGATCCTCGATGTCAACCTGACGCCGAACCGCGGCGACTGCTGAGCGATGCTCGGCGTCGCGCGCGAAGTCGCGGCGATCGCCGATCGCAAGCTGACGCCGCCCCACATCGAACCCGTTGCCGCCGTGCGTCACGCGAGTTCGCGGTCGACTCGAGGCGCCGGCGCGCTGCCCGCGCTTTGCCGGGCGCGTGATCCGCGGCCTCGATCCGCAGGCGCCGCCACGCCGGTCTGGATGCGGGAGCGGCTGCGTCGCGCCGGCTTGCGGCCGATCAGCCCGATCGTCGACGTCACGAACTACGTGATGCTCGAGCTCGGCCAGCCGATGCACGCCTACGACCTGCGCCAGCTCGACCGCGGCATCGTCGTGCGCATGGCGGAGAGCGGCGAGCGCCTGACGCTGCTCGACGGTCGCGACGTCACGCTCGACCCGGACGGGCTCGTGATCGCCGATGCGCACGGCCCTGGGTCTTGCCGGCGTCATGGGCGGCGAGCATTGCGGCGTCGACGCCGATACGACCGACGTGCTGCTCGAGGTCGCTTTCTTCCCGCCCGGATGCGGTCGCCGGCCGCGCGCGGCGCTACGGTCTCGTGACGGACGCCTCGCAGCGCTTCGAGCGCGGCGTCGACCCGCGTCTGCAGGAACGGGCGATCGAGCGCGCGACGCAGTTGCTGGTTGACATTGCGGGCGGCCAGCCTGGCCCGACCGTGCTGACGCAGGTCGAAACTCAACTGCCGAACGTCCGAGCGTCACGTTGCGGCCGGAGCGCGTCGCCGCTTGCTCGGCGTCCAGGTCCCGCGTTCGGCCCTGGAGGACATCCTGCGCCGTCTCGGCATGCAGGTCGCGGGAGCCGGCGACAAGATGGGCGTCATTCCGCCGTCATCGCTTCGACATCGCGATCGAGCAAGACCTGATCGAAGAGATCGCGCGGATCTACGGTTTCGATGGAATACCGCGCAAGGATGCGAAGGTTCCGCAGAGCCCGCAGCCGGCAACCGAGCAACGGGTGTCACGCGAACGCCGATGCTGCTGCTGGTGGAGCGCGGCTACCACGAAGCGATCACCTACAGTTTCGTCGATGCGCGCACGCAGCGGCTGCTGTTCCCGGCTCGCGAGGCGCTTGCGCTCGCCAACCCGATTTCGGCAGAACTCGGCGAGATGCGGATCTCGCTGTGGCCGGGACTCGTCGAGGTGCTGTGCGGCAACCTGCGCCGGCAGCAGTAGCGCGTGCGCCTGTTCGAGGTCGGCACGCGGTTCGAGATGAAAGACGGGCAGCTCACGGAGAGCCAGGGCATCGCAGGACTGATCACGGGTGCGGCGTATTCCGAGCAATGGGGCGCCGACAAGCGCAGCGCCGATTTCTTCGACGTGAAGGCGGACGTCGAGGCGCTCTTCGCCTTGACCGGTCGCGCGCGGGCAATTCGTTCATCGCGGCTGCGCATCAGTGCCTGCACCCGGGAAGGAGCGCGCGGTGATGGACGGGGAAACCCGCGTGGGCTGGATCGGGCAGCTGCATCCGGAGACCTCGAGAAGGCTCGAAATCCGCGATCCGCCCTGGTCTTCGAACTTGCAATCGACCCGAGCTTCCGGTCGGAAGTACCTGTCTTTACGGACATTTCCCGGTTTCCGGCGATGCGGCGCGACCTGGCGGTCGTCGTCGACGAATCGACGACGCTGGACGAATTGAAGAAAACTGTTAATTTGGCCGCAAAAGGCCTGCTGCGCGAGCTTCACGTGTTCGACGTGTACCGGGGGACGGGCGTAGAAGCCGGTAGAAAAAGTATCGCTTTAGGCTTGAATTTACAGGAAACTTCTCGCACCCTTACCGACGTCGAAGCCGATACCGTCATGGCCGCGGTCGTCGCGCTGGTGAAGGGTGACCTGAAGGCCGCGATCCGAGGATAGACCGCATGGCTCTGACCAAGGCCGAAATCGCCGAAGCGCTGTTCAATCAGCTCGGCCTCAACAAGCGCGAGGCACGCGAACTCGTCGACCTGTTCTTCGAGGAAATCCGCGCGGCGCTCGCGACCGGCGAACAGGTCAAGCTCTCCGGGTTCGGCAACTTCGACCTGCGCGACAAGAACCAGCGGCCTGGCCGCAATCCGAAGACCGGCGAGGAGATCCCGATCACCGCACGCCGCGTCGTGACATTCCGGCCCGGCCAGAAACTGAAGGCGAGGGTCGAGGCCTATGCTGGAAGCAAGTAACAACAACGACCTTCCGGCGATTCCCGCGAAGCGCTACTTCACGATCGGTGAGGTCAGCGACCTGTGCGGCGTGAAGCCCCACGTGTTGCGCTACTGGGAACAGGAATTCCCGCAGCTGAAGCCCGTCAAGCGCCGCGGCAACCGCCGCTACTACCAGCGCCAGGACGTCATCACGATCCGCCAGATCAGGAGCCTGCTCTACGACGAGGGCTTCACGATCGGCGGCGCGCGCAATCGCCTCGACGGCGACGTGGCGCGCGAGGACAACAGCCTGAGCCAGCAGGTGATCCGCCAGGTGCGCACCGAACTCGAAGAACTGCTGCGCCAGCTGCGCCGCTGATCCCCCGCGCCGTTCAATCGGCTATCATCATCTCCATCGGAGCGTGGCGCAGTCTGGTAGCGCACTTGCATGGGGTGCAAGGGGTCCCGGGTTCAAATCCCGGCGCTCCGACCAATCATTCGGATGGAGCATTTGCCGGCGCGGCCCGCGCCGGCTTCCATTGCATTCCGAGCTGGTCGAACAGGAAGCTGAGCTGGTCGGTTTGTTCTTCGACGCGCGTCGCCAGCGAGCTGCCCTGCCCGTGACCGGATTTCCGGTCGGTCCGCAACAGGATCGGCCGGTCGGAGCTGGTCGCTGACTGCAGCGCAGCCGCCATCTTGCGCGAATGCAGCGGATTCACGCGGCCATCGGTCGCGCCGGTCATCATCAGGATTGACGGATAGGCCGTTCCCGGCTGCACGTGGTGATACGGCGAGTAGGCGAAGAGCGCGCGGAACTGGTCCGGATTCGTCACCGTCCCGAATTCTGTCGTGTTGAACGAACCGTTGGGATCGAGCTCGACACGCACCATGTCGTAGATCCCGACCGCCGACACTACGGCGCGCGCGAGCGCGGGATGCTGGGTGACCATGGCGCCCATCAAGAGCCCGCCATTCGAGCCGCCCATCAACGCGAGCCTGTCATGCCTCGTGTAGCCGGCTTCGATCATGTGCCGCGCGGCCGCGTCGAAATCGTCGAACACGTTCTGTTTGCGGGTCAGGTTGCCCTCGACATGCCAGCGCTCGCCGTATTCCGCGCCGCCGCGGATATTGGCGACGGCATAGATGCCGCCGGCCTCGATCCACAGCCGGCGCATGGCGCCGAGGAATGCGGGCGTCAGGTTCACGCCGTACCCGCCGTAGCCGTACAGCAGGACGGGATGGGTTCCATCGGGCTTCGTGCCCTTCTTCATGATGATGTTGACCGGAATACGCGTGCCGTCCTTTGAAACGGCGAATTCGCGCTGCACGATGCAGTCGGCGAATGATATCGGCGAGGTCACGGTCAGTTTCGTTTCGGAGGAAGCGCCGGTGCGCGCGTCCCACTTCGCGTAGTAGCGCGGCCGCGTGTACGACGAAACTCCGTACAGCATGTCGCCATTTTCGAAAGGCTCGATCTCGTCGACTGCGGAAACGGGCGGCAGGTCGATCCGGCTTCCGTGGCCGCCATCATGATCGAAGACCCGCACCTGGCTGGGGCCGCCGACGATGTCGCGCACGATCAGGTGCTGATCCGTCAGCGCCAGCGCATGCTGCTGGCCTTCCGAAACGATCGCCGTGTCGCCTTCCGGCACGATGGTGCGCGCCGCTGCGAAGCCGCCGGTATAGGGCGCTGACAGCTTCAGCACCTTGCCATTCGGTGCGTCCTTGCGACTGATGCCATACAAGGTGCCGTCGGGGCCCATGGTTGCGGCGACGATGCGATCGTCATACTGGGCAACCTGCTCGAATCCGCCGCCGGCCTTCAGCACCCAGTGCTGCCACTCGCCGCCGTCGCCGAGCTGCACGGACGCCAGGACATCCGCCAGGCCGGACGTGTTGTCGAGGAAGATCTCGCCAGTGCGCGGTACGCCGTCCTTGGTGCCGAGGACCATCGGATCGGCTGCTGCGTCGGAGCCGATTCTGTGAAAATAGGTTTGCTGGAAGAAATGGCGATCGGCCTCGGGCGCGTCGTCTCCGGGATAACGCGTGTACCAGAACGCTTTCGAGTCGGCCGTCCATGCGACGCTGCCGCCCGCGGTCGGATACTGCACGCGCGGAATCGGCGCGTCGATTTCTTTCGTCGAAGGAATCTCATAGACGTGCAGCGTGCCGTCTTCGCTGCCATTGAGCGACAGGGACACCGCGACACGCGTGCCGTCCGGCGAGGCCGCATACCAGTCGATCGCCGTGTGGCCGCTGGCATCGAGCTTGTTCGGGTCGAGCACGGTCGTGCTGCTGCCGGGATCGGCGGCCGCATTCAGCACGACCAGCATCGGCTGCTGGAATTTCGGGTCGAAATAAAGCGCGAACACGCGCGATTCGCGCGCCTGCAGACCGAAGTAGGCAGGCGAAGTCGCCGTGATGAGCCGCATCAGCTCGGCCTTGATGGCATCGCGTCCGGGCAGGGCGTCGAGGTAGGCGCGCGTGCGATCGTTCTGGGCGTCGCTCCAGGCCTGGACCTTGGCATCGTCCCAGTTCTCGAGCCAGCGGTACGGATCGGGGACGCGAACGCCCTGGATGATATCGGCCGCATCGCCTTTCGGCGTGTCAGGCGCCGGCGGCATGGTCGCGGCAATGGCAGCGGAAGCCAGGAACGAAAGGCTTGCACCCAGCAACTGGCAAAGTCTTGGTTTCATGTCGGGCGTTTCCTTGCATCAATGATTTGGGTTGCGCGCCGTGATGAACCAGGTGCTAGACGGGCCCCAGACACCATCTTTGCGCGCAAAGGCCGAGAGCGTTTCACGAAGCGCCGCGGCCACTTGCGGCTTCAGCCGTTCGCCGTCCGCACCGGCAAGGCGCATGATTTCGCCGGCCGGCCCGAGCGCCATCGCAAACTCGACGGCATCCTCCAGGTTCCGGCCGATGCAGATGTCCGTGTCGAAGCGCTCGAAGGTGATGCCGGTGAAGCCCGCGGACCGCATCATGGAACTCACCATGTCGGGCCCCGACATCGAGAATGGGCCGGGCCCGCAATGGACTTCGTTCGTTTCATCGTGCGACTTCACCGGCACGATCTCGCGGACCCGCAATTCCGCCTCGTGCAGCCAGGGATTGTCCTCGCGCTTGCGCCAGACGATTTGCGCGAGCGTGCCGCCGGGCTTGAGCGCCGCGTGGATGTTGCGCATCGCGGCGCCGGGCAGGTTGAAGAACATCGTCCCGAAGCGCGCGAAGGCATGGTCATAGGGACCGCGCAGATCGTCCGCCTGCACATCGGCGGTGAAGAAACTGGCGTTGCCGATACCGGCAGCCTTCGCCTCCTGCTCGCCGGCGCGGATGAAATTTATGGCGCAATCGACACCCACGGCCTCGCCGCCAGGGCCGACCTGCCCGGCGATCTTGAGCGTGCTGTCGCCGAAGCCGCAGCCGATATCCAGCACCCGCTCGCCCGGGCGGAAGAGGCCGCGGGACAAGAGCTCGTCGCTGTGCCCGGCAAGTCCCGCGATGATCAGGTGCTTGAACCGGACGAACTTGTCGAACAGGACGGTATTCCAGGCTTCAACGACGATGTCGTTGTCGTTCATGGCTCGAACCTCGGCGTGCTGGCCGGATTCTACCGTTCCTCCGGCGGCTTGACGTGCCGGAAGGTCCACAGCAGGGCGAGGTCGTAGAGGATCTTGAGCCCGCCACAGATCAGGAATGGCCAGGACTGGAGGCCGGCCGCGAACAATGCGCCGGCGATCGCCGGGCTTGCCGCTGCCGCGAGGCTCCTCGGGACGGACGTCAGGCTGGCTGCCGCCGGCCGCTCGGGCGGCGTGACGACCGCCATCACGTAGGACGATCGAGTAGGCACGTCCATTTGTGAAAGGGCAGCGCGCACCAGCAGGAGCCCCAGCGCAAGTTCAAGGCTCGGGGCGACGGCCGCGAGAATCAGGCACAGGCTCGAGGGTATGTGCGTGTAGACCATCGTATTCACGAGGCCGATGCGCCGCGAGAGCCAGGCCGCCACGGGAAAGGAGAACGCTGCCAGCACGCCGGACCAGAAGAAGAACATGCCGGCGGCGGCCAGCGACAGGCCGAACTTGTTGAACAGCCAAAGGGCAAGCAGCGCCTGGACCGCGAAGCCGCCGGCGAATGCATCGATGCTGAAGAGCGCCGCGAGCCGGTAGACGATGCCGCGCGATGGGCCCAGCGGTGAAGCCGTCGGTTTCCCGGCTGGCGGCGCGTCGGCGGGGATCAGCCGGTAGAAAATTCCGCCGGCCACCCCTAAGACCGCGTAGAGCAGGAACATCGCCTTGAGCGCCGCGAGGCGCGTCAACCCCAGGCCGACGAGGAAATCGGGGCTCGCCGAGGCCAGCGATCCCAGGGCCGCGGCGAGTGCGCCAATGAGACCGTAGAACGCGAACATGCGTGTGCGTTCCGCATCTGCCACGGAGCCGGCGAGCAACGCGTGCTCGAGCGGCACGAAGATGCTGACGCTTCCAGACGACGGATTGATCGTGCCGACGAATGCGACGAGCAGCAGGACCGCATAGCTGTTGGATGCGGCAAAGGCGAGCCCGGTCACGACCATCAGCGCCGAAGCCATTGTCAGGAGCCTGCGCCTGCCGACTGAGGCTCCGAGCAGGCCGATGCCGAGCGTCATCAACGCGGAACCGAGGAGTGCCAGGGTTGCAACGATTCCGACCTGCAGGGCACCGAGGCCGAGCTCAGTCAGGTAGACGGCAAGCAGTACAGCGACGAATCCGTCGCCAAAATCCCTGATCGCGCGCGCGAAGTAGAGGCAGGTCGTGGGACCCGGCCGATGCCGGGCCCCACTGAACTGCGAGTCAAAGTGCCCTGTTACGGATTGGCGAACTTGATTTCCCACATGTAATCGGCGTGGTCACCGCAGATGTCGGTGAAGGTGTCGCCGAGCGGGCTGTCGAACGCCTTTTCGACGATTTCAGCACGCGTCGCCATCAGGGATTTCATGTCCGTCGCGCTGATTGTCATCGCGCGGCGGATCGAACCGCCGACGACGTGCTCGATCCAGCCCCAGGACTTCAGCTTGCCGTCAGCGACGTACTTGTCCAAGAGTGGCGCGAACACCTGCGTGACGATGGCGTCCGCCTGCTCTTCGCGGCTGACGTCACAGACACTGTAAGTGGAGAATGCGGCTCCGCCGCGCGCCACGGTCCCGACGTTGCCCGCCATGCGGTGCCAGATGTAATCATCGTGCGAATTGCAGATCTGTCCGAATTCCGTCGCCATCTTCTTGTTCTTGGCATCGATCTGATTGCCGATCTTCTCCTGCGCATCCAGCAGTCCCTGGACGCTGGTGGCGCCGTAATAGATTGCGCGACGCCATTTGCCGCCCGTGTGGTGCACGAGCCAGCCATAGTCGCTGATCGTGCCGTCGGCCACGGCCGCGTCATAAATCGGCTTCTCGAGCTGCTCGAATATTTCGTCAGCCCGTTCCTGCTTCGTGATGTCGCAGACGTGATAGGTCGCGTAGGTGTAGGCCTCGGGCGCCTTGTCCTCTGCGGCCGCAGTGCCTGCGATCGACAGCAAGAGGCAGGCTTGGAGCCCGATGGCCCCGGCGATTGACTTTTTCATTGTTCCTCCCATTTTCCGGGCTTATGGCTGGCCCGGTTTCAGTGGCGCGAGTATAGACCCCTTGTCAGTGGCCCACCGCCAAGGCGAGACTGTCGGGAGTCCTGGGTGGAGCTGCCAATGCGTGCTGTCGCCGTCGCTTTCTGCCTGACATTTGCCTGTGCGCCGCTCGGAGCCCAGGAAACCAACGAACCGGAAGGCACTGAGCCACAATCGGAATTCACCGAGGCGGATGGCACGGAACCAACGGCAGCGGCGGAACCGGAAAACCCGCTGGCGAAACTCGACTGGGTCGTCGGCCCGACGGACGTCAAGGTCGGAAAGCAGGCGACCCTCGCCGTGCCGGAGGGCTATCTGTACCTGCACCCCAAGGAGACCTCGAAATTCCAGGAGATCGTCCAGAATCCGTCCAATGGCCGCGAATCGCTGATCGCGCCGGACGACCTGCGCTGGTTCGGCTTGTTCGAGTTCGAGGACATCGGCTACGTCAAGGATGAGGAGGAAATCGACGCCGATGAGGTGCTCGACTCGGTGCGCGAGGGCAACGAGCAGGCGAACGAAGAGCGCAAGGATCGCGGCTGGGCGCCGTTGCAAATCACCGGCTGGCATTTCAAGCCGCGCTACGACACTGAGACGAAGCGACTCGAATGGGCGATCGCCGCGGAGTCGGAAGGCGAGGCCGTCGTCAATGTCAACACGCGCCTGCTGGGCCGCAAGGGCGTCACGTCGGCTACGCTGGTCGCGGGACCTGAAACACTCGACGCTGCATTCGCGGAATTCAAGGATGTCCTCGAAGGTTTCCAATACGTGCCGGGCGAGCGCTACGCGGATGTGCAGGAAGGCGACCACATGGCCGAGTACGGGCTCGCTGCGCTGATCGCGGGCGGAGGCGCTGCGGTTGCAACCAAGGCCGGTCTCTTCAAGGGTCTCTGGAAGCTGATCGTCGTCGGCGCGGCCGGGCTCGCGGCCTGGGCGCGCAAGCTGTTCCGCAAGAAACAGCAGGATGCATGACCAACGACCGCCTGGAACTCCTGCTCGCGATCGGCATCGTCCTCGTCTACCTGCTCGACTCGATGCGCCTGCTCGGCCATCGCGAGGCCCTGGTCGAACGCCTTGCGCCGGGCCGCTGGAAGTTATCTTTTGGACTGTTCCGGATGGAACTTCTCGGCCGCCGCCCGGTGTTGCCGAATCCGCTGCGGCCGGATCGGATGCTCTGGATGGCGCGCTGGCGACTCGCCGATGGCGCTAGCGCCGGCGTGAGCGCGCTGCCCGCAGCGGATGGCTGGACCCGCGCGATGGGCAGTCTGTGCCTGCTGCTGCTGGTCGTCGTCGTCGTGCTGGCGCCAGCGATGCTGCTGCTGGGCGAGAACCTCTACTTCGTCATGGCGATCGGCGCCGGCTACCTGCTCGCGATCTCGGACGCGAGCCTGTTCATCCTGCGCGCGGCGGACTTCGGTCTGAAGCGCAGGACGGCGTTCGGGATGTCTGTGATCAGCGTGCTGTGCCTGCCCTGCGCCCCCAACCTGATGCGGGCCGCCTGCGGCGGACGTGCATTGGAAGTAGAATTGCCGGGCTTTGGCGAGGGCTCGGCAGGTGACCCGGAACGCGAACGATTCCGAAGCCGTTTCACCAGCTTGCTGCGTCATGAATCCTGGCTGGGCTCCGGGAATCCGGCAGAACAGGCAGCGATCAAGGCCGCCCTGCGCCGCTATGAGGTGAACTCATGAGCCCCTATGAAATAGGGATCGTCGTGGTTGGCGCACTGGCGGGCTGGTGGATCGTGTCCTGGATCATCGACAAGGTCCGCGACATCAACGCGAAGCCGTCGATCTTCAATCTGCCGGACAAGAAGGACGGGGAGGGGCCATGAAAGGGCGATTGGCATATGTGACGGGCGGCATGGGCGGCATCGGCACAGCGATTTCGCAGCGGCTGTGCAAGGAAGGATTCCGCGTGGTTGCCGGCTGCGGGCCAGGATCGAAACGCAAGGACACCTGGATCGCTGGCATGCGCGCGCAGGGCTACGAGGTGCATGCGTCGGAAGGCAATGTGGCGGACTGGGAATCGACGCGTGCGGCATTCGAAAAAGTGCTGAAGGAACTCGGCCCCGTCGATGTCCTCGTGAACAACGCCGGCATCACCGCCGACGGCACCTTCCGCAAGATGACATTCGAGCGCTGGCACAAGGTCATCGACACCAATCTCAACAGCCTCTTCCATGTGACCAAGCAGGTCATCGACGGCATGCTGGATCGCGGTTGGGGGCGTGTGATCAATATTTCCTCGGTCAACGGCCAGCGCGGCCAGTTCGGCCAGACCAATTACTCGACCGCGAAGGCCGGCATCCACGGCTTCACGATGGCGCTCGCGCAGGAAGTCGCGTCGCAAGGGCGTGACCGTCAATACCGTCTCGCCCGGCTACATCGGCACGGAGATGGTCCGGCGGTGAAGCCGGAGGTCCTGGAGAAGATCGTCGCGACGATTCCGGTCGGGCGGCTCGGCACGCCGGAGGAAGTCGCGTCGGTCGTCGCCTGGATCGCTTCGGACGACGCCGCATTTGCGACCGGCGCGGATTTCTCGCTGAATGGCGGCCTGCACATGGGTTAGGCCGGGGGAAACAGGAACGAAAACACGCGCTGCAATCGCCTGGGCGGCCGGCAAGCCGCTCGAAATCGTCGAAGTGGACCTGGAAGGCCCCAAGGCGGGGGAAGTCCTGGTCGAGATCAAGGCGACCGGCATCTGTCACACGGATGAATTCACGCGCTCGGGCGCGGATCCCGAGGGCCTGTTCCCGGTGATATTCGGCCATGAAGGTGCGGGCGTCGTCGTTGACGTCGGCGCCGGCGTCAGGACTCTGAAGAAAGGCGATCACGTCGTCCCGCTGTACACGCCGGAATGCCGCGAGTGCAAGTCCTGCCTCTCGCGCAAGACCAATCTCTGCACCGCGATCCGCGCGACCCAGGGCAAGGGCGTGATGCCCGACGGCAGCAGCCGTTTCTCGATCGATGGAAAGAAGATCCACCATTACATGGGCTGCTCGACGTTTTCGAACTACACCGTGTTGCCTGAAATCGCGCTCGCGAAGATCCGCGAAGACGCGCCATTCGACAAGGTCTGCTACATCGGATGCGGCGTGACGACCGGCATCGGCGCCGTGATCAACACCGCGAGAGTCGAGCCCGGCGCCAATGTCGTCGTCTTCGGGCTGGGCGGCATCGGGCTGAATGTGATCCAGGGCGCGCGCATGGCGGGCGCCGGGAGGATCGTCGGTGTCGACATCAACCCGCGGCGCAAGTCGCTCGCGGAGCGCTTCGGCATGACGCATTTCGTGAATCCGAA
>CAVVDZ010000003.1:0-11829 GCA_963747145.1 uncultured Gammaproteobacteria bacterium | reverse complement strand
GACCTGGATCGCTCTGATGTAGCCGAGTTGCCCGAGGCCGATAGTTCCTCGACATATTTCACCGGTGGCCGCGAGCCCGTCTCCGGCTTCCAACGCGGCTGGGCTATTGGCTCGGCCTCAGACCGCCATTCGATCTTGAGCAATTGCCGGATCGTCTCCACCAGCTTGGACATCTATCGGCTTCATCAGATAGCCGTCGTGAAACGGCTGCGCCAACGGCGCGCCATGGGCCTCCAGCGCGCTCGCCGATACCATCAGGATGCGGGCCTGGTGGTGGCCGCTCGCCCGCAAGGTTTCGGCCACCGTCCAGCCGTCCATGCCCGCCATCGAGATATCGAGCAGGAACAGATCGGGCCGGCAGTGTTGTGCCAGCGCGAGGCAGCCGGGTCCGTCCGGCGCGCTCAAGAGAATGAAGCCGAGCGGCGCCAGCACCTCGCGCAAGAGGTCGCGATGGGTCGGATCGTCGTCGGTGATCAGGATCGTCTTGCGCGGCCCGTGATAGCCGAAGATCGGCGCCTCGATCGGCGCAATCCGCGTCGGATTGGTGACCTCAGACAGCAGAATCTTGACGCGGAACGTGCTGCCAGTACCGACCTGGCTTGTCACCCTGATGTCGCCGCCCATCACGCCGGCGAGCAGCCGGCTGATGGTCAGCCCGAGGCCGGTGCCGGTCTGCGGCCGCGACAGCGCCGAGCGCACCGCGCTCGAAGGGAGCGAAGATGCGTTCGAGATCGCCGGGCTGGATACCGGGGCCGGTGTCGATGATCTCGAACTCCGCAACCGGGCTGCGGTAATGCACGACGAATTGTACGCTGCCGGTCTGCGTGAATTTTAGCGCATTCGACAGCAGGTTGATCAGAACCTGACGCAGGCGTTTTTCGTCGGCATAGACGACGACGGGCAGTACCGCAGGCCGCCTGAAAACAAAGTCGATGCCTTTGGAGGCGGCCTGGACGCGAAACATCCCGACGAGCTGGTCGAGGAATTCGCTCAGGCGCACCTCGTCGCGCGACAGATAGATCCGGCCGGCCTCGATCTTGGAAATATCGAGGATCCCATCGATCAGCCCGGAGAGATGGTCGGCGCTACGGCGGACCACGCGCACCTGATCGCGCGGCTTCGTATTTAGGCTGGAATCCTGTTCCAGCAGTTGCGCATAGCCGGAGATGGCGTTCAGCGGCGAGCGCAATTCATGGCTTAGTCCCACCACATAGCGGCTCTTGGCGAGGTTGGCCGATTCCGCGACTTCCTTGGCGCGCTGCAGTTCCGCGTCGGTGCGCTTATGCGCGTCGATTTCCTGGATCAAGAGCGTGGTCTGCCGCCGCGTTTCCGCCTCCGCCGCGCGGCGACTTCTTGCGCCAGCACGAACAGCCACGCCACCACGCCGATGATGATGGTGAGCGCAAAGAAAACTTTCCAAAGCACGTCTGACAGAAGGAGATTGTCGACGGCAACCGTCACCGACGTCTGCAAATAGATCAGCCCGAGCGTCAACCCGACGAGGCCGGCGGATACCGCGAACACGCCGACATAATGCCCGAACTGCGAATTGATCCGGGCGTAGATCGTCTCCGGCAGCATCTTGCCCAGCGTCTCCGACACCTGCGCGCCGATCCGCGCATGCGGCTTGCAGAGATCGTGGCAGCGGGCGTCGAGCGAACAGCACAGCGAACAGATCGGGCCGGCATAAGCGGGGCAGGAGGCCATGTCTTCCGGGCTCGAACCAATGCTCGCAGATGCAGCACTGGATCGCCTCGAGGTTCTGCCAGCTTCTTTCGGCTTGCGCGCGATGTAATATTTTCCGTCGGTGGCCCATGCGATCAGGGGCGCGGTGATGAAGGCACCGCCAGCGCCACGAAGGCCGAGAGCGCCTTCGCCGTCGGTCCGAACAGGCCGTAGAACGCCGAGATCGAGACGATGGTCGCGATCGTCATCGCGCCGACGCCGACCGGATTGATGTCGTAGAGATGCGCGCGCTTGAACTCGATCTGCTGCGGGCGAAGCCCAGCGGCCTGTCGATGACGAGATCGGCGACCAGCGCGCCGACCCACGCAATCGCGACGTTGGAGTAGAGCGCCAGCGTCTGCTCCAGCGCCTTGTAGACGCCGATTTCCATCAGCAGCAGCGCCACCATGACGTTGAACACCAGCCAGACCACGCGGCCGGGATGGCTGTGCGTCAGCCGCGAGAAGAAGTTCGACCACGCGATCGAGCCGGCATAGGCGTTGGTGACGTTGATCTTGACCTGCGAGAGAATGACGAAGGTGCCGGTCAACGCCAGCGCGAGATCAGGCTGCGACAGCACATAGCGAAACGCTTCGAGATACATGTGCGCCGGGTCGGCCGCCTGTTCGTTGGTGACGCCGTGGCTGAGCGCGAAGTAGGCGAGGAAGGAGCCGACCAGCAGTTTGAGCGCGCCGAAGATGATCCAGCCGGGGCCCGCACTGAGCAGGGCGATCCACCACGAGGTTCGCGACGTCCGGCGGTCGCGCGGCAGGAACCGCAGGAAGTCGACCTGTTCCCCAATCTGCGCCACAAGTGAAAACACCACCGACGCCGCGGTGCCGAACAGCAAGAGATCGAGATGGCCGGTGGCGTCGCCATGCTCGCCGGCGAATTTCCGCCATTCCGTGAACGAATGCGGGTTGGCCCAGGCGATCGCCACGAAGGGAAGGATGTGGAGCATGACCGAGAGCCGGCCTGGGTCCACAGTTGGAAGCGGCTGATCAAGTCGCGCAAGTCGTGCTGGCCCGCCGCCGCTATCGCGTGGGGCTCGGGGCGGGCTCGGAGGAGGGACTGCAGCAGGCGATCCGCGTGCAGGCGAATTTCGTCGAGTACGTGCCGTTTGCGGTGATCCTGCTCGTCCTGGCGGAGCTCACCGGGCTCCCGGTGCCCGCGCTGCACGGGGCCGGCATTCTCCTCGTCGCGAGCCGGGTCCTGCACGCGATCGGACTGACGCAGAGCCCGGGCCGCTCCTTTCGGCCGTTTCTACGGCACGGCGGGTACCTGGCTCGTGATCGTCGCGCTCTCGCTCTGGATCCTCGCCGCGACTACAGGAGCTTTTCGAGCTCCGGCACCAGCTTGAACAGGTCGCCGACGAGGCCGATAGTCGGCGACCTCGAAGATCGGCGCCTCGGCATCCTTGTTGATCGCGACGATCGTGCGCGCGTCCTTGATGCCGGTCAGGTGCTGGATCGCGCCGGAGATGCCGACCGCGACGTAGAGCTCCGGCGCGATGATCTTGCCGGTCTGGCCGACCTGCAGCTCGTTCGGCGCGATAGCCGGCATCGACGGCGGCGCGCGACGCGCCGACCGCGGCGCCGAGCTTGTCGGCGAGCGCCTGGATCAGCTTGAAGTTCTCGGCGCTGCCGAGCGCGCGGCCGCCGGAGACGACGCGCGTCGCGGTCTGCAGGTCCGGCCGGTCGCTGCGCGCCGCTGAGCTCGACACGAAGCGCGTGTGCGTGCGGCAGCTGCACGTCGAGCGCACGCGTCTCGATGGGCGCGCGGGCCGCCGCCGTCCGCGCGGCCTGGAACGAGGCGATGCGCACCGTTGCGACGATCTGCCGGCCGGCAGGCGCCTCGACGGTCACGATCGCGTTGCCGGCGTAGATCGGGCGCCGGAAGGGTGCGCCGACTCGACCGCCATGACGTCGCTGACCTGCGCGGCGCCGAGCAGCGCCGCGACGCGCGGCAGCAGGTCCTTGCCGAAAGTCGTCGAGGGGCCGAGCACGTACGTCGTAGCCCGCGGCGAGCTTCGCGACCTGCGGCGCGAGCACGGCCGCCAGCGCGTGGCGCATTCGCGGCGCTGCTCGACCGAGAGGACGCGCGGCGACGCCGGCGAGCGCGGCGGCCTGCGCCGCGACGGCCGCGCCGTCCGCGCGGCGAGCACGGCGACTGCGATCTCCGCATCCGGAATCGCGCCGGCGCAGCGCGACGCACTTGGCGACCGCGGCATTGAGCTTGCCGTCCAGTCGTGCTCGGCGATGACGAGCACGCGGTTCATCAGAGCAGCCCCTTCTGCTTCAGCGCTGCGACGAGCTCCGCGGCGTCCTTCACGATGACGCCTTTCTGCCGCTGCGGCGGCGGCTCGAGCTTCAGGACCTTGAGGATCGGCGCGGCATCCACGCCGAGCGTGGCGAGCTCGATCACGTCGAGCGGCTTCTTCTTGGCCTTCATGATGTCCGGCAGCTTGACGTAGCGCGGCTCGTTCAGCCGCAGGTCCGTCGTGCAGACGGCCGGCAGGTCCACCTCGATCGTCTCGAGTCCGGCGTCGACCTCGCGCGTCACGCGCGCGGTCTCGCCCTGGATCTCGAGCTTCGACGCGAAGGTCGCCTGCGGGCGGTCCCAGAGCGCGGCGAGCATCTGGCCGGTCTGGTTGCAGTCGTCGTCGATCGCCTGCTTGCCGAGCAGGACGAGGCGGGGGCTCTCGCGCTCCACGAGCTTCAGGAGCACGCGCGCGACCGCCGGCGGCTCGATCGCGGCATCGGACTTCACGAGGATCGCGCGGTCCGCGCCCATCGCGAGCGCGTCGCGAAGCTGCTGCTGCGCATCCGCCGGACCGACGCTCACGGCGACCACCTCGTCCGCCTCGCCGCGCTCGCGCAGGCGCAGCGCTTCCTCGAGCGCGATCTCGTCGAACGGATTGGCGCTCATCTTGACGCCGTCGGTCACGACGCCGCTGCCGTCGGGCGCACCCGCACGCGCACGTTGTAGTCGATGACGCGCTTGATGCCGACCAGGATTCTTCGCATTCAGCTCACTCCGTGTTCCGCCGCGCATGGTATCGGATTCGCGATCACCTGACGCGACATACATAAGTTAATCAATTAGTTATAGTTATTAATTAATGTGTTGCTGAAAGAAGCGCCGGAAACCGCCGACCGCGCCCTGCGATCCGCGTGCGCAATTCGCTGCCGCAGTGGCGCGCCATGCGCTACAAATGCCGCGGGATGTCCACCGTCGCCTTCGTCATGCGGCGCCTTCTCGGCGCAATACCCACGCTTGCGCTCATCGTGGCGTTGTCTTTTCTGCTGACACGCCTCGCGCCCGGCGGGCCGTTTGACGAGGAGCAATCCCTGCCGCCGGAGATCCGCGCCAACCTGGAAGCGGCCTATGGGCTCGACCAGCCGGTGTACGTGCAGTTCGGGCGCTATGTGCAGGGCCTCCTGCACGGCGATTTCGGGCCGTCGTACAAGTTCCGCGATTTTACCGTCAGCGAGCTGATTGCGGATGGGCTGCCGGTCAGCCTCACGATCGGATTCGCCGCGCTGCTGCTCGCGCTCGCAATCGGCATCCCGGCGGGAATCCTGGCGGCACTCCATCGTGGCGGACTGGCCGACCGGCTCGTCATGACGCTCGCGGTCGCCGGCATCTCGGTGCCGGTGTTCGTCATCGCGCCGCTCCTCATGCTCGTCTTCGGAATCTGGCTGCGCTGGCTGCCGGTTGCGGGCTGGATGCCGGGGCGGCCCGCGGATCTCATCCTGCCGGTCGTCACGCTCGCGCTGCCGGTCATCGCGTATCTCGCGCGCCTGACGCGCGGCAGCCTGCTCGAGACCCTGCGCGCGACCTGGATCCGCGCGGCCCGCGCGCGGGGCCTGCCGGAGAGGACCGTCATCCTGCGCCACGCGCTGCCGGCCGCATTGCTGCCGGTCGTGAGCTATTTCGGGCCCGCCGCCGCTGCGGTGCTGGCGGGTTCGCTCGTCGTCGAAACGCTGTTCGGGCTGCCCGGCATGGGCCGGCATCTCGTGCAGGGCGCTTTGAACCGCGATTACACGCTCGTGATGGGCATGGTGATCGTCTATGCCGCGCTGATGATCCTGCTGAACCTGCTGGCCGATCTCGTCTACGCCTGGCTCGATCCGCGCATTCGCCCGGAGCGGCGATCGTGAAATCGAGCCTCTGGCGCGACGCCATCGCGCGGCTTCGCGGCGACCGCCTCGCCATGACCAGCCTCTGGGTGCTTGTCGCGCTCGTGATCGCCGCGCTCGTCGGGCCGCTATTCATCGGTTACCGCGAAGACGAAATCGACTGGTCGCACATGGCGGCGCCCCCGTTCGAGGCGGCCGGGCACTGGCTCGGCACCGACCGTCTCGGCCGCGACCTGCTGCTGCGGACGCTGCTCGGCCTTCGCGTGTCGCTTGCGATTGCAATCGCCGCGACACTCGTGAGCCTCGTCATCGGCGTCGCCTGGGGGGCGCTCGCAGGCTACCTGCGCGGCCGCACCGACGCGCTGATGATGCGCTTTGTCGACGTGCTCTATGCCCTGCCGCAGGTGTTCTTCGTGATCATCCTGACGGTCGTGTTCGGCCGCGGGCCGCTCGTGCTCCTCGTCGCGATCGGCGCCTTC
Source organism: uncultured Gammaproteobacteria bacterium (assembly GCA_963747145.1). Taxonomy (GTDB): domain Bacteria; phylum Pseudomonadota; class Gammaproteobacteria; order Steroidobacterales; family Steroidobacteraceae; genus SCUD01. The sequence continues at coordinate 5,483 of CAVVDZ010000003.1, read as the reverse complement.
GGCTGGTTGACGATGGCGCGCATCGTCCGCGGCCAGGCGCTTGCACTCCGCGAACGCGAGTTCGTCGAAGCGGCCGTCGTCGGTGGAGCGGGGACGCTTCGCATCGTCGGGCGTCATATCGTTCCGAACCTGCTCGGCCCGGTGATCGTCTACGCAACGCTGACCGTTCCGCAGGTGATCCTGGTCGAGAGCTTCCTGAGCTTTCTCGGCATCGGCATCCAGGAGCCGCTTGCCAGCCTCGGCAACCTGATTGCGGACGGGGCTGCGGAGCTGGAGACCGCGCCCTGGATGCTGGCAGTCCCTGCGGGATGCCTGGTGCTGCTGGTGTTCTCGTTCAATTTCCTCGGCGACGGATTGCGCGATGCGCTCGATCCGAGGGACCGCTGATGGCCCTGCTGGAAATACGCGCCTTGACGGTCGAGTTCGCGGGCGTGCCGATGGTTTCCGCCGTGAACGGCATCAACCTGTCGATCGAGCCCACGGAGAGCGTCGCGATCGTCGGCGAATCCGGGTCCGGCAAGAGCCAGGTCCTGAATGCCTGCGTCGGACTGCTGGCGGCGAACGGCCGCGCGCGCGGATCCGTGCGTTTCGAAGGCCGGGAGCTGCTGGCGGACGGAAATGCCGCGGCGGTTCGCGGCCGCGGCATCGGTTTCGTGTTCCAGGATGCGTCCGGCAGCCTGACGCCGCACCGGCGCATCGGCGTCCAGCTCGCGGAAGTCGCGATGGCGGCGCACGGCCTGACGCATGACGCGGCGGCGGCGGAGGCGCGGCGCATGATCGACAGCGTGCACCTGCCGGACGCCGAGCGAAGGCTTTCGCAATATCCGCATGAACTCTCCGGCGGCATGCGCCAGCGCGTGGCGCTCGCGCTCGCGCTCGTGGCCCGGCCGAAACTCTTGTTCGCCGATGAGCCGACGACCGCGCTCGACGTCACGGTCCAGGCGGAGATTCTCGTGCTCATCGCGGAACTCTGCCGGGACTTCGACATGGCGCTGCTGCTCGTCACGCACGATCTCGGCGTCGTCGCGGCGCTCGCGGACCGCATTGCCGTCATGCAGGCGGGGCAGTTCGTGGAGGAAGCGCGCGCGGCCGACTTCTTCGCCGGGCCGCGACATCCTTACAGCACGAACCTGCTGGCGTCGGTTCCGACCCTGGCGGGTCTCCCGTGAATCTCCTGGAACTGCGCGGCGTGACCGTGACGTTCCGTCAGTCCGGAACGCCGGCCCGCCAGATACCGGCCGTCGACGGCGTCGATTTCGCGATCGGCGAACACGAGATGCTCGGTCTCGTCGGCGAATCCGGCTGCGGCAAGACGACGCTCGGCCGCGCGATCCTGCGACTCGTGCCGCTCGCCGCCGGGGAAGTGCATTGGCGCGGTCAGCGCATCGACCGGCTCAGGCCGCGCGCATTCCGCCCCCTGCGGCGCGAGCTGCAATGCGTGTTCCAGGATCCCAATGCCTCCCTCGACCCGCGCATGACGCTCGTCGAGAGTGTCGCGGAACCCTTGCGGGCGCTGGATCCGGATACTCGAGCCGGGGAGCGCGCAAGACGCGCGCAGGCGCAGCTCGACGAAGTCGGAATCGGCGCAGACCTGGCGGCGCGCTATCCCCACCAGTTGAGCGGCGGACAGCTCCAGCGCGCCGTCATCGCGCGTGCGCTCGTCGTCAATCCGCGATTCGTCGTCTGCGACGAACCGGTCAGCGCCCTCGACGTCAGCGTGCAAGGCCAGATCATCGGCCTGCTCGAGCGGATCCGGGACGATCGCGGGCTCGCGAGTCTCTTCATCAGCCACAACCTGGCGGTGGTCGCGCGGCTCTGCGAACGCGTCATGGTCATGTTCCGCGGCCGCATTGTCGAGGCGGCCGGCCGCCGGGCCCTCATTGATTCGCCCTTGCACCCGTACACGCGTGAGTTGCTCGATGCGGTGCCGGCGATGGACGCCGGCGCGCGAATGCGGACTCTCGGCCGGGCGTCGAAGCCGCGACCTGTGGTGGATGACCCGGGTTCAGCCGCGGGTTGTCCGTTCGCTGCGCGTTGTCCGCATGTGCTGCCGCGCTGTCACGTCGAGCGCCCGCCGTTGCAGAGCGCAGGCGATTCGCGGCTCGTGGCCTGTCATCGCGCCGGCGAGTGGCCGGGCGGATTGCGTGGTCTCACTTCCGCCTGATCCATCGCAGGCTCATCCGTTGAGCTTGCGACCGCCCTATGCTGGGGCTGGAGTCAGGGAAGCAGTCGATTGAATCCGAATACCCGGTGCATCGCCCATCTCGAGGCTGGCGGCCTGCTGCTGACGCGCGACCTGCGCCAGGCTCGCATCCTGCGCCGGCTGCACGATCGCGCGCAGGTCGCCGCGGGACGCAAGGTCTGGCCATCGGCCCAGGTGCTGCCGCTCGATGCCTGGCTTCTGCAGCAATGGCAGAAGGCCTCTGCCGACCGGCCCGCGCTGCCCGGCATCCTGCCGGCCTCGGCCTTGCATTGGCTCTGGCGCGAGACGGCACGGGACGCGCCTGGCCTCCTTGATCCGGGCGACCTGGGGGAGAGGGCGCGCGCGAGCTGGCTGCGGCTGCGCGCCCACGGCGGCGACCTGGCGAAGCTTTCGCGCTGGCCCCTGACTCGCGACCAGCAGGCCTTTCTCGGCTGGGGCAAGGCCGTCGAGCGCGAATTGCGCTCCCGGTCTGCCTGCGATGGCGCCGACCTCGCGAGACACCTCGTGGATGCTGACGCCGTGCCGGCCGCGGGTCCGCCGATCCTCGTCTCCGGTTATCCGGCGGCTGACGCCGGCCGTCAACAGCTTGCTGGTCGCCCTGGCAGCGAAAGGATGGAAGATCGAGCGCGCCGAGCCGCAGGCGGATGCGGGCCGTTCCTGGCGGCATGCGGCACGCGATCCCGACTCCGAGCGCATCGCCATGCTCGCCTGGCTTCGAGAGCGCCTCGTGCAGTCGCCGGACGGCATACACGCCATTGTCGTTGCGGACCTGGTCGAACATCGCGGGGCACTCGAACGTGCGCTCGCGGCGGCCTTGCAACCGGAACGGGAGTTGCCGCGAGGCGCTGGCAGCGACCGCGTATTCGACCTGGCAGGAGGCGATTCGCTTGCGTCGCAGTCGATCGTCGATGCGGCCCTCGCGGCGATCGCTTGCACGGCGGGACCCATCGACTGGATCACGGCCAGCCGGCTCCTCCGAAGCTCCCATCTTGCTGGATCAAGAACCGAGTGGCCCGCGCGGATCGCGGCCGACCTCTCGTTGCGAAAGGAACCGGGCCAGGCGAAAGCGACCGGGAGCCTGCTCGCGGCGCGCGCCTCGAAAGCGGGTGCGACGGTCTTCGCGGCGTCCCTGCAAGCGGCTGCCGCCGCGTTCGCCGGCGCAAGACGTCGCAGTCCCGCCGCCTGGGCCGAGGCCTTCGGCGCCTGTCTCGCGGCCTGGGGCTGGCCGGGCGAGATACCGGCCGGGAGCCGGCCGTATCAGGCCGCACGACATTTCCGGGAACTCCTCCTGGAGCTGGCCTCGCTCTCAGCCGTCGTGCCGGATCTCGACGCGGCGGCGGCACAGGCTGAATTGCGGCGGCTTGCCGCCGCGCCGTTCCAGGAGGAGAGCGGAGAGCCGGCGGTATTCGTGCTCGACGCCTATGAAGATCCGGGCCTGCATTTCGACAGTCTCTGGGTCGCCGGACTCACCGCGACGGTCTGGCCACGCCCGGTCAACGTCGATCCCCTGTTGCCGATCGAAGTCCAGCGGCAGCTCGCCATGCCGGGTGTAACAGCCGGAGGACTGCGTCGCCGAGTCGCGCGAGATCATCGGGCGCTGGCAGTCGCAGTCGGCGGCTCTCGTCCTGTCCTGGCCGAAATTCGAGAACGACACCGAGGTCGACGGTTCGCCGCTGCTGCCTGCGGGGATGCCGATGCTCGAGCTCCCGCCGATTGTCCCGTCCCGTGATCGGCTCGCATTCGAAGCCGCACGGCTTGAGTCCGTGCCGGATGCGGTGGCGCTGCCGCTCGCCTCGACGCTCGTCCCCGGCGGAGCCCGGGTGCTCGAACTTCAGTCCAAGTGCGCGTTCCGCGCTTTTGCGGAGCTGCGCCTTTCTGCGGTGCCGCTCGAGGAGCCTGTCGCCGGAATCGATCGTCGTCATCGCGGCATCGTCCTGCACCGCGCGCTGGAAACCCTGTGGTCAGGGCTTCGCACGCAGGAAGCGCTGGCGAGCCTTGACGGCGCAGAGCGCGCAGGCCGCGTGGCCGAGGCGGTGGACGCTGCACTCGCGGCCGTCGCGCCGGCCGGGACCGGCGCGCGGCTCCTTGCGCTCGAACGCGATTGGCAGCGGCGGGCGATCGGAAACCTGCTCGATCTCGAACTGACGCGGCCGCCGTTTTCGGTCATCGAGACCGAGCGCGCACGCTCGCTTGCGATCGGCGGGCTTGAATTGACATTGAGGGTCGATCGCGTGGATCGCGTCGGCGAAGAACGCATCGTCATCGACTACAAGACCGGCAAGGTCGAAAACTCGGCCTGGCGCGGCGCGCGGATGGATGCCCCGCAGCTTCCGCTGTATGCCGTCCTGCATCCCGATCGGCCTGCCGGCCTTGCATTCGCCGGCGTCGCCGCCGCGCGCGCGAAATACGTCGGCGTGAGCCGGGACGGCGAGGCGATCGCCGGGCTGCTGCCGGCCGCGAAGTACCCGCTGACCGAGGACAAGCAGAAAGGCTTCGAATGGCCCGAGCTCATCGCGCATTGGCATGCCTGGCTCGCCCGCCTCGCCGAGGATTTTGCGGCAGGCAAAGCCGAAGTGGATCCAAAGCTCGCGGCCGACACCTGCCGACACTGCCATCTCGGGGCGCTCTGCCGCGTCGAGGCGGCTTCGACCGTCGAAGAGGACGAGGAAGACGCCGATGACGATTGATGCAATCGCACTCGATCGCGAAGCACGCGAGCGCGCGATTGAACCGGCGCGCTCCTGCATCGTGCAGGCGCCGGCGGGTTCCGGCAAGACGAGCCTGCTCACGCTGCGATTCCTGCGGTTGCTCGCGGAAGTCGAATGTCCGGAGCAGATCGTCGCGATCACCTTCACGCGCAAGGCCGCGGCCGAGATGCGCCACCGGATCCTGGATGCGCTCAAGCAGGCAACCGGGCCGCTTCCGGACGGCGCGAAGCCGCATGACGAGCTCCTGCACCGCCATGCGCGTGCAGCGCTCGCTCGCAGCCGCGAACGCGGCTGGGGACTCGAGCACAACCCGGCGCGGCTGCATGTGCAGACGATCGACGGCTTGAATCATTGGCTTGCGCGGCGCCTGCCGCTCGCGGCGCGCATCGGACTGTCGGCAGCACTGGTGGACGACGCGCGGGGCCTGTATGCGGAGGCTGCCCGCCGAACCGTGACTTTGCTGGATGATGAATCGCCGGTCGCAGGCGAGCTCGATCGGCTCGCGCGGGCACTCAACCACGAGCCGCGGGTTCTTGCGCAGTTGATCCAGGGCATGCTCGGTGCGCGCGAGC